>JAKVBF010000012.1 GCA_022447555.1 Mariniblastus sp. | reverse complement strand
ATGTAGATCGCCAACATATTTTGAATCTGAGTGATGCGCGCCTCGGTGGCTGAGGTACGGGCCTCCTCCTGCGAGCTCCGCAGGACGGCCAGCGACAAAGTCGCAAGGATGGTGATGATGGCAATCACCATCAGCAATTCCACAAGCGTGAACCCGCGATGTTGCTTGTTAGGTTGGTTAGATGAGATTTTCATAGGTAGGTTCTTCGAGAGGAGTAGGGAACAACAATCGGCTAAACCCGTATTTGAGGTCTGTCCCGAAGGGACGGTGCAACTAGTCAATTCCTAACGCTTTGGTTTCCAGTTTCCCGACACCTTCACCTACAAAGTTGATGATGTTGTCCATACCACGGGGACCGCATTGGCTGGCTATCAGCCCTCCATTAGCCGTATTCCCAATCTGACCGTCCAAGCCAGCGGCAACCAACTGAAAGGACGTTGGGTTAAAGAACGGCTGTGGCGGATTTCCGTTTTCGCAATAACCACCCGCAGTACCATAGCTGCCTGAGTCCAAATACAAATATGGCTCTGCAGGACCGCGTGCCTGAAGGTAATGTTGGATCTTGACAGTGTCTGCGTTGGGTGGCGTATCAAGACGATCTGCGGAAAACTCAAAGTAGGCATTACGCTCAACATTTTCGTCTAGTCTGTTGTAGCCAGAAAGCGCCACGAGCCCATCCGCAGGAAGGGTTAGCGGATACTGTTTATTTTTAGCAATCCCCGACAACCAAAAGACGAGAGAAGCACCTGGGTTGACTAGATCACCGCTTGCATCTTTCTTTGCTAAATCCGAGCCAACTTGATCCCACCAATTTTTTAATCGAGTTCCAACACCGCCATTGCCCTCAGCATGATTAGGAGCGAGCCGGTTTAAGTAAGGTAGAATATCATCGGCACTATCGAAGCTTGCAAAACTGGGCGGGTAAAACCCGTTGTCGCTTTTAAAGTGTTCGATCGCCAGATCCAGTTGACTCATCTCGGACTCAATGGCGAACTCGTTGGCCCGTCGTAGGGCCGAACCGACCACAGGGGTCAAGATCGCGGCTAGGATCGCGATGATCGTGATCGCCACCAATACCTCGACCACGGTGAAACCGCGACGAATGTCATGGGGACGGTTGTGATAAAGATAAGATTTCATTGGATACTCTCCCGGTAAGTTTGATTCGTTTTCAGTGGGCGGCCAGAACCCGTCTCCCGGGTGACCGCCCAGCGGAACGAGACGTTATTTTCCTTTGCCGGTCAGACCGGAAATGATCGCGATCAGCGGCATGAACAATGCCGCCACGATGAACAAGACCACCAGACCGAGGAAGATAATCATGATCGGCTCGATCATCTTCAACATCCCGTCGGTAATCGTCCGAACTTCTTCTTCGTAGTAATCAGCGACCTTGTAAAGCATGACATCCAACTCGCCGGTCTCTTCACCGACGTCAATCATGTTGATCACCAAATCCTCGACCACCGGTTTCCGGCAGTTGAGGAAATACCAAAGCAGGGAGATCAGCCCAAAAGCACCACAGGCGTAGGCGACGTAAAACCACAGGTCGAACTGAACGAACAGAACCGCCAATGGGGGGAGGGAGACAGTGGCCAAGAAAAAGAACGCCGTGACCGGGTGAAAACTCGGTTTGGCATTTTTCTTCATCGGAGCCGCAATCGTATCACCCTCGCGAATCGCATCGGTGACCTTACTGTAAATCTTTTCAAACATCGCGTTACCGGATGTTTCACGGGTAATCGTTAACCCTTCAATGATCGGAACACCACTGGCGACCAAGGCACCCAGGGTTCGAGTCGTACGAGCCAGGTTGCTCTTTTCGACCAATTTTCCAATGACGGGAATCTTTAAGAGGTAAAGGTGCCAACCCATCCTCCCTGCCCGGAACTTACAGATCAGGGCAATGGTCACGATGATCAGAATGGGGACCAATGGGAACAAGAACCAAAGCTTGACACATCGGTCGGATATCGAGATCAGCAATTGAGTCATGGCCGGCAGGGCAATTCCAAACTCTTCAAACATCTCTTTAAACTCGGGAATGATCCGAATCATGATGAAGACCAGAATACCGACGGTGAACAGGACAACCATGATCGGATAGATCATCGCACCGATGACCTGGTTCTTGAGTGATTGCGTCCGCTCTTTAAACTCTGCCAATCTTCGCAGAATGACTTCCAGTGAGCCGCCCGCCTCACCCGCCTTGATCATGTTGACATACAGTCGATCAAAAACCTTGGGGCTTTTTGCCAGCGCTTCAGAAAGTGAGGCCCCCCCCTCAATCTCATCGCAAACATCGATCAACGCATTTTTGAGGGCGCCGGGTCGGGCTTGTTCTTCAAGAATCTTGAGCGACCTCAAAATGGGCAGACCGGCGTCCTGAAGAATGGACAGCTGCCTCGTGAACTGCACGATCTTCTTACCGCCTGCTCCTCCCAGAGCGAAAGTTTTCTTTTTCGAGCTCCCCCCCGCACCGGCCCGTTGGGCTGATTTCTGGACGGCAATTTTGGTCACAAAATAACCCATCGAGCGGATCGTCGCCTGAGCTTCGTCCTGCGTGGGCGCTTCGATGACGTCTCGAATTTCTTGACCCTGTGGGTCCATCGCTTCAAATTGATAGGTTGGCATAACTCTCAATCCTCACAAGCCGGTACCAGCGGATGACAATCCTCCACGGGCACCTGCTCTATCATCAACATATATATGAAAAGGAATTTCTAATGGAATCGTTTTTTTAATGCCCAAGTTTGGGTTGGGTTCCGGTCGGCAGACCCGCCTACCGTGCCTCACTTCCTTACTAATCATCTAGAATCTAATCATCTAAAATCTAAGCATCTAAAATGGTTTCTCTCACAACTTCTTCCAGCGTCGTCGTTCCATCAAACATGAACGCAATCCCCGCACTGCGGAGCAATCGCATTCCGTTATCCTCGGCCGCAGCTCGCAGTTTATCGGTCGGGGCATTCAGCATGATCAGTTCCCGCAATTCGTCGTTCATGATCATCAATTCGAATAACCCAACACGCCCTTTGTATCCGGTGTTACTGCAACCACTACAGCCAGCGCCACGGTAAAATTTCTTGTCGGAAACGTCTTTTAACGTTAACCCGATTTCAGTCAACATGTCCTCACTCGGTTCGACTTCTTCGCGGCACTCCGGACAGATCCGACGCACTAGTCGTTGGGCCAAAATGGCCTCGACCGTGGCCGTGATCAAAAACGTTGGCACGCCCATATCTTTCATCCGAGTGACGGTGCTAGGAGCGTCGTTGGTGTGCAAGGTGCTGAACACGGTATGCCCGGTCAGCGATGCCTGAACGGCGATTTCAGCCGTTTCCAAGTCGCGAATCTCACCGACTAAAATCTTGTCGGGGTCCTGCCTTAAAATAGCTCGCAAACACTTGGAAAACGTGACTTCAATATCATCATCAATCGGTATCTGGACGATCCCGTCAATGTCGTACTCAACCGGATCTTCCGTCGTGATGAGTTTGTCTTCGATTTGATTCAATTCACTAAGTGCGGAGTACAGCGTCGTGGTTTTCCCGGAACCTGTCGGCCCCGTCACCAAGACAATCCCATTGGGTTTGGCCATGACCTTACGGAATTCTTCGATGGTCTCTTCGTCCATCCCCACGTTGTTCAGATCAAGCGAGACAACCGATCGATCCAAAACACGACAGACAACGCTCTCACCAAACATAGTGGGCATCACACTGACTCGTAAATCGACCGGGTGACCACCGACGGTCAATTCGATCCGGCCGTCCTGAGGCAATCGCCGTTCGGCAATGTCGAGATTGGCCATCACCTTAATACGCGTCGTGATCGCAAAGGCCAAGTGGCGGGGCGGGGGAACCATTTCGAACAGCACCCCATCCGCTTTGATTCGAATCCGAAACTCATCTTCGAACGGCTCAAAGTGGATGTCACTAGCGTGATCTTTAATGGCCAGCAGCAACACCATATTCAGCAACTTACGAACCGGTGCACTATCGACCAGTTCTGCCACATCACTCAGGTTGATCGGGCCGCCTCCACCCAATTTTTCGCTGGCCTCTTTTAGCTCAGCATTGTTCTCCAGCTCGGAGATGATTTTTTCGATGCTTTCAACGTCTTCGTTGAAGTGCTTATCGATGGACTTCAGAATCTGACTCTCGGTCGCCACTAGCAACCGAACTTCATAGCCTAAAAATCGCCTGAGCTCGTCCTGCATCGATAGGTTTTGCGGGTCACAGGTCGCCATCGTCACGACGCCGTCATTGACTTGCAATGGAATCACCCGGTACAGCTGCGCCATAGTGTCGTTCACCACAGCTTTCGCCTCTTCGGGAGGGACGACACCCTCGATATCAATGGACTGAAGACCAAATTGCTCGGCCAACGCAACGATCAGTTGATCATCCGTCACCAAACCCATATCTTCAGCGATCTGACCAATCAACTGGGTCGGATTCTGACTCTGCTCCTCGTTCAACATCTCCAATTGATCATCGGTGATGAATCCCAAGTCGACTAAAATTTGGCCAAGGCGCCTGACGGCCATGTTACTACCCAATAAGTTTCAGTGTGATGTGTTGTTTCAATATCTGATGTGTTGTTTCAATATCTGTTTTTGGTTGCCTGAGCATTCTCGATCAGGCCGTCTCGTCCACCTGTCCGTTAGGATCCAGTGCAATACCCTCTTCCAACTGGCGCCGAGCGGTTGCGATTCGCTTAGCGAGAGAATCGGGATCATGAGCTTTGCCTAAAACGTCCTCCATCTCAACCTTTTCATCCAACCAGTGGTGAAACAGGCAGTCGTCATTTAGCATCATTCCAAATTTGGCACCCGTCTGAATCGCCGAGTTAATTCGGAAAGTCTTATTTTCACGGATCAGGTTGGCCACGCCTGGCGTGACCACCAGAGATTCAAACGATGCAATCCTGCCGCCACCAATGCGCGGCAAAAGGGTTTGGGCTAGGACACCAATCAAAGATGTCGATAGCTGTGTCCGAATCTGATCCTGCAAGTTCCCCGGAAAGGCATCGATAATTCGGTTGACCGTTCCCTGAGCGCTATTGGTATGCAGAGTGCCGAACACAATATGCCCGGTCTCAGCAGCCGATATAGCCGCTTCGATTGTTTCGAGGTCACGAAGCTCACCCACCAGAATCACATCCGGATCCTGTCGCAGTGCGCGTCGAATGGCTTCTGAGAAACTTGGAACATCAACGCCCACTTCCCGTTGGTTGACGGTTGATTTCTTGTGGTAGTGATAGAACTCGATCGGGTCTTCGATCGTAATGATATGGTGATCGACCCGTTCATTGATAAAGTTAACCAAGCTGGCCAAGGTCGTACTCTTTCCGGAACCGGTCGGACCCGTAACCAAGATCAGCCCCCGTGGACGCATCACCAGTTTCGTGAATACCTCGGGAACACCGAGCAGCTCGGGCGGCAGCATCTCATTGGGAATCTGCCGCAACACCATCGCGATATTACCGCGTTGCTTAAAGATCGATACACGAAATCTAGCCTTGTCCGCGTAGGCAAATCCAAAGTCAGCACTTCCCGCTTCTTGCAATTCACGCTGACAGCGTTCCGGGGAAATACTCTTCATCAACGCGACCGTGTCATCCGGCTCGAGGACCTTCGTTTCCAACTTGCGGAGACGGCCATGCAGACGAAAGACGGGCGGTTGGCCGACAGTGATGTGAATATCACTCGCCCCCTGCTTAACGCACGCTTCCAATAGCTTGTCAATTAATACGGTTGCCATATTTCTCGATCGGTCTCTTTTAATGGTTTTCGGACTGGTTACTGGTTAGTGGCGAGCAATCATCTCTACCGTTGAGAGGTGAGTTAGCAGGAAAGAAACAAGGAGAAGGAAAAGCGATTCGGGACGAAAGCCGGGGGGAACAAGTAACAACCTATTGTTACCAGCAACCCTGTTTAGGTCCAAAAAAAGACCAAAACCGAACGTTTTACAAGCTCACAAGCCCCTTACACCCCTCTTAATAGGGGTTTTCAGTCATCCTGCTCCGTTCGTTTTGCTACACGGTAAACCTCTTCGAATGTGGTGATCCCGCTTAGGACTTTCTCCACTCCATCGCGGAACAGTGTGCTCATGCCACCATCGGTAATGGCATACTTCCGAATCTCGGTGGTGGACTGGTTATCAAAAATCATCTGGCGAACCTTGCTATCCACCATCATCAGTTCATAAATACCAATTCGCCCTCGGAACCCGGTGTTTTGGCAACTATTACAGCCTTTACCTCGCATAAAGGTCGCATTTTTAATCTGTTCTTCAGTCAACCCAACCTCATCCAACACGCTCTGGGGAGGGGTGTACCTTGCCCGACATTTGGGGCAGATCGTTCGCACCAAACGCTGGGCAACAATGGCGACAACACTACTGGCCACCAAATATCCGGGAACCCCCATGTCGATCATCCGAGTTACAGCACTGGGCGCATCGTTTGTATGTAGTGTACTAAAAACCAAGTGTCCAGTTAAACTGGCCTGAATTCCCATCGATGCGGTCTCAGAGTCACGCATTTCACCGACTAGAATGATATTAGGGGCCTGCCGCAGCATCGACCGAATAATGCGAGCAAAGTCCAGCCCAATGTTGTGTCTAACCTCGACCTGGTTGATTCCCGGCAAATAGTATTCGACCGGATCCTCTGCCGTAATGATTTTTCGGTCCGGGCGGTTCAACTGGTTCAGTGCTGCGTACAGCGTTGTGGTCTTTCCGGATCCGGTTGGACCGGTCACCAGGATAATTCCATTGGGTCGGCGAATGAGACTGTTAAACTGTTTGAAGGTCTTCTCAGAGAAACCGAGCTGTCGAACGCCCACTTTGATATTGTCTTTATCCAAAAGCCGCATAACGGCTGATTGCCCGTGATTGGTCGGAATCACACTCACCCGGAGATCGAGCTCTTTCTCACCCACGGTAATCTTGATTCGACCGTCCTGCGGACGACGACGCTCGGCAATGTCGATGTTGGACAGAATCTTGATTCTGGATAGGATCGCACCCAATTGCCTTCGCGGAAGGGTATCGCGCTCATGCAAGACACCGTCAATTCGATAACGGATCCGCACACGATCCTCAAAGGGCTCTACGTGAATATCCGAGGCCCTCAACTGGACAGCCTCAGTGATCATCAGGTGAACCAGACGAACAATCGGCGCGCTATTTTCGTCAACCATCTCGTCATTTGAGACATCGACTTCATCCACGGTTTCTGTAAAGTCGATCGCCGTATCGGTAAATTCTTGCAAAATCGAGTCAGCAGACTCACCCTCGACCTGACCGTACATGCGGTTGATTGCTTCGAGGATATTAGAGCGAGGTGCCAAGGCAGGGGTCACATCCCGGTTCAGAATGAAACGCAATTTCTCAATTGTATCGACGTCTGAGGGATCGCTCATCAACACTTTCAGTCGCCCATCACTGAGCTCGATCGGCAACACCACGTTTTCGCGAGCCACCGATTCCGGCATCAACTCGATCACGTTTTCGGGAACTTGAGCCGTATCAAGATCGACGTATTCCATTCGATGGAACAGAGCTAGGGACCGCATCACTTCGGCTTCGGTCGCATACCCCAACTTCACAAGCGCCTGGGGCAGCGGGATGTTGGTCTGCCGCGCAAGGTTATCCGCGTCCACGACCTGATCTTTGCCAAGGACTCCTGATTTTATCAGCAGATCAACAAAGCCATTACTTGTGCCTGTTTCCATAATTTCTCTCGTCAACTAGCCCTGTCAAATTAGCAGACCAACACGATGTCACTGACACAGCCTGCTATGGACCCAATGTCTTCGCGCATTCCCAGAACGATTCCGGACAAAGTGCGGTTCCCAGCATACTCTGTGGAGACATGACCCAAATCATGTTCGCCCCAACCCTAACCAGTAAAGAGTCGCCCATTCTTTACTTCTTGTCGTCAAACGACTTACTGGATCGCTACCGAAAACCAACTTATTTAATCGGCTGGGCCGAGGAACGCAGTCCCCACAACCAAGGTTAAGCGGAAACTAGGGAGTGAACAATCATTTCCTGTTTCAAGAGTCCCGTCTCACCGACCTTCTATATTGGACCATGACACCCCATTTTGTCAATTAAATCCGCGTAAATACGAACAAATGAAGGATCTCCATCGATTTCCCGAGGCCTGCTCCACGTTCCTCTAACGACGCATGATATCGGTCGTATCGCTTTTGAGGCGCGCCGCTGATCGGAGTTGCTGTGCTCTAAGCCTTAGGGCATCGGCATCGGCGTACATTTCGAGATCTTCTAAATCCGAAGCAACCCGGTCGATATCTCTGGCGGCAAGACGCAGTTGTTGGATTTTTTCCTTGGAAAAACTGGCTGCTGCATCAGGCTCGGAAACGCCCCAATTCTGGGCCTTGGAACAGGGGACCATGGTGAGTGCGGAGCGCTCACTGCAACGCTCAATGGTCAGTACCTGCTGAGGAGTTAATAAAAACGTTACGCTTAGTGGTACGGTCCCCGATGATCGCGGCTCGATTTTGGCCGGTTGGATGGAATCGATCTCAACGTCTTCGAGCAGCGTGACCGCCGATTCACCTTCAACCGATGTATAGAGATTCACCCGCCCACCTTGCCGGCACAATGAAACCTGTGTTTTCGCGACTTCCAATAGAATGGGGCGGCTCAACGCACGAGGGACTAACTCAGGTTTCGGAAACTCCGGCCAACGCTCACTGGAAGGTGGCTCCCGAGATTCCTCTTGGGCATTGTTTTGAATCAAATCCTGCAATGTGCTGCCGAAGTCACTACCGGGTTCGGGAACCAAGAGTCCATCCAATTGCAGGCTCAAACCACCCCCTAGTTGCTTTCGTATTTCGAGAATCTCCTGCATTGCCTGCTGCTCTTGCTGAGACATTTCCACCCCAGTCGCAGGCTTTAAATCCAAGTCCTGGCTAAAGACTAAACCGGGGTCAAAGAAAACAACCAGAACAGTACAGGGGATCGCAATCTGCGCCAATTTGCCTCGGAGAGAGCGTTGTTGAGCCATGCCAATTTCCTACCAGTTCCGGATTTTGAAGGGTGAGCCAGTAACGAATATAGGGAAATTGTGTTTATTGTTGAAAGTTCAATTGTGGTGATGATTTCAAGGAAATGACTTAGGACGGGCACAGGAGCGGGGAATTCTTTGATTTTCCAGAATGAAAAGCAGTAAAAATTGAACTTTCTTTAGCCCACGGTTATCCTAAACTTACAGGGATTCACCCCAGAAAAAAGGAATAGCCGTTCGCTGCTCCCGGTTCTTTTTAGCCGCATCGATCCCGCAAGGCCGCACTGGCCAGCTAGATGTCGGCGATGGATGATTTTTACAAAGTGATAGGTAAGGACAAAAATGGCATTCTTTGACATGAAACACAACGGTTTTCAACGGCAGCTACTAATGCCAGCTGTGTTAACGGCCTGCTGCGTGCTGCTGGCTTCGACGCACCTGACCGCTCAAGATCCACCTGCTGCAGCGCCTGCCGCGGAAAAGGGGGCCGACGCGCCCATTCTCTCAACCACCGTAATTCCTAAATATGCGATGCCCGTTGTTGATGGGACCGAAGACCGGAATGAATCCCGAGCCAAGAGAACCCAAGCTTCAACGGTTCGTAAACTGATCACGACCAGCAAGTCAACCATTGTTGATGGTTTGCGCAAGGGCGACACAAACTCCATCTCCGGACTGCTGGATGACTTCATGAACGGCTATCTATTTGCCCTGATGGGTCAAAACGAATCCGCTTCACTCTCTTCGCTGGGAGAGCAACGCCGCAATTTCCTGCGAACTTACTTGTACGATAATAAAATCCCCCCCGCTGCGCGGCAGGTGGTGATTGAAAGTTACACCATTCCTAAAATGCAAGAATTCATCGACGGAAATTACCATCAAGGAGTCCGCATGAATGCAGTGGTCCTAATGGGCTTGCTCAATTCAAGCGAAGGGGATTCCAAAACACTCCCCATCCCATCGGCCCCCGCATTCAAAGGCCTGCTCAATGTCTTTACCGACGCCAAATACCCTTCCTATCTAAAGGTCGGGGCACTCGCCGGACTGCAAAGGCATTTCGAAGTCAACCGTCGCGCGACCACTTCACGCATCGATCCAGCTGACATGACGACCGTTGCCAACCAGTGTCTGGCGATTGTGCAAGACCAGGCCGATGGCCAAGATGGCTGGCCGGAACAATTGAATTACTGGCTGAAACGCCGTGCCACCCAATCTCTCGGAGCCATGGGCAAAGTTGGGGATGCCAATGCTAACGCGAAAGCTTTGGCGAATAATTTGTACGATGAAGACAACCCAAACTGGATTCGTTTTGATTCGCTGGTCGCCCTCTCTAAATTAGACTTTGACGCTAGTATGGCTCCCGAAGTTGCCACTAAAGTGATTGAATACGTCTCCGGATTTTTGGAAAAGGAGTCTGCTGGGCTGCAAAACGGGGTCGACGATCTGGTTACCATCAATCTCCTCTATGAGGATAAAGATCTGTTGCTCGAGGGCTCTGCCAAGCGGAGTGCAGGTCGCGACGCGCCGAATGCCGGTATGGGCATGGGCGAGGACAGTCCGGACGGTGGTTCTAATGGACAAGGGGAGGCCGACAAGCCAAAGGTTGAGCTACCCACTTATCAACTCAACGATTCGCGAAAACGGGTCAAAGCAGTCGTATTCACCGCGCTACAATTCTTCGACAATGATCGGGATGAGGGCATCCTTAGGAAGGTCCCCGCTGACAAACGAGCTGACTTCCTGTCGGCGACCGAGGTGCTCGGAAAACTGCTGACTGATTCGGATGTAGGAATCATCGATCTCTCGAAACAAGATGAGGATGACGAAGAGGATGAAGAAGCCGAAGCGATCACCCAGCAACTTGCTGAGATCTACAAGAAAGGAGCGACCGAACTCGACGCGTTAGTCGTCAGGATCGCTCCTCCTAAGTCCGGTCTCGACGAAATCACCGGCGAAGAAGAGGCTGCCGAGGAGACGGCCGTCCCACCCCAAACACCTCCTGACAATGCTGGCAACGACGGAGCGGCTGGTAACTAGACCGAACCGAAAAACGTTTCGTTCTCCTCGCGGCCAACACCGGCAGGTTTTTTTTAGTAGGTGGCCACCGCTCTGCGATCTGATGCGAGCTACGATCTGGGTTCTGAAACGGCGGACCCTGTCGATTGGAAAGCAGCTTGAGCCATCCTCTGCCTAGACTCCCATCCAGACAGGACAGCATAGTAGCTGGCGAACAGGCCAAAACTAAAAAGAGCGTCCCCGAGAATGGTAAATCTCAGAAACGGCAAGCCCGCGACATAGCTTTCAACAAGGCCAGTCAGTGATAGTGGGTACCAACCAGCCAAAACCACCGCGGCATTGGTGGTTAAAAAAAAGACAATTGAAATCACGAGCGAGCCAAGAGCAATGCCGGCCATGCGAAGAACGATCCCTGTCCTCTCTTGGAATCGAGATTTGAGAATCATCCCAACACCAACGGCGACGGCCATGCTCGCATAAACGGAAACCATAACAGGCCACTCATAGAATCCGAGCAAGGAATCCGACAGCAATAGGATCGCCAGCGGAACCAGCCAGGTCAACCAGCGTTGACCCAACAGGAAGCCTGCAAACAAGGCGACCGCAGCAACCGGTTTGAAATTAGGCCAGTCGGCTAACCAGAACCGACTGAGCACTGCCATGACGACCAACGACCCGACGACCAATAGGTGAACGGCAAGTTTCTGTTTTACGGATAGTTGCATGGGTTCAGTAAGCCATAAGTTGAATGTGGATGCCGCTTATGTTGGACACGACTAGCGATATCTTACTCGCTTGGACGATACTTTCCAAATGACCATTGGATGACATCCCCGGGCTGAACGCTAAAAACCCCAGAACTTTTATCGCCCAGCTTTCCATTGACCTGATAGATCCAGTTATCGCCAGCCCCTTTTTCATTTTCAACACCACCAATGGACGTAATGAATGCAGTGTCACCAGAGCCGCTAACAGAGAATTCGATCTGCTGAGCTCGCTCAGCTTTTTCAAGAATGGTCAAGACCGTCGCGGGATCCGGACAAGCGACAAAAAACTGCTGGTCCGTAGCCCTGCCATTAAAGCGGACCACTAGCTCGCAGGCACCCCCCATGGTGGACCCTGCCTCAGCAGGTAATCTCTGAGGAGGCGAGTCCGCGCAACCCGACAGGAACAGCCCTAGTAATGCGCCCGCAATCAGTAACTTTATCGTTTCCATCATATTTTCCATTTCCCGATCTCGGCGATTCAAGGCTTCATTGTCGACTCGAGGCGACTTTCCTTCAACCTCGATCGGACCTAGCATGAATATTTCAGTTTCATGGAGCACGGCGCCAGTTTCCGTCCCTACATCACTTCCTCACCCACCCGTTTCTGAGTGTTTGACGTGTCCCAATCGCAGGCAAATATGGTTTCTGTGGAGTATCTAGACTCGGGGATTGCCCTGATTTCACTAAATATGCCCGGCTCCTCGGCAAACGTATTAACAACCGAGATGTTCGAAGAGCTTGATCGGACGTTTGCCGAACTGTCCCGTCAAACCGATCTCTCGGGCATTATCTTGATATCCTCAAAGCCCCGTATCTTCGTCGCTGGCGCTGACCTTAAGGCCATCAACAACACGCTGGATTGGCCCGCTGAAAAGATTGTTTCTTTCTGTGAAACAGGACGCAGCGTCATGCGACGCTTGAGCACCATGCCGTTCCCAACCTGCGCTGCCATCCATGGAGCCTGCGTCGGAGGTGGCTTGGAACTGGCTCTCTGGTGTGACTTCAGAATCGCCGCCGATCAAGGGACAACGCTAGGGTTGCCTGAAGTAAAACTTGGTTTGGTTCCCGGGTGGGGAGGAACCGTTCGTCTCCCTCGAATGGCGAGTCTTCAGGTCGGTTTAGACTTGGTCACTAGCGGCCGGCTGGTCACGGCCCAGCAGGCTTATGAAATGGGATGGGTGGACAACGTCGTCGCACAGGACGCCCGAGTGCGGGCGGCCGAGACTCAGCTCCAATTGGCCGTTGAATCCGGAACCTATCTACAAAAGAGACAACAACTATTGGGACCGGTTGAGCAAGTCGCGGATTTGAAATCCCTCCGCTCCCAGTTCATTCAAGAGATCGCCAACCGGGCTGAAATCCATGATTCCGCCCCGCGACTGGTCTTGGAACATATGCTGGAAACTGCCACGTTAAATCACGACCAGGCTCTCGCTTCTGAATCCATCGTAATGTCCAAAGCTTATGGCAGCCCGCCGAGTCGTGGTTTATTGAATCACTTTTTCTTAGCAGAGCATAATCGCAAGGAGCCTGGTTTTGTCGACACAAACTTAGTACCCGAAGAAGTTTCCCAAGTCGGCATTGTCGGGGCGGGAATCATGGGATGTAGCATCGCGCACGTCTGTGTCCAAAGCGGGATGGGTGTGGTGTTGCTAGACAATCAAGAGGAAGCACTAACCAAAGCCAGGGATTACTTGGACAGCGACCAAGTCACAACCACCAATCATTATAAAGGATTATCCGGTTGCGATTTGGTGATCGAAGCCGTTGTTGAATCGCTACCAATCAAACAGCAAGTTTTCCATCAAATCCAACAAGTGATCTGTGATGAAACAATCATCGCCACCAACACATCAGCGATCCCGCTCCGACGAATGGTAGATAGCATCGTAAATCCGACTCGCTTTTGCGGCATCCATTTTTGTCACCCACAAATCCTTTCTCTGATCGAAGTGATCCGGGGGGACGTAACCTCGGAACAAACAATTGCGACAGCCGTTGGGTTCGTTCGTGCCATGCGTAAAATGCCCGTGGCTGTGAAAGATGCTCCCGGATTCGTCGTCAATCGATTGCTGACAATCATGCTCGATCAATCGCTACGGCTCGCCGAGCAAGGCCATACGATTCACGAAATTGACCAGGCTATGCAAGACTTTGGCTTTCGAGGAGGGCCTTTTGAGATCATGGATGTCATTGGGATCGATACCTGCATGTTGGCTGGTCGGGCAATGTGGGACAGCGGTATCCGCAGCCTGACGCCGTCTCCCGTCTTGCCCAAGATGGTAAAAAAAGGTTGGCTGGGCAGAAAATCACTGAATGGATTTTACCGATACGATAAACTGGACGGCGAGAGAAAGCCCAACCCAGAGGCTGATCAGCTTTTGATCGACTACCAAATTGGAGAGGAACGCATTGCCAATCCTAGAATTGCTCATAGCGTCATGTCCGCAATGGTTCTGGAAGCCACCCATATCTTAGAACATCAAATTGTGGCAGATCCGCGAGACATCGACCTATGTATCATCAACGGCCTTTCTTTTCCTAGCCACTTAGGAGGGCTATTATTCTGGGCCGACCAGTTCGGCATCGGTGAAGTCAACTCATTCCTGGATCAATTGGCGATCGGTTCGCCCCAGCGGGCACCCAATGCCATGCTTCGTACAATGGCCTTCGAAAACACCCCGTTCTACTCTTAGTTCGTAAGGTTGCGAACCGTCTAAGCCATGACAAATCACTCGCCGAGTCCGTTTTTCTCCAACACCCTAATTGGGATCTTCTTTGCGCAAGCAGCCTCCAACCCCACCGGTTCCTGTCTGACTTTTTTTGAAGCCGGGCAATGGCGTACATTGAGTTGGCAGGAAGTCGAAGAACGAGTAGTCATTTTTGCAAAACGCCTCCTTCATCTCGGTATCCATCCCGAGGATCGGGTAGCCCAGATAAGTGAGAACCGCTACGAATGGATGATCCTCGATCTGGCGATTCAAGCAGTGGGGGCCGTTCACATCCCGATCAACCCGCAGCTAACTCGTGAACAAGCCCAATCGCAATTGGCCCACTGCCAACCCGATCTGGTCGTCGTATCCGACGAAACACAACGGTCCAAGGCCCAAAGCGTTGATATCAATGGTAAGAAAGTATGGGCCTACGACACAACGCTTAGCGGAGACCCAACGTTCGCCGACCTGGATCAGGCAATTACACCCGAACTGAAAGCACTCTCACTCCGTCGCCACTCCGAAGCAAACGTCGACCAAGATTCGCTACTGAGCATCCTCTACACCTCAGGGACAACCGGAAAACCCAAGGGGGTCATGCTGAGCCAAAAAAACATTGTTTCCAATGTGCAAGCGAAACTCAGCGCACTGCCACTAGGACCCGATGATATTCGGCTGTGTTGGTTACCGATGTCCCACATCTTTTCCAGGGTGGCTGACCAATACACGGCTTATGCGGCAGGATGCCACAGCATCCTCAGTCGGGAACCTGGCAGGGTATTCGAAGAACTGGCTCATTTCCGACCTTCCTATCTCAACGGGGTGCCCTATTTTTTTGAAAAGTGTTACCGGAAACTGAAGGCAAAAGATCGCTTAGATGAGCCCGGAGCACTCCTCGAACTACTGGGAGGTCGGATGCAACTTTGCAACTGCGGCGGGGCTCCTCTGGCCGATCCTGTTTTTGACTACTTCCAATCGGCTGGCGTGGAATTAGTCACCGGTTATGGCTTGACCGAAGCCTCCCCCGTGGTTGCGACCAACCGTCCGGCCGCCAATCGCCGAGGTTCCGTTGGGCAAGCGATTGACGGCGTAACCATCCGAATCGCCAGTGATGGAGAAATTTTGGTTCAGGGTCCCGGTGTGATGGTCGGATATTGGCGAGACAAAGACCAAACCGATCGGGATGTTCAGGACGGCTGGCTGCACACAGGGGACCTCGGAACCATCGACCCTGAAGGATACCTGACCATTATCGGGCGAAAAAAAGAGATGCTAATCACAACGGGTGGCCATAACATCTCACCACTGGCCCTTGAAACAAAATTAGTAAGCGATCCATGGATTGACCAATGCATCGTGGTCGGAGATCGGCGAGATTATTTAACCGCCTTGATCGTGCCGGCCATGTGGCCCATTGATCCAAAACGGCTCGAGGCCAGAGTGAACCGGTGCTTGAGCGGACTATCGCGTTACGAACAGATCGGCAGATTCCTTTTAATTCGGGAGCCGTTTTCAGTGGAACGGGGATTGCTCACGCCCAAGGGGAGCCTTTGCCGAACCCCGATCCTAAATCGATACTCATCCGAAATCGATCAACTTTATGACCAGGCTGAAGAGCCTGAATGAGCCCGATCGTTTGGAGAGTGACCGAGCTTGAAGACGATTAGACAAACGGCTACCGACAAACGCCAACAACCGTCCTTCATACCGTCCGATGAGATCATTCCAAGCATCACCGTTACCGTCACCGTTACGGATACGACGTATCAACTGTTGGTCAACTTTCGAAGGTCATTTCGTGCACAACTCTCTGAGAACAATCTTCGGATGTTGCTCGACGCAGGGCAGGGAATCCACGCGGCGAAACAAGCATGAGCTGAGGCCACAAGGCTATTTAGGCAATTTTCGCACAAAAGAATCCAGCTCCGTGGACGAGGTTTCCTCAGGCTTGGGAGAACTCTCTTTACCTAAGTCAATCTGGATCGCTTCGACCTGCTCAAGAGCTAATTTTTCTGCGTCGAGCAATTCAAAGCCGCCCGCAAAACTCAAGGCCTCGTTGGCCGTTGGCAAATGAGCAATCGCGCTATCTGAAACCGATTTATCAGCCACTTCTTTCAATTCTGCACCGGCCAATATATCGCTTGAGCCTATCGATTCGCTGGCGTTCGATTCGTCGGGAGCCCCTGCATCGACAGCCGATAATTCGCCTGTATCGGAACCTAAAAAGTCAGCTTGTTTTTTAACCTTTGCATCAGGAACCCTCCTTTTACCAGCAACCGGCTCTCCCCGATCGGTTTGGCGATCAAAAACAGGTAGGCCATCTTGAGAGCTATCCGAGTCAACCTCCTGAAACGCTATTTCGATCGGTTCCATTTCTACCGCAGCCGGCACCGCTACCGCAGCCTGCACCGAAGAAACGGCTGGGGCCTGAGAGGGATCCGAAGGGGCATCAGTTTCCTGATTTTCAGCGAGCTCGTAGACGGCTCGGAATGTAACATTCCCGAGCGTTAGCAATTGGTCGGGATTGAATGGTTGCACTCCGTCGATCCGCTCGTTATTGAGGTAAGTTCCGTTAAGCGAGGAGAGATCCTTTACATACAATCGGCCGTTTTTTTCAAAAATCTCGCAATGCTGGCGACTCACCAAAGGGTGAGGCAGCGTCAGAGTCGCTTCCCTAGCGCGGCCAATAATGGTGGGTAATACCTTAAGCCGAACTTCCGTCTGTTTTGCTTCCCCGCCAACGACGACTAATTTGGCTTTTAACATAAACTTCCTTTTTGAAGAGTCACTCGTTCGGTCTTTACCAGAACCAAGCCACCGCATGGAAACCAAAATCGGATTGTCCCGGGTGAACTACCGGTCGACTGATGCCTGTTTGACGATCGCGGGTTTTGAACGCGAAATGCCGGTGTTTGAGCAAACCGGGAATATCGCGACGACCGCGTTGAGGTCAAATCGGAGCCATAGTTTACCGTTAAACAGACATATTTTCAAATTAAATGCTGGCTGACTTTATCTCTCATTCGGCCTGCAATGGCACTTGCGACGCCATTGGCCGCTCGTATAATCTCTTTTTGCCATTTAAATGGATTTTTGCTCCAAGGTTTACAGTGTCCTGGGAGTCTTAGGCTCGAGGGAACTTTTAGCCAAAACGCGGGTGTAGCTCAGTGGCTAGAGCGTCACGTTGCCAACGTGAATGTCGTGGGTTCGAATCCCATCACCCGCTTTTGCCTCCCAGTGTATGCACTGGGGTTTGCCCAACACGTAGTTTCAGAAACACTGCCGCGTTTTCATGCGGCTTATTTTTTGCCTTGAAGCGCTTTGAAGTCGTGTTTTTCACGACTGTATTTCCCAAGTTTTGGTTTGCAAACGGTTTGGGGAAGCGCGTTTTGAAATATTCAAACAGGAATTAACAGAGTGAATACCGACACAACCCACGAAGATGAAGTTGCGGACCCACCAGAAAAGAAGGAATTGAACCTGTCGGTGGACGTTCAAGAAGTAAGTGCTTGCGAGCGGCATGTAACGGTCACCATTCCGCGTGAAGACATCGAACGCTATTTTGAAAAAGAGTTCGATGAGCTAGTTCCCAAAGCCGAGGTTCCAGGATTCCGTACCGGACGAGCTCCTCGCGCCTTAGTCGAAAACAAATTTCGCAAGCAGATTTCGGATCAGGTCAAAGGATCCATTTTAATGGACAGTCTGACCCAAGTGGGTGAAACGCAAGACTACTCGGCCATCAGCGAACCCAACCTTGATTTTGAGCAGGTTAATATTCCCGATGACGGTGATATGACCTACGAGTTTGATATTGAAGTGCGGCCCGAATTCGACATGCCTGAATGGGAAGGTCTGAAGATGGAACGCCCTGAACATGAATTCACAGATGAAGACGTTGATAAACATATCGCCAAGTTGGCGGTTCAGTTTTCCGATCTGGTTCCTGTCGACGATGCTGCGAAGGCCGATGATTACGTGATCTGTAACATCGTCTCGAAGCACGGCGAAGACGTTATTTCTGAGGAAAGCGAACAGAGCATTCAAGTTCGGCCCACGCTCAGCCTAGCTGACGCTACTCTAGAGGGCTTCGACAAACTGATGTCAGGTGCCAAGTCAGGTGATAAGGTCAACGCATCCGTGACGATCAGTGAATTCGCCGACAATGAATCACTACAAGGCGAGTCTGTTGATCTTGAATTTGAAGTACTGGATGTAAAAAGAGTTGAAGACATTCCAACGGAAGAGGTCGCCAGCAAAATCGGTATCGAATCTGAAGAAGAGCTACGAAAACTAATCCAAAGCTCGATGGAAGAGCAGTTGAAGTACGCTCAACGCGAAAAAGTCCGCGACCAGATCAGCACTTCTTTAACCGAATCCGCGAACTGGTCGTTACCACCAGATCTTTTGCGACGTCAATCCGGACGCGAGCTTGATCGTTCCGTTATGGAAATGCGATCCAGCGGTTTTAGCGAAGACGAAATCATCGCCAGAAAGAACGGGTTGAGAAAGAACATTCTGGAAAAGACCGAGCGTTTGCTTAAAGAACACTTTATCCTAGAACGCATTGCCGAAGAGAAAACAATTGAAGACGAACCGGGTGATTACGATCTCGAAATTGCGAGAATCGCAGTTCAGAGAAATGACTCACCTCGTCGGGTTCGGGCGCGTCTTGAACGGACCGGACAAATGGACGCTTTACGGAACATGATCATCGAGCGAAAAGTGATCGACTTGATTACCGACAGCGCCCAATTTACGGCAACTCCTTATGAGGTGGACAAGGAAGCAACGACTTCCGGATTGAATTTCTTCGCTGCCGGTAGTCCAAAAGAGATGATTCCAGAAGCGAAATATGAAGATGGTGAAGCTCAGCCACTCCCATCCACTACCAGCAAGGCGGATGACTAGAAACCGGCGGTCGGTTTGCTTTCAGGTGACGTGATGATCCCGAAAGTGGCCCCCGAGCAGAAAACGACGGCGACATTCTTCTTAAACGACGAAGGTCGCCTTTTTTTCATACAGCCCATGAGTGGAACGGGAAACGGAACCGCGCGATCCCGTCTTGTCTCTAGAGGGCAATGCCGGTACCGTTGAGTAGATTAACAAACACCCCAACATGGCTCGCACCACGTCTGCGGCACATAAATAGCCGTTTGCCTCGGGTGCTGAACGCGTTGCAAACTAGATCGATTCTCAAAGGATGTTCGTCTTGAACCACAACTTTCCATTCGGACTTGATAAACCAGCAGATGACCCTCAGTCTCAGCTGCAAAACTCCTACGCCCAACAACAATATCAACGCCAACGTCAAATGACTTTGGGTGATTTGCTCTTGGAAAATCGGATTGTTTTTTTGCAGGGTGAGATCTATACAGGAAACGCCAATGAGATCGTCATGAAGCTGCTATATCTGCAAAGTGAAAATAAGAAAAAAAACATCAATTTCTATCTTAATTCGCCCGGCGGCGATGTGATCGCAACACTCGCGATCTATGACACGATGCAAATCCTGACTTGCCCCATCTCCACTTTCTGCGTGGGCCAAGCCGCTAGTGGTGCCGCGGTCCTGCTGGCTGGAGGCACTAAGGGACAACGATATTGCCTGCCCAACTCTAGGGTCATGATTCACCAACCCTATGGAGGCGTCAGTGGACAGGTCAGTGATATCGAAATCCAAGCCGAAGAGATCTTGCGTAACCGACACGTACTCAATGAAATCTTGGCGAAGCATACCGGCAAAACGCCAGAAGAAATCGCGGCTGATTGTGACCGCGACTTTTTCTTAACCGCCGACAAAGCTGTCGAGTATGGCTTGGTTGATCAAATCACCCAAAAACCAGACGCCGACAAAGACGATGATTAAATCATACCCATTCATGCTGCCTTTACACTGGGCCCATAATTAAGACGGAGTAAGAAAACCGATGCCATATGTTCCGTACGTTGTCGATAACACCGGCCGCGAAGAACGCGTCTACGATATTTACAGTCGGCTACTGAAAGACCGAATTATCTTTTTGGGCACGCAGGTTACTGCCGACCTGGCAAATTCTCTGGTCGCTCAAATGCTTTTCCTGCAGTCGGAAGACCCCAAAAAAGATATCCATCTTTACATCAATTCACCGGGTGGAAGTGTCACCGCTGGACTCGCGATTTACGACACCATGCAATTCGTTACATGTGACATTGCCACTTATTGCTTGGGACAGGCCGCCTCAATGGGCGCGTTGTTGCTAACGGCGGGCGCCGAAGGCAAACGCCACGCATTGCCGAACGCCAGTATCATGATCCACCAGCCTCTTGCTGGGATGCAGGGAACTGCCGAGGATATCATGATCCATCGAAATGAGCTCCGTCGAATGAAACTTCGATTGAATGAAATCCTGATTCACCACACGGGACATTCTTTGGAAGAAATCGAGCGAGATACAGATAGAGATAATTTCATGACCTCCGATGAGGCTCGGGACTACCAACTCATCGACCGTGTCGTTAAAGATATGGCTGAAACTCAGTAAAATTCACCGTTTCCCCTAGATTTTATTTCGCGAACCACAACGGATCACTCACAAGCTCCTTCTGGCATAGAATGTCAGGCGGGGCTTGTTCCTGTTTGGGACAACCCGCAAGACGGGCTCGAACCCGCCGAATGTTCAACAATCGTATTGGTCAGCCACTTTTCCCTTTTGAATGAGATTGGATCCATGAACTTCCCTCACGACTATCAGGCCACCGCGGCCGCCGGGACCGATGGAAACATTGCACTCTCGGTTCCCCATGCTGGGGAAATCGCTTCTCACGCGCCCAGCGAGTTTGGAGGACCGGGTGACCAATGGTCACCGGAAGATCTCTTGGTGGGAGCTGTTGCCGACTGTTTTGTATTGTCGTTTCGGGCGATTTCCTCGATGTCAAAATACGACTGGAGCAATCTCCGATGCGAGGTTTCCGGAACCTTAGACAAGGTCGACCGAAATATTCAATTTACTGGGTTTCAGCTAAAAGCCACTTTGGTGATACCCGCAGGCGCTGACGCATCTCGAGCACAGCGATTGCTCGAAAAGGCCGAGGCCACTTGTTTCATCACCAACTCACTTAAGGCAGAAACCCACTTGGCAACAGATATTCAAACCGAATAAAGGCCATCCATTAAGGTTACCGCCCAACATGATATAGCTACCTAAGCATTACCAACGACCCTCTCGGTTCGGTGGTAATGCCTTTTTTTATGCCCTCCTCAGTCAATTCACCGGACACCAGTAAGAGAGGACGCAACCACGTCATGGAACAAATCCGCTAGCAGAGAGGCAATATTCTTTAAACAAAACTAGGGCATTCTTGATACCTCCATAGATTGGCATTGCCATGGTGGATCAATTTCCCCTACAGAAGCCCACCTGACTTTCGTTTCCACCTCGAAATTCGTCATCAATCAATGCGCCGGTTAATTTTAATTTGTCTTTTGGGCCTGAGCTCAATTGGATGCAAGACGGATCCTCGCGCAACACGCGAAATAGCGGTTCTGCGTTCGGAAATTCTTAATCTTGAGGATCAGTACTACTCACTCAAGTCGCAATACCGACAGGTCGCTGACGATCTGCGGGCTTGCAAGGGGGAGCCGGCTACCGACGGCCCTTATTACGATGACTCTCTCCCCTTCAATAACCGCAACAGCCTGCCATTTTGCGACGATCCCGTCAGCACTTACGACAGCCCAATGCTCCCTGACACGGGAAGTCGTACGATTCAATACCGAGAGCCCAATGTGGCGACTCAGTCTGAAGAGCTACCTCCACCTAACAAAGCAGGGCAAAGTGATTCGACCAAGCCAAACAAAGATAACAACACTCAAGGCTCTACGTGGACACCGAATGATGAAATCCGACTAGAAGGCTCCGATATGTCGGGCCAATTTCGACAAGCGTCAACATTCACTGAAGAGGTAGCTTCGGTTGCCATTAGTGAATCCGCGACCCGAGGTGAGGATCTTGATGGGATCGCCGGAGATGAAGGTTTGGTCGTTTTGATACAACCTTTGTCGCGGTCAGGACGCGCGATTCGAACCACCGGCGATTTAACGGTCACCATTGTCGATCCGCAGGAAACCGGAGACCGCCAAGAAATTGGGACGTGGCAATTCAGCGCTGAGGAAGTGCCTAATTTCTTCGTCAAGAAAGATCTGGTCCAACAAGGAATACTGCTGCATCTACCATGGGATTTCCGAACCCCTCGAAACCAGACACTCGTCGTATCGGTTCAGTTCACCGACACCAAACGTCAGGTTCACCGTTCCGCATACGAACTCAGTATCATACCGCCACGCCAAGATTATTCGCCCGATGATTCTCTCGTTGTCCAATGGCTAGAGGAAGATGTGCGGTGGGTCGATCTGGGGAACCCAGAGCCAGCAATGTCATCTGTTTTAGCTCGTCAAGGTATCGAGGAAACCGCAGATCGCGGAAATGGCCCTAGGCCCGTCCCATCGACCCGAGGAACGACGCCACGATGGCGTCCCGTGCGATAAACCATTTGATGCCAACAGAATTCTTCTGGCTCAAGACTCGATAAGCAGTTTGTCTTGTCTTGGCGACTATTAGCGCCTTGTCTTGGGGTTCAACAACCGCCGCCTGGCAGGCGTTTCGGCAACCACGGCCGATTGATCGGGCGGATCAGTCAACGAAACCCCTGCCCATCCATCGGTCAAGACAAATTGACCGACGTGAAAAGCGACCCCACCCAACCGCTCTGCCAGTTTTTCCGGCAATGCGTTGATTTCGTACTGCTTGTCGAAAAGTGATGTAAAAATTGTCCGGATCGCAATTTGATCGCCCAATCGCAATCGTTTCCCACGCAGTGAGATTCCATTGGGGTCCTGCTTCAGCACGATCTGGGCCCCTTCAATTTCAGGATAATACACCGCTCGAATGGATAACTTCTGCCAAGTCTTACCCTTCTTGCCCATTCGCAACGATTTCAGATTGATCGTGAATGCGAGGCCGCCTTCCTCGAAATCGACTCGTAGGGGATCGAACGACTCGAAGACAAATGCCGCGTCGGCTCGGGCCTCGATATCGGTCGGTTCGCTCTCGGGAAGGCTAAACACATCCTGTAAGTGAGCTTTTAATTCAGGGATGGAAAACGGCTGTCCCGACAATTCAATCCGCTGCAATAGATTATTAATGGCTGTCTCATGAATTTGTATGCTGAGAAGATTATTCTCCAGCGGGACCGGTCGAGCAGTGCAGGCACCCATTTGATCCCGCCCCGCCAATCGATATCGCATCACAACGTCATCCTCGGTCGTTTTCGTCTCGACCGGTTCTGGCTCCAATTCCAACGCAATCAGCGGTTGAAGTAAATTCACGAAGGTGTATCTCCGCATCAAATCCAGATGCGTTTCCACCTGCTCGTCGACCCGCGTACGAGCCATCGACTCGATTTTCTGTTTGGTGATTCGTTCCGTTTGGGGAGCTTGTTGCTCAATTTTTTGCGTCGCAATTTTGCGGGCCATCCAGCCAACGATCGGAATCGAATCCAGTTCAGACTTCATCCCCGTCAATCGTTGATGGGTCGATGAAAACGAAATCGGCTTACCATTAACGATACCGTTTCGCCCAAAGGCTAAGCGTTTGATCACCTGAAAACGGGACGAACCCTCGTTGTGAACGGTGAAACCACTGCGTTGAGCTCGAGTTCGCGAAAACACTTTACCGATCGTTTCCAGACGAAGCTGAACTTGGTCCAGGTCGGGAATCAGACGAATGCGTAGCTCATTCGAAATCTGATTTTGTCCAACAACATTCGCGCCCATAATCTGTTCGCGAAAAGGTTCCTGCATGTCGGGAATCTGCGGCAAAGCCATGTTCAATAGTCGCTCGGAAAGGGTCAAACGAAAATTGGCATTACGATAGTGCGAATGCAGGTGACCCGCTAAATCTTGGTGCTCTGGGACGCCGGACCAGAGCAAATTTTGATAATCGTCATTTAGGCTGTAAAGGTTCCCAGCTGAATTACTGTGTTCCACTCGCTCAATTCGAGTTAACAATCGCTCCAAATTGATTTCATCTGAGGCACAAAGCTTCATTAAATCGAGCAACTCGAAATCGATATGGTTGGCTAGGTACTCCCTCTGTTCTTGCGAGAGTGACGGCGAACAGATCCGAGCCAGCACGCGACGAGCTTGTTTTTTTTGCTCGCGTGGATCCGGATTCAGCGAGTTGAAGGCGGCAGCAGCTTCTTCAAGCTCTAAATAGCTTGACCAGGCAGGAGCAAGGTTGCCAATTTTCATCTTGCGGCTTGAAGCCGTAAAAATGTTACCAATGGTTCCTGCTGAGACATCCCCAATTTGGTCGAATTGACAACTAGCGATCTTATGGACGGACTGCCAAATATCTAGCCTACGCTCCAACCCATAGCGAATCTGACTCAACCGCAAGGCCAGCTCGATGGAGGAGGAGCCATTATCGGATTCGGGTAATTCCATCAGTTGCGTCATCAAATATTCTAGCTGAGTCAGCTGGCCAGCAAGGTGATCGAAAACGATCAAACAGTCCGGATCAGCAAGGGATTCGCATTGTTCAAGCTGTTTGATGATCTGGCTTGTTGTAGCGGCCCAATGAGTCGCAAAATGGAACGGCTCCAAAGACTCCAAGTCCCTGATTAAAGCAATTGGCTGAACCCATTGGGGCTGAGTTTCAGCAGACGCATTCTCAGTCGAGCTGGCAAAACCTGCTTTCTGGGAGGCTTGGCACACCGAGAGAATCGCTAAACCGGCGCAGAGGGTCAGACAAGACTTCTGCAGAAAAAAGCCTCGTTCGTTAAAATATCGCGTGGGAATCAACAAAATGGCAGCGATCATCTGGCCTTCAAAAAAAAAGGGGCTCTAGCTATTTCATTTCATCGGACAGTCTTTTCAAACGAATCGACTGGGAATCCAAAAAAGAAAGCAGTGCACATGCTAGCGGCACCCTTATCTTGAGAATCCATGACGATTCTGAGGATCGCTCAGCCGATGACCCGAATGCGATTCAGATGAAAGGTCGCTGGAGGCAAATTCAGGAGACCACTGGCGGGGGCAAATCCGGCGAAAAAGGATAAGCGTTTTCACCCTTTAATTCTCGATGAATAGAAATCAGCGCCGGCGAATACTGCCGGGTAAACCACTGATCGGGCTCGGGCAATAGCTGAGTATCAAAGCGTTCATCGGACTCAACGACAAAGAGGCTGTCGGCTGGAGCCGCCTGAAACAGAGCCGACAACATCTCCATCAAACGATCCACGTCGGAAAGAAACAGCTCATAGGGCGGACAGCAAAACACCAACCACGGCTCGGCGGGCCAATTGTCCGGCTGCTTAAGAAAATTTCGGACCCAAAAAAAAGTATCTTCTGCGGCGATTTCCACCGGGAGATCCTCCCCCAGACTCTGAACATTTTCGCGGATGATTCGTATAGTGGGGAAATGTCGTTCGATCAGGAATGCCCGGGAAGCATTACGACTGATGGCTTCGAGACCGATCGCGCCCGTTCCGGAGAACAGGTCGAAAATGGCTCGCCCGGGCACCCAACCACCCACCAAATTAAAGACGGCTTCACGGATGTCGTCCTTCATCGGGCGAGTCACTGGGTCTCCCGAATAGGCGATTTGGCGACCCCTAAACCGACCACCGACAATCCGCAGTTTACCCGTTCTCGCAGATGGTTTTTGAGACTTCCAGTTCTTCAGATTTTTTCCACGCGAAAATTTCGCCATCGTCTTCAGATCCGACCCTATTGGAATGCATTTTATTGTTTGAACGTTATACTATCATTTGACATTATGCTAAGTCAGACTCGGTCACGTTTGGCTCTTTTTCGATCCTATTTTCATTTTTTATCGATCCAGAATGCAAAACTTATTTCCCGTCTCAACTTTTTCTGTCATTTGCAGATTCACGGCAATGCTCGCGTTGACCTGGCTATATTGCGGCACTGTGATCGGCCAAGATTCTCGAGAAGAATTTGACCGAGAACTTGCTGAATGGCGTCAGATGTTAATGGAAGCTCGTGAAGCCGGGCTCCGGTATTTTGTCTCCGATCGCGAGGGCAGTATAGAGATTCGTGAAAAATACGAAGATCTAGCCAAACGTGGTTATCAGCAAATGGAAGTCTTAATCCCGCTCGCCATGAAAGCTCTGGATGAAATGGACGAGCCGGACGATGAATTGATTGAGTTCATCACCCGTATTCAGAACAAACACTACTACGACGGTCAATACGCACAATCAGTAGCGCTTGGCGAGCGTCTACTGGCTATCGATAGCGACATTCGAGTGGCCAATATGATTAACGGAAGAGCCTCCGTTCTCGTCAATCGGTTTCCCGAAGCCTATGAATTCGCTTTAAACAACTCCAAGTTAATTGACTCGTTCACTCAAACAGAAAAAAATCTGTTTTCTTACCTACCGATGTTGATTGAAAAACATCAACGTGAAATGAAGTTTCAAGAGGCCGATAAAAACAACGATCTGCCTCAAGTTGAAATTCGAACTACCAAAGGCACAATCGTCCTCGAATTATTCGAAGATCAGGCGCCCGAGACGGTTGGGAACTTTATCAACTTGTTGGAATCCGGATTCTATTCGGAGACTTATTTCCATCGCGTTATTCGCCAATTCATGGCACAGGGGGGTGGCTTCACTGCCACCAGTAGCGGCAAGCCTGTTAAGAAAGATCCCGGCTATAGGATTCATGATGAATGCAATTTACCCAACAGCCGCCACCATTTCCGAGGTGTGATCAGTATGGCCAATACGGGCGAGCCTAACAGTGGAAGTTCCCAATTCTTCCTGACAACGGTTCCTGTGCCCGGCCTCGACGGCAAACACACGGTTTTTGGAAGGGTGCTCAGCGGCATGGATGTCGTGGACAAGATCAACGTTACGTTTACCGCTGGTACGGAAGAACAACCCTCTGCAGAAATCCCCGGTGCTGTGCAGGATAAAATATTGTCCACCCGCGTGATTCGGAAACGGGATCATGATTACAAACCAAACAAAATCAAATAGATCTTTTCGGCCTAAGGGCTGGGTGGGTCACCCATTGGGAATCGCCCTCGTGCTGGGTTTTCTTATATGCTTTCCATCGCCATCTGGGTGCTGCGCACAAGACGCGCCCGTCCCTGAAGCGGAAACCACCACCGATAGCAAGGCCTCGTTTCAGTCTTTGCTGGATGAACAGAAAGAAAATACTCGCAAAATCAGTCGGCTTTATGCTTCCATGCCAATTGGTGTTGTCAGGGCGCAAATTGACCATCGAAATCAAATCAACACATTACAAAAACGTAATCAGCAGATTGCAGCCCGATTGGAGCCGACCGCAATCACAGAGCTAAGGTCGTCCAACCCACCCGATCTTCAGATTGTTAATTTCCTAATGCTGCGCGTGAAAAACAAGCTTGACGGGAAAAACCCCCGAGTCCCCTTTAACCCACCCGAAGCGATCGAGCTACTTGAGGTATTGGAGACGATTGAGGTCAAACTACCGGATCTCACCTCATACATCTATTACGCTAACCTGCTTTCCAATCGATTTGAACGAGCCCGTGGTATTTTAGACCAGGCCGTAAAACGGGGGTTTAAGGTACCAGCCAGCACCCTGCCTCAACTAGAATCTTTTGAACAACAATGGCAACCAGAATTGGTGCGACGGGCGGCGGAACAGACTGCTGATAATCTACCGCGTGTCTTGCTAGAAACCGCGGCCGGAAACATCACGGTCGAGCTCTTCGAAGATGACGCCCCCAATACGGTTAATAACTTTATTTCTCTGGTCGAAGCGGGCTTTTACGATGGCCTGAGCTTTCATCAAATCGATCGAACCTTCGCGTGCCAAACCGGCTGCCCCGAGGGCGATGGAACAGGGAACGCTGGTTACCGTATCGCCTGCGAATGCAACGAACTCAATGCACGTCCTCATTTCACCGGCTCGCTGAGTATGGCACACTCAGGACCAAATACCGGGAGTTCACAGTTTAGAATTGCGAAACAGCCCTTGCCAAGACTGACGGGTCAAACCACCGTATTTGGAAGGGTCATCGAGGGAATGACTTTGATCTACCAAATGGGCGTTGAGGCTCCGCTAGAACGGACGCAGCCTCCCTCTAACCGAATCTTAAAAGCCACCGTGATTCGAAAGCGGGACCATGCTTACGTTCCCGAAAAAATTGAGGATAATAAACCGGAGTCATGCGATTGATTTCGTTAGCCCTATTGGGCATCCAAACCTAACACCAACGATCCCCTATCACTTTCGGAGAATTTTCAATGGCACGCTCAAACGGATTGCTTGCTCGAGGTTGCTTTTGTGCGATCCTGATGATCGCGATCCACCAATACCCCACTTGCGTGACTGCGAGTGATTTAACACAAGATACGGAAGCCGATCAGAAGCAAACTCCGGCAACCCAGTCCGACAGCGCACCATCGGCAACTGACAGCGACGATCTCGCCACATTGAAAAAGAAATGGCAAGATTTGGAGCAGCAGCTCACGCTGACCGAAGCCCGCTACAAACAGGCTACTGACCCGTCCACTCAAGACAAGCTAAAGCAAGAGTACATTGCACTCACGGAACAATCTGAATCCCTGATCATCGATATCAAGCACGCAGCCGAGAAGAGTTTTGTCGCCGATCCAGAGAACGAGGTTGCGGCAAAAACGATGGTCGGACTCATGATGAATGACGCTCAATTTGGTCGCGACAAGGAAGCGCTAAGGATGGGCGATGTATTGATCGCCGGAGGCGTTGACTCTCAGTTCTTCAAAATGGCCGCCAGTGCCGATCGACTGTCGATTGGCTCTAAGGAATTGTTCGACGAATTGACCATCCGTCAAATCGAATCGAAAGCAGATGATTTGCCTCGGGTTGTACTGAAAACGAACCAAGGTGATGTGCTACTTGAACTTTTCGAAAATCAAGCGCCAATGGCCGTCGGCAACTTTGTCAATCTAGTGGAAAGTGGCTTTTATAACGGGCTGAAATTCCATCGTGTGATTGAAGGATTCATGGCGCAAGGTGGTGACCCCGAAGGTAACGGAACCGGCGGCCCAGGTTACAATATTCCCTGCGAATGCTACACGCCGGATGCGCGACGACACTTTACCGGCTCGCTTAGCATGGCTCATGCCGGACGGGACACTGGCGGCTCGCAATTCTTCCTAACGTTCCGAAGGACCACGCCCTTGGATGGCAAGCATACAGTCTTTGGGCGTGTGATCGCAGGGATGGATCTGCTCGACCAGATGACCCGAACTTACGACACCCAAACCAACCAACCCTTACCCGGCGTTACAGCGGATGTGATCTTATCGGCAGAAGTGTTACGAAAACGGGACCACGAATACAAGCCCACGAAAGTCGGAGAGGCGGAAGATCCCCCTGCGACCGAACCACCACCGGTGCAACCTCCCGCACAGACAAAAAAAACCGACGAACCGGAAACGGATCCCGTTGACCCGGGCAAAGCGGACGACAAATATTGATTTTGGTGAGTTCCTGGTTGGGACGAGTGGCGCTGGGCTTACACAATGCTTCAGAGAGCAGAATGTAGAGAGGTTCATGAAACGGACAGAACGGGCTCATCTGATCCAGCGGCGACTCGAGGAACTGTATCCTAATCCTCCTGTCCCATTGGATCATAGCAATGCCTTTACCCTACTGATTGCAGTGTTGCTGAGTGCCCAATGTACGGACGAACGAGTCAATCAAGTGACTCCCGAGCTATTTGCACTGGCCGACAACCCCGATCAAATGTCACGGATTCCCGTCGCAAAGATTCTTAAAATCATCCGGCCCTGTGGTCTCTCCCCTCAGAAATCCAAAGCGATTTCCAAGCTCTCTAAGATACTGGTCAAACAACATGATTCTCAGGTGCCTCAATCGTTCGAGGCACTCGAGGCACTACCGGGCGTCGGGCACAAGACCGCAAGTGTGGTTATGGCGCAGGCGTTTGGCGTCCCGGCATTTCCCGTGGACACACACATCCACCGACTGGCACAACGATGGGGACTGACGTCAGGTAAAAATGTCAAAGTCACCGAAGCCGACTTGAAGAAAATTTTCCCAGTCGAGGCTTGGAATCGACTTCACCTACAGATTATCTTTTACGGACGTCAATACTGCACGGCTCGAGGCTGCGACGGGACTCAATGCGATTTGTGCCAAACTTGTTATCCAAAACGTCGAAAACCAAAGGTCACTCTGAAAGCCTGACCTAAATCACGGCAACAATACGTAAACTATCGCTTAAAACGACCGCCAAAGGTTTCCTGAAGTCATCGGCTCCTTCGTACGATTCTTATTAATGGATGGTCGTTATTTCGATTCTGATTGATGCAACCACACAAGGTAAAACATGCGCATTGAGTGTCCCATTTGCGAACATCAATTTGATTGCCAAAAGAAGATCGACAGTACCACGCCGATCCTTTGTGACGCGTGCAACCGCGAATTTCAATTCAGTCCGCAATTGGTCATCTCCCCGACTGCGAAAGCCACGAGCGACATCCTAGGAAAGCCGAAACGCCTATCCACGGTCGACATGGCGGGTCCATCACGGCCGCCCGCGCTCCCTTGGGTCCAATCCAACACCGCTCATTCTCAATCACAACAGGCAAATCAACGCAGAAAAAAATCCGGCAAAAAACACGTCATGCTTTTCGCTGGCTTAACTGTTTTAGCCGTCGTTCTATTGTGTCTCATCGTCTATGTCGGGACGAAACCGACAAGCGATCCACTCGTAAATAACACTCCCCCGCTTTCGGAATCAACCATCGAGACGACACCAAACCTGCAAACGCCCTCGACGACCGAGACAACCTCACCGGCTCAGTCACCGACAATCGTCCCCTCCAAGGGCCTATTAGATCGAGCTACGGAAATAGTCAGCGATTTACCTCCAACGAATTCGGCTCAGCGGAATACCGAAAAATACTCCGAACCGAAACGCCGAATGTATTCCAAGAAACAGCTGGGGGACGCCTGGCTTATTGTGAAACCCCACCTGCTTGAGTTGTCGGCAGAAACCCCATTTGGTACCACACGATCGACAGGCACCCTGATCGATTCGCGGGGCTGGGTGCTGGCCAGCTATCGCGCCTTGCAGGGAGCCAAAGAGGTCTCCGTTTCTCAATCCCCTAAATCAGTCCAAGATAAAACGCGGCGATTGACCGACAATGTGCGCGGTGTATTGGCCAGCGACCCGCAGCATGACCTAGTCATCCTGCAAGTGAACCGAAGATTTGTTGAAAGTTTGCGCGACCTCACCTTGGCAAAAGAGGATCGGATTGTTGGTAGTCAAGCCCTGATTCAGTGCACGCCGCCCGTCTACGATTATCCTTGGCCAACGTCAGAAATACGGGTCAACAAACGTCAGTCGACCGCCGATCTTGACTTCCAACAGCAGCAACACTTGGACGGACTCGGCTATGACGACGAAGACGTGCAGTGGATCCTGCACAACGGTCAGTCTCCCCTGAAGGAGGGTGCTCCCTTGATTAACGAACAGGGAGACCTAGCCGGAATGACCATTCAATCATTCTCGTCTTCAGGTCAGAATACCATTTGCCTAGGTGTCCCCGCCATATATATCAAACAATTGAAGACCAAGGTCTCCGGCCAGACAACCACTCTCCCTCTCCCGGCGGCGGATCGAGCAAATGGCTTGGCGGGCAACGACTTAGGCGATGGACCGGCCACTCCAACGGGAACGGTCGACAAACCATCAGGCGGTTTAGCCGTTCTCCCCAAAGCGAGTCCGAGGCGAATCCTCAGTTTGAATCTCAATGTTACCGGCAAACAGTGTGAGCTGTTTAAGTGGTGGCCAAACGATACTCAGCAAGCTGACTCACTACAGCTGTTTGCCGATCACCTGATTACCGCCCAGCGTGTCATCTTGGCCGAACCGGACGATGAACAAGAAACCCCGATTTTGCGCAAACAGGTTCAACACTGGCTAGAACAATTCCAGTCAGGATTCCATCCGACCAAAGGTCTGTCGCTTGAAACGAAATCCACTCTGAATCAAATGTATGCCAACGAAATGAAAATTGAATCGGTTAAATTCATTTCCTTCGCCACTGTCCACCTGAGCGCCATGATTAGCCCGCCGGCGCCAATTAGCGGTAAACAACGGGAAGAAACAATCACTTTTAAGGTTCTAGGAACGAATCAATTGATTATAGCCAACACCAACCCTCAATGGCCGCCGCTTCGCCCCGAAGCCAACTGTCTGCTGCTCGGCGATCTCCTGCCCGGTCAAGTTGGCATTATCAACGAAGAGGGGGAAGGGGAAGAAGCGGTCACGGAAACCTGCAGCAAGGCGGTGGTTTACTTTCTGTTCCCACTGGATTGAGACCAGGTGAGTAACACTCAAAACGCCCGGCACTGGATCTCTTCCCACACAAATTAACGGTTGGATGATTGAATTCCGCACTATTTGCCTCTATCGTAACCGTTCCACGTTCCGGTCTCCTTAAATAAAGGCAAGGGCAATATGTTCAGTAAGTGGCAAGCAATCACGCTCTGGAAGCGAGTCCTGATCGGTCTCTTTATCGGACTCGGGATCGGACTCGCCATGCGATACAGCCTTGGCGTAGAGAGAGCGGCATCCCTGGCTGATACTGTCATCAAACCCTTCGGAGACGCGTTTGTCCGTTTGATCAAGATGCTGATCATTCCCCTGATTGCCACGACGCTTGTGGCAGGTGTCACTGCCATGGGTGATCCGAAAAAACTGGGCACACTCGGGGCAAGGACGATTGGAATGTATCTCGTCACGACATTTTTTGCCGTCAGCTTAGGCTTGCTGATGGGAACCATCATCCAGCCGGGAGTGGGTGTCAATTACGAATCAGCGAGCGCCGAAGCGGTGGACAGCGTCAAAGGAAAAATTGAAACGGCCGATGCGGCGGGCGGTCTCGTGGAACGGCTACTGGATATCATCCCCACCAACCCGGTCGAGGCATTGGCCAGCGGCGCTGTGCTACCCACCATCTTTTTTGCGATTCTGATCGGCGTGGGGATTCTTTTGGCCGGCCCTCCAGCCGATCCCGTTAAGAAATTTTTCGAATCCGCAGCGGAAGTCGTGATGCGAGTCACCATCTTGGTCATGGAACTCGCACCCTATGGTGTCCTGGCACTAATGGCCTGGGTGATGGCAACTCAAGGAATCGAAGTCGTCTTGAACATGGGCAAACTGGCAATCGCCTTGTACCTTTCATGCGGCATTCAGATTGTTTTGGTTTACGGTTTCTTGATCGTGGTCTGCTTACTTAAGCTCCCTCTTAAACAGTACCTGCGAGGTATCGCGGACGCGCAGGGAGTCGCCTTCTCAACCGCTTCCTCGAGTGCCACCCTTCCGGTCACCATCTCGTGTGCTGAAAACAATCTGGGAGTCGACAAGTCAGTGGCCGGCTCCGTGCTACCTCTGGGTGCCACCATAAATATGGACGGCACAGCTATCTATTTAGGACTCGTGGCTTTGTTTGCGGCTCAAGCAGGCGGTATTGAGCTGACCGCCATGCACTACATCATGGTGGCCCTTACGGCCACGCTGGTTTCGATCGGAGCTGCTGGGATTCCATCGGCAGGTCTGCTGCTGGCCGCTACCGTTCTCGAAGTGATCGGGGTCGGGCCGGAGCAGGCGTTACTGGTCATTGCCTTTATCTTTCCGTTCGATCGTTTGCTTGACATGATGCGAACACTGACCAACATTTCGGGAGATGTCGCCGTTGCCTGTGCGGTGGCCAAGTGGGATGGCAATTTAGACGAAGAGGCATTTCGGCGGGAGGCTGAAGTTTAGCCGAGGCACCGTCTGAATTAGAAGTTCAGTGGCCGGTGTCTTCGGGGCCAAACCGGCCGCGAAATTCGTCCGCAGGGTATTTCTGTCGATTTCGCTCCATTTTGCGTTCCACAATTTGAGCCAAATCCAGTCCCAGTGAGTTAGTCATGGCGATCGTATAACAGAATACGTCGGCGATCTCTTCGCCAATCGCTTCTAGTTTTTCTCCACCGACTTGCCGAGAATCCTCCATGGAAATCCACTGGAAATGCTCCATCAATTCAGCAGCTTCCACCGACAACGCCATGCTTAGGTTTTTGGGAGAATGAAATTGGTGCCAATCACGTTGGTCAACAAATTCTTGCATGATGGTTTTTATGTCGGCGATGGAGGTCGTTGAATCTTGCATTGGGCACCCGAGTTGGACGAAACAGATGATTGGATTCTAGCCGCCCGATATAGATGGTGACAGTCGATATTGACCCATTGGTGTATCTTCATTAAGCCGAAAGCACCGAAGGATTCAAGCTTTTAGAAGGAGCGGTGCCGCGAGATTAATCGGTTTCGGGCGGACTGCCGATTGTGATGATTTTCAGGATTAGCCTGTTCCAAAGTACTGCGGTGTCCGATCCCGGTACTTTTACGGGGTTATATTCCTTATGACAGGCGCCTTCCTCCCCTCAAGAGATCGGTTAAAAGAGGGAAATTTAGGGTTTCCTGTGGTGTGATGTTTGCAAGAAAAGGGGTCTCTGTTTAGCCTAGAACAGAGGTAGCGTGCTGTCTTATTCGCCTTTTCATTTGAAACAGGCAAGCTCCCCCTTATATAAAACCAATGCAATCGGAGATCCACCCCATGTTTCGGTCCGCCAAAAAAACCAAACGGCAAGCCAAACGTTCGCGTCTGCAATTTTCAAAACAAGCCTACGATTCACTAGAACCTAAAAATCTACTGACCGGCATTAGCTTTAACCCAGCCACCGGTTCTGTCATCATCGAAGGTTCGGCCGAACGGGACGCGGTCCGCGTATTTGACTCTGCTTCCGCTGGCGATATCACCGTGTCGTATAACGGCGTGGGACAGCTTGACTTCCCGAAGTCCGATGTGACACAAATCGAATTCTACGGTTATGGTGGCGACGACTGGTTTAAGAACACAACAGACATCGGTTCGACGGCGTTTGGCCACAATGGCTCGGACTACCTTTACGGGGGCAGTGGCAGCGATCAATTCCAAGGCGGGAATGGAGCTGACCTGATGTTCGGTAACGGCGGCAACGACGGATTGCGAGGCAACGCAGGTACTGACACCCTTCATGGTGGAGAAGGCAGCGACTTCTTGTATGGGGGAAGTGACTCGGACAACCTGTTTGGTAACGCTGGCAGCGACAGCATGTACGGCGATACCGGTGATGATTACATGAACGGAGCCGAAGGCAATGACCTAATGTTTGGCTTCGACGGCAACGACACTATGGTCGGCGGTTTAGGCAATGATGAAATTTATGGCCAAAACGACGACGACAATATTCAAGGGAATGAAGGAACCGACAACTTGTCGGGGAATAACGGTAACGATATCCTGCGAGGCGGCGATGACGTCGACAAGGTCGTTGGAGGGAACCAAGACGACACCCTTTATGGTCAAGGTGGTAATGACGACCTATTTGGTTCCGGTGGTAATGACACCATTTATGGTGGAACCGACGCAGATATGATCATCGCCGGAGACGGTGACGATATCGCTCGGGGTAACTCGGGCGAAGATGAGATCTGGGGGGGTGCCGGAAACGACAACCTGCATGGCGACGACGGTAACGACAGAGTATTTGGCCAGTTTGGCAATGATGTCATGACCGGTGGAAATGGCGACGACGAGCTAAACGGAAACGAGAACAATGACAACATCCAAGGAAACTCGGGTGATGACATTTTGACCGGACATTCTGGAAACGACCTTCTCTTGGGTAACAACGGGATGGACCGGCTCTACGGAAATGACGGGAACGACACGCTGCTTGGCGGCCACGATGCGGATGTGCTTGTGGGTGGAAACGGTGGTGATTACATGGACGGTGAGATGGGCTCGGACTCACTTTATGGCCAGGCAGGTAACGATCAAATGTTCGGTGGTTACGGCGTAGACTCACTCGCTGGTGGAACGGGCAATGACTCGCTCTTCGGCGGAAGTGCCAACGACACGCTACTCGGTGGTGTCGGTAACGATATTATCAACGGCCAAGCCGGCAATGACTTGATTTACGGTGGATCCAATGACGACATTTTGCATGGTGGTGATGGAAACGACCACATCTACGGCCAAGACGGTATCGACCGTGTCGGCGGTGATGACGGCAACGACCTGATTTACGGTGGAAACCAACGCGATGTTCTGCGTGGTGGAAATGGTGATGATGAAATCCACGGCGGAAACGACTATGACCGGCTTTATGGTGAAGCCGGAGCTGATTCACTATTCGGTGAACTCGGCAACGACAGCTTGGTCGGTGGCGCGGGTGAAGTGGACACTTTAAATGGTGGGCCCGGTAAAGATCGCTTGCTCGTGTTCACACAAGACGAAACACTTAACGTCGAAGTGCATGACGCCAAGGTAATGTTTCGAGATGGCACTTCAAGTTGGACCGATGGTGAAATGGAAGTCGTCGATCGAGGTTTGGAACAGATGCACTTACGAACAGAAAACACTCGACTTTTGAAAGACTCCATTGCGGTTGATCCCATTGTCATGATCAAACAGACAACTCTGCCTGTATCGCAACGACTCGGCACCAATGTGTTGCAAGTCTTTACGGATCAGGAATACAACCCAGCGACAGGGCAGTATGAATCAGTTGTTCGATACGAACGACAGATTACGTTTGCCGACTGGAATGAATTCGACACCAGCCTCAATGATCTCCATATCAGCGAGATCCCAAGAGAGTTTGGCCACAACTGGGCGGGCAGTGAGGAGATCTCGGGTGTCCTGTCCTCAATGGCAGCCACTTGGAATCACTTCACAGAGCTGTCCTCATGGCAGCAAGAGCGACCGGATAATGTCCAATTCTTTAGCGTTTCGGGTGACAATAATTGGTGGTATCGAAAGACGACCGATTTCGCGGATGGTTTAGGGAACTGGAATCCTTCCGAAGATTGGGGTGGCGCATGGGAACTTTACTTTAGTGCTAACTCAGCCGCTGAACAGGAGCACGTGATGAATAAGATTGAGGTTGTTGACCAATTGTTTGAAGCTCTTGAGATCTTTTAGTCAATCGCCCGAAACCAAACGACGAATAAAAAATGCCGCGACTAGTCTGTCGCGGCATTTTTTTATGGGGTACCGGTACCGACCAAACCAACGGCTTGATCATCATTGACGACCATCTCAGTTCCTCGATTGAGGCTTTCGGTTGCGACCACCAGCTCTGGCTGCCGGCGTGGAACCAGTCGCTCGAGCGGGACCCGGCACACCCTGCCTCGGCAAACGAATTTGGTTACCATCTTCATCTCGACAGTCGACTTCCAGATGTTCTGGGTATACATTCTCACTGCCACGAATGTGTATCTCCATGTCCCCTTTTTCTTCTAGTTCAGCAACTTCTTTTCGCTTCTGATTGTTCAAGAAGTGGGAAACCAGATCATTCACACGAACGGTCACCACCCGACACTTCGACTGCTGAGTTGCCAAAAGTAGCATTCGCACTACTTCCAGGGCCATGCTTTCCTCGGTCTTTACCGAACCATTAGAACAACAGGGGCAGTCCTTGTAGAAACTGCGTTTAAGACCTGGACGAATTCGCTGTCGCGTCATTTCCACCAAGCCAAAAGGGCTGGTTCTGAGAATCTTCGTCCGCGCCCGATCTCGTTTCATCGCATCCCGGAGAGCCCGCTCCAACCCTCGTCGATGCCGCTCTCGACGCATATCGATAAAATCATTGACGATCACGCCTCCCAGATCTCGCAATCGTAGTTGACGTGCAATCTCTTTGGCGGCCGCCACGTTCAGACGATAAGCCGTTTCTTCCGCCGAGTCATCCAAGCGGAAATTCCCACTATTCACATCGATTGCAACCAAGGCTTCGGTCTGGTCAATCACGATCGAGCCACCATCAGGTAACGCAACCTCACGAGAGTGGATGTTCGCGATTTCATCTTCCAACTTGAACTTATGGAATAGTGGATCGCGACCTTTATGTAATTCCAACTTGCTTGTATGACGGGGCATCACAAGCCGCAAAAACTCGCTCGCCCGATCAAATGCCGACTGTCGATCCACCACGATCTTATCAATATCTGATGTGACAATGTCTCGAATCGTGCGAATGATCATGTCGCTCTCTTCGTAGATATCGACCGGCGCTGGCTCCTCCTTGACTCGGCGTACAATTGCTTTCCACAATCGCAAGAGATAGGCCAGATCTCGAGAGAGCTCTTTGAGATTGCGGCCGGCGCCCGCCGTTCTAACAATAAAACCCAAACCCTTCGGCGGGTTGATATCGTAAAGTATGTCTTTCAGTCGCCGTCGCTCTTGCTCATCTTCGATCTTTCTGGAAACACCCACTCTTCCCAGCGAGGGCATCAATACTAAGTACCGCCCAGGAATGCTGATATAGGTGGACAGAGTTGGTCCTTTGTTGCCAATCCCTTCCTTGATGACCTGAACCAAAACCTCGTCACCACGTTGAAAAATCTCTTGGATCGGTGGTTTGATCCGGGGGCGCGAGTGGCCTCGATTGGAAGGTCTACGGCGACCCTGTTTTTCGGCAATCCGATTTTGTCGCTGCTCCTCTCGGGCCATCTCTTCGGGATCGTAACCGCCCTGGCGAAAATAGCGTGGCTCGACATCACTAATGTGTAAAAATCCGTTTCGCCCGACACCAAAATCCACAAAGACCGCTTGAATACTCGGTTCGAGATTGACGATTTTTCCTTTATAAATATTGCCAACGTAATTATCTTGGCTGGCACGTTCGACGTAAAGCTCTTCAAGCCTTCCGTCCTCAACAATCGCAATCCGGCATTCTTCCGGCTGCGATGCATTGATTAACATTTCCTTTTTCATGGGATTGTCTCTCAAGCGGACGCGCAAAGTAATGGCGACGTCCTAGTTTATTTGTTTTGCAAAGTAAATGATTAACCGTCAGATTCCAGACCAGCATGATTTTCGCTGGTGCGTCAAACAAAGCTGACAGCCGGATTGTTGGCGACAGATGACGGCAGCCCAATTCAGGGAGCCCATCAGTTCCGCTCAATACGCAATCCATCGAAGGGTGCTTCCGCAAGACTGGCGGGCACATCAAGGCGCCTACCCTATGGTCTCTTGTGGTTTCGCACGTCATTAAAAGGGGTGCTGGCCTTGAATCCAGCCGCTTGTGTTGTTCTTCCGGTCGACGGCGAAGACCGCCGTCACCAACAGGGTCACCTGTGCTTACTAACCGCTTCCAAAAATTTGGCTTAACCCACCAAGAAGCTGTAGGCCGAGCTCTGCAGGCGCAACGCCAGCCGGGCAATCCGACAACCTTTGGTTGATCTGGAAGGTCCTGGCTTGGGTGCCATGTCGATTTTTGTATTTCTAAAAGGATCATCTTTGATTAAACACCAGGGGAAACCTGATTCACAAAGGCAACGCCAACTAGATCTATGGGTTGTGAACCTCTTCGACTAAGCATTTCTGCTTCAGGCATTAACATCATTTCGGTCAAAACCTGAGACGACCAAACGCTCTAATGCGGCAATGGCATCTTGAGCATCGGCTCCTGTGGCTTCAATGCACACCTCTGTTCCCTGGGCAGCACCCAAGGTTAAAATCGAGAGAACACTTTTGCCGTCGATTCGGATATCGTCCTTTCCTACCTCGATTTGACTGTCAAATCTCGCAGCCGTTTCCGCAAACAAATACGCAGGGCGCATATGCAATCCCTGAGCATTCAGAATCGTCACAGATGTTTTACAGGTAGTATTTGGCATAGATCAGCCGCAGCTATCACCAAGGCTCAAGAAACAAATTGATTGTTGTCAGCTTCTTCGAGGATTTGCTGAACGTCATCCGCTGTTTTCGATTGTTTCAAAAATCTGCAGAACATATTATCCTGCAACTGCTTGGAAATATTCTCCAAAGCCTTCAAGTGATCGTTGCGACGGTCGAGCGGAGAAATCAGCATAAAGAACAGCTGAACTTTTTCTCCATCCAAACTTTCAAAAGCAACTCCATTCGTGCTGACACCCACGGTGCCAACAATGTCTTTTACACTGGGATGCTTGGTATGCGGAACAGCAATGCCGCGACCGATTCCCGTGCTCCCCAGTTTTTCACGTTCGAGAATCGCTTGGACGATGTTCTCATACTCATCGCCGCTCAATTCACCCGAATCAACCAAGCTTGTTACCAATTCGCGGATGACACCTTCTTTGTCATCTGCGACCAGCTCCGCCTGAATCGACTCGGTTTTTACAAAATCGGAAAACTTCATAAATGGTTCCTTGTCTGTTGTGGTTCGTTGCGGCCGCAACCCGACTTTACCCCGTGTTAGTAGATCACCCAAAATGCGCGGGCAATCGCACCACCTTTATTTATTCCGGCAAGAGGTCGATTTTTGGTTCGTGGACGCGGTGATCCTTAAGTTTTTCTTTATGTTTCTTCAGTTGTATTTCAATCTTGTCCATCGCGCCGTCCAATGCTGTAACGACGTTGGCACCCGTATCAGCAGCAAAGAAGTCGCTCACTTCTTCCGCTGAAACAATGATCTCGACTTTGGGTTCATCGTGCCGCATATCGGCAGTGACCTGTATCTGTGTGGTACGATCAAAGAACCGCGGTAGCTTGGCGACTTTTTGCCGAATGGCATCTTGAACGGAATCTGGCAACTGACCATTCTTGACGGTTACCGTTATTTCCATGAGTGCCCCAGTATATGATCACCACGCCGCCGTGACCGCCGCATGGATTATGCCTTTTCATAAATTACGTAACGTTATTGTAGTGCCCTAACAAGATGCCGACAAATCCAAAAAACGGGGGAAAACTGCACAGCTCGAGGGGTTTCGGGGAAATTACCGGCAGCTTTGAGGTGTTTTAGAGATTCACTCGGTCCGGGCAAATTCAAATCCCAGCAATTTCCATTCTTATCAATCCCGAGGACGCCTTGCCAGATACGGTCAATTCCTGAGGCTCTTAGGCCATTTCGAGGGAATCGACCTTCCTCACCCGCACCCCCTTGGACCTTCGGGAATCGTTTCGCTGATCTACAAAAAGAATGCCGACAACCAAACCAAGAAGACCTCGCTTTGGTTTCATCAGCCGCTCTGCGCTTATTCATCGTCAACAAAAATCGCTGGGATGTTGGCTTCCGATACCTTTTGGTTGAAGGCCTGTACATCTTTGGACAGGATTGCCTTGAGTTCCGTCAGCAACTGTTCGATTTGAGCTAACAGCAAGTCGCGAACTTCAATCGCCTGCTTGGTTGGAGCATTATCTCCCATGCTGACAACACCGACCAGCGAGCTTAGGCGGTTATTTAATCGGATCGGAAAATTCAACGGATCCTGAGAGCTCTGGTTCTGCGTCTGATACAACTTCTTTTCAATCTTGGTCAACCGCTCATTGATTTGTTCGCCCTGTTCTCTTATGGCTTTGTATTGATCACCTTTCAAACGCTTGCTGAGGGTTTCAATTTGACTTTTTACCTCGCGTAATTGAGAGATCAAATTATGAGTCTCCGACAACTTATCACGGACCCCTACTAAGAATTCAAACTGCGCTTGTAGATCCTCGACCGTCGCAGCCGCGCGGGGATCTTTTCGGACTTCGAAACCCACCGACTCTGAGAGTTCGCCATGAGTGAGGGTGGCGGTAAACGCCCCGGGTACGACCTGCGGTCCTTGCAGCCCACCTCCCCACAAAACAAGATCTTCAAACGAATCTGCGCCAGCCAGACGCATGTCCCATGAAACCTTGTTCATCCCTTTCTCTAGCGATAAATTTCGTTGCTTGAGTTTTTTGTCTGGTTTTGAACTGTATGTTGTGACAACGTTACCTTGGGCATCGGCCAGTTCAAGTAAGATCGGATCGGTGTCGTCCAGTGCCTCCTTCAGGTAAACATTGAAATGGACTCCGGATACTACGTTTTGCCCGGCGGTTAAACTACCTCTGCCCGAACCGCCGCCCCGCATCCGCAAGGCGGGTCGACTAGTAAATAAATGCATGGGCTTATTTAAAACATCTGGTGTCCACTGGCGGATTAATGACAGATCATCCAACACCCAAAACGACCTGCCCTGTGTCGCCAAAATCAGATCGCCATCCTTGATCGTCATATCGGTAATGGAACAAATTGGAACGTTGCATTGAAAAGGTTTCCAATGGCCTCCATCGTCGAATGAAATATACAAACCGCTTTCCGTGCCAGCAAATAGCAAACCTGGACGAACAGGATCGGCTCGAATGACGCGGGTAAAATGCTTTCGATCAATCCCTTTGGTGATCAGCGTCCAATGAGCGCCGTAATCCGTCGTTTTGTAGAGGTACGGCTTGAAGTCATCCGACTTGTAACGAGTGCCTGCAACATACAGGCCACCTTTCTCTGTTGGGTGAGGTTCGATACTGTTAATCTGCATCCACTCAGGCATATTGGGAGGCGTCACATTACTCCAGTCTTTCCCTCCGTTGTGAGTGATGTGGATCAATCCATCATCACTACCAGCCCAAATAACATCCGGCTCGTGCGGCGATTCAACAGCTGCGAAAATCGTGCAGTAGTATTCAACGCTCGTATTATCCTGTGTGATAAGCCCTCCCGAAGATCCCAGTTTCGATGCGTCATTACGAGTCAAGTCGGGACTGATCTGGGTCCATGAGGCGCCTTCGTCTTCGGTCTTAAAAAGTACGTTACCAGCCGCGTAGAGTTTTTTCGGATTGTGAGCTGAAAAGAAGATCGGGAAATTCCACTGAAACCGAAACTTACCGTCACCCGCACCATGCCCCATCGGGTTGTCTGGCCAGATGTGAATGTTCCGACGCTCACCTGTTCGATGATCAATTCTAGTCAGAAACCCACCGTAAGATCCGCCGTAAACAATGTCGGGCTCGTTCGGATCAGGCGCGATATGACCACTTTCTCCACCCGCCGTCGGTTCCCAATCCCGCTCTCCGATCGAGCCCCGATTGCCACGATGTAAGATTCGCACCGTCGAATTATCCTGTTGCGCTCCATAAATACGATACGGAAAATGATTGTCGGTCGTCACTCGGTAGAACTGAGCTGTCGGTTGATTCATATACGTCGACCAAGTTTCTCCACGACTGTAGCTAACCTGAGCGCCACCATCGTCGGCGATCGCCATGCGATCTGGATCCTCTGGCGCAATCCACAAATCGTGATGATCACCATGGGGAGTTGAAATACTTGAAAACGTCTTACCGCCATCGGCTGATCGCCAAAAACGAACATTCAATACGTAAACTTCATCCACGTTTTTAGGGCCCGCGTAGACTCGTGAATAATACCAGGCACGCTGTCGCAATTTCCGTTCATCATTTACACGCGTCCACGTTTTGCCTGCATCATCACTGCGAAACAGCCCTCCCTCGGCTGCTTCAACGATGGCCCAAACACGATTCGAATCAACGGGTGAAACAGTGACGCCGCTGATGCCGAGCGGCCCTTTGGGAAGACCCTTATTTTGACTGATCTCGGTCCAGTTATCACCACCGTCGGTGCTCTTCCAAATGCCCGAGCCTTCACCACCGCTCTCTAAACTGTAAGGGGTGCGATTAATATTCCACATCGACGCATAAAGCACGCGTGGATTGTTCGGATCGATAATCAAGTCTACGGCACCCGCCTCTTCACTGGCAAACAGAATTCGCTCCCACGTCTCACCCCCATTGCGACTACGGTAGACACCCCGCTCTTGATTGGGTCCATGCAGGTGCCCCAAAACGGCCGCATACACTGTATCGGGGTCAGTCGGATGGACGCGAATACGAGGTATACGACGTGAATCTTCTAATCCGATTGAGACCCAAGTGTCACCGCCGTCGTAGGACTTCCACATCCCATAACCATGGGAAACATTACCCCGCACGGTGACTTCACCACCGCCGACGTAAATGATATTGGGATCCGACGCAGCAACTTCAACCGCTCCAATCGAGCCGCCAAAGTACCCATCCGTGATATTCTCCCAAGAAGAACCGCCATCGGTCGTTTTCCATACGCCTCCACCTGCCGTCCCCTGATAGTACAACATGGGCTTGCCGGGAACTCCGGTCACTGCCGCCGAACGACCTCCTCGAAACGGGCCGATCGACCGAAAATCCGACGCCTCATTAAGAAGGGTATCGGAGTCCTGTTGCCCCCATGCGCGAGACGCTAACGGGAGGGATATCATGGAGAGAAATAGCAGACTTGTCAGCACTCGGTAGTGGACATTCATCGGGCTCGGGCCTCTGGTTGTAGATCGAAATCGTATCCAAACCCTATTGTAACTCAAACCATCAGGCCCGACCGACTCAACAACCAAATTTAGCCCTCAATTCTGTCGTATGTTTCGAAAGTATAATCATATTCATTACGACTGTCCGCCACATGTGACTCGGAGGCCACGCATTCCCACTGATTCCATTCGATCCCAGTCAGCCGTGTGTCACCTTCAATTTGGGCGTGAACTCGCGTCAGATAAATCCGCTGCACCAAGGGAATCGCGAGCCGATAAATCTCGGCACCTCCTGTCACAAACGGCTGATCATCCTCCCCGGCCAACTCGATGGCTCGAGGCAAATCACATGCGGTCAGCGCACCGGGGAATTGGTAATCAGGCTGCCGCGTCACAATGATCGTGGTACGCCCTGGCAACAAACACCCGATCGATTCGAAGGTCTTTCGGCCCATGATCATTGGATGCCCCATCGTCAGCTGCTTGAACCGCTTCAGGTCAGCTGACAATCGCCAAGGCAAGTCTCCTGAATTACCGATCACATCATTCTCACTGGCGGCAACGATTAACGATGTTGTTTTCATGACCCAAGGCACGCGTAAAACGGAAGGACTAAAAAAGGAATGAAACGGCGGTATCTAGGGCGAAGGCTGGCTGCTCAAGATGCCCATTAAACCGCAACCGAAGCTTTAATATGAGGGTGCGCCTCGTAATTTAGCAAGTTCATGTCGTCATAACCGAAATCAAAGATCGACTGGACGTCTGGATTGAGCTTTAACACCGGTAAGGGATAAGGCTCGCGGCTTAATTGCAATCGCGCCTGATCAAGATGATTATCATATAAGTGAGCATCCCCTAAAGTGTGAACGAACTCTCCCGGTTCAAGTTCACAAACTTGGGCCATCATCAACGTGAGCAGGGCATAGGAAGCAATGTTAAAAGGGACTCCCAGAAACACATCGGCACTGCGTTGATAAAGCTGACACGAAAGCTGACCGTCAGCAACATAGAATTGAAAGAACGCATGACAAGGGGGAAGTTTCATCTTTGGAATCTCCGCCACATTCCAAGCACTCACAATCAGTCGACGAGACGCTGGATTGGTCTTAATTTGTTCAACGACTTCACTGATCTGATCTACAGCGGCGCCATCAGCACCGGCCCAAGATCGCCATTGAGACCCATAGACCGGTCCCAATTCACCATCTTCATCGGCCCATTCATTCCAGATCCGAACACCGTTTTCCTGCAAAAAACGGATGTTTGTATCACCTCTCAGGAACCATAACAATTCATAAGCAATGCTTTTGAAGTGTATTTTTTTGGTCGTTATCATGGGAAATCCGTCGGCTAGGTTAAACCGCATTTGGTAACCAAAGACGCTCCGGGTGCCCGTTCCTGTTCGATCCGATTTGACTGCTCCGGCCTCAAGGATGTGGTCCAGCAGTTGCAGATATTGTCTCATACCTTGGTTTTATGAGTTCCCAAGCCATTCGGCAATAACCCTTTTTGGGACCGGCTAAGAGTTCTCGGATACTTGAGCTAAATCTTCTGAAACCGCAGAAATTTTCGACGGTTGAAACCGCACATTCGACAACGGTACAAAATGGGTCAATCTCTTTAGCCGCGGCAACCGAGTAAGCTAAAGAATGCTGTGATAGTGCTCTTTGCCCGAGAGATTCCGATGATTGTGATTCGGGGCTCTCGACTGCCAGTTTCCGACGTTTTCACGGGTACCGTACAATGAGTCGGTTTTCAATCGTCATTCCCATTGATGGGGATGATCGTCGCCAAAACGAGATTCAACGTTTTGAAGACACGCTAGCCTCCGTTCTACGTTCTCGCCCTAGCGAGTCGCAAATCATTGTCGTCCACAATGGCCGCTATGAAGATCCCCATGGACTGGGCTCAGAAGTTGACTGGATAGTGGAAACTAGCCCGTATTTAGCCGATCAACTCGATCGAGGCCTCAAAGCTGCTACAGGTGATCTCATCACGCTGCTCCGTCCCGGTATCGAGCTGGACGAGGGTTGGAATGAATCAGTACCCAAAGCATTCGAAAACAAATCTGTTGGCAGTCTGACACCACTGATTGTCTCGACATCCTACCCCGCCAAAATCACGGTCGGTGGGATTTTGGCCAATCGTTCCGGCACACGCCTTCTGGCCGGTTTTCAAAAAAAGTTCTCACACCGAACACTGCGAAATCTTAAACCCCTAGGCCCCTCGAGCCACTTCGGAATTTATCGACGGTCCGTCCTGAAAGCCATTGGTCCCGCAGGCTCACTCACCGAAGACCTGTATGTGGATGTTGATATCGCACTCAGTATGCGAGAACTCGGTTTCACCAGCGCTCTTGGTAGCGATGTAATCGGAACTACGGAATCAGAGGACTTGATCATAGCGGAATCAACCCGGCCTCACGGCTGTTCCGCGGAGCGATCTTTGAGCCGCTATTCTCAAGCTGATTCGTCTCCTACCTCTCCTACCCTTAGCAGGACATTATGGGAAATCGCCAAAGCGCCTCTCAAGCCTTGGTTATTTAGACATGGTTTTCAGCGTCTTTCTGCCAAACGACACCGTGCCTTAGATCAGGCATTCCGTCAACATTTGGCGGCCGCTAAAAACACTCCCTCGTGGCGGGACTCGGCGACCGAATCGGAATCGAAGACGTCTCGTCGTCGAGCGGCCTAGGTCCTGCATTTTTGACCGGTGCGAAGTCATTTGATCGATGCGCGAACGTCGTATCGCTTGCCAATCTTTCGATAAGACTGACAAAATTGAGTGACGGTTGGGGGTAACGCCAGATCGCTTATTTCCAATACCTTGGTAGCTTTTCAATCATTCATGGATCTACCATGCAGATGCTAATTGCGAACCCTTGCCCAGTTAGAACTTCGCACGAGGAAACGGCTATTAAGAGGGCTTTGAACTTCGCTCTTCCGCCTCCGTTATTTGGCGAGTGAAATGCAAACGATTTCTTTATCGTTTCGAGCGAAAATACAGCGATCCGCAAAGGCCGGGTGGCTCCAAACTACGTTTCGGTTACCGGTCCGGCTGGTTGGCTCGAGGATTTTGGAACGGCCCAGCTCTTGGTAGCCACTCGGCGACATTTTCGCAATCAACAGTTCACCGGTTTCTATCATCACAAAAAATTTATCACCATTGCGAACCATGAAGCCTGTTGCCGAACTTGCGGGACGACCATTGGGGGCCGTCGCCAATGATTCCCAGCATCGCTCTCCCGTTTTCAAATCGACACAACGCAGGTGTCCTTTCACATCAATCCCGTAGGCATGCCCCTCCACAACCAGAGGGGGATTATGGTCTGGGTGAACCCCTTTTCCGCTCCAGACTTCGGTTGCAATCGGCCGATCTTGATCTAATTTCAGCAATAGCGACGTTCCTTGAAGCGCTGCCGCATACAAATAATTTTCCGACTGTATCGGTGCAATGACCGACATTTCATAGGCCGGCTTCATGGCAAACGACCAATGGACTTCACCCGTCGCAGGATTTAGGCTGTTCAGGGATTCAGGATGCCAAATCAATAACTGCTTCGTTCCCCCGGCCTGAATCATCGTCGGCGGGCAATAACCAGGACTGATCGCGTCGAGTGCTCGCCAACGTTCTTTTCCAGTCATTTTATCTAATGCAACAGCAACACTCCCTTTGCCACCGATCACGCAGTACAGCATATCTCCATCGACCAGCGGGTGTGCCGCAAACCCCCAGTGGGGAGCCAGATCCATATCAAAATCTTTCTTGAGATCACGCGTCCAGAGAACCTCACCATTAGCAGTCTGTAAACAGTTTAGGCGACCCTCCGCCCCGAGTGTGTAAACACGGTTCCCATCCACTGTTGGTGTGGCGCGAGGCCCGTTCGGGTAAGAAATTTTATAATCGCATTCGTTCTGGTGGACCCACAACAGCTTGCCCGTAGCGCTGTCGAAACAATGAACACGTTCTATTCCCGACAATTCACTTTTTTTGCCGGGGTCCGGAGTCGCATCACCAGCGGAACGAACAAAGTCTGTAACAAATACGCGACCGTCCGACACCGCTGGCCCGGAAAACCCGTTAGAGATGGGCATTTTCCACAGTATCTCGGGTCCGTCAGAAGGGAACGCATCAAGAGTTCCAGCCTCGCTCCAAACGCCATTTCTCTTCGGTCCCTGCCACTGATTCCAGTCGTCGGCAGTCGCGGGGCAAGCCACCAAACCAGAAAATAGAACAAACGAAGTCAGGCAAGTCAGACGTCCCATGATTTTCTCATCTCCCCTATTGAACCCGTAGGAAACGAACAGACTACAAGCTGCTGCCCCTGAAAAATCATCCACCATTCCTTGCGGCATGGCAAGCGGAATCAGTGACCAGATACCGAAAGATAACGATTCAAACTCCCGGTCGCCCAATGCGATGAGCATAAAAAAAGGCGGCAAAGAGCCATTTGCTCTTTGCCGCCCGTATATTTTAAGCGAACTTGAAACGTCTATTTCGGACTAACGATTGATTCGGACACCGAAGACAACGCTGTTCTGCTGTAGTTTGAAATCATCAGCTTGCTCAAAACCTTCCAATTCGGTGAAAAGGTCCGTCTTAGAAGAGCCATAGTAGCGGTACTCTACGAAAAGGTTGTTACAACGCTTTGTCTTGTAAGACATCCCGATGATTCCTTGGTAACCGAATCCCCAGTCTTTAACACGCAAGCTTGGAAGGTTGTCCGCAGAGCCGTGTAAGTCCTGCAGATTCCATCCACCACCAGCACCCAAGTATGGGCGAAGGCGACCGTTACCGAAATCTCGGTATAGATTCAGCGTGGTCGAGTAGCCGTTGAAAGCACCGCCACTTTCTCTGCTGCTGCCACTCTCAATGCTACTGCGACGGTAAGCCCATTCCAACTCAGCTCGCCAGTTGTCGTTGATGTACCGACCGTTAGCGAAACTAAGTGAGTAACCATCTTTGAGCTTTGCATCAACTTCGTCGCCGATTGCGTGACTGTTTGTAGCGCCAACGGTCATGCTGATGTACTTAGGCAGAACGCAGCAGTTCCGTGAGATGCGAAGATCAGCATCCCAGTTGTTTCGGAACAAGCCACCCTTGCTTCCAACAGCTGAATCGCAACCAGCCTGTGAATCACAGCTGTTTGAACCGACCGCATCACAAGCTTGAACGATACGAGGTTGAATCAACTTAGCACAGTTGTTTTTTCGGCCGAACAGAGAGCCGCCAACTCGGCTGTCACAAGCGTCGCTGTCGCACGCTGAGTCACAAGCGGCTGCATCACAACCTTCAACTTGTGGTGTCGCCGCATCTTGGCCCCATGCTGAGCCAGCCATGGCAACCGTCAAAATACAAATTAAAAAACTGGACCGCAACATTTTCAATTCCTTTATTAAATCGATTGGATTGTTTGTCTGGTATGCGCTGGGCTTGGGGAGGGCCCGTAGAACGCTTGTCACTGGTGTCATCGTCAGATCTGGCGAAACCCTTTTAACTGGACGCAGCTGCACGTTCCAGCCTCGCTAAACTCTCTAACCGGCACATGTCGCAAGGGTGACTCAACGAGAAGGGTCTCAGCCCTCGCCAAGATACCGACAGGCTTTATCTTCGTAAAAACCCGGGTATTCGAAAAAACCATTCGGTTTTCGCACAGCCCGGGAGCCTTCAAAATTGATTCCAAATAGTGATGGCATTCGCTGCGAGCCGCTAGCACGAGGAGAACTCGCAGGCTTGGAACCGAGCAATGTAAGGAGGATTTTGCTAAAACTCCCGAAACTTCAGCCGTCTCGCCCTCCCGCTCTTAACGGCTTAGGACCCTGGTCCTGCAAAGCGTCTCGTGAGGAACGGCCCGTCATACCAGCGCAAAGAAAAACCATAAACTGCGTTCGTCCAACAACCTTTGCCTTTTGATATGGAAGACGGGTCTCGAGATGACACCGTCGGGAGCTACGTGACGAGGCCGATGTGGAGGCCGATGTGGAGGCCGATGTGGAGGCCGATTGGGAAAATCCGCCAAGGCGTTCAATCAACCCCAGGCGGACGCCCGCGGGTCGCATCCAGTTGAAGTGAATAGGGCAAAACCTTTCTCGCATTGGCCGTCCCTTCTGCTATGGTCGCCAATGACGCTCCAGCAGCACACCCAACTGAACCGGTCCGGTCCCTGGGGGAACACGCTCGTACAAAAACCGAATCGCTCTACGGTCTAAATCGGTAAATTCCAATGCTGTTCCGTATTCTCGGTTTTCTACATTCTCATAAAAAACACTCTGTTTAAACTCTCCCGAGTCACCTCCCAAACCAAGGCTTTGAGTGATCTCTTCCAGAATAAAATGTTGTAATCGACGACCGGATAATTTATCGGATGCAATCAGCACGGTCGCGGTCTCAATTTCATATAAGCGATTCCATCGCAAAAAAAACATTCCCCAGTTGCTGCTGTCCACCTGAGCATTGTGCTTTGCGGCAAATCGAGCGAATTCATTCAACGGTACAAAATGAACTTTGATGGTCGCCGTCTCGTCATTGGGTTGGAGAATCTCAACTTGGCGGTTCGAGGGCAGGCAAGCATTGATTTGAGCAACCGTTTTCCGAACGATGGCGGGGTGGTGGCTCGCCGAACCAAACGTGCTGAGCCTAGGCGCGGTCTCCCAACGTACGCACACCCGATCATCAGAATCCGTTCCAAATTCCGTACCCACCAGAATATCACCCATGAAACGGATTGTGGCTGGATCGAGTTGCGCGGCAAGTCGATTTACGGTTAGCGCCGTCGTGAAAAAACTTACAAAAATCAATATCGACTTTAGGATGGATGCTTTACTCATCCTCCAGCCCAATCCGCTCAATGTCGCTACGTCCACTTGCATGAGTTCCTCGATTTTAGTTAAGCCGGATTCCATTGTACTGCATGCATTGGACCGTGCGTTTAAGCAGTATTCCGCTATAATGTGGTTTGAGTGACAGACAAATCAATCTGACCTCGCGGGTCAGGATTCATCAGGAGAACCAAATGTATTTGCGCATGGCGAAACGCATGCTACTGGAAACCGACAAACGGCTTCTCTGGAAGCTGTTTTGGAATATGGGCATCAAAGGCCTTGGTTCCGTCCAGAAACACAAGAAACGACTTCGAAACGGCCAGTTCTTCCCTCCTTATCTCTACATCTCGATCATTAATAGCTGCAACTTAAGGTGCCAAGGATGCTGGGTAGATGTCGCCCACAAGCAGCAAAAGATTGATGTCACCGCGTTAAACCGAACCATTGATACCGCTAAGAAGATGGGTAATTCTTTTTTTGGTTTATTGGGCGGCGAGCCATTTATGCACAAAGAGCTGTTTGAGGTCTTAGAGGCTCACCCGGACGCCTACTTTCAGGTCTTTACAAACGGGCACTTCATTACGGACAAAGTTGCCAAGCGTCTAAGGAAATGCGGCAACGTCACCCCGTTGGTCAGTGTGGAGGGTTCCGAAATCATCAGCGACGAACGACGAGGCAAGGCGGGAGTTTTTTCAGACACCATGCGGGGCCTGCAGAATTGCCTGAACAATCGAGTCATGACTGGCGTTTGTACCAGTTTGTGCCAAACCAATTTTGACGATCTGCTAACCGAAAAATGGGTCGACACACTGATAGAGATGGGAGTCATGTATACGTGGTTCCACATCTACCGACCCGTCGGGCCTGAGGCTTCGCCCGAGCTTGCCCTCTCGCCGGAGCAACAACGAAAGGCACGACAATTCGTCGTCGACATGAGATGTAAGAAACCGATTATCGTTATCGACGCCTACTACGATGCAGACGGGAACGCACTCTGCCCAGCAGCCACTGGATTTACCCACCATATCAATCCTTGGGGTGATATCGAGCCTTGTCCCATCATCCAATTTTCGGCTGAATCGATCCACGATGAACGACCGCTGGATGAGGTCTTTAATCGCTCCGATTTTTTAAAGGATTTCCGCAAGACAGCTGCCTCCAGCACGCGAGGATGCATTGCGCTAGAACGCCCAGATTTGATCGAGTCGCTTGTTGATCGGCACAGTGCTTCGGATTCGACGGCACGCAAAACAGCACTGGCCGAATTGCAGGCAGCGGCACGACATCCGTCTCAATACTCTCCGGAGATGAAGCCTATTCCGGAACGGAGCTGGGCTTATCGGATCGCCAAAAAAATTGCCTACCATGAATACGGCGTCTACGAGGAAAACTTCGTGGCCGATAAATGGCAAGACCCGAATGATCACACGCCGCCCCCGACTGCAGATTTGGTTCAAATTACCAATGGAAATTAAACTCGGAGGTTCTATATGAGGGGCGGAATAACCATCCTATTCATCGCTGGCATAGCAAGTTTTGTCATCGCCTCCATCATTTATGGCATTTGGAGAGAAAGAAAACGGCGACAGCAATTACGACAAGTGGCCGACGATTTAGGGCTTGAATACGTCGCTAAGGGAGAGCATCCACTTTATTCCGTCGTTCACGACTTCCGTTTGTTTTCCCACGGTCGCAGCAGAAAGAGATCTAAATTGATCGCCGGTGAAACGGATGATTTGACAATCGGAGTTTTCGACTACGCCTACACGACTAATAGTGGTGAGAACAGTACCACGCATCGCCAATCCGTTGTTGCACTGCACTCCGATGCGATCGTTATACCCTGCTTCAACCTACGACCCCAAAATATGCTGGATCGACTGGGCGCCGCGATGGGATTGCAGGACATCGACTTTGAAAATCACCCAAATTTTTCTCAAATGTTCGTGCTGCAAGGCGAGGATGAAGCCGCCATCCGCACATTTTTCGATGGCGATTGGCTGGACTTCTTAGAAAACTACAGAGGTTTCTCTATCGAGGGGCGAAACGGATCGCTGATTTTTTACAAAGCCAGACACCGGATCCGCCCCAATGAAATCAAAAACTACTTGGGCAAGGCCTACGAGATATACGGCCACATTATCGAGCGATCTACTGGCTGAATTGCGTCGGCAAACACGGCCATTTTTTTCACCTACGAGAGGGCCGGTTTGCCACGCTTAGACAACGATCGTTTCAAACCCACTCAATATTCTCATCCCGGTAATGACTCGCTACAACCGACGGCGAAACCGCTGGCCAACCAGACCCAATAAAAAAACAAACGAACCGAGGGCTGAAGCAATGCCGGCCTCGATCTCAGCGACCGAACTGTAAGGCGATGAACCTAGACTTCCACCGGAGATGATGTTGCCCGTTTTTGTGGTCACCGCAGTGGTGATTTTTTTTGCGGTTTGTATTCTTGTTTGGGGATATTAGTACCATCTGCGAAAACCGGCGTTTCGCTTACTGAGCGTAAGCTCAAGCGTCGCTTGTGAAACCCAAAGAGAGGCTTACTAAATATCCAAGTCGTTCAATTCATCTACCAGATCATCTAAGTCGTCACTCGGTGCCGACTCGCGATCCTGTTGACGTTTGGCAATCCCTGCTCCCTGACCCACCGCGTCTCGACCCACCATGATCAACTGTTCATCTCGTTCAATCGAGGCAATCTCGGAGGCGGTTTTCCCTTCGGCCGGTGCGCCGAACAGCTGCGAAAGATCTATTTTCATACTGGCGGCAGATTCGGACGAGCCCGCGATGGCCGGTGTTTTGTGTTGCGGGAACATGATTGCATTTTCGGGACAAACTCGACTACAAGCAGGACAACCTTTACGACAATTATCCGGTTGCTCGACAAGGATCGTGTCAATTCGGTCAACACCGTAAACACCGAACAGACAAAAATCAATGCACTCCATACAGTTTGTGCAGCGACTGTAATCAATGACCGGATACCAGCGACGGCCACCCGTCTCTTCGATCCGGTTCAGGACGGAATCACCTGTTTCACCGTTCGCTATGACGGTTTCGGAGGAAAGACTTGCCGGCTGGCTTGAACTAAAAGACAAGCCACCCACGATGTCGCCCAGCCCGACAACCTGCACCGCATTCTCTCCCTGAATACGTTTGATTTCGTCAATGAATGACTGGGCTTTGTTGGAGGATCTTAAATCAAGCGCGTAGATCTTTCGATTCGGAATCTCGCGAGTGTCAATCACTCTCGACTTTTCATCTTCGCCCGCCGACGCCTCATCTTCGTCCTCATCTTCATCGGATTCACTGGTCAGCAACACCTGCCCAACGTGTCCATGGATTCCATTACGGTCCAAAATCCAGTGCGCTGCCCGCTCGTACAACCAGGCCGCAACAATCATGTTGCCACCAACGCCCTTGAGCGCGAGCATCCCCGTGCTGTCGGTTTTGATATCGTAAAGGTTGGGGACCACCGTCACATCAATGCCCGGCTCTAGCATGAGCCCCAATACAATATCTTCTTCGAGCTTTCTTTTGGCCGGATTCTTGCTCGGGCTTTGCGAGATGACGACCGATATACGCTTTGACATTTTCAACCATCGAAAGTTTGTTTCAACCGATGTATTCTATCAGAAATCAGGCGGGAAATCAGGGAAAAAGAGGGAGGGGTTGCCAAACGATCGTTGAGCTTTTTTCTAAGATGAATTTAAAACATGTGAGAAGATTTTAGTTTCTCATAAGGGGTTTGCATTTCATTTAGCCAACTTCACCAACCCTGACTTCGATTGAAGTCCTAAATCATTCGTTTAGCTGACCTTTGATTGTCCTTTGAGTCTTGTTCCAAACACTTTCAAGCAATGCGAGGTATTCCTTGGCCGTCAATAACTCGACCGAACTGACCGTCATTTCGAACAACCACCCACTTTGATACTTATCCGTGTTGATCGCCGCAGGATCCTCCAGCAGAGCCTCATTCAACTGGAGCAACCTTCCAACACCTGGAGCGTACAGCGAGCTTTCGGCTTTTTTACTTTCTATCGAACCGATTTCTTGGCCTTCAGAAAAATCCACTGGGGCTTCCACCGTCCAGTCAAGAAAATAAACGTCCTGTAGCAGCCGAACGGCATAGGCCGAAAAGCCGAACCGGGCAACATCCCCCGATGTCATCGCCCACATATGATTTTTGGCGTACATCAAATCAGCCGGAAATTCGGCTTCAAATTCGCCCATCATGAAAATCAAGTTATCACTCATACTACGAACCTCAACCGGAAGGGCGCTCATTCCTTGCTGCCTATTTCCTAGCTGCCCATCCCTCAATCCACTCTGAGGAACCGGTTTATTGAATTAGGTGTAACGAACTCCTCGAAGTTCAGGCTCAAAGAAAGCCGGTAAAAGACCATCCGCATGGAGCAGGCCTTTTCGGGTTAACTCAACTCGTCCAGGGGTCACTACGAGCATCTCGTTGGATTGGTGGTCGGCAAACTCAGTTGACCATTGCTCCAAGATGTTGACACCGTATTTTTCCGTAAAGTAGGGCACTTCGAGAAATCCGCGTTTTAGCTGCAAGATCATTTCCCGAATCAACATTTGTTTCGCCGTTGGTCTCATCGCCCGACCAAGAGGTAATTCACCCCGCTCAAGCAATGCGTCGAGATACTGCTTCATCTCCGGAAGATTCTGATAGTGCACGCCAGAAATATGGCCAAAGCTTGCGATTCCGGTTGCCAACAGATCTGATCCCTGCCAGAGGTTGTCACGATAACTAAAGTTTACTTTCGAGCGATCTTTGCAGACCGTGTAGGCACTGCTGATGTGGTAGCCTGCTGAGAGAAACTCATCAAAAGCATAGTTCAACCAATCCCGCTTGGCCTGCCAATCCGCAACGGGCGTTTCAATTTTGTTCCCTAAAATATCTTTAGAGTAGACCGTATTGAATGGTAACTCCATTTGGTAGATCGTCACGCTCTCGGGTGACATCTCGATCGCTTTTTTAATATTGTCTTTCCAGTTATCCCAAGTTTCGCCGACCATCCCAGAAATCAGATCGATGTTGACATTCTCAAATTCAGCCGCCTGAATCCAGTCCCAGCACCGGTAAACCTCTTTGGACAAATGAGCGCGTCCATTCTCTTTCAAGACGACATCTGAATAGTTCTCCACTCCCAAACTCAGGCGAGTCACACCGAGCTCTTTGAGCGTCTTGATCTTATTCTCCTGCAGCGTGCCGGGCTCACATTCAAAGGTCACCTCTTCAGCCATATCCCAGTTAATGTTCTGCCGCAGCCGCTCAACCAACGATGTCAATTGTCGAGAACTTAAAAAAGAGGGTGTGCCGCCACCAAAATAGACAAAGCGAAAAGGGCGATCGCCCATGACGGGTTGCTGGCTCACCAGTTCAATTTCACGGCAAAGCGCCGAGACGTAGGTTTCAATCTCTTTGGCGTTCTTATCCGTAAATACTTTGAAGTAACAAAACTTACAACGCTTGCGACAAAATGGGATATGTAAATACAGACCAAGTGGGACGTCACGCGGGGGCGCAGCCATTGCCGAGGTCACCAGTTCCAGATCTTCCTTTTGCCATTGTGAAAAAGGAGGGTAGTTGGAAATGAAATAACTGCCGACTTCGGTTTTTTTTGAATCAGACGTCATATATGGTCATCAATGCGGATACCTGCGGGGGACGCCCGACGTAGGCGTCTCTTTGGCCCCTAGACAATAAACGACCCCTCGATCCGTCGCAATAACGACTCTTCCAAAGGCCACGGCCGGAGAACCGACGATCCCCCCTCTGAGCTCTTTTTCCCAAATGATTTCACCCGTTTTCAGATCCAGCTCATAAAAACGGCCGTCGGCTGAACCCACCAATACGCGGCCGTCGATAATCACTGGCGACGAAACAACTTTACTCTTGAGAACGGTCGACCAGTTCAACTGGCCGGTCTCCGCATTCACCGAGTAGACCTTTCGATTGCTGGCTCCAAACACGACATGCTTTCCGGAAACGGCCGGACTGCTCCGCGTTGGGAGTCCCCCCTGAGGATCATCATACTTCCATTTTAGCTTGGCCGTTTTCCAATTGATCGCAAAAAATCCGGCCTGCTCCGTGCCAACAAAGGCAAATTCACCGCGGGCCGCCGGTGTAACACCGGTTGGAGATTCTATCACGACACTGCCAACCTCTTTACCCTGATCTAAGTCAATGATGTGGAATGCGCCATCACAACCTGCAACAAAAGCTCGATTTTCGACAACCGTAATACTGCACCGGACCATGTCGCCCGTCTCCAGAGCCCAAGCCACTTCACCGGTGTCCGCATTCAAAGCGTACAGCTTGGAATCTTGAGACCCAAACAGCACCAGATCTTTATAGAAGTTCGCGCTGGAATCGATTTCACCGTCCGTCGTAAATTTCCATTGCTCTTTGCCGTTAAGATCGAAGCAATGAAAAATGCCATCGATGTCTCCAAGGTAAAGTCGCTTATTTCGAAAAGCAGGCGCGGTGACGAAGCCCAGTTTGTCGGGCAGCTGAATTTCCCATTCAAGCTTTCCTGACTTCAGATCAAACGCCAAGATCCTGCCGTCGAGGTCCCCGACGTAAACGCGTTGCTGCGGATTCCCCACAATCACCGGCGTCCCCTCGATCGCCCCCTGTTTAATCTCGTGCTGCCAAACCACTTCTAAATTCTTGGGGAGTTTGCCGACGGCAACACCAGATGAATTCGCATCACCTCGAAATAGTAGCCAACCTGTTTCCTTCAACTCTTTTTCACCGGAAGAGGCCGCATTCCCTTTGCCGGGGGTCAGCGACTGGGAGTCCCCAGTGTTTTGAACGGCCAGTAACGAGCTACAGGCAAAGCTAATCAATACATAGAAGGCGGGCGCCAGACTGCCATTCATTAAATTGCCTTTCACTTATCAAACGATGACACTCAGCACATGTTATCAGAACGGAACGATCGCGTGTGATTGAATGCGTCGCAAAACGGCTGAAAGGACCGACAACTCGAACGGCGATCATCCCGAAAAAGGCAAGACGCCTTGTCATGCCAAGATCAACAACTTTTAGAACGCCTGTTCATACATCTCATTCAAACTATCCTGATCGACACGACGGGGATTAAATCCGCCCGTCCATTGTTTCGCCGCATCGGCGGCCAAATCAGAGAGCTTATCACGTTGCACTCCAAGAGCTTCCAGCTTGACTTCAAGACCGGCGGCTTTCACCATTTGAGTTAAAAAATCAGCTAAGTCATAAGCCCCGCCACCGACGGTGGGTCCGCCCGGCATCCCCTCGATTACCGAGAACAGTTCTTGATACCAAGCATTGCATTCCCTGCCGTTGAACCGGACCACGTGTGGCAGCATCAAGCCAACCGCCTGACCATGGGAGATACCATACTCCGCTGTGAGCGGATTGGCCAGAGCGTGACTTGCTCCGAGCATCGAGTTCTCAATCGCTAAACCAGAGTAAGCAGCTCCTAATTGCATCGACGCTCGAGCATCAATGTCTTCTGGATCATTCAGTACGTGCTGGAAGTTGCCCGCTAACAATCGGAAAGCCTCTCGGCTGAACAAAAGCGATAGTTCATTTCTCTTTTTGGTCACGTAGGTTTCGACCGCATGGGATAACGCGTCGATCCCCGTCAGTGCCGTCACCTGTGCTGGCTGGGTTAACGTCAGCAAGGGGTCAAGAATCGCAATGCGACAACTCGCCTTGGGGTCGCCGCAGGCCATTTTGACATGCGTTTGGGAATCTGAGATCAACGCAAAGGACTGCATTTCACTACCGGTGCCGGCGGTCGTCGGCACAGCAATCATCGGCAACATGTCTTTCTCAGCTTTACCAACGCCCCAATAATCCTGCATTTGGCCGCCATTGGAGTAAAGGAAATTAACCCCTTTAGCACAGTCCATACTGCTGCCGCCTCCCAGGCCAATCAATAGCTCCGGCTCGTAACGCACCGCCATTTTTAATCCTGCGTCCACATCATCTGTGGTGGGATTCTCCCGCGCCCCGTCAAACAGCAAGGTGTCAATGTGAGACTTTCTGAGAGAGTCTAGCCCTCGCTGAACGTGACCTGCTGCAACAATTCCAGGATCGGTAATCACCAGCGCTCGCTTAGCGCCAAGATCGCTAGCCAGAGAGCCAAGCTGGTCAATCGAATCTTTCCCAAAAACAATTCGCGTTCGTGGTCGAAAGTCAAAGTTGATCATGAATCGAAACTGTGGATTGAACTGAAGTTCTAATCTTAACCCGAGATCCTATAGACCGAAAAACATTCTTGAACACGTCCTACTACCACTGCAACATTGATTCATCGGTAACCTGATAGGCCCGTGAGCGGAACAAGAAATCAATAAGATTTCCCTCGTGGGGCTGGAGCCAATTCAACCGATTGGTTGCGATGGGTCCTATGTTCAGCCGATCAATGTTGGTCGCATCCGTTAGCTGGTCGATCCATTGCTGATCTTCGGTAATCGCTGACCCTACAAGTGTGGGGCCAGCTTTTTTGATCATGTCGGCTTGAGGACATTTTACGACCGTCACGAATGGGAACATAAATTCCTTGGAGGCAATTTCGCAATCCGGGCTTTCCGCATGCGCCACCACAGGCCGCAGATAGGAGTACCGCTCACAATCCACCAATCTAGGGCCATACTCTGCCGTGCAATCTGTAACGCCTTCCGACTGGAGGTCCTGTTCCACCATATTCCAAACGGCCGCACCCACGCCAGGAGTTGTGAATGCAGCTAATCCTGCCTCCGGGTCCGCCGTGGGAAGAGGTTCTATCGGCCCAAGTTTCTCGGCAATTGCCTGAGCAATTTCTCGGGTGTGTCGAGGGGCATAAATACCGCTGCAGTTAATACAACTACGGCCTCCATTGATATAAACGCTCTCCACCATTGGATCGATGAATTCTTCCCAACGATCAACGCAATCTTCACCGAGAAAAATCTTCGAAAAACCAGGACCATGAACCTGAACCTGTGGGTCGCCTGAATACTGATTGACTGTCTTTTCACTTCCAAAAATCATAGAGCGCCGACAGCTGCTTAGCAGGCTAGAGCCAACATCGTGCCCGCCCGGGTAAAGACCGATGGCTTCGGGTGGGATGCCCACTTTCTCAAAAGCGGCCGCAACACGATACGCGGTCCAAGGCTCTGAAGATCCTGGTTTCAGCACTAAGCCAAACTGCAGAGGAATGACAGGCAGCCACAGTGTGTGAACCCCCGGCGAATTCGACGGAAGCACCGCGCCCAATACGGAAGTCTGAGCTTGATAGCTGACCACCACCCCTCGCGACTCCATTCCGTAGCCGCGGCTCAGCAGGTCCAGCGGTAGCCCACGGGTCAAGCAGTCCAAGATTTCAGTCATGTTTCGTAACACGAAACTGTTTTTCTTCATGTTGGCCCGACACATGGCCTCCGGGAGCCCCGTTGACGCGGATTGATGCATCACGAATTCATCGGCCGACTGAGTTCCGTTGCCCAGCGGTAACGTCTCGTTTTCGAATTGATCGGCTGCCAGAGCAGCCCGATGAATAAGATCCTCAATCGAGAACTCTTTCAGCAATTGACGGGCTCGATCAGCCTTTCGCATGTCACGCGCTAATAATCCGCCATTAGCCTGACTGACTCGAGCGATTGGTTCGCCCGTCTCAAAATGGCTGACATCAGATTTTTCAAGAGACTCGTAGGGCTTGCCCCACCTCACTACAGGAATATCGATCACTAAAGTTTCTCCAAAGCAAGCGGAAGCGGTCGATGCAGACCTCTCTGTTGCTGACAAATGTCAAATAGGTTAATAGACGCCCACGGTCGTTGACGAAGCCAACTCATGAAACGGCCTGACACCACTTACGCCATCCCAAGGGTACAGGTCGAAGGGCGCTTCACGTTCGCCCTCATCCCGTTCGAGGAAGCCCGGCACAAAAAATTCGGGAGTCAAAGTAGTTAGTTTTACCCGCCCCGTCTCACCATAGCCCACCAAGGTGTTGGGGTCTTCAAAAGCAACCACTTCCGTTACGGCTCGAGGTTGGGGAGCATAGTAAGAAATCTTATAATCCTCCTCCGCCGTAACTGGCTTGCTACAGGCAAGCCCCATTAGCGTGTTGCCGTAGGTTGGCGTCATGTAAACACCCCCCTCAGAAGCAGGGCCACCCAAAAGTTCTTCAACCGCATAGCGGGTCCACTGAGGGGTGAATTCAGTGCCTCCAGAAAAAACTCCCTTGACCCCAACTTCAGCCAGTGACGTGCCGCGATCTTCGAGCGCTAGGCACAAAGAATCGAGTAACTTTGGAGTCGCAAACATGCACTTGATATCATGCCCGGCAGTTAAAACCGTGACGGCTTGGTCGATACAATGATTTTTGTAAGCCTCAAGATGCTCCATCCAACCTTTCTTGATCAACTTAACCACCCATCGAGGATCCAGATCGATACAGAAACAAATACCGCCTCGATACTGAGCCAAATGCTCTACCGCCAATCGCAAACGACGCGGACCAGAGGGTCCGAGCATTAGCCAGTTCGACCCTCGTGGAAAGTACTCATCCGGCAGTGTGTCACTAAACACTTCGTAGTCGGTTCTAAAATCGTCAACCACGACCCGACTTTTTGGGATTCCAGTCGTTCCCCCCGTTTCAAAAACATAAGTCGGCTGATCCGACATATCTTTCATCCGCCATCGCTCGACGGGACCTCCACGCAACCACTCATCTTCAAACAAGGGGAATTTCTTTAGGTCATCAAAGCCTTTGACTTCTGTCAGCGGGTCGAAATCAAGCTCGCTCTTTTTTTGCAACCAAAAAGGGCAACCCGTCGATTCGTGAAAGTGCCGTTGGACCATTTCGTAGGTATGTTGGTCAAGCCGATCTCTAGCTTGCCGGGCAACTGCGTCTAAATCGTTACTTTGCGTCATTGCTTACTTCTATCATTCGAACAGCTTTCTCAATCGGAACCTTGCCCTAACCGTAGTGGGCTGGAAAGTTTCACTCATTTTACGAGTGATCGCGGATCGTTGAAGCGGATACGCCAAGTAATTTGAAGATTTGCGGGCTTAGTTTTCGATTTCAACACCGAAGTCCCTTCAGCGCAGGCCTGGCGAGGGACTAAATCACCCCCAAGTGGCAGCCCAACCAATCGTAGGCGAGCCCATTCCGGCCCAATCCCCCGAGACACATCGGGGCTCCTAGCCGCCAAGCTAGTTCATTTCCGGCCCATCTTCCGTATCAGATTTCAGATGCTGCTGAAGATAATTAGCCCGCTCTATATTTCGCTGCATTGTATCCAGCTCGCTCCGCCGCAACTTCTGAAGATGGGCCGGCTGAGTGTGGATGAAAAGCTTGTTGATCGTCGGAATCTCCAAATCACCAATCAGGCCTAGATTAACCCCCATCCTCACTTGAGATAACAAGTACATCGTTTCTTCACTACTGATCTGCTGGGCATTTTGCAGCGTGCCATAGGCCCGGCTCACCTGATCAAAAAGGTTATGTTGGTTTTCTCCACTGATCAAAAAATCTCTTGCTTTCCGTTCGTAATTAATCAGCACTGGCACCACATCGCCAACCTGCTTCACCAACTCATCTTCGCTTTTTCCAAGTGTGATCTGATTGCTGACTTGGTAGAAATCACCCATCGCCTGAGAGCCTTCGCCGTACAAGCCCCTGACCACCAAGTTGATGCGTTGAAAAGTACGAAATACTTTTTCAATATGCTTCGTGATGACTAGCGCGGGTAGATGCACCAACACACTGACTCGCATCCCTGTTCCCACATTCGTTGGGCACGCCGTCAGGTATCCTAGCTCTTTATGAAACGCATAGTTCAGACGCTCTTCAATCAAATCATCAACGCGGTTGATTTGTTCCCATGCCGATTGCAGATCGAAACCGCTCTTCATCACCTGAATTCTCAGGTGGTCTTCTTCGTTGATCATCAGGCTGATCCGTTCCATCTCGTCGATCGCGACAGCCCGTGCTCCCTCTGCATCCGATAATTCGCGGCTTATCAACTGGCGTTCCACAAGAAACTGTCGATCCAGATTTTCTAAATCAGCCACATCAATAAAAGTCAATTTCTTTAAGCGTTCATCCGCCTCTAACTTTTCTCGAACGGTTGATTCAATACTGGCGCGATCGATGTCGGTGCATCGCTTGATGAATGGGTAATCGGCCAAGTTGCGGGCCAGCCGAATCCGGCTAGACATCACAATATCTGAATCGGGGCCGTTTCCCTTAAGCCATTCCCCGCAGCTGCTTGCCATCGAATCGAGCATCAACTTAACTGTCTCCTTCTATCGCGCGGATCCGGTCTCGCAATTCGGACGCCTTCTCATAGTCTTCGTTTTCGACGGCTTCTTTCATCACGCGCCGCAGTCGGATCATCTCGGTCTGCTGTTCCGTATCATCAGCCCCACGCTTAGGGCGCTTTCCAACATGGTGGTCATCGCCGTGAACATTCACTAGCAAGGGCTCGAGCTCACCGGCAAAGAAGGAATAGTCATTAGGGCAACCCAACCGACCCGACTGGCGGAATTCGTAAAAAGAAATACCGCAAATCGGACACTCTCGTGAATCCAGCTCTTTCAGGTCTTCCGCCGTCTGCTCCAGCTTGAGCTGCTGCTGCAGGACGCCCGTGATGGTCGGCGCCGACTCCACTTCCTCGTCTGTTTTCAAATAGTCTTTCGCACAATCGGCACATAGATGCAGAGCCAACAACTCATCACCGGTCAGATCGGTGATATGAAATGTTGCCGGTTTTTCACATTTTTGACACTTCATGAATACCTTCTTGTCTCACCGAGCGTGAATCGGTGAAGGTTGCTGGTTGTTGAGATACAAAGACGTGTTAAGCTTGCCCACTGGACTTGTGGTCCTGCTGTTGCTGGAACTCGCATCCTAGCGGCCCGCAACAAACAGTCTCGCAAAATCTTACGCTTCCCTGTCGTCGTTTTTCAAGGGCGGTTTGAATGACCGCTGGCAAATTCCCGTGCGTTGTTTTCCAAATCGAAAAAAATTTAACGAATTATGTGAATCCTATGACGCTGTCCCCGTCTTTCGGAGGCTGTTATGCGATTCCCTAACCCCCGTTTCCGCTTTTCGCCGCCTTGATACAGGCGGGGATGCCTGCCTTTTTGAGAGCGTCGAGGGAGGGGAGCGTGTCGGAAGGTATAGCTTTTTAGCGACCGCCCCCCATCTGCGGCTAACTGCCTCTGGGAATCGCATTTCGATCTGGAGGGACGGGAAGACGGAAACGCGAGACGTCGAAAATCCGATGCAGGAATTCCGCCAGCTAATCGAGAGTGTTCGGGTCGCCCAACTCGATAACATGCCTCCCTTCACCGGCGGGGCAGTCGGTTATGCCGGATACGATGTGGTTCGCTACGTCGAAGATCTGCCCAACAGTCCGCCCGACGATCGCGGGCTGAGTGACATGGCATTTGCTTTTTATGACTCCATGATCGTGTTTGATCATATTACGAAAACGCTCACGGTTGTCGCCTTGGCTCGACCTGCCCAATTCGACTCTGTCGAGTCGGCTTACGCGGCCGCGGCCTCACGCATTGAGGAGACCATCGGGCGTCTATCTCAGCCAGAGACAGGACTCACCTGTGATGACGTGGATGTTCCGCCAACGGAAACGACGGAATACAAAAGTAATTTTTCTCAGGCCGAGTTTGAAGAGGCTGTTCGCCGATGCATTGATTACATTCGCGCAGGGGATATTTTCCAAGTGGTGATCAGCCAGCGACTGGAAACAGAAATTGACTGCCAACCGTTTGAGGTATATCGAACTTTACGGGTTTTGAACCCAAGTCCGTTCATGTTTTTCCTGCGAAGCGGCGAAGCTACGCTCGTTGGTAGCTCACCTGAGATCATGTGCCGCGTGGTCGATGGCAAGATGACGGTGCGGCCCTTGGCAGGCACTCGGTGGCGAGGGAAAACAGAGGCAGAAGACCAAGAACTGGAACGGCAATTGCTGGCTGATGAAAAAGAACGGGCTGAGCATGTCATGCTTGTAGACCTAGGTCGTAACGATGTTGGCCGCGTTGCCCAATATGGGTCGATTGAATTACCTGATCTGATGGTGGTCGAACGTTATAGCCATGTCATGCATATATCTTCCACCGTGACAGGCCAACTGCGAGGTGATTGCGATGCCTTTGATGCCCTGATGGCCAGTTTGCCAGCCGGCACGGTCTCAGGCGCCCCAAAAGTTCGAGCCATGGAGATTATTGATGAAATCGAGCCCCATCGCCGTGGACCTTACGCCGGCGCCGTCGGTTATTTTGATTACTCCCAAAACATGGATACCTGCATCGCTTTACGCACAATGATCATCAAAGATAACAAAGCCTACATTCAAGCGGGTGCCGGTGTGGTCGCTGACAGTAACCCGGAATCTGAATATCAAGAAACACTGAACAAAGCTAAAGGGCTATTGCGGGCGATTGAAATGACCAAGGCCCGACTTGGCAACAGCTAATCGCATTCCTTGTTTAAATAAATCCTAGGAAGGATGACTGACGTGTCGGCCAGCTATCCTCCGAACGCGTCACCGATTATCATGCGTGAAATAATAGAGATTTCACCATCAAAACACTCGGCGGATCGGCAAGCGTGAAAATTCTTCTGGATGAACAACAATTAAGCTCTGGTGTTGAGCGATTGGCCCAAGCGATCAATCAATCCTACGGCTCACGACCACTGACAATCATTGGCGTTATGACCGGAAGTGTTGTTCTTGTAGCAGATCTGATACGCAAACTGGAGATGCCGCTGCGCGTTGGCGTCGTTCAGACCAGCAGCTACCAGGGCACGCAGCGCGGTTCGCTTACCATCCATTCAGAAATGATGCTCGATGTTGCCAATCGGGATGTGCTCCTAGTGGACGACATCTTTGATACCGGCAACACACTTAAAGAGGTGATGGGTCGCATTCACCAACTTGGCCCGACTTCAATCCAATCGGCCGTTCTATTATTTAAAACCGGCAAGCAAGAGGTAGATCTCCGACCTGATTTTGTAGCTTTTGACATCCCCGATGAGTTTGTGGTGGGCTATGGCTTGGACCACAACGACGCATACCGCAACCTTCCTTACTTGGCTTGTCTGGAGCCGAGCGATTTATCTACTCCCAGTTAGAGGCCTTAACATCGTTCCCTTTCCAATTTCCATCAGTCCTTTTAAATTCTGTAATTAGCTCAAGGCACGTTCGTGAAAACTGAGGTTCACCATTCTGAATCCGCCGACAACAGACGTTTGCAAATCACACTGGTTTCAGAACGTTTCTGGCCTTTTGCAGGCCTGACAGAACTGAACGCGGGCGAGTTAGCCGCCGAGCTTGATCGTCAGGGTCACGCCGTACGAGTCGTCACGGCAAAATCGGAAAAGGACTGGCCAAGCTTCCTGGACTATCGGGGCATCCCGGTCAATCGAATCCTGAAAACCGGAACTGGGCCTTGGGCAACCTATCGCCACGCTAGAAGGTTCTCCAGATATTTCTCCGAAACCGACAAGACCGATGGCGTTCTGGTGTTTGGCGTCAGTATGGTTACCAATGCCATTCTAAGATCCATTGGCAATGAGAAACCGGTCATTATTTTCATCAATCGCTCGCTGCTAGGTGTCGATTCTGTTCGAAAAATTCACCGTCGTCACCTCGAAGCATTGCAACGTTGTCACGCAATCGTAACGGATTGCCCTACTTTAGCTGCCGGACTAAACGAGATGGCGGGCCTACCCAAAATACACATTATTCCCGGCGGATCGAAGTCCTCCCAAAAGACCCCCAGCCTCTCTTCCCAGAGCAGCGCACGGGCTGCCCTCTCCGCAGCACATCCCGTGCTTGGAGTCGAGGCCGGACAGCCACTGGCTATGACCTTTTTAAGCGACAATAGTGATGCGGGGTTGGTTGATACCATACGAGCTTGGCCAGCGGTAATCGAACACTATCCCAAAGCAAAACTATGGGTCGTGGGAGATGCAAAACTGGGTCCTCAGATCTGGCAACAGATCGGCAACCTGGACCTTATTCAGTCGATCATCATGCCTGGCTTCTTTGATGACGATTCCGAGTTACTGCTGGCTGCAGATCTTTATATCCACTCCTTTCGTGCTTCTCGCGCAGATTCAGGCCTGATTCGAGCAATGGCCAATCAGCGTTGCGTCCTAGCCACATCCAACGGCTGGGCGGATGAATTCGTCGAGCCAGATATCAACGGCTTGTTGGTTCCGCCGGCTAGTCCGGCGGCACTGGCCGAAGCGATTTTATTGGCTTTTAGAAAACCGGAGCTCCGATGCCGGCTTGCCAGTGGCGCGGCAGCAACGGCAGAATTACGTTTTTCTCTTCAGCAACAGGCAGATCGTGTTACAAAGCTGTTGAGATTGCCATCAGAACAACCCTGTGAATCAACATCGTGAGTAGACGCATCCTGTTTGTTGTTAAATCGCTTTTCTCAGGGGGCGATGCGTATCAATTACGACTGCTGACCGGCCAGGTGTTAACGCAGGGCTGGGACGTGCATGTGGCGGTGATGAGACCAGAATCTGGAGAGCATCACGGCTTTGAGCCTCAAGTCACCATTCACGATCTGAGCCAACACACGGACCGAGTATCCAATAATACCGCTCGGCTCCGTCGCACCATCCAACGCCTGAACCCCGAAATTATCCACTCGTGGGACTTGGAGTCAGCCCTGACCTGTCACTTGGCTACCGCTGGCATGAGACTGGAACGCATCTCAACCTTACTAGAGATCCCACCAAAAAAAGATCTCTGGTTTCGTATGGCCTCCAAACGCTTTACCCGGGGAACCCGACTAACGGTTTGCCATCCCATGATTGCCGACTATTTAGACGAGCATAATTTTATCGATCGCATCGACCAAACCACGATTGTCCCAAATGCAGCGCCACCGGCCTTCCCGGGCTTGAGTAATGCTCGGGAAGAACTGTTGGTCAGAATGGAAATTGAAAACCCCGAATCGCTGGTCATCACAGCCATCGCTGACTTCACTCCACGAACGCGCATTAAAGACCTTATTTGGGCAGCATCCTTACTGAATTGCGTGCAATACGATGTTCATCTTTTAGTCTTTGGTTCGGGACCTCAGCGTCCAAAATTAAAAACCTACATGGATCGAACCCAATCCCACCGATACGTCCATCTTTTAAATCACAGCCCTCTCGTGGAACTCGCTCTGGCCGGCTCACAAGTTTACTGGCACTCGCATTTAACGCGCCCAACTCCCACAGAATTAATGATGGCTCAATCCAACAAAGTCCCTTCGGTTTCCGTGTTGGGGCCCGGAACAGACGAGCTGGTACTGCACCAACAAACAGCCTTTGCGACCAACTACGGGGCGCGCGACGAATTTGCCCGCTGGACAAAATACGTTTTAGAGCAGGCCGAACCAACCCGCCAACTGGTGACTCAAGCCCATCGCCACCTGCAGGCCACGTTCCCCCTAAACGCCATGATCGAACCCTACTTAGACCTTTACCAGTGACTCCGGCACGAATCAGCGCGGCTACCTGTCACTGTCAACAACCCATTGACACCCCAAAAGCAGTAATTGCAAAATTGGCGACCAACACAAATAAACCGATCATCGCAGAATGAGTTGGAAACAAGAGTGTCGTGTAAGGGAAACTTTTCCAAATCAGCGCTCGATCCATCAAAGAGAAGCAGCCAGAAACTTGGGACTGCTTTCGCCGATAGCGCAGCACCGAACGGGTTTCGCGGTTGGGAAATTCGCCGCACAGAGAGTCGCAAGTAAGCGGCGAGCTGAATGATTGGCACTTATTTCTTACGATGCCTGATCTTGGCGCGCATTCTACGTTTCTTGCGGCCAACTTTTCTGCGACCTTTTCCGGTCTTCTTGGTTCCCACTACAGTAGCTCCGGGAGACTCATTTTATTAAGAATGGCCCCAAACATTTGGGGTTTCGAATCAAGGAGTTTAATCGAATCGACAGGTAACGAGCAAGGCGAAAAGCCAATTATCATCGGACTTTGAATGAAAAGTGGTTCTGATTTTAGTACCCAACCCGATCATCTGAAGCAATGGGGATTCTATCAATCTACCTGAAACCGACCCGTTCTGAAGTTTTTTGACCGCAAGGGGTCAATGAAACAGCAATTACCGACGGTGGCAGTCCAACTTCAACTAGAAATCAATAGCGTCTCAACCAAACTCCCACAATGCTCCGTCACTCAGCTTGTCGATCCGGTTTTAGGACGAAACCTAGGGCAAGACCAACAAGCATAATGCCCCCTATCAACCAAGCCACCAACCAATATTTTTGGGAGATCAGGTAGTCAACACTGGTGTAGACCATCGCAAAGCAAGCTCCTGCGAGGATGAGTGGGGGCAAAGGGAACAGAGGGACTTGGAAAATGACGGCATCGCTTTTTTCCTCCGTGACAGCTCCTTCGGCCACCTCGTCTTTGCTACCTGGCCTGCGCCGAATCCGCAACACAATCAGGGTTAACGCAGTCAGGCCAAGAAACAACCAAAAAACAGGCGCTGTCACGATCACGATCACTTCAAAAGCATTCGAGTAGGTATAGCAAATCATCAACAAACCGACCGTAACCGCTGCTTGGGCTATGGTCGCGGGCCAAGGGAGATCTCGTTTCCGATCCCAACGCCCCAACGCGCCTAGCTGGGGGTAGTCTTGACCCGCTGCGTAATAAATTCGCGGACTGGTTAAAATAATTCCATTAATCGCGCCCAAACAGGAAATGCAAACCAGTGCACTGATCAAACGGCCGCTCTCTCGACCCAGCATGCTGTCAGGACCTAGTGTTGATTTTACGACATCAGCAGCGACCGCTTGAGAATTTGCCATAGCCTCAAATCCCAAGCCAACACAAAAAGCAACATTGATCAAAATATAAATCAACGTGACTCCCAAGGTTCCAAAAACGAGTGAGCGAAATAAATTTTTATGGGGCGATTTGATTTCGGCTGCCACAAATGAGATATCGTTCCAGCCGCCAAACGTGAACATAATCAAGACCATTGCCAGTAATATAGAACCTCCGGCCAAGGGTGTTGCGGGTTCGACTGGATCAGCGCTACTCGGCAAGGCGAATGCCAGCGTGACGATCATTAGGATCCCTGCGACCTTGGTGATTGTCAAAACATTTTGCACCCACTTACCTTGATGCATCCCCAGTAAGTTGGCCCCGCTTAGCACCAGCACTGCAAGAATCGCATAGGGGACAGGCGAGCCCCCTGGCATCGGCACAATTTCGTCAAAATAGCGAGCAAAAATCATGGCCATGGCGCCAATATTACCTGGACGGATAACCCAAAAGGCAGCCCAAGCAAAGATGAAGGCGACCGGTCGCCCCGTTGCCTTTTTCAGGTAGACATAGTCACCACCCACCGCATTCGGATTGGCCGAAGTCAGCTCTGCAAAACAAATCGCCCCGATAAGCACCAGCAATCCACCGAGTAGCCATAAGCCAATCAACCAATAAATGTTGCCCGCGTTGCTGGCGATCAGCGGCGTCGTTTCAAAAATTCCGGCACCAATAATGGTCCCGACGATAATACAAACCGCGTCCAACAACGTGAGGACACGCCTTGGCTGATTATCTGGACGACTCGTTGGGAGAGTTGTTTCAGGCACCCTTGTAACTTAAAAAAGAAATATGTGTTTCATTGACGGAGAGTGTATCGCCCATCGGTTGAGCGTATTCCGCCGGACCCGGAACCTCCGGACAATAAATCATCCTGAACCCCGAGGCAATCACCCTGATGCGGCCGCAAACCCGAGATTTATCACCTCGCAACCCTGAAATGTCGCTGTATGGAAGCCGACCGTCGAGGTCTCCGATCTATCCGGCCGCCGTCTATCATTGCGATTCCCCAGAACAGGCCGAACTTCGGCTGTCGGGCAAAGAGCCGGGATATGTCTACCAACGGGACAAACACCCCAATGCTCAATTATTGGGAGAAAAATGCCGCCAACTCCATCAAGCAGAAGTGGCCTATGTCACTTCATCTGGGATGGCTGCCATCTCCACTGCGACAATCTCTTGCCTCGCACAAGGTGATCACGTCTTGCTGAGCAATCGACTTTATGGCCAAACCTGCGTTCTTTTGGAGCGCGAGTTTTCACGAATCGGCATTGAAGCATCACAAGTCGACTTTTTAAATGAAGCCGAGGTCGAGTCTGGTATCCGAACCAACACACGGATGATGATCGTCGAGACCATTTCAAACCCTACTCTGAGAATTGCGGACATTGCCAAATTGGCAAACATCGCCCACTCAGCGGGCGCGCGCCTGCTGGTCGATAATACGTTTGCAAGCCCAGCTGTATGCCAACCTCTGCTACTGGGAGCCGATTTGGTCATTGAAAGCATGTCGAAAATCATGAACGGCCATGGGGATTTGATGCTCGGTTGTCTTTGCGCCAGCCAACAATGTGACCCAGAAATTCGGGATCGCCTTGCCTCCGTGTTAGCCGTTTGGGGATTTGCCAGCAGTCCGATGGATTGCTGGTTGGCCGAGCGAGGACTGCTGAGTCTTTTCCCCCGGGTGGCGACGGCATCGCAGACCGCTCTTTGGTTGGCAGAGGAACTTTTGTCCGCTCCGCAGTTGAAAGAGGTCATTTACCCAGGTCTCCCTTCGCATCCAGACCACGATTTGGCCGTTGCCGAATTCAATGCCGGAGTCGCTGATCCCCATTCAGCCCCTCAACCCATGTTTGGGCATATGCTGACCTTTCGATTGAGGGGTGGGCCTGAAAACGCGAGTCGTTTTATACAATCCGCCCGAGAAATCCCGTTTTGCCCCTCTTTGGGTGAAACCATGACCACGCTGAGCCACCCCGCATCCACCAGTCACCGATCCATGACAGCGGAAGTTCGAGAGAATTTAGGAATTTTCCCAACCACCATTCGCTTATCGGTCGGGCTCGAAAGTCCTGATTTCATCCTTCAAGCCATCAGAAAAGGCTTGGTTGATCTGGACTTTTAAACACAAAGTCCTATAAGATATTAGGAGGTTTAGCGCATGTGCGCGGCCCTTTACCCAGGGTTCACCAAGCGCTGCAGTTCTACACAACTTGTTACGGCAGGTTCCAATTGCGGCATTTTCAAAATCGACGGGAAAGTTTATGCCCAAAGAAGAAGCATTCGAAGTAGATGGCACAGTCACTCAAGCACTGGCCAATACGCGTTTTCGCGTGGAATTAGAGACTGGAAATGAAGTTCTGGCTCACGTTGCAGGCCGGATGCGAAAGCATTTCATCCGGATTGTACCGGGGGATAAAGTACGCGTTGAACTATCGCCGTATGACCTGAGTAAGGGTCGAATCGTCTATCGTGAGCGTTAAACCCCAATATCGGTGCGGCTTTCCAATCACCAAACCTCGGTAGTCGGCCCGATTTCAGCGTATCTCTGTGGATTTGCTCCTTCTTTTTACGGCGTCTGGATCAAAACGAAACTCTCAATGAGTTTTCTGAGTAACACTTTGAGGTGCAGTTAGACGGAAATCTAAATTTTGGCTTCGTTCCCATTGAATCGGCAAGACGATCTCCCGAAAATCCATATACTAGAAGTGTCTTGTCGATTGCCCCAATGTGGTACGATCGGTAGTCCGTTTCAAACGAACGACTCGTGGTGAGGCATTCCCTCATCGCAAACCCAGTAACCTTGTTGTTAACACCTTTAGCTTTCGCGATTAGCTAGGTCAATTGAATTGAATCAAATTTTGCTATTTGGAGAATCATTGTGAAATTTATTAACCGAGGTCCATTTCAAGCTCTTTGTTGGAGCTTGTTGATAGGAGCCGCATCCCTGCTGCCCGTCGAGCGCGGCGTGTGTCAAGGCAGCTCTGACCCGGCAGTTGTTATTGCCATCGCCAACATTGACGAGCAACTCAACGATATCGAATACCTAGCCAATGCCGCCAGTGAACAAATGGGGCAAATGAGCGGGCTCATTAAGATGCAGGCGCAAGGTTTTCTGCGCGGAATCGACACGAAGAAACCCGCCGGAGTACTGATGTACTTTTCAGAGGATTCTCCGGAACCAGCGACGTTAGCGTTCCTGCCGATTAAAAACCTAGATGATTTTCTAGATACGGTTGCGAGTTTTGCCGAGGTTGACGAAGGTGACGACACGGTCACGATCATCCCAGACGACGGAAGTGAAATGACGTTGAAAAAAATGGGTGAGTATGCCTTCATCTCTGATCAGGCAGACTTTCTGAAAAACGCTCCCTCCGATCCGGCTGGACTCGTCGAAGAAATGGCCAGCAAGTACAACATCTCGGCACGCGTTTTCCCTCAACGGATCCCAGAAAATCTGCGAGACATGGCCCTTGGTATGATCGAGCAAGGTTACGAGCAGCAACTTCAGCAACTCGACGAAATTGAACCAATGCAAGCTGAGCTGCAAGAACAAAACTTCGAAATTCAAATTGCTCAGATGGAGAGTATGTTCACCGATACCGAGGAAGTGGTGATCGGGATGTCCGCCGATGAGGATTCCAAATCCATTTACTTTGACATGAATATGACGGCGAAGGCTGGCTCATCAATGGCCGAGCTAATGGAAGAATCCATAGCCAAAGAGCCGTCTCGCTTTTTAGGTTTTCTTATGGAAGATGCTGCCATGACCGCCAACATGAATGCGACAATCGCCAAGGAAACCGCTTCACAATACAAATCCATGATGAGCACGGCAACCGACCAATGGCTCGACATGGCTGATGGTGATGAAAATATGAGTGATGCTCAGGTCGAATTGGTCACCAACTTGATCGAGGACCTCTCAGATATCATGACGAAAACGATGGAACAAAGGCGCATGGATATGGGCATGGTGGTAACTATGGTGGATGACAAAATGAATCTCGCTATGGGCACCGCATTAGCCGATCCAGACAAACTGGAAGACATGGTTAAAGACGTCGTTAAAGAGGTTGAAAAACAGAATGTAGATGCCGTCCAATTCAATCTGAATTCCGGCAGCCATCGCGGAACCACATTCCATGAAATCATCGTTGAAGTGCCTGATAATGAAGAGGAAGCGCAAAATATTCTTGGTGATACCGTCACCATCATACTTGGAATTGGCAAGAAAGAGGTTTACCTCGCAGCTGGTTCAGCGCCCGAGTCAGTCCTTAAGGATGCGATGGACAAATCGGCAGAGGCCTCGGCTTCGGAAGATCAACCTCAAAGTCAAATGAATCTTTACATGACCCCAATGCTCAAATTTGCTGCCGGTATGCCGGGTGCGGAAATGCTTGAAATGATGGCCGACACCATGGAGGCTGCAGGTGGAGATCGAATTCACATCCAATCGAACAGCTCGAACAATGGATTCAAGTCACGAATCGAGATACAGGATGGAATCCTAGAACTCCTCGGCGCTGCAGGCGGTATGATGGGTGGCATGGGTGGTGGTGCGGACTTTTAATTTCACACTTACCTGATGACGACAAAAAAGGCGGCCGAGGATCATCACCTCTGCCGCCTTTTTATTTGACTGAAAATTTCGCTGTCCGATTTAGCGGCGAAACTGAATTCGATTGGGGATCGAAAATGGGCGATGAGCACCGTGATAGGTTCCCCGAAAATATCGGGTCGACTCATCGATAATCGGTGTGTAAATCGGCGTGTTCGGGATTGCCTGATGTCCATGATAATCGGGACCACCATGCTGAGGAACTCCGCCAATGCCAATGGTCCCATTCCATTCAGGCCCGCAATCACGACAGCTAGTGTCGGTTGTTTGAGGTTCAACTCCGTAATAATAGGCCTCGGACCAGCTGTCGATAAACCGCCAGAACCCGCCGACCCCTCGACAGTTACCGGTGTTCCCCGCGCCGTTCCAGCCCTTACCGGCTCCGCCACAATTGCCGCTGCACGCGTCACCGCATTGACACGCATCGCCGCAGTTGCATTCCTGTCCCGCCTGCCCCGTTTCGACAGTCGGACGGGGGCGATTGATCACGCGTTGATAAGCGGTTGCAACCGCCAAGTGATTCAGCCACCCAACCGATTCCGCCGTAGCCATTGTGAAGTCGATGGGAAGGGTTCCCCCTGCCTCGGCGGTAACCTTAATACCGATGCAGCCGACTCCGTCTTCACCAACAGCCACCAAGGCATAATTTCCTGGATCAACATCCAACAACTCAAATACACCATAATTGTCGGTTGTTTCGGCGGTCACCACGTCGTCGTCTTTAAGCAACATGACCCGAGTGTTTCGAAGTTCGACAGGACGACCATGAATGGAATTCACTTGGTGAATCCGGCCGATCAGGCGACCATCCTCGGTCAGGTTGGTGGCATGCGTAGCGATCGAGGTTGCTGCAGTGTGCTCCGGATAATTACTCGAAAGCCCTTTGACTCCGTGCAATCTGGCAGGTCCTTGAACCTCCGCTTGGCCATCTAACATGCCCATACCGGTTGCGTTCTTGCTTTCTTCCCAAGCGGTGTTGTTGTAAACGTCATCGGACACATACCGCCCATATACACGAAAGACGACCTGGGGTGAAAAATAACGAATCCAATCCAAGTTGATGCTGGTGGCATTGGGTACAGCCATCACGTCGATGGAGGTCGGCGTTCGATCCACTGCTTCTTCATTGAATGCCAATACGTTGAAACCAAAGACAAACAAAGCCGAATCACCAAAACCGGCCAAGGTATAAGTACCTGGCCGAACGTTGTTGAAACGAAAACGACCAAATGCGTCCGCGCGAGTTTGGGAAACCACGCGGCCTTTGTTTAATAACGATACTCTCATGTTCAACAGATTCGAATCACCGTACGTCGTGATGGTACCGTCGATCCGTCCATTACTATCAGACATCACCCAATTGGCGCGGAACTCGTCATCGAGTCGTTCAATATTTTTCCCTTGCCCCGCCTGACGCCAACCGGCAAACCGTTCGTTGACTTCTTTCTTCTGTTCTGGAATATAGGGGTCAAAATTAGAGACGCTGTTATCCGGGGCCTGGAAGTTTGGCACGTCCTCAGGAGCGGCAGGGATATTGGGAATCGCTGGTTCCTGAACTGGAGGGCTGCCCGGAACGGCAAATAAGTCGTCCTGTCCGATCAATGACTGAGCCGAACTCAGGCAGAGAATCAAGGCCAAGCAAATTCCAGAGCACGACAGGTAAGTTGATGTTCGCTTCATCGATTGATTCCTGGTTTCAACGATTCTTTTCATAGATGCAGCCCGAAACCCCTCGCTTTATCAATACTTACCAATCAATGTATGAACATCGACGGGCGAGCCGTTGCGCCTTGGTCGAAAAGTTTTTGGGTGTGCGAGCGATTAGGGGTTTGGCGCAATGCCAACCCCATATGCAATATGTACTAGACGATTCATCGGAGCATGAAACCGGTCGATGCGCTACGAATTTGCAAAGTTAGTCCGCATTTCCCAAATCAAAGACGGCTTGCAACAGCAGAGCGTTTTGAACTTGGTTAAACCAAATTCAATACCTGTTACGAATATGTCAACTACCGAAGAACCCCGACTGTATGGCCACTCAAGCCTATTTTGAGGGAGTCCCGATCCGGAACGGTTCCCGTAATCGTCAAGGTTTCAACCATAGCAACAATCGGATCAATCCGTCTTTCGACGAACCTCAAGTTCAAATGCCCAAGTTGACCCCTCTGACGCGCTATGCTACCGTTCGCAAACGAGAGGACAGCCGACGGTCCCCTCCATTTGACTCTGACGCGACCCGCAAGTGGTCGTTCAATTCACACACAAGAATGCGCAACCGGATTTAATGGGAAAATCAAACGACTACTCCGGAATGCTTGAAATCATCAGTGGTCGGCGAACAGGGCTGTTAGCCTGGTTGGTTCGGTGTGGCTTATCTGCGGTCACCCCATTATATCGCCTAGGGGTCGGCTGGAGAAACCGCAAATTCAATCGTGGGCAAGGGGTTCATAAGGTTGAGGTACCGGTCATCTCCGTTGGAAATTTGACGACCGGTGGAACGGGTAAGACACCTTTCGTGATATGGCTCGCCTCATTCATTCGATCCATTCAAGTCGATTCGCCTTACGGCAAACGGGTCGCGATCCTGAGCCGCGGCTATGGCGCTCTTCCAGGAAAACTGAATGATGAAGCTCTAGAAATGGAGCAACGTCTGCAAGACGTCCCTCATTTACAGGACCCCAACCGAGTCCAAATAGCTCGTACCGCGATCGATGAGTTGGAAACTGAAATCATCCTACTGGACGATGGCTTTCAACACCGCGCACTTCATCGTGATTTAGATATCGTGCTGATCGACGCGAAACTGCCGTTTGGATTTGGAAGGTTACTACCGCGGGGGCTGCTCAGAGAGCCGGTCACAAGCCTTAAACGAGCCGATGCGGTCGTGCTCACCCGTGGCAATCAGGTCAGCGCCGGACGTCGATCGGAAATCAAGAATCAAATCCTTCAATCGAATCCCGATGTTCTCTGGGCAGAAGCCATTGCCGAACCGGAAAAATTTTCTCAGGCCAGCGGTTCCTCGCGCAATTTGTCGGAACTTCATGATCAGCCAGTCGTTTCTGTGTGTGGCATTGGCAATCCAGACGGATTTCACGCAACCCTTGCCGAATTAGGGTTGGATGTGCGTGAGTTCATTACGATGGGTGACCATCATCACTACGCGCGAGCAGATATAGAGTTGATTCAAAAAACCGCCGAAAAACACAACGCGAAGGCTGTCATCTGTACTCATAAGGACTTGGTAAAAATCAATGTCGACCAAGTCGATAGCGTTCCACTTTACGCACTGGATATCAATTTCCAACTGAAATCGGGTGGAACCGCTTTGGAACGACGTATTCAACGGCTCATCAAAGGAAGCTAACCGCTTGCAGACCGTGCCAACGCTCATCCAAAGCACCTAGCGGAACTGAAACCACTTCGGCGGATTAAGGCGGCGAGTCTTTTGCTTGGCTTCTGAAGCCCCATCGCTGAATGAAGGGGCTGGCTGGACCGCTGTTTTTTCAGCTGGGCGAGACGAGTCTTGCTGCTCAAAAGAATTGTCCAGAAAGGTTGGCCAATAGCCGCCCAAAACATTGCGACAACGCTCGAGACTTTCTGTATTCGCCAACAAGGGACCGACGCCCGCTAACAATTGAGTGACTGCCTTAACATCATTTTCGTCGAACCATCGATCGTAAACCTCAACTCGCTCTATCTCAATTTCACCAGCACCCATTAGGTCAAAACCAATGCGTAGGCGGGCAAGATCACGCGTTGGCAAATCGTCAAAGTGAACTGCGAAGCGTTTCCATTTAGGACCGATTCGGTTGACCTCTTTATCGGCAGCCAAACTACCAATGGAGCCAAATCGATAATACGCACCCTCCTGCGAAGTCCCTTCCACTGAAATTCGCAAGGGAGGCTGGCCATCCGGATCGGCCGCCCGCAACCAAACTGAGATCGATAGACGGCCGGTCTCAGGGGCTTGAAACTCATTGCTACGTATCCAAACATTTTCACCAGCACTCTTGAGGTTTAAAACCGAACCTCCCGAGACGGGGTCTGTATCAACTGAAAAATTACCCGGTTCACTGACCGTCCAACCAGCCGGAAGCCCATCTGCCCCGGCATCTAAGTCCGGATTTTGCAATACCGGCAACACCTGGCTTTGACTGGCACTAATTAGTTTCGCGCGTAGCTTAAAGTAATGCTGTTTCAAATCCTGTGCGGCCTCGGCAGGCAGTTGGTAAGAAAATTGATTAAACACAAACTCACCACCAATGGCTCGACCACCTAGGATACCGAAAGGGGCCAGTCGAACCGTAACGGTCGTGTTTTCATCTGCCATTGTGAATTCCGATTCCTCGTTGAACATCTCAAGGTTCAACGGAACTGCTTCGGTGGCTGCTAAACGGACTTCAACCGGCCAAGGTGAATCATTGGCCGCGTAAAAGTAGTGCTCGTCCCCAACTCGCAATTGCCGGACGGCAACCGGATGTTCTTTTTCCGGTTCGATTGCTGAGGGGATGCTTTGAAAGGCCTTAGTTGGCAAACTCGAATACACATTCATAAAGTGATGAAAGCCACTCTCTTGGCCATTGGGAATCGCCATCCCCCCCTCAACCAATAATTGGGAGTCATTCGACTTAAGCTCCTCGACATACCGCCGGCGATTCCAGTCTTCGGAAAGGGAAAAAGGCTGCAGCCTCATTAATGGCAATTCCTGTCTGGCAAACATGCCACTATTTTCAAGCTGTTGGAAATGAGCCCAAGTCGATCGATGGGAGATCACAGCCCCTCTGGAACCGGATTCATTAAACCAGCGATCGAGCTTGCCCGAATGATCAATACCAAACTCAGTGCGCCGAGATGCCAGCGAGTGGCTGGGTGCAAATCGAATGGGCTTCAACAGCGTGATACCCGATTCTTCGTTGAAAAATTTGGGATCGAAACCCAACCTCAACATCACATCATCCAAGTTGGGTTTTTGATGCAAGGATGGCGTGACCAAGGACTCAATTTCGGGATACCGAAAAATATCAATGGGTGTAATCAATGTCCGAATCCCAGGAGCCCCTTGCGATATCTGCTTGTGCAGCTCACGATACCAATTAGACATCTGCAGGCGTCGCCAATCCATCCAGTCCGCGTAGCGATCCGCTAACAACAAGTGCTGCTCTGCCTTCCATGTTTCTGGCTGCTTCTTGAGGGAACTCTCAATCGATCCAATGAACCGCTGACGCGTTGCCTTGTCATAACCCCAGCGACGTCCGGACAGCCCCATGATTGCGGTTGGATGGCAAACCAAGGCAACTCCCTGAAACGACGCGAAGCGACGATAACGACCCGCAAACTCAGAAACCGCATCCGTAATGGCTTTTTGAACCCTCACGTCAAGTGGATTGTAAATCGGTAATAAATTGGCTTCTACTTGATTCGGCCGATCACCGCGGAAGTTAACCAATTCAAATCCCTGAACCTCACCTGTGTCTGCACGAAACCGCTCCACCGCTGGCAAAGTCGACGAAAATTTCAGTGCGGGCACCAACCACAAACCCTCGCGTTCAAACATCAGGTACATCATTTCCACAACGTCTTTTCGAATCGGGTCACGACCATCCGAAGCAAAAATTCCAGTATCGTAACGAGGCGTTGGCTCAATACTATCGCTGGGAAACAGCCCACTGCCATCTGACAAAACTGTGATCACCGCTCCGTTTTTTCCAGCGGCTTTCAATTGTTGAATGAGACGATCAACCGCTTCGTAATAAACCAACCAATCGTCTACCGGCTGACCCATTTCGGGATCCGCATGTTTTTGGACGCCAAACCGCTCTGCAAATCCCGGAGACTCAAAAAATGACATTAACTTGCGTGTATGAAGACCGCCCAACATCGGTCGCGCGGCCAACCGGTCTGGGCCGGATGCCAATCGAATGCGACCAACGGTTGCCCATTGAGTCGGATGCCGATTGGCTATTAGCAGTATGGATCGTCCGTCATGAGACCAATACTGGATCCGATGTGTCTTCAGGGCCGCCTCATCCGTCCGCGTGACGATCGTTTTAGGTACAACCACCCCACTGTCGAACCCTTGAGATGAAAATTGGCCAGAGCTATCGCTTTGCAGAACACTGAAGCCAATCGAGCAGGGGCCATTTCCATCGTAATTGATCTCCAGTAATCTCGGGCTGGATTTCGTCTCAGCCGGCAACTCGATGGCCTGCCAACCGCCGGGTGGAAGTCGAATGGCATTTTGTTGATCAATCCAGACGCTTTCCACTTTATCGGAACTAACCCGTGGTGAGCCAGCTTCCTGGGTAAATCGGGTGATGGTGGAAAACGAAAAGTTGTTAGGCGAGGGAGCTGCCCGGGTCGGGTCAATGGTCGTCACCGTTTCCCATGACTGACCTCGATCCCCGCGAATGGGATTACGATTTAGGGCGACCAGTTGAATGGATCGGGTCGCTATTTGAGCCTTTCCCAAGCGAAAGGGAGTCAGCCCACGATCGGGTTGTAATTCCAGTTTGATATCAAAAACGCCCTCGATGACCGGCACCTCGACCGAAACTTTGGTCGTTTTGGAACTACCCCTTTTATCGATGTCGATTGGAATCTCTTCCGACCATAAAACCGGGGTTTCCGTTCGTGACTGGACTAGGGTGGCCAAGAGAGTTGCGCGCCCCTCCGGTAAAACGGTTTGATTAGCCTGTACTTCAAAATCAAACTGCTCGCCAATTTCAAACACCATGGTTTTTCGATTTGATAAATACCGGAGCGAATCCCCAGGAGCTCGAGTGATGGTCAAGCGTGTTTGCTGACCTAAATCCAACGAACGATCCGTTGCTAAGATGTCGGCCAACCGAACGGTTTCAACGATCTTTTGGTCGGGTTGATCGATCGCCGTCAATTCAATTTCAATCGCCGCATCTTCCGACCCCATCACTTCACAGTCAAAGCCGCTATAAACAACCGCTGATTGTTGCTGAATGAGTATCTGACGATCGACTAAGCGGATTGTCCCAGGGCTGTCGGCGGTCAGACCCAACGTCTGAATATCCCGTAACCAGCCCTCTTTAACCTTAATGGAACCGCACCATTGGTGAGGCTTGCTGCCTCCCCACGATAGCCGCAACCTAGTTTTTGAGGAGTCGGCACCAAACAGAATGGGGGAGCCTTCGGCAAACTCGGTCACCAAGGCAGATATGTTGGACGGCGATTGCGCGACTAGCGTCTCGGAGGGAACCAGTAGTCCTAACGAGACGAGAAAAACAACACTCAAGTTTTTCCAACTAGGTACAATATCCATGGAAGAGAATTAGGCGTCCTTGCACAATTAAGAGTCGCTGTGGATTTGAATTTTTGACGCGGAAATGTATCAAAAATAACCACTAAAGAGCCAGAGCAGACTTGCTAGCAAAATAGCCAGCCATTATCGTTCTTATATAACGAGCGCTGCCTGCTTTTGATTAGTTTTTTAAACCGAACTTAACTCCTATTCCAAGCCATAGGCCAACACATCCGCTAGCATCCCCTTTAATAAAGGTTGCTGCTCAATGAGCCGCTGGCGCCCCGTATCCATTAATGCTCCGAGAGACTGTGCGATGTCTCTGCAACGACTGTAGACATCATTCACTTCCCATATATCATCCGGACGAACGTACAATTGGTGTTCCTTGCCACGGATCAGCTTCCAAGCTTGAGTTTGCATAGACTCCAACAGCTCGTCAGACGATTCGCCAATCGAAAAGACTGCCTGTGCCGGCTTGTTTGGAATCAAGTTGGTAAATTCTCGATGCAACTTAAATTCTAACGGGACCGGAGCAGCCGAAGATTCGGAATCAAACCATGCCCGAATTGCATCCGTTACCATTCTGGGTGAAACCAGATTTTGATTTCGAACCCCAGCTGTCTTTTTCCCGGGCCAGCGAATCATCAGGGGCACGTGGATCGCTTCTGAGTTCAACGTTGGCTGATAAGAGCCCACGACCCCATGCTCTCCAAGGGGATAGCTGGCAGAGGAATAGAGACACACCAAAGTTTGGTCTAATCGGTTCTTACGTTCCAGTTCCTCCAACAAGATGCCCAAGCACTGATCCAGCAGAACCATTTGCCCTGAATAAGCCTGCTGAAGACCCAAGAGCAGGTCTGGGTCATCCGTCGTTGCATTAAAAAAGAAACACGGCGGTTGCCAAAACCCCGGTGATTCCGGGTCGTCAGGGTCAGCATTGCGATTTCGAAACTCGTAAGGTGCGTCCCAATTGCCGAACATTCCTTGGCAATCCAACCAGTAGAGCGACGCCTTCGGCTGGTTTCCGATCCAATCAATCGATTCCGCAAAAAATCTTGCCAGCGTTGTTTCCTCAACCGATTCCGCCAAACCACTTGGTGTCGAGGACCCTCCCACCTGAATCACCCGATCAAATGAATCGGCGATCGCGGCCACCGTTCGGGATGAACGGTCCGTTATAAAAATGGAGTCCCCTAATAGTTCAGGCAAGCTTAAATCAAACTCGGTCTGCCCTTCAGCCCTCAGCGTCACGGGGTGCTGCCCCGTCAATATGCTTCTATAGCCAAGTTCGTACCCTAACGTTTCAACGACGCATTGTTGGTAGAGGATTGAGTCGGCTGCCAATCGGTTAAAATTGGGCGTTTCGAACCAAGTGTTCCCAAATGGCCCCAACATTCCAGGACGAAGTCCTGCAATATTCAGAATGATGGCCGATTTATGGTCGGATTGATACATTTGTTGGTTGGTTGGTTGACGAATACGTGCCAGTTAGAAACATTAGAGCAGAAAGCCATATCCACCGGAGAGTATTGATGACCATTGCGTCCCCCCTATTGTACGACCGCAGCCGCCTGATTGAACTGGTCAAGGAATACGCCCTGTCCTTTGGCGATTTCACTCTGGCGTCAGGGGCCAAAGCCAATTTCTACCTCGATTGTCGCAAACTGACCCTCAGTGGCGAGGGTGCTAACCAGATCGCAGCGGGAATCCTTGCATTACTAGAAAACGACATGCCCGATGCTGTCGGCGGCATGGCCATAGGGGCGGACCCCATTACGGCGGCCGTCATCACCCGAGCGTGGCAATCAGGCCTCTCATTGCGGGGCTTTATTGTTAGAAAAGAAAACAAGCAGCACGGTACAGGACGCCAAGTGGAAGGACCCATTAAAGAAAAGGACCGGGTCGTGATGCTTGAGGATGTCGTCACATCGGGCGGCAGTTCATTGAAGGCGATTCAACACGCACGTGATTATGGCTTAGAGGTCGATCGCATCATCACCATTATCGATCGCCAAGCAGGGGGCCGAGAGCGATTCGAAGCCGAAGGCGTCACTTTTTACAGCCTACTGACACTCGACGATCTGGGAATTGACACGTAAATATTTCCAACAGGGGAACATCGCAACCCTGCTTCCCAGGATACTGTAGTGGCAAATAAAAAAAGCACGCCCTAGCAGGTCGCGCTTTTTTTCTAATTCTTCTTGTTCTATTCGGGCCAATCTGTCGGCCACACCGTTCCAACTTACTTCGGGCCAATCATACAAATCATCCGGCGGGATTGCTGCGACGGTAGACTTTCAACTTTCCCATACTCTTCCAGCTGTGCGATGATCCCTTCCATCACTTTCCGACCCTCTTCAATGTGAGCCATTTCGCGACCGCGAAATAATACCGTTACCTGAACCTTGTCTTTGTGTTGAAGAAAACCGATCGCTTTTTTGACTTTGAAGTCGATATCGTGCTGCCCGGTCTTGGGGCGCAACCTAATTTCTTTGAGTTTGGTGTGATGCTGTTTACCCTTTGCATTCCGCTTACTTTTTTCATAACGGAACTTGCCATAATCCATGATCCGGCAAACGGGAGGCTTGGCTTCGGGAGCCACTTCGACAAGATCCAAGCCGGCTTCACGAGCCTGCGTCAATGCGTCTTTGGTGGGAATGATTCCTAGTTGATTTCCTTCGCCATCAATCACCCGAATGGGAGTGATACGAATTTGTTCATTAATACGATTCTGTTCTCGACTGATTGTTTTTTCCTTCCAAATCAGGACTGAAACCCATCTCTACGAGCAAGATCAACCACTCACCCATCGACAACCTAAAGGCAAAGTTGTTCTCCGAGGCGAACTCATCAACCGGTATGGCCTACGAACAACAGCTCAACCGCTCAAAACTACTCAAAGTATGCCTGACGATTGGTACCTGCGTCAACCGAATTATAGCCCCAAAATCATTCGTTTGGGCTCGAAAACCGCAAACCAGATCCAGACGTTTCCTTGGGACATCCTTTGGGAGACTAATATTCATTGCTGACATGGGTGACAACCGGTTCAGCGACGGGCGTGTTTTTGACCACCTGTTTGACCAATTTTTCGGAGACTTCCGTTTGGAACTTGGTCATCGCTTCCTCCACCGTCATGGCTCCCAAGTCGCCATGAATCCGGTCCCGCACGGAAACCGTTCCGGCCTCCGCATCCCGGGGGCCAATGATTAACATATAGGGAATCAACTCCAGTTGAGCGTCTCTGATTTTAGCGCCCAATTTTTCACTGCGATAATCACCCTCAATCCTCAAACCAGCATCGCACATCCGCTGTTGTACCTGACGAGCATACTCTTCTGCTTTCTGGCTGACCGTGACAATTCGGGCCTGCTCAGGCGATAACCACAGCGGGAAAGCACCGGCAAAATGTTCAATCAAAAGCCCAATGAACCGCTCCATCGAACCAAAGGGAGCTCGATGAATCATGATCGGACGATGGGTTTTATTGTCTGCTCCAATGTACTCAAGCCCAAATCGTTCCGGTAAATTATAATCCACTTGGACCGTGCCCAACTGCCACTGTCGTCCAATGCAGTCGCGAACGACAAAATCAATTTTAGGTCCGTAAAACGCCGCTTCGCCAGGCTCCTCTTTAAAGTCTTTGCCCAAACTTAATGCTGCGTCACGACAGGCTTGCTCCGCCAAATCCCATTGCTCCGGATCGCCGACATACTTACTACTGTCCGGATCCCTCAAACCAATCCGAACGCGGTAATCTTCCATGCCCATAGCAGCGAAAATAATCTTCACCAACTCCAGACAGCCAGCTAGTTCTTCGGCCAGTTGATCCTGAGTCACAAACAGATGACCGTCGTCCTGTGTGAAACCGCGGACTCGCGTCAGGCCTCCAATCTCACCCGATTGTTCCCAACGGTAAACGGTACCAAACTCGAACAAGCGGACCGGAAGATCGCGATAGCTGTGCTGTTGCGATTGATAAATTTTGATGTGATGCGGACAGTTCATAGGCTTTAATAAATAGCCATCGATTTCCCCCTCCTGCATCAAGCTGGCCAGTTCGCCACACGTGCGACCCTCTTCAGCCAACTGACCGAGTTGCTCACGCGGTATCAGGGGCGGGTATTGGCTATCTTGATAATAAGGAAAGTGGCCGCTGGTTTTATAAAGATCCAACTTTCCGATATGCGGAGTGAAAACCTGCTTGTAACCCTGACGACGAAGATGCATCGAGATGAAGTCTTGTAATTGCTGTCTTACAAAAGCCCCTTTAGGAGCCCACAGGATCAAGCCCTGCCCAGCGACCTCATCAATGTGGAACAAATTTAAACGCTTCCCCAAAACACGGTGGTCTCGTTTTTTAGCTTCTTCTAGATATTCCAGATGCTGGTCTAGCTCCTCCTCCTTAAAAAATGCCGTGGCATACAATCTCTGAAGCTGCTGGCGAGACTGATCACCCTTCCAATAAGCACCGGCAATGGTCAAGAGCTTAAACGCGCCGATTGATTTGGGTGAGGGTATATGAGGCCCACGACACAAATCCAGGAATTCACCCTGTTGGTAAAATGACAGCGATTCATGGTCAGCCAAGCCTTCACTGATATGCTCGACCTTAAAATCCTGTTTCATATCACGGCAAACTTGCAGTGCTTCCTCGCGGGAGCGATCGATTCGTTCAAATGGCTCATCCAGTTCGATAATTTTTTTCATCTCAGCCTCGATGGCTGGAAAGTCGTCTTCGGTGAGCGGATCTTCCATTTCAAAATCGTAGTAAAAACCACTGTCGATCGTTGGTCCAAAGGCCAGCTGGACACCCTTTTTAATTCGCATCACAGCGCGAGCCATCACGTGGGCACACGAATGCCGCATCGTCGCCAACGAGACTGGATCGGTTCGAGTAATGATTTTCAGATTGACATGATCCTGCTCGCCAATCTCATAATCGAGCGGCAACGGCTGGTGATCGATTTCACCCCACAAAGCATCTTTTGCTAAACGAGAACCAATACTCTTGGCCACTTTTTTGATGGTGATCGCGCCGTCATACTCTTTGACACTGCCGTCGGGTAGCGTTACAGAAGCCATAATCTTTGATTTCTAAAAAAACGGTTGGGCTGCGCTATCCATGACATCCACAAACTGCCGCAGATCCGCAAGGGAACCAGTATAGAAGGAATGACGTCGGTCATAAACGGCGATTTGATATGGATTTAACTGGGGTTTCCGGAGGCGGTGCGTTTCTCCTTGATCGCCGTTACAATACAAGCCATTCACAGACCATTGCCATTCTGGGAATATTTTGGCCACCCGAACTCATCCCAACTGTCTCCCGCCCAGCCAACAACCGCTCGGATACGGCACAGATCCCAGCAAAATTCCAAAGCGTAGATTTCGAAAACACCATTACCCAAAACTTCTAGTTGGGTTAGAATGTCGAGCCTTGCGAATCATCCGCTGAGCAGTCTTGGTTCTTAGCCCAAACTGATTTTTGGATGAGACGTGAGATACGGGCGATTAGCTCAGCTGGCTAGAGCGCCACGTTGACATCGTGGAGGTCGTTGGTTCAAGTCCAATATCGCCCATTAACACCCTCAGCAGTCATCGGCAAACGGTGATTGTTGGGGGGTTTTTCGTATAATTCCCAAAGTAAAACGCATTCGGGTTCTGGGGCAATGCCTCAACATAAGATGCGTGCTGAGTAACAGCACAAACCAGCATGACCAAGCAACAACACAAAGACATAAAAAAGAACTCCGGACAGAAAGAACTGTGAGAAGGACCGCGGGCCTGCTGAAAGGCTCTTTGGCGTTGTCTGTCAAGCTTTCTCGCTCCGACCTTTCAACCTTGAAGGCTTATTCTCAACACTTTAATGTCGTACCTCAATCACACCCGTAAAAAACTGAATGAATACGTCGGCACATTAATAGCCATAAAAATTTTTCATAATGCCAGGGTCACGAGTTAGTAAAATCAAACGAAGGGCAATCACTCATCCTTGAACTTTGGCAATCTTTATTGGGTAACCCACTTCCCTTTTTGATCTACAATCCTTTAGCGTTTAATACTCAATTTAAACCGATAACATTAAATCTAATTCGGAGACCAGCCTGTGTTTTCAAGAACGCATCATTTTTACTTAATAACCTTATTTACTTTGTTTGGTTTTTATCTGATTTCAAATAAATCTGTAGCTGACGATCTTGATGGTGCTGTTGAGGAGTATCAACGTTCTCTAATAAAACAAGAGACCACCGGCAGTAATTTCGTAATGATCTTTAAGGAGGGTAAAAGAATTTACCACAAGGCCGTTGAGTCGAAGAAGACAGGTGACAAGAAGATCAACGATAAAACAGTCTTTCCAATTTGGTCGATGAGCAAGCCAATTACGACTGTCGCCATGATGATGTTACACGAAGAAGGTAAATTTGATTGGAATGATGAAGTCTCAAAATATATCCCCTGCTTTAAAGAACTCAAGTTCAAAGATGGTGATCAAATTCGGCCATGCACCCAGCCATTGCGAATTATCCATTTGATGACCCATCGCACCGGATGGGGCTACCCAAGGCTTGAGAATGGAATTGATATTGACGGTGTACCAGACGTTTCCTTTGATTCAATTTATCCAAACCAGACCCGCTTTAACGATCTTCAATCTTTCGTAGAGTCCTGTGCAAACACACCGCTCGCCTTTGAACCGGGCACGCGATATTTGTACGGAATAAATCAAGGTATTCAGGGTCGACTGATCGAAATCATATCAGGGCTTCCCCTGGAGGAATTTTTAAAAAGCAGGCTCTTTGAGCCCTTAGGCATGGTGGATACGGGGTTTTCCATGACCCCGGAACAAAGAGGTCGCTTTCAGCCACTTTTCATTAATACGGGATCTTTAAAGGGGTTTACTTACCTTCTTGATCAAATGACCTATCAGGAGGAATCAAAAGCACACTTCGGTGACGCCGGACTCGTCTCAACCATTGAAGACTATAGCCGTTTTTGTGAAATGCTGGCCATGGGAGGAAAATTTCGTGGTAAGACCATAATTTCCCCTGCGAGCATTCAAACAATGACAAAGAAGTGGTCCGGCGGATTCCCGGAAGAGCCGGATGCTTTTGAGCCACTCAAAGGGCACTACAACGGTTTCTCACTGTTTGTTCTGGACAAACCATCTGAGCACGAAACTGCAAGCCCCAAGGGCATCTACGGATGGGCGGGATATCACAACACCCATTTTTGGATTGACCCACAAAACAAAATGTTTGGTCTGTTCATGGCTAGAGCACGACCCTTTAGTTGGGAAATACCTATTGGACTGCGAAAAGTCGTTTACCAAACTTTTCCAGAACCCTAGAACAAGTTAAAATCGGGAAAAGGAAGTATTTGGCAATTTTCTTAATAACGCATTCCTTTTAATGCTCCTTTTTGCTCAATCGGCCAGAACCAAAGAGCGATTCTTATTACCGCCAGCGAAGTCACGACACCGATGTGGTAAACTTAAGTGTCGATCGCCGTGTGCTCCGCGTCACCTTGAATGTCAAGAATGGCATGGACCAGATCCGCGCGCTCGTTGCCGCCGATAACCACTTAAAATCTCAATGAGTGCCTGACTATGAACAAACTAACAGAACTGAATCGCCGCCGATTCCTTCAAGGAACCGGCATCGCTCTTTCGCTTCCGGCTTTCGAAAGTTTTGCAACCAATACTTCAGCAAGTGGGGACTCGCCGCGGCGTTTGGTCTGCGTTGGCAATCACCTAGGATTCTACCCAGGCAACTTCTTTCCAAAGGAAGCCGGTCAGGACTATGTGCCAACATCAACATTGAAGCCACTCGAGACACATCGAAAAGACCTGACGGTATTTTCGAACCTCGATCACGGACTCAACGGCGGACACAAGGGAGTTCAAGGTTTCTTGAACAGTATCAAGAAGGAAGAGGCCGACGGATTTCCCGAAAAGAATATTTCCCTCGATCAAGCCGCCGCCGAGCACGTCGGAAGCGCTACACGCTTCGCTTCGATCAACACTGGGATCGACCGGGGAACTGATATGTGTTGGACTCGAGCCGGGGTTCATGTACCGCCGATCAATAATCCAGCCATGCTTTTCCAAGGCCTCTTCGTTAATTCACCTAAGGTTGAGCGTGAAGCGGAACGTAAGCGTTTGAGGCATCGAGCCAGCGTGCTCGACGCTCTACGCGATTCGGCAGGTTCCTTGAATCGAACACTCAACGCGGCAGACCGCAACAAGCTCGACCAATATCTGACATCCGTCCGTGATGTTGAGCGGCGATTACAGATGTCCAAAGACTGGCTCGACCGCCCCAAACCGAAGGCGCCGATTGATGAAGTGCTAAATGAGCAACGGCAACATATCGACGAAGTGGCTCTACTTTATGACCTGATGGCTCTGGCATTGCAGACAGACTCCACTCGCGTCGCAACGTTGGAAACGGGGCTTGGTTTTCGTACAGCAGAACTGGACTTAGGCAGTTACCACGGGCTCTCTCACCACAGTAAGTCAGAAGATCGAATCGGCCAACTTCAAATTGTGGAAGCCTTCTTAACATCCAAGCTCAGCGACTTCATGTCCCGGCTAAAAGAGGCACAGATCTTCGACAACACGCTGATCGTCTTCGGCAGCGGCATGAGTGACGGATCTCGACACAGCAACCGAGATCTTCCAGTACTGCTCGCCGGCGGCGGGGTTCAACACAAGGGTCATCTTGTCTGTCCCGCGGACCAGCACAATCGAGTGCCGCTTTCAAACCTGTGGCTGTCCGTCCTGAATTGGTTCGGTGCGGAACGGGAGCGGTTTGGTAGAAGCACGGGAACATTCTCTCCGATGGAAATTGGAAAGGGATAGATCATGAAAACGATCATCCTATGTGCGATACTGGCTTTGCTTGGAGTCAGTTCGATTGCCGAGGCTGACGAACTCACTTCGGCATTTCTCAAGAAACACTGTATCCGCTGTCACGGCAGCGAGGATCAAAGCGCCGATCGTCGATTCGATACACTTGCCGGGCAGATCAAGACGCTCGACGACCTCGAGCGATACCAGGAAATCGTCGACCAGTTAAACCTTCAAAGCATGCCGCCGGAAGAAGAGGTTCAACCGACAGCCGAATCACGCGCTAAGTTCATCGCACATCTGACACAAAGAATCACGACAGCACATATTGAATTGAATACTTCCGGTGGACACAGTGTTCTTCGGCGTCTCAATTCGTGGGAATACCGGCAGACGATTGGCGAACTACTGGGAATCAATGTCGACGTTTGGGATCCAACTGAAGAGTTTCCCGAGGAAGTGAAAATCCACGGGTTGGATAACAACGGTGCTGGTTTGGTCACGTCTGGTAGATTGATGGATCACTACTTTGACGCCGCCGAAGAAGCCATTCAACGAGCCACTGAATTTGGAGCCCGCCCGGCATCAAAGAAATACACACAGCAGTCGCCATTCTACTTCAGTGGCAAGAGTGCCAACGGCCTGCCTAAGCTCTTTAAACCAGACCGGTACCGATTTATTCCAGATACGCCTTACACCGACCTCTATGGCCGACATTATCGAGGCGGGCACATAGGATTCAAACCACTGTTGCAGCAGGGCGGCGTCGCTCACAGTGGCACCTACACCATTCGTGTGCGAGCGGCCGCCGTTGGACGTGTGCATGACTACGGAAATGCTCTCGGCGATTTTCGAAACGGAGATCCCCTAGTGATGGAACTTGCTTCTGTTGATCGGCGAGGCAGCGTTGAGAGTTCCGGAAACGTCTCAAAGATGACATCGTTGGCGTTGATCGAATTGACGAGTGAAGAACCACAATGGTTTGAACGGGATGTTTTCATGGAAGCCGGCTACGAACCGGAAGTTCGCTTTCGAAATGGTCCTCTATCCGCGAAGCGATTAGTCAGACTCCTGACGACCAAGGCCGCTGACAAACCGGAGTTCAAACCTTTTGTCGGCATGAAGGCAGGCACAGAGAAGGCAAATGGGGTTCTTAAAGCATACCAGGGGCCTCGTCTGAGAATCTGGGAAATCCAAATCGAAGGCCCGCATGTTGAAACGTGGCCGCCCTCCGGTCATCACTCAATGTATGGGAATCTATCGCTTAACGAACTGAAGGCCACGACCATCGCTCAGCGGCTCGAATCATTTGCCAAGGAAGCATTTCGACGTGTACCAGTTGACGGTGAGCTGGAACCGATTCAACAACTCGTGGCTCGTAAGATCAACGAAGGTGTCGAGCCGCTACAAGCCCTTCAGCTCGGCTTTCAGGCGATTCTCTGTTCGCCTGGATTCCTATACCTGAATCTCGGTGAAGGTGAGCTGGACGAAATCGCGCTGGCGTCGAGGCTGTCGTATTTTCTGTGGTCATCGCCTCCCGATCAAACGCTTCTCAATCTGGCAGTCGCCGGGAAATTACGCTCCGGTTTGTCAACACAAGCGACACGCTTGCTTGCCGATCCAAAATCCGACCGATTTATCAAACACTTCATTCGTCGCTGGCTGGACCTAGACAATATTGGCACTATGCCGCCGTCGGGGTTTCTTGAATACTACCGCGACAACCTCGAAACGGCGATGCGTAACGAGACGGAAACATTCTTCCGTCACGTGCTTGATGGCAATCTTTCATTGCGAGAGTTCCTAGACGCCGATTATTCGTTTCTCAATCGAGAACTCGCTTTGCACTACGGCATTGAGGGTGTCGAAGGCAACAAACTTCAGCGTGTGTCTCTTAAGGGTAGCCAGCGCGGCGGAATGCTCGGCCATGGAGCATTCCTCACCGCATCAGCCAACGGAGTTGACACTTCGCCCGTGGTACGCGGCATCTTCGTTCTTGAGAAACTACTCGGCTATACTCCACCTCCCCCTCCGCCAGACGTGCCCGCAATCGAGCCCGACATTCGCGGTGCGATCACTCTCCGTGAGCAACTCGAGAAGCATCGGCAAGTCGCAACCTGCGCCGAGTGCCATCGCAAGATCGATCCTCTCGGGTTTGCACTGGAAAACTTCGACGCCATTGGAGGCTGGCGAGACGAGTACGAGAAGAAGATGCCCATCGATTCAACAGGCAGACTACCCGGTGGAGAGTCATTTCGAACATTATCAGAATTTCGAAAACTCTTGGTGGATCGACAACATCAGTTCAAGCGCTGCTTGACCGAGAAACTGATGACCTACGCGTTGGGACGTGAACTCGAAATCGGCGACCGCCCCGCCATCGACAGAATTTGTCAGGACATGGCTGATCCCCAAAAAGGCCTTCGGGACCTCATTCAGGCGATCGTCACCAGTGAAAGTTTTCTGCAAAACTAGGACCAGCAAGATGAAAAATTACTTTTTGATCGTTTCCTTTTTGCTACTTTTTGCTGCAAACATTTTGCCGATACTCAGCCGAACGTTCTGATCATCCTGGCAGACGACATGGGGGCCAACTCCAAAAATGCCCCTTGGCAAAACATCACAAAAGAACAGTTGCAGCAGATTCGAAAAGGAAATGATGTCACGATTAAGTGAGGTGCTTTTGGTTTTTACGGAATGCATACGATTCATGAGGGCTGGAATGATTCGAGATTTTAATGTTGCGTTCGCCAACGTCACGCTACTCTCCCTGATCTGCCTCGGTTGTGGGGAAACCGATGCTGACACCTTGCGTTTGCGTTCACTCAAACAGCAACTGGCCGATAGCCAGTCAGAACTGACAATCCTTCAGCAGGATTTGGTAGAATTAAGCCGTTGGAAAATCCGGCAACAAAAAACAGTCACTGACTATTCCAAAATTTTAAATCGCCAGGGAGTCACCGATCTCTCAGACAACGCCGAGTGGCTGAAGCGAAAACAGCGAGCGGATCAGTATTCTCGCGCGTGCGATGCCTTGCTGTTGCGAATTGAAAAGCTTCAAACCGATACGATCCCTGAGCTAAAGGGTACGTTCGAGTGATCGCATGGAGACGTGATTCACGCTTTCCCAGCCAGTGGATCCCCTTGCTGCGGCGTTGTGAAACATTCACGATGATTTAGAGACATTACATAATTTCAACGGATAGCCTCAGTGAGTCCGGTGGAACGTCTTGCTAACTGGCTTTTTAGTGAAGTACCTTCGAAGTTATAACCAAAAACTTGTATGTCCTCACGGTAAACCGTTTCAACAATTTCTCTTGTTCTTTTATTGTAATAGTGTCGATAGTCTAGTTTATCTTTGGCTGTTTTGTTAACAAACATTAGCTCATTGCCTATTCCAATTCTGTTCCGAATGTAATTGTAATCATTGGCAATATTTTCGAAGTAGCAAATAAAATCGACCTCTGGTGTCGATCCGCTTGTACAGAGGAACTCATACTGCGGTCTAAAATGCAACCCTAAGCGAATATTCTCTTCATTCACCCAGCTTGAAACGAATTCTTCAAAGGTATTATAAGCGGAAAGAAATTTAATTGCCCAATCATCGTCTTGTTTGTTTCTTCCTCCCTTTTTCAAGTACAAATATGCTGAAAGAAGCCTGCTCCAAGGATTCCTAACAAAAGCAAACTTAAAAAAAGATTGAAATTCATTTTTGGTGAAACATAACTTGTAGTCTGCTATTGTCCTGTGATCTCCAGTCTTTCGACCATAAAGACTAAGTCCTATCGATATTCCAGCGGATTTGGGGATGTGAACAAAAATAGATTGGGTGTCGCAAAAGAGTTTTAATGTCGAAGCATTTAGATTTTCGGGCTGCACCGAACGCTGCTGGTGGATACGCCAAAGGCTGGTAGGTGAGAAGACACCATACATAAATCGTCTAATTTCGTACGGTAAACTCCAATATAATTTGGAATCAATTAAGCGGTCTGGCAATCGTCCCGCCTCATAATGCAAACCCTTGTATCTTTTTTCCAAATGTCGATTTGTCATAAAAGGTTCCTTAATTTAGCCGGCTAACAATTATCAGTTATCGACCACTATAACCGGGCCGAATGGAAGGTTTGAATGAGCAAAGCGACACGCTAGGAGAATCGGCTCCGGTTGACGACATTGTTAATTGGTAATTTGTCCGGAATCAAGCATGATGCGAAACGGCCGCCAAGCCAACCGCCAAGAGTGGCCCATTCACCTTCACCGCCGATGAACCCCTTGTCAACATTGGATACTAAAACGCCCTCAATTCCCAGCACTTCCGATTTCCGCCCTCTTGAAACAGCGTCAATGTGCTTCTGTCCGGGATAATCGCTGCCGAATGGGAGAGGCCTGGTACCCATGATCCGGAACGTCCACAAATCAACCATTCGATCATGCCAGAGAATGACGACCAGGCATCGATTGTTTCAGTCCGTCGGCAGCATCGTCCAGAGTTCTGGCCGACCAATATTGCAATGCACTGCCCGCGATAAAACGCCAAAGCAGGACCAAGATAAAAACAGCGTCGTGTGCGCGACGTTCCAGGCGGCCAGCCGGCCCCGCGGACGACTCCGATTACGTTGGCTTACGCTGGGAATCGGATGGAAGACACGCTCGATCCACTTCGATCGATGAGGCTCTCCGTCCTGCAGTTGGTCTTGCGAATAGGCCGTGTCCCAAATCAAGTTCGCCGGCACACCGCTGCCCCTTAGCTGGTCGTCAATCTCCAGTGACGCGTTCCGGCTGAGAGTCGGCAGGGTCAGTAACCCTAAAAACGACCAGATCGTGAAACCGCACACCGTCGTTGCCAGTTGGCCGACCGTTTCCAAACCTGCATTCGGAAGCCAACTCGCCATCAGGAATCCCGCGAGATTCCAACCAAATGCGAGAAGGATGCCGCGCAAGTAGCTACCGCTATTCACCGCTACGGAGCGTCGCGAAATGGCGGTCGCCAGTTCTTCTCGAGAGAGCGTTTTCAACCAGGCGCGTGGAATCACGATTCGAGCCGATTTCCCAACGCCAATGATTCCACCCGTGAACCCGAGATCGCGATGACTGACCACAATGGTTGGAACGGGGACGATGTTCCAGCGTCTCACCAGATCCATTGCTGGACCCAACCGCGAAACCAACCCCGAGGCGTTTAGCCGCTTCGCCGAGATCAGCCTATTTCGTAAAGCGAAAAAGCACCAACCTAAAACGGGAACGACGGCAGCTGCACCGAACCAACCATACGTTTGGCCAGCGAGCAAGATTAGCCAAGCGGAACCGCTGAACAAAAACGCCTGACCCAAAATGGCCAGCAGGTAACGCTTGAACCAAAAGCGAAAACTAAAAAAAGACTTGTGAAATTTCCGCGGTAAATAAAAGCCGCCTAAAAAGTCGAGTGGGGCCAACCACATCCCCACCAAAAGCGTGAGCAAGAACAGCTGCCCCATCGCAGACCCAGAGGGAGTCTGGAGTTGCGACAGCCGTTGACTCGGGATACCTGTCGCAAGCATGATCGTCGCCAAAACGACCAGCGACCCGGCGCCGCAAATCCCTAACCACAACCGGGCTCGTGCGTAGCTCATAAAAAATGCTTACTGTTTTAGAAGGGGTTAGGGAAGTGTTTGTTCTATAGCGAACCGTAATCCGCACCCAATAACAACCGCCCCGTAATCGAAGCCTCCAAACGAGCAGTCGCCGTGGGAAAACTGACTGGCTGAGCCTCTCCTATCAAAACGTTTTGGAGAATTTTCTTCCAACCACTCCGAATTGGCGTTAAAGACTGATCTGTGCAGCAGTTCCGGTCGCAGTTGCGAGTTGTGGCCACGATCGCTCAAGGCGACTCGGAATCCTGCCAGCGCTATTCGAATTTCTCGGAGGACTGGTTGTACAGGTTCCCTCGCTATCGACAATTGAACGATCCGGCGAAACGCCGCGAATTCTCGAATCCACCTTTAAGGCAAGCGAGCGTCCCGTGGAACAGGCATCTCCTTTGAGTGAAATATCATGATCGTCAATCGTCTCGCCTGGATTGCCCTGATCTCGGTAACCATTCTCGTATTGGTCGGCGCCACCGTCCGCGTAACCGGTTCTGGTTTGGGCTGTCCCGATTGGCCCACCTGTTGGGGACGTTTGATCCCGCCAACTCATGTTGATCAAATCGACGTTGATAAACTTGACCTGGATAAATTCAAACGACATGCAGCGCGAAAAGGTATCGACCCTGACTCGATCACGAGAGAAACGATTCTGGATAGCTTTGACCCGGTCCACACTTGGATTGAATTTATTAATCGCTTGACCTCACTGCCATTGGGATTAGCCTCTCTTTTGTTAGCGTTGTTTTCATTTACCGCTAAAAAGCACAAAGGATGGATCATCTTGCTGGCTTGGCTCAGTTTGATCGACGTGCTCTTCAACGCCATCATGGGGGCGATCGTTGTACGCAGCGGGCTACAACCCGGCATCATCACGCTTCATATGGCTCTGGCTTTTCTCTTGATCACCTTGCTCGTGACAATCATCTGGTTATCACGACCCGATGCAGGTTACAGGAAACTGGGGGCCAAGGACTGGCGAACGTTGATGACCGTTTCCCTGCTCTTTTTTTCTTGCCTCTTTGCAGAAGGCTTATTGGGTAGTCAAGTCCGGGAGCAAACAGATGAACTGGCAAAAGCAGCTGGTGAGTTGAACCGAGAGGAGTGGATCGGGGAACTTGGTTCAACAATCATTTACAAAGTGCATCGTAGTTTTTCATGGACCCTTCTGATTACCTCAGGGCTGATCTTGTGGTTCTCCCGAAGGACCGACGGCTTGCGGGTCGTTGAGCCAAAGCTGATCTTTGGAATGGTGGTGGCGATGATGCTGATGGGAATCGTGCTGGCTCACATTGCCGTTTTCCAAGTCGTCCAAGTCTTGCATGTAGGAACTACGGCGGTCCTACTGGCAGTCACTTGGCACTGGATCCTCCGAGTGGGATCCACTGGCAGGCAACGTCGAACGCCTTAGCGATATCGCCACCCCGAAACAAATTTTTTGTAAGCGAGGCGATTCTCGTGTCGTTTTTGGCAATCCCAACCATGTTTCTTAATAGCCTTCGTTCGTTCGATCGCTTACCATTAGACTTCAACTCGTTTTCGTGCAACTTTTACCGCTCACCCAACTGCTTGGAAAAAGCTATGAAGCAATCCCTTGTTTGCATCGTGCTCGCGTTTGCTTTGAGCCCTAACGGGAACGAGATTTCCGGTCAAGAAACTCAAAAGCAAGAAACTCAAAAGCAAGATAACCAGCCAGCAGAGCGTTCCGATTTTAAGCAGCGATATCGGCAGGGCAATCGTAACAATCGACCCGACAGAGGAGGGGGCCGAGGACGTGGCCAGTCCGACGCCAACCGTTTAATGGTGGGAGAGCAAGCCCCCGACTTTAAGCTCCAATCTTTGGATGGAAAATCGCAGACCCACTTGGCTGCATTGCGGTCTAAAAAACCCGTCATTCTCTTTTTTGGTAGCTACACATGACCTCCCTTTTTGAACCAGGTTGGTTCTATGGAGCGAATGTACAACGAGTTCAAAGATGTTGCTGATTTCCGAATGGTTTACATTCGCGAAGCCCACGCGGCAGACGGCCCTCGACCTATGGGCGCCGGCAGATCCTTAGGCATCAAAGAACATAAAAACTACAATGAGCGATGCCAGACCGCGGAGATGCTGATCAATGACAAGTCCTTAACAATGCCCATGTTAATCGACAACATGAACAACAGCGTCAACTTGGCTTACCAAGCGCATCCAGACCGCGTGTTTCTCGTTCGAACCGATGGTCGCTTGGCGGTTGCCGCCGAGCGAGGCCCGTGGGGTTTTGCGCCGGGATTGGAGGCCACTGAAAAGTGGCTGTCCAAATTCAAGCAATCAGGCGTCGAGCCCCCATTATCTCAAGACGCCGTTCAGGCCGCCGAGAAACGGGCGGCGGATCGCGAATCGAACAATCCAGATCCGTCCGGCAATCAACCGACTGACCCAAGCAACAACGATCGGTAGATTGGGATTCACGATAAGGTGTCGGTAGACCCAGCTAAGAAATCTTCATCACTGATCGAAAACGGTCTTAATCAGTCGAGACTGCCCCTGGATCGTATTCCTTACTTTGATCATCTAAGGGGACGATCCATACATTCCGAAACTTCACTGGATTGTTGTGATCTTGCAGGAATACCGGCCCCACCGAAGTCTGCTTCTGGCGTTGACCGATTTGTCTCAGATAGTCCGTCACACCATGACGATAGGGGTGGAAAGAGGATCGTGGCTCTTTAAATTGAGTTCGGTCTTGGACTTTCTCGCCATTCAGAAACGCGGTGACCGAGCCCGGCTTCATAATTTCGCCATCCTCCCCCCGTCGTGGCGCCCGATACCGAATATCGTAAACCTGCCATTGCCCCGGGGGCTTAGCAGCGTTGACCAATGCCGGCTGGAATCCATACAAAGCTCCCATATCATCCATCGTAATCTTGGATTTGTTATGCGTATTCAGGATTTGTAGTTCGTAGTTCCCGTGAATATAAATCCCACTGTTGCCCGGCCCTTTTTCGGGCAACATGAATTCCACATGAATGTCCGCATCCCGAAAATGAACTTGGGAAAGGATGTGGTTGAAGTTGCTTCCCCCAGGGGTCGATGTGGCCACCCCTGACTCAATAGGCCAATCCACCTCAGTCCCATTACGCCCGGTAAATCGATTGGTCTTGGGACCCAGCAACACAATGCCCTCACGGGGAACCGCCGCCGGTAATTGGGACTGATCTGGGAAAAAATCTTCGGGCTCAAGTTCTTGCGGGGGATCAAATGAGTCGCCCACTCGGGCTTGTAGTTGTGCCAGCTCCTCTTTCAAACGCTGAACCGTTGAAGCTTGTTGCGGATCCTCGATCAGGTTGTTCATTTCGTTAGGATCCGTTCGTAAATCATAAAATTCCCAATAGGGTTCGGTAGGCTGCGGTTGAGCCCCGGGAGCATCTAACGGTAGACCATAAAAATGGATCAGCTTGTGATCTTTGGTCCGGATACCAAAATGCGCCGGGTTATCGTGATGCGCCATATGCATCCAGTACCTGTAATAAGAAGCTTGAGGCCAACCAGACGGTTCAGGCTGGCCCTTTAACATCGCAAGAAAGCTTCGGCCTTGCATAGACTTTGGGGGTTCCACTCTGGCAATATCCAACAAAGTGGGGGCGAAGTCGACGTTATTGATGATCGCGTCACTCGTTTTCCCGGCCGGGAATTGCGCCGGATAGCGCGCGATAAAAGGCATTCGCAACGATTCTTCGTACATCCAGCGCTTGTCAATATAATCGTGTTCGCCCAGCATGAATCCCTGATCAGCCGTGTAGATGATCACAGTATTATCAAGTTCGCCTGTCCGCCTTAGGTGGTCAATCAGACGAGCGACGTTATCATCCACACCTCGTACTGATCGCAGGAATTTCTTCAGGTAACGCTGGTAGGCTTTAGATTGATACTCCTCATCCGAAAGAGAGTCTTCCACAAACATGTGATCGCCCATGTTACGTCGCTGATTTCGCTTTCCAACAGAGGTCCCAAAAGCCGGCTTGCCTTGAGGACCGTGCTTTCCGCGTTCTCTCAGACTAGCCGGTTCCGGAATTGTGTCATTCTCATATAGGAAGTCGTAGCGTTCCGCGTTCTCAAAATTATCATGGGGGGCTTTGAAGTGATGCATGAGAAAAAACGGTTTGTCTTTCTGCTTGCGGTTTTTGAGCCACTTCAGTGAGATATCCGTAATTGCATCCGAAGAATGTTTGGCGTTGTAGCTGGCTGAACGCGTTTCATTTTTGGGCCATGGAAGCTTGCCTCGAGTACGAAAGATGGGATTGAAATACGAGCCCTGTCCTGGCAACACGGTGTAGAAATCAAATTCGGCCGGCTCCGCTCTCAAGTGCCACTTGCCAATCATGGCTGTCTCGTACCCTGCTTGCTTCAGCAGTCGCGGTAGATACTGCTGTTTGGCTTGAATCGATCCATTGAGTGTCGTCACGCCATTCACATGCGAATATTGCCCCGTCATGATCGTCGCTCGGCTAGGAGTGCAGATCGAGTTGGTGCAAAATACGTTTTCCAACAACACTCCCTCTGAGGCCAGCTGATCTAGGGTTGGGGTCGGATTCAACCCGGCCAACCGTCCACCATAAGCCCCGATGGCATGAGCCGCGTGGTCGTCTGACATGATGAATAGGATATTAGGGCGTTCCTCAGCCCAAGCGCCTGGCCCAATCGCCAAAGTCGTCAGCAACAGACAGCCCAAGATCAGATCGCGTCGCGTCAGGTAGTTCAACATCACAGTTCTTCCTTCGTCATACCCGCGTTGCACAGAGATTTTTCCGGCACCGCGATCAATTAGGGAATGGATCTCAACGACTAAAAATCAGGATAATAATATAGAGAGACCAACGCCGGGAGTCATCCATTATATCAGGCCCCATCAATTATTTTCCGATAACCCATTAACGAAGCACATCAAAATTTGCCAGCGTGACATAGATCAAAAATACGAGGGCGATTAATGTCAGTCCTGCCGGCCGAACAAAACGCCAAGGAGTCATGTCGACAGCCTGCACGTCGCGTTGCTCAAACTCCGTGGCACGTGGCCACAGTTCCCCCATAACTAACATCATGACCACCAACCAACCAAACACGACACCCAAGAAATGATACTCATTCATCGATTTGGCGATTACATCAAACGGAGGCACAAAATATCCCAGTGCAATTAAGACAAATCCTAGTACCAAGCCTAACTTGGCAGCTCGCGCCGGCACCCTCCGAGTGCACATACCCACCAGCACCGCCGCGAAAATAGGAATAAAATACATCCCGTTCATTTTTTGCAGGTAGTCGAAAATACTGGTTGTATTGCCCAACAAAGGTGCAATGCACATGGCACTGATCGCGACGACCCAACCAAATACCTTCCCAGACCAAACGATTTGCTTCTCACTCGCCGTCGGACGAAATAGTTTTTTGTAGAGACCTAAACTAAAGAGCGTGCACGAACTATTAAGCGCCGAATTAAAACTAGACAGAATGGCACCAATGAGTGCCGCGGCAAAAAAACCGGCGAGCGGACCCGGCAAAACGGACCGTACCAACTGGCCGTAAGCCTGATCCGGCTTGACGTCTTGCCCGGCAAATAAAGACCAAGCAATCATCCCAGGTATCACCAGGTAAATGGGTCCCATTAATTTGAGGGCCCCGGTCAATAACACACCTTTTTGGCCTTCGGCCAGGCTCTTGGCACCCAAGGTTCGTTGGATGATCTGCTGGTTCGTAGTCCAATAAAACAAGTGCAGTAAAAAGACCCCTGAAAAGATGGTCCCAAACGGAACGGACGCTTCAGGGCCGCCCACAGAGTTAAAACGCTCCCGCTGCTCACTCACTAAACGCTGAGCGCCCTCGAGCAAGCCACCACCGTCAGCGAGTTGTGACAATGAAAATCCAGTAATCAAGAAACCGCCGATCAACAATCCAACACCATTGATCGTGTCAGAAATCGCCACCGTACGTAATCCACCAAACAGCGCATAGACGGACCCAGCCAGTCCCACTAACCAAACGATCAGCCACAGTGCACAGGTCTCGCGCTCGACTCCAATCCTCTCCGGTAAATCGCCGATCAACGATTCGACTCCCATGATGCCGATCATCCCCGTGGCACCGGTGTACAAAATAATCGGCAATAAAATCCCAACGTAAGCTAACAAAAAAATCAGATTGGCGATGATGCGAGTCTGTGAGTCAAATCGGATTTCAAGATACTCGGGTACGGTGGCCACGCCACTCTTGAGAAATCGCGGCAGAAAAAACCATGCCATAAATACCAACGCGATGATGGCGACAATTTCCCACACCATTACCGACAAACCGTCAGTGAATGCCGCGCCATTAAGACCGACCATTTGTTCGGTCGATAAATTCGTGAGCAGTAAAGAGCCGGCAATTAAAGGAAACGTTAGCGTTCGGCCCGCCAAAAAATAACCCTTGCTGCTTGAATGATCATCGCCTCGCGTAAGCCACCAAGTCAGCACTCCAACAAAGGCTGTAAATAAACAAAATGAAATAATACTGAGTGGGTCCATGAGCTTGTTCGATTAAAAAGGGATGTCTGGTAGGGGAATGCCTCGTAGGGGAACGCCTGGTAGGGGAATGCCTACAACTAAGCCGTGTGTCAGTCGACTGATCTTCTTGACACACTGCTGCTAACCATGGCCGATCCCCGCTAGAGGGTCAAGATGCGAGAAACGTAAGAGCGGTAATAGGCCAAGCCATTCAAGGTGGGGGCGCTGGCTTCAACGCCGACATACGATCGATCCACCTTGGCCTAGCCTTCGTGAGCCTGCCAAGTTGCAACGGTTTCTGAGCTGTCCTCTAACAGTTGTCCTTGCATCTCTATTTCGAGGACAACCCCTTGCTCGCTGTTTTTGCAAGCGAACCACTTCAGTAAGAAACAACATGAAAACCGCGAAAAGATTGTGCTTTTTTGCGTATTGTTAACAATTTGGCCCCTTTAGCTTCTACCGCACGAAACCAACCCCTGAATAATTGGTTAAAAGATAGTATTAAGACTCCCTCACATTTTGGTCAGGAACTAATGGAATTTCTGGAAGTCCCTTTATTTGACGATGATCTGTTCAAGCTCAATATTCGCTTGGCGTTCGACCTTCTGTTTACGATTTTGGTTGTTTGGGTTGCTTACAAACCCGATCAAAAGCGAATGAACTATGTGTTCATGTTCATCTTGATGAACATTATGGTTTTCTTCATCTGCTTCACCTTGAAGAAATTGGATTTGGGCTTGGGAATGGCACTTGGGTTGTTCGCCATTTTTGCCATCATTCGCTACCGAACCAATTCCATTAAGGTAAAAGAGATGACCTACCTCTTTATCGTGATTGGACTGGCAGTCATCAACGCCCTCTCTAATAAACAAACGAGCTATGCCGAGTTGCTGTACGTCAACAGCGCCATCTTTGTAATCACCCTCTTGATGGAGAGAAGTTGGTCGCGCAGAATCGCGGACTTCCGGTCTATCATCTATGACAAGCTCGATTTACTGCGACCAGAAAGACGAGGTGATTTGATCAGCGACCTGCGCCTTCGGACGGGGCTCGATATCAATCAAGTCGACATTAAACGGATTGATCTAAAAAAACAGCTCGCTCAAATTGTTATTTATTATAAAACCCAAACGCTACATCCAAACGACCCAAACCCTATGCCTCCCGATCACGGAGACTCCACGATCAATAAGGTATAACCGGAATTGGCCGACACGAAACAAGCAGACGACATTAACTTAAGCAACCAACCACCCTTAGAGTGGCCTCACAACCTAACGAAAGAAATCGCGATGAAAACAGCACTTATGGTCGTAGCAACTTTAGCCATGCTAATAGCTCACGCCGATGCACAAGAAGGCGGGCGAGGTGGATTCAGTCCCGATCAAATGATTGACCGCATGTTTGAAAACGATAAGAATTCAGACGGCAAATTAGCCAAAGATGAAGTCTCTGGCCGGATGGCTGCCGCCTTTGATCGCATGGATGCCAATGAGGATGGCTTTGTCACCAAGAACGAAGCTCAGGCTATGATGTCCGGGCTTCAAGGTGGTCGCGGTGGACGTGGAGGACCCGGCGGTGGACCCGGTGGAGGACCCGGTGGAGGACCCGGCGGTGGACGTGGTGGACCCGGCGGAGGACCCGGCGGTGGACCCGGTGGTGGACGCGGAGGCGGTGCCTCACGAATCATGGCCATGATGCCAATCATTATCATTTTAGATATTGATAAAGACGGCGAAATTTCAGCGGATGAAATTAAGGTCGCCGCCAAGTCTCTCAAAAAATTAGACAAGGACAACGACGGCAAAATTTCAATGGAAGAAATGTCTCCCGACTTCTCTCAGATGATGGGTCGTGGTGGTGAAGGTGGTCGAGGTGGTCGAGGTGGTGGCCCCGGCGGCGGGCGAGGTGGTCCCGGAGGTCGTGGGGGTGGCCCCGGTGGCAACGGCCGACCTCAACGTCCTTCCTTTGATGATGAAGACAACGACAAAAAGTAATGGAAGTGAAACCAAAATGAACCAACACCCCCTCGGATGGCATGCATCCGAGGGGGTGTTTTTGGCATGGTTCTGCCAGAGCCCCCATTTTCTGCCGGGACGGCCCTCCAAGGATCGGCTCTGCGTCCCGCCCCTCAATCTAACGAACACTAATCCCAATCATACTGCAACCCTCTCCAAACGCAGCTCCGGTTAAACGCGTGATTCCAGTCGCTCGCCACTCCCTTAACCAAAACAGGGCTCATTCAAACAACCGCTCATTTGGATTTAGCGTTTGAGTCTAAATGTCGCTTAAGCTGTTCTGTCAATTTGATGACGCGATCGGGTTGGTCTTGGGACACATTGCGGGTCTCCCCTGGATCCTGCTGGTGATCATACAACTCGGTATGGTCCGCGTGCTGGATCAATCGGTGAGTCGTGGTTCGGATCGTTTTGATAGCCCCCCGATACGAAACCGCTGCACCTCCGGTCAGAGAAGGATCCTCGAGATGAGGTAGCAAGGTGTGACCACTCAGAAACGCCGGCTTGACCAACCCTGTTAAATCACAGAGCGTTGGAAAAATGTCGACCGTTTCGACGACGGCTTTGCTGGGCTTTCCAGGAGCCTGCATTTTGGGACAGGCAATAATCAAAGGCGAACGCAACGATTCTTCATACAAAGAATGCTTGCCCCAAATGGCATGTTCGCCTAGATGCCAACCATGGTCACCCCATAAGACCACCACGGTCTTTTCGGCCAAGCCCAGGTGATCCAGCCGATCTAAAATCCGACCCGTCAACGTATCAGCATAGGTCACGCATGCCGCGTAATGCTTGCGAACTTGATCGGCGAATGCTGCATCCTTGTTTGGATTTTGCTGCCAACGATTGTATTTCATGAACTCACCCGACCCATGCCATGTCGTCTTTCCGGTTGGTTTTTGGGGGTGTGGGATCGTCGGTAATCGGAGATTCTTATAAGGAGTCAAGTATCGCGCGGGAGCCCCAAAAGGTAGATGGGGGCGTAACAGGCCCACTGCCAAAAAAAATGGCTGGTCACTAGCCTTTAACCGTGTCAGCTCTTCCAGTGCCGTGGCGGTAATCAAACCATCGGGATAGATTTCATCGGCACCTTCGGTCGATTGAAACACGTCCATCTCTTTGGGATTGGCTCGAATCTCTCCGTGGGACAAGCCATGCATCGCCCCACGAGGATGTTGCCAAAGCCCGCTCGGTAGTCGATGTCGATCCCAGGATTGGGGCATTTCTAAAATCGAATCGTCGTCCCAGTTTTTACCCCCTCTACCACCCGGATGATGAGACACTTTGCCCACCGAAACGGTCGTGTAACCGTGCTGACGGAACCATCCCGGCAAACTGGCTGATTGGATATTGCGCGACCGTTGGAACAAGGCATTATTGTTACTCGGGCCATAAGTTCCGGTTAGGAGCGTATATCGCGATGCCCCACACGTTGGTGCCTGCACGTAATGTCTGAAGAACGGACGACCTCGGGAGGCCAAGCGGTCAATATTAGGGGACTTTATATACGGGACCCCAAACGAAGCAAGTTCGGGGCGCAAGTCATCAATGCAGATCAGCAAAACATTAACCCGTGGGGCAACTGTTTCGGTCTGACAAGCTTGACCATCCGTTTGGCCACCAAACAGGCCCCAGAAGCAAAGAAAACCAAGGCTGCGACGAAACATTGGAATGAACGGACAGGTCAACATATGGGCTCTATTTTTAAAGGTTCCAAGAAAACGTTTTATGTGTCGATGATAACATCGGGGCCTTGGCTAGGAATTCGATTTGCCGTTTTTCTTTGCATTCGGCCAAACACCAAGGCGCTTACTGGTTCGAATCCCTTGGGGGATCTAGAATTACAGAGCTTCCAACTCCAATTTGGGTTATTTTATAGAGATGCAACACGCTTCACTTTAAGGTTCCAACCATGAGATTCCCTTCCCTCTTTTCCGTTCTGTTTGTGAGTTTGATTTTATTAACGGATCACTCTTTCGCCCAAGACTTTGAAGTCGATCCACTGCAAAAAAAGATCTACTCTACAATTGAACAGGTATTGCCATCGGTCGTCGCCGTTAGTAGTGGCGGCTCAACCTTCAGTGGTGTGATCGTTAGTTCTGAGGGTTATGTTTTATCCGCAGGTCACGCCATTAGCCCCGGCAACTCGTATCGCATTCTTATGAGTGATGGTCGTCGTTTGCAGGCCAAAGGCCTTGGGGCCGATGGCCAATCGGATTGCGCCTTGTTGAAGATTGAAAATGCCTCCGGTTTGCCGTATGCAGAGATGGGTGACTCATCTGAACTTAAGACGCATCAGCCCTGTCTCAGCATTTCTCATCCGGGTGGTTACAACCGGTCCCGAGGTCCAGTCATTCGGTTCGGCCACATCGTTCGACCGATCGCAAACAGACAGGGAATGGTTCAGTCGACCGCTTTGATGGAACCGGGTGACTCCGGTGGCGCACTGTTCGATCTGGATGGCAGCGTGGTCGCGATCCATTCCCGCATCGGGCGCTCAATGGATCGCAATTACGAAGTGCCCGTTAATAAATTTCGGGAGTACTGGGACGATTTGAATGAGCAGAATAGCCTGGCCATTTCACGGGTGCCGGGTTTGCCTAAACTTGGATTCCAGTGCGAAAACGTAGAGGGAAATGATGACGTCATCGTGCTGAGCGTTGTGTCAGGTGGGGTCACCCAGAAAGCGGGGCTTCAAGTCAAGGATATCATTTCATCGATTAATGGAGAGACAATCGAGTCAACCTCTCAACTTCGAAAAGCATTGGTCACCGCCCGTGAGAATGAACTCGCTCAAATCACATTGATTGTCCGGCGGGATAAGCAGGTGATGGAGCTTGACGTTCCCTACTTTGAGGCCGCCAAAGGAAAGAAGCAACAACAAGCAACACCCCTCGAAGCTCGGTTTCTCAAACCCATGCCCGAACTGAAAAACTTTTCTTTACAGTTTTCCGAGCTCGAATCCAAGCTGGATGATCAATGCGTTGCAATCACCAGTCGCAGTGGTGATAAAACATTGGATATTCGGGGTACGTTGATCGCCGACACGGATCTAGTCGTCAGCAAAAGCTCACGAGTCGGCGACCAACCCACTATCAAGGTTGCCGGTAATTCAATCCCCTTAAAAATTGTCGCTCGTGACCAATCCAATGATCTTATTCTGCTGCGGCGGCCTTCTAAAAACCCAACCGGTGTTCGCTGGAACATTAAACCAAGCAGCAAGCAGTCCTTGGGGCGATTTCTAATCACACCCGACCCTCAAGGCGAGGGACGAGTGAGTGTTTGGAGCAGTCGCGCCTTTTCCTCAAGGAAACGGGTGAGTAAGGGCTATCTGGGGGTGATCCTTTCAAATAATGACGATCGAGGTGCTGTACTTCAAGAAATCAATCAGGGTGCGGCGCGAGATGCCGGGATCAAAGAAGGGGACGTGATCACCAACATGAATGGGACGCCCATCAAAGGCCGCTCGGATTTACTAAAATTTTTAGCCAAAACGGATCCGAATAATTTCATCCAAGCCAAAATCCGCCGAGGCGATCAGGTTTTAGAAAAGAGCATCACCTTGGGAAATCCACCGGTTCAGGGCAACCACGTTGCTGAAAAAATGGACAAGAGTGGTCGCCGAGATGGTTTCTCAAAAGTCATTTCTCATGACGCGGATCTACATCCTGAGGAATGTGGTGGGCCCCTTTTTGATTGGCAGGGCAACTTAATTGGCTTAAACATTGCCCGGAACAGCCGCGTTCGCAGCTATGCTTTAACGCCTTCAGTCGTGCAGACGTTCATCAACAACAACCGATGATGTGAAACCCGGTCGCTCCCATTTCAAAATCTGTTATCGGATCGGTTTCCGCCAAAGATCGATGTTCTTCATCGGGGTTCGGAATTTCATACGTAGAAATTCATGAAAGTTCGTCGTAATTAGACGTGGTCCGATTACTGATTTTTTTATCAACTGTTTGTCCTGCAAACTTCGGGGACTTTCGCCCGGCCTGATCACCATCGGGAAAGGTGATTTGAAATTTTGTATCGCCAGCCATCACAATATCGCCCTGCTGGAGTATCTCTTGTTGAACCTGAGCACCGTTAACAAACGTTCCATTCAAACTGGCTAAATCTCGGATCTGCCAATGGCTTCCTGATTCCTCAAGGCAAAAATGTTTTCGACTCATCCGTGGATCGAGGATCGACACTTGAAGGGAGGCCGATCGACCAATCGCCAAAGATTCACCCGCCTGCACCCCGATCGCTTGCCCTTGGCCGGCACCCTCCAGGATGGTCAAAGTGACGCGCGGCTTTGCGTTTGGTTGACTTTGAAGCATGGAAACCAAATCCTGTAGGTCGGCTTTTGATTAGAAAAAAAGCCAACACGTTGGGGAGATAGGGGGCTGGAAATCGAAAAGTGCTGGAATGATTGTAGATTTTAAAAGGGGCGTGATCGTCATCACTGCGGGAAGCCAGTATAAACCAATCGGGCAGACCAAGGTGATTTCCCATCCACGATTCACCAAAAGTTCCGATGAAAACCCGCAAATCTATTCCACGACACCCACCTTAACAGCTCGGGGAAACAAAAATGTTCTTTCTGAAACCGTTTACGACTGAACTTGTGTGATCTGGCTCGCCGAGGCAACCAGTGGAACGCCCTTGCAAATCGCAAGTCGAGGTTTCGTCATGTCGTCAGACTGGCTGAGACGCGAGTTTCAGAATGGTATCAAACTCAGCCTTCGTGACCGGCTGGACCGAGAGCCGCGAGTTGTTGACCAGCACCATCTTCGACAAAGCTCGGACCCCTTTGATTTCATCGAGCGATACAATTCGGTCAAACGTCTTTTCCAACTTGATATCCACCATAAACCAGCGGGGTTCATCTTTCCTAGACTTGGGATCGTAGTGCTTATCCTTGGGGTCAAAAGCCGAGAAATCAGGGTAGGCTTCTTTGACGATTTTGCAAACGCCAACGACTCCCGGGGGCTTAGCGTTAGAGTGATAAAACAACGCGCGATCCCCAACCTTCATCTCGTCTCGCATGATGTTTCGAGCTTGGTAATTTCGCACCCCATCCCAGAAAGTCGTTTTCTTTTTTTCTTTCGACAGGTCTGTGATCGAATAGGCGTTTGGTTCTGATTTCATCAGCCAATAACGAATTGCCTTTGCCATGATTTTCCGACGGTTCAAAATACTGGGGATGTAACAAAGCTTTCACGATAAATCTTATCGGCTCAATCAGATGCCGACCAGTCATGGAATCTTCAGACGCACACCCGCAGGACAATTACCAGCTGATTGTGAGCCCCAAAGCCATCAATGGGCGGCCACACTACAACTTTGCTTAAGAGGAGTGCATATTCCCTGCCCGAAAGGCCTCCGCCATCGCGTTGGGAACCTCGGCTTCGGCTTTGACCAATGCGGCTTGTTTTGCCGCTACATCAGCCTTCATTTCTTGTTCCATCGCGATCGCTTCGGCCCGTCGTTTTTCGGCATTGGCACGTGCCACACGCGTATCGGCTTCGGCCTGATCTGCTTGCAAACGAGCGCCGATATTTTCACCCACATCGACGTCGGCAATATCGATTGAAACAATTTCAAATGCGGTATGGGCATCGAGGCCGCGTTCCAAAACAGCCTTCGAGATTCGGTCCGGGTTCGCCAGCACATCTTGGTGTTTATCCGATGAGCCAATCGACGAAATAATACTCTCACCCACTCGGGCAATGATGGTCTCTTCAGTAGCTCCACCAATCAACTGCTCTAAGTTGGTCCGCACGGTAACGCGAGCCCGGATTCGCAATTCTACGCCGTCTTTTGAGATCGCGCTCAACACGTTTTTACCGCTCCGCTGAGGATCGGGACAGTCAATCACCTTGGGGTAAACGCTCGTTTTGACGGCATCCAAAACGTCGCGACCGGCAAGATCAATCGCAGCGGCGCGATCGAAAGACAAGTCGATCCCAGCCCGGTGCGCCGCGATGATGGCGTTGATCACGCGAAGCACGTCACCGTCGGCTAAATAATGCGCTTCTAGACGATTCGTGCTGATTCCGTTTTTACGACTGATATCCAATTGCGCCTGAGCGGCCATGATTTTTGCTGGGACAATAACCGTCGGACGAACCTTACGGAACCCCATGCAGACCAGGCTACTAAGAGAGACATCAGCACTGGACATGAATGCCTGGAACCACAGCTTGCCATAAACCATAAAGGCAATGCCGAGAACGAAGACAATCAATCCAATGAAGGCTACCAAAGCCCAAATCAACATATTGAAAGGTTCTGGAGATGCGTCTTGCAATTCGCGAACCTGAGCGAACCCAAGTGCCTTCGACGTAATCTGATCAATAGCTAAGTTAAACATTCCGTAGATCCAAACGTAAGAAACTTTAAAATTGTGTGCGTCCGACAGTCATAACAATGATACTCAACGGCAAGCCGCATAGCACTTTAGATTGTTGAAAACAGGCCGGCATTTGCCGTTAATCAATCCAGCCACCGCCTAGTACCTGCTGATCATCATAACAAACTACAGCCTGTCCGGGGGCAACCCCATTTTGCGGCTCTAAAAACCGAACGGCTAGGCGATTTTGGGGCAATGCCCGAACTTTAGCCGGCCAGGCTTCGCTGTTGTAGCGTATTTGAACCAAACAACCGAACTCCCCAGGCGGGGGTTCGGTCAACCAATTGGTCTGACTCGCGGTCAGCTCTTGCCGGCCTAGCTCAGCAAGCGGTCCGATGGTCACATCAAAGTTCTGGGGATCGATTTTGACTACAAAGTAGGGTTCGCCCATCGCCACTCCGAGCCCTCGTCGCTGGCCAATGGTGAATCGCTCTATCCCCGGGTGCCGTCCTACTTCCTGCCCCTCGGTCGTCACGATGCGCCCAGCCGTATCGACCGCATCATCCGAGGACTGCTCACGTTTACTGCGCACGAACTCATCGTGCTTTCCCTGAGTTACAAAACAAATTTCCTGACTGTCTTTTTTTTCAGCCACATTCAAACCCAATCCGGTGGCAATCTCTCGTATCCTCGATTTCTCATACTGCCCCACCGGCAATAACATCCTACTGAGCAACTGCTGATTCACCCCAAACAGCACGTAGGACTGATCTTTACTTGGATCGACGCCTCGCAACAGACGTAAATGATCCGACTCCCGTTCTAATTGCGCATAGTGTCCGGTCGCCAAAAACTCAGCGCCCACACTCGCAGCGTAATCAAATAGTTTACCGAATTTAATTCGATTATTGCACATGACGCATGGATTCGGCGTTCGGCCGATCGTGTACTCGTCAACAAAATAATCAATGATCCCTTCAAATTCAGCCTCCAGATTTAACGCGTAAAATGGAATCCCTAAACGCTCCGCCACCCTCCGACCATCTTCTGCATCCGATGCGCTGCAACAGCCCTGTTTGTGGTCCGCCCTGGGGTTCAACACATTGAGAATCGCCGATGAGTCGGGTTGCCCATCGATCTTGCAAACCTCGATGGCCTCTTCGCCATGACGCATGAACACACCAATGACTTCGTGCCCCTGCTCGATCAACAGATGGGCTGCAACACTTGAATCAACGCCACCTGACATTGCCAACACAACACGAGCCATAAACCACGTCCGCAACTAAGCAGTCCCAAAACTGCAAACTAATCTTAAGTCTAAAACCTGCACAGGTTTTAAACATTGATTCTACAGCGGAACCACCATTCTGGTACCGAGTCCGTTTTTGGGCTTTTAACGAAACTAAAAAAAGGACCGCGTGATCCATTCGCCAGCGTCCTCTGGAACACCTCATTGGTTAAAACCCCGGGGGATTTTTGAAAAATTGGCTTAAAAGCCGACTTTGGCCCCGGCCAAGGCCCATTTCGAGCAACTGAAGAGGTCTTAAATTTCGGTTGAATTTTGTTGACGGTGTAATTTACGGTAAGGATAATCTTGATATCACAGAAACGATTGAGACCCTCGTCTCTATCCCTGAATTGATATCCAACAAGACCTGACATCCGAGTTCCTCGCTTGTCTCTCTCAAGCGCCGTATTTTCTATGTGACTCGGGGGCTTTTAAATGTGCGCGCTCAATGTTCATTCGGCAGCTCAATCGCCGAAAAACTTAGGGGACCTTGGGGATCTGAGGCGTTTAAATGATTACGACGACTGGTTTTTTAATTACACTGTTCAGGTCGAATTAGTTTTCTATGAAATGACTCACCCAATCGACACGTCGCCTTAGCCACACCACTTCCGAAAGGACATCATGAAACCGAGACCTGGTTCGAACAAGCGCCGCTCACAAAAACGCGGCGGCTGGACGGTTCAATACGATTCTTTGGAACAACGTCAATTGTTGGCTACGGATGTGGGGCTCGCTTTCACGGGCAGTACATTCCAGACGGATAGCTCTTACTATCCTCCCGATGTAAACGGCGATGTCGGCCGTGACCACCTGGTTGAGGTGCTTAATGGTCGCATCAACATGATGGGCCGTGAGGACGGAGTGCGGGTTCAATCTGAAACCATGACCCAGTTTTTTGAAAATGCAGGGGCCACCGTCTTCAACGATCCGATCAACCCAAAAGTTGTTTTTGATCGTTTGACCGATCGCTGGTTCGTTGCTGCCAATGGTACAGGCAATGGAAACTGGTTGTATCTCGCCGTCTCGGAAACATCCAACCCAACTGGTAACTGGCAACATGTCCAGTTCGTTGGCGACTCGACCGGAATTCAGTTCAATGATCAAGTCACCTTAAGTACCGATGCCGATGCCGTCTATTTAACAACCAATAATTCCAATGGGGACGCCACCTCGTCGATCTACTCGATCCCTAAAACTGATCTTTTGGGTGCCAATACGACACTGACCAACATGAGTCGATTCGAGGGACTGGACCCCGAGACCTTTGGATCCTCAATTCAGGTCGCATTGAATTTTGAAGCGTCCGATGGCCAAGCCGTTGCGATTGGGACCGACGGACCATCAGGCGTTATCCTCACGACGATCCAAAACTCAGATGCCGCAGGTGCGACTTTGGGAACGCCTCTGGAAATCGACACTGATGTCAATGATGAATTCTCCGATGTGGTTCCTGCTGAGCAACCCGCGGATCCGGTTACTGAAGATGAGCTATTTCTTGAAACGACTTCTGAATTGACATCGGGTGTGATCGAGGTCAATGGTAGTGTTTGGGGGGCAAAAACAGTCGGTCTGACCGATTGGCTAAGCAATGCCGCGATTAACTGGTTTGAAATCGATTCGCAACCGGGTGATTCCCTAGGTGAATTGGTTCAGTCGGAAATCATTCATGACGGCGCTTTTGAACAGCACTTCTTCAACCCCTCCATCGCGGTCAATGAGTACGGTGTCACAGCCATTAGTTACAATTTTTCCGGTTTGGCCACGCCCGTCGGCGCGTACACGCGGGTTGGCATCACGGTCAACGGACTGGGTGATCGCAACACCCAACTGGAAGCTCAGTTCCAAATGGAGCCCGGACTGCAGGTGCATCGGACGTCGGGAGATACCGACTTTGTCAGCCCTTGGGGAGAAACCACCTCCATTCACAGCGACCCCGATTCGGTCAACAGTTTTTTCAGTGTGGCGCCATGGGCAAACACGGTTGATCGATGGACCACACACAACGCGGTTCTGACACCTCAGGATCTGCAACCAGTTGTTTTGGGAGACGAACTTGATAACACCATCGTCGTGCGGCGGGATGCCAGCGATACCAATTTGTTGGAAATTGAATTTGACGGCGTTGTCACAGATCGGTTCCCCTACGAAGTCCTCGGTCAAGTAGAAATTCAAGGCGGAAGTGGAGACGATCAATTCATCCTTGACTACACCAATGGCAATCCAGTGCCCGCTGGCGGATTTCTGCTAATCGGTGGCGCAGGAACGGATACCGTGCAATCCAACAATTCCGATGAAAATAAGTGGACGGTGGGAGTGGACGACACGACCGCAGCCGGGACGGGAACCTATGAAGTCGTGGCTCAGCCCGAAGTCACAGAATTTCAACAGATCGAAGAGTTGGTCGGTGGTCTGGCTGTGGACCACTTTTTAATTAATTCCAGTCTCGCGGGTTCGCTCGTGGGCAGAGCTGGAGACGACGTCTTTGAATTCAGTGGCACGGGTTTCATTGGCGACAGTGTCGTAGGCGGCGAGGGTTACAATACCCTAAGCCTGCTGAATCGTATGAATTCTGCCGAGCCACCGGCCACCCCGGATCCACTGCCTTCCGAATTTTTCTTGCTGGCCACCTCGGCCATCGCCGGATTCGATGGCGAAACACCCGACGGCCCAATTGGTGGAGACGAGGACACCGATCAATTCCAAGATATCAGCCAATTGATCGGCAGTGAAACCGAAGTCGATACGATACACGGGCTCGATTTAGCCTCGACACTGACTCTTGACGGTGCCAACACAACCTACCAAGCTGATGGCCAGACTCTAGACCTCGATAAATTTGATACCTATCACGCCTCTAGCTTTGACGACGTTTTCAATGTTCGGTCAAACACAATTGAACAACTACGACTCTTTGGCCTAGACGGAAATGACGCATACCACTTCTCTTCAGACGCGCCACTTAATACCGGCACCACGGATAATATCGGCGGTTTGGTGTTCGCCTTTGGAGGCGCTGGAACGAACACAATCACAGCCAGTAACGCCGCAGGAAGCAGCGTGGCTGCCACCATCTTGTCCAAACGCATTTCGGGGATGGGCGAGATCGTCTTTGATGCTGAAATTGACGGCGGCACATTTGATTTAACTCTGGTAGGCAGTAATCAAGCGGACGACTTCTTGTTGCACTCATTCATTAATGTCAACACGATGGTGGTTGAATCTCTGGATGGAAACGACACCTTTGACATTCAAGACCTGAGCAAGGCATCCGTGGATGTGTTTGGCGGAATTGGAGACGATTTGTATGTGATTGAGTCGATCAATGGAGTCAATTTCCGCAACCTCGAAATTCATGACAGCCCGCTTTTGGAAAAAGACCGGGTGTCTTTGCGAGGAACCGTACTGGACGAAGTGTTTGACATTAACGCCTCGACGTTTGTCGATCTTGAGGTCGCGTACACTGGCATCGAGGAGTTTGGTGCACTTGGGCAAGGTGGCAATGACACCTTCAACATCACTGATTTCGACGCCCCTTTGTTTGTGAGTGGTGACGGCGGCGACGATGTTTTCAACATCTCCTCCGACGCACCTGCAAACACGGGTACAGTCGATGCATTTACCGATGACATCTATATCGACGGCGGCAGCGGAGCGAACGAACTCAATATTTCCAATCTGTCCGGTACCCGAAGTCCCAATGCTGTCATTACCAATAACAGCATTAGCGGGCTACTACCAGTCACCCTTTTCCATACGGCATCTGGAAGTTTCAGTAAACCTGATGGTTCGGTTGGCGGCATACACATCCAAGGTTCGACGGGGGCTGATGTTTACAATGTCGTTTCCCTGAATGCCGAAGATTCACTTCGGTTTGATGGGCATGCTGGTGCAGACCGTTTCTATCTACGGGCAAACGTTTTTGGTGATGTTGAAGTTCATGGTGATGATGGCAATGATATCTACCGAGCCTTCCTGGTTGGCTCTGAAAACCGCGCCGTTACCATCGAAGATACGGCTGGCAATAATCGACTTTCGGTCTTTGGTACCACCGAAGACGACGATTTTCAAATATCTCAGGCGGGGATTCAAATTGGGGAAGAATCGATTTCAACGCTCGCCACTTTCTCATTCATGGAAGTGATTGGAGACGCCGGAGCCGACTCGTTCAACATGGTGAGCACTGCGGCAACAACCAATTTCATGATTGGACAGAGTGGTAATGACACCTTCAACATCAATGGCACGGTTGGTGCTAACGGGCTTCGCCTGGTTGGCGATGCTGGGCGAGACACATTTAACCTGAACACGACCCACTCCAGCACCAATGCAAGAGTGCTCGGCGGTTGGGGCAATGACGATATTAACGTAATGTCTACGGCCTTGGGAAATGTTTCGAGTGATGGTTCCGAAGGTTCTGATACGTACACCGGCCACTTTGTTGGTTCGGGAGTCCGCTGGTTCGGCGCTTTGGACAGCGGAACGGACGGCACAGACACGGTTGTTGCGGTGGGTACCGAGCAAGCTGACAGCTTGATCGTTCGAGCGGCAAACGTCTATTCAGGTGCCTCACGAATCGCCTTCGGTCAATTGACCGAAGTGTTGAACGTTGATGCGGTTGGAGGGAGTGATAGCCTCCTCATCTCAGCGTCCTTTGCAGACGCCACTCATCTTTCGGCGGGTGAGGGTGATGACTACCTAGATATCGTTGGAACGACACATGTTCAAAACTTCTCCGCTCTAATGGGTGCGGGCGACGACACAACCATTATTCGCAAGACTTACGATGAAACCACAGCGGTCGTTGACGGTCAGTCCGGTGATGACCAATTTATCGTGGGCTCCTACAGTGCTGCCAATACCGGCAATCTAGGACGAATCCGCGGTCGTCTGGATATCGTTGGTGGCTCCAGCAACACTGGCGACCATTTGCGTGTAAACGATGGTGCCCTATCGGCTAACTACAGCTACCTGGTCTCCGGCCAACATATTTTGAACAACGCCAATCCCAATGGTTTCGAGCGAGCTGAGTTTGCTGGCGTCTACTTTGATAACACTCTCGAAAACGTCCGGCTGGATGGGACCCAAGGTGCCAACCACTTCCTTGTCGCCGCTAGCCAGTCGACGAAGTTTTTCCTGAATGGAAACACGCCATCTCCCGATAATGCGGATGGTGATGAGGTTGAACTAGTTGAGCAAGCCGACGATGGCCATGAATTTGAGTGGATCGACGAAGCGATGGGAGAGGGACTTTGGACATTCACCAACGGGAATCAAAACGTCGAATTTGAAAGCATGGAAACGGTTGTGAATCCTGGTTCCGGTGGCTAATGAAAGGGATGGGGGCCCGAACCGCGGCCGTTTGGATTTCCTCGCGAACAGGCCAACGACTATTGTGAATTCAGTGATTCCTGAATCACTTCGGCAACCTGCTTTCCTAGGATCTCGGATCCCGCTGGTGTGAAATGGACATTGGCGGGCCGTTGAATTGCCGACAATCTCGCTTCGGCAAAACCATAAAGATCGTTCACCTGCACCTCATGCGCCTGCATGATTTCCATCGCAATTGCGTTGTAAACACATGGGTCGTCCTTCGCCCGAAATGGACTGACCCCGGCGGGCACCGGTGTCGTGGTTGCGAAAATGAGTTTCGCTTCCGTACCGCGAAGCTGCTTCACTATCTCAGTCAGCTGTTGCCGATATTCCTCCGGAGTGGCTTGAGGGGGATCTTCAAGTCGATTGGAATTCTTTCCTGATTTCGGGTCGACATGCTTCATGTCATGCAACCCAAAATTGAAATGGATCACATCCCAATGACCACCCATAAGACCGATCCACCGCTGGACGTGGGGCTCGCCATAGCGGGTTCCTTGACAGTTCTCCGGTTTCTTCAGGTCGCGCATCGGTCGCACCACGATCGCCTCGTCTTTTAACAACTCTCGCACCTTGGGGGTATAGCCGATGGAAATAGAGTCGCCCAAAATCAGCACTCGCTTTTTACCCGGTGTTTTACCAACCAGTTGTAACATCGACTCGCCCAACGCGTCACCAATCAGAAAATAGCTTTCCGCATTTCCAAACCAATGGTGGCCGTGGCCCACATTAGGAGATTGGTCGGCCGCTCTCGCAAACGGAGTGGTCTTGACGAATTCAACCGAACCAGAAAACTCTGGGCGTTTGGCGACCGCAGCCTGCGACTCGCGAAACTCATTCATAGGCTGACTCGATGTCTCACCTCCGTTTCCCAGTTCACCTATCACGACAGGAAGCCAAGGGGAGTGAAACTCGCGTCGAACGTCTTTGATCAAATGAAAAAGGTTGGTTGCGTATTCCTTTCGAGCCGCCTCGTCACCCATGTCGTTCCAACCCTGCATCCAGACGAGGCCCGCAAGCTTCAGCTCCCTTCCTCGCAGAGCCGGAAAGTCCTGTTCGTAGGTCTGCATCGCCGCTTTGATTTCCTCGATCATCTTTAAATAATAGGGTCCGGTTTCCCCGCCCGCAGACGGCGGGCGAAAATCTTTAAACAGGCTTTTTCCTCCCCAGGCTGTTTTGATCAACAACACCGGCTCTTCATACGCGTTGCCGACGAGGTGACCAAATTGTAATTCAGGGCCAAAATGATGGAGCCCATCGTAGCCAGTGTAACCAATCCCCAAGCCACCTCGCTTGCTGGCTGTAGGGGTTTGGTGGCTCACCCAAACGTCATCACGCACCACCCAGTTACCCCCAGCATCTTGCAGGTGACCAACCTGTTTCGCTAAAGTCGAGTCCTTTATCAGCGCCTGCAGGGTACCTTTGCCGCTGTTGTAATATTTCGGATGATCTAGGTCGACCACCGCCTGACCTTGCATGTTAGATTGCCCCGCCAAAAGAAACACAGGAACGGCAGGCAGCGGATCCTGAGCGACCGAGAGGGATGGTAGCCAACCGTGGAGCAGGACTAATGCCAAGAAAAAGTCCCAACCTAGAAAAAATCTGTTCATCCCATACTCCTGTGTCGTATTGTCGCTACCGGTTCAACCTATCTCTAAGATGAGCTGCCCGTTATGATCTCTGTTTGCCATTTTAGCGATCTTTACCTTACCAGCGTCAACCGGACACCGCGGAACTGCGCTGAATTTGGACTTAACTTATGTACTTAGTCATATCAACCAGCTTGAGCGACAGCAGTCGAAGCCGAATTTTGGCTCGCTTTGCGGCCGATCAATTACGTACCAAGGCCTCTGAGTGTGAGTGGGTGGATCTGGCAAAATTGCCGCTTCCAGCCTGTGATGGGGGAACCTGTTACGAAGATCCTAATGTTCAACATATCAATCAACTCATCCAAAAATCTCAAGGCATACTGATTGCTGCTCCGGTTTACAACTACGACCTTTCGTCAACTGCCAAAAATCTTGTGGAACTAACCGGAAAATCTTGGACGGATAAAATCGTCGGTTTTTTGTGTGCCGCCGGAGGACAGGCCAGTTACATGAGTGTGATGGGATTGGCAAATAGCTTGATGCTTGATTTTCGCACGTTCATTCTGCCGCGGTTTGTTTACGCCACCGGGGAATCGTTCAGTGGAAACGACATTGCAGAGACGAATGTTGAAGAACGGGTCGAAGAACTGGTTGACCAATTGATTCGCTTTTCGACCGCCCTGAACCCATAACCCTGAACAACGGAAACATTCATGTCCGAATCGAGTGATTCAACCGCACGGAAAACTCTCCGTCGAGACATTCGCAACATCGTGATCATCGCGCATGTTGACCATGGTAAAACCACGTTGGTAGATTGCCTGCTTCGACAAAGCGGACAATTCCGAGAATCTCAACTCAAAGGCGAGCGGATTCTTGACTCGGGTGATTTGGAGCGAGAACGGGGTATCACGATTCTCGCAAAAAATATTGCGCTGCCTTACAAGGGTATCAAGATCAATATCATTGACACGCCAGGGCACGCAGACTTTGGAGGTGAGGTAGAACGAGTTTTGAAAATGGCAGACGGAGCGTTGCTGCTGGTCGACGCCGCAGAAGGCCCTATGCCGCAAACCCGTTTTGTTTTAGGCAAAGCTCTGGAAGTCGGATTACGACCGATCGTGGTCATCAACAAAATTGATCGCCCCGATGCTCGTACCGCTGAAGTTGTCAATGAAGCGATGGAACTCATCCTTGAGATGGGTGGTGAAGAGTTCTTGGATAACTTCCACTACATCTACGCGAGCGCGAAAGACGGCTTTGCCACCACTGATCCCGATCAAACCAGTGAAAACATGGAGCCTCTTCTGGATATTGTCCTAGAACAGGTCCCGCCGCCGGCAATTCAAGCCGGAGAATTTCAAATGTTAGTAACGACGATCGACTGGTCGGAGTTTGTGGGGCGTATTGCCGTCGGGCGGATCAATAGCGGTGTCATCCGCCGCGGAGACTCCGTGACAGTCATGCGTGCCGACGGAAGTCAAACCAAGGCTCGAATCGCAACGCTTAATGTCTTCGATAAATTAGGCCGTGTCGAAGTGGAGCGGGCTGAAGCCGGCGAAGTCGTTGCCATGACGGGGATCGAGAATATTGAAATAGGAGACACCTTGTGTCATCCTGATCACGCCGTCGCGTTACCAAGAATTTCGGTCGATGAGCCGACGCTGGAAATGGTGTTCACGATTAACAGTTCCCCTTTGGCGGGCAAAGAGGGGAAATATGTAACCAGCCGCCAGCTGCGTGAGCGATTACAAAAAGAACTCGAGCGAAACGTGGCGTTACGAGTTCGGCACACCGACAAGGGCGATGCTTTCGCTGTGTCAGGTCGAGGGATACTGCACTTAGCCATATTGATCGAGACGATGAGACGCGAGGGGTTTGAATTGTCCGTGGGCAAGCCCCAAGTGGTTATGAAGACAATCGACGGTGAAAAGTGTGAGCCCTTTGAGACATTGATGGTAGAAGTGCCGACCGATAAATTTGGGCCCGTCATGGAGCTCGTTGGGAATCGTCGCGGTGAATTACTCGAAATGAGCGCAAGGGGCGATTACACATTGTCTCGGTTCACCATTCCCGCACGGGGATTGATCGGTTTACGGACCCGGCTGCTGAACGCCACCCAAGGGACGGCAGTCATCAATCATCGATTCGAAGAGTTCCGCCCGATTGAGGGTGATATCCCACGGCGACCCAATGGAGTGATGGTATCGATGGCTTCGGGTAAGGCAGTTGGCTTCGGTTTGTTTGGATTGCAACAACGTGCCGAAATGTTTGTTGGTCCGGGGCAGCAGATCTACGAAGGGATGATCGTGGGCGAGAATGCAAGATCCAACGATCTTCCCGTGAACCCCTGTAAAGAAAAACAACTAACCAACATTCGCGCCGCGGGAAGTGATGAAAACATCCTCCTTAAGCCGCCAAGACAGTTCAGTCTAGAAGCCGCTCTGGAGTACATAGAGGATGACGAATTGGTCGAAATCACACCAGAAAATATTCGACTGCGAAAAGGTTTGTTGCGCGAATCAGATCGCAAGCGAATGGCTCGTGCGGCGGTGAATTCAGAATCTTAAAAGCCGCTTGGGCATCGGGAGCTAGTCCTGAAACGGACTATGCCAGTCGGTCCAGCTCTCAAGATATTCCTGATAGGCTGGTTCTTCACTGGATCGGTCCTTCAACCACTGCTTGGCGTAGGCGACTCGGTCTATTTCCTCGTCCAGAGACAAGCGGCCCAGCAAAACGGAAAATCGAAGAAACACAAAATACGTGTCCAACACGTCACATCGACAATAATCGTTGATTTGCTGAACTTGGCCCTCAAGATATAAATCCTGAACCATGTGCCCAGCAATGCCCATCTTGCCGGGTTTTCCCAAGAGATTGGCGACCAAGTTCAGTCCTCCATTGAAACGAGACGCTCCGAAGTTGGTCAGCATGTCCTGTAAGTCAATGTGAGAACGTTGATTATACCGCCCTCGGCGCTGCTCCCAACTCTTATCAAAAATATTGAACCAGTTGGGGACGCTAATGCCATAGCGAAACGCAGCCAATTCCAACAGGGGAATATCAAACGTTCGACCATTAAAACTGACAAACGAAGGTCGCTGATAATGCTCCCAGCCTTGCCAGAATTGCTTGGTGATGACTTCTGGGCGATAGCTCGGTTCATCCAGCGTCACGATATCCATCAATCGCAAATCCTTGTCCACCTTCATGATCGCGATGGAAATGGGTATCTGAAACGTATAAGGAATGAACTCGGATTGGTACTTTTCCAGTAGTTCTGCGCGGTACCGCTCAATGGCCTGCTTTGCATTCAAGCCATCACCCGGATACCGTATCTTGGCAACGAGGTCGCCATCGGCCACACTTTCCACATCAAAAACAAGGTAGCTAACGTCTGCAGATGCCATAAAATGTTCTTTTTGAATAGGTACAGGAAGTCGCCACGCCGGCCGAACCGTTTCCCGTAATTTACTACAAGCAACGCCCGCTGATCAGTGGGCACAACCAAACAATAGAATCTCTATGAATCAACAACGACTACTCAATCGGTTTTTGCAATATGTTCAAATGGATACCACCGCACGTGAAGATGCGGGAGCCTACCCCAGCAGTCCAGGGCAGCTGGAATTAGGCCGGTTGGTCGTTCAGCAATTAACCGACATGGGCATTTCGGATGCCGAGCAGGATGAATACGGAATTGTTATGGGAACGGTTCCTGGAACTCTTCCCGATGCCCCGGTGGTTGCCTTTAACGCCCACTTTGACACCTCTCCGGAAACAACCGGGCGAGATGTCAAGCCAAATGTGATTGAAAACTTTGACGGACTAGATATCATTCTCAGCGGTGATAAGACCAAAATCATCACGGCCAAAACGTGCGAGGAGCTGCCGGCGGCCAAGGGCAAAACCATTATTACAACCGATGGCACGACCTTGCTTGGAGGTGATGATAAGGCGGGAATGGCAATCATGATGGAACTAGCAAATCATCTGATGGAATCACCCGAAATCCAACACGGACCTGTCCGGTTGCTCTTCACCTGCGACGAAGAAATTGGCCGAGGGGTCGATCATGTTGACATTGAAAAAGTCGATGCAACGGTATGCTACACCTTCGACGGTGGGGCTGAAAACATGGTCGACGTCGAAACATTTTCGGCCGACATGGCGCTGATCACATTCACTGGTGTCAATATTCACCCGGCCATCGCAAAAGATAAAATGAAAAATGCCATGCGCGCGGCGGGACATTTCCTAGCCCAAATGCCCACGCAATTATCACCCGAAAACACTGATGGTCGAGACGGATTTCTGCATCCTTATGTCATCGAGGGGGGCGTCGCATCGGTTTCGTTAAAAGTTCTCTTGCGAGATTTCGAAACCACCAAGCTAAGTGAATATGCCAATCTATTACAAGAACTCGCGGCAAGCGTTCAACAAGACCATCCAGGAATTCAAATTGACGTCGAACTCAGAGAACAATACCGCAATATGGCCGATGGCTTAGTGACCGAACCCCGAGCGGCTGCCTTGGCTGTGACCGCCCATGAAAACCTCGGGCGAACAGCCGAGCAGACCATCATCCGTGGGGGAACAGACGGCTCTCGCTTAACCGAACTAGGACTTCCAACACCCAATCTTTCCTCAGGCCAGCACAACATACACTCCCCACTTGAATGGGCATGCTTGGACGAGATGATGGAAGCCTGTCAGGTTGGGGTTGAAATCGTTAAGCTTTGGGGCAAAGAGAAAGCCTGACTTTCCCGAGTCCTTAGACTCTTTCGGCACGCCCATCCCGTTTCCCGCCGAGCAGCCGACCGTTTTGAGTTACCGAGTGACGAAAAGAGTTAACGGATTGGCCCTACAGACGCGTCCCGAAATAGATCGTAATTACCGTTTCTGGACTGGATGGTGACCTAAATGGTTACCACTCCGGAAACTAGTTAGAGCTTACAGGTCATGAAAGTACAGGCTGCTAGCAACCGCATGATCTCGGTCTGGCGACTGAGCGACACAATTCACCTAGGTTAATTTCCCTTAGGTTTCTAGAATCCGCAGGACGGTACGGTTTTTCTTTTTGCTCACCAATCTATCAATCATGGGTAGCCCATGGCGAACACTCATCCCGATCCCATCTCAGGGCTACCAAGGCAGTGGAAATGGCCTCGCCGTCTCATCGCGTCGGTCGCCTGCATTACCGTGGTCCTCTTTTTTCTGCCAACGTTACTTTCGATTTCTCCATTAAAACAACGTTTGATTGATTGGGCGACATCAGATCTCAATGGCCATTTGGCCGTTGACTCGGTCTCGCTTGGTTGGTTTTCTCCGATCGAACTGAACGGGGTCACCCTTCAGGACATCGAAGGTCAAACCGTCATCACCATCGCTCAAGTGACGACCTCCAACCGACTGATTGATTTCGCTCGATCAACTAACTTAGGACGAATTGAAATCACCCAACCAACACTGAATCTCCATTTGACAGAACAAGGGAGTAATCTCGAATCGGTCCTCGCCACCTACCTTCAAACGAGAGAATCAGACCTAACCCTACAGTCTCTGCCTCAGTTGGAATTAATAATCGTCAACGGCAACGTTCAATTGGCCACAAGCGAACAAACTCGGAACAGCCAACTCGACTCCATCCAAGCGACGGTCTCACTGGCACACGACGACAGTCCTCTACAAGGCTTGATTTCGTTCCAAACCGCCGGGCAAGACCAAGCAGCTGGCCGATTGTCATTAGACTTTTTTGTAGACCCCGGAAAAAAAGAACTCACCGGTTCGTCCATTAACGCCAAAATAAAATCCGATCAATTCCCGCTCTCAGTAGTTGACCCATTGATCGATCGACTGCTACTCCCGGTGACCCTGAAGGGAGTGTTGACCGGCACACTCACCACCCTCTTCGATCTTCAGGACCAACGAGTATCGCTCAATATCAAACAGCTTTATGCGCAAGAGTTCGAAGTGCTGGCTACCGATCTCCTTGGAAGTGATCGCATCTCACTCCAACGTGTGGATGCACGTGGGGAATTATGTGTCACAACCCAGCGGATCACGGCCAAGCAATTTTCTGCCGAATCAGATATTGGTCAGGTTCGGATCGACGGCGAATTCGATCTCTCCCAAATTTGGGACATGGCAGCCGAGGGGCAACTTCCATCCTCGCCCTTTGAAATGGACCTCGAAACCGACCTAGCGCGCGTTATTCCGATGCTACCCAAGACCCTCGGAATAAGAGAGGACGTTCAAATCACCTCCGGCACGGTCACCTTGCACGCCAACACCCGCAAGCAATCGAGCGTCCAGCGAATCATGTTCAACCTAGACGTTGCCAACGTTCGGGCTAAGCAGTCAGAACGCCAGATCGCCTGGCACCGCCCGCTGCGAGTGAAGGGTACGGCATCCGAAAATAATGGCCAAGTGCTTGTAGAAAATCTATCCATTGAATCTGACTTTTTAGAGCTCGTCGGCAAGGCCTCTTTAGCCAACGGAAATTTCACGTTCCAAGGAGATTTGGAAAAACTACGACACCAGCTTGGAGATTTCTTAGACCTATCCCAGTTTGAATTGGCCGGCCAATTCGGTGGTCGTTTGGCTTGGCAAGCTGCCCCCGAATCAGAAAATGGTCAGCTAGGCGCTCCCGTCCAGTTTGAAAGCAATGTGGTGATCGAAAAACCGATGGTTTCCACCTCGGGCATTCAACGCTGGTCCGAGGAAAAAGTACAATTTGATATGAAGGGTAAGGCCAACTTCCAGAACCTTCGTGGGGCGAGGCTGGGGCAAGGGCAATTAAGCCTCATCGTTGGCGGTGAAGTCCTATCTCTGAATTTGCTGCAACCTATTTCAGATTTAAAGTCACTCGATGGCCTAAAGATTTCCTGTAAAACCACTGGCTCAATCGATCGCTGGTTCAATCACATTCGAAACGTGATCGACCTACCTGCGTTGGCCACTGACGGGAGCTTAACATCCGAATTTGTTATCGCTTTCAACTCGCCCACATTGAAAATCAATCAATTGAGTTTCACCGCCAACCAATTCTCTTTCACGGGTAAGGGGGTTCAGATTCAAGAGCCTCAAGTAATCGGTTCCGCAGATCTTGAGTTTCAGCTAGAAACTGGAGAGGTCTTGGTTCAAAGCGCTTCTCTTTCCAGCTCGGCTTTGGCTGCTACCACTAACCAGCTACGGATCCGTTTTTTGGATCGAATCCAATTGACCGGACCCATCGCCTATCAAGCTGACCTTCGGCGCGCTTCGATGTGGTTTGGCTTCTGTCGTCCAACGGATCAGATCGCTTGGAGCGGCATTGCCGATGGCCAAGTTGACTTTACCTCGAAAAACCGTGCAATTGGTGGTACCACCTCAACGCGAATTCAAGGTCTGACCATCAGTCAATCGCCAACGCCCGGCGCTGCGCCAGCCGGATCCAATCTGGCGAACCCCATCAACAGATCGCCAGCCAGCTTCGATCGCTCAGTGCTTTGGGAAGAAGAAACTGTGCTAATCGACGCCACTGTCTTCGTCGACGACCAGTTTCAAGGTGTTCGTTTCGGGGGCCTCAAGTTAAATTCCAAACTGCTCAACCTACGAGGTAATGGACGCATCGACGAACTGGGCTCGCGCATGGTTTCGGACATCCGCGGTAAATGGAAGCTCGATTGGGACAACGTCAATAAAATGACGCAACAAGCCTTGGGTGATTTCGCATTTCTTCAGGGTGTGGGCTGGCAAGACATTGCGATCCAAGGCCCACTCTCTCCAGAATCAAACGGTTCTCAGCAATGGTTTACCCCCGAGCTGCAAGCCCAATCGGGACTGGCCTGGAGCCATGCAAATATATTTGGAATCCCCATCGCACCAGGCCAATTAATCATCGGTCTGAACGATTCCGTCTTCCAACTGGAAAGTAATTCCCCGGGCTTTGCCGGCAACCTTGCCAAGCTCTTACCAACATTGGATTGCCGGACTGCCAGCCCGGTCTTAAGCCTGCAATCAGGACAAGTCATCAACGACATAAAATTAACTCCGGAACACACTCGGCAATGGCTAAAATTCGCGACACCTATGTTGGCCGATGCGACGACCGCTGAAGGAATTATTGGATTATCGACTCAGGGCGCTCTGATTCCACTGATGCAGCCACTAAAAACGAGTGCTCGTGGACAGCTGCATTTAAAAGATATTGCGATCGGGCCGGGCCCAATGGCCCACCAGTTGCTGCCTTTGTTGGACCAACTCTTGCTGTTAATCAAACCTAAAATTGCGAATCAATCCCAGAAAAAAACGTGGGTCAAGGTGGGTGATCAGGTGGTGACCTACGCCGTCCAAAACGAGCGCGTTTATCACGATCAACTAAAATTTATTTATAACGGCATGACGATCGTGACTAGCGGCTCGGTTGGGTTCGACCACTCACTGGACATCGTCGCATCGATTAAAATCCTCGACCACTGGATTGAAAAAGAACCGCTGCTTGCCGGGCTTCGCGGTCAATCGATTAATATTCCGATTTCAGGCACGTTCTCTCATCCGCAATTAAATCGTCAGGCGATGGCTGGATTTTCGCGAGAATTCCTGAGACGAACTGCCCGATCAGCAATTCGCGACGTGGTGGGTGAGCAACTGGAGTCCGCCGGAGAAAATTTAGGTGGCAAGGTCTCCCAAGAGTTCGACAAACTACAGAGTGGGCTCAATCAAATCATTCAAGAAGAGCTGGGTGATAAACTGGAGGCCGGTTGGCAAAACGGCCTGGGACGTCTATTCAACAAACGCGAGCAAGACAAGCGTCCTTAGTTTGAAACGGGGCACGCCTCCGCATGCCAAAATCCTGCTGTATCGAAAATTATCCGGAATGATTTCTTGCCCGGCACCCAGCTGCCAGATCTTGGGATAGAATACGAACAACCATTTCCTTTCTCCATTGGCAAAAATCCGTGAAGCTACATTTTCTCGGTACAACTGGTTACCATCCCAACAACACCCGACAAACGGCTTGTCTGATGATGCCAGAACGGGGGATCATTCTGGATGCGGGAACCGGTATATTCAGGGCTCGGGACCTAATCGAAACCGACCACTTAGATATCTTGCTATCCCATGCGCACCTCGACCACGTGATCGGTCTGACCTTTTTGTACGACATCATGCAAGGCAAAGGGACGACCACCACCGTGCACGTCGCGGCGGACAAGGTTGGCACGATTGAAAATCATTTGTTTAATCCTTCGCTATTCCCGGTAAAACCTAACTTCATAATCCAGCCTTTTGAAGGCGAATCACTTAAGCTCAGTGATGGCACACCAGTCGCTACGATTCCCCTAGATCATCCTGGAGGAAGCCATGGGTTTCGTTTTGACTGGGACGACTCCAGCTTGGCTTATATCACGGACACGACAGCCGCTCCACAGGCGACTTACCTCCATCAGATCCAAGGCGTATCAACGCTTATTCACGAATGTTATTTCCCCGATGGTTTCGAAGACCGGGCGGCTTTGACCGGCCATAGCTGCCTGACACCGGTGGCCGAGGTCGCTGCGATGGCCAATGCGGGCCGCACTTACCTGGTGCACATCAATCCGCAGAACGAATCGGACACGCCTCTGAATCTTGATTCCGTGAATGCCATTTATGAAAAGCTCGAGGTCGCCTTTGATGGGCAGATCATTGAACTCTGATCCTAATTCATTAGCGCAATTAGTCTCCTCATTCTCTATTCGGCCTATTGCAAGACGGCTCACTCCTCTCCCAGCCGATTGGGCATGTCCGCAATGACAAAGATCGCCACCGCCATCGTGATAGCGCAGTCGGTCAATTCTTTAGGGTTGACCTTATCCACCGTATCAGCCCATGTATGGTGGGTATTGAAGTAGAGCCGACCATCGACGGTCAGCCCCATGCAGGCGGTTCCCATGTCTTTAAGACGACCGACATCCACACCGGAAAAACCAGCTTGGACTCGAGTGGAACCGACCGAGTCTAATAGGCTAAGTATTTTTGTTAACTGGCGTATGGCGAGTGCCTCTTTTTGGTCATCCTGCATGTCGATCGATAAACCTTCGGGTGCAAATCCCCCCGAATCAGACTCGATTCCAGCAACATGATCTTCCGCTTGGTGTCGTGCTGCGTAGCTATCAGCGCCCGCAGCACCGTTTTCTTCATTGGTCCATAACACCACACGAATCGTGCGCCGCGGCTTTAATCCAGCTTGACGAATCATGTTCAGTGCCTCCATGGCAACAACACATCCGCAGCCGTCATCTTGCGCGCCCGTCCCCACATCCCAAGAATCTAAATGACCGCCAATGACTACGATCTGCTCAGGATTTTCACTCCCTACGATCTCTCCTAAAACATTTGCTGACGGAACCTCTCCTAGATTCTGGGCACTCATTTTCAGTTGCACCACCGGAACTTTGCCGCGAGCTTGCAGACGAGACAGCAATGTCGCAGCTTCGATCGTAATGGCCGCTGTGGGAACTTTTTTGACCTCTGGACCTCCACTGTACCCCATCACCCCAGTGTGGGGTGTCGCAAGTGAATAGGCCGTGCATGATCGGACCAGCGCGGCAATACCACCCCGCTCGGAAGCCCATTTCGCACCATTGCTGCGATAGGCTACGGCATCCCCATAACCAGATCCCTCGGTCGGGGAGAAGGGCGGCATAGGAAAATTGAAAACGACGATCTTACCCCGAATCGACTCGTCGGGCAGAGCGTCCAGTTCGGCTTTGTCCTTAACAACAATCACTTCCGCGGTGATTCCCTCGGGGGGCGTCCCTACAGACCCCCCCAAGCCCAACATGCCAAACGGCATTTCACGTGGTTCTATCATCCGACAGCTTTCCCTGCCACGAACCCACTTACGAACCATGACTTTCTCGGCCCGAACGTTTTGCTGTCCATCCGCTTTCATCGATCGCTGGGCCCACTGAATCGCTTGATTTAAGGCATCACTCCCGCTCAGGCGATTGCCAATGTCGTCGCACAGTTCTTGAAGCTTCACATACGTATCGTTATCCTGCCGACCCGATTTGATCATTTGTTCAGCCATCGGGCGATAGTTTTCGATGACCGCATCGAATTCTTGGCCAATCAGCAGCGAGCCATTGAACACACAAAAAGCTAAAAACGAAATGCTGATTTTCTTCATGGTATCTACCTCGTCAAAGAAGCCTATTGCACCCTTTGATCGGGCGCCAACGAAATCGGAATCCAGCGGTTTATATTTTGGCAGATGTCAATGAATCGACCAGTGTATCAAACCAGGAATTCCAAGGCTGGCTGGCAAATTGTTGCAGCATGACGCCGATTTCACCAATCCAATAAACCAATGGGCATAAAAAAAGCTCCAGCGAAAAGTGCCAGAGCTTGATTCGGGCCGCAAGCGATTACTGACTCAAGGCTGTCTTGATGACTTTTTGAAACTCCGGGTCATTCGGTTTGGTCCGCGGACTGAACCGGGCAATCGGTTTTCCATTTCGGTCGATCACGAATTTTTCAAAGTTCCACTGCACCTTCCCCGGTCCTTTCGGTTGAAGATCCATTTGGCTTAGATTCTTAAAGAAAGGAGCTTGTTTCCGGCCATTGACATCTACCTTGGCAAACATCGGGAAACTCACGCCGTAATTCTCCGTGCAAAACGACTTAATCTCAGAATCCGTACCGGGCTCTTGCCGGCCAAATTGATTACAGGGAAATCCCAAGACTAGTAATCCTTTCGGTGAATTCTCTTCATATAATTTTTGTAGGCCCGCGTACTGTGGCGTCATGCCACACTTTGAGGCCGTGTTCACAACGACAATGACCTTACCTTTATACTTTGAAAGGTCAACTTCTTTGCCGTCGATTGACTTCATTTTAAAACTCAACGCCTCTTTGGATTGAGCTTTGCTTTGGCCTGCGTCTTGAGCCATTGCGATCGTCGTCAGACACGACATCATTCCAATCATCCAAACGAAGAGCCACAAGTTTCCATTCATCATCATTACGTACCATTATAGTTTGACTGTGTGATCGCTGGACCTCTTTGAAACAACCGCTCGGATGCGAGTCTCGGTTCAGCCGTTAAAATACAAAACTGCGTCTAACTTTTCGTCGCCCCGTCGATCAATCGATCGGCCGCGCGTTGGCCACTTGCCACACAAACCGGGATCCCGACGCCCCCATAACTGTTACCCGCGAGCTCAATCCCTGCAAGCCCTGCCATCTGTTGCTCGATGGCGGTCTTGCCCTCGAGATGGCCGACGTGGTATTGCGGCATACACTCACTCCATCGAATGACCTGCTGAAACTCCGGCTCACCACGAAAGCCAATCAATTCGGCGAGATCTTGACGAGCCATGGCGAACAATTCCTCATCGTCCAGCTTGACTCTCTCAGCGTGCAGGCTACCGCCAATGAAACAACGGAGCAAAACCTTCCCCTGAGGGGCCCTGCCAGGAAATTTATTGCTGGCGAAGCTGCAAGCCACGAGATTTCGACCCTCAACTTCAGGGACCACAAACCCAAAACACTCAGGCGCCTGAGGAATCTGTGACGCATCCACCGCCATTATAACAATCGCCATTGATGCGTTTTCGATGGCGGATAACTGGCGAGATAACCCAGTATTAAGCGAGCTCAGTAATTTTCCGGCTACATCGGCACGTGCCGCCAGAATCAATCCGTCTATCGGTTCCAGATCAGGCCAACCGGTATTTGCTGCTTGAATTTGCCAGCGGCCCTCGGCGATCGGCAAAACACTCTTCACCTGAGTGTTATAAACGATTCGGGTGCGTTTAAGGGATTCGGCCATTCGATCGATTAGCGACTGCATACCATTTTTAAGCGCCAGAAATATTCCATATCGCGCGCCGCTGGATCCAGCCTCCAAAGAAGTCGGCTGTTTCATCGCCTTGGCAGCAAGAATCAGACTGCCATGGTCTCGCTCCATGCTCACAAATCGCCCCAGCGCAGCTCGCATGCTCAATTTTTTCGGATCGGCTGAATAAATCCCACTGATCAACGGCTGAATCAACTGTTCAAATGCCTGCTGACCAAACCTTCGGACCGCAAAAGACTCCAAACTTTCATCGGATTCGCCATCTGAACGAGGCACCCATCGTTCGGCCAACAGCCGCAAGCGTCCTGCTGGATCCAATAATTCTGAATCTAAAATGGAATCCATACGATGTGGTAACATCATGGAAAAACCATTCGGTACGGGATGCAAGCGATGGCCTTTTGCCACAAACGCTCTTCGGCCAACCGTGTTAGTTGGAATCAGCTCATTCTCCAGTCCCAGGTCGCGACACAACGCCGGCATGATACCCAATTCCGTTGTGAACATATCGGCGCTATGCTCAATGAGATAGCCATTCTTAAGCCGGGTTTGCAAGACACCGCCTAGGCGATCAGCCGATTCAACCAAAGTAACCTGAGATTGGGGAGCTTTTTGCTCAAGCCGCAACGCTGCCGCTAGGCCTGTGATGCCGCCTCCGATGATTGCGAAGTGCTGATTCAAAAATTACTCCCGAGGGAAGGCGATAAGAACTTAACAAAACCGACTGAGGCGGAACTCGCTGGACAATCCAACCTGTGAGCCTGGCCAAGATTGCGAATTGTCGCCCAACGATCAAGGAATCCTTTTAAATCAGCCCCGCTCAAAAAGGGCCGACCCCGAACTAAAAAAGTATAGCCTGTTTACCAAGGCCGCGGTTGTTTGATTTTAATTCAAGGAAATGAAGGTTTCCAAGAGCCACCACTTCCTTTTTAGCACCCTATCACTCAAGATAACGGGGGGGTCGAAATCACAGTGACCCAATTTTTGAACTCTTAAGGGCAAAACGATGAAAGTATTAATACGACTGATGCTGGTAGGCTTATTCGGCTGCAGCCTCATGGTAATGAGTGGTTGCGACGCAGCCGTAAAAACAGAGGCTCCAGCGGACGCAGCACCAGCTACCGAGGACAGCCACGCCGAAGGTGAAGATCATGACCACGCCGAAGGTGAAGATCATGACCACGCCGAAGGCGGGGACGAGGAATAAGTAAAGCAGGGAGTTCGCTCTCTCGGCTGAAGGTGTTGCGACATCCTCGGCAAGTGACCTAAGACGTCAAAAAGAATAAAATTCCTTGACCACGCCCGGTTTAAACTGAATTAATCGTGTTCAAACAGAACGTGATTTCTGATAGATAAGGCCAACTACAAATCCGTAGTTGGTCTTTTTTTGCGTCAATTTGACCTAGATTGGCCCACGATTACCCATTTGCCGCCTCTTTTTTGACTTTCATGCGAAATAACTACGATTTCCCAACATATTTTCGCTGTTCCATCACGATGTATTGGAACAAAATGTATTAGGAGCCGTCACGCTACGGCCCATCGAGATTCATTTCAATTTTGGAGACTATCAATGAAAACCTTACAGAGCCTTTCGGCCCTCGGCCTATTTCTGGCCAGTGCTGTCATTCTGGCAGGATGCGGTGAAGCGAAAAAAGACGCTGAACCAGCAGCCGCGCCAGCAGTCACACCTGACGCGACACCTGACGCAACAGCCGAACCCAAAACCGACGAAAATGCTGACGCTGAACCAGCGCCGGCTAAAGAAGAAGAATCAACATCCTACACACCTAAAATGTCTGATGATGGAGAAACTCAAGTAGTCGCTCTCAAACTACCAAACATGACGTGAGGTGGATGCGCAGCCTCGGTCCGAGGCGCATTGACCAAAGTTGAAGGAATCTCTGAATTGAATTGCGACACTGGAACCGCCACCGCGACTTTTGTAGCTGTGAAGGATCTGGATGTTGAAAAAGTTTTGGATGACCTGTCCAAGACAAATAAGCACATTGAGGGCTGGTCACAAAACTAAGTGGTCGTCGCTCAATATCGAAGATACGCTAAAAGCCGCTTGCTAACGTGAGCGGCTTTTTTTCTTTCACTAAAAGACCACCCATGAAGATCTGCTTGGTCGATGGTGATGATTCTCATAGATTCTTCGGCGGGCAGTTTGACTCTGTCACCGACAGTATTAAACTGAAGACAAAACCACTGAATGAATGCGGTTATCCACACGAGCGATGAATTGGAATTCAAAATGAAATATTCGAGGCGAACGATTATCAAGTCCGGCATTCTTGCAGCGGGTGCTGCGACAGCCCTTCCAGCCCGATCTTATGGTCGCATTCTTGGCAGCAACGAGAAGGTTCGAGCTGCCGTCATTGGATTAAATGGTCGCGGCCAAAACCACATTCAGGGGCTGAAAGAAAACGTGGTCGCCTTGTGCGACTGCGACGAGACCATTCTCAACAATCGAGCCAAGGAAATGGACGTCGAGCGATTTGTTGATTTTAGAAAATTGTTAGACCAAAAATCGATCGACGTCGTCTCGATTGCAACGCCCAATCACACTCATTCTCTGATTGGCATCAAGGCAGCCGCAGCGGGTAAGGATGTCTATTGCGAAAAACCGGTTTCCCACAATGTTTGGGAAGGGCGGCAGTTGGCCGAAGCGGCCAAAAAATATGACCGTATTATCCAATGCGGTACACAGAGCCGCTCAAGCCCGGCTTTGAAAGAAGCCGTGGAATACGTGCAGAGTGGCAAACTCGGTAAGATTAAATACGCCATTGGAACATGCTACAAACCGAGAAAGAGCATCGGCCAACTGGAGCAACCATTGGTGATTCCCAAGACCGTTGATTACGATCTCTGGTGTGGACCCGCGGAAAAACGGGCGCTCATGCGACCCCGGATGCACTACGACTGGCACTGGGATTTCAATACAGGCAATGGTGACATGGGCAATCAGGGAATCCATCAAATGGACATTGCCAGATGGTTCCTCGGTTATCAAACCGTATCTCCCCGAGTGCTGAGCATCGGCGGCCGACTGGGTTACCAAGACGCAGCCGATACGCCCAACACGCAAACCGTGATCCATGACTATCCAGCGGCGCCATTGATTTTCGAGACTCGCGGCTTGCCTAAAGCCAAGGAATTTCAGAAAAACGGCTGGGGAGGCAATATGGACAACTACCGTGGTTCGCGAATCGGTGTGATCGTCCAGTGCGAAAAGGGGTACGTTGTGATCCCCAGCTATACGGCCGCGATCGCCTACGACAACGATGATAACGAGGTAAAAAAATGGCAGAAGGGTGGTAACCATTACCAAAACTTCTTGCAGGCCGTCGAAGCTCAAGACCCTAAATTGCTCAATGCACCGATCGAGGAAGGACATTTATCGAGTGCGTTGTGCCATACGGGTGGGGTCTCACACCAACTTGGCAAGGCAACTTCCAAGGCCGAGATCGCGGAAAAAATGACCGGCGAATCAGAGTTGTTCCAAGACTCGTTTGACCGAATGTGCCAGCACCTGACGGCCAATGGCATACCTCTGGATGATCAGACTCCGGTGGTTTTGGGAGCCGAGCTAAAAATGGACCCTGAAACCGAGACGGTTCTAGGCAATGAACGGGCGGCAGCAATGATGTCCAGGAAATATCGAGCCGGATTCGAAGTGCCCAAGTTACAAACCGGTTCAAAGAAATCTTAATTGTCGAACGCGACCGAACTAAGAACGCCACGCCCAACAAGATTTGGCGTGGCGTTTTAATCGGAAATCTTTAAAATCTAACGTTTTGCTCACCGTGGCGGAGCGAGCTTTCTCTAGCCTAACCCTATCTCATCGTTCGTCGGGGACTGTCCGTCCCGTTTTATTTCACGATGCCCTGAGCATCTGAAACTTGGATATTACTGCCGAAGTATGGATGAGGATGGTGATCACTTCGATGCAGGGAGCGACTTATGCGGATTAACTCAAAACCACTCGGGGAAAATTTTATCGCGGGTCTATTTACCGGCAGGATACAGCAACTCGTTTTTTGGTCGGTCATCCTGACCTCTCTCTCGAGTCATCTGCATGCACAAACATCGACAACGGAACCCGAGTTTGACGCGGAAATCCAGCTCCAGACTTTTGACGAAGTCTGGCAACGAATCAAAGACACTCACTGGGACCCAGATATGGTGGGGGACAGCTGGGACCAAGCCCGAGCCGAACTGCGTCCCAAGATCAAACAATCTCGTTCATTGGACGAAGTTCGAGAGATCTTGGGTGAGTTGGTCAACCGGTTGGAACAATCCCATTTTGGGATTATCCCGGCGAGCGCCTATGGCATCCTTGAAGAACAAGGCGGAGCGAAAGACCATGACGCGGGCATTCGAATTCGCCGATCAACAGATGGGCTAGTCGTCACTCAAGTGCGGCCCGAATCTCCTGCGGAATCATTTGGCGTGCAGCCTGGCTGGATTGTGGAAAAAATTGATGACCGAACGGGACAAGAAATATTAGAAGTCGCTGGCAAATCAGCTCATGGCCCGATGAGACAGGAAACGATTGTGGGCATGATTGGAAAACGTCTCACTTCCGGAGCCCAAGGCGAAACCATTCATTTTGAATTCCGCGACCATCAAAATCAAATGCGATCCGTCGACTTACCACTTTCTGCCACGCCCGGTCAGCCCAGTCAACTCGGCAACCTACCGTCGATGCGTGTCGACCAAGTCGCCAAAACACTGGACGGCAATATTGGATACTATTGGTTTAACGCCTTTCTGGACCCTGTTCGGATCATGGCGAAATACAATGCAACCATTCGCAATCCAGAACACTCCAGCGGACTCATCATTGATCTGCGCGACAATGTCGGGGGGATTGCGGCCATGACGATGGGGATGGCATCCCAATTCGCTACGGAGCCCAGCCCTCTAGGCACGATGTCGATGAAAGGTGCCAAGATGAAATTCAATTTGAACGCTCGCCCCAATCCAATCACCGTTCCGGTTGCTGTACTGGTTGATGAGTGCTCAATCTCGTCCGCTGAAATTTTTGCAGGAGGGATGCAAGACCTTGGTTTAGCAAGGGTTTTTGGTGCAAGGACCGCTGGACTGGCACTTCCCTCTGTCGTCTCAAAGCTTCCCAACGGTGATGGTTTTCAATATGCCATCGCAGACTATCATTCGGCATCTGGCCGCTCACTCGAGGCTGACGGGGTCATCCCCGATGAAGAAATCGTCGTTGGTCGTAAATCGCTAAAAGCACAGGGTGATCCTGTTTTAGCACGCGCGATCGAATGGATTGAAAAGCAACAGCCCGACACAACCAAATAACCCTTGACCGAACCAATAAGAATATCAAACCAGACCGGAGATCAAAATGTTTTATTTCAAATACGCTCATTCCTGGCTGCTGATGGCAACCCTCGTCTACGGTGGAACCGCAGCGACGGCTGCACAGGAAGCAGACAAATTGCCCAACGCCGAAGAAGTGATTCAAGACTTCGTCAAAGTAACCGGGGGGGTGGAAAAATACAAAGCAATCAAGTCCACAAAATTAACCGGTAAATTTTCCGTACCCCAAGCTGGGCTCACGGGTGATATGACTATTGTCCAATGCCCTCCGAACAAAGTTCGAGCGAACATTGTCTTGGCGGGATTGGGAGAACAGAAGCAGGGTTCCAACGGAAAAACCGCTTGGGAGTTATCGACGATGACGGGACCCAGAATTCTCAAAGATGCAGAAGCCAAGCAGCTGATGGAAGAGGCGAACTTTGAAAAGGTCTTGGCTCCGAAAGATTATTACAAGGATTTGAAATGTGTCGGTATCGAAGAGGTCGAAGGAGAAAAGTGCTACAAGGTGGAGCTGACCAAACACGATGATACAAAAACAACCGACTACTATTCAATCGGCTCAAAACTCTTACTCCGAACCGATGCCCAGCTCGTCAGCAACATGGGCAAGATGGAAGTAACTTCGATCATTAGCGATTATCGGGACGTCGACGGGATGAAAACCGCATTCAAGATGGAGCAAAGTCTTCCCAATGGAATGTCCCAAGTGATTCAAATGGAAAAAATTGAATACAATCAGGAAGTCGATCAGCAGAAGACCTTCGAACTACCCGCCGAAATTCAGGAATTGCTGGACTCGCAAAAGTAATCCGGCAACCGACGGAAATAAAAAAGCCCGACATGAAACCATGCCGGGCTTTTCAGGTGAATTGGCTGACATCTCTTACCTATTGAAAACCAATTTCCCGAGTTTGTCGTCGTAAATGAACACCGGAGCCGTTTCGGCTGCGGCTTTGCTGCTCCGCATTGGAAAGCTTGCGGTAACTGATTCGTATGAAAGTGTGTTGGTGGTTTTGCTGGGCAGGAGTTGCTGAAAGCATAAATACCTGATTGCCTTTGTGGAACTCGTTGCTGTACGAGTTCGCTCTTCCCATATCCAAAGCCTGATAGTGCCAGCCTTGCTCGCCCATCGTCTGTTCGTAAAAAGCTCGCGTTTCAGAGATGGAGTGATGGGTCGTGAGCGACTTGCTGATCTCATCACCCGTCGAGGTGATTGCCGGTTGGCAAATGGCAACATCGGAGAATTCAGGAACACCTGCGTCTACGAGAATTTGCTCGGCTAGAGGCAATTCCCGCGATGACGAGGCGGTTCCCCGCATTGCCAAAAAACCGAACAACAGGCAGAACAGGACGATTACCGAGCAACCGGCGAATTTGAATTTATTTGTTTTCATCAGACTTCGTCTCACATACTGAAGACAGTTGAAAAGGGCAACGGCCCAAAATCACTACCAACGTCAGGTGAACTCTAGCCCGCGGAAAACTCCGATTCGGGGGTTTTTTATAGAACTTCAAGAAAATCTCTAACGCCAGGCCTACTTGAAAACTCTTTCGTGCCAAAACACGTTGCGATCTTTCGACAATTGAGCCTTATTGGAAACATACGATCAGAACAATCGATACATTGATCAAAACTCGCCTGGACCGTTTTTTTTCTGTTGCCACTACGGCTCGTTACGATTCGATCCCTAAAAGTAGAGGCGCTAGATTCCTCTGGCAGCATGAAGTTGCCGACAATCAGCCAACCTGACAAAAACAAACGTTGATCTGAAGGGTGACAGGGATTGAAACCACGTCATTGAGATTCGGCTCCGCCGACCCGAGCAATAAACGTGGCAAAGTTAAACCACTTTAACAGCAGTTCGATCTCCTGGAATCCAGCCTCTTCGAAGAGCTGCTGATTCCCATCCACGGAAAGGGGCACTAAGACGGTCTCCAGAGCGTCTCGTTTTCTTGAGATCTCCAGCTCGCTATAGCCGTTGCGACGTTTAAATTCAAAATACAACTCGACCAAGGCCTCGTCCATAACCGGCTGGTGATGAGATACTTTTTCACTTACCAACATGAAACCACCAGGGCGAATCGACTGGCGGATCCGGGCCAACAGGGAGGACCGGCTACTCAAATCGACAAACTGAAGGGTGTAGTTCATTAAGACGATGGAAGCGTCTCGGATCTCGAATTCTCGAATATCGGCTTGGGTTAATTGAATCTGATCCTGTAAGCCCAACGCGTCCAGCTTTTCCGCACACTTCGTCAACATGGCCTGAGAATTATCAACACCGATCAATTCAAATTGCCGATCGGGTAACGCGCGGGCCAAGTGAATCAGTGAGGTTCCCGTCGAGCAACCTAAATCGACAACCTTGATGACGGGATGGTCTAAAAGACCGGATAAAACCGGCAGCAGTCGCTGTACATCAGAATACAAGGGAATGCTTCGTGAAATCATATCATCAAAAACTCGGGCGACGTTCTCATCAAACGTAAAATCCCCAACTTTTGGATTGATCTCATTAAACAAACGATCGATTTGCACCATAATATCGAATGGGCTTCAGCCCGTTTACTGACTCTCTTTTTGATCATCACGTCCAATGCTGACCTGGCAACGCCCCGACATTTTTAAAACGAAGCTCTCCCAAGTGGACTTTCACCAAGTCCAACAGATTCGAGCCGAACGACGTCAAAAAATGGAACGGCCGTATTTCCAAAAACAGGCAGCGGCCCTCAGCGCCTTACCGTTAGTAGACGAATTAACGGGTCCGATACAACGGGACTTGGATTCGCCTCATGTTACCATCGGCAATCGTTCCGACCTAACGGAACAGCAGCACGAATTACTGGAAAAAGCCATCTTTCAACTCCTTCCCTGGCGAAAAGGCCCGTTTCGCCTATTCGGACATGAAATTGACTCCGAATGGAATTCTTCACTCAAGTGGGAGCGAATCCTGCCCGCTCTTGGTTCTCTCGAGGGTAAACAAATACTCGACGTCGGGTGCGGCAATGGTTACTACATGTTTCGTGCAGCTCACCATCAACCCCGGTTGATGTTGGGAATCGACCCCTCCATTCCATTTTTCCTGTCCTTCGAGTTGATGCAACGGTACCTCCAGCTACCTAATTTGCAATACGAACTCATGGGTGTCGAAGACTTGAATCTTTTTGATCGAGAATTCGACATGGTCTTGTGTATGGGGATTTTGTATCACCATCGTAACCCAATCGGAATTCTCCGAAGACTGCACCAAACACTCAGGGTTGGAGGGACCGCAATCATTGAAAGCCAAACGATTCCGGGTAAGGGATCAATGGCTTTATTTCCAGAAGATCGGTATGCCAAAGCACGGAATGTTTATTTTGTCCCCACAGCTGATTGCCTCGTCAACTGGGTCCGACGAAGTGGTTATAAAAACGTTGAAGTGGTCTCTCACGAAGTTGTAACGGTAGAAGAGCAACGGGCCACTGAATTGGCTCCTTATGAAAGCCTGCGGGACTTTCTGGACCCCCAAGATTCAGCATTAACGATCGAAGGCTATCCCGCTCCCTACCGCACCGTGGTACGAGCCGAACGACTGTTCCAGTAGTAAAGACGGAGTGTGAGTTATCCTAAGATGATTTGTGAAACGACGCAGCAATTCTCCAACACTCTGTCCCTCGCTTTGTAGAGTGAAACGTCAAGTAAACTCTCCATCTCTTTAATCCCGTAACACTGAAAATAAAATGCCAAAACATGATATTAAATTTCTTCTGGTGACGATCGGGGTCATAATCACACTGGCTCAGCCGAGCCGAGCCTCAGATGATTGGCCCGTTTGGCGAGGTCCTACTAAGGATGGCATTGCGTCACCAGGTCAACAGCCACCCGTTCACTGGGACGATCGCACGAACGTCCGTTGGAAATCAAAAATCCCAGGGCGAGGTCATTCCAGCCCAATCATTGTGGGTCAGCGTATCTTTCTGACGACGTGCCAGGAGGCCAAAGGAACCCAATCGGTTCTTTGTTTCTCTCGCGAGTCGGGCGATTTACTCTGGCAAACAACCATATGCACAGGCAACCTCAGTCCACAGATTCACCCAAACAACACGCACGCATCGCAAACCATTGTCGCCACCAAGGACCGGCTGTTTGCCAATTTTTGGAATAATGACCAAGTAGAATTGGCTTCTCTCGATCATGACGGAAATCTGATTTGGCAAAAAACAGTCGGAGATTTCTTGCCCAAATACCCTTTCGGATACGGTGCTTCACCCTGCCTCTTTGAAGACTTGGTCATCGTTTCCTTGGAGTGCGAGAAAATCGGCGCGTTGGTTGCGTTTCACCAGAAGGATGGCAAGGAACGATGGAGAACCCCACGCGATCGAGGAACGGGATACTCGTCGCCAATTGTTCATCGGGTCGCGGGTCGCGATCAGCTGTTAATCAGTGGAAGCTGGAGCGTTCGCAGTTACGATCCGAAAGACGGACAACCCCTCTGGTCTGTGGAAGGTCCATGGGAAGTGACTTGCGGTACCATGGTTTCCACGGCTCTGGATTTGTATGTTGGCTGGCCAGCACCCAGTATTCCGATCACCGTTGACCTCGTGTTTGCCAGTGGTGGCTACCCAAGAGGTAAAACGTTAGCCATCCGGGCCAGTGGTGAAGTGGAGCTCCTATGGAGTAATCGCGTAAAATCTTACGAGCAGTCATTGCTGGTCAATGGCGGGTTTGTCTATGGTGTCAGCGATCGAGGGGTCGGTTATTGTTGGGATGCCGTCACGGGACAGGAAAGATGGAAGCAGCGTTTAGCTGGCCCCATCAGCGCCTCACCGGTGATGGCCGGCGGTAACATATACATCACTACGGAACGAGGAAAAACCTTTGTCTTTCAGGCCAGCCCTGAGAAATACATTCCGGTTGCCGAAAACCAGCTGGGTCAATCCAGCTTTGCCAGTTTGACCATCGTGAACAGTCGGATCTACGCACGGGTCGGCTTTCAGGATAAAGGCCAAGCAAGCCAATGGCTTTACTGCTTGGCGCGGTAATGCCGGGTACCGCTCGACAGACAAACGTCTTCTGCCGCAACCATCTGATCTAAAGCGCTCACCCTGCATCAGTTTTGCTGCTTAGTTAGTCAGCACATTGTTATTCTCAGGCGGCTGGAATCCGCCTAAGTGTTTCTAGTAGAAACTTCCAGAATTTCTGAACACTACTGATTTGCACTTTCTCATCTGGGGAATGGGCGCCGCGAATATTAGGGCCAAAACTAATCAATTGCATGTCCGGATAATTGGCACCCAAAAGCCCGCACTCCAAACCGGCATGACACGCTGCAACGTTTGGTTTCTCATCAAACATCTCTTCGTACAGATGTGACATTAAAGCAACAATCGTCGAGTCGGGCTCTGGCTGCCATCCTGGGTAGTCGCCCGAGATTTCAATTTGTGATTTAGTCAGTTCAAGCAGTGCTTGGATCGCGTTGGCCAAGTCTTTTCTTTCACTGTCAACACTGCTGCGAGTTAAATTGTTGATTTGAATTTCACCATCTTTAATCAGGACCCGAGCCAAGTTGTTGGAGGTCTGCACCAATCCCGGGATGCTTGGACTCATCCGATAAATTCCATTCGGAACACCATACAGGCAACCTAACAAATACTTTTGCAGTTTTTCGGGAACTACTTTTTCGGGTACGTGAGTCAGTGATTCTAAAATAATCTTGAGATCCGGATCCGTCACACTGTACTCGGCCTGGATGATCTCCGATTGGCTGTCTAGCCAAGCGTTGAATTCGTCAGCCTGATCGCTATTCACGGCAAGTAAAGAAAACGACTCTCGCGGAATTGCATTCCGCAAGCCACCACCATCCACCTCGGCAACCGACACCCCAAAATTGGACGACGCGCCCCACAACAGTCGATTCATAATCTTGTTGGCGTTTCCTCGACCCAAGGCGATGTCCATTCCAGAATGCCCACCCTGTAAACCTCGCACGGACAGTTTAAAACCATGCGTCCCTGCGGGTGAATCCTCGGGCAGGTATTGCTGCACCGCGGACACATTGACACCGCCGGCACATCCAATCGTTAACTCGTCATCGTCCTCGGTATCCAAATTCAGCATAATCCGACCATTCAAGACGCCACCCCGCAGCCCTTGAGCCCCCGTCATTCCGGTCTCTTCGTCGATCGTAAAAAGACCCTCGAGCGCCGGATGTTCCACGTCACTTGAGGACAGAACCGCCATGATTGCGGCTACGCCAATTCCATTGTCAGCACCCAGTGTCGTGCCCTCAGCGACAACCCAATCTCCATCGGCCTGCATCTTGATACCCTCTGTATCAAAATCAAAATTCGTGTCGGCATTTTTTTGACATACCATATCTAAGTGCGACTGCATGACAATCGGCAGCTGATTTTCAAAACCCGGCGTCGCTGGCTTGCGAATGATCACGTTCCCTACCTCATCCACCAATGTCTCCAGCCCCAACGACTCTCCAAACGATCGCATGAAAGCAATCACGCGCTCTTCTTTTTTAGAAGGACGAGGCACATCATTGAGATCGGCAAAGTGACCCCATAGGCTTGCTGGCTCTAACTGCCGTACGGAAGGGTTGGTTGTGGATAAGGATCGATTCGTGGTCATGGTCTATTCCGAAAGTTGCCTGAATGATGGAGTGTGTCCTAAGGGAATTGCGACAGTGATGCATCGAAGCCGCCCTTATCACGAACTCTCATTATGCCTAATTATCGCTTTCCAAACACCTCCGGCCAAGGATTTCCCCCACCACAATAGGTGCAATGATCGGTTCGACGACTCGTCGTTCTGCTACAAGCGTGACAGGTATGAGCAGAGGATGACATCTTGCCATCTCGCTTTCCGTCACCCGCGACAACCTCTTCCATTTTGGTTCACAAATGGCCTTCTGTGAAATTTGTAATTTCACTGACAATCTCCCATAAAGCTTGCCAGGCCAAGGCAATCGCTTCAATTTTCTCCTCCAGTCGGTCGGTCCGACGACCAGCTTGTTCTGTACAGCGCTTGCGCGACCCGCCGTATTGCTTGCTATGTGATGACGAACTTGTTGGTAAAGCTCCCAGATTATGACGTCTCCAAAGTTTATAAAAAACAAACGCGAGCCAAGTGCCCCTGCCCATCAACTCCACTGTCTATACGCCAGGGCAGCCAAAAGATGGCCGAAACCTTGGGCGGATGAGGTTGGGATCCCTGTATTTTTCTGCAACAACTTGAACTCCCTAGTCAGGCTGACCGCGTTCGCGAGACAACTCCCCGGACGAGAGTGATGGGATTGTATCCCAACAGCTCATCTGCTGCCCACGTTAAAGGAAATCGCAAGATGCAACGCCTAAACGTTCTCAGAAAAATTTGCGCCAACCGACAGTCGATGATTGGCTTTTAGATCAAATTCGTTCAAGATGGAAAGCGACATACGACTGGTTGTTGGGAATTGTCCAGATGAAACATGGCTTAGCCGTTCTGATTTGCGGATTTTTATTAGTCGATTGCACCGCACAATCTTGGCCCACCTTTCGCGGTGACAACGCGCGGTCGGGAAACTCAAGGGCATCGCTCGACTGCGCCAAAATGGAATTGGCCTGGATTTGGAGGTCACCCTTGCCTCCCGATCCAGCTTGGGATGGACCCGCTCGCTGGGATGCCTACAATCTGATTCGCGATTTGCCTGCAATGCGAGGTTACGACGCTTGCTTTCATCCGGTCAGCGACGGCGAAATGTTATTTTTCGGATCTTCCAGCCAAGATTCGTTAATCGCGTTGGACTTGGTGACGGGCGAGTCTCGCTGGACATTTATCGCCGATGGCCCGATCCGGCTTTCACCGACCGTCACTGACAACCGCGTCTATTTTGGGTGCGACGATGGCTTTGCCTATTGCTTGGACAAAGCCAGCGGCACGCTGGAATGGAAATTTAGCCCCAGCGCAGCACAACATGCAGAACCAAGAAAAATCATCAATAACGATCGGCTCATTAGCTGTTACCCTGTTCGAACAGGCGTGACCCTTCGAGATGGTCTTGCGTATTTTGCGGCATCCTTTATGCCCTGGCGTGAGTCCTACATCTGCGCGGTTGATGCCAGAACGGGAAAACTCGAATCCGATCTTCCGACATTCCTAACCCAGCACCAAAACGCCACACTAGAAGGTTCCCTATTGGTTGCCGAAAATCGGTTGATCGTGCCTCAAGGTCGCATTGCTCCCTTGGTTTTTGATCGCACCAGTGGAAAGAATTTGGGCAGCCTGCCAGGTGGTGGCGGCGTCACAATCGTTTTGACGCCCGCTGGGGAAGTCGTTCGAACGGAAGGGGGTGGTGCGGCCCGCAACGGACAGATTGGCGTGTTTGAAGGCAAAGAACGTGTCGCTTCGTTTCCCCGAGGTCGCTCCCTCGTTGTGGACCCCGACCATTTCTTCGTGATCGACGGTGAAAAACTTTTGGCCGCCAAGCGATCTGGTAACGAGCTGCAATGGCAACGCAACGTCGACGAACCTTTAGAGCTGATTCGATCGGGCAACCAATTAATTGTTGGAGGGCGTGACCATGTCACCACCGTCGATGCCGATTCGGGGGAAGTGATCTGGTCGGCCGCCATTGAAGGGCGTGGATTTGGGCTGGCCGTCGCTGGAAACCACTTAGTGGTATCAACCGACGAGGGGAATGTTTATGCATTCTCCGACACAGCCGATTCGCCTTGGCAGCCCCAGCCAAGCCCTAAAAATAAGACGTGGCAATCACCTCCGGTGAGCCCGGTTCGTCAAAAAAACCTCCTACACCGTTGGGTCTTCCACCGATCTGGGATGTCCACAATCTCGGGCCTGCCCGTGACGACAACCCAATTGAGCGGGATGACAATAAAGGATCAGGAAGGGTCCGCCGATGCAACTCTATCGGGCGACGGAGTCGCAATCCAGATCGGCGAATCCGATGAAGTTGAGGGCATTGAGCTGCAAGGCGGCTATTTCCCACTGGCATCGGAGGTCTCTCAATCACTCCCAAATGAGTCGATTTCCGTCGAGGCTTGGGTTCGAGTGGATAAGCCTTTGAAATGGGGTGGTGTCGCCGGGTGTATTCAAGATGATGGCTCCACCGAACATGGTTGGTTGCTCGGATTTAGGGATGACAAGTTTTGTTTTGCGATGGCCGGCTCTCAAAGTGGACTCACCTACCTGACAAGCCCAAACCCTTTTCAATTGCAATCATGGAATCACCTAGTCGGCACTTATAATGGTCGCGAGACACGTTTGTATGTCAATGGATCTTTGGTAGCCAGCACGCAGGCCGAGCAGGGTCCAATTAGCTATTCTGCCAAATGCTTATTCACCATCGGCGCATACAAAGATGTCAACGAGTCCTATCCATTGGAAGGTGCCCTTCAAGAGTTGAGAATCTACTCTACCGCGTTGGATGGCCCTAGCGTTCAACGAATGTTCGCCGCAAGCGCATCTGAATTTCCAGCGCCACCGGCGCCGGAAAAAAAATCTGACTCTCAATTTGTAACATGGGGTCCAGTTGCTAATTACATCCGGGCAGGAAGTGTCGAAATTCAATACGGCACTGTCACGGAATGCCCAACAATCGTCGAGATCATCGGTGATGATTTCGTGCGGCGCATCACCGGGCCTAAAGGGGTCTCCACTAGGCATCGTATCGTGGTCTCTGATTTACCCTATCGACGAGAAATACAGTATCAACTAAAAGACAGTGACTCCGTCGACGCTCGGACGACCCTTAGCTTTTCCTTGGATACGCATTTCGACTGGCTAAGAGGGAGTCACGGGAAACCAGATTCGCAAGTCGCCGCGATCAATTCTCTAGCGGCAAACCCTCGAGGTCTCGCAATCGTTGTCGGGGCATCGATGGCCGAACGCGCGATGGAGCTCGCTGCCGGTAGCCAATTCAATGTTGTTTTAATAACCGCGAATGATTCGGAAACGGACCAAGTTCGCAAACAATGGCAGGCTAAAATCACGAGTCGCTCTCAGCAATTGTTTTATGGCAAACAGCTCTCCGCCATGGCCTTGCCCTTGAAGCAATTGCCTGCCGCATTCGCCACAGTTGTGATGGCCGAAGAAAACACGCCTGACATTCGTCGTTTGGTTCGTCCATCAGGTGGGATCCTCCACGACGGCAATCAAGTTGCTTGGAAGCGCCAACCATTGAGTGGATCCGGCGACTGGAGCCACATGTACGGCCAGTCCGATAACAGCGCATTTGGCGGCGAAACCCTATCAGACGCATCAACCCGCCAAGATTTGGCAACTCAATGGATTGGCCGACCGGGGCCACGTTATCAAACCGATCGACAAAACCGGAAACCATCGCCGCTGGCCGTCGGAGGGCGATTGTTCTTGCAAGGCCAGCAGCGGATGATCGCTTTGGATAGTTTCAGCGGCAGCATTCTTTGGAGCGTAGAATCGCCCACCGTCATGCGCTGGAACGTTCCCCACGATTGTTCTAATTGGTGCGCTGACGAAGAAGCGGTCTATGTCGCAGCTGAGAATCAGGCGTGGAAAATGGATGGACGAAACGGAAAAATTTTAAAACAATTTTCGTTGCCGCTTGCGGCTTCGAAAAAGGCAAAAAGATCATGGGGTTATATTGCCCGCCATGATAATTTGTTGGTTGGAACCGCAGTCGACCGCTCAGCCGCCTACATGGACTGGTGGGGTTCTAAAAATTGGTTTGACTCGACCGGGGGACCTGATACACACGTTGTAGCCGGGGACTTGTTGTTTGCCATTGCTTCCGAAACAGGCAAAGCAATCTGGCAATACGAAGGGTTAGTGCTGCACCCAACCATCACGATTATGGATGATCGCATTTATTTCATTCAAGACATGACACAAGCGAACCAAAACGCCGCCACGCGGCGTATCTCCATAGAAGCTGGACAGTCGCATGAATTGGTATGCTTGGATGTAGCAACCGGCCAAAAACAATGGGCCCAGCAACTGAAGCCCTTCGTTGGGCATATTGCAAGCCTTTATCTGGCGGGCGGAGGTCAACCCGATCAGCGATCGTTAATCATAGCAGCCTCTGAAGCTACCCTCAGCCAATTTTCCGTTCGTTCATTCGATCCGATCAGCGGACAGCGGAATTGGGTTCGCACAGTTGACTGGGAAACCAATCACCATGGGAAACATATATCACGTCCCGCCATCCAAGGCGAGTTGGTTTACTTGCGGCCCGAGGTTTTGAACCTAGCAACCGGTGAAACCGTGACACGTGGATTCCCCTCCGGTCATGGATGTTCCAGCTATTCCTTGAGTACCCAGGGAATGTTTTCTCGACTTGGAGAAACGACCTGGTGGGATGTTCGCAACGAAAAGGTTCATCGTTTTGATCGGATACGGACCGATTGCTGGATTAGTGTCGTGCCAGCCCAAGGGATGCTCCTCGCGGCAGAAGGTGGGGGCGGGTGTTCTTGCGGTAGCTGGCTCGAAACATCGATGGGTTTTCTGCCTCGCACCGTGAGTGAGGACTTGCCCGAAAAATAGTGTTCGATGGCGATGACTGTGGAATGAACGTAACCAAAATAATACTGATGCTGATCACCCTGTTTACCGGGGTAGGATTCTATCCCTCGAATCCACTACCCTGTAAATATAGCGTTCGAGATGTGGCGTTTGTGAATATTCATCGTGATCCATGGCGCCTTCAAATCATCAAACCCAATTCGGCTACAGCCGCCCAGTTTGAACAATGGAATGCACAGGTTAAGCGGGCGCTGGATCGGACAAATATCCACTACTTGTGGGTGGACGAAGGGGGGCCCGAAGCAAGTGTGATTCACGCGACTAACCCCCAAGGAAGAGAGAAGCCGCCTTTTGCCGCCTCCCTTACAAGTTCAACGGGCGATCAAATCGCCCTGCAGATACCCGTGGATGAACTATCCGAGACGCTCTCTGGGATCGTTGAATCACCGTTAAGAAATCAAATACTGGATGATTTATCAGAATCTTTATGCGGAGTACTTTTGATTCAATCTGGCCGGCAAGCAGCCGACGCTTCAGCGCGAACCGCGGCGCAGGAAGCAATTGATTCTATCAAAAAACAGATGTGGTCCTACGAGAAAGCGCCTGATCAGGGACCGGGCTTATATGAATTAAAGGTGTCGGATCGAAAACAGGAGTCATGGTTGATTCGGTCACTCGGCCTCCAAGCCGAATCGATGAACGAACCAAAAATCGTCCTCCTTTACGGGCAGGGTGTGGTCCTCGGTGGAATCATGACCGCCAGTGAGCAGCTCGAAGAGAGGCTTGTAGCGCGTGCCAGCATTTGCGGCCGAAACTGCGAATGCGATCTCGATCAACAATGGCTGTATGGTCAACAAATCCTGCATCGATGGACGCTGGCTAATGAGCGCGCCGCTGAAACCAGTCTTGATTTCGATCCCCATTCAACCCTCGTGCAAGCTGAAGTCACTCAGATCATTCAAAAGGGTGCCTCACTAGGAAATCCGGTCGGCCAAGAGCCGCAACCCCGCTTGGGCAGCGGGCTGGTCATCCACGAACTCGACCACTTAGATCCTCTGGTGACGCCAGCAGAACCGACTGCCTCTGCGGTTCCAGAAATAAAGCAAAGCGCGCGGGGCACGCCGTCCACTGAAACACCTCTGCCGCCGGTCGCCGATGCAACGCCCGCCACTCAGGGAACTCAGGGAAGTATCCCCTGGGGCTTGCTGCTTGGGATGATCTTGATTCTGTTGGTTTTCATTGTATTTTTGGGGAATCGCCTGACTCCCGGAGCAGGCAGGCCAACATCGTGATTGGAACAACCACGTTAGTTATTCGGGAAATACTCCATCGCTGGAAAACCAGCCTGCTTTTCACCGTCGTGGTGATGGTGATTATCGCAGCCGTCACGTTTTATTCCGTTACCCGAGACGGCTTTGAGAAGGAGATCACCCGAAACGTTCGAGACATTGGATCCAATGTAGTGATTCTACCGGCGGAGGTCGATCAGTTGTCGTATTATCGCAGCGGAGGTTTTGCCTCCGAGACGATGAGCGAAGCGGTAATGGATCAACTGATCGAATACCGCGCCTCTCTGAACCACCTGATTCCGATGTTGGAAGTTCAAACTCGAGTTCGTTATGCCGAGAAAACAGTACCTGTCCGACTGGTCGGCATCTCAGCATCGGTACCGATGCCCGGCCGCCCTAAGTCACCCATGCAACGGTCGATTCCTCAGGGACAAGTTCAGCTTGGTAGCGAACTGGCAGCGACGTTAGGCATTCAGCGCGACGACAAGGCCGAAGTCGTCGTCCAGAACCAATCGCTTAGGGTGGCCCGCGTAAATCGGTCGAATGGAACCTGGCAAGACGGTGCTGTCTTGCTAGACCTTTCTCTGGCCCAAACACTATTTAACAAGATAAACCAGCTAAGCCGTATTGAAGCCATCGAATGCACCGAAGAAGAGTGCGAACGAACCGGTCTCAAGTCAGAAACTGTCTTGTCTAATGAACTGGCTCGGATTACCGACCAAGCCGTGCTCTTAAGACGAGAGCAAATGGCCAATGCCCGAGCTAGTATTCGCTCACTCAATCATTCCAACAGTGTCGTCATTCAAAACATGCTATGGACCATGCTCGTCCTGACCATTCTTGCCATGACGTTCTGGAATACTCTGCAGCGACGTAACGAAATGGGCGTTTTTCAGGCAATCGGATATGGGTCCACTCAGCTTTTGACTCTTTTGGTCGGCCGTTCCGTTTTACTGACATTACTAGGAGGCCTCTTAGGAGGTGCAATCGGTTCTTGGTTAGCCCATAGTTACTGTCTGAACTCGTTCGAGGCAACGGGAAAGCGGTTCACGATTGACTGGTCACAACCTTGGATCATTCTATTGGTTTCCATTGTCTTGGCCGGTCTGGCGGCTTGCCTGCCAGCACTGATTGCGGCCACCCGTTTACCAGCGGACTCCATTGGCAAAGAAAGCTAAGCCCTTTGAACAACCTATTAGACATCTCGAACCTTTCCCACCAGTTCCATAGCCCGCGAGGCAAGCGATCCGTCTTGAACCATCTCGATCTGGCAATGGAGCCAGGGCAGATGGTCGGAATATTAGGCGAAAGTGGAGTGGGTAAAACAACGCTTCTCTTGAATAGTGGAACCATGCTGCAGCCATCAGAGGGGATCGTCCAGATTCGAGGCGTCTCCGTATACGAAGTAGCAGCGCAAGAGAGGGCAAGAATTCGCGCTCGTGACATTGGCTACCTGTTTCAAACACTGCAGTTGATTCCCTACTTAACGCTTCGTGATAATCTCATGCTACCCACCAACAGCTCCACACAATCCGCCGATGAATGGTTGGATCGCGTGGGATTAGCCGACTGGTCCGATCATAAACCTGAAGCCCTCAGCCAAGGGCAACGGCAACGCGCTGCCTTAGCAAGAGCCCTTGTACACCAGCCGGAATTGCTCATTGCGGACGAACCCACTGGCAACCTCGATCGTAAAAATAGTGATCTCGTTTTTCAGGTGTTGCGCGAGTTTTCTGACTCCGGAGGCGCGGTCCTGGTCGCCTCGCATGATGCCTCTGTGGAGGCTCATGCAGACCGCTGCTACACCTTGAAAAACGGGGCCTTAGTTGAAGCGGTAAGGCGATCATGATATTCAGTCGGACAACCCAAAACAACCGGAATGGTCGCGCCTCGGTCGCTTTATTGTTGGGCCTCGCATCCATCGTGGTCGTGTTCCTGCTGTTAACCTTTTCTCTCCGGTTGAGACCCGACGCGCGGCGCACCACTGCCGATAACGTCCAGATCAATGTTTATTGTGCGGCCGGCGTCGCGCGGCCTGTGGAACAGCTGGTTAACGAATTCAATGCATTAATGGGAACCCATTTAGAAATTGTTCGAACAGGTGGATCGGGTGAATTAGCGGGACAGATCGCGACCGAATTCCAATCGGGCGTTCAACGCGGCGCCGACCTTTGTATCCTGGCGGATGATTTGCTGTTGGAAAAGGGGCAGAATGACGGCATGTTCCGCGAAGTTTTTCCATTGGCCGTACAAAAACCGGTCATCGCAGTCGCTGCAGGAAGCGATTGGGACATCCAGAGTCTTAGCGATCTGGTAAGCCGAACTGAAATTTCATACGGATTAACATCCGAACGGGCCGCCATCGGGAAGATGGCAAGAGCCATCGCCAAACGCGACCAATTGCTGATCCCTCTGGAAGTCAATCGAAAAACGGATTCAGAGAATGTCATGACACTCGCTCAGGCTCTCATCACAGGTAGCCTGGATGCAGCAATCGTATGGGACACGACCGTCAATCAGTTAAATCAGGGAAGCGACCAGCCTGTTTTAGAGATTGCGGCCTACGTCGACCCCCAAGACCAAATTGCCGGCCGTGTTGGCCTGGCCGTGCTCGCCACTTCTTCACACCCAACACTGGCCATCCAATTCGCTCGATTCATGTCGGCACCCGACACCGGGGGCCCCGCGTTTCACCGTTTCGGATTTGTGACTCACCCCGGGGATCACTGGGAAGAGGTACCTGAAGTACATCTGTTTATGGGCTCGATGTTCACTCCTGTTTTAGAAGAACGCGTTCGGCATTTTGGAGAACGCCACGGAGTCAATATCTACTCGCGTTGGGAAGGGTGCGGCAAGCTGGTGGCATCCATTCATTCAATCAATGACCCCGAACTTTTCCCCGATGCGTTCTTTGCCTGCGATACACATTTCATGAAGCAGGTACAGGAATATTTTCAGGCCCCTATTTCGGTTAGCAGTAACGATATCGTCATGGCCATCGAGGAGACGCAGGCAAGCCAAATCAGGTCACCCAAAGACCTATTGAATGCCAACCTGCGAATTGGTTTGTGCGATCCCGATCAATCTGCCTTGGGTTGGTTGACTCAACAACTTCTTTCTTCCACGCCTTACCAAGCCCTTTATGAAAAAATCCAAGAACAGTCTGCTGTCACCGTCGACGCCGGTCCGACGTTGGTCAGTCAGTTGACGGCCGGCGGATTGGACGTTGCCTTTGTCTATCGATCCAATGTGATGGCCGATCCACATTTAACGAAAAATATCAAAATCATTCCACTCCATCACTCTCGGGCTTCCCAAGCGGTTCAGCCATGGGCCATTTCAAAGTCAACAAAAAATCCTGAGTTGATGCGGCGGTTGTTCGAGATGATCATCCGTTCCGATACAATGAACAGTTTTGAAAAAGCAGGCTTCCGTGTCAAAGCCACTGAAAAAGATTGATTTCACAACAAACCGTGAATCACGACGAATCTAACAAGAGATCTTGGCCGAACATGCCGAAAGACCGTCCCGCATCCCGTTGCTCCCTCGGCCGCCGCACCAGCTGGCTGTTTTGGTCTTCCATGTCGGGACTAGGTGGACTGTATCTCATTTTGATCCTTTTGCTGGTCTTTGTCGATTTCCAGTATGCCAACTGGGTCGATATACAAACGTCTCTTGCCGACGAGCGAGTCCGGTTTTCGATTTACCTCAGCCTAACGACCTGCAGCCTCGCAGCGATTCTTTCAATCTGGGTGGCCGTTCCAACCGGCTACGTCCTTGCTCGATTGGGACGCGATTCGATTCAACGCAACCTTGAGCAACGCCCTCGATTGAATCAACTTGCGCAACTAATCAGGCACTCGGTCGACACGATACTTGACGTCCCAATTGTGCTACCACCCTTAGTCGTCGGAATCAGTCTGCTCGTTTTATTTCAAACCCCGCTCGGCCGCGCGCTGGATCACACAACGCAAGACTTTTTCTCGTGGCTTGGATTCCCTGGGATTCGGGGGATCACTTACGAGATTCCGGCCATCATTTTAGCTCAATTCACGGTAGCAGCCGCGTTTGCCATCCGTACGATGAGAAATACATTCGAACAAATTGACGAGCGGCCCGAGTTGGTGGCGTTAACCCTCGGCGCGCGGCGGTTTCGCGTCTTTTATACCGTTGCCATGCCCCAAGCCTGGCGTGGTACGGTCGCCGCATTCACGCTGGCTTGGGCAAGATCACTGGGAGAGTTTGGACCCATTCTGATCTTTGCTGGAACCGCCAGAATGAAGACGGAAGTTTTATCGACGACCGTTTATCTAAACTTTCAATTCGGAAACCTACGGGGTGCCGTCGTCGCATCATTAATCCTGATCTCCGTAGCGGTCGTCGCACTCATAACAACACGCCTGTTGCTACTAAGTGGGTACCGAGGAGGGCGGCGATGATCCGAATCCGCGAACTAGCCATGCGACAAGGCAGCTTTCATATTGCGGGTGTGAATCTAACTTTGCCCGACCAGTCTTACGCTATCTTGATGGGTCCGACCGGCTGCGGTAAAACCACTTTAATCGAAGCGATTTGTGGTCTCCGCCCGGTCACCAGCGGCTCGATCCAGTTAGGTGATCACGAAGTCACGCGTCAGCCCGCTTTCGATCGCAATGTGGGTTATGTCCCACAAGACTCGGTTTTATTTCCCACCATGCGAGTCGATCATCAAATCGAATACGCGTTGGTCATCCGGCGGATTGCAAAAAAAGAGCGACGAGCACGCGTCGCCGAATTGGCCGAACTGATGGGGATTGGCAACATTCTCAAACGTTTTCCACAAGGCCTTTCCGGCGGCGAACGGCAACGCGTAGCCCTTGCTCGGGCCTTGGCCTTCCGGCCGCAGTTGCTCTGCCTTGACGAGCCTTTGAGTGCCTTGGATCCGACAACCAAATCCCAAATCTCCGCGCTACTAAAACGAGTACACAGCCAAGAGAGAGTGACCGTTCTACACATCACCCATAATCCCGCTGAGGCCACCGAACTGGGTACGATTGTATTTGAGATGGTTGGGCAAGATATTGTCCGGATCCGATCCTAACTCTCCGCTGACACGCTCACTCAATTAAGAACGTTAACCATGAACCAAAACAATCACCTGCCCAAGACACCGGCTGACGCTTTGACGGAAGAAGAGCAAAAAACCTACGAGTGGCAAATCTGGACAAATGATTTCGGTGAACAGGGGCAACGTCGCCTCAAAAACAGCTCTGTATTGATCTCTCGCTGCGGTGGTTTGGGCAGTGTTGTTGCCTATGAGTTAGCAGCAGCCGGTATTGGCCGGATGGTGATTGCCCACGGTGGAAATGTCAAACACTCGGATCTCAACAGGCAGCTACTGATGACGCATGACTGGCTTGGTAAGCCTCGCATTGAGACGATTAAGCGCCGACTGCTGGACTTAAATCCTCGCCTGAAGATCGTTCCAATCGCCTCAAACTTGACCCCTGAGCTTGCCGAACAATGGGTGCCCCAAGTCGATCTTTGCATCGGCGCCGCCCCGTTGTTTGAGGAACGCTTCGCCATGAGTGACGCCTGCGTGCGACATAGTAAACCCATGATCAATTGTGCCATGTATGACACGGCTGCGACGATCACAACCTTTCCTGCGGGGGGGCAGCCCTGCCTGCGGTGTATTACACCTGCGGCACCCGATTATTGGAAACGCCAGTTCCCTGTGTTCGGTGCGACATCCGGCACCGTCGCCTGCATGGGAGCGATGGAGGCGATTAAATTGTTAGCTGGCTTTGGTAAGAGCCTCGAGCGACGAATGCTCCAAATGGATTTTCGTGACATGCAATTTCACGAAATCTCCTTGAAGAACGTACCGTCATGTGATTTTTGTCGAGGTGACTAAAACGGGGCATCACTCGCTGTCATGAAAATCAGTCGATACGGGCAATTGCCTTCACATTAAACAAGGCGACCCTTCGACCGGTGGGATCATGCAACAACCATCGGGCGATTCATTTGACACCTACATAGAGTGTTGCAATGCCAAACGTCAACGGGATAAACCGCGCCGACGATAATCCGGCTGATAACATACGATCTACCAATTGTTCATACGCGGGGAATTCACCGACACTGTCTGGCAGGTAGTTGTAGGCGCTCGATGAATTCCGAGCCAACGCCTGTCCCACTTTCGGTAGAATGTTCTTGAAGTACCAAGCGTACATCCCTTTTATCGGCTGCATTCGGGGTGTTGAGAATTCTAAGATAGCGACGTGGCCTCCGGGAGCACAGACCCGAGTCATTTCTCGCAAGCCCAGATTCGTATCTGCCACATTCCGCAAGCCGAAAGCGGCTGAAACAACCTGGAATACATCATCTTCGAAAGGGAGATCTTGCGTATCTGCCTCCACGAAAGAAACTTGGCTCGGATCGCGTTGCTCTCGTTTTTGCTCACCTACCGCCAACATCTCGTGACAAAAATCAGCCGCAACCACGGGCACCTGATAATCGGTTGCCTTTTCAAAGGCAAACGCGAGATCGCCCGTTCCCGAGCAACAATCCAGGATGGGCTGGGACTTATTGAGCTTTAGCGTGCGAACCGTTCGCCTCCGCCAATAGCGATCTACGTTCATCGACAGCAAATGATTCATGCGGTCGTAGTTTGGTGCGATTTCACCAAACATCTTCTGTACTCGCTCGCCTGATTTATCAACCGCCATGATTTTCGAAGCCGTGTATAGGTAGCTGGGCGATCCAAGAGTTAATGGATACGCTTTATTGAACTAAACCACTGAACCGAACGAATCAGGATACATTAACGCGACTCTTATGTTTAGCCATAACTACGCCGAAACGATAACACGACGAAACCAGGATGAAATATGACACGTTTACGCGCCGCTCTGTTACCCGCACTGATCGAACCCGACTCCCTGAAAGGGAATGTGGTGGTCGTGACGGATGTTCTCAGGGCAACCACTACCATTTGCACGGCCCTCGCTAATGGGGCTCAATCCATACGCCCCGCGCCTAGCATTCAGCAAGCTCGGCAGATTCGCGACGACTTAGGAGCTGCCACGGTTTTAGGCGGCGAGCGAGGGGGGTTGATCATCGATGGATTTGACCAGGGAAATTCGCCCCGGGAATACACCCAATCAATTGTAGCTGGCCGTAACGTCGTACTCTGCACGACAAACGGAACGGTCGCAATGGAAAGTTGCCGTTACGCTCAGCGGGTGCTAATCGGTAGCTTTGCCAACCTGTCTGCAACCGCTGCAGAACTGGTCGATGCGGATAGCGTGACCATTGTTTGTGCCGGCACCGATCGTCAAGTAACCTCCGAGGATGTGCTGTTCGCGGGGGCTTTATTGGACCGCATTCAACGACCCGACGACTGGCTCGACGACCAAGCTCAACTAGCCATTCACCACTGGATACAGGCTGCCGGCCAAATCAAACGTGCGGAAAAGTCACTCTATGATTTTTTCACTGAATCCAAAGGTGGTTACGGCCTGTTGGCAAATCAATTCGCGGAAGACGTTCAGTTTTGCAGCCAGATTGACTTGGTGGACCAAGTTCCCGAACTAGATTTATCCGACTGGAGCATTCGGTTCACTAACAGCGGCGACCGTTGAAAGAACCGGGACGCGTCAGCAATTCTGTCCGCTGACTGTTTTTGTCACGGGTTAGCGTAGACTGCCTACCATAAAAAACGGTAGACTCTCGTATTCAACAAATCACTGAGGCGCTGCTAGGTCTTGGCCGCCTTTGCAATATTAAGGTCGTATGCTAGGCCCTATCAGGCTGGGAGCAGAACACAATGCAGATGGAATCAATTGTTTCGCTTTGTAAACGCCGTGGCTTTCTCTTTCAATCCAGCGAAATCTACGGAGGTCTGAACGGTTTTTGGGACTACGGACCGTTGGGCGTCGAACTCAAACGGAATGTCCGGGAGGCGTGGTGGCAAGACATGGTATCCCGCCACGATGACATGAGCACGCTACCTGGCGCACCCACGCCCTTCAGCATGGAGGGCCTTGATTGCACGATCCTTATGCATCCCCAAGTTTGGAAATGCTCTGGCCATTATGACCTGTTTCATGACTTCATGGTTGACTGTCGTGAATCTAAAAAACGATATCGCCATGATCAGATCAACGGCCGATGGGTCGAAGCTAAAAACAAACGCATTTTTGTTACCGCTCAAGCTGGCGATGATGAACAACAAAAAATGGAACAACGCGCCCTCAAATTCTTTAATTTGAGGGCTAAAAACAGTGACGATCTCCAATGGGACGGAGGCGTAACCTGCCTGACCGAAATCGAGGACTTCGAGCAAGTCGTTGGACCTGATGCGAAAAAGGCTGGCACACTCACCGAGCCTCGCGAATTCAACCTGATGTTTAAAACGTTTGTGGGAGCACTGTCGGGAGAAGAGGGTGCGGCCTACCTCCGACCCGAAACCGCCCAAGGAATCTTCGTTAATTTCAAGAATGTCCTAGACAGCACTCGCCACCGCTTGCCTTTGGGAATCGCGCAAATCGGCAAGAGTTTCCGTAATGAAATCACGCCGCGAAATTTCACATTTCGCTCTCGTGAGTTTGAGCAGATGGAGATTGAGTTTTTCTGCCATCCCGACCAATCCGCGGACTGGTATCGCTACTGGCGAGATCGACGCATGGCTTGGTACACCAAACTGGGCATTTCATCAGACCGTATGATCATGCGTGAGCACGACGATGCAGAGCTAGCGCATTATTCGGTCGGAACTGCGGACATCGAGTACGCCTTTCCATTCATGGCCGAAGGTGAATATGGCGAGCTCGAAGGCATCTCTCATCGAGGCGACTTCGATCTAAGGAGTCATATGGAGGGTAAGCTGGATGAAAAAACTTGCCCGCTTGAAGTTCAACTCGACGAAGACGGAAAACCGAAGTGGAAGGGAAGTGGCAAGGACCTAAGCTACCGCGACGACCTGACCAACGAAAAATATACACCACACGTGATCGAACCATCGGCCGGGGCTGACCGGGCGGCGTTAGCCTTTCTTTGCGAAGCATATACCGAGGACCAAGCTCCGGATGATAAAGGTAAAATGCAAACACGGACGGTCATGCGGTTTCACCCCCGAATTGCCCCGATGAAGGCCGCCGTATTCCCACTCGTTAAAAAAGATGGGATGCCCGAAAAAGCCAAAGAAGTTTACCTCGATTTAAAGCGGGAGTTCAATGTTTTCTACGACGAAAAAGGGGCTGTCGGCCGTCGCTACCGACGGCAAGATGAAGCGGGAACGCCTTATTGCATTACGGTTGATGGGCAAACATTAACCGATGGAACCGTCACGATTCGCGACCGCGATTCTTTAGAACAACAGCGGATCAAAATCGACGAGTGCGCAGAAGTCATTCGAAAACGCATCAATGATGAATAGCTGCTATCAGGGGACCGGGATTTCGCGATTGGCAACTGGAGCCGAACTGCCCTGATCCAATGAGTCCTGATTGATGGTGTTTTCATAACGTGGCAGCAAGCAGTAACAGACTTCAAGTGATAAGAAGTTTAATGTTGCGATAAACAGTCGGCCGCCATGAGAGCCCCAGCGATCTGGGACTAGCCGGTGAGGGCCCCAGTTAGGGGCCCAGCAAGGGCCCAAGCGTTCCCACATTGAGTCCCAAATTGAGTCCCAAAACCAAGGTTTCCAGTAACAATTGGCCTCAAACGACGTGTTTTGCCGATGGAACTAAAGCAAAGCCAAAATAAACGTGTACAATGTAATTTAACCGGCAAAAAATTCGAATTCGGGTTTTGGCCCCAAGTTTATATAATCCATCCTGTTGCGATCACACGTTTAACTGTTGGTTCAGTTCCCTTTTCTTGATCAGCGACAAACCGTGGCGCCTGCCACACTTAACCTGCCTGTTAGGAGCACCTCGATGACTCACTCACCCGTCACCCGTCGCTCTGGTTTGACACTCGTTGAAATCTTGATTGCGATGGTCATGACCTTGATCGTTCTGCTGGCCATGATGGAAGCGTTCAAGTACGCCAGCGGAGAGATGCAGCGCAGTCGCGCGACCATCGAACTCTCCAACCAACTACGGGCCGCGCAGGAGTTGCTGCGATCCGACTTAGAACACATGACCCTTGACCCTCGACCTTGGACCCAAACGGCATTGCCCAAAGGGTATTTTGAGTACGTGGAGGGGCCGCGCGGTGATGCGGATGGCTCTGTCGTCAACGAGAACCTAATCCCACCCAAAACTATCGCCAACAGAGAGCAGTATTCTTACTTGGGCGACGTCGACGATATCATCAGCTTTACAGTTAACCGGCCCGAACAACCGTTTCGAGGGCGTTGGCTGGATCAGAATGGCAACGAGCAAATCGTCGAATCACCGATGGCCGAGATCGTCTGGTGGACGGATTGGGATGATCGCAATCTGAACGGATTGGTCGATTTTGATGAGTCGGTAACCGTTTACCGCCGCGTATTGTTGATTCGGCCCGACCTAGCAATGCTGCCCTTAAGCAATGTGAAATTTAATCCATCGCCGTCATTATGGGCATCCAGTCAACTTGAACTTGCAGGTGATCCAGATGAAGACCGAAAGAACGTCTTCCGAAGCTACTGTGATATCTCGTGCCGCTATAATGGTACAAACATGGTTGCCAACTCATTGGAAGATCTGGGACACCGTGGAAACCGATTCTGCAACATTACTTTCGACGATCCTGGCGCCGCTAATGGGTTTCCACACGTGGCCTACTACAGCGCTAATGAGGTTGCAGACCAGAAGCGAAGAAAAACAAAACGGTTCAATTTAACGAACTCCAAAATGGCAAGCAACGCGGAACGCAATGGTGACGATGTGGTGCTTACCAATGTTGCGGGTTTTGATGTGCGCGTTTATTCACCTAACGCAGCCGTCCAGGAGTTTAACTCGGCAAGCTTGCTCGTTGAGCCATCAGATGTCTTGATTACTAGTGGAGAAAACTACGTTCAGGGTGCTCCGAATTTGGGAGCATTCGTCGATTTGAATTATGGGGGTGCGGGCTGGTTCGGCCCAGATTCGAACTTCTACTATCCGCTATGGATCAAGAAATTGGACGCGACTGACAACTTAATTGCGATCAACGTAGGCGACCAAAACGTCTTCGACACGTGGACACCTGTTTACGAATCGGACGGTGTGGACCAAGATGGCGTTGCGGGTGTTGATCAAGGGACAAATGGCGTTGATGACGGGGGTACTGCAGCGGTGGATGACACGGCCGAGCGCGAGACAATGCCCCCTTATTCACACCCGATTCGGGGCCTAAAAGTCTCGTTCCGGCTGGTCGAGAAAAATACTAAGCAGCTCCGACAAGCGTCGATCATTCACAGCTTTGTTCCCGAGTAACCGACTCGTCATGATATCCTGGACCGACGGCCGACTGGCCCGTCGGTCTTTTTTTATGGAGCCAACGAACATCGATGCGGGATGCTGAATTTCACCGAATTCGTTTGCACGGCCCCTGGCAGGCGAATGTCCGCTCAGGAGAGGGTGGGGCGGATCCGCCTAAAACCTTTCGCTTTCAATGGCCGGCAGATTGGCCTGGTTTAATGGGGCCTGACTTACTGGAGACCAAATTACTGTGGCCCGGCTTTCGGGGGTCCGTCCAAATCGAGCGACGGTTCAACAAGCCGACCGGTCTGGAGGCCGAGCAGCCCGTCTTTCTCGTTATCGAACAGGTCGACTTTGACGGCCAGGTAACCCTCAACGGTCAGCACTTGGGGACCCTGCGCAGATACGATGCACTGCGCGTTGAGATTGCCAAATTGTTGAGCAACCACAACCTTCTGTCGATTGAAATCACCGAAATCCCAAACGAACGCGCTCAAAACAGTGCAGAGTTCCCTCCGTCATCGGCCACCGTTGGATTGGAAATCACTTCCTTCTCCTAAGCGATTCCCTTCGCTCTGGCAAAGTCTACCGATTCGACAATCTTTCATGCGGACGCCCAATCGGGTTTTTGCACCGTAACGATTAGGCAGTTTGCAAAAAGAGTTTGCGTCCCGCAGAACGATCTACCGGTCAATCGGCCAATCAAGTCGTAAAGTTTTCCTAGACGATTATTCTGGTACAGCCTGTTCGTTCCGAACGTTCTGCACCACTGGAACATCTCCCAATGTTATCCAAACCGTCACGACCTTAATCTCCGATTAACTCCATGCCCCGCGATCGATCGACAACCTTATTGAAGCTGCGCTGGGGCAACCTGCGGTTCGGTCGTCTGATCGCCGGCCTGCTGAGTATGGTGGTGCTGGTTTCAGGCACTTCAGCACAGGATGTCTACCAATCCGAGATCCTCCCGGACACAGGCTCGAGCATCGAGTTACCCGACGAGAGTTTTGAGTCCTACGTCAATCCTATGGTCACCGATGACTGCCCGGCAGCCTGCTGTTTTGGCGATTGGATCTCTCCAACTCAACTGGGATACGGCTGCCAATCGTTTCTGTTGAATCCCAGCCGGAACACACAGCTCGACGTTTGGGCGACGGCCCGCAGTTTTTACAGTGCCGACATGCGGTGGGAGTTTACCGGTCAAGAAGAAACCTTTGCCGTCGAGGGCCAAACGTTGATGCACTTAACGCATCAAGCGGGCGGCTGGACAAATTCGGTGACTGGCGAGCTCTACCTGAACCAACCATTCGATGATCGAATCCTGAACGACTACAACTTGCGAGAGTCCTTCGCAAACAACTTTCGAAATCTCGACGCTTTTGACATCTCCCAACTATTCCTGACAGTCGGACGTCATCATTGGGCGGTCGATTTAGGACGCTTTGTCAGCCCTTTTGGCCGCTATTACGTCCCCCAAACCAATAACTTTCGGACCACCAACTATCGCTTTTACGCCCCGTTTATCCGCAGTGAATGCATCCTATATCGGGAAACGGGGTTGCAACTCCGGCTCCAACCCGGCTGGTTCCGATTGGCGGCCGCCTACACCAATGGGAGCGATGGACTCGACACCAATTCGAGCAAAGCCATTTGCGCTCGGGTGGGCGTTGAAACCGCTCCGTTCAATGCGGGGATCAGCGTCAAATGGCAAGATGGTCTCGGCAGCGAGCATCAAAAGGAATACAACAATTACGTCGGATTCGATTTGATGTTGCGGCGGGGACGTTGGCGTTTCTCGACCGAGTGGCTCTACAATCAGTACGGTCTGCGGCGAGCCAACTTAGCGCTGGACGACATCACCTGGGGCCGTAGCCTTTACAATCGGCAACTGAACAATGGTCATAACGTCCCGCTGGAGGGGTGGGGTGGGTACGCCAACTTGATTTACGAATCAGACCGCTGGACCGCTGTGCTGCAATACGGAGAATTCCATCCCCAGCCGATCACCAATAACAACACGGCCATCACGGCTACCGATCGCGCTATTCACGATACCACCACCCGACGCGGAATGGGGCAATTGACCTGGCGAGTGAACCAACATTTAGAATTCATCAACACTGGGTTCGTTGAAAATCGAGTTGAAAATGCGCAAGACGGACGCCATCGCCATGGCTTTAGCCTGTTAACGGGCATGCAATTTCATTTTTAGTCCATCCTAGAGACCACCCGACGAGCGGTAAGTTGTATCGATTGGGTCCACTGAGACGGTTCTTCTGACCACACCGACCGTCAGTCTCTTTCCACGAACTTTGATTTATCCCAGCTACGAAACCGTATCCAAACTCGTATTGAAACGGCTTGCGAACCGCAAAAACGGTGCTGTCAATCTTTAACGGATAATTCGGTCAGTTCGCATACCGCACAGTGACTGGTCGGGCTCAGCTGTGAATCCCGATAAGTTCGTCAGCGAGCAACCTCTTTCCGCAACTGAAGCGGGACTCGAGCGATCCTTAAGGGGCGTGAGAGATGAGATAACGCCAGAACTGGACCGTTGGCAGTATATCGATTCGTTCCAATTGAGGCAGGAGGTTGATCCCAAAGCTGGTGTGTCAGCATTGAGAGGATCGCTACACTGGATGATTCGGAAGACCTTACCGGTCAAAAACGGAACTCCGTTTCAGCTTGACCGGTTACCGATAAAGACCGCTGAAGAATAGGCTTTGCAAGCGAAGTAGACGTCGGCCACATGCACTACAGGTGACAACACCACCTCAACCATTAAGGGTACGCCCGATGGGCGATCACAACCCCCCAGCCGACACGCTTCAAAGCCAATTCTGCGTCTTTCAACCGACCGGTCTCTCGAGAGATTCCGCAAGCAGGCGTTTGGTCTTCGTCTCGGCTATTGGAATTTGCGAATTGCGACCGCGCTCGCTTGGCCCTGCATGGACATACTGAGGTTGATGAATACCTTGCCCGGGTCGACATCTCCTTCAGTCACCAAGTTCACGGGGCAGTCGGGGTCCGGCGTGTCATAATTGAGGGCCCGAAACAGCTTGCCCTGTTTTAGGCTTAATAGACTCGCATTCATTTCTACCAGCCCACTACCTGCTCCTAGATTACCCATATGTCCTTTAAGTGATACCAGAGGAACCTGCTCGCCGACAATCTCACGAATCGCCAACGCTTCCTCACGATCGCAGCGCAACGTCCCCAGACCGTGTGTGTTGATATGTCCAAGCTCGGCGGGGGTTATCTCCGCCGATTCGAGCACCCGGGTGAGAACATTTTTGAATGCCTGCTGATAATCAGCGACGCCGGCGCGATCCGCCACCGACGTGGATCCATAGCCAATCACTTCTCCGAGAATCTCGGCACCGCGACTTTGGGCGGTTTCTAATGATTCCAGAATCACACTGCCGGCTCCTTCTCCAAGAACCATTCCGCCACGGTCTTTATCAAACGGCCGGCTTGCTCGCTCAGGTTGATTTCCATACCGCGGATCGGAAGCGTCGGCAAGGCTTTCCTGAAGGGAAACGTGTAGCGTTCGCAATAAGTGAATCCGTGATCCTGTCGCGCCGACGACCATGTAGTCTGCAATGTCACGACCAATGATGGTCGCTGCTTCAGCAACGGCAAGGTTGGCAGACGCTTCACGAACCGTGAGCGAATTACTCGGGCCACGCAGGTCGTTGTAAATCGCGACGTGACTCGCCGGCATGTTTGGCAGATATTTGAGGAGCCAAAGCGGTTCGACCTGGCTGATCCCTCGCTCACCCCATTGGTTCACATCAAATTGATGGTTTTCATCCAAGCAATTTTTTACGCTTCGAATGAACTCGGTTGGCTCGGTGATGATGTAGTCGCTACCAAACATCGTGCCGATGCGGTGTGCGTCGTAAACCTCTGGAGACAATTGGCTGTCGGACAATGCTAACTGGGCCGCCGCAACACCCATCTGAATTTCACGGCACATCAGCTTAAGACCTTTTTTTAAACTACGTTTGGTCTTCTTGTCGAGTTCTCCAAAATCATCGATCGAACCTGAGAAGCCCAATGCTTCGCCCGCAACCTTGGATTTCAAATGATCCGGCGGGACTCGCTGCAGTGGGCCAATCCCGCTAGAACCTTGTTCCAGAGACTGCCACAACGAATCCGCACAGCACCCAATCGGGCTGACGACCCCAAGGCCTGTGATAACGATGCGACGGTCAAGTTTAGACATGAAACAAACGGTTAGTATAGATTCAAAAAAGGGGCGGTTTTAACAAAACAACTATGAACATCTGGTGGTGAATCTCATTTTACGCACCTGCCGAAAATCGTCGAGGTGACTTAATAGGCGACTTAAATGAAAACGCCATATGGATCAAAAAAAGTTCCCGTTGTAACAAACGTTAAAATCAAAAAGGGCTTGGCCTAGGATTGATCTATCTTCGGGGTTGAACGGGTGCCATGCCCACCGGCTGCGGTTGGGTCGTCATCTGAGCCACTTCAGGGCCCCGGTATTCTATGAATAACAAGGCGTCCGCTCGTTCACGGTCCACTTCAAACAGATCGGGAATGAGCGAATTATTGGTTTTGGGTCGCGGGTTGGCGACCACCCCACAACTCAATACCAACACCTGATCATTCGGCCATCGAAACCTCTCTTTGATTTCCCAGCTCACCATTTGGGGAATCTGCAAGTTCACCTGGGCCCCACTAGCATTCGGCCCCCCAGGGATCGCTATTTTTACCGATCGCAACTTCTCAACTTGATCAACGCCACACTCTATGGTGGCCTCAATGCTCTTGCCGTCCAGAGAGGTGAGGCTGGAAAGCGTTAGCTCATAGCCTTCTTGGATGGTTTTAAGTTGGGGCTGGTAACCAGGAACCTGATTGGGAGTCCAGCGAATATTCTGCACGAATTGCAGTGGGCTATACTTTTCGACTCGAACCGTTTGACCGTCGTGATGAACCAGCCGACCATTGCCGTGTTCTTGAAAATCGGGGCGTCTCCGCAGATTAGCCAAGAGATAGGCCGCGTTTTCCTTTGAGATCATCCAAGCTTCTACGCCGGGCGATCGAACGTCAATGGGCTGCATGACTGAATAGGATTCGGAGCGCCAATTAGGGTTTCCTATGGTGATCAGGTTGACTGAGATGCTTTGTAGTTGTCCGCGGGTATGGACCATGCGATCGACAATCCGATTGACCACCGCCTGTATTTCCGGGCTGTGGTAAACATAAAGTTTGTGGCGGTCAGCACTCAAAATACCCAAGGGCTGATGAAACCACATATCTTTACCCGTCTCCAAAAGAATCCAGTCGACGATCGCTTGTTGGGGGTTTTCCACAGAAGCAATACGCGATGTGTAGGGAGTGATATCGTACTCTCGCCAGACCTGACCAGCCGCGTTAGGTAGCTTTGAGAATGATTTGGATACCTTGGTAATCGCCTGTGGTGAAGCCGACGAATCTCTCTTAGGCGCTGCAGTGGCCGGGGTAATCGCAGGCGGCAAACTTGTTGGCAAAGGGGTTGGTGTGAGATTGAGCCCGCCCGGAGCGACACTACCACGGCCAATATTAGGCGTGGTACTTGGGGCAGGCGCGACCGTTGCTGATCTCGCACCAAAACCACTGCTCGCGCTAGAAGGGCTGGCAGGTGGACGGACAGGAAGGGTTTGAAGATTCGCCGCCCCTCCAAAACTGTTACTATCACTGGTTGCACTGGGGGTCAGTGTGCCGGTTGCAGACTGACCTGTCCCCGTCTGTTTTGGCTGGCTGAACGAGGGACGGAAGGGCGTTGTCTTGGGCGTTGTCTTGGGCGTTGTCACCTTAGACGTATCGGGAGTGGAAGCTGGCTTGGCTGGGGCAGCCGGTGGAGATCCAAAACCCTGAGGCACGGCCGCATCAGTCGAATCACTTATCAGCCAACAACCCAACCAACAACAAACAGCCGCCGTGCGAGCGGTCACTTGCCAGCCGGTCGAAAGCATCATGGGTAAACTGCGCGATGGGGAATGTCCACAGAAATCGTTTTTTATATGAGTCGGGGGCATTAAGGTCTCCAGTCGCTCGTTCAAGAAGCAAACTTTTCCAGAGGTCGAAAATCGGTTGCGGAGTGTACATTCACCGACAAATCGTCTGCAATACGAATAAATCAATCCGTTCGCTAGCGTTTCGCTGCTGAAATTGACTAGAATTGATCGATAATTTGAAAATGCTAGTCCAGATGGGAATAATGAGAGCTGCCGCGCCTCGCCGATAGCATTTAATAACGATTCTCGCTTCACCCTTTTCTGGGTGCGAAAATCGATTCGAACCGTCACTAAGGGGCGTGATGAGCGAAAACACCAACGAGCAATCTCAACCCACCGCTGGTGGCCGGCGGCTGCAGGCCGCTCGACCCCGCCGCCGCGCGGCTTCGGGCCAGGCCCGCCAGGCGGCCAACCCTCCGGAGCGTCCAAACACTGCGCCGGACGACGCTTCTGACATGCTTCCCCCTAAGGCTGCCGAACGCTTCCCAAAGATCGATCCAGATAAGGCGAGCCCCCAACCTGCCACTGGGCAGCCGGAAGAAGCCAGCTCGTGGATTGTCAATACGATTCGCGGAATGACCGGTTGGATGATTAGCATGGTCCTCCATCTCACGCTGATCCTCCTGTTGGCGGTCGTCACACTGGGCGTTGCCGGTCGAGAAACCATCTCCCTGCTTCTGGATCACACGCCAAGCGCGCAAGAAATGGTCACCTTTGACATTGTGATCGATGGCGATTCAGCCCAAAAAATGGATATGCAAATTGATCAGACGGAGCCCATCGAACTCCCCGACTCTAGCGATATTGCTCCGATGCTGACCGACGCGCTAAGTGTCTCAGGTGCTCAAGCGCTAACGGATGAGTACGAATCAATCAGTTCTGCCGGCATCGAAAGATCCTTCGATTCAACCGAGGATGGTGCTACTGCTGGGGTCAAGTTTTTTGGAGTCAAAGGGAAGGGGACCCGATTTGTTTTCATCATTGACTGCTCCGGCAGCATGGATGAATACAAGCGATGGCGCCGCGCGACGCGGGAACTAAAATCGTCAATTAACAATCTGATGGAGCCACAGGAGTTTTTGGTTCTGTTATACAATTCATACACGGTTGCAATGAACAACCGTGCCCCAAAGCTCGTAACCGCCAATCGTGAGAATCAAACGGCTGCCATTAATTGGTTGGCCAAACAGCAGCCCGGTGGCACGACCTATGTGGCGACGTCTCTGAAAAAGGCCTTCGAGCTGCGGCCCGACGCCATATTTCTGTTATCCGATGGAGAATTTGACGATTTACCTCTGGTCGAGGCCGTTTTACAGCATTTTAACGGCAGCGCAACGGGAAGGGCCGAAGCCCAGTCTTATGAGCGATTGCCAGAAGAGATGATTCCGGTCCACACGATCTCTTTAGGCGGAAAAAGCGGGGCATGGACCATGCAGAAAATTGCCGAGCAGAATCAGGGAACCTACACCGTAATTGACGACTGATTCGACAACTCGAGTGAATGACCCATATTTATTGGGTTTTAACACCAAACTAACTCTAAATTGCCTGTTTTGCCGCGTGGCTGGCGTTGACCCAGCAAGGGCTGAGAGTTATCTTCATTAGTTCGATTATTGCGAAAAAAGTGCGCGCGTGCATCATTTATGTCGAGTGTCAGCCTGGAAAATGTTTCAAAGCGATTTCAGGGCGCTGACTTGGCGGTCGATGACGTCAGCTTGATCGTAAACGATCGGGAGTTTCTGGTCCTCGTAGGTCCCAGCGGTTGCGGCAAAAGCACGACCCTGCGATTGATTGCGGGGCTAGAGCGGTGTACCAGTGGTACGATTCGGATTGGTGATCGCGTTGTAAACGACGTGATACCCAAAGACCGAAACATAGCAATGGTATTTCAAAATTATGCGTTGTATCCGCACATGTCGGTCTACAACAATTTGTCGTTTGGATTACGACTGCGTTTTGGCGGAGGGATAGTTAATCGTGGAATAAGACGCCTTTTAAAGCCTGGTCAGGCTGCGGAGCTTAGCAAGCTGCGCAGTGGAATCGACCAGCAGGTACGACAGACGGCCGAGCGTTTGGGCATTGACCATTTACTCAACCGCAAGCCGCATCAGTTGTCCGGCGGTGAACGACAGCGCGTGGCATTGGGCCGAGCGATTGTCCGGGATCCGGCGGCGTTTTTGTTTGACGAGCCACTTTCCAACCTTGACGCCAAGTTGCGTCAAAAAATGCGGGTGGAACTTAAGCGACTGCATCAAGAGATGCAAGCAACCATGATTTACGTGACACACGATCAAGTCGAGGCAATGACCCTCGGTGATCGAGTGGCGGTAATGAACGGGGGTAAGATACTGCAGATTGATACACCACTGGCCATTTATGACCGGCCGGCAAACCTGTTTGTCGCCCAATTCATTGGCTCGGTACCAATCAATTTGCAATCGGGTGTTTTGAAAAACAACGGTGCTACCGTGCGATTTCAAAACGACTGGTTAAACATGGAACTGGAGTCAAAGTTTGGCCCGAAAGCTGGCGCGGACACACGATCCGTTGTGCTTGGTTTTCGAGCCGAGGATGTTCGGCTGGGCGAGGGATTCCGCGCTCCCATACGGGGGACGGTAACCGCGATCGATCGTTTGGGGGACATGACCCATGTTCATGTTTCACTAACCGATGAACCAAGGGCGCGAATGTTCGACGCTCCAGAGAATAAAGATAACGACAATTTGAATATAGCGCCGAGGGCCACTGGGATGTTGGTAGCGAGAACCAGCTCTAACGACCCGGTTGAAACCGGCCAAACCGTAGCGTTGACAATCGACCCAGAACGGATCCTCTGGTTTGACGCCGACTCCGGTAAAAACATTTCGAAAGACTAAACATGAACGCCAACGAAGTATTGCGAATCGTCGATTCACTTCATCGTGATAAAAACATCGAGAAAGAAGTTGTTTTTCGAGCGATCGAATCCGCGTTGGTCTCTGCAGCGCGCAAACATTTTGGCGATGAGGCGGACATCGAGTTTATCATTGATCGGGAAAGCGGCCAGATCGCAGGTCGAAACGGTCAAGAAGAACTCGACTACGAAGAAGTGATCGGCCGGATCGGAGCCCAGACGGCAAAACAGGTCATCATTCAAAAGGTTCGCGAAGCTGAGCGCGATTCTCAGATCCTCGAATTCAATGAGATCATCAACGATATTATTACTGGAACCGTGCATCGCAACGAAGGCCGAGTGACGACCGTCACACTGGGCGGTATCGAAGCCATACTGCCTCGAAGTGAGCAGATTCCGGGCGAGTCTCACCAGCCTAACGAACGCATTCGGGCTTTGGTCACCGAAGTCAAACCACAGGGCAGTCGCGTTAAAATCGTGCTCAGCCGAACTCGCCCCAAGATGGTTCAGCGCTTATTTGAAACCGAGATCCCCGAAATTGCAGACGGCGTTATTTCAATCAACGCCATTTCGCGGGAGCCCGGCTATCGGAGCAAAGTAGCCGTCAGCAGCATCGACTCAAAAGTTGATTGTGTAGGGGCTTGTGTGGGGGTCCGAGGCAATCGAATTAAGATGGTCATCGATGAATTGGCTGGTGAGCGGATTGATATCGTGCGATACGATGAAGACCCTCAAATCATGATTCCCAATTCATTGCAACCAGCCGAGGTTGATGAAGTCATTCTCTGTCAAATGCTGGGCCGAGCCATTGTACTCGTTCGCGAAGATCAGCTCTCACTCGCAATCGGAAAACGCGGGCAGAACGTCCGACTGGCTAGCAAGCTTTGCGGATGGGACATTGAAATCATGACGCAAGAAGAATTAGAAACACAAATCGACCGCGCTGTGCAAGGCTTTTGCTCGCTCGATGGTTGTTCCGAGGAATTGGCCAATCGACTGGTGGGTGAAGGGTATCTCTCATACGATGATTTATCGGTTATCGAGCCACCTGATTTGATGGAAATGGGCGAATTGACCGCTGAGCAGGTGGATCACATTGTAAATCAGGCGGAAGCTCGGGCTGAAGAGGCTGAGCGAGCCACCGAAGAAGAGAATCGTCAACGTCGGGCTGCTCAAAAGGCGGCCGAAACCCTAGCAGCAGCCGAGGCGGCTGCGGCCAAAGTCAAGGCTGAAGCTGAGGCGGCCGCCTCTGAATCCAGTACGGAATCAGAAGCGGCGGCGGAGTCTGCTGGAACCGGGGACGCCGATGTTCCCAGTGAACCGGCGCCCCAAGGAGACTCACCTTAAAAATGTGTCGTTGTTTGTGCGTGAAATCGGGCGTTAAGAGTTGCCGACCCGAGCCGCGTTCAAGCTGAGGAAACTTTAAAATGTAGCAATAACTGGCAACTCATACCGGCCAACATTATTTGGTCACAATAACCTAGGAGGGTCACCTTACGTGCCCGGAATACGCATCTACGCGTTTGCAAAGAAGTTGGGGCTTGATAACAAGCAACTGCTCGATATCTGTGAAAAAATGGGTATCAAAGGCAAGGGGTCTGCGCTAGCGAGTCTCGAAGAAGACGAAATAGCCAAGGTTCAACAATATATTGACGGGGGCGAATCTGATTCCGCCACCGCCGTCAGTGACGAATCGGACGCCCATGCTGCACCTCAGAGGAACGATCGATCTAGCCCTCGCCGTTCCTCGGAAATGGTGAACCTGGATTCGCATGCAAAGCAAATGGCTCCCAAGGCTACAGACGATGAACTTGAGGAAGAGGTCGAAGCCGAAAGCGAAGTCCACGAAGAGCAAGATGACGATCCCGAGACTCCTGCGTCACCATCGTCCAAGTCGGATGAGCCATGGACACGGACAGCACCCATCCAGAACAAAATTGCCGAGCTCGGTCGTCCACGGCCCGGCAGTGGCACCAAGAAGCCAGTCGGACAGCGTAAGCGGCCTGCGCTGAACGTCAAACTGGCCAAGATGCCAGACGTAAAACAACCCGCAGCCTCGGCCAAGACCAAGGGTGAAAAGGTTCAAAAGCCAGAAATTGCCCTTCCCAAAGATGGTTTCAAAAAAGACAAGGATGGAACGTCCGGGCCTTTGGAACGTTACACGGATAAAACAAAAGAAAAGAAGACTAAGCGCAAAGGCAAGAACGCGGTGCCGGTAGAAGATCCGTCCGTGTTGGGGCAAATGCCTTCCAGTGGTAAAAAATCTAGGCGTGGCGGCAAAAGCAAAGAAGGGGACGGTGTCGACTCTGGTCTGGGATCAACTCGCCAGCAGCGAACGCGGCGACGTCGACCTTCGGGTGGAGATGACGAGCGTGGTAATTACCGCCGTCGGCAAAATCGACGCCGATCCGGCCCTGTCGCCAACACAGCTGCACCGCGTAAAGACAACCTTGTACTGCAACTCCCATGTACGGTCAGAGAGCTGTCGGAGGTTGCTGGAGTCCCCGCTGTTCAAGTTTTGTTAACCACGCGTCAATTAGGGGATGAGTCCAACAAGACCATCAACTCGTTGATCGATGACGAGTACGTTGACTTGTTGCTGGAAAGCTTCAATGTTGAGAACGTTGAAGTCCGCCAGGCTCAATCGCTTGAAGACGCAATGGTTTCTGTATTTGAAGAGGAACAAGATCCGGCGACACTTCTCCCCCGCCCGCCGATCGTGACCTTTTTAGGTCACGTGGATCACGGAAAGACCTCCCTTCTAGATGCAATCATTGGCATCGACGTTGTCTCCGGCGAGTCTGGAGGGATCACACAACACATTCGGGCTTACGAAATTGACAAAGGTGGCAATAAAATTGCTTTTGTTGATACACCGGGTCATGAAGCCTTCACTGAAATGCGAGCTCGAGGCGCTAATGTCACGGACATTGCTGTTCTCGTCGTAGCCGCCGACGATGGCGTGATGCCGCAAACCGAGGAGGCTATTAGCCATGCCAAGGCTGCCGGCGTTCCTATCATTGTCGCTCTTAACAAAATCGACCTGCAGGGTGCGGACCCAGACAAGGCTTTCCAAGATCTGGCACAACACGAACTACTACCCAGTGAATGGGGTGGGGAAACGGAAGTGATTCGTACCAGCGCTATCAAAGGTGATGGGATTGACGAGCTGCTGGAGACCATTCTTGTCACCGCGGAACTACATGAGCTCAAGGCGAACCCCGACCGACAAGCATCTGGTACGTGCATCGAGTCAGAGCAGCAGTCGGATAAGGGAGTGGTTGCCAAGATGATGGTACAAACAGGAACGTTGCGTGTTGGCGATGTGATCGTCTGTGGCTCATCCCACGGGCGCGTCAAAGCAATGCACGACACCTTGCGACCCAAGAAAAAAATTGAAGAGGCGGGTCCGTCCACTCCGGTCAATCTAACTGGCTTGGATTTCCCCCCAGGAGCTGGTGACAAGTTCTATGTCTTGGATGATATTGCAGATGCCCGCGAGATCGCCTCCCAGCGTAAAGACCGCGATACCGAAAGTCGGGTTGGAAACCGCAGTGTCAAAACCTCCATCCTCCAGTTCCAAGAGCTGATGGAGAGCGGCAGCCTGCGAGACCCCAATGCCGAGGTCGTCAAGCTGAATCTGATCATTCGCGCTGACACCAAGGGTTCTATTGAGGCCATCCAAAAAGAGCTTGGAAAAATTTCACACCCCGAAGTTCAAATCGAAATCAAACAAGCCCTAGCCGGTGGTATCACGGTGGGTGACGTACGACTTGCTGAAGCATCTGAAGCCGTCATCATCGGTTTCAACGTGGTCCCAGACGAAACGGCTAGGTCGTTAGCAGAAAATCTTCAGATCGAAATCCGCCGTTACGACATCATTTATAAAATAACCGATGATCTCAAGGCAATGCTTGAAGGCAAGCTCAAGCCTGAAGAGCAAATTGTCGAACAGGGCATGGCGATGGTGCTACAGACATTTAGCATCAGTCGCACAGGAACCATTGCTGGCTGTCGTGTCATGCGAGGCAGTATCCAGCGCGAGTGCCGGCTGCGAGTCATTCGAGACAGTCGCGTGATCGGTGATTACCCGATCGAGTCACTCAAGCGTGAAAAAGATGATTCCAAAGAGGTCCAACGCGGCATGGAATGTGGTATCAAGCTGGTTGGTTTTAACGATATCAAGGAAGGCGATACGCTCGAGGCTTACAAAATCGAAGAGGTTGCCCGGACGCTGTAGACACGGTTCAGCCCGATAGCTTTACCCGTTGCCGCTCACCGTTGCAGGAGATCAAGTTGAGTTCTCGAAGAGTTTTAAAAGCCGCCCAAGCCATCCGAGAAGTCGTTTCAATGGCTATTTTGACGGATTTAAAAGATCCTCGCGTCAACAATGTTACCGTTACATTTGTCGAAGTCTCGGCTGATCTACGCCATGCCAAGATCCACGTCTCTGTGATGGGCGATGAAAAAAAACAGGAGCTTTGCCTGAAAGGCCTTCGCCATGCCTCCGGATTCCTGCAGCAGCGGGTCGGCAATCGGATCGATACCCGCTATACCCCTCGGGTCCAGTTTGTTTTAGACAAAGGGATCGAGAACGCTACCGCTGTGACTCGAATATTAAATGAAGTCTTACCTAAAGAACCAGAGACCACGGACGACGGAGAACCAGATGAACCAGAGATTCAGGATGTAACGGCAAGCACTGCAAAAGATCCAGAAAATGAATCACCATGATAAAAGGCCGTCGACGCTAAACTCGTCCACGGTCTTATAATGGTGTACTTAGCTTCACTCGCAACAGACTCTACCCATAAATAAAAAGATATGTCAGCTACAAATCGCGCCGCACTGATCAACAAACTATACAAGGTCGCTAAGAAACAATACGCACCGATATTGCCGCCCTCCAATCGGACGGTTTTGGAGCATATGATGTTCGCCTGCTGCCTTAATAATTCTCAATACGAAGCGGCCGATGAGTCTTTTGCTCGTTTGCAAGAACAGTTTTTCGACTGGAACGAGGTGCGGGTCACCACTGCGGTGGAGCTCGCTGAAATCATGAAGCAACAGCCGGATCCCGCGGAGTCTGCTCTTTTGCTCAAAAAGGCACTGCATGGTGTCTTTGAAAAGTATTACAACTTCGATCTCGAATCGCTCAAAAAAGAAAACCTTCGCAAGACGGTTCAGCAGCTCGAGGGTTTTAAAGGGGTCCACCCATTCGTGATTTCCTACGTGGCCCAAGTTGCCCTTGGTGGGCATTACATCCCATTGGACCAGGCGGCCATGAACCTGATGATCGTTTTGGGGATTGTCACTGAAGCCGAAGCGGCCAAAGGGAAAGTCCCTGGACTCGAGCGCACCATTCCTAAGAGCAAAGGGGTCGAATTCTCGTCGGTGGTTCACCAGCTAGCTGCCGCGTTTTATAAATCGAAATTCAACAAAGACCTCCGGGGAGTCTTGCTATCGATTGCGCCGGACGCCGCTGAAAGATTTCCGAAACGAGGCGGTCGCAAGAAAAAAGAGGCCGATCTTTCCACTGCCAAGAAAACTAAAAAGGCTGCTCCAGCCAAGAAGAAAGCTTCAGCCACAAAGGCTGTAGACAAGAAAGCGGCAGCCCAAAAGAAGGCTTCTGCCCAAAAGAAGACCGTCGCGAAGAAAGCGCCCGCCAAGAAAAAGTCAGTTAAAAAGAAGCCTGTTGCGAAGAAAGCGACTGCTAAGAAAAAACCCGTTAAAAAGAAGCCTGTTGCGAAAAAAACGCCCGCCAAGAAAAAGCCGGTTAAAAAGAAGCCTGTTGCGAAGAAAGCGCCCGCCAAGAAAAAACCCCTCAGGAAGTCAATCGTAAAAAAGGCCTCGAGTAGTAAAAAGAAATCGGCAACCAAGCGACTCGCCCGAAAAAAACCTCGCTAGTTTAGCGCCCTTGGGAATCGGTTGGTCAATAGGCCATCGCCCACTGGTTGGCGAACCACAACAATACAAATTCAAGAAGTGCGTCTTCTTTTCGTTTCCTTTCCCGTTTTACGACGATAGAGCGATATGGCCGGTCACAGCAAATGGGCAAACATCAAGCATAAAAAAGCCGCCACCGATGCGAAGCGGGCTAAAAGCTGGAGCAAGATCAGCAAAGCGATCATGGTGGCCGCTAAAAATGGTGGCAGCGATATGGATGTCAATATCCGCCTGAGGACTTTGGTTGCCGATGCCAGAGCGGTCAGCATGCCGAAGGACAACATTGCCCGAGCCATCAAAAAAGGAGCGGGTGAATTAGAGTCGGTAGCATTTGAAGAGATCATATACGAGGGCTACGGGCCCAATGGCGTTGCAATCATGTGCGATATTTTGACGGACAATCGAAATCGCACCGCACCCGAAGTAAAAAAATTGTTTGAAAAAGGCAACGGTAAACTCGGGGCGACGGGATGCGTCTCCTATATGTTTGACCGGAAAGGCCTTTTTTTAATCGCGACGGATGTGACTGACGAAGAACAATTAATGGAAATAGCTCTAGAGGCTGGTGCCGATGACATCGCTACTTTAGAGGGACATTTCGAGGTCACCTGTAGTCCTGATGTGTACTCCAACGTGAGCTTGGCCTTAGAAAACGCTGGTATCGATTGTGTTTCAAAACAAGTCATCCGAATACCCCAGAACACGGTCGACCTAGATGTTTCGATGGCCCGACAAGTGTTGAAACTGATGGAGGCCTTGGACGACCATGACGACGTGCAAAGCGTTTCATCCAACTTCAACATCTCCGACGAGGCAATGGCTGAGTTGGCCAACGAATAGCAACCAACCCAGCGACCCAGCGGTCGTGAGTCTTTCCTGAGAGAGCGGAACCATGCGTGCTTTGATTTACTTAATTACGATTTCTGCCTTCCTGACATCGCTGATCCACCGTGACTCGAAGGCCCATGCGGGAAACAACATGAGGGACGGCAATCAAACACCTCAGTCGTTGGAACTGAAAAATAATCGAGGCAGCCTCGATTACTGGCTTTTTTTACCAAAAGGCTACGAAGCTTCGGACCATACCAAGCCATGGCCCCTGATGATTTTCCTCCACGGCCATGGGGAGCGAGGTGACAACCTCGACAAGGTGAAACTTTGGGGGCCGCCTAAAAGAGCGGAAAAAGACCCCAGTTTCCCCTTCGTCTTGGTGTCACCCCAGTTGCCTGAAAAATACCACAGCTGGCAGGTCAGTCAGCTTCAGCAACTGGTCGAACACTCGATCGAATCATTGAACGTAGATCGTGATCGCATTTATCTCACTGGCCTCAGTATGGGCGGTCGTGGATCTTGGGCTTTGGCGGCAAAAACGCCGGAAAGGTTCGCAGCCGTTATCCCGATTTGCGGCGGTGGTAAACCCAAAACGGCAGCCCGGCTAGTCGATGTTCCGATCTGGGCTTTTCACGGAGATGCGGATGGCGTGGTCCCCGTCGAGAAAACCAAAGAAATGGTGAAATCGATTAAGGACAGCGGGGGGGAGAAAGTCAAAATGACCATTTATCACGGGGTCAAGCACAACAGCTGGTCACAAACGTATGCCAACCCTGAGATCTATCAATGGCTGTTGAAACAACAACGAAAGCCCAGAAACTGATCCTGCACTAAGACTCCACCTCGGGTCCCTCTTGCCCAAATTCAGACGACACTGGCGACTCAACGTCGATCCCCCAGAATCGCCGCATACTCTGCAGTTCCTGCTCCTTCCCCTGTGCCTCGAGCGTGACCATTAACCCGTAGACCGAAGGTCCATAGTTACTGCAATCTTCCAGTGACAACTCAAACATTCGTTGTGCGTGTTCTAACTCAGCCTTCTGCAACAAACCGATACCCACGTTGTACTTCAAACCTGCATTGACCGGCTGAGCGTCCAACAACTGATCGTAGCCTTCCAGAGCTTGATCAATTTTCCCTTTGCTTGCGAGAATGTTGGCATCATCCAGTCCCCGAAGCGGACCTTTTACAGAACGGCGGGAGTAAGCCCGATACAATTGCACCATCGCGAACGGCAAACCAACCAACCCCAGTGTGTTTACCATCAGCATTTTCCATGCCTTGCCCCGCATGCAAGCCGGGCAACAAAAGATGGTCTTATTCCAGAAGCCGTAAATGACGAACAGAAAATAGAGGTAGAAAATTGTGAACTTGCGCGGATGAGAATACATCTGGCATTCCCCACAAACGCGATAATGTCTCTCGAAGGCCACTTGTGACGCCGAACCAGCTATGGTGGACAAAGAATCACAAACTTCACAATACACCTGCGGTGTGACGGGCAAGCCTGATAAAACAACGGCCGCCTGACACTGATGACATTCTTGCATTCGGAACGCCCGAGCGTCACCCTTCCTGGCTAAACGCGCACGTTCTTCTTGAGACACTCGATGTCGCAGAATTCGATTCAGTGAATGGTGAATTTCGTTAAAACGATTACCCAATACCATCAACCCAAACTTCACTGCTGGTTCTGAATCAGATCGCAACCAGAGGTAAGTTTTGGCTTGGCGTATTCGAAGATCAAGTATGGCATCAGCGGGGATCCGGGTGTCGTCTAGCTGCAACACATCGCCATCGAAAGAGCCTGATTTTCGAAAAAAGCCCACGGCGTTGCCTTCCTCATCAAGCCAGCGGTATTTGAATTGAACGCGCCTTACCGGTTGAACCATCGTCGGGTGATCCTCCGTTTCAGTCATGAGAAAAATCGTTGTAAAACGCTCGTTTTTTTAACCTTCGTTACAAATCCCAGTTTAACAAAAGCAACGCGACCGTTGCCAAGCCGATCCCTATGTAGGCTCGGAACGTTAACCGCTCCCGTAAAAAGCTGATCGCAAACAACGTCGTAAACACCAATCCACCGGCGCTCACTACGGGAAAAACAATGTAACCAGGGAACTCTTTCAGCGCTTTGAGAATAAAGTGGCTCTGCAGTACATTAACCGTACCTAGCATGATTCCAATCGACCATTCCTGCCATCGAATTCGTTTCCAGCGAATCAAAAGAGCGACCATCGACGGGATAGCGGCTACGCTAAATGCCGTGAACAGAAACACGGAACGCTCTTCGGCATGGCAAATATGTCGAAAGGCTTCTTGCGACAGACGGCTAACACCCGCGAGAATGAAAAAAGCAATTAACATGGCCGGAACCAACCATGCTCGAACCACCGGACGCTGGCTGTCAGTCGAACCGCCAATCAGCGACAGCGAGAGTAATGCCATTCCGATCCCTAGAACCTGATAAAAATTAGGGCTCTCGTTCCAGACCAGTACCCCAATCAAGATCGGACAAAGGATGGAAAGCGAACCGACCACCGATGCGCTCGCGACTCCGACATAACGAATGGCGTAAACCACAAAAAAGAAAGCTACAAAATAACACGCGCCCATCGTACCACCTGTGCCCAGTGCTGACGCCGTCACCATTGAGGGATGAGACTGAATGAATTCTGGCAAAATCACCAGAGCCCCGGCGATGTAGTTAATCATGCCGATGGTGACAATGTCTTCTTGTTTGCGATTTTGGACCCACTTGATACTGAGCACAAACAAAGAACCAAAAACAATATTTAACAGCAAGTAGATCATGGAGCTCGAGGTTCTTTCAGTCTTCCGCACGCTCGTTCGGATTTTGGGCCATCGGCCCTAAACGCCTGCGCCGCGCAAGACTACCCACGCTAACCAACATCACTGATTTCTAAGGCTTTGCCATACCGCACAAGCACCAACTGTCGCAACCGTGCCAAACCGGGGTCTGCCAAATCAGGGTCATCCGAAATGATCGACCTCGCTTGTTCTTGCGTTTGTTGCAAAACCTCTTCATCACGAGTTAAATCCGCAATCATCAATGGTGGAAAACCGGTCTGCTGGGTGCTGAATAGGTTGCCCGGGCCTCGCAGCCGCAGGTCGGCCTGTGCTAGGTCAAAGCCATTATCAATCTCGGCAAACGCGTTCAGCCTCTCTATTTCCGTAGGCTCTTGGCTGGTAGCGAACGCACAAACATATCCCGGATGCTGGCCCCGGCCAACCCGTCCACGCAGCTGATGGAGCTGGGACAAGCCAAACCGTTCCGCCGACTCAATCGTCATCACGGTTGCATTAGGGACATCAATCCCAACTTCGATCACACCGGTCGCCACCAATACTTGTAGTTGACCCGAAGCAAATTTGTCCATCGTTGATTGCTTCTCATTAGATGTCTGTTGCCCATGAATCAAGCCAACGCGAAACGGTTCTAGCGGGCCATGTACCATTGATTCATATAATTTCTCGACACTGTTGACCGCTGTATCTGCGGCACCACGGACCAACGGAGCCACTACAAAACCTTGGCGGCCCTGCTTTAGTTTGTCGGCAAAAAACTGCCACCATTTATCGCGCGTCGCCTCGCTTCCTAAATAGGTGTTCGTTTTACTAATGGTCGACGCTCGGCGCTCAAGCACTGAAATATCAAGATCGCCAAACAGTGTCATGGTAATGGTTCTGGGAATCGGAGTCGCCGTCATGACCAGATAGTGCGGATCGAAACCTGATTGTTTCAGTCGGGCCCGCTGCCGCACACCAAATTTGTGTTGCTCATCAATTACCACCAAGCCCAGCTGTTTGAATTCTAGAGACGATTGCACAATGGCTGTGGTGCCAATCACTACGTCCACATCTCCCGCAGCTACCTGCTGGTCGATCAGACGTCGTTCAGAAGACTTCTGACTGCCTGTGCAAAGCGCTAGTTTCACCCGACTATTTTGCAGCAATCGGCTAAGCGTCTGAAAATGCTGATGAGCGAGAATTTCCGTCGGTGCCATCAGGGCCGCTTGATGGCCCGCCGCTACGGATAGCATCATCGCGCAAATCGCGACCATCGTCTTACCGCTACCGACTTCGCCGTGCAACAGACGGTTCATCGGAAATGGACGATTCATATCGGTAGATATTTCCTCGAACACCTTCGATTGAGATTCCGAAAGCTCAAACGGTAGTCGCCCTAGAATCCGAGCCCGTATCTTAGGACTCAACTCCAGAGGAGGAGCGACCGAACGCGCCTGCACCCGATGGCGACGCATGGCCAGCGCAAGTTGCAATACCAGCAGTTCTTGAAAGACCAACCGTTTTCTCGCGCGTTCGTATTGTTGCTCGTCCTGAGGCTGGTGAACCCATTCAATAGCCGAGTGAATATCACATAAATTCAATTCTTGTTGAAGTGATTCTGGAAACGATTCGACGACCAAACCGGCATAATCCGCTACAGCGGCCTCGACAATTTTCCGGATCTGCCTTTGATTCAGACCTTCCGTTAGCGGGTAGACCGGTAGTAACTGGCCCGAGGGGACATCCTCCGATTCATCGATCCATATCACCGTTGGGTGTGTCATCTGCCAGCGACCGCTGCGCTTGGCAGCTTTTCCTCGAAATTGAACGGCCTGGCCTGCTTCAAACTTGTTGACCATATAACGCTGATTGAACCAGATGCCTCGCAACAGAGAGCCATCTGGCTGCTCGATCAGGACATTGAGAATATGTCGATTTCCATAATCCGATTGCGCTACATCGTAAACTTTGCCTACAACGCTGACTGGCTGCTCTGCCTGAAGGTCAGCGATGTCGCATTGCTGAGTGAAATCCTGATAACGCCGGGGAAAGAAAAATAACAAATCCCCCGCGGTTTTAACGCCCATCTTTCCTAGCAAAGCTGCCCGCTGCGGCCCCACACCTTTTACAAATTGGACCGGCTGGGTGAGTTTCAACCGTTCTTCGTCATGGTCAGTCGTGGACATGATTTCATTATACCGAGACAACCAATAGCCCACTATCGACGCAACCACTTAGCCGCGGCAGAGCAGGGGGGGCTGGTGCTAAACAAACGCAAAATACTACTGTTGGCCGGCCTGGATTTTCGCCAACACTTTTTCAATCAGGCGTTGAACATAGTCATCGCCCCGTTGAATCTGGTCGGTTTGGCGGGGGAATTGGTTAAGCACGCCAGCGGGCACCTGAGCGGCTAAAGGCAGATGGTCGAGAGCATTCAAGGCCGCAACCGCTACATAAAAATCTGCCTGGCCTACATTCGCTTTGCTTACCAGGAAATTGACAGCTTGCTTTACAGAACCTTTCGGTCCGTGTACCGCTAGAGCCTCCGCTGCCGCCACCGCCACCGCAGGGACTGGATCTCGCATCAATTCTTTCAAAAGCGTGACATGCTTTTGGCAGGCCTCGCTGCCCCGGCTGACGAACGCCATCGCCAGCCAGTATCGAAGAATCGAATTCTCTGATTGGGCTAGCTGCAACAATGCTGGGGGAACAGGCCCTGAGGTCTGGGCCGCTTGGCTGGCAACATCAAAAATCTTTTGGAGAGGATACTTTTTAGAGTCCGAACAGAAACCGGCAACACCCGTGGGCTGGCTGGCAATCCGGTGAAGCATCGTTTCCGGAATGAACGCAGGGTCCCTTATCTCCATGGTCTTCCGCCGGTGAGCCTCTTGAAACCGTCGGATCTCTTTCTGGTAATTTTTGTTGTCAATTAAATTAACGGTTTCTTCCGGATCTTTCTGCAAATCATAAAACTCTTCGGCGGGCCGAGCCTCCCAAAACTGACGTTGCACCTTCGTCAGTTTCCCTGCGTCATACAACTCTCTCCACAGTCGCGTTGTGGGGGTTTGCATCTGATAATTGATGTGCTGCCCGGCCGATAAATGTGGCATGTAGTTTCGGATGTACAAGAAACGATCGTCCCGCAGTGATCGAGATAAGTCGGGACGCTCATCCATTCGTTCACGAAAACCATAAAGAAATGCAGCAGGAGGCGCGCGATAAGCACCCGCAAACGCTCTTCCTTGCATGTATTGGGGTGGTTCAATCCCGGCCAGACTGAGTGTCGTTGGAGCCAAGTCTACGAAACTGACAAGCTCTTTAGAGTGCTTGCCGGCTGCATAGCCGGCTGGTGCCAGGTGTTGGTATTTTTCAGGAAAGTAAACGATGAAAGGGACACGCATGCCCGAGTCGCCAGCGTACCGTTTATGACGAGGCATCCCAGAGCCATGGTCACCATAGAAAATAACAATCGTATTGTCTGCCACCCCTGATTGTTCCAGCTGGTTAAGCTGGACCCCAACCCAATCATCCATCGTAGCAATATTATCGTAATACTGAGCCCAGTCTTGTCGGACCTCAGGACGATCAGGCCAATAACTCGCTAGCTGGACGGATTGCGGGTCGGTCACTGCTTGGTGGGGGCGTTTCCGAATTCGGCTTTCATGAGTTACTGTCTGATTGAACACGGAAAAAAACGGCGGACGCGAACCGGTTCCTTTGGGTCGGTTATTAAAGTGGGCTTTACGATTAGATTGATCCCAGACCTTGCCGGACTTGGGATGGTTGTAATCTTCTTTGGTGCGGTTCGTGCAAAAGTAGCCGGCTTGCCGCAAAATCTCAGGAAACATCTCAACACCATCAGGCAAAGGCCGCAGGCACCGCATATGGCCAGCACCATTGGCTGCTGCATACATTCCCGTAATGATCGTTGTTCGAGCGGGTGCGCAAACCGGATAGTTGGACCAAGCCACATCGAAGACCATCCCGCGGGCTGCCATCGCATCGAGGTTGGGCGTCTTGGCTACGGAATCACCATAACAACCCAGCTGGGGACCAATGTCTTCGGCCGTCAGCCAGAGAATATTCGGCCGTCCCTGAGCGCGAGCGTCACCGGTCTGAGCGACCGCAGGTGTCGGCTCGAGCATTAACACGATCCAGGCGGTAAAGAAAAACACAATCGTTAACGGTGAAGAGGTCAATTTTAAGACATTGAAATTCATCAGTTTCTGGATTCCGCTCTATAGAGTTCGTAACCAGCCAGCCTCAAGCTAGCGCCCGGGAAAGCTCTCTCGCAATTTGTTTACAAGTCCTATTCTAAACCATTTCTTGTCCCTTGCCATTAACGAACCGCTCGTTGGCACCGTCTTTTTGCAACGGGTGACAATCGCTGTTGACTGATCGCGTTACTTATCCACTAGTTCAAGCTCCATCGCAAACCGCCGTCTGTTCCGGGATCGCCAGCAGGTCACACATCCACTCAGCGGGGGTTTTGTGCTAGGATACGAACAGCTAAACGGAAACGTCTCAATTTGCCCCGATAGCTCAGCTGGATAGAGCAACTGACTTCTAATCAGTAGGTCGCAGGTTCGAATCCTGCTCGGGGTGCCTTTTTTACGATGCAGCTCTTGTAAGCCTCTGTAAGGTTGCGTTTAACAAAGCATGTCATGGACCAACTTTTTGGAATTGCTTGACACTGTGACCATTTGAGAAAACGAGTTTATCATGCCGCAACGCTCCACCAACGAAGATTCGGGACGTCAACGTCGCCAAGGCAATCAATACCGGGTCACCGATAGCGAAATCGAGCAGTTTTCCGAAGCCGGCTATCTCACACTGAACGAGTTTTTGACCGAAGAAGAATTGGCGACACTCGATCCGTGGTTTGATCACTTTGTGCAGGGGCGGGAACCCGGCATGAATAAAGATTTTTGTGACATGAGCCAGCCTTACGGAACACCGATTGAAGAATTCCGCTTGGTCAATGCCATGCTGCCCAGCAAGTATCGTCCTGAACTGGTTGACAATATCTTTTTCCAACTAGCCCAGAGCGTTGCCAACCAATTGTATGCAGGAACGGCCGTGATGGACTACGAACAATTTCTTGCTAAAAAGCCGCAGAAGGAAAATGCCGAATTCGCGATGCATCAAGATCTCGGATATTGGCCCAAGACCGAGAATACTTGGACCGCAACTTTCTCGCTCGCCTTAAGTGATTCGGATCTCGAAAATGGCTGCCTTCAAGTTTGCCCCGGAACGAATAAAGAGCCGGAATTAAGAAGCCACCAGCCCAAAGATGACGGTCGGGATGCATCGCATACACTGATCATCGAATCCAAGCCAACAGACCGACTCGTCTATCTGCCTGTCAAACGAGGAGCGGTGACGATCCATGACGAGCGGATTGTCCATGGGTCCGGCGGGAACACTTCGGAACAATGGCGCAAAACGTACGTTATGGCCTTTCGCGACGAAGAGACCGTCCGCCAAGAACGCGCCATGGGTTTCACGCATTCCCACAACGACAACATCAACTGGGATGACGTCATTCACTAAATCTAGAAACTGTGAATTACAAAAATGTGCGGGTGCGGGTATCGATTATTGATTTCAATGCCGCTCTGGTTGCTCGCGCAAGACACTGCACCAGATTAGGCCCCGATCAAACTCTGTTTCTAATTGGCGTGGGGTTCATAGACTGACAGTTCGAATGAATTCGGCGATTCAATGACCGACGTTCATGAGAAATCACGAACTCAAAATCATTCCCCTGAGTCGTTCGTAGTGAGCCACGACCTCGTCAATAGACCTGCCCTTAAGCGCGCTTTCCATCTGGATCGAGATTTCGGATAGCTGCGGAAGCCCGACGGTTCCTCCGGTACCTTTAATCCAATGAGCGAGTTGGCCGAGTGTTTCAAAATCCTCGTTCCGAATCGCCGCCGCTAGTTCTGGCAACTTACCTCTGACTTTCTCAATAAATTGAATAGAAAGTGATCGGAACGGCTCTTCCGGAGGATACCGAAGTGCCTCAATCGTTTGGAGTATGTCCTGTTCGATTTGCTCCGCCGGCAATGTCTCTGCCGATGGTTGAAGAGCCGGGGTTGGAGAGAGGTGTTTAGCCTGCCTCGCTGGCGTGCCCTGCAGGGACCCCAATTTTTCTAACAAGACGTCAAAATTGATCGGTTTGGAGACATAATCCGTGCAACCGGCGGCTAGGCACCGGCCTTCGTCGCCGATCATTGAGTTTGCAGTCAGCGCTATGATGGGCCTGTCGAATCCCTGTTTGCGCAATTGCTGCGTCGCTCCGTATCCATCCAAAACAGGCATCTGCATATCCATTAAAACAACATCGACCGAGTCATTTCCTTTTAGCTGTTCCATGGCCTGACGCCCATTTTCGGCAATTTCAACAACAGCACCCGCCTCACCGAGTACAATTCTCAACAACTCCCGATTGGTTTCGGAGTCATCAACCACCAAAGCTCTTAGGCCTTGCAGCTGCACCGCACTCCAGGCTTTATCGCGACGAGCTTGCTCTGATGGAAGAAGACAATCGTTATTCACCCACTCGCTTTCAGCCATCCTGCCGATTGGTAGTTTGATCACAAAGCGGCTGCCGATTCCAGGCCGGCTTTTGACAGACATCGATCCACCCAGCGTTTCCACCAACCGCTTGCTAATGGACAAGCCCAACCCAGTCCCGCCAAATTTACGAGTCGTCGACGAGTCTGCCTGTGTGAATGGCTCAAATATTTTCTCAAGCTGATTTTCGGTCATCCCTATCCCAGTATCACTTATTTCGACCAACATCTGATCTGTCGAGGATTCGAAAGACAGCGTCGCGCTAACCATTCCAACTTCGGTAAACTTAATAGCGTTACCAATTAGATTGGTAAAAATTTGCCGCATCCGTGTTGGATCACTGACAATCGATCGCGGCACCTCTCCCTCAATCTGCAAACGCAAATCAATCGCTTTCTGATTAGATCTTGCCTCGAGTGTTGCGAGCACATCTCTGATGACCTGCACAGGCTCGCACGGGATCGACTCGACCTCCATCTTGCCGGCTTCAATCTTGGAGATGTCTAAAAGATCATTGATTAATTGCAAAAGATGATTACCGCTGGCATGAATGGTTTCTAGCTTGTTCGCTTGGTCTTGAGGGTCCGTAACCACGCCGCGTAGCATTAGCTCGGTAAACCCAATCACCGCGGAAATAGGCGTACGGATTTCATGGCTGATTCGAGCGAGGAAGCTGCTCTTGGCAGAATTAGCTGCCTCCGCTTCATCCCGTGCAACTTCTAGATCCGTTTGTACTTTTCTGAGCTCATCTGCGGTGATCTCTAACTCTCGAGAGCGCGCTTCCACGGTCGCAGTCCGGTCAAGGACTTTTTGCTCTAGCGTCTGATTCAGCTCAGCCAATTGCTCGAAGCCATTTGCCTTTTCCAAGGCAGCCCCGGCGGCACTCGTTAGATAATCTGCGATCCTGATTTCGTTACCGCCATACAAGCCCTTAAGGAAATCGTTGGCCACGTAAATGCAAGCCACGGCTCGGTCATTTACCGTGATCGGGCTGCACAAAAACCCCCCCGTATTTTTCGAACGAACGCCATGTTGATCAACATTCTCAAAGTCGCGAACAACCGTCTTACGACTAACCATCGCTTCATTAACCAGCTCCGAATCGAATTCCTGATCGGCTGGTCCGGCAAGGATGGATTGACCGTTGCTGTTCGTTTGAATAACCAAAGTACGCTGGCCGCGAAGCAGTCCCCGAGCGGCCTCCAGAGTCTTCTTCAAAATCTGTTCGCGGTGCATTGAAGACGCGATTTCTCGACCCGAACTTAATAGTGTATCGAATCGGTCGACCAAAGAGATCGACGTTTGTTGATCCGCTTCTGACACCGAACGGCTCAGGGCTTCCAGCTCCAAGGCGCCCGCGGCCGCCATCTCTTTCGCTTCCGACCAACCAAGTTCCTGNCCAATAGCACCAACCATCTGTCGCGTCAAAGCCATTTCATAGGCCGCCTTTTGATTGCCGGCGACCGAGAGGCTGTGGAGCAACAATTTCTTCACTCGCTTCTTTTCACCCGACAAGGCAAAGGCGGCAGCGAGTTCACGAAGCGCGTGAGGCAAGTCATTCTTAAACCGCCGAGAAACTCGCACGGCTCGCCTTGCTGCTTGAAGAATTTTGTGGATCGCACGGCGACGCGCTGTTTTGGATTTCAGCGGTTTGGACTCTAGCTCCATCCGTAATGCCGAAGCCAACCAGGCGTAGTTGGGTGTGATATAGGCATTGACTACGCCGGCCCGTTTCGCTCGTTTGATCGCCGAGACAAAGCACTTCGCGGCACGGCTATATTCATTCTGGTGAAATAGATTCACACCCTCTGCCAACAGTACCTGGCACTGACATTGGCAATCTCGCAAAGTGCGCGAGCGTTCCAGTTGAACCACCTCTTCAGGCAACTGACCCATCGAGGCTCGCACCCAAACATCGATGATATTCCCCGTTGTCTGAAAATCACCTATCGACAGAGCAGATTCATAGGTACTTTTTGCCAATTTCAACGCACCTTCCAGATTGCCAACCCGGTACAGGGCCGCCGCGCGTTGATAGCGAGCCATGTTCATCTCCCACGGATCTCCCGTACGAACTAAAATTGACTCCGCCTGCTGGGCTTGATCGATGCAAGCTTCATACTGAGACGATGAATAAAGCAGGATGCTGTAAAAATTACGAGACTGACCTTGGCCCCAAACGTCATTAAACTGCTGCCGCATTTTCAGTGATCGCCGCACGTATCGGATGCCACGGCTGTGCCAAGGAATCAGACTCATACCCGGCGCGTGTTCCGAATAAGCTTGGGCTAATTCAAGACTAGGCGGATAAAGTTCCGCTAAATTCATTTCAGCGAGATGCGCCCAGAAGGTTCTGTATTTACCGTGTGTGTACCAATAACCATAAGCTAGTTTGCTAAAAATCTGCAGTGTGAGCTTTTCGGTTCTTGAACAACTCGAACGGCGGTTCACAAACCATTTGGGTAGTAGGGAATGAAGCGTTTGGACAAGCACCTGACGCCCCAGCTGGATACCAAGATTCAGACCGCCAGAGGGAATCTTATAACCGAGCTCGTTAATCGCCTCCTCGAAAAACGATACCGCTTTCTCTTTGTTACCTCGTTTGAACTCTAGCTCACCACGGTTCAATGCTGTTCGAGCCTTGTCCAGTGGGTGGTGGGCTGAGACAGAAGCTCTTACAAACCACTGATCCGCGTCGTCATATTTTCCTTGGAGCATGAGGACATCGGCTAAACCCGACTCCACATGATGCCGCTCCGACTCAACGCCGGAATCGAGTCCACGACTCGCAATTCGAAACAGTTCTTCAGCAGCTGTTAGCGAGTATTGCTGTCGGGCTTCCGCCGCAGCCTTGAGAGCAAATGGCAGCGCTTTTCGAGCTTTACCCGCTGCGTCGTAATGGCAGGCGATTTCAAACCAACGCAGAGGCTCGTTGCGTTCAAGTTGTTGGGCAAACTTCTGATTCAACTCCCGTCGCTGTGTGTCATTAAGCCGACGAATCAACGTTTCCCGAATCGAATCATGCGCGAACGAGTAGCTCCCGTTCCGCATCGCCCATATCAACCGCTGTCGACGGCACCAGTCAAAATTGGCCTGGGTTTCTTCAAACGACATCCCGGTCAACTCGATCAGTGTATGACCGTCAAATTCCTTACCAATGATGGCGGCCATCGATAGCTGATTGAGGATTGACGAGGGCACTTGCTCCAGTCGCTTCAACAGGGCATCGGCTGCATCTTCCGATGCACGAATATCAGCCAGCTTATCTCGTTCAACGCGCCATTGGTTCTCATTAGCGACCAGAGCTCCCGATTCCACCATCCCCCGAAGAATGGCTGATGCCATGAATGGACTGCCAGCCGACAAGGTGGTGATGGTCTGGACTGCCATATCAGGCAAGATCCCGGCCATCGATTCCACCAGCGCCCGAAGCTCGTCCGGCTTCAGTGGTTGCAATGCGACCTGGGTCTGTCTCTCGATCTGTTTGCAGACCTTATCACTAACACCTTCGTTAGGTCGCCAGCTCAGAACCAGTAACGTGTGGTTTAAGCGATCACTCTGAATGGTCNGAAGAATATCCAGAGACCTTGAATCGAGCCATTGGCAATCATCCAGCCAGATCAGTGCAGGAGCCTGCTCTGTACCCACTCGGAATAATACATTGGCCACGGCGCGATTGACTCGATTGGCTCCTAGCTCATCCGGACCAACCAATTGTTTGGTACTCCAACCGAGCTCTCTTGCAAATTCAGGAAGGATCGTCGAAATTTCTTCCCGAAAGTCTGCTAACTCTCGGTGTAGCCGCGGCTTTTGTCCCTGATTCGCGGCGACGTACAGCGCAAATTGACGCGCGATGTTCAGAAGCGGAGCCATCGGCAATTGGCCTGCTTGATTGGTCGCCATGCCGCGGTAGATCCTAAAGCCTTGTGAGGTCGCGTCTCGCAGCAGTTCGTGGATGAGGCGAGATTTTCCCATACCGCTAGGGCTGGTGACGGAAGCGACCTGACTAATGCCGCTCCGAACCGCCTCGAGAGCGTCTTTCAGGCGGCCCAACTCCGCCGACCGTCCCACCAAGGCTGGCTCAATAATTGAGGTTCGTGAATCCGCTCTACCAACGACAAAATCATCCAAGACTTTTCCCTGATGCCTTGCTTGAATCAAGAATTCAATATCATTCAGCACGGCACTGGCAGATTGATAACGGTCTCGGGGTTCCTTCTTTAAAAGTCGGGCAATGATCTGCCTCAAAACTGTCGGGATTTCAAGATCATTCCAGTCGAAATGTGGCTGAGTCGTCAAATGTTGAAGAATGATGTCACCAACACTATTCCCTTGATACGGCACGCACCCAGTCAAAACTCGATACAACAAAACTCCAAAGGAATACAAATCCGAGGAGGGTCCAACATCCTGATCGATTGAGCCCGCCAATTCGGGAGAGGCGTATTCGGCAAACGACAGGGCGGGTTCGTCTCCAGCAGGTTGTTGTAGGAAATCTTGAGGACCCGGACAGCTAAGCACCGCTCGGTGGCCGTCGTAAAATATCGAGGATGCTTGCAATGTCCCAAACACGCATCCTTTTTGATGAATCTGCTCAAGCACTCGTAATAGATTATGAGCCAAGTCTAACACTTGATCCAAATTCAATGACGAACGTTCTGAGTTTGAAAAATATTCCGTAAGCAAGGGATGCGGCAACGCCTCTTGGGTGCAAAAAATCACTCCTTCTTTTTGGCCAAAATCAAGAGGCCTAGAAAAAGCAGGCGTCTGAATTTTGGCCAGCTGACGCATCTCGTTTTGGAATCGGAAAATATCATTGGTTGAAAAAAACTTTTCCGGGAGATAGCGAAGCAGCACCTTACGATCGTCACTAGTGTCACAAACCAAACCAATTTCTCTACAACTCTGGGGCCTACCACTCTCTAGGGCGACGTCGCTAATGACCTCGTAATGGCCCAACAGGCGGCTCGGTTTGTTCAGTAAGGGGTGATTCATGATTCGGTACAAAAAATCCTTACCCGACGTGGGGCCAATGACCGATCCCCATTGTTTTGCGGGTTTAATCTCCCTCACCCGTCTTTGGCCGCTATGTAAAGTGGCTCGCAAATGGGTACGGGAATTGTGGATAAAACGGAATGTGCGACGTTTACATTGCAGAAAAAGCAGGCTGACTTTTCGCGTTCACTTCGGTAGTTCTCCCCAAACATAGGTTTTTCTAAATTACCGGACCATTAAATCTGTATCCTGTTTCTGTTGGTTGGGGTCACATTCGGCGGAATCTCCTTGAATTGACTTATCTGGGGTGAATCATGTTAGCGGATTATCATCCAGCATCACCTCGACGGAGCATCTACTTAATGATTGTTCAAGAGCCTAACACCACCTCTTGGGAAGCGGACTACCGGGATCGCATGAACCCACAACTGGTGACGCGTCTACTGCGAAAGTCAGTACCGGTCCTTGAGGCGTGTGACTGGAGGCTGTCAGAGGTCAACTATGGACTCGTTAAATCCATTTTGCCACTCAATCAAGCGACGACCAACCAACATGGAACCCATCAGGCAGCCCTCATCTCGTTGTCGGCTGATTACACCGGCGGCACTGCCTTAGCCAGCCTCCTTAACGGCGTCCCGATGGCAGGTGTCCACCAATGCAAGCCGACAGATTCTGCATCCCTCTGGCTAGCCGCGATGGATGTAAAGTACATCCGTCCCAGCACAGGACACCTGACGGGTTGCTGTCACATTGACGACAAAACAGCCACAACCATTGTGCACCGATACTCGCAGGGGAAGCGAGTACTCGCCTCCCTCGGTATCACCTTTGAATCAAATGGTGAATTGGTTGCCGAGGGTGTTTTAAAATACTTCGCCCAACCCACTATCCAACTTCTCGATAGCTCGAGCAATCGATCGCTGCTGTTCCGTCAAAAGATCAAAGCCTCGGCGAGAATGATTGCTGGCATTCGAGCGGGTCGGGATCTCAATTGGAATCGAAGCTCTGAATCGGGACAGCGACTGCGCGTCGACTGCCCCCACGCGGTCATTGCCGCAGGACCCCACGGACAGCTACTGGCTGCCCGACTTCGAAAAGCCCTACCTCAATTAACTGAAATGGTCGTCGCTCGAACCCAGCACATTGATAACACAATCCGCAATACTCCCGGAATGCGTCAATTGGTGCTGATTGGTGCAGGATTGGATATGCGAGCTTTTCGACACGCCATTCGGCGACCCGATATGACCTGTTTTGAAATGGACCTGCCTGAAATGCTGGATGAGCGCGATCGTGTCATCCAAGAAATCGATCCACAGGGTTCATTAAATCGCGTTCGCTTAGAGACTGACTTTCTCAAAGACAATTTGGCAGATGTCTTGAAGTCCTGCCCTCAGTTTGACCCCAGCCAACCAACGGTTCTGGTTTATGAAGGTTGTTCGATGTATTTCGAAGAATCCGTCAACCGTCAGATCATTCAAGACTTACTATCAATGATGAAAAATCCACACTCTCGACTTTGGGTCGATTTCGTCACACGAGAGTCGGTAGAAGGCGGAACCGATGTCCCTGAAATTACTGAATTTCTGATGCGGATGGACGATCTTGGAGAATCTTTCGTTTTTGGAAGCGATCGACCGGGTCAATTTCTGGCTTCATGCGGAGCTCCGAAAATCGAGGTGACCTCCGCCAGTGATTTTCTTCGAGCGGAAGCTCAAGGCCCCTTGGATCCGGTTTACCAGGTCTACAACTTCACCGTCAGCCATAATCCCGATTACGAGAGCGTCGCGACCAAACCCAGATAATCTGAATGCCGATTCTTAGAATCGACCTAGGCAAACGGTCTCATCTGCTCAACCATACCGCTCACATCAAAGCCAACTGGATCATGCAACGAATCCGTGTAAGGAATCGTCGCAAGAAAAAGCCGCTGCCAAGGATTACGAATTAAGATACTTTTGATAGGCTTCTACCGCCAATTCATCACAACGATCATTTTCAGGATGGCCGCTGTGCCCAGCGACCCGGGTGTATTTCACAGAGTGTTTTGAAATGAGGGTATCGAGCTTACGCCAGAGCTCTTCGTTCTTAACCGGGACGAGCTTGCTTTTCTCTTTTCGCTTCCAGCCATTTTTCTTCCAATTCGGCATCCACTCGGTCATCCCTTTTCCAACGTAAACGCTGTCGGTAAACAACTCCACTCGGCAAGGTCGTTTCAGCCGCTGCAGCCCCTGCACCACCGCTTCAAGCTCCATCCGATTATTGGTTGTTTCGGGCACGCCACCCGATTCCTCTGATTCATGACCGGTCGGCAAGTGACGCAATACAAAGGCCCATCCCCCAGGACCTGGGTTGCCGCTGCAGGCTCCGTCGGTAAAGAGACTGACTTCAAAAACTGGGTTGTGCTGGGACATGGTGAAAACCGGCAGTTCGTTAACTATTTTCTACAGGTGGACTGGTCAGGGGAGCTGTTGTCGACTCCGATTCGCCAGGCGCCGGAGGAGGCTCGACAGGAATCGATTCCGAATCACTGCGATCCGTTTGGGACGGCTGCTCCATCAGGGTGGTGCGAGCAAAATCAACTCGTTGACTCTTTGTAATCTCGTTGATCGTTTGAGTGATCTCGGAATTGATCCGGGGAGAAAGCTGCAAACTCCAAGGCAAGGTTACCGTGAATGTAGAGCCCTTGCCAAGCTCGCTATCCAAACTAATGGAACCGCCCAAGAGTTTGCAAAGCTCTTTGACGATCGAGAGCCCGAGGCCAGTCCCTGAGAATTCCCGGGTCAGTGCGTCCGAGCCAATGGCCGAAGGTCCTTGGCGAAATTTCTCGAAGACAATTTCTTGGTCATCCTCAGCAATTCCCACTCCGGTGTCGGTCACCTTGATCACCATCTGCTGGCCCTCGTTCTGATCCACGGTGACGTTGATGCGGCCACCTTCTGGCGTGAACTTGATGGCATTGGAAAGCAAGTTCGTCAAAATTTGACGTATCTTGATCTGATCCTGAAACGCACCGGGCAATCCATCCTCGGTACATAAAACCAGCTGGATATTTTTCTTTTCAGCTAAAGCCCTCACCATATCGCATAAGTTCGACGCTAGTTGCTCGATTTTGAATTCAACCGGAATTGCCTCCATTTTACCCGCTTCCAGTTTTGCGAGATCCAAAATGTTGTTAATCAAATCCAGCAGCAAGCGACCTGACTTGCGAATATTGGATGCGTAGCGCTTTTGGCGATCGGTCAGTGTATCGGTATCCTCAAGAATCTCCGAAAAGCCAATGATGCTATTTAGGGGCGTTCTCAGCTCATGACTCATATTAGCTAAGAACTCACTTTTCACCTGGTTGGTTTCATAAAGCTTTAAATTCAGCTGAGCCTGCTCATCCACTTTGCGGTCCAGATCGTCGTTCGCGCTCTGTAACGCCATTTGGGAATCGAGCAAGTGACGAAGCATCCGATTCAATGAACGCGCGAGTTCTTCAAATTCATCGGCTGTGTTTAATTCTGCCCGGACATCCATGCGGCCATGCCCGACCTCTTCCGTCACATCCCGTAAATGCCGTAAAGGTTTGACAATGACGTACCGGACAATTAAATAGAGTGCCATCATTGAAATAAAAACCGTGACGATGGCGACCGTCATCAAAATAGCCCTAGCCTGAGTGATCGCATTTTTGGCCTCAGCCTGAGGCAGTTCAATCCGAAAAAAAGCTATCGGTGTCTCGTCCAATTGTTCAACGGCCGCCTCGCCGGCCAACTCTAACGAACCTTGATCACTCAGATGACAAAGCATGCACGTTGAATTGAAAATCATGGGTGTATAGTAAATATACTTTTCGTCCGCCGCAAAACGATAATGGGACTCCTTGTTCACTTGCTTGATCAGTTCCCTGTAGCGAGCCGCCTCCTCTGACGTGAGTGTTTTCTCCAAGTTGATGAGTTTTTGATTCTCGATGTGTTGCAACTGCGCGGCCAATGGGATCATCCGCTCTAGATTACTTCTGTCTTGAGCATCCACTTCTTCTGGATTCGTATCCTGACGCACTGAATCCTGAGACAGCGCAACCATGCTGGCTTGAAATTCGTTCGTTTGAACATGATCCGAAAGCCCTTCAAAAACGGCTCGATTGCCATAAATCTTGTCCGTGCGATCACGGGCCTGATTGATCATGTGCTCTTCGAGCAGGTAAACGGTCGTCAAACTTCGAGATTTATCTACCAAACTACTGAGTATCTGTTCTTCAGTGATTCGACTCACCCAGAAGAAAGCAGCGCCAATCAAAATCAACAGACACACGCCAAACAAGATCCGGATCTTTCGCTCCAGACTGGATTCGCCAAGCACGCGTTTGATGGAACGATAGGACATTGCAGAAGTTCGAATCGGGTGAACTGGATATGGGGGGGTTCTATCCCTGTATTGTAGAACCACTGAAGATGGCTCACTAGATCAGTTAAACCGCTGCTCAAATGAACGCTGTCGTTCTAGGTTCATTTACGCTGATTTACGCGGGGAAAACCGCAGAGACCCGAGCGCACCCCGGCAATGCTGGCGTTTTTTCACCCTAGACAGTTGGGAAAATCTGTTAAAGCATATCGATCGGGTCAACATCAACGATCCACTGAACCTCGTCAGCTGCTTGCACCATCGCCGACGCGCGACGAATCACAGGCTGTAACGGGGAATCGATTGCTGAGCGAATCAAGATATGAAAACGGTGCTTACCGCGCAATTTCTCCACCGGCGCCGGCGCGGGACCAAGAACCACAATTTCTGTCTGTAGCTCGTCAGCCGCCTGCTGAATGGCCGCCGTAATGTGTTCACCCATCTGCTTGGCTCGCTCCTGAGACTCACTCCTAATTACCACTCTAGCCAGCAGCCCAAAGGGAGGGTAGCCAAACGCTTCTCGATTGGGAATTTCCCCGGCTGCAAACCCTAGGTAATCGTGTTTCGTCGCCGCCATAATTGCTGGATTATCGGGACTAAAGGTTTGGACCAACACGCGCCCTCCTTTAGGCCCTCGTCCACTTCGACCGGCAACTTGAGTGACCAAACCAAACGTACGTTCACTGGCGCGAAAGTCGGGAAAATGCAAAGCCGTATCGGCGTTGATAACGCCGACTAAGGTCACGTTGGGGAAATCCAGTCCCTTGGCAATCATCTGAGTGCCCAGCAGTATTTTGATTTTACCCTCCCGGAACTCGGATAGAGCCAGTTCATGGCTCCCGGGCTTTCGCATCGTGTCGGTATCCATTCTCATGCAGGGAACATCAGGAAAGATCGCTTGTACTTCCTGCTCTAGTTTTTGGGTCCCCATACCAGCAAGCCGAATCGCCGCGTACCCACATTCGGTACAAAACTGAGGCTCTGAAATCTGGTAATCGCAATAGTGACAAACAGCCTTACTCCCATCGCGATGGTGGGTCATCGGGATAGAACAATCCGGGCAGTACTCGACGTGCCCGCACGCAGGGCATTGAATGCGCGTCGCGAACCCTCGCCGATTGAGTAACAAAATCACTTGCCCGCCCTGATTGAGTGAGCTCCTAATTTCTTGACGAAGCTTCTGACTGATCGCACCTCGTGATTTTCGATTACCAAAATCCACGCGTAGATCGATCGTTGCCACGTCCGGTAAGGGTAAATCAAGCACCCGCCGAGGCAGGCTTAAAAGATCGAATTCTCCTGTCGATGCCCGATTCCAACTCTCGAGGGCTGGTGTCGCCGACCCTAGAATCATCGGAATCTTAGCTCGCTTCGCCCTCCAGACAGCCACCTCACGGGCGTGGTAACGAGGCGCCTTATCTTGTTTAAAAGAGCCGTCATGTTCCTCATCTAATACGATGAGCCCTAAATTAGGAGTCGGGGCGAAAATAGCGCTTCGTGCGCCAATAATTACTTGAACGTTTCCATTGGCAATCTCATTCCAGTGCCACGCTCGTTGGGCTGCGGTTAAATGACTATGCAAAACGGCCACTCGCTCAAATCTGGCTCGAAACCGCTGTCGTGTTTGGGGCGTCAAGCTGATTTCAGGCACCAGAACAATCGCCTGTCGACCGTACTCCACGATCTTCTGAATCGCTCGAATATAAACTTCCGTTTTTCCACTTCCAGTGATGCCGTGCATCAGGAAGCTTCGATACTCACTTTGCTCTATGACGGCCTCGATCGAATCCAACGCTTGCTGCTGATCTTTGTTGAGATCCAGATCCTGTTCTTTTTTCTCTTTTGGTATTTCGTGCGAAAGCTGACGTACCCTCCTAGATGAACTCGTAATCCACCCTTTTTTTCGCAGGGCTGTAATCGGACCTTGGGTGCAACCGACAGTGTCCGCAAGCTCACGTGGCGTCCAATCAGAGCCACCCGCGGCAAGCGTCTCTAAGATCGCTCTTTGTTTGGGTGAGAGTTTTAAATCCGCTAATTGCTCAGCGAGCCCATCGGCTAAGGCAAGGAACAGCATTTCACGGGTTCCACTCCCTTCGCGAATACCTGTTGGAACCACTGTTTCGATCACATTCCCTAAAGGGCAGACGTAGTAATCACTAATCCATTTCGCCAGCTCGAGCAATGATTCATCAAGAATGGGCTGCTCATCCAAAACGCTGGTCAGCGGCTTGAGTCGCTGGGGGTTCACCGTTGAAGCCAGCGGATGAAACGGGCCAATCACGTCAATGCAGTAGGCTTGCCGCGCACGATTACCGCGCCCCAGCGGAACAGTTAGCCGGACACCCGCGCGAACTTGTTGCTCTAGATTGGATGGAACCTGGTAATCGTAAGGGCCGTAAGGCGCCTGTGAAAAAACGACGCGCGCAGCCAGCCAATCGTCTTGATCGTCTAGCCTCCACGGTTCCGGTGTGGTATCGAAAAGTTGGTTTTGCTTCGTCACAATCAACGTTGTCAGTTACGGGGCGCCCTGTGATGACATCACATCGTGATTTGCTCAACATACCAGAAAACGTCCGCCGACGGGGCTCTCAAGCCTCAACCTCACCGAGAACGAGAATCGTCGGTAGCTTTTGCAGGTTCATTTTGCTACGCTCGGAAAAACATGTTTTTCAATCAAGGAATATCGCTGTGCGTGTTGGTGTTTTTGGTGGTTCGTTTGACCCTGTTCACTATGGCCACTTATTGGCAGCTGAACAATGCCGCGAGCAGGCGAATCTCGATCGGGTGCTGTTCCTACCCAGCGCCATTGGGCCTTTTAAGGAGCAGGGACCCGTGGCTAAGGATAAGGACCGGATCGCGATGCTCTCTTTGGCACTGGCGGGTCACGAAGCCTTTGAAATCTCTATGTTAGAAATTGATCGTGGCGGAGTGAGCTACACGGTCGACACACTTTTAACGCTCACGGAGGGGTCGCCAGAAGATGAATTTCTGCTTCTTATGGGGGCCGATACGTTAGCCGGCTTTCCGAATTGGAAAGACCCGACAACCATCTGCTCACTGGCGACACCACTGATTGTCAACCGCCCTGGGTCAGGGCCAGTCGATTTAACCTGTTTGGAGCCTTTTACCAGCCCAGAATGCATGCAGCAGATACGCGACCACGAACTTACAACGCGACAGATTGATATCAGTGGCACCGAGATTCGAGCGAGAACCGGCGAATCAAAAAGTATTCGTTACTTAATGCCGCGGGCTGTAGAAAAATACATCGAGACTAAGAAACTTTACCGGAGTTAATCAGAGGTGGCCGACATGTCTTGAAATACAAGGATTTTGTCCCTATCCAAATTGCCACTCCGGGTGTTTTTTGTCGAAGGAGAATACAAAACATTTGACGGGGCGGTGATTGCCGCCAATCAATGGCTGGCCTCAAACACGGTAAAATGAGTCAATCTCGAAACTGTCGTGCTACCCAATATCTGAAGCAAATGGGAGCAAGGATTTAACGATGCATCAACTGGCACCAGTGCTGATTTTGTTAGTCGCTGGCATCAATTTCTTAGATGCTGGTACCAAATTCAAGATTTCTAAACGCCATCGCTTCGTGCGGGATCCATCAAGCCGCTTTGCGTACTTGTAAGGCTGATTCTTGGTCTCGAGTCATCTCATAGAGGGCCACTTGCGGGTCGTTACCCAGTGAGCGGCTGACGAAGTCCAACTGTTCTAAAATCCCCAAGGTAAGATCGACAAACAGGCATTTCCGACCCGCATATTCGCAGGTGCCTCCACCAATACCGCCAAGCGACTCGTAGCGAACTTCGTAACCCATATCTTTTGCCAACTCAAGCAAAACTTCCAACTGCTCTACGGAGTTTTTTCTATTTAACGTTGTCATTGCCGCCTCCATGCCGCAACAAATGGTTTGAGGGTTAGAACTTGTGTCGTCGCCAGATTATACCGAGTTCGGTTTTAGAAACCCATACGAATCGGTCGATATCATTAGTGTTCTAAATCGTTAACCAACAACACTTTAAGACAATTCGGTCAGGTAAAGTTGTCGGACTACCAAAGATTTAACGGCCGCGAAAGGATTGACAGCCCGTGATGGACAGCCAGCAAACCCAACTCGAGCAACTTGTCGACGAAAACAACCTGCTAAAGCAACGGATTGATCAGATGCAGCGCCTGACGGCGCTGGGTGAACTGGTCAGCACGACAACCCACGAATTCAACAACGTGCTGATGACCATCATCAACTATGCCAAAATGGGGATGCGTCATCGCGATGACGCCACTCGAGACAAAGCACTGGACAAGATCTACAACGCAGCTGAGCGAGCCAATAAAATCACCAATTCTGTTTTGGGGATGGCAAGAAACCGGAGCAATCAATTTGAAACCACTGATATGGTCAAGTTGATTGAAGAGACCATGGTGTTACTCGAGCGAGAGCTGAACAAGTACCGTATTTCAGTAGAAATGCAAATTGAAGAGGTCCCCAAGATTCAAGCGGTCGGCAATCAATTGCAGCAAGTTTTGCTGAACCTGCTTATCAACGCACGACAGGCAATGCAGGAAGGTGGTCAGCTGATCGTCAGACTCTATGCCGAGGGAAACTACGTCAATCTCGCCGTCAGAGATTTTGGGACGGGTATTCCGACCGACAAGCTCCGAAAGATTTTCCAGCCTTACTTCTCCACTAAAGATGGTCCTGACGCTTCAGGTAAAGGTGGTACAGGCCTAGGACTTGCTTCTTGTAAGAACATCATCGAAGCTCACGGCGGAAAAATTCGGGTCGAAAGCACGGTAGGCCGGGGAACCTGTTTTACGCTCAAGCTCCCTGTGAGCCAAAAACAGCAATCACCTTTGATCGACGCCCGGGGATTATCGGGGGCCGTCAACCAAATGAATGCCAACGCTACGAGCTGATCAAGTTTTTTGACAGCGTTTGCAATAGAATGTTGCTCGCTGCGCCTGAACCATACGCTGGATTTTGCCGCCTTGACAGTTCGGACAAAGCTGGCCTTCGCGGTCGTAAACGCGGTGCTGATTTTGATATCCCCCTGGATCATTCAACGCGTTCCGGTAAGTTCCGTCTGATAGCGTCGAGCCCTCGTGTTCGATCGCTAGCTGCAATACCTCATTCATGTACCGATGAATCCGCCGCCACTGAATCTTGCGAATCTTATTACAAGGAGTTCCTGGATGCACTTTGGCCAAGTGAAGGATCTCGGAGGCATACAAGTTCCCAACGCCGGCAACCCGTGATTGATCCAAAAATGCGACCTTAACGGGGACTCGGCTTTGCTGAAAACGTTGTTGCATTTCGTCGAGCGTGATTTCCAGAGCGTCGGGGCCAAGACTTCCGTCGGTTAACTTCCCTTGGTATTGCTTCGCGGTTAGCAAAGTAATGCATCCAAGTCCACGGCGATCCCAAAACAACACTGTATCAACTGGGCCATCGACGAGCCCTAAGGCAAATCGCAAGTGCTCTCGGTTGGGTGGATCTTCGATCAGCACCAATCCCGTCATCCGAGGTTCGAAAATCAATCGGTCATCCGTCTCAAGACGCAACACGACCCGCTTTCCCAACCGATCAATCGATCGAATTCGTTTTCCGACAACACGACGTTGCAAACGATCGATTCTAGGCTTAATTGAGATCGGCCGCTTTTCGCACGGAGTTCGTTGAGCCGACTCAATCATAGAGCCTTGAATCGCAAGGATTCCACGGCGCATTGTTTCCACTTCGGGTAATTCTGGCATGGTCAATAAGGTAGACGGGACAGGGGACTCATTAGCCGAATTCTAACGATTGGCGCTCGCTCGCAGTAGTGATTACATTTGACCTACCCTAACAACCGATAAAAGCTTTAATTAACAACACTAGGATGAGTTATCGATTGCCCCTCGCAACGGGCTATATTGACAGCAACCTAACCGACTCTAACAATCGATTCTTCCTGCTCCCCAGATGAACAGAATCATGACGCATTCGTATTTGCCAGAGCCAAACCCTGACGCCAAGCTGCCCAGCCCCGAAGGGCGATTTGGTGAATTTGGGGGGCGTTACGTGCCGGAAACCTTAATTGCCGCGCTCGACCAATTGAACGATGCGTATTCCAAGGCTTGCAGCGACCCCGCTTTTCAACAAGAACTCGACCACTTGTTGCACAATTTTGTGGGTCGCCCTTCACCACTCTATTATGCCCGCCGTCTGACAGAACATTGCGGTGGCGCTCAAATCTGGTTGAAACGAGAAGATCTGAATCACACCGGCGCGCACAAGATCAACAACACATTAGGCCAAGCACTGCTGACCCGTCGAATGGGAAAAACACGCGTGATCGCCGAAACGGGCGCTGGGCAACACGGCGTCGCTACAGCCACGGCCTGTGCACATTTCGGAATCCCCTGTGTCGTCTACATGGGTGAAGAAGATGTTCGTCGCCAAGCGCCTAACGTTCGGGCCATGCGATTCATGGGAGCAGAAATCTGCCCTGTTACCAGCGGTTCGCGAACTTTGCGGGATGCCGTAAATCAGGCAATGCGAGACTGGATGTCTACGGTCGACGACACGCATTACATTCTCGGTAGCGTGGTCGGGCCTCACCCGTTTCCTTTAATTGTTAGAGACTTCCAAGCAGTTATCGGGCGTGAGACGATCGCTCAATCTGAAACCGCAATTGGTCGCCTTCCAGACACCGTAGTGGCCTGTGTCGGTGGCGGGAGCAACGCCGCCGGAATGTTTTACCCGTTCGTGGCCACTACCGATGTCGAACTCATTGGGATTGAGGCCGGCGGGCGAAATGAACAGCCCGGGAATCATGCGGCCAGTTTAAGCCACGGCGAACCGGGCGTCCTACACGGCAGTTTCAGCTACGTCCTTCAAGATATTGATGGCCAGACAGAAGACGTACACTCTGCGTCAGCGGGGCTAGATTATCCAGGTGTCGGGCCGGAACATAGCCACTGGAAAGCTGCTGGGCGAGTCTCGTACGACAGTGTGACGGATCATGAGGCGCTGGCCGCTTTTGATGTGATGTGTAAAACCGAGGGTATTCTGCCTGCACTGGAAACGTCCCATGCGATTGCCGCAACCATGAAACTAGCGGCCCAGCGCAACCCAGAAGACGTGATCGTTATCTGCCTCTCAGGGCGGGGCGACAAAGATGCGGCAGAAATTCAACGTCTGATTGATTCCAAGTAAACAACACCCTTTAAAACACCACCCTTTATAGAGCCATCAATGTCGGCAATCGACGAACTGTTCCGTAAACTGAATAAAGAGCAACGTGTTGCGTTCATGCCGTTTGTCACAGCGGGTGACCCGAACCTTGAATTCACAGCGGATTTGCTGACGGCACTGGATTCAGCCGGATGCCATCTGGTGGAACTGGGGTTCCCGTACAGCGACCCAATCGCCGACGGACCTGTGATTCAAGAGTCCTACACGCGAGCGCTAAAAAACCATGTTCGGGTCCATGAGATTCTTGAGATGGTCCAGCGCGTCTCGCCGTCCCTCAGTCTTCCATTAGTTGCTATGGTTAGCTATGCCATTATTTTCCGGCACGGTATCGAGTCGTTTCTTGACCAATCGAAGGCGTCTGGTATCTCAGGGCTGATTGTGCCTGATTTACCAAGCGACGAGTCGGAAGTATTGCGAGACCTATGCGATCAACGAGATCTAAGTTTGGTGCCTTTAATAACACCCACCACTGCTCCCGATCGGGTGGCCCATATTTTAGAGACCGCGAGAGGATTCATTTATTACGTATCGATCGCCGGAATCACAGGAGAGCGAAGCGAGCTGCCAGCCGAATTGGCCGACAACCTACGTGAGCTTCGGCGTCAAACCGAAACGCCGATTTGCGTCGGCTTTGGGATTAGCCACCCCAAACAAGCCGCCATGCTGACCGAGGTTGCCGACGGGGTGATCGTCGGTTCGGCAATCGTACGGCGAATTGGTGAATTGGCACTCAGTCATCGGGACTCGGCCATCCAAAGTGTCGTCGATTTCTCAAAAGAAATGCTCTCCGGCTTAAAAAAACCTGAGGCGTGAGATACAAAAAAACAATCACTAAAAAACGGGAAAAACCATGCCTGACCGATTCCATGCTGATGACGTGTTTCTGCTCCTGCGTTAAATATCCGACTTTTAAGGGCTATTCTAGGTCGCCGGATGGTAGCAAGCTTCAAAACGGCTTGACTCATCCAAAACGTTGGAACTAGAGTTGAAACACAGAGGCAGTTTCATTTCGGAGGTAGAAACGTGACCGCACGGCCTGAAAGGTCGGCGATGCATCGCTATTTTGCCGGGCTCGCCGAGGCAACTTTTCAAACGCAACTAGGCGTAGTCGATCCGCGCATGATCGACTATCTGAGCGACCTGTTAATACGATTCGCTCGCAACGACACGATCCATTCGGTTCGTTCTGTCAACGGACAGCCCCTGCTCAGTGTTTCCGAAATGGTATCAGAGGCTGCCGAAAGACTGGGTGACGCGAAACGTAAGATCCACCAACACATTGGGGACTTCACGTTGTTTTGGGCTGGCGTTTACCCGGAAGCGTTGCGGCGACCTAGTGAGTCCCAAGACGCTCGCTATGACCAATTTGAGAGCTACTGCACCCATGGTCGACGAGCTTACCGAATTGCCAGCTGCCTCGACCCCACTCAAAGCAGTGATCCCGAGCCAGTGGTCCTAGAGCGGCTTAGCGAGCAGTTTGATCTTTGCTGTTACGGACTTCGTGAAATCCGCAGGCAATGGGAAGAAGGGGGGGACTCTGATTCTGCTACCGGAACGATCCTTTTGAACTAGCCGGTTCGCCGGCTTAGGAAACCAGTCCTTTGGTAACCATCATGAAAACGTCCTCTAAAGTCGGCTCTTCTTCGGCAAAACTCTTCACCTCGACCTGGTTATTAACCAGCGTGGTTAACAAGCTCGCTGCACCGCCAGCATCTTGTCCGAATTCGATTTTTACCCTTTCCCCGTCAACTTGAACATCCAAAACATTCGGGTCGGATCTTATGATCGAAAGTCCCGTCTGGAACGGCTCGCCTAATCGAGCCACAACGGTCGGATTACCCCGAATCCGCCGGTAAACATCCTCGATCGGGCCATGCATCAAAAGCTGCCCTCGCTCAATAATCCCGATCGACGTGCAACAATCTGCAAGCTCCGTAAGAATATGGCTGGAGATCAAGATAGTCTTTCCCATCCGGCGTAGCTCTTTTAATAGCGCTTTGACTTCGATACGCGCGCGCGGGTCAAGTCCGCTTGCTGGTTCGTCAAGAATCAAAACGGGAGGATCGTGAACGAGTGTTTTAGCGAGACAGAGCCGTTGCTTCATACCCCGTGACAACCCATTCACAAAGTCATCTCGCTTGTAAGTCAGATCTAACAATTCCAAAACATCTCGAATCACCTGTTTTCGTTTGGTGTATCCAATCTGATAGGCCACTGCAAAGAAATCGAGGAACTCCCACACTTTCATCCCGTCGTAGACGCCGAAACTGTCTGGCATGTAGCCGACGCTTCTGCGGACATTCATCGGGTCACTTGAGACGCTGTAGCCGTTCACGGAACCATCTCCGCGAGTGGCCCGCAACAAAGTCGCTAGAAAACGGATGCTGGTACTTTTACCAGCCCCATTAGGACCGATGAAACCAAACATCTCGCCTTCAGCTATTTTTAAATCCAGCGATTCTACAGCGGTAAACTCGCCGTAGTCTTTGCCGAATTGTTTCAATTCAATCATGGTATGGTGTCAAAGTAAGTTATCGCGTTGGTTACCGCCGAGGTGATCACTAACAGATCACGCGCAATCAGGGGTGCTGACCGCGATCTCGCAACAAGTCGTCCAGTTCCTCAACTTCATTTTGCCAGTCAAGGCTCGTTCGGCCGCCACTCATATCTGACATGAGATTCAGATCCCTTCGAGCCATCGGCAGCGGTGGCCTTTTTAAGTGTACCAAAACAAGTGTTTCTTGATCCGTCTGCGTCGACAACGGTTCAAATCGATTACTGCCCAGAGACTGACGTGTTACACCCAGTAATCGGGTTTCACCTGGGGCGATCTCCAGATTTTCAATCATTGCATCGAACAAACGACTGACATTAATTTGAGCCGATGGTTTGAGTTGGCTATAAGCTGTCGAGAATTCCAAATAGCTAATCGACTGGGCTTGTATTTCCTTCAGCCCAACGTCTGCCCCGGTCACGCGGCGAATGATTTGTAAAAACGCACTCCATTGAGTCTCGATTTCTGGCACTCCCCGAAAGTCCGTGAGTGGTCGGCTGTCAACTTCATCGGCACCCGAGAGTCCCTCCCATATTTTTCGGGCGCCGTATTCCGCATTGCTAAAAGAATCATCTCGGTCCAGCCAAATTTGCCGAACACCATCCGCTTCAGCTGCCGGGGCGACCCGCTGAAACGAAAAGCCCTCTTGTTGCGACTTGGGTTTCAGCTCGCCAATCCAAGCGATCTCTAAAGAACCATCACCCAAACGGCGAAGGATCGCCGTGGACTGCAAACCAATGTCCGTCTCATTTTTCAGCTTCACAACCTCACCGCGATCGTCAAACTGGAAAACGCCCCCCAGTCCTAACATCATCTCCGTATGGAGCATCCCCGTGGTGTTGGATTTTATTTGGAAATTTTCTAACCGATTCGTCACCGTCGTGCGCAATTCAACCGGCAACATCGACTCGGCTGGCTGAAAGAGAGTTGACTGGGGGCCGCCAAATGGCAACGATTGGGCCGAAATATTATCCATCGTCAAATCGTATCCTGTCGAAAGCGAAGTATACAGAGCTGAATATTGGGCCAGGTGGCCACGATCGTGTTCGCCGTAAACCTCCAATAAAGCCACTTGAGAATTGCTTCGAACAAAACCAATGTCCAAGGCGGCCATTTTGGCCACGATCACCGCGCCCGCGATGGCAATAATGGGCGCTGCAATCCAAGCCCATTCAACACGACCAAGTAGTTTGAAAACACCCCAATTCAGAGGAACCAAGACAATCAAATAAACCGCGAGCATCTGCAACACAAACCGACTGGAGGGGGGGGTGATTCCGGCGGCTTCTTTCAGTGTCTTTCGCGCGGCGTTGGATATCCCGCTGTTATCATTCCATCCTGCGGTCCCTGTTTGATCATCATGCTGGTAACCGCCGTAGTGCCAATGGTCGTCGAGTTGACGCGAACCCACGGCACCCGATGGACTCCCGCCTGAAAGCCCTGCCTCAGATGAAACAGGAACGTTGGAAACTACTGTCGAAGGCCCAATAGCCCCTAAATCACCCCCGCTTTCTAGCGAACCGGTTGATATTTTCTGAGGCGTTCCGCCAATGGAAAGGTCTCTGCTGGTATATCGCAAAGTGGACGCCAGCATCGGATCTAAGATCGGCGATGCATACCCGGAAAATACATAGGAAACCCCATCGTATTTGTTTTTAATAAATCTTCGAGCGGGCCGCCTCAACAAACAACCGTTAAAAAAACTAGGGTAACTCGGCCAAGCAACCACAGGTGATTCATCGATCGAAAAAGCAGTCATCACGATTCGACCCCGACCGACCGAGCGCTCAATCGCCATTTGCCCTGTCTGGTTTACAAAAGCAGCCTTGGGGTGAGGGTCAAACTCCACGCCAATCAATGGGCTATCGGCATCCAGCTTGAGCACGTGCTTCATCGCTGGTTTGTTTTTGACCGGTACCGCCCAATGCTGATTGAGCTCCGAGAGATCTTTTTCTGTAAGATTCCGTGTCCCCTTAAACTTTGCCGGCAAATATTCCGCGAGAAAGCTCGACTGCAATTTATCCAGACAGTCGGGACCACTTAAAATCAATTGCCCCCCAAAATGCAACCAATCCATTAATGCTCGCTGTTGCTCCCGATCCAGTTGGTCGGCTTCAAAGTCATCCCACACCAAGTAGGCGATGGTCGTCCAGTTCAGTGCTTCGCGAGGTAACGGAACAGGGCTTTCACTGGGCCGCGTCCTGACCACGTAATAAAAGGGAGGGTAACGCTCTCCAGCAGGGGTGACCTCTGGTATCACCACACTATCCAGCGATTCGACAAAGAGATAGGCGTCGGGACGATTGGTTAAGATAACCATATGCTGTTGAAAACTCTGCATCGTCATACGCGTGAAACGCATGGCGTAAGCTCCGAAGCTGTTGGCATCTTTACGGAACTCAAAATCAACTGTCGTATTTTTTAAACTTTTATTTTTAGGTAGATAAAAACTCATCTCTAGGTTGCGCCACTCTCCCTGAGGTAGCGAGGCCGGCCGGATGGTGCGCTCAAAGTAATTAGTTCGCGGCACGCGGGAGGGTCGGTCGAGCCGTCCGTTGTACGGCTGAGCTATCAACTCTCCCTGAGCGTTAAAATTATTCGCGATCACACGAACGTCCGCCGTGACCCAATGACCTAATTTTGTACGATTGGTTCGTATCTCATCTTTGTAGTTTCCAGGGAAAACGACCGGCGGTTTGTGATCGTAATTTTCTTTTCCTTTTTCTTTATCGGTCTCAGACTGGCTGGCCGTTTGAGGATCCTCTTCAGCACATCCCCCACAACCGGCAACCAACAGAATGAAGCTGCTCAGTGAGGCCGCTATGACAAGCTGACAAGTTCGACTTGAGATCACTTCGCGGGTTGTCGTTTCACGCATGATTTTCATCTTTAAAACCGGTCAAAGCGCTTGGAAGGGCTGGACGGTTGACACCCCAACGATTCTATACCCTTCGACTGGATTGGGCGATAAAGGGATTCGCGATTCCATCCGTTTTTCAAGATGCTTACTCGCCGACAGGCGAGATAGCCAACCGCGGATCAACTAGAAATCGCCGCCCGCTGCAAACCTGTTGCGGTCAAGGTGTTTTCCAGCAACATCGTGACCGTCAATGGCCCAACTCCACCCGGAACAGGGGTTAGATAAGATGCCACAGGTAAGACGCCTTCGTAATCAACATCACCAACAAGCCCAGCATCGGTCCGGTTGATTCCAACATCCACCACCACAGCACCCGGTTTCACCATATCCCCGGTGATAAACTCAGGTTGACCCATCGCTGCAATCAAAATATCGCCCATCCGTGTCATCGCCTTGAGATCGCTCGTTCGGCTGTGACAGAGGGTGACCGTGGCATTCGCCATTTCGGGGCCCAGGCCAATATCACGATTGGCCAGCATCAACGCCATCGGCTTACCGACAATATCACTACGGCCAACGATTACAACATTTTTGCCATTGGCCTGAATCCCGTATCGCTTAAGCATTTGGATAATACCATGTGGAGTGCACGGTAAAAACTGTGGACGACCCTGGGATATCAAGCCCACGTTCGTCGGATGAAACGCGTCAACGTCTTTAATGGGATGCACCGCGTCCAATACGACCTGAGAATCTACACTAGGTGGCAGTGGCAGTTGAACCAAGATCCCGTTCACGGCTGGATCTTCGTTGAGTTGTTGAACGAGCTCAAGAACGTCTTCGGTTGTTGATTGGGCTGACATGCGAAACAGCTGGCTATGAATGCCAGCTCGCTCACACGCTCGCTCCTTATTACGAACATAAACCTGACTGGCAGGATCCTCTCCTACCAATACTGCCGCTAATGTCGGGGTGTGATCGAAGGTTGCCACAAAAGCTGCGACCCGCTCCTTGATTTCGGCCTGAATTTCTTTCGAAATCTTTTTTCCGTCGAGTACTTCCGCTGACATAATCGTCCTAACTTCCCTTTCAAGGCGTGCCTGGAACGGCCCGGCCAACGCATTATTTACTGTCAACCGTCGCGGTTTGATCGGCTTTTGAATCGCCTGCTAAAACTCCGCTAACGGAATCAGACCCTCGAGCGTTGCCCTCTTTGAGGTCGGTGGTCGCTCCGTCGGTTAAATTGGATTCCACCAATTTTTTTAAAGCCAGCGCGTCCTCAACCATTTCTAATTGTCTTTTTTTTGCGTCCTGAAAAGGGACAAGCAACCGCGCAAACCCTTTTGTCGTCGCCTTGATCTTGTAACTCAAAGCCGTTTTTTCTGACACCGACTCGAGTGTGAAAATCGAACTGGTGATGCCGGTTGAATCACGAGCTCGCAAGGCAAAGATTTGGCTCGGCTGAAAGCGAATCACTTCTTGGGTGAAGGATTCGTCGACACCTCGAACTCTCTTGGTGATGGCAAACTTCGTGCCTAACGCCACGGCACCCTCGGATAGCGGGTTAATATCCACGACGCAATCCATCCACGCCGGGACGAATTTTGCTTGTGCTAAATATGGGAAAACTTTTTCCGGGGGCGCATCGATCGTGACGGCGGTTGAGTATTCTCGTTTCTTGCCGCCCAAAAACCACAAACAACCAGCGGTTATTCCGGAAGCGATCAGGAAGAACAATAAGAATTTTAAAATACCGTTCATGAAAATCTATCGGTTGCGATCGATTGGTTGGATTGATTTTATGTTGATTCCGCCTGCTATCCTACCTGAACCCTAACCGTTTTCAACTCTTCCAGAATCACTCAACCTACCCTGAATCTAGAACCTCCAACACGTGGATAACTCAAAATCAGGGATGCGCTTTCCGAGCCGGTAGGTATCGATTGCCGTCCACTTCAAGAACATCTCGCACCTACTCGGGTGCCTCGCATTCTAAAAACTGCACATTAAAATAAATGCGCGTCCGCTGCTTAAATTGTTGGAGATTTGATGAAATCGGTTCCTTTTTTGTCACCTCAGGAGATTCGATCTCGCACCCCTTACCCTCAGCTGATCAACGCCCTCGACGAGATATTCCGAAGCGCTACCACGGCTCCACCGCGGGAGCACTACGAAATCCCACAAGCCGAAGGACAAAATGCCACAATGTTGATCATGCCTGCTTGGCGATCGCCGGGAGCCTTAGGTGTCAAAGTGGTGAACGTTTTTCCAGACAATCATCGTGCTGGATTGCCGGCTGTTCAGGGGGTCTACCTTCTTTTTGACAGCACCACAGGTCAGTTACTCGCTCTTGCCGATGGTGCGGAATTGACCGCACGACGAACGGCCGCTGCCTCAGCTCTTGCCTCGCGATACATTTCCCGTCACGATACGCGGGTCATGCTAATGGTGGGCACGGGGCGGTTATCGCGCGAATTAATCAGAGCTCATCGCTGCGTCCGAGACATCAATCAAGTGCTGGTGTGGGGTCGCAACCGAAGACGAGCGCAACAGGTCGTTGACGAACTTCGAGAGGACGGTTTCACGATTGAGGCCAGCGAAAACCTACCGGATGCCGTTGCTCGGGCAGACTTGATTTCAACCGCCACGCTTTCAACGGAACCTTTGATTCTCGGGCAGTGGCTTCAACCCGGCTGCCACCTAGATTTGGTCGGAGCCTATCGCCCCGACATGAGAGAATCGGACGATGAGGTCATGAAACGCGCGACTGCAATTTACGTGGACACTCGCGCTGGAGCCCTCGCCGAAGGGGGGGATTTGATTCAGCCTCTAGCGGATCAAGTCTTCTCCCGTTCCAAAATTGTGGCGGATTTAGCAGAACTGACCCAGGGGTTCGAGATCAACCGTCAACCGCAACAAGTCACCGTATTTAAATCGGTAGGGGCATCGGTGGAGGATCTCGCAGCCGCCGAACTCTGCTTGAAAAACATCGTTTCCTGAAGTTTGTAGCCTACCGCGGCAACCGAAAATCGAGTCAACCGCACGCTTTGTGCGGCAGTGGTGTTGGCACACCGACATCTGGCATGAGTCGTCGAAGATCGCGAAACAATGCTTGAGGGCGCATTGGGTCATAAAATCGCTTCAATTTGCTGCGGCCATAGAAGCCCTCCGTTTGGTTCAACCGCATTACTGCTTTGATTAACCCCAACGGTGCAGCGAGGCCGGACACCCCGCAAGAATTTCTTTAAGGGGGTTTCCAGCGCATCCCCCTTTGTCGAAACTAAAGAGGCTGGATTGCAATTAAGAACCGCGAGAGAAGGTAGAAACTTAAAAATGAATTTGGAAACAACCTTCGATAACAAACAACAACGAGGCATCCAGACGTCTCGTAACACGCAGGAGAAAATACCTCTAAAGGTGTTTGACCATGCCACCGAGGCTTCGGTTGCTGTCGCGAACCACATCGCGGCGCTAATTCGTGAGCGTGCAAGCGAGAACCGCTTGTGCGTTCTGGGTCTGGCAACCGGCAGCACGCCGGTAGGCATTTATCAGGAACTGGTACGCCTCCACCTCGAAGAGGGGTTGTCCTTCGAGAACGTAGTGACATTCAATCTCGATGAATACTTCCCCATGCAGCCCAACGAACTTCAAAGCTATGTTCGCTTCATGCACGAACAGCTGTTTGATCACATCAATATACCGGGGGAAAACATCAACATCCCGGACGGGACCTTGCCGAAGGAAGCTGTAGCTGACTACTGTTCACAATACGAAACGAAGATTGAATTGCTAGGCGGTATCGACATTCAAATCTTAGGGATCGGCCGTACCGGGCACATTGGCTTCAACGAACCTGGTTCAAGCAAAACGAGTTCGACACGTTTGATCACTCTGGACAAAATCACCCGGTCGGATGCGTCAAGTGATTTTTACGGAGAAGAGAACGTACCCCGTCGGGCAATTACCATGGGTGTCGGCTCGATTTTGAGCGCCAACGAAATTTTAATCATCGCCTACGGTGAACACAAAGCAGATATCGTATCCCGAGCTATTGAAGGAGAAGTCACGCCATCCATCTCAGCAAGCTTTTTACAGGAACACCCTCGCTCCAAATTCATTATGGATTTATCGGCAGCGCAGTCGCTCACCCGCTATCGATGCCCTTGGCTAACCGACTCGATCAGCTGGACCAAGTCGCTAACCCGGAAGGCCGTCATCTGGTTAGCCCAACGCCTCGACAAGCCGATCCTCAAATTGACCGACGAAGATTACAACGAAGAAGGGCTACAGGATCTACTGGCCGACCACGGACCCGCCTATGATATTAACATTCGTGTGTTCCGGCAGTTGCAATCCACGATCACCGGCTGGCCTGGAGGTAAGCCTGCAAAACTTTACCGCCCCGGCGATATCCGTACCAAACGAGACGAAGTTTTTCCTAAACGTGTGCTGATTTTCTCGCCTCACCCTGACGATGATGTGATTTCAATGGGTGGCACCCTAATCCGCTTGGTCGACCAGGAGCACGAAGTTCACGTCGCTTACCAAACATCGGGTAATATCGCCGTTTTTGATGATGACGCCATTCGCTTTTGTGAATTCATGACAGACTATCATCAGGCGTTTAACCTTTCGACGGAACACACCCTTCAACTAGAAAAGAATCTGGAGCAATGCTTAAAAAACAAGCAGCCTGGTCAGGTTGATGGCCCTGAGGTGCAACAAATAAAAGGTCTTATCCGACAAGGGGAGGCCAAGGCTGCGACGCGCCTCTGTGGGGTTCCCGGGGAAAATTTGCATTTTTTGAATCTGCCTTTTTACGAAACGGGAGAGATCAAAAAGAAGCCGCTTTCGGAAAAAGATATTCAAATAATTGTGGAGCTTTACCAACGAGTTAAGCCGCATCAAATCTATGCGGCAGGGGACTTGCGTGATCCGCATGGAACTCACCGAACCTGTTTGAGTGCCGTCTTGCAGGCCTGTGAACGCTGCCGTGATGAAGCATGGTATCAAGACTGTACCGTCTACCTTTATCGCGGGGCCTGGCATGAATGGGAACCCCATGAAATTGAGATGGCCGTTCCACTCAGCCCCAATGAAGTGGTCCTCAAACGAAACGCTATCTTTAAGCACGAATCACAAAAAGATCGAGCGGTCTTCCCTGGACACGACGCTCGAGAATTTTGGCAACGGGCGGAAGACCGGAACGCGAGAACTGCGAGGATTTATGACGCTCTGGGTCTCGCCGAATATGAAGCGATCGAAGGATTTGTCACTTGGAGCGGCGATCAGTCATTCCTGTAAAAGGACCTATCCAACCAATATTGAAACCCACGCGTTACGTGACTCCCTATCCCGCGGGTAGCCGGGGTCCGATTGCCGCCGAGAAGTACTTCCCTACAGACCCTCCAGACAGGTGCTCATGAATATTGAATCCCTCGCGAACCCCGAACTCCTCGCTCATCGCGCTGCTCAGTTTTTAATTGACGTGGCCAATCGGTGTATCGACGAAAAAGATCTTTTCTTTCTGGCGATCAGCGGCGGATCTACTCCACGAAGGATGTTGGAAATTCTCAGTGAAAGTGATGACATTCCTTGGGAGCAGGTCCATGTGTTTCAGGTCGACGAACGGATTGCCCCCGTTGGCGATCCGGACCGAAATGCAACGATGGTAGGTCAGTCGTTATTCACTCAGACGTTCCGACGCCGATTTCGACTGGCCGGTTTCTGGAACATGCCGGTCGAAACCGACAGTCTTGAAACGGCCGCTATTGACTACGCCACTCAGATGGGACACATTGTCGGCGTGCCCGTTGAACTGGATCTAATTCAATTGGGTCTAGGGGATGACGGACACACAGCCTCGTTGGTGCCAGGTGACCCGGTGTTAGAAATTCAAGATCGGGATGTAGCGGTTACCGAGACGTATCAAGGCCGTCGCCGAATGACATTCACGACCCCTCTACTCCTTCGAGCCAAAGAGCAGATGTGGTTGGTTTCAGGTGAACAAAAACAGGCGGCTGCCGAAAAACTACTGGCGGGTGACCCGTCCATCCCAGCCTCCAGCGCTATTTGTCCCAACGCAACTCTGTTGATTGACGCGCCTGCCAATCCCAATCCTTGAGCCGCCGGGACTCCCAATCAACCCATTGCTTTATCCGCGAATGAAAACCGATTTTGCCAATGCGGTCCGACAATTGGCTCCGACGTTTGAGGGAGAACTTCACGTCGACGCCAAGATGCGGCAAGTCTATGCAACGGACGCCTCCGTCTATCAACAGGTGCCTGCTGCGGTCGCCATACCAAAAACAGTAGAAGACCTGCAGCGACTGGTAGGCTTGTCACAACAAACAGGAGTGGGCCTTATCCCACGCACCGCCGGCACATCATTAGCCGGCCAGGTCGTTGGGTCGGGAGTGATCGTGGATGTTTCCCGCTATTTCACCAACATTATCGAGATCAACCCGGCAGAACAATGGGTGCGTGTCGAACCCGGAGTGGTCCGGGACGAATTGAATCTTGTGCTGGCCGATCATGGATTGATGTTTGGCCCGGAAACCTCGACTTCCAATCGAGCCATGATCGGAGGGATGGTGGGTAATAATTCCTGCGGATCAAACTCGATTGTCTATGGCTCAACTCGCGAACAGACGATGTCGGTTCGAGGGGTCCTTTCAGACGGCAGCCTAGCTGAATTCGGACCCTTAGAACCGGAGGAACTGCAGCAGCTTGGTGAAGCAAATTCTCCTCTACTGGCAGACCAGATCCTTGTAGGCATGTACGCCTTGTTGAATGACCCGGAAATACGTCAAGAGATCATTCGGGAGTTTCCGAAACCCAGCATTCATCGTCGTAACACTGGCTACGCGTTAGACCGATTGATCGACTGCAACGCTTATGGCGAAGAAGGCCCCCCGTTCAACCCCTGCCAATTAATCGCGGGTTCAGAAGGGACCCTGTTGCTGATCACCGAGATCAAGCTTCGGTGTCACCCACTACCCCCTTCTCAATCCGCCGTGCAATGCGTGCATTTTGACTCTCTTGATCAAGCGCTTCAAGCGACCCGTCTTGCGATGCGTTATCAACCCTATGCCTGCGAATTAATCGACCGACTGCTCGTCGAAGGAGCGCGACGCAACCTAGAACAGTCTGAAAACCTGCAGTTTATTCAAGGAGATCCTGCCGCGATTCTGGCAACCGAACTGCGAGGCGAAACCGACGCAGAAATTCGCCAGCAGTTCGATTCGCTAGAAAAGGAACTGCGGGACGCGAGCCTCGGCACCGCCTACCCGGTCTTGTTCGGAGACGAGGCCCGGCGAGTTTGGAGTCTGAGAAAAGCTGGGCTGGGTGTTGTTTCCAACCTCCCCGGTGATTATAAACCCGTCGCGGTAATCGAAGACACCGCGGTCGACCTCGCTGACCTCCCTGCTTACATTGCTGAGTTCGGTCGGGATATTCAAAAACGACATCAAATCTCATGCGTTCATTACGCTCACGCCGGCAGTGGTGAATTGCATTTAAGACCCGTATTGAATTTAAAAAGCCGAGAGGGGCGCCGTTCCTTTCGTCAGATTGCCACCGACATGGCCGAGCTCGTTCAACGGTATAAAGGGTCCCTTAGCGGCGAGCACGGCGACGGTCGACTACGCTCCGAATTCATCGAGCGAATGGTGGGTCCGAGGAATTACAACGTTATGCGCCAGATCAAATCTCTTTGGGATCCGAATCATCTGCTCAATCCCAAACGGATTGTGGACCCTCCGCCAATGGATGAACAGCTGCGATTCGAAGCCGATCCAATCCAAAGCCAGCCATCCACGCTGTTTGATTTTCAGTCAACCCGCGGAATGCTGGGGGCCGCTGAACTTTGCAGTGGCTCGGGCGATTGTCGCAAATCGGCATTGATGGGAGGCACGATGTGTCCCAGCTACATGGCCACTCGCAACTAATTAGACACGACTCGGGCTAGAGCCAATCTACTGAGACAATCGATGACCGGCAGTCACGATCCAGACGCACCATTCAATCAGATCGATGTGAAAGAAATTTTAGAGCTCTGTCTATCCTGCAAAGGCTGTAAACGGGAATGCCCTTCCAATGTCGACATGGCTAAATTGAAGGCCGAATTTCTACAAGGTTACTATGATCGGAACGGCACACCTTGGAGAACGCGACTGATTGCCGCCAGCCACAGAGTCAGCCATTGGGCCAGTAAAATACCGTGGTTCTATCACTGGTTGACGCAAAGCGAGCCTGTATCACGTTTGACCAAACGGCTCGCCGGCTTTCATCCAAAACGATCTCTACCCCGCATCTCTCATCCCACTTTCCGAGACTGGTTTCGCCAACGCGACCCGCACACAAATGCCGGACGACAGGGAAGCGTCTGGTTGTTCGTCGACGAGTTTACCAATTACCTCGATGCCCACGTCGGTCAAGCGTGTGTGGAGTTGCTCGAACAATTGGGTTACGCCGTGGAGCTGCCATCTCACGAGGCCAGCGGACGTGCTGCGATTTCTATGGGACTGCTAAGAAAGGCAAGGCAACTGGCTCAGTCCAACGTGAGGCAGCTGTCTGAGTGTGTTACCGCAGAAAAACCTTTAATTGGGGTCGAACCCTCAGCGATCCTCTCTTTTCGTGATGAATACCCAGATTTGGTGGGTCCTTCCTGGCGAGCGACATCTCAACGTTTAGCGCATCACGTTTTCACCATTGAAGAATTTTTAATGCAACGCTTTGCCCGTGGTGAGTTCAAGCGGGATGCGTTTTCAGACCGCACCCAAGCCATTCGGCTCCACGGACACTGTCATCAAAAAGCGCTCGCCCAGCTGGCAACCACCACAGAGGCTTTGCAACTCCCTTTGAATTTTAAGGTTCGGCTGATTCCGTCGGGTTGCTGTGGAATGGCTGGCTCGTTTGGCTATGAACAAGATAAGTACGAGCTCTCGATGCAAATTGGCGAGCTGGTTCTTTTCCCAGCTATTCGCCAAGAGCCGGAGGCCACATGGATTGCCGCGCCGGGTACCAGCTGCCGGCATCAGATTCTAGACGGAACCCAGCGAGTGGCGCTCCACCCCGTGGAAATTCTACGTCGCGCTCTAAAATCAGACACAACTGAACGCCATCATTAAATGCGATGCCGAGGCGGTTCAGACAAGTTGCACAAACTGGGACTCCTCACCAGACAAGATTCCATTTTTAATTTCGTAACTGCCGACCAACCAGAGATGCGTTGAAATCATGGTTGAGCGAACGAGATTTTAAGGTTCGCTTTCAAGGCCTTTGTTCTGTGACAATTTGCCAATAGGATAGGGAGTCAGCAAACCTTTTATGAACGTCGAACCAATCACTCAAACGCATGCCCATTCTGAAGCGAGAGCAAGACACCTACCCGGAAAACCTCTTGGGAAATCCAGTGATTCTGGGTGATCCCGATCGGATCTGGTGGTGTATTTACACAATGTCGCGGCGCGAAAAGGATTTAATGCGCCGATTGGCTTCGATGAAAATCCCTTTTTACGGCCCCGTCATTCCCAAACGCTACCGTTCTCCCAATGGTCGCATGAGGACCTCGTACGTTCCCATGTTTCCCAATTATATTTTTATGTTTGGCTCGGAGCCGGAGCGATCGCAGGCCATGACCTCGAACTGTATTTCTCGATACGACGAGGTCGTTGACAGCGACCAACTAGTGGCCGATTTAAAACAGATCTCCAGCGTCGTGTCGGCGGGCATTGCTTTGACTCCCGAGTCCCGGCTGGAAGCTGGAAATCAGGTGCGAGTGCGTACTGGTCCATTTGCCGGCTACGAAGGCATGGTGGTTCGCCGCGAAGGCAAAACACGATTTTTGCTTTCAATTCGATTTTTGGAGCAAGGTGTCTCCATGGCGATGGACGAAGGGCTGCTGGAGCCGGTCTAAAACATAGCGTTAGATCACCACGCTGAATTTGTAATTAATTCACCCGATCAGCAAACGACCAAAGACACGGTACAGGAAGACCCGGGCACAAACGAGTCGCAACCAACCGATGGGTTTGACCGGTTGAAACCAACTCAGGCAGCGAGCCTTGCAAGCAGTCTCCATGTCTGTTGTGTGTGTTACAGAACCCTAATTTTCGGAAATACCCGATCATTTGGCTTGATTGTCACGAATCATGTTAATTGAGTTAAGACCGACTCGTTCACCATAGGATAAGAACTCCCTTGTTGTTAGTTTGAATCTATAGTCTTAGATCCTAAGACGGTGGTCAAGCGAGTCAAATGCCATTGACTCCAACCATTGATTCCTTCGCTCCCTCACAGCCCTCGAAAGGTGATTGGTCACCCAAAGGGACGGAGTCCGCGCAAACGATACTTCCGACCTCAATCGACTTCTCTGAATATTAAAATGAGTACTTTCCAACCAAAACGAATTTACATTGCCGGCCACCGAGGCATGGTCGGTTCGGCGCTGGTCCGATCACTCCAGTCCGATCCGGATGTGGAACTGATTTTGCAGAATCGTAAAAACCTAGACCTCTGCAACCAGGCGGCGGTGGCTGATTTCTTCGCCGATAAAAAACCGGATTGTGTTATCTTTGCTGCGGCAAAAGTAGGCGGTATTCACGCCAATCAATCCTACCCGGCTGAGTTCATTTATGAAAATCTCATGATGGCAACCAGTGCTATTCACGCTGCCTACCTCAACGGCGTCTCCCGTTTTCTATTCCTTGGCAGCACCTGCATCTACCCGCGAATGGCCCCCCAACCGATGCCCGAATCTTCGTTGTTATCTGGGCCTTTGGAAAGCACAAACGAAGCCTATGCTTTGGCTAAAATTGCCGGACTAAAAATGTGTGAATTTTACCGCCGGCAATATGGCGTCGTATGCCATTCGGCCATGCCAACCAATCTGTACGGTCCCGGTGATAACTATCACCCAGACCATTCTCATGTTCTACCTGCAATGATTCGGCGGTTTCATGAAGCCAAACAAGCGAATCAATCTGATGTGGTGATCTGGGGCTCCGGCCGCCCCCGACGCGAGTTCCTGCATGTAGACGATTTGTCCCGCGCCCTTTTACACCTGGTCGCCTTGGAAGACCCTCCAAACTTAGTTAACGTAGGGACTGGAACGGACGTCACCATCAGAGAATTAGCCGAGTTAGTCGCCGAAACCGTAGGCTTTACAGGCAACATCTCTCACGATTTGTCGAAGCCAGATGGCACCCCAGTCAAACGGACCGACATCAGTCTCATTCGATCGACCGGCTGGGAACCAACCATTGGATTGGTCGAGGGGGTCGAGCAGACGTATCGTGATTTTTTAGACGAAACAAAATCGAATCTACTCCGCGAGGTTTAAAGCCATATGACCAAAAAGGCGCTCATTACAGGAATCACCGGTCAGGACGGATCGTATCTGGCCGAATTACTACTGGACAAAGACTATGAAGTTCACGGTATTGTTCGTCGCTGCAGTACATTCAATACCAACCGCATCGATCATATCTACCGCGATCCCCACGAATCAGATAATCGTCTGTTTCTCCATTACGGCGATTTGACGGATGGCCAGAACCTCACCAATCTAGTGCTCGATGTCGAACCCGATGAAATCTACAACCTCGGTGCGCAAAGCCATGTTCGCGTCTCGTTTGATTCACCCGCCTACACGCTGCAAGTCGTTGGTGCGGGCGCATTGAACGTGCTAGAGGCCGCTCGCCAGTTAAACAAACACAAAGAGGTGCGCGTCTATCAGGCATCCTCCTCGGAAATGTATGGAGATGTGTTAGAAACACCTCAGTCTGAATCAACGCCGTTTCAACCTCAAAGCCCTTATGCCTGTGCCAAGGTCTATGCGTTTCACCAAACGGTCAATTATCGTCACGCCTACGACATGTTCGCGACCAACGGCATACTCTTCAACCATGAATCGCCGCGACGCGGCGAAACATTCGTGACTCGTAAAATCACAAGGGCCGCGACGCGCATCAAGCTAGGAACTCAGGATAAGCTGTATCTCGGTAATCTCGACGCTAAACGCGATTGGGGCTATGCAAAAGATTATGTGGAGGGCATGTGGATGATGCTGCAGCATGACGAGCCAGACGATTTTGTATTGGCCACCTCTGAAACCCATACGATCCGTGAATTTCTGGATTACAGCTTTGAACACTTGGACCTTGATTGGTCCAAGCATGTTGAGATCGACCCACGATATTTTCGGCCGACCGAGGTCAACCTCCTGCTTGGTGACGCCACCAAAGCCAAAGAAAAACTAGGCTGGGAGGCCAAAACCACCTGCCGCGAACTGGCGCAAATCATGGTGGATTACGACATGGACTTAGCACGCGCCGAGGCAGCAAAAGCCGGTATTCAGTAAGCCGCAGTTGCCCACTCGCAAGGCTTAAAAACATATCCAACCAGCATGAACTCAAGAACCACCGATCATTATCGCTCCGAATTCCGGCACCCGAATCAGCTCGTTTTTTTGAGTGGTTGTTTATTCGTCGCCTTCGCCTGGATAGCTCCAACCTCAGCAATCGGTCAAAGCAGCAAAAAGCAATCACGTCTTCTCCCCGTCCCCACCAAGTCTGATATTCGCACGACGCTAAAAACGATTGAAGGACTTTACGCCGACCAATACCGCAACCGCGCACCTCAGGCGCGTCAGAAATTTGCTAAAACCTTACTGGTCGTGGGCGAAGAAGATAAGCATCCAACGGTAAAATATGTGCTTTTTTCTGAATCCTTACGAATATCCCGCGAACTGGGAGATTACCAAAACGCCTGGCAAGCTATCGACAAAGTCAGTCAGCATTTTGAAGTAGACGAATTGAAAATTCGGGTCGATCTGCTCAAAGATATTGGAAAGAAAAATCGAGATCCCGAAGCTGCGTATCAGTTAGCGTTTATGGTTCAACCAAGCATTAACTTGCTCGTAGTCCAAGATCGCTTCGCTTCGGCAATGAAACTAACCCAATCCATTGAATCCATCGCCAAGCGTTCGGGTAATAAACCTCTTGCTCGAGAGTGGGCCAATTCCGAAAAAAATCTCCAGATGCTGGCGAAACGCTATGCCGAATTACAACCCTACCGAGCTACTCTTAAAGCCAATCCAAATGACCCCGGGGCAAATGGCAAATTAGGGTGGTATTATTTTTTTGATAAAAAAAATTCCGATAAAGGGCTTCCGCTGCTAGCCAAGAGCCATCACTCACAACTCGCAACCTTGGCAAAACGGGAGCTCCAAGACAGATCTCCCGAAGCTACAGTAAAGAACAAACTAGCAACGGCTGATGACTGGTGGGAACTAGCCAAAGAGCTTAACGATCCAACAGCTCAAGACCGTTTGAAAAACCATGCCATTCTCCTTTATTCCAGGATGACGAACCAGCTCGCAGGAATTGATAAAGTCCGCGTGCAAAAACGAATCAATAGCCAAGGCCCGATTCAGGATGAATTTTTCAGCGGCGTTTGGGAATTTCGATGGCAGTCAAACGATTGGGTCGGAGTCCGATTTCGAAAAGATGGAAAGGTTATCTACACCATCAATGGAACCCAGCTTTCAAAAACGGTCCCCTGGCAGATGACGGCTAATGGTATTTTGGTGCGCCCCAACGCAGAACGTTATTATATCTTTAAGCTAGGCTTAGGCGATCAAAGGGATCTGGTCGGTGAAAAATACTCGCCCACTCAATTTATTGAGCGGGTGAAGGGTATTCGTGTCGACAAATAACGATGTCAAAAACCATATTGCTGACAGGTGGGGCGGGATTTATTGGATCTCACCTCGTACGGCGTTTGTTAAAAGAAACCGATCATTCGGTGATCAACGCTGATAAGTTAACCTACGCGGGTAGCACACAGTCTCTCATCGACGTTGCCTCCAACCCTCGGTACCAATTGGAACAGGTGGACATCGTCAACGGGACCGAAGTCGCCCGGCTATTTCAACAATACCGGCCCGAATGGGTCTTTCACTTAGCTGCCGAATCACATGTCGACCGCTCGATCGACGGGCCTGGCGAGTTCATTCAAACCAATATTGTTGGAACCTACCATCTTTTGCATCACGCCCTCAATCACTTCAACCAACTAAGCCTAGATCAGCAGGATGCATTTCGCTTCCTTCACGTCTCGACCGACGAAGTGTACGGATCGCTCTCCATGGATGCGACGCCCTTTCATGAGAAAACGCCATACGACCCAAGATCGCCCTATTCTGCCAGTAAAGCATCCTCGGATCATCTGGTACGGTCTTGGCATGCAACGTTTGGACTGCCAGTATTCGTTACCCACTGCTCCAACAACTACGGACCTTTTCAGCACCCCGAAAAATTCGTTCCTGTCGTCATCCTGAGGGCGTTGGCGGGGGAGACCATACCCGTCTATGGTAACGGCGAAAATATTCGCGACTGGCTGCACGTGGAGGATCACGCTCGGGCGTTACACGCGGTGATGTCAAAAGGGAGCGTGGGTGAAACGTATAATATCGGCGGCAATTGTGAACTCAGCAATCTCGCTTTGGTTCGGAACATTTGTGAGATATTGGATCAGACACGACCAGTCGCCCACGATCAAAACCTTTCGGCAAAAGGAATTCAGAGCTACAGCGAACTGATCTCTTTTGTTACCGATCGAGCGGGACATGACCTTAGATACGCCATTGACTCCTCAAAGATAAAGCAACAGCTGAAGTGGCGACCGCAAGAGACGCTGGCCGATGGCCTGCGGAAAACGGTTCAGTGGTATTTAAACCACCCGGATTGGTGCCGAGCCGTTATGGCAGATACATCCAACGACGCGACACCCGGTGATGCCCTGTTTTTGGAACCCGACCGACACCAAGCAGGCCCGGGAAGGGCAACCTCATGAAAGGCATCATCCTTGCGGGAGGAACGGGTACGCGGTTGCATCCCATCACCCTCGCCATTTCGAAACAGATGATTCCGGTTTATGACAAACCGATGATCTACTACCCCTTGTCCGTGCTGATGCTCGCCGGCATTCGAGAGATCTTAATCATTTCAACCTCCGTTGATTTGCCGCATTTCCAGCGGCTCCTTGGCGACGGTCAAACAATTGGCTGTTCCTTCAGCTACGCAACACAAGACGATCCCAAGGGCTTGGCCGAGGCGTTCACCATTGGTGAAAATTTCATCGGCAATGACAAAGTCGCTTTAATCCTCGGTGACAACATTTTTTACGGATCTGGTTTTGGCGAACTGATTCGTAGCCACACGGACCCAGATGGAGCAGTTGTCTTTGCCGCCTATGTACGGGATCCCGCTCCCTATGGTGTGGTGCAATTCGACAAGTCGGGCAAGGCAATCTCTATTGAAGAAAAACCGGAGAATCCGCAATCGAACTATGCCATCCCCGGGCTCTATTTGTATGACAACGATGTGGTTTCCATCGCCAAACAGGTTCAACCATCCCATCGCGGGGAACGTGAGATCACTGCAATCAACAATGTGTACCTAGGCCGGGGTAAATTGGAAGTGACCGTTTTCAATCGCGGTATCGCTTGGCTTGATACGGGGACATTCCAGTCGCTCGAGGAAGCATCCACCTTCGTTCGGGTGATTGAAGAACGTCAAGGGACTAAGATCGGTTGCATTGAGGAAGTCGCCTATTACATGGGCTTCATCAGCCAGACACAACTCCTGCAACTGGCTGAAGCGTATCCAAAAAGCGGTTACGGCAAGTACTTACGTGAGGTGTCGGAGTGGCCTCGGATCGAAAATGCGTTTTAAACTACCCAATCCCATCAGAAGTCGTTGCGCAGCCGGGAAATTTAGTCTTCTCGGGTGGATGGCGTCCATTCAACCCTCACCCGCTCTGGGCAACCAAAAGAGTGGCGCAACCTCAATCGCTATATCCACGGCGAAGGCAATCGGCCAAAAGAAAGGGCAAGATGTCTATTGGGCACCCGTTGATTTTTTTAGCCCTGATAATCTACAGACAATCACTCGTTAATGCTGGCCGGTCGCTAATGACATTGGCTACGCCCGAGTCGTTTTACCGTAATTGGTTACACCGCAGCATTCATCAATAAATCCGATTTTGAAAACAGACGAACTCAAACATGCGACCATTTCTGGCACGAAATGGAACCTAGGACAACAAGCCTATTATCAATTGGTTGCCTTTGCCCTTGGCGTCGTGCTTTCGAGACTGCTGGCACCGGAAGAGTTTGGGTTGCTTGCAATGGTGATGGTATTTTCACGGTTCGGAAGTTTATTTTCCGGCTCTGGACTCAGTCGTTCCTTGATTCATAAACAAAACATTTCACTCGCGGATTTATCGACCGTATTCTGGTCAAACTTTGTGATCGGCTGGCTCTTGGCGGGCCTGCTGGCGGCGTCGGCGTCCTCCATTGCCTCATTTTACGGACAACCCCAGCTCGCTGCCTTAGTGCTCGTCATTGCCCTCAACTTCATCTTGAACTCACTTTGTACTATACATCGTACGTTGTTTGAAAAAGAACTTCGCTTTCGGTCTTTGTTTTTTGTCGATGCGATTTCAATCTCGCTGGCCGGTTTAATTGCCGTCGGCATGGCGCTAAGTGGTTGTGGGGTCTGGTCGCTCGTCGGACAAATCATGTTTCGTACTTTTTTCGCTGTCGTTTTGCTGTGGTCGTTTAACCCTTGGCGACCAAAGTTGATTTTTGAAACGGCTGCCCTGCAAAGCGCTGCTGCATATGGGTTGCCCTTGATGGGCACGAACAGCTTGAATTACTGGGCCCGAAACTTTGACAAATTACTGATAGGAAAATTTCTCGGCGACCAAGCATTGGGCTATTACAACAAGCCATACTCTTTAATGCTGTTTCCTTTGGCTAATATCACCTACGTGATTGCCAAGGTCATGTTCCCCTCATTAGCAAAAATCAAGGACGACAAGCAACTTGTCAAAAAAGGGTACCTGCGTGTCGTTCGGATGGTTAGCCTGCTCGCATTCCCCACATCCATTGGTGCGTTTGTTATGGCCGAACCCATCATCCTCGGTCTTTATGGCACGCAGTGGGAGGGGAGCGTTGAAATATTACGAGTCCTCTCCCTGCTCGGTGTGAGCCAGTCGATTGTGGCATTGAACGGGTCTATTTACCAATCCCAAGGCGCCACCATGATTCAATTCAAATGGGGCCTCTTGTTTAAACTTTTCGTCATTGCTGCAATCGTTGTTGGCTTGCCATACGGCACCCTCGGCATTGCCCTCGCCTACACCATCGCTTCGGCTATCATCGCGATTCCAAATTTAATGATTCTCGGTCGTGTCATTCCCGTCAGACTCCGGGATGTTTGGAAGGCGTGCTGTAAACCCTTGTTATTATCTTGCCTCATGGGGCTTACGGTTTATTCATTCATCACGTTGGTCGGTACCGAAGTCAGCCACATCGTTATGCTGCTAACGGGCGTCCCTATAGGCGTTATCGTATATGCCGGGCTGGTCCTTGTGTTTGATCGAAAATCGGTCGCCGAAATAAAAACCTTTCTGGTGAATCGACCCTCCAATCAAATATCGCCGTCTATCGGACCTTCCTAAATCATATGTGTCCTAAATCAATTTCAGAACTACCATCAACACAAGGCCCGCGTTGCCAATCGCTTTGATAAAAAATCTTTAACTGGACAAATTTTAAACCCAATCTGATGCACGAAAAACGAAATAAGAAACCAAAGCTATTACTCATTACCCCCGCTCTGGGCATCCGCAGTGAAGTATGGTTATACCGACAAGCAACGGTGATTGACCATTTTGACGTGCACGTCCTTTGCTACAACCACCAAAATCAGGTTGACTATCCGGCGTCAAATTGTGCCGTCACCGAAATGCAACCTTCAATGAGTAAACTGTCTCGCGGTTATCGAAAATGCAGGCGAGTTATTCGCAAGTGGTTAAGTTTATCGGCTACCACTGAAAGCCGGGAATTTGGTGCATCAAAATGGGAACAACTTACCGCGAACAACTTCGACGCCTGCCTCGTTCACTATGGAACCATGGCCACTAAGTTCACAAAGCGACTGATTGATTCCGAGATTCCCTACGTGATTCATTTCAACGGCTTCGACCTTTCACAGAAAGTACTTGACCCCGACTATGTTCGAAACCTTAAGCCCGGCCTCATAGCCGCATCGCGTTTGATCGTCGTCGCCAACTACATGCGAGATTGGTTAATTAACCAAGGGATTGATTCGAGTAAAATAGTATACCTACCTTACGGCGTTCCTACAGAACAATTCGAGGCTGAACCCAAGACTGAACAAGAGTGTCGTTTTCTCATGGTAGGCAGATTAACTCACAAAAAATCACCTCAGGCTACCATTCGTGCGTTTGGCAAGTGCCATCAACAACACCCGCAAACCCGATTGCGAATCGTTGGCGATGGGTTGCTGAAGAAAGAGTGCCAACAGCTGGTCACCCAGCTCAACCTCACATCCGTGGTAACTTTTCTCGGCGCCCAACCCAGTAGCACAGTTCAGCGTGAGCTAGCGACCGCGGATGTTTTTGTGCAGCACTCGGTCACCCCAGAATCGGGTGATCGAGAAGGCTGGCCTGTGGCCATCGCTGAAGCAGCGGCTAGTAGCCTGCCTATCGTTAGCACTCGGCATGCCAGCATACCGGAGCAAGTGATTCACGGTGAGACCGGTTTTCTAGTTGAAGAAACTGACTGGGAGGGTATGGCAGAGTACATGTCTCAGCTTGCCCGAAATCGTGAAAATCGAACGGCCATGGGAGCTATGGCTAAAAAGCACATCTCGAAATGGGATAGCCACAACCAAATACAATCGCTCCAGCAAGTTCTGCTTTCAACCATTCATGATGAAAAATAGCGGATCCGTGATCAGTCTTGAAAATGACACCTAAACAAGATTTAAATCTCACTGTAGCAGATAAAAGTAAAATCATCTTTTCAAAAACAAGCATTCAACAGTTCCGTTAATGAGTATTTCCATCATCCTATCAACCCGCAACCGAGCCGCCCTATTGGACCAGACGCTGGCTAGTTTTTCCAAACTGGATACATCGGGTTTGACCGTAGAGTTTTTGGTGGTGGACAATGGAAGTCAAGATAGTACTGAAGACGTGCTGAAACGATGGAGCAATCAATTACCGCTTAACTTTTGGCATTGCTCTACACCGGGCAAAAACATCTGCTTGAATCAGGCTGTTCGAAAATCAACCGGCACACTGCTCGTTTTCACCGACGACGACGTTCAAGCCAACCCATCCTGGCTGCAAGAATTTTCAGCCGCAACCCGACGATGGCCCGATCACGCCCTGTTTGGTGGCCGTATCGATCCACTGTTCCCTACCAACACGCCGAAATGGATAAAGAACATCAAAGGCCAACGCACGGTTTTGTTTTCGGAATACACTCCAGCTGACGAGGAAGGCGTCGTCGCCAAGCCTCCAGTAGGCCCAAACATGCTGGTCCGCCGCAGTTTGTTTGACCTCGCAGCATTTGACGAAACGATTGGACCTGCCGGTAATCAATATGCGATGGGAAGTGAAACCGAGTTCCTGAACCGTATGCAGCGAGAGCAAGGCCAGCCGTTTGTCTACGTGCCAACCGCGCAGGTTAAGCACATGATCCGCGAAGACCAAGTCACAGAACAATGGATTCTGGGCCGCGCATTTCGAGCCGGCAGAGGAATGGCCCGGGCAATTCAGACAAGCCGAATGAAAATAGCACGTGTACCATGGCCTATTTGGATGCGGTATGGATTGGCAAAAATCAAGTCCCTGCCAGGCATACACCAGCCGCTCGAACAGCGATTTGAAGAAACCTGGACGCTAGAAAAATGGAAAGGTTGTATTTTTGAGTATCAATCTTCAGCATTTCCAACACACGAGCCACTTAATGGGATCCAGCACTGAAACGAGAAGTTAAGCTATCCTAAATGAATCAATCTTTTCCCTTGTCTGTTGTTATACCCGCCTACAATGCTGAATCGACCCTCGGTCGCGCCCTCAATTCGGTGCTTTCGCAGACCTGTCCCGCCAATGAAATCATCGTCGTCGATGACGGCTCCACCGACGGAACCGCTAAAGTAGCGGAAAGCTTTGGGGAGTCCGTGAATTTTTTCCGCAAAGAAAATGGGGGTTCCAGCTCCGCTCGTAATTTTGGCATCTCAAAATGCCAATACGATTGGGTTGCATTCCTAGATAGCGATGACGCTTGGCTTCCTTGTCACAATGAACATTTCCGCGACCTGTTGCTGAATCATCCCGAGCTCCACTGGGCGTTTGGTCGCTACGAAATTGAAAAAAATGGACAACGAGTGCGATTGTCATCATTAGGATGTCTCGCCACCGAGAAACAACACGCGACCATTTTCGATCCACTAAATTTGCTCGCAACGAAATGTTCTATCTGGACCGGAGCGGTGGTGGTGCGAAGATCCTTTTTGAAAGAAGTGGGTGGTTTTGATGAACGGCAAAAGACGAGCCACGATACCGACCTTTGGTTCCGATTGGCGTTGGCTCACCGCCAGATAGGGTTTGCGAGCCAACCGGTAGCCAAATACAACGTTGGCAACACTAATAGCCTGACTGGACTGGCAGCTTACGGAAATGATGAGTCCTGGATTTTATCGATCCAACGCTTTTTAAAGATGGCCGAAACACTGGAGCCTAAAGACCGACAACTTGTTAATCAGTTCGTCCGATTCAAATCGAACCAGAAGCTACGCAACACCATCAGGTACGGTAATACCGCCCATGCCAGATGGCTGCTGAGAGAGTACCGACAACTTCATATCGCTGGCATCGCGCGGCGATACCAATTGTTGGCACTTCTGCCAACCAACGTGATTCGTTCGATGCAATGGCTGTTTCTGACTGCTAGAAGCTTTTTAAAAAAGTTGAAGCAACCTAACCAACAAAAAACTTGATGAACAATCAAACTCGTAGTCACGAAATTATCTTTGCCTTTGGCTTCCTGCTGATTGCCCTGGTGGGGATTGGCCTGACCACCATTGCGCCAACGTCACCCGACAAGCTGTTCGTTTCGATCTGCCTGTTTTTTGTTGGCGCGACGATCGGCCTGCTATTCCTAGCCAAAAGCCTCGAACCAAAGCCGGTCAACTGGTTGACAGCGGATGTTCTCTTCACGCTGTCGTTCTGTGTGATTCACTATGCTTATTTTATTTATTGGACATTTGATCTGAATGAAGACATGGGTGAAATTTGGTACATCCGGAACGCGAACTGCCCCCATACGGTCTGTATTTCGTTGGCAATGTACCTGACTGCCGTGAATGCTTTTCTATTCGGTTTTTATTTTATTAAGACCAAGCGATTCTTCCCGATTATTAACAGTCAAAAACCGCCCCAGGCTGTTGAGAGGGCATGGCAGCGATTAGGTCGGCTTGTGATTCGGCTGGGCTTCATGGGCTTTTTAGCTTTTGTCATGATCGTCGGTCCAGCTCGGTTTTTCGGCGTTTATTCAGGGACCAATAACATTAGCTTCGTAGCCAATATTTTCTTTCAGCTGGGAACCGTCTTTCTGATGGCCGGTATGACGATCGCAATGGCTTCCCGCGGGCGAATTTTTAAGAAGACACGAAAAAAACGTCGTGGTGCTTTCGGCGTTGGTTATCTCGACATGCTATTGATTGCCACAACTGTGGTCGCGATTGGGGTGCACGGAGATCGCTCCACACTGGTAACGGTTTCCGGCGCATTTATCATTGCCTATTCTGAATTTGTAAAGCCATTGAAATTAAAAACCTTGGCGATCACCAGTATCGTATTCGTTTTTTTTCTAGGTTTCATTCTAGCTTTTCGGTCAGCCAAGACAGAATCATATGATTTTGACCCCGCCACCAATATCAATTCAGCCTTGAACAATTTGGGAACCAGTGCCGTCTGCGGCTTTGTGGCCGTGGATTACACCAAAGACGAGTACAGCTACGGGAAAATGCAAGTTCGACAGTTATTGGGAATCATTCCATTCGGCCGGCGGCTGTTTGGGGTGCGCGACAGCATAGACAATAGTAGCAGCTTGCTGCTTACCTTGCTCATTCAGGGGAAGATTGGTAAAGGAGTCTCAGGTACCGGAACTTCCGTATTCGCTGATCTGTATTTCGATTTTGGTTTTTACGGCGCTTGCTTGGTCTTTCTACTGGTCGGCTCGCTGGCAAAAATAATCGAGAATAAAGCCCGGACATCGACCTCGATTGTCTGGCAAGTGCTGCTGGTCACCCTGGTCACATTCTTGGCCGTTTGCAGTCGATATACGTTCTCCGAAGGACTGATACGGTTCGTCCTGTATTCCGGTCTTTACGTTTCATTCTTTTGTTACGTGCTATCTATTCCCTTCCGCTATCGCATCTCAAACACCCCAAACTATTCCATCCCGTACCCTCAAGAACCCCCACGCCAGGCATAGCCTTGCATCGGCTGGTCAAGTATCAACTTTGAAATCCCCTAAAAAAATCATCTGTTTAATCACCACGCTCAGCCGAGGCGGAACCGAGCGTAACCTGGTGCAATACTGTAAGGCCATGAATCGATCACGATTCATTCCAGAGGTGTGGTATTTGCACGAAACCGAGAGCCCCTTGAAAACAGTGTTGCAAGAAGCGGGGGTTTCAACTCGTTGCCTCAACGCTCCGAAAAAGTTTCAGCCACGCTACCTGTTGAAAATTGCCAAGGAATTAAAGCATTCGGGCGTCGATTTGTTACATATTTTCTTACCCACGGTCGGTTACTATGCGGTCGTCAGTCGATTTCTTTTTCGCTCAAAAATCCCTGCCATCTATTCCTGCGGCGGCGTGCAGCTTTTGCTGCCACTGCAGGGGTTTATGATGAAATACGGACTGGGCCGTTATTGCTACCCGATTGTCTGCAACAGTCGCCGTGTGATGGATTTCTGGAGAGACATGAAAATCGATGAATCACGTTTAAAGCTGATTCACAACGGACACGACATCAGCCAATTCACTGCAACATTTGATCGAAACAAGTATCGCGAGAAGCTTGGGTTGGGCGACACCGATTTTGCGATCATCACGGTTGGTCGACTGATTGAAACCAAACGACATGCTGACCTTTTAAACGCATGCGCGAAATTAAAGGCCAGCCAGCTGAATTTTCAAATCTTAATCGCAGGCGATGGCCCCCTCCAAGAAGCGCTTCATCAGCAGGCAACCGGACTAGGACTGGCGTCACGGGTGCATTTTTTAGGAACACGCGACGATGTCGTCGCTCTATTACGGGCATCCGATGTGTTCGCCTTTCCCTCGGAATCTGAGGGCCTTCCCAACGCCGTAATTGAAGCGGCTTTATGTAAACTACCGATTGTCGCAAGTGATATTAAACCGGTGCTTGAGATTGTTGACTCGGAACGCTCTGCAACCATTGTACCGGTGCGGGATGTCTCGGCATTGGCAGCCGGAATTCAATTTGTGTCGGAAAATCCACGACTGGTTGAAAAAATGAGTGCCGCCGCCTACCAAGAGGCTGTGGCAAAATTTGACCTTCGACAAGCGATAAATCAACTCGAACATGCGTACGAAGATGCACTGCGAGGGTTTGCCCCGTCCTCTCAACACGACGAAACAGTATTTTGAGCCTCAATATTTGAAAAATTTCAGGGACAGCCGTCACCCCCGAGCGAGCAGTCGAAAAAAATCTTTTGCCAACCGCACCAAGAGTCGTTCAGGGAAAAGTCGTAGTCCAGACCAGCATGACAACCACCCATTTGAACGAAAGGGGATTGTCGGTGACTGGTGAAATCTATTCAATCTAGAGGCCCGGCGCATCTTTTGTGAGCACGAAGGCGAGACTTTAATTAGGCTTGAATACGAGCACAACAACAGCTGGGCAGACGAACACACCCAATCTTAAAACCTCCTTTGATTTTGACTCCTAAAAAACCTCTTATCGCTTTAAACATGACCACCTTGAATCAAGGTGGCATCATGCAGCGCGCCGTTTCCTTTATTGAAAACATGCCCTCTCTATCGAACGAATTCGACTGGCACTTGCTGATTTCTGAGAAGGTGCAACAAGAGCTGGATCAAAGAAATATTCCCACCACTGCCCCCAAGCAAGTGTTTAAAAAGTCACCGGCCCGAAATCCAGCTGTTCGTAAAAAGGTGATTCAAGCAATCAACAAGGTATCGCCCGACCTCGTGTTTACTTTTGGTGGGCCGTCGTATCTTCAACTTACCTTCCCTGAGCTCATGGGAGTCACCGAGCCGTGGGTGACTCACGGCACACGAGAGGCCTATCGTAGCGTACCGGGCTGGCGTAACCGTTGGGGTTTGTATTTGGCGGCCCAATATAAACTTCGCTGGTTTCGAAAAGCACAGCATTTCATTGTACAAACCACGACGGCGCAACGAGGGCTGTCGCGTCTCACAAACCGCTCGGGGGCGCCCATTCATGTCATCCCAAATGCCCTGGCTCCTTGGTATCAATGCAACGAGCCCGCGACGCTTCGCAAACCGGAAGAACTGTTACGAATCATCTATTTTGCCGCACCTTACTCTCACAAGCGCCACCTCTGTTTACCCGCAATTTGCAAAGCCATTGAGGAATTGGGCGAGCAGAATTTCGAAATCGCAATTACAATTGATCCCAAAAGTCTTATTGCTCATCAGGTTGCTAAGTCAGCCGAGCAACTTGGCGTTTCAAATCGCATTGTCAATTTGGGGCGCATTCCGGTATCCGACGGACTGAGTGTCTATCAAGGCGCTCACATATGTTTTGTCCCTTCGATTTTGGAGACTTTTTCAGCCACCTATCTAGAGGGCATGGCGACCAGGACTCCCATTGTTGCATGCGATCTTGATTTTGCGAGGGAAACGTGTGGTGATGCGGCTGTTTACTTTGACCCGATTAACATGAACGATGCCGCAAAAAAAATTCTAAACACAGCCAACAGTCCGGACCGATGTCTAGAACTGACGGAACGGGGAGTCCAACAGCTGGCAACTTTCCCTAGTACTAAAAATCAAATGATTCTGTATCGGGATGTTCTACGTTCTACCATCAACAACCTTAACTATGCCACTCCGAGTTAAAGATGCCTTCGCCCTTTGAAATTCTCAATAAAAAAATAGAAAGCCGAAACGCCTTGATAGGGGTGGTCGGTCTGGGCTACGTTGGCCTTCCTCTGATTGACGCCTTCTATAAGGCTGGATTTAAGTGCCTCGGTTTTGATGTTGATCCCAAAAAAATCGACGCCCTCAATGCTGGCCAAAGCTATATCGCCCACATTAGTAACGATATAGTTAAGCAATGGGTGGACGCGAACAAGCTCGAGGCCACCTCTGACATGAAGCGTTTGAATGAACCAGATGCTATTCTCATCTGTGTTCCAACACCGCTGAGTGAAAGTCGGGATCCCGATTTGAAATACGTGGTCCAAACGACCCAAGCCATCGCCAGCGTCGCGCGATCGGGTCAGCTGATCGTGTTGGAAAGCACCACCTATCCCGGCACAACCCGCGACGTAATGGTTCCCATTCTTGAGCAATCGGGCCTAACGATCGGCAACGATCTATTTGTAGCCTACAGCCCCGAGCGAGAAGATCCCGGCAATGAAAAATTTGTGGCGGCTACCATCCCCAAAGTCGTGGGAGGCTATGATGAGTCCAGTCGCGATATCGCCAACGCCATCTATTCCAAGGCTGTGACCAAAACCGTGCCGGTCAATTCCTGCGAGGTGGCCGAGGCCTGCAAGATTCTGGAAAACACTTACCGTAGTGTGAACATTGCCATGGCCAACGAGCTAAAGGTTTTGTTTGATAAAATTGGAATTGATATCTGGGAAGTCATCGATGCCGCCAAAACAAAACCCTTTGGTTTTCAAGCGTTTTATCCCGGTCCTGGCCTAGGAGGCCACTGCATTCCAATCGACCCGTTTTACCTGAGCTGGGTTGCCCGAAAACATGAAATCCCGACTAAATTCATTGAGTTGGCGGGTGAAATAAATACCAGCATGCCGCTATACGTAGTGCACAAAGTGGCTGAGGCTTTAAACTCGTTAGGTAAACCTGTTCGGGACAGCCGCATAGGAATTCTCGGCGTCGCCTACAAAAAAAATGTTGATGACCCACGAGAAAGCCCCTCGTTTAAGTTGATCGAGTTATTGGCCGAGAGAGGAGCCAACCTGACTTACTGCGACCCTCACATCCCACGATTGCCCCGCATGCGAAGTTTTGACGTGCCGGAAATGGAGAGCAGTGAAATGACGGCTGAGTACCTGGCAGGCCTCGATTGCGCTTTGATCGCTACCGACCATAGCGCTTTTGATTATGAATTCCTCGTCCAACACAGTCAGCTGATCGTGGATACGCGTAACGCAACTCAGCACGTTCGAGAAGGACGATCCAAAATCTGGAAAGCCTAAGGAAACAGACGCACCTTAAAATCCAACCAACGATTTACGGAAATCCATGTCTCTCTACGAACAAAATTTTCACCAAACGGACATCTCAAATGACTCTTTCCTAGTCACCGGCGGCGCCGGTTTCATTGGCTCCAACATCGTTGAGTATTTGGTGCACCATGGTGCCGGAGAAGTGCGCATCATGGACAACCTATGCGAAGGGAAATTTGAAAACATTGCCAATTTCGTGGATCTGCCAAACGTCCGTTTTATGGAGCTTGACATTACAAACGAGTCGGACTGCAAAGCGGCTTGTGAAAACATCGACTATGTCACCCACCAAGCTGCGCTGGGATCAGTTCCTCGATCCATTGAAGTACCACTGGTGACACACGCCGCCAATGTCACAGGTTTTTTAAACGTGATCACAGCCGCAAAGGATGCTGGTGCAAAGCGGTTTGTTTACGCGAGTAGTTCGTCGGTCTATGGCGACAGTCCTGTGATGCCCAAAGTCGAATCTCAAATCGGCAGCTTGCTTTCACCCTATGCGGCCACTAAGTACACCAATGAAATATACGCCAGCGTTTTCGGACAGTGCTACGGGCTGGAGACCGTTGGCTTGAGGTATTTCAATGTATTTGGCCCGCGACAAAAACCCGACGGTCCCTACGCCGCCGTGATACCATTGTTCATGGACGCACTTTTGAAAAACCAAGCCCCTTTTATCAATGGGGATGGTGAACAATCTCGCGACTTTACGTTTGTTGCCAATGCGGTTCAGGCAAACATTCGTGGAATGCTCACCACCCATTCCGAAGCAAGTAGCAAAGCTTATAACGTTGCCTTTGGCGAGCGCGCGACAGTCAATCAGCTGTTTCAAACACTCAAGCGGTTGACAGGCGCAACAACCGATCCCGAGTACCGTGAACCTCGAGCGGGTGATGTTCAACACTCTCTGGCCGACATCTCACGAGCGAAAGAATTTCTCGACTATCAACCCACCACCTCGTTTGAGGATGGTCTGGATGTCACATTAGCTTGGTTCAAAAAGCGATATGGATAGCGGGCTGTGGTCACAACACAAAAACCTCGATGCGTCGCGACAACTGAGCCACGAGTGCCCACAGTCTCTCCGCGACTCATGCAAATTGGTTCGCCCCCGTTAGACGTTAGTATAGGCTCCCCGTGAAAATCTCCGTCATCACTGCCGTTCACAACAGTATCGATACGATCCAAAGTGCGATCGATAGTGTGCGCAATCAAAACCAAAGCCCCATAGAGCATGTCGTGATCGATGGGATGTCTGACGATGGTACTGGTGCGATCCTAGAGCAAAATAAAAATGATCTCGCGAATCTGATCAGGGAGCCCGATCAGGGTATTTATGACGCGCTGAACAAAGGGATTCGAGCTGCAACAGGTGATATCATCGGCTTTCTGCACGCCGACGATCTACTGGCCAGCCCCAAGGCGCTCAGCTGGGTTGCCGACAAATTCCAATCTGGCAATTTTGACGCTGTCTATGCTGATCTGGCATATGTCGACGCGGAAGACCCTAATCGAATCGTTCGCTACTGGAAGGCTGGAAACTATCAACGTTCCAAATTTCGCAGAGGCTGGATGCCACCTCACCCAACGGTCTACGTCAAAAAAACAATCTACGAACGTTTAGGTATGTATCGTATCAACATCGGTTCTGGGGCTGATTACGAGTGCTTAATACGCCTGCTCGTCAAGCACGAAATCAAGGTGGGGTACATTCCTGAAATTCTCGTGAAGATGCGAGTCGGCGGAACGAGCAACGCTTCGTTTAAAAATCGAATGGCCGCCAACCGGGCAGACCGCCAAGCGTGGGTGGAGAACGACTTAAAGCCGCCATTGGGACTGCGATTCACGAAGCCTTTATCAAAGTTACCGCAGTACTGGCGACGACCTCTCTCTTGATGACCGGTCAGCCTTTCCTCGTAGGAACGCTTGTTTTGCTATTGTTAATCTTGAAGACCTTTTTAGAAAATCTCATCAATGGATAAATCAATCCTCGTTACCGGTAGCGCAGGTTTTATTGGCTCGCGAGTCGCCGCACTTCTCGTTAAGCAAGGCCATCATGTCGTCGGCATCGACAACATGAACAACTATTACGATGTGTCGCTCAAGCAGCATCGTTTGCACCAGCTCGAGAGACTTTCGGGGTTTGATTTCCGTCAAATCGATCTTGAAAACGGTGATGCCATCCAGCAGTTATTCGAAGCATTCTCGTTCGAATCCGTCATCAACCTGGCAGCCCGAGCCGGTGTGCGTTACAGCATGGAAAACCCTCGTGTCTACATGACCACCAACGCTCTGGGGAGCCTAAATCTACTAGAGGAGATCCGTAAGCATGAAATCAGTAAGTATATGTTGGCATCAACTTCTTCCCTGTATGCCGGCCAAACGATGCCGTTCACGGAAGATTTAGAGGTTAACACTCCGATTTCGTCTTATGCCGCTTCCAAAAAGTCCGCCGAAATGATGGCCTATTCCCACCACTTTCTATACGGCATCGATGTTTCAATATGTCGCTACTTCACGGTATACGGACCTGCGGGACGCCCCGACATGTGTATCTTTCGATTTATCAAATGGATCGATCAGGAGAAGCCAATCGAGCTGTTTGGCGACGGAACTCAGTCGAGAGACTTCACGTTTGTCGACGACATCGCTCGAGGCACGATCGCGGCGCTCAAGCCAGTTGGTTACGAGGTGTTCAATTTGGGAGGTGGTAATCAGCCGATTAGTCTCAATACGATTATTGAAAAGCTGGAAACGCTATTAGGTAAAAAAGCCCGGATCATGAACCAGCCGTTTCACAAAGCCGATATTGATTCGACTTGGGCTGATATTTCCAAAGCCAAGCAGCAACTGGAGTGGGAGCCACACACAGGACTTGATGAAGGGCTTGAGCAATGCGTTCGATGGTATCGAGACAATCTACCATGGTCGGGTAGGATTCGCATCGAAACGCCCTGCATCTAATCCCAAGTGTCCTTGATTGGCGCTTGTATTCTGTGAAGCGACTGGCTGGCCAGCTGCCAGCTCAACGAGAAACAGATCACCCGCGACGCGACGATAACACGCCCCAACCAAAGTAACCTCCGTCACATTACAAAACCAAGCGAACAAGAAAGCCTAACACCAGGCAACCTACAACCAGCATATTCCGCAAAACAACAACCGTCGCTTCGGCGAAGCGAGAAACCAACTTTTAAAAAACGGGCTCGTTCTTATTTTGGTTTCACATTCTCAAATCAGTGGACATAATAGAAGAGCGGTCAACCGCTCGAGGATTCATCCTTTTTGTTAAAACGGCAAACGACCTTAAAACGCTTGCCTCCTATTCCCGGCCTTAAAATACGAATTGAAGAACGTCTAATCGAACATGTCTTCTGCATCCATTCCCAAGCACGATAATTTCACCACCCAGGTACCTGAAGGATATCTTGGCCGTATTTGGTTGCCTTACGCCGTCACCGTCTTGGCCCAGATGCCAATGCTTTTTTTATACGCTCGCGATTTATGGGGCCGACCCCACTACCAATTTGCTCCGTTTGCGGTTTTGGCGACCTGCCTGATCGCCTACACGCGTTGGCCTAGAAACAAAGCGCGTAAGCACTTCAAGAGCGCTTGGAGCGTGCTGTTATTTCTATTTGGAATCGCCTGCTGTTTTGCCGGATACGCGTTCTTAACCCCTTGGTTTTCTGCGCTAAGTGTTATGTTGCTCACATCGAGTCTGCTGGCTCGCACCGTCGATTCTGAAACAGACCGTGGCCTGGCGATCGCCTCCGTTCCGTTGTACGTTGCTCTGGTCATTCCCAATGGAGGGGATTACCAGTTGATCAATTGGCTGCAACGTATCAGTGCCTCGGTCACCAGCGCGATCTTAGACATGTTCCACTTAACCCATAACTTGTCCGGAACGGTCATCGAAATCCCCGGAAGCAAGCTCTACAACATTGAAAACGCATGCAGCGGCGTTCAATCTTTTTTCACCTTATTATTTGTCGCAACGGTATTCGTCATCTGGGAACGACGTCCTTGGTTCCGTAGCCTAGCATTGATCGCCGCGGCAGTGGTTTGGGCTGTCTTCATGAATTCGATCCGAATCATCATGATTCCGGTTGCCGATCGCTGGTGGGACTTGGATCTATCGAGCGGCTTCCCCCACGAGTTGCTAGGTTATGCCACTCTGACGCTTGGGATTTTATTATTGCTAAGCACCGATCAGGTTTTGCTATTCCTATTTGGCACTGGGATATCGGTGGAACAAAAGAAATCACTGCTCTCCCGGATGTTTGGAGCTCTATGGGGCAACTTAATTGTTCCAAGTTCTGAAAACGAAAGGCGAAAACGGAAAAAAGACAATCGTCGACCGATTTCAAAAATGGGAATGCGCGCGATTTGGATGGCCGCTGCGGCGGTTGTGTTTGCCGGCCTGTTTCAGTTTGTAGACGTTATTCGCTCGTACAATAGTCCGACATTGAGCGTTCGGTTTTTTTCCACTGACGTGACCGAGCCATTTTCGGAGGGCGACCTGCCTTCAATCATAAACACCCAAGACGATTTGGAATGGACTCAAATCAACTATCGTGCTCAAAATCGGGCCCGAGGTAGCGATCTGGGGCTGCGCTCTGACACTTGGGTTTATGAAACGCCAAACCGCCGACTGCGAACGACCATCTCGATGGATCAAACCTTTCCTGGTTGGCACGAACTGACCACTTGTTATCGCAACACGGGCTGGAAACTAACCAACCGGAAGCTGCTTCATAGACCCATTGAAATCAATGGTGAAACCGTTGAATGGCCATACATTGAAGCGAAATTCCAAAAAGAGACAGGTGAACACGGCTTCCTTTTATTTAGCCTGTTTGACGCGTTCGGCGAACCCATCTGGGCGCCGCGCAGCTGGGGCACCTTGAACGCGCTCGTCACCCGTGCTCAAAATCGCCTGTCGCATCGCATCCGAGGGAGTTTGTTTCAGGGGGAGGCTTATCAGTCACAAGCGTTTGTATCTCAATACGGTGAATTTGATCCAGCAGCTCTGGATGAGATTCGGAACCACTATTTGACAACTAGAGAATTGCTACGCGAAGAATTTCTGGAAAAAAGAATCGGCACACCGCCGGACTCCAAAGTCGACAACCCCACCGACGCCGCCTCCCTTTAGAAGTTTATCGGATTGTTCTACGTAATTAACCCATTGCTTTTGCCTGCAAATGAAACGCGTTGATGTCAGCCCCGTCCAATATCAAGTCGCCTGAAAATCGTTCTCTACTGAAAGTGCTAGGTGCCGCCGTTCTTGTACAAGGACTTTTCGCGTCGGTCTACTGGCAGTTGATTTGCACACGAGCGGGTTATGAAACTCTGTGGTGGATTATCGCTGGGTGCGGCTTAGTTTTAGCCGTCCGCCTCATTCAATCCGTAAAATCAAACATCCGGTGCAACCTTTGCATCTCCGGCATCATATGTCTCTCACTGGCATTTCTTTGTAACGCTTCGCTGGTGATCCTTGCTGATCCCTGGTTGCTAGCGGCAGCATTTCTGATGCTTCTCATGTCGCTGGATTTTTCCATCCGCAATTCCGAAGACCGGCGATTGCTGGCCGGTGCAGCCTTGCCTTTGGCAGCATTACTGTTGCCACTGTTTTCGCTAGACACGATCACCAATGACTGGATCGGACAGACAAGCCATTATTGTGCCGAGCAGATTTTAAGAGTCCCCGGTATCCTGATCGCCAATGAGGAAATCCCTTTTCGGTTTAACAACGAATTGAGATTGCTACCTCTTGATTTTTCTACCCTACCCGCTTTTGGTGTTCCATTCTTGGCAGCCGTAGGGCTGACCTTGATTGGTCTAAACTCTCGACGTTTGTTTCACTCGTCACTTTTAATAGCCGCCATTGGGTTTTGGGCGGTTTTTGCTCAGGCGACTTATTTGGTGATGTTAGGCGCCTGCTTTCAGCTAGTACTGATCGATATTTCCCCTGAACTCCAGTCCTTCATCGTCATGATGGTTTCTGTGTTAACCGTCGGCCTGATCGTTTCTACCGATCAATTTCTGGCTTTCTGGCTCGGTCCCGTTACCGAAGAGAGTTTGGAATCCACCTCCGACCTAGTGAATTTAACTGGAGAATCATGGAATCGCTGGCTGGCGACCCGTTCGGTACGGAAGCCGACGCGCTCAAGAACCCGCCGAACGACCGTACCAAACAACTATGTCCTCGTAACGGTTGCGGCCACCATTCTTTTGGGCGGCCTGGGCTTCCTTCGCTTCTTAAATATAGAAAAATTTGACTCAGTCCAGCTTTCTTCAGCCGTTGATATTGACACCTTGGCTCTGAAAGAGGCTTCTGAATTATTGAGATATGAATTCCGCGAGCGTAACTCAACCAGTGATCAAGGAGCCCGCCAGCATCGTTGGTATACCTATCTCGATGGTGTGCAGTGCCTCTATTCGGCTTCGCAGCTGAACGGTCGATGGGCACATCCCGCGGCGGAGCAAATGAAGCGAAATTGGACGATTTCAAAAATCACTTCGCGTGCCGGCGAAAAGACAGTGGAGTTTGAAAAGGAGAGTGGTGAAAGAGGGTTGTTAGTGATTCAAGAGCTAGGCGGTCATCAAGGTTTGACTTCTGATTCACTGGGGCACTTTCCAACCTGGGGTTCTCCTGCTGCATCCGAAATGTTTCTTACGAATCGCACTTATCTGACGATGTTCGCGCAATACTTTCAACCACCTAATCCGGAACAATTCGAACACATGAGGGCCCAGCTAGAGCAGCTCAGGCTCGCGATTCTCGAATAAAGTCGAAGATCTGCTCTGAAGCTTTGCCTGCCACTTCTTTACTTTCTGTTTTTACATAAGATAAGGTTTTGGCTATCAAGGCCTGAACCGTTAGGTTTCCAATGACGATCGATACGGCAATTGTACCCGTGGCAGGACTGGGCACCCGCCTGCTGCCCATCACTCGAGCCGTTCCCAAAGAGCTGCTTCCTTTGGGTGGCAAACCGACGTTACATTATGTGATCGAAGAACTTTGGGACGCTGGCATCCGTCGAACCATCCTGGTCACCTCTCCCGAAAAATCGCGGATTGCAGAAAGCTTTCACCCCGCACCCGAACTCGAACAGCGTTTGTTGGCAAGCGGTAAGCCTGAGTTGGCTCAACAGCTATGGTCCCATTCCCCCGCTGCAGCTATGCAATTGGAAACGGTGATTCAAACGGAGCAGCATGGTTTGGGGCACGCCGTTGCTGTGGCGGAACCTATGGTCGGTGAACAGCCGGTGGTGGTATCACTAGGTGACTGCGTTCTTGAAACGACCGACGACAACAATGTTATCCAACGTATGATTGAGGCCGTTGAGAAACATCAAGCAGATATTGTGATCACGTTTGAGCAGGTCCCGCCCGAGAAGGTAAGCCGTTTTGGAATCGCAAAACCTAGAACCCAAGGGCCTATTTTTGAACTGGACGACCTGATCGAGAAACCAAGCATTGAAGAAGCGCCAAGTCATCTGGCTGTCGCGGCCAGGTATGTCTTCAGCGCTGAAATATTTCAAGCGTTGCGTGAAACACCGCGCGGCAAAGGAAATGAAATACAGTTGACCGACGCCATTCGGCAAATGATACAATCTGGGGCAAAAGCAATCGGGATTCAATTGAACCCCGGGGAGCGTCGGTTTGACGTCGGCAACCTTCATTCCTACACGGAATCTTTCATCCATTTTGCTTTGGCCGATCCCCAGTTGCGGGAGCGCGTAATTCAAGCTGTCGAGCGAAAAGGGAACGCACGTGAAACACGTTAGTCGTCGAGCGTATGCCCGAGCTGGTTTACTAGGAAACCCTTCGGACGGTTACCACGGTAAAACTATCTCCGTAATCGTAGGTGACTTTTCGGCTCAAGTGGATCTTTTTTCGGCCAAGAAAATCACCATCCAACCCAGTCCTCATGAGGGTCTAGAATTTGATTCCCTCGAACAATTGACGAGACGCGTTCAAAAAGACGGCTACTACGGTGGGGTTCGTTTATTAAAAGCGACCATGAAGCGATTTTGTGAATTTTACTTTGCCGATGGCGGTGTCCCCGCTGATAACTTTCGCATTCAATACCACAGCAACATCCCTCGCCAGGTCGGTTTGGCAGGCTCTAGCGCCATCATCACAGCTGCGCTACGGGGACTGGCTGACTGGTACGGCCTGACGCTGGCACCCCATTCATTGGCCTCGCTCACCCTGAGCGTCGAAGCTGACTTGGGAATTCCTGCGGGCCTGCAGGATCGCGTCATCCAAGCCTACGAGGGCTTGGTTTATATGGATTTTGGGCATTCACAAATGCAGGTGGACCGCGGCTTGCCGTATGGGCTCTACGAACGGCTCGACCCTGCCTTATTGCCAAGTCTGTACATTGCTTTCGCCGACGATGCGGGTGAGCCTACGGAGGTCCTGCACAACGACTTGAAACAGCGGTTCGACGCAGGTGATCCGACCGTCGTCGACGCCATGCAACAGTTCGCAGAGTACGCCAAACAAGGACGCGCCGCGCTATTGGAACAAGACCACCTGCGACTGGCTTCATTGATCAATGAGAACTTTGACTTACGTCATCAAATCTGCCAACTTCATCCCGCCCATGTACACCTGGTGGAGACGGCTCGATCAGTCGGCGCCAGTGCCAAGTATTGCGGTAGCGGCGGCGCGATCATTGGCACTTATCCCGATCCTGAGATGTGGCCTCTGTTGCAAAAGCGATTGAGAGACATTAACGCTCAAGCGATTCGCCCGGAAATTGGTCGTTTTCAGGACGATCAGAATGGTCAGGATGCTTGACTCCGGATTTCGCATCGCCAAACCCCCCCCCGCCCGGGGTTAACAAGACCAGACGATCACCCTTCGTGACTTTGACCTCACACTGACTGGGCAAATCACGGCGTTCGCCGGCAGTAGATGAGAATTGGTTGACGCCTGGTTCGCCCGCTGACCCGCCGCAAAGACCGAACGGCCTGGTATTCCGGCGGCTGGTTAAGAGTGACAGTGTGAGCGGTTGCCTAAATTCTATCTCTCGACGGATACCGCAGCCGCCCCGATAACGCCCGTTGCCCCCACTGTTGAGGCGGATTGAAAAATCTCTTAGAACGGCGGGATAGCGTGATTCCAAAACCTCAGGGTCCGTCAATCGGGTGTTCGTCATGTGCGTGTGCACGCCATCAGCTCCATCCGCTTGACCGGTGGCTCCAGAGCCGCCACACACGGTTTCATAATAACCAAACGAATCATCACCCATCAGCCAGTTATTCATAGTTCCCTGACTCGCCGCAGCGATCCCCAACGCCCCCAGCAAGACGTCCACGATACGTTGGGAGGTCTCCACATTACCGCCTACGACCGCTGGACTTTGAGAGGGGTCTGCGGCGGGTCTAGGATTTAAAAAACAGACCGGCAAACGAAGATCCACTGGGCTCATAACACCTTCGTTTAGCGGGATATCTTCGTCAATCAGGCATCGCATTACGTACATTACAGCGGCCGTAACGATCGCTCGATTGGCATTCAAGTTATCACAGCAGACTGGATCGGTCCCTTCAAAATCGATAGCTAAGCGCCCAGCGTTCCATTGTATCGTTACTTGGATTTTAGCCCCGCTATCCATCGCATCCTGAAATTGATAGGTTCCTGGCGTGAACTGTGAAGCCAAGGCTGTCTGAACCTTGACGGCCGCGGCCTCCTGCATGAAGCGCATGTATCGCTCGACTTGAACCCGAGAGTATCGATCAACCAGATCCAACAAGTCTGTTTGTCCTCGACGATTGGCGGCAACTTGAGCTGTGATGTCACCGATGTTTTCTTCTGGGGAACGAGACGGGTAGGGCGATCGTGTAAGGTGCTGCCGCAGGATATCAAACCGCTCTTGTCCCGCATCGATTAATTTGAAATTTTGAATTAGAACGCCTTCTTCGCCTAGGCGAGTGGCGTCGGCGGGCATGGAGCCCGGTGCTTTCCCGCCGATTTCGGCATGATGCGATCGACTGGCTACCCAAAAAACCAGTTCCTTATTAGACGGCTCAAAGACGGGGGTCACCGTCGTTACATCCGGAAGATGTGAACCCCCTGCGTAAGGATCGTTGGTTAAAAACACATCGCCGGATTTCACTTCGGGGTTCATCCTGATAATGGATCGGACCGTTTCACTCATGGCCCCTAGGTGGACTGGAATATGGGGGGCATTAACGACCAAATCACCTTGCCGAGTGAACACGGCGCAACTGAAATCCAGTCGCTCTTTCACATTGACACTCGTCGATGTCTTCTGCAGCACAATTCCCATCTGTTTTGCAATCGCTGCAAAATGACTGCTGAAAATCTCGAGTTGAATGGGGTTCACTGGCATCTCTGAAGCCCGCACTATCGGCTGCGTCCGAGGCGCAGCCACCTCGGTCCGCTCGAGAAGCAAACTTCCGTTGGCTTGTGCAACTGCACACCAACCCGGATCGATAAGCGTGGTTTTAAATTGATCCACGATCATGACTGGCCCCTCAATCAAATCGCCGGGAGAAATATCGCTAAAGGGGATCACTCTTTCGGATCCAGGGGCAGGTTCGAGAGCTCGCCTTCGAGGCAGGGGGGACACTTCCGCGGGACGCTCACCAAGGGTCACCCCTTCGACTCGAGCGGTTACGATTTCCACGGATTCATCCCGGAGGTAGCCATACAATCGCTGATGGGCCAACTCAAAGCATGCTAGAAAATCTCCGTCTTCCGGCTGATCGATCGTCAGGCAGGGGTCTGTTCCTCGATAGCGTAAATCAAGTTGGTTTTTACAAACGATTGAATCTCGGGGATTGCCATCACCAACCAGCTTTTGAATCACCAATTCTCGTAGATTCCCAAACGGCAATACGTTAATCTTTCTTAGCGGCTTCAGAACCGATTCACTGGCAAAGGCCGTTTGGTCAGCTAGTTGAATCCCCACCGCACTAAGCACACTCGACTGGGGGTGATCCAAAATGCGATGGATATTTAATTTATCGGCCACCGCGCAGCAATGTTGAGAACCCGCGCCGCCAAAAGAAACCAGCAGATAGTCGGATGGGTCGTAACCTTTCGAAACCGAAATACTGCGAATCGCCGAGGCCATATTATTATTGGCGATATCCAAAAAGCCTTCGGCCAACTCCTGCAAGGTGAGTTTAAAACCTGCACCGACCACCTTGCCACGGATTTCTTCTAACCGCACTTGCACAGCGGCGAAATCAAGCGGAAGCGGAAAATCAAAATGCGCGATTCTTTTTAGATATAGGTTGATATCGGTGATCGTCAACGGGCCGCCACCGCCGTAACAAGCTGGGCCGGGGTCAGCCCCAGCACTTGCCGGCCCCACCTGCATCCGCTTGCCATCAAACCAACAAATAGAACCGCCACCAGCAGCCACCGTTTCGACCCCCAACATCGGAGACACAATCCGTACGCCCGCTTTGCGAGACTGGTACTCATGTTCAAAACAACCGTCATACCGAGACACATCCGTGCTCGTGCCGCCCATATCAAAACCGATTGCCCTGCTGTATCCCAACTGTCCTGCGATTCGAGCAGCCCCGACCACCCCTCCAGCTGGGCCGGACAAAACACTGTCTTTCCCTGAAAACCGCTTAGGTGAAACCAGTCCACCCGCAGAAGTCATCAGCCGCAGCCGGCTCTGGTGTGTCAGGCGACTTCGAATCTCTTCCAGATAGCTGACAATCACCGGATTTAGGTAAGCGTCCAAAACACTCGTTTCAGCCCTGGGAACGATCTTGATCGACGGCGCCACTTCGCTGCTCACTCGAACCGATTCAAAACCCAAATCGGCTGCAATTTGAGCCACCTGATTTTCATGCGCGGGCCAACGATAGCTGTGCATAAAACAGATCGCTACTGATTCAATGCCCGATTCACGAAGTGTTTGCAATTGTCGTTTCACCGCAACTCGATCCGGTGCGCGCTCCACAGTGCCGTCTGCCAGCACCCGTTCGTCTATTTCAATCACTTTCTCAAACAGAGGTTCAGGCTTGTCAATATCTAGCTCGAACAGTCGAGGCCGAGCCTGATCGCCAATCACCAAAAGGTCTTTAAATCCGCAGGTCGTAATCAGGGCGGTTCGCGCCCCACTTCGGGTGAGCAGCGCGTTGGTCCCGCGAGTCGTGCCAAGATGTAAATCGCAGTCGGGCAAGGCAGCGTTCAACGGCAGATTCATCAAGCAATGCATCGCCAGCAGGGGAGCACTGATCTTAGGCCGTAATTCGTACCTGGTTCCGGCTGCGAGCGACGGGACATTGCGCGCGTCATAAGTGAATTCGCCCTCCTCAAAATGAGTGATCTCTGACTGGCCGACCAGCTCGCCCGACGCGTCTAAAAAACGAACTCCGACACCATTCCAGAAACCGACACGTCGATTTTGATGATCTGCGTCTTGAAATCGATCACGTCCGGTCGGTTCAGCCAACACACCTTTCATCGTCGCCGAGCTGAGAACTTTGATAAAGCGTTGATTTCCATCTGGCGATTCCGCTAGGCAATCCGTAAAGGTCCCCCCTACGTCCACCCAAAACGCCCAACGCGGGGCGGCATTTGAATATTTTCGATCCGTCATAAATCGTCATTTCGTCGTCGAACTGCTGAGGCAGAACAACTGTGTTTCGGTTCTAAAAAACAAACAGCCTTTGGCAATTGCCGGCGTGGATCGCGTCGCCTCACCCAGCGGATTGACAGTGGGTTCTACAAACTCTTTTGAAGCCGGCAGCACGATGACGTTTCCAGCTTCGTCCATCACGTAAATATGACTTGCGGAGGCAACAGGAGAACCCGAGAAACCTTTGGCAATCCGTTTTTTCCACAACACCTTACCGGTGTTCACGTCCACGCCAGAGGCGATCCCTTTGTCAGAAAAAAGAAAGGCCAGGCCATTGTGAACAATCGGACTGGGGACGTAGTTGGCCGCCTGATTGACTTCATACAATTTCTCGGCACCCCCACTCCCGATACGGGCAGCCACCAGATAATTACCGCCGCCGCCGGACCCTGTACTACCAAACACGACATTGCCCTCGAGGACTGGCGACGCGACCGTCCGCATTCGAAACGCCGGCGTTTTCCAATTGAACTCGCCGGTCTTTGGGTTCAGACTGAAAAAACCCTCCGCTGTACTGCAAGCGATTAACTGATCCTGGCCATCGAGTGAAAAAACGCAGGGTACCGAATAGTTGGAGATAGTGGTTCCCAGCTCAGTAACCCAGATATCTTGTCCGGTCTTCCGGTTAACCGCAATCACTCGACTATTGCCGGGCATCACCCCTGGTGGCAGGCGATCGGATTGTTGCGAGTTAATTAAAACAACCTTGTCTTGATGTATCATCGGTGAAATTCCAAATCCATGCATCGACACCCAGCGCCCAAAATCTCGCCGCCAAATCTCTCGACCTTCGTGGTTCAACGCCACCAAAAACGTATGGTCTGGGTTGGCATAAGTAACATATACGTGATCTTGATCGACCACGGGGGTGCTTGACGCGTAACTATTACGCCGATGAATNCGATAGGGCTGAGACTCAAAACGGGTCGTCCATAAATCCTTGCCCGTGGTTACCTCCAGACACTGGACGTAAAACTCAGCCGTTGCCGCATCACAACTGGTAACAAATACACGATTTCCCCAAATCACCGGAGCGCTCGATCCCGAACCGAACAAGGTAGCTGTCCAGCGATAATCGCCGTCGTTCCACTCTACCGGCAACCCCGTGATATCTGACCGCCCCGTTCCATTAGGGCCCCTGAAACGAGCCCAGTCTTCGGCGTTTCCTGGAGAAGCCGCGAACAGCAGAAGCGCCGCCAAGCCACTTAATTTAAAATTGGAGTTCATGCTTCACTCATCTCTTAAGGGTGTCGTTTCCTTCATTTTGTCAGCTGGCTCTTCGCGGCACAAGAAGTTCCTACAGAAACCCGGTGCCGTTCAATCCATTGACAACAGGACGACCGCCGTGGACGAACCCTCTAAGGTGATGGCTTTAGTACATCCCAAGGAACGCAGCTCGTCAATCGCAAGCGTCCCGAGCGTCTGTCGATTAAGCTTGATTCTTCAGCAAATCAATCCAGCGGCAAACTCGCCAGTCCATCCAATGACGATCGGCGTCGGCGGTGCGGTTCCCTAAAAAACCAAGGTGTCCACCGTGACGGGTCGTGACTAATTCGACTTGTGGCGACATCGGCCAATTGGAAAACATTGAGTAGGGTACAACCGGGTCATCTTCTGCCGCCAAAATAACCGTCGGCACCTCAATTTTATTCAACAGAGGCCCGCTACTACATTTCTCGTAATAATCTCGGGCACCACGAAAGCCCCAGAGCGGCGCTGTGAACTGGTCGTCTAAATGCACCAAACGATTAGGCAACGGGTTAAGGTGGTTATCTATGAGGTTTGCAACTTTGCGACGACGCAAAGCCAAATTGGCCTTCATTTGCCTTACGAAATAATGGTCGTAAATCCGATTCCCATTACGCTGTAAGTTGGCGCCGCTTTGCATCAAATCGACCGGCGGCGATATAGCAACCACCGAGTCTACCTGAGCGGGTGCGTTCGCTGCCCACTCCCCGATCGTCTTCAAGATGATCGTTGCACCAAGCGAAAACCCAACCAGGCTGATGCAGGAATCCGGGCTTTGTTGGAGAAGGTAATGAATCACGTCTCGTAAATCATGACTGCAGCCTGCGTAAAGATGGTGCCGTGAAATCAAAGCGCTATCACCAAAACCGCGAAGGTCCACTCGGACGGTTCGAATTCCTTGGTCGCGTAATTTCCTCGCTGCCCGAACAACATAAGGGGAAGCATGGCTGCCGCAGAGACCGTGAAGCAGGACGGCGATCCGATCACCTAGTTGCCAGTTCCTCGGCTGGTTGTCGTGAATGACAAGGCGGTCACCATCGTTTAAAGGCACCACATGCCGCACCGCAGATTCCCACCCCAAATCCCCGCGTATAAAAGCAGCCGCGATGGTTTGGAAATGCGCATGCCAACCCAGCCGGAAAGGCTTGAAAGGTGGGCATTGGGCAATCGACATGTCTGGGTTAATCCAAAGTAAAACGACTAGATCCGCTCAGTCGATTCTAGCAGTTTTACAATTTCATCGACACACTCAATCGTGGTCAAATTTTCCGTATCGAGAACGAGGTCAGGGCTCTCTGGCTCTTGGTAATCCACGGTCACTCGTTCGGTTGTTTCGCTGTCCCGTTCAGTCTGATTCCTAGCCTGACAGATTTCAGCTGGAGCCTTAAGGTGAACCAGCAGGAAGTCGTCGCCTCCAACCACCTGGGCTGCCTTGACTCGCGCTTCATCATGGGGTGCGACCAATGCAAGGATACAAATCAAACCCGAGTGATTCGTCAACTTCGCAAACTCTGCCGCACGTCGCAAGTTCTCCGAGCGATCCACCGTACTAAAACCTAGATCTCGACTGATTCCAAGCCTCATGTTTTGACCATCAATCACACAAGCACTACGGCCCATATCAAACAGGCTTCGCTCCAAACCATAGGCCGTCGACGACTTCCCCGCGCCCGGAAGACCCGTCAAAAGGAGCGTTACAGGTTTTTGTCCGTAACGTGCCGCTCGTTCCTCGCTTGATACGGCGCTGATTTCTCGGGTCAACGATTCGCTTTGGGGCTCTTCATCCCAGTGATCTGGCGAGTCGTCACTGGTTCGGCGATCGAGGATCATGCCCGCTGCAACCGTCACATTGGTGATCCTATCAATCACAATAAAAGCGCCAGTTGACTTATTACGGCGATAACGATCAAACGCGATCGGTTGATTCAAGGAAACATTCACTCGGCCAATTTGGTTCAGTTCCAGCGCCGGTGATGGCTGGCGATGCATCGTGTTGACGTCCACGCGATAACGCAATGTGTTGAACGAACCCGTCACCATTTTAGTCGTATGCTTGAAAAGGTACTGGTTGCCGGGCATCATTGGCTGCTCCGACATCCAAACGATCATCGCGTCAAACTTCTGCTCCACTTTAGGGACATTGCCAGGTCGGACCAGCATGTCGCCTCGACTCACATCAATTTCATCCTCCAGCGTCAGGGTCACGCTCTGAGGTGCGTAAGCTTCATCTCGATTTCCATCAAATGTCACAATCTCTTTAATCCGGCTCGTTTTTTGGGACGGCAGGGCCATCACCTCATCGCCCTTCCGAATAATCCCTGAAGAGATGGTGCCTGAAAAACCACGAAAATCTAGGTTGGGACGGAGGACGTTTTGGACGGGAAAACGAAAGTCTTCGAGATTTCGGTCCGAGCCGATGTAAACACTCTCTAGAAAGTTCATGAGCGTGCTCCCTTTGTACCAAGGCGATCGCTCACTCAGGTTGACAACGTTGTCGCCTTCGAGTGCTGAAATAGGAATGAAGTGGAGGTCAGTGCTGTCCAAGCGTGAAGCAAACTCGCGGTAATCTTTTTGGATTTGATCAAACACTTGCTCATCAAAATCCACCAAGTCCATCTTATTGACAGCCACCAAAACGTGCTTGATTCCCAAAAGCGATGCAATGAAACTGTGGCGTTTAGTCTGTTCCAAAACACCCCTTCGCGCATCGATCAGAATGATTGCGAGGTCGGCTGTGGAGGCGCCGGTGGCCATGTTTCGTGTGTATTGCACATGACCTGGCGTATCGGCGATGATGAACTTTCTTTTGGCCGTAGAAAAGTAGCGGTATGCCACATCTATTGTGATTCCCTGCTCTCGCTCTTCCTTCAGCCCATCGGTCAGTAGTGCCGGATCAAACGAACCGCCAGTGGTGCCGTGTGTGGCTGAGTCTTTTTCAATTTTAGCCAGCTGATCTTCATAGATCATTTTAGAGTCGTAGAGCAGCCGACCAATGAGCGTACTTTTCCCGTCATCGACGCTGCCACACGTCAGAAATCGCAACAACTCTTTTTGTTCGTGCTGCGCTAGGTAGGCATCAATATCAGATGCAATTAGCTCGGATTGGTGTGACACGTTTACTTTCTCTCAGCAATGCGGACCCCTCTGGAGGGGTCGTGGTAACTCACAAAATAAAACCAACGAACGGCAACCAGGAAGGGTGTTTAAAAATAGCCCTCTTCTTTTTTCTGTTGCATATTCCCTTCGTCATCGTTGTCAATAACACGCCCTTGCCGTTCCGAGGTCGTCGCCAGCAGCATTTCCTGAATGATCTCTGGAAGAGTTGCTGCCTCCGATTCGACCGCCCCCGTCAGAGGGTAGCAACCAAGGGTTCTGAAACGAACCATCTTTTGTTCGGGTGTCTCACCAGGCTCTAGCGTCAAACGATCGTCGTCCACCATGATCAAGACACCGTCCCGCATCACAACAGGCCGCTTGGCGGCAAAATACAGCGGCACGATCGGAATCTTCTCGAGATGGATATACTGCCACACGTCCAACTCAGTCCAGTTCGACAAAGGAAACACACGAATGCTCTCACCTTTGTTAACTCGGGAATTATAAAGATTCCAAAGTTCCGGCCTTTGGTTTTTGGGGTCCCACCGATGATTTTTATCTCGAAACGAATAGACCCGTTCTTTGGCGCGAGATTTTTCTTCGTCGCGTCGAGCGCCGCCAAATGCCGCATCGAACTTGTACTGATCCAAAGCCTGCTTCAGTCCATCCGTTTTCATCACCGTCGTGTGTTTCCCGCTGGCTGACAACGGATCCAAACCGAGGGCTCGACCCGCTTCGTTGATATAGGTGATCACCTCTAGGCCCAGCTCTTTTTTGGCGTACTCTTCCCGAAACTGGTACATCTCCTGAAATTTCCAACAGGTGTCGACATGCATCAATGGAAAAGGAGGCTTAGCGGGGTAAAACGCCTTGAGTGCCAAGTGCACCATCACTGACGAATCTTTACCTACCGAATAGAGCATTACGGGGTTGTCAAATTCGGCCGCAACTTCTCGGATGATGTGGATGGACTCAGCTTCAAGCTGTTTGAGGTGGGTCAGCTGGTAGGAGTTAGTCATCTTGCTGGCAAAACGTTCATTTGGGTGAATAGAATATTTTGGGAAATCGAATCACTAATAAATATCGATTCTCTAACAATATAGTTGCCCAGCCATTGATTACGACAGGCATATTAAGTGATCGACTCCGAGAGGGGGCTAATTTTACCATTTCAAGTGGAAAGCCTTTAAATTCAGCATGAGTTGTAAACTGTGGCGTTTCCATAGACTGCGCAGCCGGATCGATGGCTTGTTTTATTGGTTCAATTCTGGCTGCAACAGGTCAAACGCCTCCAGTACTTTGGCCCGATGTTGACTGCCAAAAACGAGGACTATCAACTGGCTCATGATTTGCTGCTCATCATCTGTCAAAAAGGACTCCCCACGGCCGATTTGTGCAATCGAAACGAATGCGTCCATACGTTTCGTATTGCGGCACGTCACTGTGCTGACAACGCCGCCGGAATGACGAAAGTCCGAAACTAGTTTTTGGCAGCGCACAACACGAGACGCGCGAGGAGGGGCGTCCCCAAATAATAAAACAACTTTGCGAGCTCGGCGGCGAAAACCGTTTTTTTCAATCGACCACTGCAAGCCCTGGTCGACCGCCTCTGGACCGTCGCCCCCACCAGATGCCTGAACGTCTTTTAGATACAAGGCAACCTCTGCAAGACTATCTGTTAGCGGCAAACCCTTCACCACATAATCGTCGCCTTCATCTCGGTATGTGCAAATCGAAATTCTCGTTTTGGGAATCAACTGGAACAGCACGCTGCCAATCCGTTCGATCTGATCCTTCACCTGATCAATTTCACCCTGCATACTCCCCGTGCTATCAAACGTAATCACTATATCCAACCCGTCCTTTTGAAGACGAGCCAGTAACTTTCCAAAATCTTCGTTGCCGTCTGCGAGCAGGGATGGCGGGATTCGAGCCTCCGTATCAAACGGATCGCCACTCCCTGAGCTGGGGGAATACCTCTGCGAATCACCGGGTCGCTCGGTGACACCTGTCGTCGTCAGCGGCAAAACCAACTGACTGTCAAAAGATTCACCCCACTGATTTGGAGAGGGCTCCTCCGAAGCGAGTTCTTCGGGCAAGTCATTCTGGCTATCAATCCATGTCGGCACGGGCAATTTCCCGATGACAATCCGCTTCGCCGGAGCTACATCTCCTTCGCTAAACGCTTTCCAGGGAACTAGCCCCATCAGAACCAGCAAGGCAAGGTGGAGTGCAATCGCTCCAGTCCCGCATAAGGTAACGAGGGCCCACTGGTGAGGGGGTTTGAGCGGCAGGGACTCGCGAGGAATTGCCGTTTTCGCTTTGGGTAACAGGATCGCTCTTCGACAATGCGGGCACTTACCTCGCGTGCCAAGCTGATCCGCGGTAATCGAAAACCGCTCGCCGCAATGACTACATAAGATGTTCAAATCATCGTTCGATTGGGGCCGAAAGGTTTCGCCGAGCTTCTCAAAGCTCGATAACGTACTATTTATACTAGGGGATGTCCGGCCAGAAACGAGTCAAAAACTGGCCGGAATATTTTACCTATTGAAAACACGGGGGTTTCAAAGCGGTTTCCCCGGCCCCCAAAACTGGGTGCTCGATACCGCCACCGCGGTGAGGAGCTGGGCCTCGCCACTCATTCGATTCGATAAGGGCTGCCCGAGGCAGACGAAATCCGACCCGGAGATTGACCCTCTAGAATTGAAAACTCACCCCAAACTGGCATGTGGTTGGAGATCGTCAAGGCTCCAGCAAGGGTTGTGTTCAAACGACTCATGAAGTCGTAAACACCACCATTACCCGTATACTCAATCGTGGCCTGCCGCTGAAACATTATGTTGTCCATCTGAACCGTGTTTTCGGTGTTGGTGGGCTTCCCAGCGATGACCCAGTTCAGGGCGTCAACCCCTTTCGTCTCAACTAAGATTTCGTCACCACACTTGAAATCACCGGCAATCACAATATCGTCTTCGCCTCGACCATCTTCTCGAATCGCCCGAAATAAATCGGTCAAATACTCCAGCTCTTGTTCGGCTTTTTCCGCATCCAAATCCAAATTAGCTAGTGTGAATGTGAAGGCCTCTTCAGGCGGTGCGTTTTTTGCCCGAAACCAGGCGACCAGTGGTTCGTGTGTTAGTAACCGCTGAGGATCATTCACCGAATACCAGTGCTTATTGTCCAAAATCAACGACCGTTGATCGAACACAATCGCAAAGGTGCGGTCTCTGTCACGACGGTCTACAAAGCGATAGTCACCAAACCCTTTCTGATTCATATAATTAACAACGCTGCTGACGATGTCTAAGTGGTCATCATCTTGAATGGCAATCACGTCGAATTGTCGAATGATCTCTGCCAGATACCGAACCCGCTTGGGGTCTCGCAACTCGCCTTTCCCATGGATCTTGAAACTGGCAATGCGAATGGTTTTTAACTCGACGGGTGGTGCATGAGAAAGGTCGCTCAAAGAGACTTGGCGAAACGGAATGACAGATCTTGGAACGGGCGGTTCCGCGACATCGGCTTCGGTTTCGGTTTCAAGCGGCTCCGGATTAACCTCCGTGTCCTCCACACCGTGCTCTAGAAATTGCTGTCGCAATAGAGATACAACGTCTGAAACACCGTGGATCTGTTCACGATGGTATAGGGCCCAGGCTCCGGCAACTAACAGCAACGCCAACACAAGAGTTTTTAAAAATCGTTTCATGAAACTGGCAAGACCACAGGACAAAAACAGTGAACCTTTGTCTTGATCGGTCCGCACGACTCCAAGGAACCAGTGAATGACCTGTTATGACGATTAACACAGTTACCGAAAGAACGGCAGCCCCGTTATTCGGTGGTAACCAGAATCAAAACCGGAACAATCGATACGACAGTCACCGGGGTTGACTCCAGCGCTTCTCAAGTCACCAAAAACTCTGCATCAACCCCCTGGTAAAAGGTCTTCCGGGTTTTCTCCGGCCCGTGTCTTTCGGTAGTCTCGCAATTCGACGCTCGCTACGCGGCCATCCATTGCCGGCCGAAAAATAGCCATCAAGGCCGATGGTAAATACCAAGCCATGAACAAGCCGCCGCCGAAGCCGTGCCAAAACTGAACCCCAATCATGATGGCGCAGGAGTAGGCAAATAATGTACCAAGATTTTTCCTTAACGGCCAAAAGACAAATGAAATGCAAAACAGCAAGAACGCTACCAAGATTGGTAGTCGGTAGGATCGGTTCCAACCCAGCCCCCAAATACCTTCTAGTCCATCCATCATCGGCAACCAAAAACCAAACGTCGCCTGAAGCTGGCTGCCAAAATGTTCCAAATCGGTCGACGTCAACAACAAGCTTGTAATACAAACCGCTAGGGAGATGACCACTCCAGCAACAAATCGTTTCACTCCGGCATCCCAATAGAAACTAATCCAGAGCGGCAAAAGGAAAAGTGGGTAATAGGACACCCCGGTTGCCAGACCAATAAAAACCCCCGCCGCCCAAGGCTTTCGAAAGCAGACGATCGCCCAGACGAGCAGGGCTCCGGGCAGAACGTGCAACACGGCACCGGTAAACAGTGATGTGTAGGGAAGCATCAGATAGATCGTCGCCATCCCGACGCCGATTCCAAAGTTATTGAAATGGTAAAAGCCAATCAAAATCAATCCGAGAATTAAAGCAACCTGACCGGTGATGGCAAGCGATTTGGCAGCGGCTCGGTACCGCGGTTCGTTTTGCGGGCGATCCGCGTCCATCTCCAACAACTGCTCCCCGTTATCAAAGGTTGGAATCACGGGAAATAGATGAAACAAGGGAAATCCTGGGCCGTGCCGCTGCAGTTGGGCCGTCTCGCTTTGCTCAGCCGTTTCCCGCTGCAACATTTTTACCGCACTTCGAGCCCCTGACATATCATCTTCGCTGACGCCCACGGTGATGATATTGACCACCAAAAAAGTTAACAGGCTGCAACCGAGAAATATTAAACCGCCAATCGAAAGGTTTGGGGCCAATGCGGGCCGTCGGGTCAACATTGGATCCAACAGCATCCGCAGCATGATGACCGAGCCTATCGAGAACAACCAAATGTAACCGAAGCGCTGAACCTGTTGGCCGTACTCTAAAAAACCGTTTATCGCTAAATTGAAAAACGATTCCATTCCCGAAATCGCGACCGCTGCATCTTCAGGCTTCGCACCGGGAGAGCGTTGAACCTCAGCGCCAGCGACCTCTGGAGATATCATCGCACTCTTTTCAAGTCGTAAACCGTAATCAACCAATAAGATTCCGGGCGCCAGCAAGATGATCAAAATCAGATCAAAGTTGCGCACGCTCCAGAAACGACTGAACTTGAAAAACAAAGCCAGCATCAAGAGTGACGACAGATAGGCCCAGGTCGACTGGGCGATCGGTTGGTAATCAAACGGTGATTCGGTCATCCATGATTTCGGGACAGGAAGCGTCTAGTAACGATTACGTAAAACGATTGTCCAACAACAGGTTAACCCGTTTGGGCTCCCCCGAAAATTAGAGGAGTTGCTAAATCCCCCACTCATCGGCGTTTTGTGTGTTTTTTGTTTAAATTAAAGGTAATTGATCAGCAGACAGAGGCACAACAAAATGGTCGCCCAAACCGCCATCACACCGGTCGACCAAGTTCCACCCAATACGCCGTGCTCACCAAAACGGAGGCCAAGCGATCGAATCACCGCTCGAACCAGTGCCATCACCCCCTGTCGTACACCTGAATCCATCGCATATATCGTGAGCCCTAATCGGCCTAAAATGTTTGGCAACAGGCGACGATAAAGCCAATCGGTATCGAGATTAATTTTTCTTAGTTCGGCCGGGTAGAAACCGCTGTACATCAGAACCACAAACGCCAGCGCCGCAAACAACAGCAGTTGCATCTGGGTCACCACATGTGACCACGTGTAAGGTTCGTAGTGCGCCTCGCCCGGCAAGAGTTTGTACAGCCAAGGATAGCCAACCCCTAAGCCGACGCAAAATGTGGCTGCAATGCCCATAGCCACCAGCATATTCCAAGGTGCTTCTTTGGGACGCTGGCCGGAATCGTGCGCAAAGAACGCGAAGAAGGGAATCTTGATCCCAGAGTGCTCCATCACGCCAGCGGATGCAATCAGCAATACAATCCAGACCCAGAACTGGTGCTCTTCGGCAGCCGCAGTCAAGATCATCGACTTGCTGACGAAACCACTGAGCAGCGGAAACCCTGAGATGGACCCAGCACCGATCACACAGAACAGGGTAGTCCAGGGCATTGATTTATACAGACCTCCTAGCTCCGTCGCTTTAACCGTCCCGACACGATGCAACACAGCTCCCATGGACATGAACAAAAGGGCTTTATACAGGATATGGCAAAACGCATGCGCCGCCGTCCCGTTAATGGCGAGCTCGGTTCCTATCCCAATGCCCACCACCATAAAACCCAATTGGTTATTCAAACTATAAGCCAAAACGCGCCGCAGATCATTTTCAATAACCGCGAAGACAATCGGAAAGAGCGTCATCGCGCAACCTATCCAAATCAACGATTCAGCACCAGCGAAACCACGGGCCAGAGCATAAATAGCCAGTTTGGTCGTGAACGCACTCAAGAAAACAGTGCCTGTCACCGTTGCTTCCGGGTAGGCATCTTGCAGCCAATTGTGGAGCAGGGGGAAGGCGCATTTGATACCAAACGCCAGAAAGATCAACAGCGTACCCCAGCTCATCGCGCCGCTCGGTTGAAGCAACAAATCGAATTGTATCGAGCCGGTTTCGTTGTACCGCATGATTGCACCGGACAACAGCAAAACCCCCGAACCCACTTGGATAATCAGATATCGCATGCCGGATCGATAGGAGGATTCGGTGTTGCTCGCCCAGACAAGAATGACCGATGAAAGGGCGGTTAATTCCCAAAATAAAAACAGGGTAATCAAATCGCCTGCGCAACAAGCACCGATCGCACCACCCGCGTAAATCATGGCCGCAACATGCTGCTTGGTGTCTCTTAAATGCAGGGCGTAAATCGACGAGACCATCGCGGCAATATGGAAGATAATCCCGAAAATTCGACTCAGCGAGTCTATTCTGACCATCATCAATGACTGACCGAAGAGATTGATTTCGCCGTATTCACCACTGGGCGTTAGTAGGAATAGCACGAGGCTTGAAGCGGATAGAATCAGAGGCAAGGCCGACTGGGCGCGGCGATAAAACAGCGGGATCAAGAGGCCCCCGAAGATCATCAACAACCCGGGAGGCAGATTATGAATCATAGTAGTCCTCCGGTCTCGCGACGAACATGCGCAACGCTTTTCCCAGCATGACTACCACGACAAATGCCAAAAACCCGAACACCGCCTGGAAACCATGCCACTGTTCAACCTCAAAGTGTGGGTGGTCGTCGGTGTATAAAAACTGGGCCGACACCGCACAGACACACGCGACAACCAATCCAAACACCAGCAAACGGATGTTTGCCGGCTGATAGAACCAGCCGTCGGGCATTTCTCGAGCTTCTGTATTTTCCTGTTCGCTCATCGTTTATTTTACCACCTCGGTAATAGGCAACAGCGCTAGGTACAATGCGTCGGCAACAAAGAAAAGCACCAACGTCCCAATCGCCGTCAAGCACAACGGAAGGACACACATCATCGGGGCTTCTTTAAATGGCAAGGTTTCGCCTGTTTTAGGCTTCATGAAACTGCGAATCGGGATTGGTAACAGATACGCAATATTCAGCAGCGAACTGATCATCAAAACGGCCAGCAAAAAATAATGGCTGGTCTCAACCGTACCCAGCGCCAAGAACCACTTACTCCACGCCCCACCTCCCGGCGGCAGGCCGATGATGCTAATGGAGGCAATAAAAAAAGCCCCCATCGTCAGAGGCATTGCCCGCCCAAGCCCTCGCATGTCACTGATATCGGTCTTGTGCGTCGCTACGTATATGGCACCTGCACAAAAGAATAGAGTGATTTTACCCACCGCGTGCATCACGATATGCATCCCGCTGCCCATCACACTGGCCGGAGTCGCCAGCGCAGCACCCAGTGTGATGTAGGCCAATTGACTGACGGTTGAATACGCCAAGCGGGCTTTCAGATTGTCTTTCGTCATGGCAACCAATGAGGCCAACAGAATGGTGAAACCTGCCGTATAGGCCAGCCAATCACTGATCGAGGTCTCTCGAATCAAATCAATTCCAAATACATAAATCGCTATTTTCAGGACAGAGAAAACACCTACCTTAACGACCGCAACCGCATGTAGCAGGGCGCTGACCGGAGTCGGTGCAACCATCGCCGCGGGCAACCAGCGATGAAACGGCATTAAGGCCGCTTTGCCGATGCCAAACGCAAACAGGGCCAACAAGAGCATCAGCTGCCAGTTTTGAATCTCACCCGATTGACAGGCCTCACGAAGAATACCGCCTAACTGAAAATCGAGCGTATGAGCCACACTCCAAGTCCAACCGATTGCCATCATGAAAAAGGCAATCGACGTGAACAAAAGAACCCCTAGATAAGTACGACCACCCAGCTTTGCTTTTTCCGTTCCATGATGCGTCACCAAGGGGTAGGTTGAGATGGTCATCAACTCGTAGGCCACGAACAAAGTGAACAAATTAGCCGAAAAGGCCGCTGCCAAAGCTGCAAAAATGGCCATGGCAAAGCAAGCAAAAAAACGTGTTTGGTGATGCTCACGATGTGATCTCATGTACCCGATCGCGTACACGGTGGTTACGATCCACAAACCCGATGCCACCAGCGCAAACACCATGCCCAACGGCTCAATAGAAAACGCTATGGAAAATCCAGGCAGCATGTCACCTAAACTCAATTCAGGCCGACCGCCAGCAAACACTCCGTCTGCCAAACAGCAAACGACGTAAAACAACACCGACGACAGGATTAATGTAAGTCCATCGCGAAGGTTTGCTAGTTTTCCAAATAAACCGATCAGGACGAAGACCACCAACGGCAGCACCAAAGAAAGCACAATCAACGAGGACGGGGTTAGGGTCACGGCGTGCCTCCAAGCAGGCTGCTCGCCGCTTCACTAGCCAAACCTGCTGAGTAGGTTGTCCAGACGCCAAAGACCAAAATGGCCAAGATCAATGCATAAGTAGGTAGCAGCATCGACCACGGCGCCTCGCGCGCCGACTTGGCGGCCTCAGAGGGCTCTGAAAAATACAAGATTTCAACCACTCGCCAAACATAAACCACCGCCAACAAGGAACTGGCTAACATCAGCGCTGCAACGAGATAATAACCATTTTCTAGCGCTGCCGTTAACAACAGCCACTTGCTGATAAAGCCGGCTGTTAGTGGAACCCCGATCAGCCCCAGCCCTCCCAAGACCCAGGCTAATGCCGTCAGCGGCATCGTTTTGGCCGCCCCGCTCAAATCTTCCAGCCGAACGGATTGTAAACGGAGTGCGAAACAACCAACCACTAAAAACAGACCGCCTTTGATGATTGCGTGGTTGAACATGTGAACAATGCCACCGGTCAAACCATCAAGATTGTGCATGCTAACGCCTAACAGCATATACCCGACCTGGGCAATGCTGGAATAAGCCAGCATTCGCTTTAAGTTGCCTTGGTAAATCGCCGCAACCGAAGCCACAAAAATCCCGATTAGCGAAAACACGACTAGGAAAGTGTCGAGAGCGTGTTCATCAAAGGCGAACTGCGGCGTGAAAATTCCAAATACGATCCGAATGAAAGCATAGACCGAGACTTTAGTGGCTGTTGCCGCGATGAAACCCGTGACCACTGAGGGTGCAAACGTATACGCATTAGGAAGCCAAGTGTGCAAGGGGAACACGGCCATCTTAATGCTCAGCCCAACCGTCATGAAGGCAAAGGCTACCAGCGTGGTGCGCGAGTCATGGTCATCCGCCAGCTGCATGGCCATATCCGCCATGTTTAATGTACCGGTCAACTGATACAGCAAGCCAATGCCAATCAATAAAAAGGTCGCACCAATGGTTCCCATGACGAGGTACTGAAAAGCGGCTAACGGAGCCCGACGACTCCGGCCCAAACTAATGAGCGCGTAGGAAGAAAGCGATGAAATTTCTAGAAACACGAAGACATTAAACAAGTCGCCCGTAATGCATATTCCTAGCAAACCAGTCATGCACAACAGGTACATTGGATAAACCATGTAGTGCTTGGAGGGATTGATTTCGTCATTCAGGCTTTGGGGCGCGTAAGTAAGCACAACCGCGCCAATGCCAGAAACAAATAACATCACGAACGCACTAAAATAGTCGACAACGTATTCGATGCCGTAAGGAGCTGGCCAACTCCCAAGCTCATAGGAAATCGGACCCGATTCCAAAACCTGATCCAACAGTAAGATGGACATTCCAAACGTGGCCCAACAGACAGCCAGCGCAAACAGGTAAACCAGTGTTCGGTTCAGCAGGAACACGCACAGCGGAGCCGCGATCAGCGGGACAGCGATAGTCAAAACCGGCAGATGTTCTATCACGACTCCCGATCCAATATCAAAATTTCATCTTCTTCGATGGTACCGTAATCTTCGCGAATTCGCACAATCAGCGCCAAAGCCAAGGCGGTGGTAGCAACCCCAACCACAATCGCCGTGAGAATCAAGACGCTCGGCAATGGGTTGGAGTAGGCCTGATCAGCACTCGCTGTCTCATGAAGAATAGGAGCGGTTCCACCATCGACTCGTCCCATCGTGATGTACAGCAGAAAGACAGAGATCTGAAAAACATTCAGCCCGATGACGGTCTTAATCAAGTTGCCTCGGGCAATCACGATGTAAAACCCTGTCATCATCAACACGATAACGATCCAGTAGTTATACAGCCCGAGAACCATATCAATGTCCATCCGCCGACTCCCTGCCTGCAAAGCAATAAAAGATCACGGTCATCACGGACGTCACGGTAATGCCCACACCCAATTCCACCAAGAAGATGCCAAGGTGCTGTCCTTCGGGCAGCCAGCCGGGCAGAACATGGTGCTTCAAGGCTTCATAATCTAGAAAGTTGCCACCCAGCAGCATTGTCGCAATCCCTGTCCCCGCGTAGATGACTACGCCTAGTGCGATCAACTGCTCAATCACTCTTGGTGGGGCCACTTGTTGGAGAGCCGGCAAGCCAAAAACGAGCCCGTATAAAATGAGACCCGCCGCCAAAATGACCCCCGCCTGAAAACCACCGCCAGGCCCAAAGTCACCATGAAATTGAACGTAAAACGCAAACAATAATATGTAGGGGATCAACAACTTGGTGACCACTCGGATGATTGGGAAGCTATCCATGACTCCCCTCCTGTTCCTGACCGAATGCCGCATTCGTTTTGCGTTTGGGTGGCTTACGAAGGATCAGCAACACTGCGATTCCAGCCGTAAAGATGACTGTGGTTTCGCCCAGCGTGTCGTAGCCGCGATAACTCGCCAACACCGAAGTCACGACATTTGGCATTTCACCATGCATATCATGCTCTGACTTTTCGATGAAACCGGGATCCATCCTTGTATGAACAGGGGCAGTCGGGTCGCCGAATCGTGGCATGTCAAGCGTTCCATAAACCAAAGCCGAGCCGGTCACAATCACAACCAACAGAGGCAAGACTGGGAATTTCTTAATTGGCTTTTCCTCACGACTGGTAAGCGCTAATGTGGCGAGCATCAGAACCGTAGAGATCCCGGCGCCCACAGCCGCCTCAGTAAACGCTACATCCGGTGCGTCGAGAATCAGCATCCAGCTGGCCCCTAAAAAGCTGTAAATACCCGTGAACATAACCGCCGCCCAAAGATTCCGAATCCGAGCGACCGCAACAGCCGTGGTGGCTAGCAAGGCGAGTATGCAGATATCAACGGCAATCATCAGGCACCCTCACTCAGATCGCGGTCGGCAGCTTTAGTTTTTGAAGCGTGATCCGCATTGTCGAGCGCCGGCTTGAGACCCTCTGAGATTGCTGATTTGGCGAGTGCGTGACAGGAAGTAGGGCTGGTAATCAACAAGAACAGCAGGATCATCGAGAGCTTGACGGCCACCAGTGTGAAACCGGCCTGAAACAGTAACCCAACCACTAGAAACGTTGCACCCAATGTATCGGTCACACCGCCAGCGTGCATTCGCGAGAAAAACTCTGGCAATCGAACGATGCCAATACCGCCAATGATCGAAAATAACGAACCAAGGACCAAAAAAATCCAGCTGAGAATTTCGATGGCAATGCTCATGGCCGCGCCTCTTGGCCATTGTCGCCGAATGAGCCGATTTGAGAAAACCGCAATAGGGCTACCATGCCGATAAAGTTCATCAGGCTATACAACAAAGCCAGGTCTAAGAAATCCGTTCGGCCTGAAGCAAAACAGTAAACGCAAATAAACAGAACTGTTTTCGTTCCGAACATATTTAGCGCCAACACTCGATCGAATACGGTCGGTCCCATCATTGCGCGGATCAACGCCAAGGCCATCGTGATCAAAATTGAAAGCGAAGCAACGACAAACATTATTGATTCTTCTCCAGTTTGCAGACGCGACGGTCCATGTCACCGGACAGCTCTTCTTCGGCACCCTCAAATGAAAGTGCATGAATCTGGATCTTGTCGTCTTCCATTTGGACGGAAATCGTACCTGGAGTGGCTGTGATTGAGTTTGCCAAAATCACTCGCCCCAACTCCGTCTTCGGGTGTGCGGTCACCGTAATCATCCTTCGTTGCAGCTTCAACCTTGGTGACAAAATGATTTTAGCGACTTTGATATTAGAAATCACAATCTCCTTCATTAACCAAGGGAAGTAGGTCGTGAAGGGCCGAAGTCCAAGTTGCACCGGCGCGCTCTCGTCGTCCACGATTTTCATTCTCGCAGCCAGCCAAATGCAAAAAAGGCAGGACAGCAGGCCAAGGACTAATATAAAATAATGGTGAAAGTGGTCGTCCCAAATTTGGAAATGTCCGGACCAAATCAACCAAGAGCCAGCCATCGCTAAGGAGAGTGATATTGTGTACTTCATGGTCGGTCAAAATAAACAGATCAGTCTGTAAATGACGGGAGTTTAACCAAGATCGAGTAACGCAAGTCACAAGGTCAAAGCGTCACTATAACTGCCTCTTTCGCAATCAAAAAGGCGGGGAACCCACGTTTTTCTTATCGGTTAGAGCTCCCTCGCAGTCAACGCACTCAGCCTTCTGGCGACCCCAGGTCAGCCTCCAAGGCCGGGCGGATCTTGGTAAAGGTAATCTGGTTCCCGCGTTGGTTATGCACCACTTGATTCATGAAGGACCGGATCAAAAAGAGACCTCGGCCGCCCACTTTTTGAACATTTTCTTCAGCAGTTGGGTCGGGGATTCCCGCCGGGTCAAAGCCGGGGCCTTCGTCGGAAATTTGCACACACACATGACGATCGGAGAATTCAGCTTGTATTCGGACTTTGCGATCACTAAAGGGCGATCTCTGACGCCGTTCCTGGATCTGTCGATAATACTCCGCGTCGTCACCGTCTCGGAGATGGGAGTCCACCTCTAGATTGCCATGGTGCATGGCGTTGACTAAGGCCTCATCGATCGCCATACCAATTTGCAGGCGATCGCGGTTCGACCATTCTGGCAGTGCCCGCTGCAAATATTCAATTAGCGGTCCAATCAGTCCTAGGTCATTTTCTAACACAAAAGCTAAGTTGGTTGGAACTGGCTGATTATTGCCCACCGCCGAGGCTGCAACATGCTGCGACAGCTCCAAAACCTGTCGCACGGTACGAAGAAGATCTTTACCAAGTAACGATTTAGGTGAATAGCTGGCTGCACCGTGCTTCAACGCCTCAATCGCTGTTTTTTCACTCCCGTGAGACGTGATTAGGACAACCGGAGTGCTGCTATATTTCTGTCTGACCGTTTTAACCAACTCTAAACCATCAACGTTTGGCATCTGAAGATCAGAAATGATCAGGTCGGGTTTGACCTGTGGTATAGCTGCCAACGCCTCGGCACCATCGCCGGCAAAATGGATTTCCATCTCCGGCTGCTTGCCAAGTAAACCACCAATCAGATGGCGGTCGACTGGACTGTCATCAACTACAAGGATATTCACCACAAGCAACACCGTTATACCGAGCTTCGACAAACCGGGCTCGCACCCGTTCCCGAGCCCTTCAGCCGCTTTCCTCAAGCTATTCCGCGGTGGTACCTCATTCGTCGAGGCCAGCTCGCGCCGTCGGAACGTTATTGTTGACCAATGATCTCCCCACTTCAATCTTTGATTTGCCGAATATCGATAAAGCCCCCCGATTCAACCCGGGACTCGATCCCCTCAATCAATCGAACTAGCGGCCCAGCAATCTGCTGCGGTTTGGGCATTTCATCGGTGTCTCGCTTGCTTTTCAACACCTCCAATGAGTCAAACCGCGGGTCCGGTGAATGGCCACACAGAAAATCCTGCATTGCCGTATCCACCAACCCCGGGGCGACTGAAGCGAACCAGGTCTCCGGTTGTTCGCTGGCATAAAGCTGTGCCATCATCATCATCGCAGCCTTGGAAATGGCGTAGCCATTCCAGCCTCGTTTTCCAGTGACGGCGGCCCCAGAGGAAATGCTGATCACTCTTCCGACGGGGAACCCTTGGCGGAACAGTGAATCCAAAACCGTTTTGTTGGCCCAAACATTAATTTCCATCAATGCTCGTAAATCACCAAGCGGCACTTCCGGCATATCGGCGATCCGGCCAATGGCTCCCGCGTTCAAAACGACCGTATCCAATCCCTCGCATTCTGCCAGCAACTTCGGGAGTTGTTGCTCTACCTGGGGAGCGTCCGTTAAATCGACACTTTGAAAATGAAACTTGGAATAGCCCGTCAACAAGCCATCTGGAGCCCGACGACTCACACCCCAAACGGTCGCACCTTGCTCCAGATACTCAGCGGCTAACCCGCGGCCAATTCCAGAACTAACACCCGTGATAAAAATCGTGTTGGCCATGTATGTATCCTAAATGATTGGCAACCGCTGCTATTGTGTTCACGAGATCAGGTGTGGCTTTCACGCTAAGCTCGATAAAGTGAGGCGGGCA
>JAKVBF010000011.1 GCA_022447555.1 Mariniblastus sp. | reverse complement strand
GGGGGGGGGGGGGGGGGGGGGGGGGGGGGGGGGGGGGGGGGGGGGGGGGGGGGGGGGGGGGGGGGGGGGGGGGGGGGGCCAAGGGATTGAATCTGTTCTTCCATTGAGAGGGAGGGATCCAGCGTTAGCTGGTCAGCGAGTAATTTTTCCGGCTTCTGCATGGCTCGTCGGCTTGTGCCCTGTTTCGCAACCGGGACCGGATCGGCTTTGGAGCCGCCGCTTAAGCTGAAGGCCAAGTAAAGGGTGGCTCCGAGGATCGCAATCGCTCCGACGATGACGCTCGCTAGTATTATGGGCCCCTTGTTGAAATCTGCAGTAGCTGGTGTTTTACCGGATTCCTGAGTTGAATCCCGTTTCGTTTCACCAACCTTTACCGATACCGTTGACTGGCCGAGCCCGTCGTCAGTCGATGCAATTTCAATCGCTTCGGTGATCATGTTAGCGGGCTGAACTTGGTTGGCATGATTCAAGTAGCTGGATAAACTCTGACGAACTTCGGTCGGCTCTGAAAAATCTGAACCGATGGACGCGATGATGGATTCGAGTCGACCGGTTTGATCTGTCCGTGGAAGCTTGCGAAAAGCGTTTGTCGCAACTTCACCCAACTGCTGGAAATCGGCCTCAGCTGATCCCCCGTCCCAGATATCCGTTTGTAAAGGGGTTAGAGTTAACCCGCTTAGTTTTACATCGTGTTCGGTTGAGACGAGGATATTTTGCTCATTGATTCCACCGTGGAAAACATTGTGTTGGTGAGCGAACTGGACCCCATCAATGACCTGAATCAGCAGTTGCGCCAGTTGACTGGCATTCCATTCTTGAATTTGTTCATGAAAGGGTTTGCCGGTGAAATATTCTGTCACAAGATAATAGCGATTTTTTTCCTGATCGACGTCGTAAATGTGAACCAAGTTGGGGTGGTCTAGTTCCGAAGCGGTGCCAACGCGCTGTAGAAATCGCTCACATCGGGGAGAGCCTTCTTTTAAATCGGTGGGTAAAAACTGAAGTTGCACTTTGCGATCAAGGGTCTCATGGTTGGCCACGAACAAATCGCCTAGCTCGTCTTGTTGGAGCCGTTCTAGAAGCACGTAGTTTCCTATCTTCAGCAAGTGTCTTCCTGACATCAGATACTTGGCTTGCCAGCGTGTGATCAGACCTGACCGAGACAGGCCGAGAGCCGTTTCCTGTCCATCCTGAGTTGGATTTTTTTCCAGCCACATCTGGATTTTTTCTGGCGCAACAACATTGCTCTTTTGCAATGAGGCCAGAAAATCTTCCTTGTTGATTGGTGACATGGGCAGTTTTAGGTTTAAAAATTTTAGGTTTAAAGATATAGGAGCCAGCGAGCCGTTTATTGTTTCACGGCCTGAGACACCAATCAACCTGTCAGATGGGTGATTCCTTAAAAACGGCTTGAATGAAGAGATGGTTGTGCCGTTGGGGAAGAATCGATTAGCGATTCATTAATTGCGAATAAACTTGGCTGACTTCATCCGCGCATCGTTGGTTCGAGAATTGTCTTTCGGCGCGGCGACGCAATGAGACCACAAATCGACCTCTTTGTTCCGGATCCGATAGAAGAAGCTGAGCCGCCTTATTCATTGCCTGCGGAGAGTCCATAGGGACCAGAGGAATTTTTTGGCCCGTTACAATTTCTGGAGTGCCACCTACTTCAGTTGCGACGAATGGCAGGCCACTGGCAGCCGCTTCCAGCAACACGCGACCGAGTGGCTCCTGCCGAGCCGCATGAAGTAGTAGTGTTGCGTCATTCATCAAGCCAGCGACATCCTCGACTCGACCGACCCAATGAATTCGATCTGAAAAATCGGAAGCCGTCGACGTCGCTTTCAAATCGAGTTCATAGTCGATTGCCTCTTGTTTTTCCGAGTGACGACAGCCAGCGAAAACCATGTGGGCTTGAGGGTTGTTTGCCGCCAGTAGACAAAACGATTTCAAGACGATATCAACCGCTTTTCGAAGCCCGATTTGTCCAATACAAATAAAGAGTTCGCTGTATGGCGGGATGCCTAACGACTTTTGCCACTTACCCGAAGCAGGGCGTATGCAGAATTGCTCGAGATCGACACCGTTGTAAATGACTTGAATATTGTTCGAAGGCATACCTGCGGCGACGTGGTAATCACGTGTGGCAAGGGAGACCGCGACTAATTGGTTCAGTTCGGTAATATCCTTAATGGCTTGCCCGCTAAGCCGCAGAATATCTCTCAAATAGCCCAGGCCGGGGACATTGCATGAGCGAGTGACGGGACCCGCTAGACGACTGGTCGATAGGCTGTTGCAATGCACCAAATCGGGTTTGAGCCGATGGATTAAGCATTTCAATTCCTCACGAATTTGAGATTGCGATTTGCGCTCGCCTCGCTCATGAAGCTGCAAATTGACGCTTTCGCAACCTATTTCAGTCAAGGCCGACGAGAACTCTGTAGAGGACGGTACCGCCGTGATAAACTGAAATTGCTTTTTCATCAGCAACGGTGCGATCGCTAGAAAAGAGTTTTCCCCCCCATTTCGCCAACCATACTCGCCAAGGAACAAGATGCGTTGAGACATTGGGAGCGGTCACTCGACGGTCCAGGTGTCACCCGAGGCGAACAGATCTTTGAGTGTTCCTTCACCTTTTTGTTCCTTCACCTCAGCGACTTGCCGATTGATCTCTTGGTCGTAGGTGGGACGCTGAACATCACGAAAGACTCCGATTGGTTCAGGGAAGTCGGGATATCTCAATCGGCTTAGTAAAAAAGCTAATTGTGGGTCAGCTAATGTCTCGTTGTGAAACAGTAAGTCATCAACGGGTACATTGCTAAGTGAGACGACTTCGGGCGTAGCACCGTTTAGTCGAATTCCCTTTTCTCCATCGCCAAAAACCATCGGCTTCCCGTCTTCTAGCTCTAATACGTTATCCGCTTTGGTGGCTTTGTCTTTCATGTAGTCCCAAACGCCATCATTGAAGACATTGCAGTTTTGATAAACTTCTACGAACGAAGTCCCTTTGTGGGCCGCGGCCCGTTTGAGGGTTTTGATAAGATGCTTGGCATTGACATCGATTGAGCGGGCTACAAATGTTGCTTCCGCCGCCACAGCAACTGAGATCGGGTTCAACGGTTGATCAATTGATCCATGGGGGGTGCTTTTAGTCACATGTCCGACTTTGGAAGTGGGAGAATATTGTCCCTTGGTTAGTCCGTAGATGCTGTTGTTAAAGAGGATGATGTTGATATCAATATTTCGACGGATTGCGTGCATTAAGTGGTTGCCACCGATGCTCAAAGCATCGCCATCGCCCGTGATGACCCAAACGCTCAAGTCCGGGCGAGTTGATTTTAATCCGGTGGCAAATGCTGGCGCTCGTCCGTGGATGCTATGCATCCCGTAGGTATTCATGTAATAAGGGAAACGACTGGAGCAACCGATACCTGAAATAAATACCGTATCTTCCAAAGCGACGTTTAAGTCGGGAAGCACCTTTTTCATTTGGGCTAAAATCGAATAGTCACCGCAGCCGGGGCACCAACGAACATCCTGGTCAGACGCAAAGTCAGCAGGTTTTAGTACAGGTAGGTCAGTGCTCATGATATTTTCCGTTCGATTTCAAACAGTGGCTGAGTATCCTACTCGACTCAGGTTGCCATAGATTTGATTTTTTCGATGATTTCGGTAACCGCAAAAGGTTTGCCTTGAACTTTGTTCAATCCCTCAACATCGATTAAAAACTCGCTTTTTATGATCATCTTGAGTTGGCCGGTGTTGAGTTCTGGGATTAGGATCTGATCGTATCGCTTGAGGATTTGACCTAAGTTTTTTGGGAATGGATTGATCCATCTCATGTGTGCGTGAGCCACGGAGTGTCCGGCCTGACGACACGTTCGAACTGCAGTGCGACAAGCACCGTGAGTGCCTCCCCAACTCAAAACCAAAAGTCCTGTATCTGGACCGTCGACCTCAAGGTCGCCAATCACTTCAGCTACCTTTTGAACTTTTCGAGCTCGCGTTTCAACCATGTGTTGGTGATTTTGGGGATCATAGCTCACATTGCCGGTGCCATCCTCTTTTTCCAAGCCTCCGACACGGTGCATCAAGCCAGGGGTTCCGGGAACTGCCCATGGTCGAGCGAGTTGTTTGTTTCGACTGTAAGGCAAGAAAGGCGAATCGGTAGCCTCGGGGTGATTGATTTCGATGGGCTCAAGTGAATCGACCTCAGGGAGCTTCCAAGGTTCCGCTCCATTGGCAATGTATCCGTCAGATAAAATGAAGACGGGCGTCATGAACTGAGTTGCGACTCGCCACGCCTCAAGGGCCACGTTGAAGCAGTCGGCAGGACTGCTGGCGGCAATGATCGGTAGAGGGGATTCACCGTTCCGGCCGTGCATCACCATTAACAGGTCGGCCTGTTCCGTTTTGGTGGGCAGGCCAGTACTGGGGCCACCTCGTTGAACATCAATGATGATGAAAGGCAGCTCTAGAATGAGCCCTAGACCGATCCCTTCACCTTTTAAGGCTATGCCGGGTCCGCTACTGGTTGTGACTGCCATGCTTCCACCAAACGCTGCGCCGATCGTTGAGCAGACTGCCGCAATTTCATCCTCGGCTTGAAAGGTGCGAACGCCATACTGTTTGTATTTGCTCAACTCATGAAGCACATCACTGGCGGGAGTGATGGGGTATGATCCGAGAAATAACGGCTTGTTGCTTATTTGGGACGCCGTGACTAGACCCAACGCCAATGCTTGGTTTCCCATGATGTTACGATAAGTCCCTGGCTCTAGATCGGCAGCTGGAACTTGGTATGTAGAGGCAAAGTCCTCGGTTGTTTCACCGTAATTCCAGCCAGCCATTAGGGCCAATCGGTTGGCCAGAGCTACGTCCTCCTTGCCGCGAAATTTAGCGTCTATAAAACGCAGCGTGGGTTCGACATCCCGTCCGTAAAGCCAGAAAACGAGGCCCATTGCGAAAAAGTTTTTACATCGATCTGCCAGTTTGACTGAGATCTTCGTTTCGGCAACTGCGGTCCGCGTTAACTGGGTCATGGGAACCTCGATCAGACGGTAGCCATTCAGTGAATCGCCGTCCAAAGGGTTTTCTTCCAACTTTGCCAGTTTTAAATCCTTAGAAGCGAAACTGTCTGAGTTAACAATTAAGATTCCTCCGGGCTTGAGGTCTTCAATGTTCGTCACCAAGGCTGCCGGATTCATGGTGATTAACGCATCCAACCCATCTCCTGGCGTGAAGATTTCCTCAGCAGAAAATTGAACTTGAAATCCACTCACGCCGGCTCGCGTTCCTCGAGGGGCCCGTATCTCGGCTGGGAAATCCGGAAACGTCGCAACATCGTTACCCGAAAGCGCAGAGGTGTTGGTGAGTTGAGTGCCCAGTAGCTGCATGCCGTCACCGGAATCGCCGGCTAGGCGTACCGTGACGCCATTGACCGATTCAGCGGGTTTATTGGTTGGGGGAAATTGATCCGTCGCACTGATCATGGGATTCTCTTGAGTCGCATGGTAAATCGTGTGAGAGCAGCCTCGAATTGTCGCTTTTTTCCAAGTTGGAATCCAGTAGTCCTTGATCGGCGACCATGAATCAACTGAATCGGAAATCGCTTGGCCCGGTCTCTCCAATAGGCTTACTCGCGAGACGCCCGAGTTGTGTCCTGATCCTACCGAATTGTCATGGAAAAGCGTGGATTTGCACTTGCAAGTCCTTTTAGTTTGTCAAAAATCCCTTCTTCTCGAAAGGGGGAAACGCATGTTATGCTGCTCCATTGCAGGATTTTTTGGGCGGCTCCCGCGATGCCGTTAATCTATAAAACAGGACAAATCACCGATGGAAAAAACACTCATCCTTCTGAAGCCAGACTGCGTCCAGCGAAGATTGATCGGACGTATCATTACCCGTTTTGAAGACAAAGCCTTAACCATTGTTGCAATGAAGCTGTTACAGGTTACTCCTGAATTGGCGAAGCAGCATTATGTGGAACATGTAGAGAAGCCTTTTTATCCAGGACTCGAGGAGTTTATTACGGGTGCTCCGGTCGTTGCCATGGTGCTCGAGGGACTCGAAGCGATTCGTGTTGTTCGAGAGATGCTCGGTAAGACCAACGGACTGCAGGCAGCACCGGGAACGATCCGCGGAGACTACAGCAGCAGCCGTCAAATGAATTTGGTTCACGCCTCTGATGGACCTGCGGCGGCCGCCCGTGAAATAGAGCTGTATTTTGATTCGACGGAGCTCTGTGGCTACGAGCCCGTGTTGACCCCTTGGTTTCGCGCGAGTGACGAGTGAGGTCTTGATAATCCCCACTTAAAAAAGAATAAGAACAAATTGGCAACGAACGACGCCGGCAGATTGTCGGCGTTTTTTGCGGTAATTTTTCGAATGTGCGAGACCGCGTCAATAGAAAGCCTGCGATCAGCGAGGCAGCAGCACTGTTTGCGTGATCCAGTCTTGAATCCCTCGACAGGGTTTTAGTACCGAGTAAATCGCTCCGGCAATACTGCTGGCGACCGCAACCAACAGAACCGAACCGAAAGAATAAAGGGTCAACCGATTGGCAAGCAGCTCATAAGTGAAGGTTCCTTCGGCCGGTTCAATGGGTCGGATTTCGGCAATTAATGCGCCCGATATGGCGACGAAGCAACCACATGACAGAATCAGCGGGAACCAGGCGATGGTATTCCGAGTGGCACATGTGATTCGGCTTGCTTGTCGCCCTTGCTGCGTAAGGATATCGATATCCATAAAACGAAAAACAGGGCCACGCAGCCAAACGCTTAATGCAAAAGGTAGTACTAGACTGGCGCAAAGCGCCGCGGCGAAACTCCAAGTTACTGAAATGGGTAACCAGAACAGAACGATTATAAACATAGTTAATGTCAGCATTGCATACAAAAGCCCTTCAAATCCGAACGTGACGACCAATACTCCGATTCGACTATCCCAAGCTAGATCTGCCATGTTCTCATCCAGTTGGTCGAGCTCGTCGATCGCCCATACCAGCGTGTCCTCATCTCGCAGCTTAGAACAAAGTTGATTCAGGAATTGCTGTCCGGACAGTGGGATTATTTTGGTCCTCAACAAAAGGTCACCCATTTCTTGTAGTAAGCTGACGGCGCGAAAAACGTCGTCTTTCGACTGTTCTGAAGTGTTGTGTGCGTATTGGCTGTCGTCGACCACTACGTTGACAAGTGGGCGGTCAATTAGCTTAGTGCGACACTCTTCATCCAACCAGATTTGAGCCAGCGATAGTTCGTCGGGAAGTGTACCATCTTCGATGGCAGACTGGAGTTCGTGCGCGAGTTGTCGAAAAATATCTCGGTACTGCTGCCAGCCAAGCCGGTATCTTGCGCCGGTTAGGATTTGCACGGGGGCGCCTTTTACCGCCTCGAATACATCCCAGCGTTGGCCCCTTTTTTCACCGCCCGCTAACCATCTAGGGCGAGCCGGCCGCGTGAGTTTGAGTCGACTTGCTTTGGGACCGCGATTATCCGCGTTGTTGATGATCCACACATGGCGATCTAGTTGTTTGTCATAGCCAAGAAATATCTTCCCGCTTTCGGACTGGCTCAATAAATCACGAGTTTGATACGGGCCAAATTCCAAAGGTTGGATGGTGTTCGCCTGTGGTTGAACCACTGGGATGTAAATGTGTGAATGATGGTTGTCTGAAATGCGAACGACTCGTGTTCCACTGATGAAGCCATGCAGCCCGCGAAGCCGATTGCCATTTCGCATCGTCAAAACGCAAATCGTTGTGGGAATCAAATAGACCAGTAATAGTTGCCCCTCGCTTAACAACCAATCTGCCAGATCCAGCGTGACGGGGCCCGAAAGGGCGTCATAAATTAACCAAGTAAGTGTGATACCAAAACAACCGGGTATGGCGAATGCCCGGATGAGCGCACGCACGATTCCTGGACGCTCGCCCTCGCGGTTGACAACCGTCAGACCCATCAGGCGTTTTCCAATGGTCCGTCCTGTGCACCCCTCCATGAAAGCGAAATACAAAACCAATAGCAACCACTTCGTGATGGCGAAACCGGCTAGGAACCGGGGTACCGAAGTGGCTAGGAAGTTCAGATCGTTTATCTTTTCAGAAGAAACCCAAAAAACGCCCATCAAAACAAATAGGATGAGTGGGATCACGTTGACCATCAAATAATCGGTCATGAAGGCGGCCAGTCGACGACCAAAGTTGGTAAGTGAGGTTCCGTGAGAGGCAAAAGGCAGCAGTGCTGTTCGAAGTTGCTCCAGTGTTTCAAATCGTTTGGATGGATCTTTTTCAAGACAACGCATCACTGTCTTGTCTAGATCGTGTGGGATCTCTGATTCAAGTTGCCGAGGCGACACCGGTTGGTCGGAAACGATTTGGGCCGTGACTGACATAGCGTCACCGATGAAGGGCGCTTTGCCGGTTAAGAGACAATACAGAGTTGCGCCGGTGGCGTAGATGTCCGTTCTTGCATCGACGGGTTCGCCTCGCACCTGTTCCGGCGCCGAGTAACTTGGGGTACCCATGAACGTACCCGTCTGGGTCAGGCTTACATCACCCTTGCCCAGTGATTTAGATAAACCGAAATCGCCAATTTTTATCGTTTGGTCTGAATCAATGAAGCAATTTGATGGTTTGACATCGCGGTGGACGACGCCCATTCGATGCGCAGCGATCAGGCCATCGATGACGTCCAGTGTATTGTCGACTGCCCGGCGGAAGTTCATTGGACCATTTGAGTGAATCCTATCGGCCAGCGTATCGCCCGGCATTAATTCCATAGCGATATATGGTTGGCCCTCTACTTCGCCTGCACCATAAATAAAGGTCACTCTTGGGTGGGAAATTTGAGCCGCCAATTTGGCTTCGCGAAGGAAACGCTGGACCGAAGGTGCGTCAGAGAGCATCTGGTGATTCAGGCGTTTGAGAGCGACCCGGCGCCCCGTTGATTCTTCGGTCGCCTTCCAGACAACCCCCATGCCTCCAGAGCCTATTGGTCGATCCAAAACATAGTTGTCGATTGTGAGACCGATATCTGGATGATTCTCAAAATCTTCGGGTTCTAGTGGGAGATTGGGTGTTGGTGCTGGCGCGACGGTGGGCGTGTTCATGAAATCTGACGCGCTCGTTGCTTGCGAGAATGCTTTGATAAGAGGGTGTCCACAATGCTGACAGAATCGAGGCACGACCGATTCATACGGTAGGTCGATTCCGCAATATTCGCACCGGATTATCAAGACTGCTGCCCGCCCTTCGTGGACCGATCGCTACGGTAAAACAAAGTTTTCAGGTAACTACTACTGCGTCCCTTCTAATGCGTCCCTATTCTAACGGCTGCTGAATACGCCGTCGATGGAGTCTGAGGAAACTGAGCAGTGAGTGTTCGGTCGACTTGGATTAATCTAAAAAAGGCAACAATCGTCAACCTGAAAACATTGATTCTGTCTGTGTTTTCGTGAAACCGGCTTTCACCTTCGATTGGGTTTGACGCTATAATCTGTCTAGTAAATTTTGAAATCAGACGTCATCGCTGTGTTTGAAATCAGTGCAATCAAAGCGGGTGCCAAAGGATATTATATGAAGGTTAGACTGAATGTCGTCGCTGGACCTGCCCGAGGGCGATTTTTTGACATTGAAAATGGACAAATCTTGGTGGTTGGTCGGGGCGAGCACAGTGACACAAAAATTAATGACCCCTCAGTTTCGAGAATACATTGTGAATTGACCGTTCAAGATGACATGATCACCATCGTCGACAAGGGAAGCAGAAGTGGCACCTACGTTAACGGCCAGGCGGTCGAAACACTTAGCGTGAACAAAGGTTGTTCGATTCGGATCGGCGAGACGGAATTTGAGCTTGGCAATCCACATGAGGATGAAACAACCACAATCATTCATCCCTCGGAGGGCGTTCCTTTCTCAAGAGGTGCGTTACCTGAATTAGTGGGGAGCCAGCTCGGGCCTTACACATTGCAGGAGATCATCGGTACGGGGAATTCGGGGATGGTTTTCCGCGCTTTTGATTATGAAAAAGATCGAGGCGCGGCCGTGAAAGTGCTGACGCCCTCTTACACGTCGGACGATGAGCAACGGCAGCGATTTGTGCGGGCGATGAAAACGATGTTGCCCGTTCGGTCGGATCGGATCATCCGTCTGTACAATGCAGGAAAAAACGGACCCTACTGTTGGGCCGCGATGCAGTTTATTGAGGGTGAGAATCTCGCGCAGGAGATCGAGCGAATTGGGATTGAGGGCATGCTTGACTGGAAACAAGTCTGGCGGGTGGCAGTGGACATCACTCGGGCCTTAAGCGACGCGTATGAATGTAAAATCATTCACCGTAATGTAACGCCCAAAAACATTATTCGCCGTAAAAGTGATGCAGCATGTCTTTTGGGGGATTTAGTTTTAGCGAAAGCTCTAGAAGGTACCTTAGCGCAGCAAGTCACTCAGCCAGGCCAGATTCTAGGTGATATTCCCTACTTGGCTCCCGAGCGAACCAAGGCAAATACAGTCATCGATACGCGATCAGATATGTACGGCTTAGGCGCCACCTGCTATGCCCTTTTGACTGGTCGGTCGCCCATCAGTGGCGAATCGATGACCGAAATGGTTAACAATGTTCGGCACCAAGTTCCGGTACCGCCGAAATCAATCCAGCTCGCTGTGGATGAAGTGTTTCAGGACTTGGTGTTAAAGCTTCTGGCAAAAGAGCCCGAGCATCGCTTTCAATCTCCCGAGAAGCTTATGAGAGAGTTGTTGCAGATCGGTAAATTCAACTCGTTGGACACCGGTTTTTAGATCGATGTCGACTAAACCGCTTGAAGACTTGAGGCGGGTGCTTCCTGTTTGCAATCGTTGCCCCAAGATCGGTTCCCGTTGATGACGAAATTTTCGTCTCCTCCGAGTTGCCGATTGTAATGGACATGGCGTGCGTCTGAAAAGGATATCTCATGATTCAGATTGACCTCGATCGCTTGTCACAGATTAAGCGAGTCAATGTGATCGGAACTTCCGGAAGCGGTAAATCGACGTTCTCGCAGGCATTGGCAGAGTTGCTTGAACTCCCTTACATCGAGATGGACCGTCTTTATTGGGGGCCCCAATGGGCAGAGACTGCCGATGAGATTTTCTTCCCCAAGGTGGAGGCAGTTACGGAGCAAGCAAACTGGGTACTTGATGGAAATTATTCTCAAACCACGTCCATAAAATGGCGACAGGTGCAGTTGGTCGTTTGGCTTGACTTGTCATTCTACCGAACCCTCTGTCGCGTTACCGGTCGGTGTGTCAAACGCTCATTGAAGAAGACTGAGATATGGCCAGAAACAGGAAATCGCGAGACCCTTGGGAAAGCGTTTTTATCCCGTGAGTCGGTCATTCTTTGGGCCATTACCAGCTATTGGAGAAACCGACGGAGGTATGCAAGGGTGATCAATGCGCGAGAGTATGCGAGCATTTGGTTTGTGCGACTGCGGTCGCCGGTTGAAGTCGATACATTCCTTTTCCATGCAAGAAAGGCAAAGGAGAATCGCTGAGGGGATACGATCTTAGCCCCTGCCCGAGAACCACCGTATTGAGGCTGTTTTTCAAACCTTTGCACGGAACCATTGAGAGGTAATGACCAAGGGAATCCCGTTTGGGTAAGCTTGTTAAAGATTGACGTTGGCAAAGAGTTTAACGTATCTCACAAAAACTTGGCATAAACCGTCTGTTCGGAGTCGATGGACTCTAACGGACGTCTACTCAATTGGGAAACCATCACAATGCTCAAGAAAACAGTGTTCCTCGGCCTGACTATCTTGGCGTTTGCAAGTTTCTCAAAAGACACGGAAGCCCAGCAGATAATCAAAACCCTGCAAGACTACTGTTCGAATCCCTATCGGCAGTTCCAGCCCGATGATCCGTGGACGCGCAGCAAAATATGGAACCTGCAGGCAGGTCGTTCCGGGTTGTTTTTCAATTGCGATGCCGAAGAGGAAAAGCGTTACTCACCCTATATCGATTGGAAACGGCAGACCATTGATCCCATTCCGCCTTCTCCTTTCTGCCCACGCTATGTTTTAAGTGACTGCCGAGCGTTGAAGCAGAGAGTCATCGATGGAAGTTGTGGAGTCACGTGTACAGCATCTCAGGGCTCCACATCCTGTCTTTGCCCGAGTGGGTGTAATGACTGCACGACCCAGAAAGCAGTCCCCACCGGGCCGGTCGAAGTGATTTCAAAATCCGATCCTATCTCACCGACTTCAGAGCCGGTTGCGATCGTCGACCCTGTACCGGTGACACAGAAGTCGAGAGCCGATTTTTCTCGACAGTTCGTGGCGCGTGAAGGTTTGATTTCTGTTCGGCAAATTTTACGCCAACAAGATCAGGTCGATCAGCTTGAGGTGCCTCAGCCGTTTGGTCCCCTGCGGCAGACAACGACTCGTAACGCCGAACTCAACCAGCCGGCCGGTGATCGCGCTCGCCGCTAAATCTCGTTTTTTGCGAGCTGTCACAAATGGTAGTCAAGCTTGGCCACTTAGGTTCGACTTGCAGATCTTAATGCCTGACTTAGATCATCAATTAGGTCCTCTGGGTTTTCGATGCCACAGGACAGCCGAATCATATTATCAGTGATTCCAAACTTGACCCGTTCCGAGGATGGGTAATTAAAATAACTCATGACAAGTGGCTGTTCGATTAAGGATTCCACCCCCCCTAAGCTGGGAGCGATGCGAGCGATCCGGACGTTGTCCACGACCCTTGCCGTCTTTTGCCAGTCAGCGTCAGCCAGTTCAAAAGTGATCAAACCGCCAAAACCTTTCATGGTTTTGCTGGCAAGACGATGATCCCGGTGGGAGGGAAGTCCCGGGTAGAGCACTTTGGAAATAGCGGGATGACTTTCTAAAAACTCTGCAACATGCTGCCCGTTTTCATTATGTCGTTGCATGCGTAGTTCAAAAGTCTTAAGGCCGCGTTCCAAAAGATAGATGTTATGTGGCGAATTGACCGATCCCAGAATCCCTCGAAGGTCTCGGACATCCGCCAGCTTTTGGTCGCTTCCAGAAATGACGCCTGCAAGCAGGTCGTTATGACCCCCAAAATATTTAGTGGCAGAGTGTAAAACGAAATCGACACCGTACTCGATTGGCCGTACGTTGAAGGGGGTTGCCAAGGTTGCGTCTATCAGCGTATCCACGCGGTTACGCTTTCCAATCTCAGCAAAACGGTCCAAATCGACGATGCTTAAATGTGGATTCGTGGGAGATTCAGAGATTAACAATTTCGTATTCTGATTAATCGCCGATTCCATGGCTTGATAATCGCCCGTTCGTACTGTCCGAGTGATCACGCCGAATCGAGAGAGGTGCTGTGTGCAGAATTGTCGACTTCGATGGTAGCACTCGTCAAAGAATACGACCTCGTCGCCCGCTGACAGTTTAGCGGTCAATAGGCCGACCAAAGCGGCCATTCCACTGGAGTACAAGATGGCCTGCTCGGCACCTTCTAACGCAGCAAGTTTTCGCTCTACCACCTGCTCGCTTGGATTCCCGTATCGTCCGTACTCGCCACGATCCTGTTTTTGATCGATATAGTCGATGATGGCTTGTGTGTTTTGGAACGTGTAAGTTGATGCGCACACGATCGGGTCCGTGATTGAGTTGATTGGTTTTTGGCGTTCCTCTCCTGCATGGACCGATAGAGTGGATAGTCCCGGCTTTAAAGACTGGGCTTTTTCTTGATTAGCGACGCGATAGGATTCCTGAGGGATCGTCTGGGAGGCTCTGGTCAACATATTCCGTATTCCGAACAAAAAGGTTCTAACAACGGATAAGGACGCTTAGCAGTGAGCCGATGAGGCGACAAGAGCAACAAAGAAAATTGAGTTGGTCGAGTCAGGTTTACAATGAAGTTTGTTTGAAATGATTCATTGCGATCATCAGATGCTCTTTAGCAGTAAAGGCTGCAAGCGGCACAAATCCCTAATGCGAGTTAGAAAGAAATAGCTTTCGAACCCACCAACGATGTCCACTATAACTTGGTTTGCCGTTTCGAGAACCTAGGAATTCCATAATAAAGGAAGAAAATCCCATAAACAGGATGTGGCGGGCTTACCTAGTTGTTTTCAATTCGGTGAACGCTAGGGATGTGAGAGGGTCCTGAAGTTTTGAGATTCCCTTTGTTTGCCGTCTCATTGCTTGGTTGATGCGGGTTTGTTGGCGGTTGAAAAGCCTCGCCGCTTTAGGCGGCGGAGGTCTTGGCAATTTTTAATGGGGTCGGCTCAAGATCGGTTTTCGAAACGTCAAAAATCAGCTGATTACGACGACGAGCTCGCTTGAAGGGTTGCTCGCCTGTAATGGAATGACTTTTTGTTGCCCAGTCTTCTGCCTTAAAGCAAAGACCGTTGATCAAGTTTTGAACATTTCCCCGAATGTGCTCCATTTCATCTTTGGAAGTTCTTCGATCAATATAAATTTTTGGACCGAAAATAGCGCGACATCTTGAAAAGGGTCGTGGCAAGGCAAATTGGTCCCACGTGTTAAGTCGCTTGGGCCTCTCCATACCTAGGCCAACAGGCACGATCGGCATTTTAAGAAGTGCGGCCATATAGATTGGCCCCATCGCCATTTCTCGACGAGGGCCGGTTGGACCATCCGGCGATATGGCAATACTGCTGAATTTCGCATTCTTTTTTAATTGACGAATTGCTCCCGAACCCCCGCGGGTTGAACTGCCCCGAACAACGTTCAATCCCATTGATTCAGCAATCTGCGAAACCCACTCCCCGTCTCGATGTTGGCTCACTAAAACACTAAGTGGAACGTGTCCCCAATGCCCAAGGACAAGTGAGATGTATTCATGCCAGAATACGAAAATGACATGTTCGTCGTATTCTGGTCGTGCCGGATCGACAGAGCGATCGTAGTGTGCGATTCTAAAATCGATCAAACCATTGAGTAGCGCAGGAACGAACAGCGCGCTTAGCTTGCCGACGAACTTCTGTGCGATGGTTGGGCCTTGTTCAGACACGTTGTGTTACTTTCCTGAGTCGATTCCCGAGTTTGGTAATTCGTCCTCTTCAGGCCAGTCTCCGGAAAATACCTCGGTAGCGGGACCGGTCATGAAAACATGGTTGGTTTCCGGGTTCCACGATAAAAATAACGTGCCACCGGTCAAATGATTGGTCAGTTCTCTCTTCGTTTTGCCAGTCAGTACCCCTGCAACGCAAACGGCACTGGCACCTGTTCCGCAAGCCATCGTTTCACCCGATCCACGTTCCCAAGTTCTTTGGCGGACCTCAGTTGGCGAGATGACTTCGACAAACTCGACGTTGACTCGCGATGGAAAACGAGGGTCTGTTTCGATTCGTGGACCCAATCTCATCACGAGGTCATCGGTCGCTTGATCGATGAATATGACGCAATGGGGGTTTCCCATTGAGACGCAGGTTACCTCAAGCTTGAGCCCATCAATTTCAAGAGGAGCGTTAACCACCTGATTCGTGGCTCCCTCTCCCCTGAGTTGGGTAGGGATCGTGTCAGCGTTTAGTATGGGAGGCCCCATATCAACACGAACTTGATGGACTTTACCGTTTTGTTGAAAGACATCCAATCCCAAGATCCCGGCGCCCGTCTCAATTGTTAGATGCGTTGAACCACAGATTCCGTGGTCAACCAGATATTTTGCAACACATCGGATTCCGTTCCCACACATTTCCGACTCAGTTCCATCTGCATTGTACATTCGCATTTCGGCGTCAGCATTGTCACTGGGTAGGATCAGGATCAAGCCATCGGCACCCACGCCTGTGTGACGATCAGAAATAGCCATTGCTAGCGATTGCGGGTTCGTCGGGATTTTGTGATTAAAACCATCGACGTAAACATAATCGTTTCCCGCGCCGTGCATTTTGGTGAAGTACATAAAGCAAACTGAATACAAAGTGGGTGGGTGGCTTCGTGGATAAATGACCAAGTTATCCCTTTAAATCGAGGAAATCGCCAGTAGTCGTAACTGCGCGGTTGTCCGATTTGGTTTTTTCTTCAGGAATCTCCCAAGCGGAAGTCCCTTCGGATTCTCGGTCTTGGGTTTCCAGAGTGTCACTGATTTGATTGTTCAACGCCAAGGAACCGGTTTGCTGTTGCCGAGGGTTCTTGATGGTCGAAGCGATATCCTGAGAGATAAGTGAACTTGCGGTTGAGGCTGAGATAGGGGAAGCCGTGTGATCCATAGCCGGTTCTCTTGAGAGTTGTTTTGCTGATTTAGCGACCGATTTTCGGTCGCTTAGGAATATTAACGATTTTCGATGTTCAGGCTTCCCATGCGTCCGGGAAGCGTATTTTGAGCGGGGGTTTGGAAGAGTTGCTTGATCGACTCGTTCAGATACGGCAGAAAGTTTTGGTGTGTTTGGGGGTTGTCTAGATTGCCATTAATATTGATCCACATGATTTGTTGCGCCCCGAGTTCCACCAATTCAGACAGTAGGGGGATGTAGTTATTCCGTCCTACAACCGAGTAAAAGTTTAAGTCGATGTCACGAGCCAGATTCAGTTTGCCATTACCGATTAAGCTGATAGCGTCACCAATCAACTCAATTCGTTGTAGCTCAATCTGATCTCCTGTCAGACGGAAGTTGATGTTACTCGTGTCGAAGGCTGTTGTAGTTACCTCTTTGACGCGCAGAATTTTTAGAAGAGAGAGAATGACGGGTAATTGATAGATCTCGGCATCTCTTAGTTGAATGTTTCCGATTCCATAGAGTGAGTTCCAGTCAACGCAGTTTCCGATCATCTGAAAGCTTGCAAGCCCTTTGCCCTTCATGTCGCGAAACTGTGGAGCAACTTCGGCTGCCACGTCTTGCAGGTTTGCATTTGCGATAGTGGTATCGACTCGAAAAGGGGCGTCACCCTCGAAAAGAAGATGGCTATCCAGGCGGATTTGTCCTCCGAAAACATTACCTACGATGGAACGTTTTTCATCAGCCGGATTCACGTGGCTGGTATAGACGCCGGCCAAAACTTTCGCGTTATCGATCCATAGAGGTCCGGTGAGGTTAGTGACTTGAATTCCGTAAACCGTTAATGAATCCATAGCCACTTCGCCTCGGCAGCGCGTTTGACCATTGAAGTATTCGCCTTGAACGGATACTTGGCCGAAAATGTTTTCAACGGGTAAGCCGAGGTTCACTTCAGCTTGCTCCATGTCAAAACGCATGTTCCAGCTAAAACGGAAGCTCGGATCCGTTGAAGGCATATTTACTGGGTATGAGACTTGGGCAAATTCAACCGGAGCGTAGCCGCTGTTTTGGCCGGATAGAGTGATCCCGCCATTGACGGTTACCAAGCCTTTGTACTCCACGAGCCGTACCGATTCACCCAGTGCTTCAGGAAGTGCTTTGATTAAGTCGTCATCTACCGGTAGTGAGCCGGCAAGGATGTCAGACAAGCGGACTTGCCAACGCCGATCATCGTATTGTCCATAGCCATTCGCCGAGAGCCAGCCCCGTCCGTGTCTTCCCCGGATCTGTTCCAAGTGAACTTCGCCTTCACCAATTTTGATTCGTCCCGTCAGTTGGTTGAGTTCGTATGGGAACCAAGTTGGCTTGATTGCGACGTTATGATAGCCATCGGGTTTTTGGGTAGAGGAAAGGCGGGCATCAATCCGGACGTCGAGATTTGGCGCGTTAGGTGGTAACAATAAGTCGACGCTGGCCAACGCAACGGTGCCAGAGGGGCGGAACCCGTCCCAGATTTCGCGGAAACTCGAAGGTAACGCTGTCCGAAGATTTCCGTCAAGAGAAACGTCGTTGCAAATGAACCGCAATTGGAGGCCCTCGGCTTCATTCCAGACACCATTGCAAGTGGTGTTCGTGGAGTTGTTATTGCCTTTGACGTTTTCGAATTGAAAGTCCGAGTTCCTCATTCGAATTACCCCGGAAACATTATGGACGGGGTAGTCGAAATGAGTGTGTCGAGTCGTGCAATCGCTAAGCGCGATGTCGAAGCTTTTTTGAGCGAGTGGAGCACCTGGAATCTGTTTCTCGATTCGTCCCCGACAACTAATGCGCCCGGTTGCCCTGAAAGCTCGAACGGTTGGTGAAAGCTTTGGAAAAGCGTCGATAGCCCGCATCAATTTTTCATTGATTGACAAATCACCTTCTGTCTTAATATCGCAAGAGTAAGTAGCCAAGGGACCGGGGTTTTTGACGTATCCGGCGATCGAAATCAACTGTTGGCCCTCTTCGGGGGCGTTCAGCTTGAATTCGCATATCTCGCCTGTCCAGTTGACAGTTCCCGAACAGTGTTCCAGCGGGTACGGGAAGCGGTGATAATTGAACGACATGTCCAAGATTTTCGCCTGAATTGATTTTTTTCCGAGCGAGTCCAATTGGAAAGCCAGATCGAAACGACCGTCTGGAGAATATTCCCGATAAAATTTTTGGCAGTACTCGGGGAAGGCGTCTAGCATGCGGTGTTTGAAATCAATGTTCTCGCATTTTCCGGAGAGTGCCCAATCCGTTCGCGTTAAAAAACCGGTTTGTCGGTAGCTCACATCGAAGCTGCCATCTTCTGCCCGCCCGTTGGCATGGTCGATTGCAAAACCTTGCTGACTGGCAGAGAAATTCGCTTGCGTCGAGCGAATTGAAACAGGGAGTTGGGGACTGTCGATTTCAAGATTCTGAACCCGCCCCTTGATATTAAAAACGGGAATTTTTTCAGGTGATTTGAGAGAGCCACTCACTCGCCCAGCAATGGCGATTTTTCCGAAAATCGAATCAATTCTGAATTGTTTTTTTAGTGCCTGAGGGGCCAGTTCGACAAGCTCTTTAGAAAGATTTAATTGCCAGTGATTTACATCAGCTACCCACTGTTCGGTTTGTGGATCCAAGTAAAATGTTGTGTCGAATGAGTCGATGAAATCACCGGTTAACGAAACCGATAATTTGGCGACCGTTCTGGATTTGACTCGAACTGGTTCCAGTTTGACGGCAACATTTTCCATAGCATAGGATTGGTTGTTTCGTACATCAGTGATATCGATGGTGGAATCAGTCATTCTGACTGGTATAAAACCATTGGAAGGGCTTTGGTTTTTGACCAAGTCAATCAGCGGTTGGATATTAAAACTTCCGTCACGCTGAATCACTAGGTGTAGTTTGGCTCGCTTAAACTCTAGTCCTTGCGGTTTTGGTTTCAGCGTTACCAATTCCGTTAAGGTAACAGGTAAATGAACGAATGCTTTATAGACTTCAAGAATGGGTCGCTGTCGATTCAGTGGATCGGCGATCCGGAGGTCGGTTAATCGCAAACCCTGGTTTTGAACGAATTTCGCATCGTCCAAAGAGCCCACTAGGTCGACCGGCCGAAGCTGGTCGTTGAGGAGGGTGACGATCTTTTGGGTGACCGCCGAATCTACTTTTGTCTGGACGTAGAGATATCCTGCCAGCGCGATGAGCGCTGCCAGGCAAATCACGACCGATAACTTTCTAACTAGAAGCATGCGACCTAGTGCGAGAATGGGTGGCGGAGGCCGCGAAATAGTAGCGAAAACGGCGTTCCTGACCAACACGGAAGAACCCTTGTGGCGAATTCGCTTGGGTTACCATCTTACGGATTTCACACCGCGGAGCTTGAGAAAGCATTCCGAGCTAGTTTTCAAACGAAAAGTGGGTTTTTCGCCGCTCCGTCATTAGGAAGCACGATTTATGGCATCATTTATCGCCACCCAGCTTTGCCAGCAGCTAGCACGAGAATGGTCGCAAAACCCCCATCCGACCTTCGAGTGACGTATCGTAAATCGTGTTTGCGATTAAGCAGTCAAAACGAAAAAAGGCGGTGAGTAATGACTCCACCGCCTTCAGAAAACATTTAGTTTAGTTCACTGAGATGCAATGATTATCCATCGCCGTAGGGGCTTTCACCATCGTTGGGAACCTGTTGAACTTCAAGCTCGACCGGGCGATATCCCCCTTTGGATTTGAAGTAGAACCACATCGCAACGTAAGCGAGCAACATGATCAGCGGGAAAATAGCCATCGTCGCGAGAGCTTTTTGTGCACTCCCTTCCGAGGCTGTGGTGATTTCCGCTTTTAGTTTCTTTTGATCTGCAGCTGGTGCTTTGTCGACCACCAGTTGATCGACTTTCTCCATGTCGAGAACCTGGTATTCAATGATCTCGTAGATATTCTTCTTGTCCAGTAACTCGTCTTCCTGAACAGATGATACGTACGGTTTGACGGCTTGGATTTCCTTTTCGGCTTGCAATGCTCCGATGTAAGGAAAGCCAAGCGTTCCGACCGCCAGCATTCCAATTCCGGAAATGGCATTCAGTGTCAAAGCTCCACCTCGAGGTGTTTGCTCGGACACAATCCCCAGCATGGTTGGCCAAAAGAAGGTTTTACCTAGAGCGTAAAGAGTTGCCGCTGCAAAAACAACGGTGACCGCCTCGGCCCACGAAAGGCACCACAATCCGGCGATTGCCAAGATGCAACTGACCATCAATAGGCCCAACGCCGAAAGGTTGTGAACGATTGGACCGGCAAAAAAGCGTAACACCATCATGATGAATGATGTGTAAACGAGAATCCATCCGCCATCAAAATCAACCACCGAGCTCATGATTCCCGAAATCCAGCCGTCGGTACCAATTTCGGTGGTCGCCAATGGCATCATGATCAAGATCAAAACAAACATCAGCGGTCGCCCAAGACTTTGTGTATAAGCTCCGAATGCAACGACCATGGCGACGCCAATACCGATGAAGACCGCTTTGTTTCCCTCAGGGAAAAAGTCCATTAATTGAAGCGTTACCAAGAAGCCAACCACTGCAGCACCGTAGATGCCGAATTCGGAAAGCATGTCTTTATAACTCACACCGGCTGCGACACGTTCCTGTTTGGGGAATTCAACTTTGATCAACATGAAAAAGTAAATCAATGCTGGCAGTGCGATCGTGGCCAGTTTGATATTCCAATCAAGACCGGCCATGAAAATGACCAAGATGCCTGCAATGACGAGTCCGCCCGGCCAGCCGGCATGAAGAATATTCAGCCACTTGGTTTTATCTTTGTCGAACATCGTGGCAACAACCGGATTGATAAATGCCTCAACGGTTCCATTGCCAAGTGCGAGAATCAGACCACCCCAGTAAATCAAAGATTTCGCTCGTTCGGGATCGGCATCGATCGTGGACAGAGCGAAGACACCCATCACCGCCCAGACGAACTGGCAAGTGAACGCAAACATCATAGAGAACTTGTATCCGACCTTGTCAATGATCAGGCTGAAAATGATGATGGATAAAGCGAAGGGCCAGACTTGGATTCCCTTGAAGGCGCCGACTTCAGCCGGATCGAGGCCAAGTGTTTGAACAATTGCGGGGTCGTCCAATAAAAACATCCGCGTAATAAAGCCAAAAGCGGTGGTGATAAGTGCAATAAAGCAGCCCCAGAACAGAAACATATTGGTTTCGTTCTTAGCCTGACTCATGGGTGTGTCTGACATGCTTGGTTACCTGTGAAATAAAACAGTGGAAGCGGGCCTGCTCCCCTTAAAGTGTGGGGTAGCTTACTGAGGCAAAAAGTATAAAGGACTCAGCAAGCTAAGTAAACAATTTGCCCCACTATTTCAGGGGTAATTTGTACCTCTTGCCAGATCTTTCTGATCGTCAAAGTCGCGCGTTGTCGGAGATGGCTTGGGGGGACGCTTAGCCGTTCAGCAGGCGCAGTTCCTGAGCTTCCGATTCAACACGGATATTACCGGGAAGATTTAAAACCGAGCGGTTTTTTGTATCTTGAGCTAATTCGCATAGTTGCTCCCACCACTTGCGATTCATGTCTTTACGAGGCCAACCTTTTGCTTGCCATAACTGCATTAATAATTGTCGGATCAAAAGCGGGGCGGTCTCTTTCAGCAGCGGTTTAGTGATTCGAATTTCACTGTCGCTGACATAGATTACCGCCTGAGACAAGTGTTGCACTTGTTGGTCCAAGAAATTGTCGAACTCAATAGCATGTTGCATTAAGTTCAAAATTGAATTGTCAAATCCGGGAAAGCGTTGCCGGAGTCCGGGCAAAATGTCATTCCGCAAAAAGTTTCGAGTGTAATTCGATGAGTGGTTTGATTCATCAGTGCAAAAAGGCTGATGAATTTCTTTTAGGGCAGCGAGGATTTTATTTCGTGAGATCGTCAATAACGGGCGGACAATCGAAACGGCATCTCGGACCCTTAAGGCAGGGATCCCGCTCAAACCTTTAAAACCGGTTCCCCGGAAAATTCGGAACAGCGCCGTTTCGATCTGGTCATCCTGATTATGTCCGGTGGCAAGGTAGCGGGCTCCTTGGGCGTCGGCCATTTTCATAAACAATAAGTAGCGTTCGTCTCGCATGGTCTCTTCGGAAGAAGATCCTGGTTTGTCATTGGAGACTCTTTCCGAAGTGAATTTCAGATTGTGCTGTTTAGCCAACTGACGGGCGAAGAGGGCATGTTTTGCAGAAGTCTCCCGCGTGCCGTGATTGACATGGCAGACGGTCACTTCGCCCGACCCCATGTGTTGCCTGTGGAGATGATGTATCGCCCGCAGTAACAATACGCTGTCGGCCCCTCCGGAAACCGCCACCATGACAGGTTTTTCTAGCCACTCTTGCGGCGGCCACTCGGTTTGGATTGCCTCGCAAATATCAGAAAAATTTGGTTGGGAATGGTTGGCGAGGTCCATGGCTCTTGCATCGAAATTGTATAAAGGGGGATTTCTGGAAGATTGCGTTTTGGGAATGGTTTGTTAAAATGCCAACTCGCGATGCCGGTAATTTTGATGGCATGGCAGGTTTATTAAAGCAACATTGTGACTCGGTTATGCTGAGAACTGATGGCTAAGGTAGAAAGAAATTAAAGTTGACTAGTATTTGAATTCAAAACAGACTGGTATCTCGCTCATCGTGATGGCATTTCTATTTTACATTTTGAGTCTACTGCTGGGTATTTGGCCTTTCAAATATCATAAGCAATCTGTCGTCGGGACCGAGTCGCTTTTTCGCGCTCGCCGAACGGAGGGTAGATGCGTGGAGTATGCCATATGGATGCCTTTACTGGGATGGGGTTCGGCTTGGGCTGTTGATTGCGGCTCTGGGCACATCCCAAGGCGTCGTTGGGTCCGGGTTTCTTTCGAATCCTCGGTTCAGAGCCAAGGTGCTTCACGCAAAATCAGATCGAGGTGCGTGCGTGAATTCTCTCAGGTCGACCATCGGAACGACTAGCCATATTGGCTAGATCCTTTCGTTTTTTTGAACCCTTAGCGTCCGTCCTCGCTACCGCGTCACTCGAATATTAGGGTGAGTAGCCGAATGGATATTACGAATCTGTTAATCAGCGGAGCTGTCGGAACGGTGGTGGGTGGTGGTTTGGTCCTTTTGTACCACTTCGTTGCCGGAAAGGATGCTAAGTCCAAGGCCAAGCTTGTGATGGACGAAGCACTGCGGGATATCGAGGGAACTCGAAAAGAGTCGGAGCTCAAGATCAAGGAGCAGACGCTTAACCAAAAAGCGGAGGCGGAACGAGAGATTAACCAAGCCCAAAAAGAGCTTCGCAAAGTCGAACGCAGTCTCGATAAACGCGAGTCGCAAGCGGATCAACTCTCCCAAGATTTGGAGAAGCAGAAACGCATTATCGAATCCAGCCAAAATCGACTGAAGGTAAAGTTGGAGCAAGCTTCTCAGCGAGAAAAAGATCTCAATGAAATCTTTGAAAAGCAGCGAAAGCAACTGCATCAGATTACGGGTTTAAGCAAAGAAGAAGCGTCCCTTCGTTTGTTGAAGCTGTTGGAAGACGAGCTGGGCCAAGAGGTGGGCAGCCGGCTGATGAAACACGAGAAAATGATGGCTGAGCTGGCCGAAGAAAAGTCTCGTGAAATTTTGCTGATGACCATGCAGCGATTTGCCGCTAGCCAAACAGCCGAATCAACTACCAGCACGATCGATATTCCTAATGATGAAATGAAGGGTCGCATCATCGGCCGCGAGGGACGTAATATTCGGGCATTTGAAAAAGAGACCGGAGTGGATGTGATCATTGACGACACGCCAGGTGTCGTGATCGTCAGCGGTTTTGATCCGGTGCGTCGTGAGGTGGCTCGAATAGCATTGGATCAACTAATCAACGACGGTCGGATTCATCCAACGCGAATTGAAGAAGTCGTGGCCGAAACCAACAAAGAAATCGAGCAATTCATCCGTAAAAAAGGGATGGAAGCGGCGGAAGAAGTAAATGTCCAAGGCCTTCATGAACGAGTTGTTGATTTATTGGGGCGTCTGCATTTCCGTACCAGTTACAGCCAAAATGTATTGCGCCATAGCGTGGAAGTGGCGTTCCTTTCAGGAATGGTCGCGGAAATGATCGGTTTGGACGGAGACATGGCTCGTCGTGCTGGACTGTTGCATGACATTGGTAAAGCAGCGGATCATGAAATGGAGGGTGGGCACCCGAAGATTGGTGCCGACATCCTTAAACGCCATGGTGAAGGTGAAGAGGTGGTTCATGCGGCACTGGGACACCATGACGAGATCGTGATCGAGCATCCTTATACGGTTGTGGTAGCAACGGGCGACGCGTGTAGTGCGTCACGACCAGGCGCTCGTCGTGAATCGTTAGATCGTTACATCAAACGAATGGAAGAACTTGAGACGATTGCTTTGGAGTTCAAAGGTGTGGCTCAGGCCTTTGCTGTTCAAGCCGGAAGAGAAGTTCGTGTGATCGCAAGTGCAAAAGATGCTGACGACGGGCGGGCTGCCAAAATTTGCCGCGATATCGCAAACGCGTATCAAGATCAGCTGACCTATCCTGGGGAAGTCAAAGTGACCGTCATTCGGGAATCACGTTTTACTGAGTTAGCAAAATAAGTACTAATTAGTTACCTTGAGTACTGGAAAGAACGTCTGTGAGGATCCTGTTTGTCGGCGATGTTGTTGGGAAGCCCGGTGTGCAATTTGTGACTGAGGTCCTGCCTGGAGTGCGACGTCAAGAATCCATTGATCTCGCTGTGGTTAACAGTGAAAACGCCGACGGTGGTTCTGGGTTGACACCCAGCATCTACCGAAAACTAATCGCGGCAGGCGTCGACTGTATCACTTTGGGTGATCACATCTACAAGAAAAAAGACATTATCGAAATTCTCGATAGCCAGTCAAACATTGTGAAGCCCGCTAATTTTCCCGCAGACGCTCCGGGTAAATGCTGGGTCGTCGTCAAGTCTGAAACGGGCCGGAACGTTGCGGTGTTCAGCTTGATGGGGCGAGTGTTCATGCGTCCCGTCGATTGCCCCTTTACAGCAGCGGATCGAATTTTATCCGAGATTCCCGACGATGTGAAAATCCGATTTTGTGATTTTCATGCAGAAGCCACGAGTGACAAACAGCTGATGGGCCGGTATTTAGATGGACGGGTTTCCGCCTGCCTAGGAACCCACACTCATGTCGCAACCGCCGATGAGCAGATATTACCTGGCGGAACAGCTTTCCAATGTGATGTGGGAATGAGTGGGCCTCACGAGAGTATTTTGGGAAGGCAGATCAATAAAGTGATGGAGGCGACCATCACATTCAAACCGCTTCCGTTTCTGGTCGCTCATAATGACATTCGAATGAATGGTGCGATTGTGGACGTGGATCCAAAAAGTGGGCGAGCTCAGGGGATTCGACGATTTTGCGTAAGGGAAAAAGATGCGGAACGTTATATGGATGAGTATTGAGCGGCCTAGACTGCTATCATCCAGCGAGTTGACCTTGAAGGTGTCGTCGCCAATCGCTAATCTCCTCGCGATTTCCAATCTTTGTGACAGCAGTCTTTGAAACGATTGATGGACTGCCCGTTATTGCCTCGGCACTGGTTTCAATGGGTTATTCATTCGACTTTCTTCGTTTTGCGCTTCACGCCCTGACTTCAAGTGGTCGTTGGATTTCATTTTGATCATTCACGGTTGCTCAATCTCCTGTTCATCTCGGTGATGATAATTGAAAGATTGTGACAACAGCAATTGATTGAGTGGCTTGGAGCAATTCATGAAATTGGCGACGCCTAAACAAGGATGTCTAAGATGTTAAAAAACGTCGGCTTGGTGAGGTTGGTGGTCTGTACCTTTGCAATCGTCATGTTGGTGTCTACAACCGGTTGCCTCGGCGGTTTGGCGCAACTGCTCTACGTTCTCAAAGGACATAAAATACCGGCGGAATATGCCGGTCTTGAGGGAAAACGCGTAGCCGTTATTTGCGTCTCGGATGCGTCATCTTATGGCCCTGACACACTCACCGACACCATTAGTAAATTAGTCGGGATGAAATTGCAAAATGATGTCAAAGGTATTCAAGTGATTTCCTCGAAGGAAATTGAAGCGTGGTCCGATGAAAATGGCTGGGATGAAACCGATTTTACTGCGATCGGAACAGGAGTTGAGGCAGACGTCGTTTTGGGCATTCAAATTGGGGAATACTCGATAAAAGAAGGTTCGACACTTTATCAGGGAAGGTGCGAGGTAACCGCCACGGTCTATGATATGGGAAATGACGGACAGGTGTCTTATTTTATCGGTCCCGATCAATTTCAGTTTCCCGAACAACCGCGTCCTGCGATCCAGACCAATGATCGAAAATTCGAGGCGATCTTTTTGGCCAAGTTAACCGAGTTTGTTTCTCGTCGATTTTACGCATATGACCATCTGGAGACCGTTGCTGAAGATGCGTCCTTGATGCGTTAGGGTCCGGAGATCGATTTTAAAAATCAGATTAAAAAAGTCGGCCTCGAATTGGGCCGACTTTTTAATGCGCGGAATGGGTGGTTGTGGAATGCTTCCCTGTTCAGGGCTGCCAGTTCCCGAAACAATTTGATTTAAAGTTTTGGGGGAGGACGCTTCTGTTTAGGCGGCATCGCATTTTGCTGTGGCTGCGGATTCGGCGCCGGTTGAGCATTATTGTTATTGTTGTTGGCAGGACGCTGACGGGGTTCCGGGGGCTGCGTGAAATCCTCTTTCCATTCCCAACCAATAGGCGTCTCAAGTTCCCGTGCGGCTAACATGGCCCAGGGTGTATCGGGGTGCTGATCAATCACCCGTTCGAGATAGAATCGAGCTTTGGCAGCCATGTTTTCTGCTTGGCTGCCGGTGCTAATCTTATCAGCCGGTTCGAGGACCCAGGTGTTGTTTTTCTCGTCCTCAAATTTCTTTTTAGTTTTAGCAGCGGCTAGTTCGGCGTTGTAGGATTCTGCTCTTACTTTAGCCGCCATGATTCGTCCAAATGCCAAGTCGTAACCCGCCTGCCAGCGAGGAGAGGCTTCTTTTTCACGAGCTTCTTCTCCGGTTTTGAGTATGCCATATAACTGCCCCAATCGGGGTTCGAGCAATGCGGCGGCGCGTTGCGCCTGACTGACTTGATTGACAAACGTTGCTTCATTGAGCTTGGGAAATCGGTACTGGGGCGCCTGTAGCTGTCCCGTGGCCGAAGCTTCGGCCGCCTGAACTAAAACGTATCGCGCTTCATTCTCTTTTAATCGTTTCATGTATTCCTGACGGGATACATAATCGGGCCGATACTTCCGCATGTTATCCGGCTTGAAGAAATACCTTAAATCGGCCGAATAGGCTTTCGTATCGGTTCGGCGAACTCTGCCAACCCGACGGTTGGGGTGCACCGCAAAGTAGATGCCACCCGTTTCGAAACAGAGGCGAGTCAAACTGAAGGGGCCAAACCCGGAATCGATCATTTCCAGATCGTCAAAGTCACCACCAGTGAATTCCAGTTTCAGTCGTTCAGAAAACAAGGACTCTGGACCTTGTGAAACTTCAGCAAATTGTGGTTCTTGATCGTATTTAGGGTCTGGGTCCACCCATTTCACAAACGTCGTGTCACGACCAAACGGAGCGGGGACACCAATCACGTAAACGGGGATTTCATACTTGTTACAGGCTTCAACGGCATCATCTAGTCGCATCGAGTCGTCACCCGATTCATCCGAAACAACGATAAACATGATGTTGCGATTGCGCTGTCCGGTCGCCCGGTTGATCCGCCGATCTTTTTTAAAGCGATCGACACCTTCCAAGACCGTGGAAAAAACATTCTCTATACCGGTGTTGTCTCGAGGGATTCGAGTGATTGATTCTTTGATCACTTCCAAGTCGTCCGTCTCCTCTTCCAGCATCGGGTTGATCGATTGACCAAAGGCCCAAACTTGCGTCAGTAGAGGTCGATCATCGTGTTTAGAAAATGCGTTGTCGCCAGCCGCCTGAAGCATGCCGAGTTCGGTGTAAATCTTTTCAAACCGCTCCGTAATTTCCGCGCGCTGTCGAAGCAAGCTCGCTGATTGATCAAACATCCAGACAACGGTCGTCTTGCGTGTCTGCAGAGAGAGTAGAATTTCTTCGGTCATTCGGTCCACAGCTCCAGCGGCACCCTTGACGCTGAAACCCGCCGCCCCGGTCTTCGCAACAGTCGTCATGACTTCGGCGGTTTCTGAAAACAGATTTTCGTTTTCAGAAGCGATTTCACCAAGCTCCTCCATTACAGGCATGTCGAATTCTTCGATGACTTCGTTCTCGATTGCTAATTCGGGCGCCTCTTGGTTGGCTAGTTCAAATGACTCGGCATCGTTGGATCCCAACGGTTCGGTTGGTTCTTCGTCAAAGGCAACTTCGGGAGGGAGCTCGACAAGATCGATTTGTTCACTCGCATTGACCACCAATTTGAGATCGCTCGGCTTTTCAGCGGGCATGATGATACGGGCCAGCAGGACAAGCAGGATCAGATGAAATCCAACGCTCACGACCCAAAACGGCGCGTCTCCATCGATCGGTGTCTCGACGCGGCCTGTTTTAACCTGTAACCACCTTCGCAAACGTTTAATCATATTCGTGGGTTCCTGTTTCCCGAGCTTGGAGCCAAGCTTTGTATCGAAAATGTCGTCGACTCAGTTTTGCGGATTGGAAGACTGTCCGCTCACCAAATTTTAAGGCAGTATTTGTATTTTCGGTCGAAAAATGCCAAAGGGCAACCCAAATCATCACGTTCTAGTTTTCTAAATCTCTTTTTTCACATTTTTCCCATTCAATCCCTTCTTTTTTGTGGGATTTCTATCGAATCGCCGACGTATTCCCAGTCGATTTGATGCACTCCTTATTCAAAACTGAATTTGACGGTTTTTTTACCCTGTTCTACGATTTAACAAACGTCATTTGTCTCAATGAAAAGATGTAATGAAAATGCAACCCAAATTTCACCGGTTTCCCTCGCCTCTGGTTTTGATCTTTGTCTGTTTGTGGGGCGGTTACTCGGAAGCTCAAAACTCGAGAAAGAAAGTTGAAATAAAAGATCCGGAAACGGTCGTTCTGGTTACTAAGGATCAGGTTGAATTGCGCGCTGAGTGGTTCCCTGGCAAAGCTGAAAAGTCGACTGTGCCGATCATTTTATTGCACGACTGGGATGGAAGCCGAGAAGATCTTCTTCCGCTGGCAAATTACCTACATCGTCAGAAAGGGTTCGCCGTTTTAGTCCCAGACTTGAGAGGGCATGGCGATAGTTTGAGTGTCAAAAATCGTCAGGAACTCATCAATCGAGATAGGTTTCGTAAGAACGACTTTGTGGGTCTCTTGGAAGACATCGAATCGTGCAAACGCTTTTTGATTTCCAAAAATGACGAAGGTGAACTCAATATTGATTTGTTAACCATTGGAGCGGTGGGTAAATTGGCTCCGTTTGCTGTTGAGTACAGCTTGCGCGACTGGACATGGCAACCTTTGGCCGGAGTCAAGCAAGGGCAAGATGTGAAAGCGATCGTGATGATCTCGCCAGAGAAGAAATTCAAAAGTTCTTCCATGACTCCTGCATTTCGAGTTCCTTTGATTAGTGGTAAGGGCGGCGACCCGTTTCCCATCTTTTTGACTTGGGGCACCAAGAACTCCCCCAGCGCTCGAGAGGGCCAAGAAATATTTTCTACATTGGAACGTAGTCGACCGACGGTGAAAGATGCCAAAACTGACGAAGAGCAATGGCAGAAACAGACATTGTTTCGGATACGCTACAACTCCGACGGTTCCGGAAAAGCCTTGATGGAAGAAAAAGGCGATAAGATGTTCGGCAACATCGGGATTTTTATTGAAAAGAAAGTTGCTGATCGCAAGGATGAATTTCGGTGGCAGGCTAGAAAACGGAATTAGTAGCAGTTCAGTTCATGCCGCCGATATCAACCGGTTGATCAGTTTTGGAAAACCGGAATTTTGATTGTGACTCCGATCGGCAAGGCAGAAGGATTTCGTAACGTATCTTGGTTGGCCAAGTAGATGTCCAAATAGAAATCAGGTCGGCCGTAATACTGATCTGATAGCGACTGCAACGTATCACCTTCTTTGGCAATATGATCAAGGAAATGGGTTGTGGCTGGTTTCACTTGATCACTTCGTTTATGAACCGCCACCAGTTCACTGCGTGCTTGCTGGGTTAAGCCGAAAGGGATACCCGCTGTCCTTCTGACCACGCGTTTACCTTGAGGAGGAAAAGATCTGTCCGGCGGGGAAATACGAATGGGGGTGATATCGTGACTGGGAGGTAGAGGAATTTCGTTCGCGAGCGAGCTAGGAAAAAGTCGGGATTCCACGGGCGGCTCGTTCAACGACCGCTCCGTGGTCGCTGGATCTAGGATTCTTAATAATTGGGGTGGGTCTTTTTGAGCGATGAACGGCACAGAATCGGATTCCGTGTTGCTCGTTACAAGATGGGAGAAATCGGGCACTTCGATTGCGTCAATCGGTTCGATTGTGATGCCCAGGGGCTGTGCCGGGGTGCTTGACGCCGCCGTTGCTGCGTCAACTTGAGGCGGCGGGGGCAAAGTGACCTTCAACCTTTGTTGTTTGGGCTTTGTGGGCTCGTCGATAATACTTAGTTCAAGGAGGTCAGTCTCTTGATTGCTTGCAGGTCGGCGACCGAGAATCCTGTCTTTCAACGAAGGTGTTAGAGGATTTACTTCTGGTTGCAAGTCGGTGGTCGGGTTTAGCTGAGGCACTTCGTTCTGTACTAACTCTGCTTTGAAGGTGCTTTGATTCAGCCCTCCTTCATGCAGGAACCACGCAAAAATTGCGGTCGTGCCGATCAGCAAGACTCCGATGATGATCTGTTTGTAACTGCCCATAAAATTCTCCAGTCCACACGAGAAAACCTTGTCGCTGCTATGAGCCTCGATTCGGAAATCACGAATTGGTCCAAAAATTATTACCCGAAGCAGTGACTGAACTATGGAAACAGATGGAATTTCGCCAACAGAAAGCGGTTGGGTGTCGTGGCGGCAACGATTAGTGAAAGTTTGAGGCCGCGGTCTGGCATGTGTCTGAAATCGTGGATTCCGAGAGAGAGATTCACGGATAAGCTACAGTGAGTTTGAGCGTTGTTTGGGCTGCGCGATTTAAAGCGGTTGCGCTCGATTTGAGCGGCTATGTTGCGGCTCATCCACGCCTTCTAGCTAGGCGGCCCGGCTGCCATATTTGTCTAAGTAAAGCGAGCTGGCCTGAGGTTGCCACTGGTCACGTTCAATCCGATCTTTGAAAGCGAGGCGCTTCGATATTTCCGCGATAGCGATTTCGTTCCAACCAATAATCTGTTTGTACGTGTAGATGCCGATCTCATTCAGTCGCGATTCCAGTACACCAGCAATTCCGGAGATCTTTTTTAGATCGTCAGTGAATTCGGGTGGTCGGTTGAACACCACGCCCAGCAATGGATCGTCGGAGGTAAGCGATTCGGAAGTCGATGTTGGTTTCCCCTGCCCCAACGTTCGACGTTCCGACTTCATGATTCGCGGGTAGGAATCTGAATTTGCTTGGGGTTCTCGGTTCACTTCATCACGCTGGACTTGCTCGGTCTTTACGTGTTCGAGTTCGAGACGCGCGCGATTGAGTTGTTCGTTTGCTGTATCTCGCTGATTCATTAAAGATTGTAGCCGCGGTTGTATTTCGGCCTGAATGCGTTCCACAAGCTCATAACCTTGGGCAAATGCGTCATCTCGCTCGTCGATATGTCGCTCAATTTCCTTCTGGTAATGATCCGTTTCGGATGCAAGTTGTTTCAATGCATTTGCTAATTTATCTCGTTCATCACACAGTTGTGCGAGGTTTTTACGACTTCGATTTAGTTCGTTTTCCAGTTCCCGTTGCCTCTCGTTCTGTTGGTCGCGATGGGCCATCAGATCATCCGAGAGTGCCTGAAATATATGCAGTTTGCCGAGCAGTTTACTTTTTTCAACTTGCCATTCATGGGGTGCGCTTTGTTCAATCCGCGAAGCGGTATCGATGGATTGGACGTCTGGATGTGCAGCAGGCGTTGTTTTGGGCCGACGACGTCTTAGTCGGAATAGGCGACTGATTAGAAAGCCGCCGGAAATTAGAATCGATCCGACGAGTAATTTGGCAATCCAGCCTGTCATAACAAATTCCCGTTTGGGTTTTCCGGCGACCTATGGAACGCTAGCTGATAAGATTATTTCTAATGGTGGTATCGTAGTTAGTGCTCGGAATAACAAGGTGCCGGTCTTTAGAGGTTTCTTATGGGCCGTTGAGATCTAGCGCACATTCTCCAGATTAGCGATAAAAGTGATATCAATTTAAGGTCCTAATAACGAACGGTTGGTAAAAGGGGTAGTTATGGCGTGGATTGAACAGGTCCCGTTAGATAAGGCGACGGGTGTCTTAAAGGCCGAATTCGATGAGGCGATAAAACGTTCAGGACGGGTCTGGAACATTGTTCACATCATGAGCCTGAACCCCGCTCAACTTGAGGCCAGTATGGTCCTCTACAAGGCGATCATGCACGGTGAATCGCCCTTGTCGAGATTCCAACGGGAATTGCTCGCGACGGTGGTGTCTGCGGAACTGGCCTGCCCTTACTGAACTCAGGCGCATGCCCACGACCTCCGTGCTGAGGTTGACGACATGGAAGCTGAGCAGGCCGACGCTTTGGTCCATCAGGTGGTCAGTGATTGGCGAACGGCTGGTTTGCAACCTGCGGATCATCAGCTTTGCGCCTTTGCTGCAAAACTGACGACGCAGCAATACAAAATGGTCCCAGAGGATCTTGATTCTCTCCGGTCCTTTGGGTTTTCGGATCGGGCCTTGCATGACGCGGTTCAAGTCATCGGCTACTTTAACTACATCTCTAGGATTGCAGATTCGCTTGGCGTGGAGGCTGAAGAGAATATTAAAAAGTGGGGCCCTGAAAAAAGGTAACTCAATCCTAAAGGGATTGGATTCAGCAGGAGGCCGCTTGGACACTTGTAAAAAAGCCGTTGCAAAAGCAACGGCTCGATCTTTTTTTTATAAGCTTAGTTCGCTGTGGTTTCTGTCTCGGGCAAACCTGGGTTCAGGCCAACACGATTCATTAGCCACAGCAGAACAGGAGAGGCAACAAACACGGAGCTATAGGTTCCCGCGACGACTCCAATCAACAGTGCAAAGGCGAAACCATGAATGGCATCTCCCCCAAAACAATACAGGATGAAAACAACGATAAATGTTGTCAGCGATGTGAGGATGGTCCTGCTTAGTGTCTGACAGATACTTGTGTTGACAATGTCTGATGTGATTTCTTGGCGTTTCCCTCGGACCTCGCGAATTCTGTCAAACACGACAATTGTATCATTCAGTGAGTAGCCAATGATGGTTAGTAAGGCGGCAACGACCGGTAGGCTAATCTTGAAATTTTCAACGCCAAGTATTCCTAGGCCTCCCGAGACATAGTGGCTGATGGCGATGAATCCGAGTACGATCAATACGTCGTGCAATAGTGCCACAACGGCTGCGAGACCGAACGCTACGTTTTGGAAGCGAATCCAAACGTAGGCAATGATTCCAATAAGGCTCGCGATGATCGCAGCCAGAGCTTGCAATTGAGTGTCTCTGGCAATTTGGCCACCCACAGCGCTGATGGTTGGGAAGTAGGGGGCCGTGTTGAATTGACCGGACCAGTTCTGGAACATGGTATCGATCTGTTTTCGATTGTTAGATTTGATGGTGATTTCCCAATCTTTTGACATCACCTTGTTCTGGTTGTCTGCTGGATTAGAGTCTTTTGCCTTGACGGCAATTTGATCCTCGGTGATTTCGTATCCTTCGTCTTCGGCCGCCTGGCTCAGGAGTGTCTTGAGTGCCTTACCGGCAATGGAATGTGAGAATTGCAGGTCGGATACGGTTGTCACGATGGAGGGGCCCTCCGCGGGTTCCTGTGTTGCACCGGCCGCTGGTAGGTCCCCTGCTGCCGCAGGTGTCGTGGTGGGGGGTGCTTGAGCCGGTGGAATAGGGTCCTGTAACAAGCCGGCGTTCAGTAGTGTCGCGGTAGCGATTGACTGAAGATTTTGAAAGATGGTTGCGTTAATTTGAGCGTGATTCCACCATGGTGGATGTTCATAACTTAATTTTGGATTGTCTTCGGGCTTTGTGGAACCGCTCTGGTTTTCTGTGTCATCAGTAGTGGTTTGATCGCCTTCCTCGTTAACGGAGATCACCTCTACATGATGGAGTGAGAGTTCACCCGCGAAGACGCGGCTCAGGATTTCATCCAATTGCTCGTAATCCGCTTTTCCTTTGCCATCGTATGATTGGATATTTGCGTCAACTTTGAAGACACGATCCTTGAATTCATCCTCGTAAACGAGCTTTGATACGGTGAAATCGACATCTTCACCTTTGACCTTCGTATCGTCTGTTGCGAGTTTGCTTCGAATGTCTTCTGTGGTCCCTTTCCAAGATTCATTCATGACCATGCGGACGGTTTGCCCGCCCCTTAGGTCATGGTTCAGGATCTTGGGACCCAAAGTGAACATAGCGGCCACGCCGATACCGATCAGGATGACCGAGACGGCCGCAGCGATCAGCCGAGCGCCAAGGATGTTGATTTCAGTTTTGCCCAAGATTCGCATCATGGTCAATTTTTTGAGTAAACGCTTCCGTTCGGCAATCGCGAAAATAGCTCGTGAGCAATAAATTGCCGTGAACATACTCATCAGGATTCCAAGTATCAACGTGACGGCAAAGCCTTTGATTTGCTCGGTGCCAATCACATAGAGGACAATTGCCGTGATCAGGGTGGTTACGTTGGCGTCAACAATGGTCACGGTCGCCTTGTCGAAACCATTTCGGATGGCCATCCGTAATGCGGCACCTCGATCAAGTTCTTCTCGGATCCGCTCAAAAATAAGTACATTGGCGTCCACCGACATGCCCACCGTGAGTACTAATCCGGCCAAGCCGGTTAGTGTCAGCGGTTGTTGGATCGCCATGATACAAGCGAGGATCAATAACAAGTTCATCAACAGAGCGAATGTTGCAACCACTCCAGAGAATCGATAATAGAACAGCATAAAGACCAGAACGATAACAAACGAAAGCCCAACCGCATAAATCCCTTTGTCTTTCAACTCCTGTCCCAGTGATGACTCAATGAACTGTTTGGAGATGGGGTTTTCGTTGAGAGCGACATCTAGTTTTCCGGACCGCAAGTTGATGACAAGATCATTGACTTCACGTTCAGAAAAACTTCCGGTGATTCGGCCACGACCGTAAATGGCTTCTTCAATCGTCGGCGCTGAGTGAAGTTGTCCATCCAAGACAATTCCCATGAAATAGCGACCTTCTGTATTGGGTTCATGGGTCAGGGTGAATTCACCCATTCTTAGACTTCCGTCATCTGTCAGATCGAAGTTGACGCTGGGCCGGCCGCGTTCGTCGATTCCTGTGGTGATACCCGATAAGTGCTTGCCCTCGACGTTCATATCCTCGGGAGGGACCATGATCAGGATCTGAGGGGAGCCAGGCTGATTTTCTCGCCACCATTGGGCGAACCTCATGCCGGCCACCGTTTCGTCATTGCCTACAGGAATGGACTGCATTTCTACGAGTTTGCCCGACGCGCTATCTCGAATGAATTGAGTCCCTTGAGGAACAAATTTGACGGCTAGAACTTCGCCTTCGGCGACCTCGCCGTCTGAATCAGCGCGGGCCAGTCGAATCCAGCGTCCTATCACATTCCCATCGTCATTGCGGATTACCGAAATGTTGTCACCCTGAGCGGACATGGCGGTGGCCCGTTTGACTACCTCGCTTTGATCTGGATCATTCGAGTGAGCGGAGTCCACGAGAATTCTAAATTGCAACAAACCAGTCTTAGCCAGCCGCTCCCAGATCTCGTCAGCAACTTGCTCGCTATCAGTCGGGATGGTGACTTCAATTTTGTCCGTTCCCAGAGGGCGGATCATGATTTCACGAGTACCCGACGGATCAACTCGTCGAACGAGGTTGGGAATGATATCTTTGGCCGTGGTGGTCGTCGCCACACCGTAATCGGATTTTCCACCATCTAGATCTTCTAGGTTGAGTTCGCCAATCAGGTTCATACCACCTCGCAGATCGATGCCAAACTTGGGTGGCCATTTGGAAGAAATCAGCAAGACGCTAATCAGGATACAGCCAAAAATGACGGACAATTTTCCAGAGTATTCAGGCATTCTTAAGGAACCCGCTAAAACGCGTCCCAAAAAAGCAGAAAGAAATAGCAACAAAATCAGTGCCCCAAACATGGCAAATCCTGTTTGGTACCACTGAACGCCTGCCGCCGGTGCTGCGTCGGTTTGAGCGAGTACCCAAAAGCTTTGGCTTAAAAAGTGACACTTGTTTGAAATCATCTCAAACATCTCAACAATCCTGGTTTAATAAAGATATTCGCGTTTCGCGGAGGTTTATACTTCCGCGATTATTGACCGTGGTCGGAACTCAATCGTCTTTTTTCTTTTGGTCGTCGTCTTTCATCACGCGAACAATGGATTGCTTTAAAATCTGCATTTTGGTGTTGTTGTTTTCGTCAATCCGAATCGTCAAATACTCGGCGTCGGACTGGGTATTCACCACCGTACCTACGATTCCCCCGGCGGTAACCACACGATCGTTCTTCTTTAACGCCGCCAACTTTTCTTTGGTTTTAGCTTGCTCTTTTTGCTGAGGTCGAAGCATCAGCATGATATACAGCACCATCACAACCAGCATCGCTGGAAGAAAAAAGCCCAATCCAAACAGTCCACCAGCACCTTCTTCGGCAGCCTTTGCCGGTGTTGGAGCAGCACCGCTGCCCCCCGCGGGTATTTGAACAGCGATCAGCCAGCATGCTTGGTAAAGGGAAGCCATCGAGAACTCATGGGTTACGATAAAAGCTTTGAAAGCTTGGTGGTTCGCCACCGAAAACAGTCAACAAAACCTTGATACAGAATTTCTAAAACAAATTGTTCGTCGCGTGATTATACGGGGGTCAACTTTCCGTTTTGAGCCCCAAAAAGACGCGAAAAATTCAAGACGTAATCTTAAATCTTCCCTTGAAATTCACAAGGCCAAGTTGCCGGGCCCTAACGCTCGAAAGCATTCGTCGATTTTGGCTGATCGGGTCGGTGGAATCCCTTCCTCGGCTGAGTGGGAGGAAGCGAGAGAGGGGGCAGTCGCAGATGAAAAGTCGACAGACAAGTCTCAGAAGTGCCAATTTATCGGGGAAAAGCGTTTGAATTTGATTTTGTTGGGTTCCGCTGCCCGATCAGCAGCGTTTTCCAAGGCCAACCCGATAGGCGGCGAAGTTACCTGCATTAACTCAATTCGGGGGCGGTAGGGGATGATGGGAGGCCCCAGCCGCGAAATCGTTCTGCAAAGAATTCCAAAAAACTATCGTTTTCAATTGCCTGACGAGCCTGTTTCATCAGCCTCTGGTAGTAGGTCAGGTTGTGAATGGTCAATAAGATGGGGCCTAGCATTTCACCAGCGATGAAAAGATGCCTTAGATAGGCTCGGCTCAAATGAGCGTAGTCCGACTCGAAATCTTGTTGAATGGGATTTGGGTCTGAGCGATGGACGCTGTTTCTTAACTTCAAAGGTCCATGATCGGTGAATGCCATGCCATTTCTTCCGTTGCGAGTTGGCATCACGCAGTCAAACATGTCGACACCTCGCTTGATGGCCTCGAGAAGATCTTCCGGCTTTCCAACACCCATCAAGTACCGTGGTTTTTCGGTTGGCATGTGTGGAGTGGTTGACGCGATCGTCGCATACATGTCGACGGCAGCTTCTCCCACGCTGAGTCCGCCGATTGCGTATCCCGGGAAATCAAGTGCTCCGAGCTCCTCGGCGCATTGTCGACGCATTGCAGGGTTGAGGCCTCCCTGGATGATTCCGAATTGGATTTGAGAGTCCAAAGTGTGACAGTCTCGACAGCGTTTGGCCCAACGAATGGTGCGGGCGTTGGCATCTTCGACATCGCCCAGACTGGCAGGCAATTCAATCAGATGATCTAGCACCATTGCAATGTCGGAGCCCAGTTGCTGCTGAATCTGTACGCTTCGCTCCGGGGAAAGCTCCATGGCACTTCCATCAATGTGCGAGCGAAAGGTGGCACCGGTTTCAGTGATTTTAGTTAGCTTGGCTAGACTGAATAATTGAAACCCGCCACTGTCGGTTAGGATCGGATTCGGCCAGTCCATGAACGGGTGAAGGCCACCCATTTGCTCAACGATGTCGGCTCCGGGTCGTAACGCGAGATGGTAGGTATTGCCCAACAAGATCTGCGCACCGGTTTGAGAAACTTGGGCAGTGGTCAAACCCTTAACGGTTCCAAGCGTTCCGACCGGCATGAAGGTTGGCAGTTCAATCACACCCCTGGGAGTCGTCAGCCGACTGCGTCTCGCGCCTGAATGCCGGTCGACGTGTAATAGCTCGAATTTAAAACCAGGTTGATTCATCTCGTAAAACCGAATTCGAGCCGCTGCGGTTGCCGCTGAACGCACGCAAGACGATCAGTCGACCGAGTTGGCAGAGAGCGACCCTACCCTTCATTCGGGTCTGATCACCGACCTTAGTCACCACGCAGCTTAAGCCCAACCTGATCCAGCTTTTCGCGAATTTCAGTAAGGCTTGTTACACCGAAGTTTTTACACTCTAGAAGATCATCGCCCGACTTCCGGATTAGCTCACCAATCGTAGTCAGACCCAAACGTGTCATGCATTTGCGGGCTCTTACCGACAGATTAAGGTCACTCATGGGGCGATCGAGAAAGGCTTGCTCGTCAGGGCTAAGGGTACTGATATCAATAGGCTCCAGTTCCTCAGCTTTTTCGTGAGAGAACTGCCCTACCATCAGACCTTTATTGGCCATCATCTCACGGATTTCTACCAGCGACGTTTCGCCAAAGTTCTTACTGCCCAAGAGTTCCGATTCCGTGACTTTGGTGAGGTCGCCAAGAGATTGAATGCCCATTTTTTGCAGGCAATTCCGACTGCGGACAGACAGTTCGAATTGCGAGATTGAAATGCTCATCACGCTCGCCATTTGCTGTTCTTCGCGGATCTTGTTGGCGTCATAAGGGCCGTCCAATGAGGCAATCGCGTCCACCCGATAAAGTTTCGCTCGATCATGATTTGGGAATGACTCTAAAACCCGGTCGTAACAGCGAGCTGCGCGTTCGTTTTGGTCATGGTCTTCGTAGAGTAGGCCGAGGTTCAGCAAGGCGCCAACGTTGGTTGGAAAAACAGCGGCCGCACGTTGATACAATTCCATCGCCCGTTCGTCATTGCCGCGCCGGTCGTTTTCGAGCGCAAGACCAAATAATGCACCTGGATGCTTGTCGTCTAATTCAACGGCTCGCTCATAGAGTGCAATGACTTCATTGGGATTGTTGCCCATCGCTGCAATGGTGGCACCCCGCTGGTAAAGGTATTCGGCCGTCTGTTCGATTGGGCCGAACATGTTATCCAAGATAGACATTGCGCCGTCGTAGTGTCCGTGATGGCGCTGGCACTCGGCTACAGCCAGTTGGCAGGTGTCGCCGTCGTAACCAGCGGTTTTGGCCGAATTGAAGCACTCCATCGATTTGGCAAAGTTGTTTTGAGCAAAGTGCGAGCGACCTTGGTAGAAGTACGCCAATGCGCCACCATCCGCATTCTCGAGTGTCGCGATAGCCGCGGCGTAGTCGCCTTGCAGATATTTACAGATACCCAAACGTACATTGGTCGCCGGCGAGCGATCTTGCTGCGACTCAAGTTGTTGCGTCACTTCTCTCAAAACCGGGAACTGTGTGTAATCGTTGCTGATTCGGTCTGAGATGAACGAGATCTCATTGGGTCCAAACGAACTGTTGGACAATAAAACATCTTTAAGTTCGATTTCCAAGCCTTGGCTCATTAATTATCTCCACGTGTCCTGCAGGCACAATGTGTTGGTAGCAAATATGTGTTACATCAAATATTTTGATTGGATGATCTTTGGAGTGACGGACTGTTTCCGACCGTTCTGCCAAAGCCAGCGGCGGGAGTCGAACCCGCAACCCCCGCATTACGAATGCGGTGCTCTGCCAATTGAAGCTACGCCGGCGGGATTCCACATCCTACATTTATATCATTTGGCACCGAAAATGCTCAAGGGTGCGAATGAAAACATTGCCCCGATTTACGGAAGAGTTTGCCAAGAGTATCGGATGCGACATCCCGCATTTTCCTACTTGTCTGATTTTTTGGATTTCCCGGATGTCCCACTTCCGTCCGAAGCCCCCTTTTTGGCCTTTCCAGAAGATTTATCATCGGAGCCCGACTTCGAGTCGGAATTTGATTTTTTGTCGGCTTTTGCCCCTTTTTTGTAGGATTCACTTCGATAATCGGTTTGGTAAAACCCCGATCCCTTAAAGACGACTGCGGCTCCAGTCCCAAACAATCGACGCGCTTTTTTCTTGTTGCACTGGGGGCATTTCTTGACTGGGTCGTCCGTAATCTTTTGAAATAACTCCCAGGTGTGACCGCAGGCGTCGCACTCGTAGTCGTAGGTTGGCATGGTCTACTCTCCGGCTTCGGGGCCTGTCGATACAAATACCTGACTCGGACGGATCACGCGGTCGTGCAGTTGATAGCCGGCACGTAACTCCATCATGACCGTGTTGGCTGGGAACTCGTGACTTGGTTGCATCTGGACGGCTTGGTGTAGGTTGGGATCGAAAGGTTTTCCAAGCGACTCAATTTTTTTGCAACCATGACTTGCTAAGATGGTTAGCAATTGGCTGGCAACCATGTTCACTCCCTCGAGCAATCCCGAGCTTGAGGCATCGTCTGCGGCCGCATCGACAGCCCGTTGTAAATTGTCGACTGCCTCTAATGTTTCTGACATGAGTGGCAGACTGGCATACTTGATTTGTTCCTGTGTCATTTGACGGGACCGCTTGCGGAAGTTCTCTAATTCGGCAACTGCCAGCAAGTGTTGTTTTCTAGTGTCGAGCAACTGCTCTTCCAGCGAACCGCTCGGGTTGTCCCCGCTCAATTCGGAGGCAGCTTGCTCAAGTTGTTCGGCAAACGCTTCTTGCGATATATTTTCGGTCGATTCGGGCTGTCTTTTTTCGTTTGTCATGATTGTTGTTTCGTTTGCAATACTTCAGCCATCTGCAGTTTTAAGACTCTTCTGAAACGGCAAAGTATTCTTTAATTCGGTCGAGGAAGTTTTTTCGTTCCGGGAGTACTTCAATTTGTTCCAAATCCGCCAATTGTCTCAGCACTTGTTCCTGTTCGGTCGAGATTTTCTTGGGAGTTTCAATAAACGTCTGCACCATTAAGCTACCGGGTCTGCCACCTTGGGGGTGGGGCATGCCCTTGCCGGCAATTTTGAATACAGCCCCCGACTGAGTTCCGCGCGGGACGGTTATGTTTTCAGCACCGCTTAGGGTTGGCACTTCTATTTCACATCCCAATGCCGCTTGTGTGTAAGTGATCGGCATTTGCAGAATCAGATTTTGGCCATCGCGATGGAACAATTTGTGAGCGCGAACATGAATGAAGCAATAACAATCTCCGGGGCGCCCACCCGCGTTTCCCGGTTCCCCCTCGTTGGTCAATCGGACTCGCATTCCATCGTCTACGCCAGCGGGTATCGAAACTTCCAGATCGACCGTTCTAGATATTGACCCAGATCCGCCGCAATCCTCGCACGGATGAACGATGATCTGGCCGGATCCGCGGCAAACTGGACAAGTCGTTTGGACTCGAAGAATTCCAGCAGATTGAATGACTTGGCCACGACCGTCACATTGCTGACACATCTCCGGCTGGGTGCCGGGTTGGCTCCCTTTACCATCGCATGTCTCACAGATAGAGTTTCGTTGGAACGTCACTGTTTTGGTAACGCCGTGTGCCGCTTCTTCCAATGTCAGTTTGACATCGACACGGATGTCCGCACCTCGCCGACCTCCTCTGCCTCCTTGTCCACCGAAAAAATCTCCGAACATGCTGCTTCCGCCGCCAAAAATTTCTCCAAAGGCTGCGAAGATGTCCTCGGCCGATCCAAAATGGCTGCCAGCACCATCGACTCCGGCGTGACCGTAGCGATCGTACCGAGCTCGTTTTTCTGGATCGCTGAGAACTTCATAGGCTTCCGCCGCCAGCTTGAATTGCTGGTTGGCATCCTCATCGCCGGGGTTGCTGTCAGGATGAAATTGGACAGCCAGTTTGCGATAGGAGCGAGAAATCTCCTTGCCCGAGGCATCTCTCGTGACACGAAGGACTTCGTAATAGCATTGTTTGGTCATCAGCAGATTCGAATGGTTTCTACAATCAGTGATGTGTGATTCCCAAAACAGGCCACCGGGACGGGTGGCCTGCAGGGAACTTGTGTCACCATGATATCAAATTACGGCTCGCGTTCCTACGCAATTGCGCCCTCAATGGGCCGCTTCTTTTTGTCTTCGTCGTCGTAGTTCGACACCATGGCATCGGTGGTTAGAAGTAGGCCAGCGATGCTGGCTGCATTGGCTAACGCGGTTCGGACAACTTTGGCAGGGTCAATGACGCCTGCTTTGAACATGTCGACGTATTCGCCTGAATGAGCGTTGTAGCCGGTATTGTTCGATTTTTGAGAAACGATATCTGCGACGACTGAGCCATCGATTCCGCCATTGTCGGCAATCTGACGGATCGGAGCTGAAATGGCTTGGAGAACGATGTCCACGCCGATCTTCTCTTCGCCTTTGGCCGATGAACGAGCAGCTTCGATCGCCTCGGTGCAACGCAGCAATGCAACGCCGCCGCCAGGCAGAATGCCCTCTTCAATCGCAGCACGAGTTGCATGCAGGGCATCCTCAACCCTCGCTTTTTTCTGTTTCATCTCGGTCTCAGTTTCGGCGCCGACGCTGACAACGGCGACACCCCCAGTCAACTTAGCTAGACGTTCCTGCAGTTTCTCTCTGTCATAGTCACTGTCCGACTGTTCGATCTGCCGCTTTAGCTGATCGATCCGGGTCTGGACGTCTTTGCGCGTTCCCGCACCTTCGACGATGGTGGTTGAATTCTTATCGACGGTTACCTTTTTGGCTTTGCCTAGATGCTCCATTTCGAGATTCTCTAGGTTCATTCCCAGTTCTTCACTGATTAATGTCCCGCCGGTTAAGGTTGCAATGTCACCCAGCATGGATTTTCGACGATCGCCAAATCCCGGTGCTTTGACGGCACATACGTTTAAGGTGCCCCGAAGCTTATTTACAACCAATAAAGTTAAGGCCTCGGCGTCCACATCTTCCGCGATGATCAGAAGAGGTTGGCCGGTTTGACCGACTTTTTCCAAAATGGGAACGATGTCACGGACGTTGCTGATTTTCTTCTCAAAAATCAAAAGCAATGCATTCTCGACTTCGCAATTCATGTCGTTGGGATTGTTGACGAAGTATGGGGAAATGTATCCCTTGTCGAACTGCATGCCGTCGACGTACTCAACCGAGGTTTCGGCCGTTTTGCCTTCTTCAACGGTGATCACGCCATCCTGACCGACTCGCTCAAGGGCCTCAGCCAGTAAATCACCAATGACCATGTCATTGTTGGCACTAATGGCACCGACGTTGGCAACCTCTTGTTTTTTGGAGACTTTCTTGGCCATCTCGGCCAATTTTTTCTCGGCCGCGGTAACCGCTTTTTCAATGCCACGGCGGACAGCGGTTGGGTTGCTACCAGCGATAATGTTTCGCAATCCCTCTTTGAAGATGGCCCGAGCCAGAACGGTTGCGGTGGTCGTCCCGTCACCCGCTAGGTCAGAGGTTTTCTGAGCAACCTCGACCACGAGCTTAGCACCCATGTTCTCGAAACGGTCATCCAAATCGATTTCCTTGGCGACAGTCACGCCATCTTTTGTCACTGTCGGTCCTCCAAAGGACTTGTCAATCATGACGTTTCGACCAGTTGGGCCCATGGTCACTGCAACGGCATCTGCCAGTTTGTCGATTCCACGCAGCATTCGTGCGCGAGCGTGGTCATCGAATAGTAGTTGTTTTGCCACGTTATATTCCTCGTCTTATATTTTTTTGAGAATCGCAATTAGAGAACTTTGGCCAAAATATCGCTTTCGCGAAGAATTTTGACTTCGAGACCGTCGACTTCAATTTCGGTTCCGCCGTATTTTCCAAAAATAACTTCGTCACCCACGCTGACCGATAAATCACCTCGGTCTCCACTGTCCAAAAGGCGACCAGGTCCTACCGCAACGACGGTTCCACGTTGAGGTTTCTCTTTGGCGTTTTCCGGTAATACAATCCCACCAGCGGTGGTCTCTTCAGCTGCTAAGGGTTCCACAACAACGCGATCGTCCAGTGGTCGAATGTTCAACTTTGCCATGATCTATTTCCTTTTATGTTTATTTGTTCGGTTTGATTGTTTTAATTTTTAGATGAGCGAGGGATCCACTTAGGGACTACATCATGCCAGGCATGCCACCCATGCCAGGCATGCCGCCCATGCCGCCCATGCCGGGCATGCCACCCATGCCACCCATGCCACCCATGCCCATGTCACCACCCATGCCATGGTCGTGGTGGTGATCACCACCCGCCTCTTCTTCTTCGGATGGGATTTCGGTAATCAGCGACTCGGTGGTTAGTAATAAACAGGCAACGCTGGCGGCGTTCTGTAGAGCCGTTTTGACAACCTTAGCCGGATCAATCACACCAGCGGCGACTAGGTCTTCGTACTTGCCAGAGTCAGCGTTGAACCCTTCGGTTTTACCCTTGAGGTTCCGCACCCGATTGACGACAACCGCGCCTTGATGCCCCGCATTCTCTGCAATGCTGCGAAGTGGGTATTCAAGGACTTTTCGGATAATGTTCACGCCACCCTGCTCGTCGTGCAGTAAATCTTTGATCTTATCCAATGCCTTGCCAGCTCTCAGCAATGCGATTCCACCACCAGGTACGATCCCTTCGTCGAGGGCCGCTGCAGTGGCGCTTTTTGCATCTTCTAGTAAGTCTTTACGTTCTTTCATCTCCGTTTCGGTGACTGCACCAACGTTGATTTGAGCGACGCCACCAGCAATTTTAGCCAACCGCTCCTGAAGTTTTTCCCGATCGTAGTCACTGGTGGTGCCTTCGATCTCGCGGCGGATTTGATCAGCGCGTCCTTCGATGTCTTCTTTCTTTCCCTTACCACCGATCATGATGGTCTCTTCGGAAGTGATGCGAACTTTTTTGCAAACACCCAAGTCGGAAAGTTGCACGCTTTCTAGGTCAATTCCAAGGTCCTTGAAAATGACTTGGCCACCCGTCAGGACACCGAGATCGCCCATGATCGCTTTTCGACGATCGCCGTAGCCCGGTGCTTTGACTGCACAGACTTGTAAGATCCCTCGCATCTTATTGACGACCAATGTTGCCAAGGCTTCGCCCTCGATATCTTCGGCGATGATTAGCAGTGGTTTCTTGGACTTACTAACTGCTTCGAGAAGTGGAATCAACGCTTTGTTTGACGAAATTTTTTCTTCAAAAATCAGAACGTAGCAGTTTGAGAACTCAACCGACACGTCGTCTTGATTGGTGACAAAGTGGGGAGAAAGAAACCCCCGGTCAAATTGCATGCCTTCAACAACTTCAACGCTGGTTTCACTTCCACGGCCTTCTTCAACGGTAATGACACCGTCTTTGCCAACCTTTATAAACGCTTCGGCTAAGACGCTCCCAATCGAGGGATCGTTGTTTCCGGCGATCGTGGCGATTTGTTGGATTTCTTTTTTACTTTTGCCGTCAATTGGCTTGGCCAGTTTGTCAATTTCTTTACAGATAGCAGCCGTCGCTTTTCCAATTCCGCGAGACAGTGCCATCGCGTCATAACCAGCAGCGAGCATTTTCAAGCCTTCACGGAAAATTGCTTCGGCCAAAACGGTTGCGGTGGTGGTTCCGTCGCCCGCTACATCGTTTGTTTTACTGGCAGCTTCCTTTACCAGTTGAACCCCCAAATTCTCGAACGGGTCATCGAGTTCGATGTCCTCGGCAACGGTCACCCCGTCTTTCGTGATCTTGGGACTGCCCCAACCTTTATCGAGAATCGCGTTTCGGCCCCGTGGGCCCAGTGTGCTGCGAACGGCTCGGGCTAGTTTGGAAACGCCGCTAAGTAGCGGCTTTTGAGCGGCTTCGTCAAATACCATTTGTTTTGCCACTGGGATTCCTCCGTCTTATATAAAATCTGTTGTATTGAGCGGCATAAAACCGCGGAAGTTTTAAATTGGGTCCCTGCCAATTTGGCGCGTCAGGCGCGCAGCAGGAAAATGGTTGTCAAAGCAATCATTGTGCCAATCTACACGCTTAGGCAAATTTGGTTGGGCGCCGACGGGAAACCGCGTTTTTTATGGGTTTTTAGCAAATGGAAGTTTTGCGGTCTGATTGTTGTTTCCCGTGTAGGAAATCCGAAAAGCGCTGGCCTGCCAATGTGTCAGCATGACTGGGGGGTAGAGCTGCCTGTTTGCTTGCCCCGATTCCCCTGCTGCGACCGTCGTGGTGGCGGTTGTTACCTCGGGGTTTAGTTCCATCAATTGCCCGATCAGAAGCCCGAAAATGCGTTAACTTTAATGCAAATCACAAAGTTGACTTGATTCGGAGAGTTTAGCCAGCCGATACATCTTCTGATCTGCGCAGTGTGCCGCTCCGTTAGGCGACTTCCGAAAACGGTATCACTTCTAAACGGTATCACTTCTAAAACCAACCGAGGTAAACCATGTCCTTGCCCCACCGCAATCTGCTCCGATTCGCATTGCTGTTAGGCGTGCTGTTTAGTGTTGCCTCAGCCAGACTCATCAATGCCCAGACAAGTGACACCCCATCTAATTTCGAACAGGTTGCAGCTGCGTTTAAAACGTCCGAGCCGATCACACCCGAAATCAATCCGACCAGCTATCTGGAATCACGGATCAGTCAGTTGGAAACGGAGCTCAAATCACTCAAAGTGGGAGTGAGTCCGTGTCACTGTGAGTCTGGTGCCAGCGCTGGCTCTCGTAACCGGGCGGGGTGGTACGGTGGCGCCGGTGTTGTGTGGTTCAAGCCGCATTTCAAAGAAGCTTTTCAATATTCCAAAACCACGATTCCACTGAATCAAAACAACCCGCAGGTTCCGTCCCCCAATTCGCAGAGGACGCAGGATTTAGTTCCTTTTCAATACGACTATCAGGCGACGGGTCGATACTGGCTGGGTTTTAAGAATGCGAATCAAGTAGGACTTCGAATGGATTACTGGGGGTTTGATGCAAATGGAGCATCGAGCTCGAACACGGCATTAATTGATTTCACGACAGGGGCGACTACCTTGTATGGCGCTCATGCGGTCAATATTATCTTTCCGGCTAATATCGCAACCACATTGCCTGGGCAAACATTGGTAACGCAGGATAGCGTCAAGACCAACATGTTAAATCTGTACGGTACCTACGATACTGTTTTTAACGGGATTGAGGTGTCGACCGGTGCGGGCCTGAGGTTTGCCAACTTCGAGCAAGACATTCGAGCTGACGTGTACGCCGATCCAACGACGACGGGCCCTGCCGTTGCGTCTTTAGAATGGTTTCGTCGGTTCAAGGGTGCTGGTCCAAGCCTAAAATTTGAAGGAAAAAAACGATTGGCTTGTTCGCGATTTTCGGCACTCGCAAGCGGAGGCGGGGCGTTACTCTTCGGCAAAAAAGAAATCAGTCGTGGCGTTTATGAGGACGTGACGCCTTCTGCCGCCCAAGTCCCCGCCACCTTGAATTTTAGTGAGGCTGACGAAGTGGTTGGAGTGGGAGAGATGTCTCTAGGACTGGAATGGTCAACGGCCTTGAGCAATGGTTGCCAGCTCAATCTTCGAGGAACCTATGAAGGTCAATTATGGTCCGAGGGTGGAGCCCCGACGCTTGGCTTCTTGGGTTACGAGGGATTTGGCTTGTTGGGTGAATTACGACGGTAGTTTCGTATCCAGTTATTCTTGGTTTTCCTAAAATTGGATTTACTTCAGTTTCCAAGCTTCCAGCCAGTACTGTCCAGCCCGTTTCATCTGGAATTCACTTTGCAGCCGGCGCTGCATATCGGGTAAGTGCCCAGCGCCGTAAAATAGCGCCAGTTTTTTGTTGCCGGCGGCGATTTCACGTTTCAGGATATCCATCGCCTTAGCGTTTCGAAAATCGATAATCGTCGATCCTTCGCGACCCTCAAAAATGATCATTCCGCTTTCCATGTTCTGCATTTGCTCGGCCATAACGGCTCGACGTTTGAATGCGTTACCACTAAGAATGGCGGCCAGTAATTTCGCTTCCAGACCAGACGATTGCTGACCCATGCTCTGGCCGATGCTCTTCATTGCCATTTTGAAAAAGCTCTCATCGTTTCGCTTCATGCTCTCGGCAAACTCGGTGGGGGACATGTCGGCATGGACAAAGTTGTCCTTTGTGTAATCAATGTGATCCAGTTGGAAGTCTAGCTCGAGCATCGATTTCATGCCCATTTGCAATCCCGCGATGGGATTCATTCCCGGACCGCTATCACCACGGCCACCTTTAGGGATCACCGTTCCTTCAGGGGCGACCAATTCATACAACATTGCGTCATAGCCTTCGAACGCTTTGTTGAGCTCTTCGTAGTAGGATTTTTCACCGATGTGAACGACACCAATCAGGTCCACGGAAATGGGTTCTCCCTGTTCATTGGTTCCTTCGTATCTTGTCACCGAGGTTTCCATCGAAACCGGTTTCATTTTTGCGTCACGTCGGATGCGCAAGAAATGCGACATCTCATCCGCGACCGCCTTTTTTTTCCGCCGTCGTTCTGCGCGGGCCTTGGCTCGATCTGATTGGGCCGATTCCTGTTTTGGCGTTTCGGTCGTTGAGGCGGGCTTGTCCGGTGCCTGCTGGCCAGTTGCCACCTGAGAAAAAGGGGGCAGCAACAGCATTGTCACCAGAAACAGGGGGAGCGTATGATTCATCGTTTTTTCCGAGCAGATTGAATTAGATTTCTAACAGAGTATAGAAACCAATCTCTTATTCGACAATCTGCAGGCAGCGACTAATTGATGGTTGTTGGCCGGAAAATCGTCACGTCGCTTCCTTTGGCTACAAAAATGGAGGATGGTCTACGACCTAGGGGTTTAGCGAACTCCACCCCAAATAAGCGTTTCACATCGCACTGGAAGGAAGCTTGGGAAGCGCTCCAAATGGTCCAGTCTGGTCGATCCGAGGGGTACTCTAAAGTTTTCCCTTTTCGCTGGCTGTATTGGTAGTCATGGTCCAACACAAATCCATGTTTGGTTTCACGCTCCGTCTCTCGCATTGGGCTCAGAGCTTTAACTCTCAATCGGTTCCAGCCATCTCCTGCTTTCCAGCCGTAATCAACAAGGGGGACCGATTCCGGAAGTCCGTCAAATCCTGAGTTGTCGTGCTTCATTTTGAGGCGATGGAAATCGGCCTTGAAGAGGGAGCCAAGAATCCAGGCAGCGGCGCTACTGGAAACGTAATCCTTTATAAAACAAGTGCCTCGGCGAAATTCATTTCCGATCCGACGGCGAACATAGAATCGTAAATTTACCTGTTCAAATCCTGTCGCAACGTGGATGGGAATGCCCCAAACACGAACGTCTCTTAGCATCATTGCGACCAAGCTGACGTAGGTTTCGTCATTGAAAAAATCGAGCTCGAGACCCCGGGGAACTCGCGGTTCTAATATTTTTGGATCGATCTGGAAATTGACGGTCACCAATTCTGAATAATTGGCCGTCATCAGTTTTTTGTTGCCGTTGGTGTTGGGTGTGGTAGCAAGCATCAAAATCTCTTTCACGAACAGCTGGCTTGTGTTCGACACGAACGGGGAAGTGGTTCTGCCTTACCTGCACTTAGATTTTGTATTTCCTTGAAACGATTAGTGCCAACATGGTTTCAGGTCGTTTGCCTTTCCCGCCATTTGAACGATCTTTGTGTCGTCTTCTGGAACGCGACTTAAAACAGGCTTGGGGGTTGAATGGGCTTAATCCCGCTTCCACCATGTAGACCCAGACCTATGGACTATTTGATCAAACGCTGTATCTCAATTCATTTCCAAAGTCCGACTCTGAGGTTGCTGAAGACCGAGTGAGTTTGTTTTCAAGTAGCAACGATTCGGAATCAGAGTGGGCAAGAAACGGACTGAAACCACCGGTGGTTGCCGGCCGGTTTGGGTACCGGTTGGGGAGTGAACGTTAGTGTAACGCTATCGTGATCCCTGTCGGTAGATCCATAGCTTACCAGCATTGGAACAAGCGAGTCCAGAAAGGTTTTTTGGATTCCCGCGGATTTCCCACTGTTTGCCCTAAAATTCGAGTGGATTCCATGCGGAATAAATAGATACCAAGGCTAACCGCCTTTGCCGGTTCGGAGCACCCTCGATTCTCCGCCGGTGGTGTGTTCTAGCACAAGACGATTCTGGCGTGCCAGCCAGTTGATCTTGAAGACTCAATCAAATTAGGTAATCCGTTTGGCTTTGATCGCGTGTTCACTCGGCAAGCGAATGTTCCAAGCAAGTCCCACCGCCTTCATGGCACGAATGATTAACCAGCTCAAATCAAATTGCCACCATTTGAGTCCGTGTCGAGCGGAGGCAGGGAAAGCATGATGGTTGTTATGCCAACCTTCCCCCATAGCGAGAACGCCGCACAAAGCATTATTCGTAGAGTGGTCGTTTGATTTGTAGTCGCGTGAGCCAAAAATATGACAGATTGAATTGATTGACCAGGTCACATGGTGCGTTAAGAAAACTCTCGCCATACCACCCCATAAGAATCCAAGTAATGCACCAAACCAGCCGTCAATCATGAAACCGAGGGCTGTCGGGATCGAAAAGCTGAACAAAACCAGAAGACCGTAATGCTTGTTGATTCGCAGCAAAAGCGGGTCTTTCAAAAGATCAGGGATGTATTTTTCCAAGTTCGGTTCGGACCAAAAACCCGTGAACAGCCAGCCAACTTGGGAATGCCAAAACCCTCTTAGCATTTCCCAGAAACCTTCCCCATGCAGATGGGGTGAATGGGGATCACCGTGACGGTCACTGAAGCTGTGATGACGACGGTGCACGGCACACCATGTCAGTGGCGCGCCTTCTACACTCATGGTTCCAACCATCGTCCAAAAACCCCGCACCCATCGGTACGTTTCAAATGACTTGTGCGACATCAGACGGTGAAACCCAATCGTGATTCCAAGACATGAAACACACCAACCCACCAGCATCATGGCTAGGTACTCCCACCCCATCCAGCCATAGGTCCACATCATGGCAATGGCCGCGACAAAACCAGCAAAGGGAACGGTAACCGCCAAGAGCATTGCAACCTTTTGTTGCGTCGAGGCTAGTGGTTCCGTTTCCACTTCGTGATCTTTGCTAGCCGACTTTTGTTCTGCAAGCATCTTGGGAGCCGGAATAGGAGCCTCGGCGGAAGTGATTGGCTCAGCGAGGAGTGGGTCGGGGGTCATATTTCTTCCTTGGTTCCGTTTGGTCCTGTTTTCGTTGCAATCATGTTTGTTGCAAAAGCCTAACGACCTGTGAAAGCACGTAGTTGAGAAGCCCCGGTTATAATCGGGGGTTTGCATATTTAAAACGCGAGATTCTAGAGGCATTTAAATATCGCAAGCGTTTCTCGCCGGCTGCAAAAATGAGACGAAAACAAACAAAGGGGTTTATATTATCATTGAAGTTTGTTAGGGGGTTTTAAAAATACTTTAAAGGATTGGACGGGGTTGGCGAGTTTGCTTTGATATCTCTTCAATGACGCTGATGTGACAAAGGAATGACAAATTATTTACCTTGGTTGGCCCCTGATCTTAGCCAGTCTAGCTCTTTTAGGTGGTTAACTTAACGGGGACGTTGCAGGTCCGGTACATTGTTTATTTTGATGAATAGATTGAGTTCACTGGAAAGCGCTAAATGATCACGGTTTTATTCGATATCGATGGGACGTTGCTGAGAGCGCGAGGTGCAGGCTTGGCCGCGATCCAACAGACGATGCAGGAGATGTTTGGCGTCTCCGACTTACCGCAAGTTTCGGTTCATGGTCGAACCGACTGCGGCATCCTACAAGATTTCTTCAAACCTTTTGGATTGAGCTTCGAGGAACATCGTGACGCTTTCCTCGAGTCGTACTGTCGTCATCTACGTGGCCGTTTGCCTGAATTCCCGGGACACGTTTTACCTGGCGTGGTTGCTTTATTGGAACGGTTGGCAGGTGATGAAAATATGGCTTTAGGCCTTGTGACAGGAAACTGTCGTAAAGCTGCTCAATTAAAAATAGAGCATTTCGAATTAACGCCATACTTTTGCGGTCTAGGTGGCTATGGAGACAACTCAGCGAATCGTGATGATGTTGCCCGCGATGCCGTACGGGCTGTGAGGAATCGATGGCCGGAGCGGTATGACCCAAGTCATGTGTGGGTCATTGGCGATACGGTCAACGACATCACCTGCGCGCGAGCGATTAGTGCTAAAGCAATGGTGGTCGAAACGGGTGGTTGTACGGCGGAGGAACTAAAATTGGAAAGTCCCGACATCTGCCTGCCGAATCTGACTGATATCGAGATCGTCTTAGAAGCCCTGCGCAGCTAAATGAACCTCCCATAAATGATTGGTCCTGGTCCCTTTTGTGGTTTGAGCGGTTGGGCCCAGTAAACGACCATTGGATTCCGGTTTCGAAAAACGGCTCGAAGTAGACGTTAAATCGCCTAGCCGGAGGATTTAAGCCTTTTAAAAATCATCTATAATCCGGAGCAGATGAATCGGCCTGTTGCGGAGAAATCGCTTTGTCTTATAAATCAAACGTATCTAAAAATAGAGGATCATCTGGCGTTTTCCTTCTGGCGAGTTTTTTTGGAATTCTCTTTTTTTTGCTGGCTTGCGGCTGGGTTAGCTTGAGAGCTTATCAATCGCAGCAAATTCCCGGTAACTTTGATGCGGAAAGGGGAACGCTCTCATGGGCCTTCTTGAACCGATGGCTTCCCTCAGATGAGCCAACCTCGGCGTTCAAAACCTTCCAAGATGAACTCTATTTCCCTGCGAGGGCAATGATCACCGGTGTCAATCCGTATGCACCGGAGTATCAAGATTTCCACCCTGCCGGACGCACCTGGGTCGTAACTTCACCCACTGCTTTGGCGTTGGCTACTCCGTTTGGTTTCTTGTCGGTGAGAGAATCGCAATGGATTTATCTGGCGGTCTGTTGGTTGCTGGCCATTGGAACGGTGCGACTGATGTTTCGAATCGGCCAGGGGCGAGCGCCGTGGGGTCTGGTTTTGTTCGTCGTCGGGCTAATGACGCTTTCTCGCCCGGGCTTGGATGAATTGCTAAACGTCGGTTTTATGTTTCCGGTGGTGTTTGGTTTTGCGTTGGCTTTGGAGTATTCGAAACGAAACGTGTGGATCAGCAGCCTTGGTTTCTTGATTACGACCTGCAGTATTACCTTTGCGGCACCGCTTGCCATTTTGATGGCATTTCGTCGGGACTCGTTGGCCCTTGGTAGCGGACTGCTGCTGACGGTAGTCGTTTGGGCCTCCATAGCCATCGCCTTGGCGAGGGGCGAAGCGGCCGATTTTAAACGGACGATACGGCAAGATTTGGGTCGGTCTTTCGCTTCCGGTCTGTTACCGTCCGAAACGCAAGATGCTGAAGATAGGAACCGGGAGTGTTGGGAGCGAATTGATTTGAAACCGACGATTATCAAAATTCTGCAGAGGGAATTTCTAAAGAACGCTGAAAGCCTGGGGGGGGAAGAAGTCGTCTCCTTGCCATTTCAAGGTGCATTTGGAATGTCGCGGGCCGCCGGTAGTAATCCAACGGCTACCTTGGCTATTGGTTTTAAGCGATTCACTTATGTTGGTGAACGGGATCTCGGTTGGCTGATAGCCCTGGCTTGCTTCGCCTATGGCGCGATGTGTTTGTTGTTGGAAAAATGCCGCAGCCAGCGACAGGGGCTGGTGAGTCGGAGTGGTTTGTTGATCGTTTTCCTGACCCTGCTCGCACTGCCTCATGGTGTTAGTGATGGTTTGTTGATATGGCTGCCGCTGGTTGGCCTTTTGTTTGGTTTCCCGGTTCTGGTCACTGGTTTGAATGTGCTTGTTCGTTCTCTTTTGGTGATTGTTTTAATGGTGGTCGTTTTTAATTTCTTGACCCCTGCCCTGTTACAAGAGCGCGCGTTTATCGCGGTGATTCCGGCGGACTCATGGCAAGCAAGCGTGGTGGCGAGCCTGAATCCCATTTTGTTGACGCTGGCTGCTTTATTGACAGGATTCAGCTCCGTGGTCAGTCGGTTTGTTCCCGGTGAACCTGCCAACGCAGCGGAAATATTATCCGAAAAACAGGTGGCTATGGAAAGTTCTCGCCGTCAGCAAGCTTGGGCTAAATTAAAACGTCCGTAAAAAAACCCGGCCGAGAGGCCGGGCGATCGCACCAAAGATTACTTTGAGTGGCGTTTCATTAATGGTGCTGTGGTAGCTTGCGTGGGAATGGTATTTTTTCGCGAGGCGGTAGTTTTAATCCGGTTTCTTCGAACCAGACGACGCGATCATCCTCCGACGCGTAAAAACGTAGCCAGGTTTCTTCGTCGATATTGGGGTCAATGCACTGCCAACGAATCATCGAGTCGTTGAGAATGATCTGCTTCTCCTGAGCCGGTAAAATATCGCGGACGATCAAACAATAGAGTTGTCGGTCGGAGAGGTGGTCGGTGAAATTTAAAAGGATGTTTTTCTCGTAGAGCCGGCCAATCAGTTGGTGCAATTGTTGGTTCAGTTCAGCATCGTCGAACGTGTCATGCTCAGGCATTTTTAGTTCGGGTTCAAACCACTGGCAGATGGGTAATACGGGAGCTCGCTCCCATGCTAACATCGAGGTTAGGTACTCATTTTCGCTCACAGTCGACATGCGATCAAGATCGACAATGTAGACGGACTCGTCTAGGTAGGGTTCCATCTCGTCCCGCAAGCGGGCGTTTCGCATTAACAACTCGACTTCAGACATTTTCTACTCGGGTCGGATAGTTGATGGTTGGTTCCCGCTCAACATTTGCTGGCGGACGACGTTGAGCAAATTTATCCGGAGGTAGAGAAACGACAAGCGACAACTTAAGTCATTGATCAAAAAAAATGTTTTCGGTTCGCTCCGACCCAATCACCATTCATCCAACCAGTACTATTTAACATGGTAGTACTAGAATAAAGCGCAAGGCTTACCAAGAGTTTTAGAATCGATGTTTTCCTTGACTGTGTTAGAACAGGATTTTGAAAAGTATGTCTCTTGGGAAACGGTGTTTCCAGTATCATTTTCCTTAGGTCGACAGCTTCGCGGTCGACGCATGCGGCGCATAAAAAAAGCGAGTGGTAACCGCCTTGAATGGACTGAGGTGAGCAGATACTTCCATTAAACACGGAACCCGAGAGTAAGCTGGCCATCATCGACTTGGCCTTCAGGGTTCAATTCCTTGTACATCAGGCTGGGCTGAATGTCCTGATTGTCTTGGTACTTATTGCTGGCGTATTCCTGAATATTACCCGTAATTTGGTGATAGAAAATCTGGCATATTTGGACGCCTGGATAGATCCGCACTGGTTGAATCGCAAACATCTCCAGAGTCCAGAAGCCTTTGAATCCAACATCGCCGAAGCCGGCCGTAACGTGTACAAATAGGCCAAGTCGTCCAATGGACGAACGGCCTTCGATCATCGGCACGAAATTGTGCGTCTCTGTGCGTTCAACGGTACGACCCAGGTAAAGTCGATTCGGCTCTAGCACAAGGCCAGACTCAGGAATGACCATTCGCCGCGTTCGATTACTCTTTCGCATGTCCAATACAACTTCCTCGTACGTCAGTACATCAGGATGCAACGTGAGGTTGTAGCTGTTGGGGTTGAGGTGATCCGGTTCAAAGGGATCGATCTCGATGTTGGTGCCCAGATTCTGCTTGATTTCATCGCCAGAAAGAATCATTCGTTTTCCCAAAATTCGAGATGTGAGAGCTGTTAAACAAAGCGTTGGAGCATCGACTTAAACGCCATCATCGGATTGTGTTTATCTCTTCACGAACTGTCAAGTAAAGAAAATGCAAATCTATGCTAGGTTGTTTCGCTGCAGTTTTTTTTAACCTTGGCGTTCGTGGGAGATTGAGCCGTGAAGCCGGGCACCGGGTTGCGGTTAAATTAGCTGCCTCCGGCATGTCCCCCGAGACGTTTAGCCCTTAAATTTTTCCGCCAAATTGGCTCAGCCAGTCTCAAGGGGGCGAATGATGGCCCCAAGGTTGGGGCGATATATCCTGTTATGATTGATTTTTATCCTTCTGACGGGTAAGTTTTAACCATCGGGCCCCGTCCAACCGTTGCCCTTAACATCCAATCGACTCGTTACACGGAAATTAACCCAAATGGCTCCCTACCAAGCTGCAAATGTCAATTATCTGCCAATGGCCGGAAATGCGGAGGCATCCGAGCGAGCCAAATTCATCCGGAGCACCTATTTACATCTCTTCGGCGCTATTTTGCTTTTGGTTGCGATTGATGCGGCGGTCTTTGCAGTGTTGGGAGACCGGCTGGAGGGCTTGGTCAACGCATTGTTTAGCGGCTGGACGATGTTGCTCTTTTTTGGTGGCTTCATGGTCGTCACAGTGACGGCTGAATCTTGGGCTCGTTCGGGCGTGTCCAAGCCAGTTCAGTATATGGCTTTGGGTGTTTACGTTTTGGCGCAGGCGATATTCTTTGTGCCGATCCTCTACATCGCGAACGCGAGCGCTCCGGGGGCGATCAGCTCGGCTGGAATTGTGACGTTGGTTGTTTTTGGTGGGTTAACCCTTACGGTCTTTGCGACAAAAGCGGATTTTGCTTTTTTGGGTATGTTTTTAAGAGTCGTCGGTTTTGCGGCCCTGGGATTTATCGTTGCTTCATTCTTTTTTGGAATCGAGTTGGGCAACTGGTTCTCAGTGGCAATGGTCATATTTGCGGCCGGTTACATTCTTTACGATACATCCAATGTCATGCACCGCTATCGAACCGATCAATCAGTGGCCGCGGCGTTGAGTTTGTTTGCCTCGGTTGCACTGATGTTTTTCTACATCCTACGTCTTTTTATGGGACGGGATTAAGACCGGGACCCGTTGCAATAGGCCTGCAATGTCATTTTCCAATGTAAATCTGGAGCTCCCGCCAAATTTTTCGGGGTTAGCGAGATTGTTCCCGCTGCCCAATCTGGTTTTGTTCCCTGGTGTGATGCAAGGTTTGCACATTTTTGAACCTCGGTATCGCGAGTTGATGAAAGACGCGCTAGCAGCGGATCAATTGATCACGATGTCTTTATTGAAACCAAAATGGGAACTCTACGATGAGGAGCAGCCTCCCGTTTATGAAACGGTTTGCGTTGGCAAAATCGTAACGCATACAGAGACAGATGACGGCCGTTTTGATCTGTTACTGATTGGCGCCCGGCGGGCTAAGATCATACGAGAAGTCCACTCGGGCAAACCGTATCGTTTGGCTCAGGTTGAATTGGTTTCTGATCCAGAAATGGACAATTTACATCATTTAATAACCTTACGGACTGAGTTAATTAAGACATTTCGAGATTTTGCTCGGGCCCGCAATTTCTTGGAAAACGAGTCCATCCAGCAGTTGTTGGAGAATGAAGTTCCTTTTGGTTTGCTAGTGGATTTGGTGGGGTTTTCAACCGGTGCTGGTTGCCATCAATTGCAAAAAGTTTTGGAAACCACGAATCTTGAAGCACGAGGACGGAAAGTGCTTGAATTGTTGCATTCTTGTTTAAATCAGGATCGCGAATCGAGTGGGGACTTCCCGCCCCAATTCAGCCAGAACTAACATGGGGACCGGCGACAATTCGAAACTCTATGGATCGCGTTGCATTTCGATTCAGATGCGATGATCCAGCTCCTTGAGAGCGCGCCCGAATCATGTTGACTTTTTTGGTCGTTGGGAAAAAGAGGAATGAAAAACGAATCAGAGACATTTGGGGCAAACAAGACCTGTGGCGGTAGCTCCTGTAAATCAATCTTTAAAAGATTTTTGTGGAACATCTGAAACAAGGTTTACGCCCGCTTAAAATTCCAACTCGCGGGAAAACAGCGATCGATGTGGTGCATGTGTTCGATCGAGTTGATATCGTCGCACATCGCTAAATCCTCAAAGCCATTAACATCGTCCGCGACACGAACCCCTGCCCCCTGCCCCCTGAGCCAACAATCTACCGGGCGAGCGAGAACCAGAATCATGTGAGGGGGCAACAAGGGATTTTGACGTGCTCCAGTTTTTTCGAAGTTAAATAGACGGATGATGATTTTGTTTTAACATGATCCGGTGTTCTCACTTTGAGAGAGACTGAAACGAAACGGGGTCTTTTTTCAAATGAAATCGTTTTGGTCCGGCTTTTGCTTCCCTGTTCCCACCTTCTTTTCTTTATGGAGCATTTCTTATGAGCCTACCAAAAATAGACGAATGGGCGGTGGTGACCGTGGACGTGAATTCCGAAACAGTCATGAGTTACGAGGGCTTTATTCGCCTCGTAATCCAGGATGATCGGTTTTGTTTAGAACCGCTTGGTATGGTGTTCCAAGTTCGAAAAGTGACCCCAAGTGGCGCCATTTTAGAATCCCAGGGCCGTTTCTATTTTGCCGAGTCCAGTATCCATCAAGATTTTATGGAGCTGACTTTGACTCGGCCAAAATTGAATGAAGTGGTCGTGGTGCGCGCGGAGTTTTGCCAACACCGGGGTCCCGTTGAGGTTTGATTGTTTCGAGCGGATCGATATTTAAAAGGATCCTCCCAGCCGGACGCAAACGGTATGCTTCTGTGATGTCGTCCAAGCCGGGCCTTTTCTACTCCTCGGTTTAACGCTCGTCTGCCTGAGATTTTTTTAGGTAGGTGTCAACAAATTGGAGAATTGATTTGTAGGCTTCCAGTTGGTTTTCTTTTTTTCGAAAGCCATGTCCCTCGTCATCGAAAACTAGATACTCGACCGGCACCCCATTTTTTCGAACGGCTTCCACTATCTCGTCGGATTCCACTTGGATCACGCGGGGATCGTTTGCCCCTTGCAAAACCATCAAGGGTTTCTTGATTTGATTGGAATGAAACAATGGCGAAATACTTCTGAAGTATTCTTCGTCAGAAAAATCGCCCAGTTCTTTTTCAAGTGATTTCCTTTGGGATTCCCACCACGGCGGGATGCTCTGCACGGTGCGATACCAGTTGGATATTCCAAAGATGTCGACGCCACATTCGAATGCGTCGGGTTGGAACGTTAAGGCAGCCAAGGTCATGTAGCCACCATAGCTACCACCGATGATTCCAATGCGATTGGCATTCACGTAGCCTGTCTTGATCAGCATTTTTTTGCTTGTCACGCAGTCCATCAGATCGTTTTTGCCGTGGTTTCGGTTGTCCAGCTGTTCGAACTTTTTGCCATATCCAGAGCTTCCACGATTGTTGATGGCGTAGACCGCATATCCGTGATTGACCAAATACTGGATCAAACCACGATAGCCCACTCGAGATTGACCCCCAGGCCCACCATGCACCCATACCAGAGCGGGGACCTTGGCGTCAGGTTCAGCTTGATGCGGTTTGAAGAGTATCCCGGGAATGGTAGTACCGTCAAATGATTTAAATCGGACGACCTCGCCGTCGACTAAATCGTTGGGGTTGATTTCAGGATTCAAAGATCGCGTCAGTTTTTTTGGTTCGCCGGTTGGCAGTTTGGCGTAGAACAAATCGTTCGGCATCCGTGAGTCTGAGGCATAGATGGCGACATTTTGCTCATTGGGCGAGATGGTGAAAGAGGTAATGCTGGCCCCGTTAATTGCTGGAAACGAAAAGGGTTTCATCGTTGCAAAGTCATAAACCTGAATATTTGTCTTCGCGTCTTCGTTGGTGCTGACGACGAAGTACTTCCCTCCTTTGGAAAATGAGGCATTGGAAACATCCCAATCAGATTTAAGTACCGGCGATGTTTTCGATGTCACTAGGTCGTATTTCTCTAAGTACTTGAAATCACTATCCCGGTCGGTGATGTAGACCAGTTGCTTACCATCGGGAGTGAAAGTTGCCGGAGCAAAGTTGATTTCGCCCTCGTGAGCTGTAATTAATTTGATGCTACCCGATTCGCGATCCAATAAATAAATGTTGCTGTCGTCTCGGTTAGTAGTTTTTGAGAACGCGAGGGTCTGCCGATCGGGTGAGATGTCAACGAAGTTAAATCCCTCTTCGTTCTTGAAGATCATTTCGCGATTCAGAGAGTCCGTTTTGTATTCGTAGACATCAAAATATCGAGAGTCCCGTTCATTGGTGCCAACGTAAAAGAACTGATCGTCGGCGGACCAGCCCATGAATTGGGCTTTCAGTTTCTGGCCAGGTGTTAAATCCTGGGTCTTCCCATTCACGTCCTGTACGAAAAGGTGGTTGAGTTCATTTCCCCCTTGGTCGGAGGTGTATAAAAACCGCTCGTCATTTGGAAAGTAGCTAACGGCGTAGATTGAATCGGTTGTGGAGTCGGTTAATTGGGTGGGTTTGTCGGTCGTCACGTCAATGGCGTAAGCATTGAAAACCCCCGTCGAGTCGTCGCTCACCAAAAGCTTGGTGTTGTCTGGTGAAAATGAAGCCCCGCGATAGCTGGTTGTCTTTAGAAACTGTTCGATAGTGTATTGCTGGAAATCCTGCTGCCCGTTAGCCGGGCAATAGAACAGTGAAATTACCAGTGGAAAGCAAATAAGGAACGCGAGCGTTTTGGACATGTTTAACCTTTGAGCTAAGTCTGTAAAGTGAATCATATTGGGAGCCGCTGAGAGCGAAGTGTTGTTCCGTATGATTCCGTAAAATGTAATCGGCGGATTGGCCACGCCTTTTTATGTCGTCGGGGTTTGATCTTGATTTCTGAACCACTCCAAGGCTTCCTGTGGGAGTTCAGCGGGTGGGATTTTGAACGCGCTGAGTTGCTGGGAGGAAAGCCCTTTTGAATAGAGCTGAAGATTGCGGAGTGCGGCTCGGGTAAGGCAGTCGTCTAACGGCATGTCGAGCATCAGTCGAAGGTACTTTTCATTGGTTGACGTGGCCAGTTCCCCCACATCGATCACCTTGTCGCCCGGAACGATTTCACGCCATGTGTAATGTGGCAGCTCCATCGCACGTTTGCTTGCCATTAAGATTCGATCTGCAGTGAGGGATTTGAGTTGGTCAAAACTAGACATCACAAAATAGGTCTTTTGAAATTCGCTGATCAGGTAGTCAGTGGTCGCCAGTCGTAATAGGTCATGATCGTCAGAGGGATCAATCAAGATGCGATTCGATTCACGACTTTCAATGCTGTAGGTCGTTTCACCCGGGGATGAAAGGATACCGGCACCGAAATCACGGACTTGGCCACCCTGCATGACTAGGCCGAATTCAACAGTGAACCAATAGATCCTCCCCGCGTAAAGCAATAATTCTTCAGCATCATCACGGATGCGACGAGCGGACTCTTCGTCCCCGGCCGCTTTTAGTTTTTGGTCCCGCTCTGCGTAGATTAAATCGCGAGCGTCACCATGATTCTTCATGACATCTGCCACGGCCGGGATGGTAAAGGTCGCAACGTGCCCCGCTACGTCATGACCAATATCGGGTTCTTCCAGATAATCGACTTCGAGGCCACGCATGAAGGTGGTGACAGGAAACAGTCGATGACTATGGCAGGTGAAAAATAGCTCCGCCGGAATGATCATATTGACCGTCGCCAGTTGCCATTGAGTTTGCTGATAGATTCTGGCATTCAGAAGGTAATAGTCTGGGATGACCGTCCCGCCGATCTCAAAAATGGATTCTCCTTTCAAGTACTCTTGGCAGGCAAACTGATGCTTGGTGCGTTGTTGATCCGCTACGAGGCAGGCCCAGCTTAAATGTTCCTCGTAAGTGTATTTCTCGTAGTCTTGGAACTCTGCATAATTTTCTAGTTCCACCATGTCTTCACTCAGTGTACCGATTCCAAATAGTTTGCCCGATTGAAAGTCGTTTAAATACCTTTCCTGACGTTGAGGGGTTATTGGATAGGGGACGTCCGTTCTGGCAATGATTTTTCGCAACGATTCCAATCGGGAAGCACGGCTAGGCGGGGTCACGCAAGCCAAATCAACACCGTGACGGGCGGCAATCTCGGCTAGGTTTCTGTCGAGAGTCGACATTTTGTTTTCCGTGTTTGGGTGACGCTGATTTTTTCTTTTTATTTCGACCGCCGATTCTACCAAATAATGGCGAGCTGCGAAAATCGGGTTCAGTCACCCTATGCAGAGGCGGTAGGAATTAACCATTTCTTTTAAGAAACCGATCGGCGCCCAGTTGGCGTAATTGCTCCCCGACTCGTCGGCCAAGCTCCTTTGATTGGCGTATGGGGACGGAATGCTGGGATTCGATTTTTTCTTTTCCGTCGACACTTAGAACGTAGCCGGTCAAGCTAAGATCCTCGTTTTCAATGGATGTCCATGCTGCTACCGGTGCTAGGCAACCGGCCTCGAGCGTTTGAAGCAACGAGCGCTCAGCAGTGATTCGGGATAATGTATACGGATCATTCAACGGTTCTAGCCATTGTCGCGTGGTTTCATCACGGGCACGGATTTCAAGACCCAAGGCGCCTTGCCCGACCGCCGGCGCCATTTCCGGGAGGGCGAACTGATAGGCGATCCGGTCGGCCAGCGATAGTCTCAGGAGCCCGGCACTAGCTAATACGATCGCGTCAAATTCACCGGCATCCAGTTTTGCAAGTCGTGTATCGATGTTGCCGCGGATGTCACGAATCTCTAGATCCGATCGAATATGTCGAAGCTGAGCGATGCGGCGAACACTGCCCGTGCCGACCACTGCGCCCGAGGGAAGATCGCTCAGGGAACGAGCGTGATTTGAGACCAGAGCATCAAAGGGGGATTCTCTCGGGGGTACGGCAGCGATGGTTAAACGGGGGTCGGTCTGCGTCGGTAAGTCTTTCAGGCTGTGCACCGCCAAGTCAATTTCATCATCCAGCAGCGCTTGCTGAAGACGCTTGGTAAACAGGCCCTGACCTCCGATTTGAGCTAACGGTCCGGTCTGAACATCGCCGGTCGTTTGGATTTTGATCAGTTCGACGCGGCATCCCTGTTTTTCAAGTTCGCCTGCGACCCATTTAGACTGCCACATAGCCAATTGGCTGCCGCGGGTACCAAGCCGAATCATGTGAGTTGCCATTAAACTATTCTCAACGGGTTATTCGGAAGTGGTTGAGCCGTCGGTTGAGCCATCGAGCTGCGTCGCGGTTGAGTTTGTGGCCTCGCTCGCGTTGGCAGACTGTTGAGCTTCCGCCAACCGGCGGCGGACTTCTCCGTCGAGAGTGGAACCCGGTTGTTGGTGGGCTGGAACAACCACGCCGCAGCTCACGCAAAATTGAATTGCTTGATCGATCGTGATATTCAAATCGATGGTTTCGCTCTTGGGAACTGAGATGGTGAACCCGGTTGCCGGCATGGGGCTCGTGGGCATTAGAATGGTTAGAACGGGCTGACCAGCAGCGGTGGTAACGTCTCGGAAACCCTCTCCTGTAACAAATCCCATCGACCAAATTCCGCGACGCGGGTATTCGACCGCGACCACTCGCGTGTATTGAAATTCGGTCTCGTTGAATGCGAAATCGGTTATCTGCTTTACAGATGAGTAGACATTTCGAATGATCGGTATTTGCGTGATCAAATTTTCGGATTGGTGCCACAGAAACCGACCGATACCCACCGTTAGAAATTTCCCCAGCAAGTACAGTATTGCAATGAAAATTGCTATGGTCGCAGGCACGACGAGATGAGGTTTCAGGAATCGAAGGCGGACATAAAACTGGTAATATTCTTGGGCCGTCTCGAAGGTTGGGCTGCCCGGCGACTTGTCGACCGTCTCGACTACCGAGAAGGGGAGCCATTGTTTACCAATTTTCGTGAGTGTAACACCGTCGCTTGAATGGAAGACCGAATGGTCCCCTTGTTGCGTGAGCATGGTTGATCGGTCGCCGCCGGCCAACTGTGTTTGGATTTCTTCGTTACTGCGGACGTCTTCAACCAGCCAAACGGTCGCGGAACACAAAACCGAGTCGACTGGGGTTACGATGTAGGAGTTGATGATTCCCCAAACCCAGATAAAAAATACGATCGTGAGTAACGGGGGTAGAACAAAACCAAGGCCGCGCAGCGTGGCCGTCCGAAAAGGGGAGAACGATCGACCGAGCCAACTACCGATGCCAGCATTGGTTGCTTTCCGTTTTTCCTTAGGATTTGGTTCCATGTAGAGTGCCGTTGATACCCTTTGTGTGATTCAGACGGTGCCATTTCGGCATCGGTTCGTCATTTGATTTCATTTAGCTTACCCCCACACCGCGAGCCACGACAGCCATGTATACGCGTTCCGCGCCAGCTTCAAGTAAAACTTGTGTGGCTTGTTCGGCTGTGGCCCCCGAAGTCATTACATCATCCACAAGCAAAATGGAGCTACCCTCGATATTTCCGCCTCTAATTCGCAGGGCCCCTTTCCGATTAGCAAACCGCTGAGGACGGCTCAATTGCCCCTGTTTCGCCGTCGGCCGGGTGCATTTCAATATTCGGTTATTTTTGGGGATACCGGTCACTTGGTGGATTCCGTCACTAATGAGATCGGCCGCCTGAAACCCGTTTTTTAGTCGCCGCCACCAATGGGAGGGGATCGGAGTCACGAGGCTCGCATTGATGAAATTCGTATTTTTCAATGCGTTCCCCAATAATCGGCCAAATTGCAATGCGAGTGTTTCGTTGCGTTCCCGCTTCATTCGCAAGATCTCTTGTTTTAGAAGTCCTCGATAATTTCCTATCGCAATGGCCTCAGCGAAGCTTAGTTCCGGTTGTTGGCATAGCGCGCATTGAGTGCCGCTTGGCAACAGCGGCCCTTCAGCACCACATTTAGGGCAGCGGTCGGCCTGAGGATCCGACAACTGCCCCCTGCAGGAGCTGCAGAAATCCGCCACGGGATCGCCGGCGACTGAATCCCCATTTGCTAGAAGCTGTTGGCAAATGCAACAACTGGCTGGGAAGACGACGGAAATGAAGCGTTTTGTTAGCCGATTGCGAGACATGACTGACTGGAATCAAAAACCACTTATTGGACGTAAATTCCACGATGAGGGATTTCACCGATGCCAGCGTTTTCAGAGGTCGACAGAATTGATGTCGGGGAAATCCATGTAATCATTTACAATTGGAGCTTTCCTTTCAAGTGTTTAATCAACCGATCCGTTGTTTGAGATTCGACTTTCACGATGACCCTCTTTGACCGCTATCTACTGATATTATTCTCCAAGATCTTCATGATCTGTTTTATCAGTTTCACGGGTCTTTACTTCGTGATTCATATGTTCACGAATCTAGATGAGTTATCTGCGATTGCCACAACAACCGATCAGGGAATGATGAAACTAATGGTCTCTTTTTATGGCCCGGCTACCTTAGAACTATTTGACAATATGTCGGGCGTTCTCGTTTTGACGTCAGCTATTTTCGCGGTGACGTGGATTCAGCGAAAGCGCGAGTTGACGGCGATTGAGGCGAGTGGCATAACCAAAGCTCGAGTGGTGCGGCCGATCATCGTTGCTGCCGTGATCATACTGATTGCTTCGTTTGCCAATCGAGAATTGGCGATTCCACAATTCAAACACCAGTTAGGTCGGTCGATTCAGGACTGGACGGCTCAGGGGACGGTTCCGTTTTCGTCTCATCGTGACATGGCATCGGGGATGATGATTCGGGGGAATCAGTTAAATCTCTCCGACCAAACGCTATCCGAAGTGACGTTTGAATTACCCTTAAGACTCACCCAAGACTACAAACAAGTACAAGGACGATTGGCAACGTATTGCCCCGCAAATGATCAGCACCCCGCAGGTATGCTAGTTGATGGAGTGCAGAAACCGAAAAAGTTTGGTCAGGCCCGCAGCGTCCCTCAAGTCGGGGAGACCGTGGTCTTTGCCTCACGCGATTATTCGTGGCTAAAACGAAATCAGATGTTTATCGCTTGCAAACTGGATCTGGAAGAGATCGCCTATGGACGGCAGATGGCGCGTTATTCATCGATCGGTGAAATGATTGGCACGCTCAATCAGCCAAATCGTCGTTTCGGTTTTGGCGATCAAGTCGCGATCCATGGTCGAATTTTGCAGCCGGTGCTTGACTTGACCTTGCTGCTATTAGGCTTGCCGCTGGCGATTTCTAAACCGAATCAGAATATTTTCTACGCCGCAGCTTCGTGCATGCTTATTGTGGTGGCCGTTGAGCTGGCCACAATGGTGTCTCATACACTAGGAGCTTACAGCATGATACAACCGGCCGTCCTGTCAGCATGGCTCCCCGTATTCTTGTTTGTTCCGCTAGTGCCGCTCGCATTGGGTAAGCTTAAGTAATCGCGCGCGTTTCCCAAGCATGATCCATCGCATCGTAGACTCAGGTGACGCGTGACATGGGGCATCGCGAGGTTCAGACCTGCAACCACGAACCGATCTGTTCTTGCATCCGCTGATTGTTGGTCGCCAGAAATTGAGGGTCGCATAGATCGAGTGGTTTTAAATCGATGTGTTGTATCACCCCACCGGCCTCGGTCAAAATAATTGCTCCTGCCGCCATGTCCCAGACTTTCAGCGACGTCGCCCAGTATCCGTCCAATCTGCCAGCGGCGACGTAGGCCAAGTTGAGCGCTGCCGAACCCAATCTGCGCAGGCTACTTTGGGTATGACATAACACATTAAGGAATCGTTTTAGCTCTAGGCTATTTCGTTCCACCTGGCGTGAAAAACTGCAGACTAAGAGGGAGTGGTCGAGATTGGTGCATGGACTGACGTGAATGGGCTGATTATTCAGCGTGGCACCCATACCGAGAGAGGCGGAGTACATTTCATTGAGAATGGGATCAAAAACTGTGCCCATGACAATTCTGCCGCGGTGCAACAGAGCAATGGACACACTGAATGAATTTAATTGATGGATGTAGTTGGTAGTTCCATCAAGAGGGTCAACGATCCAGCAATACTCCATTTCATTCATGGCCAGCTTCAGATCTTTGGGGGCGTCCTCTTCACCTAAAAAGCCGTGCGATGGATGGATGGCGTGAATGATTGAATGAATGACTCGCTGAGAGTCTAAGTCGGCTTGAGTCACATAATCACCGGGGCCTTTTTCCGTCACGGAAGCCCGGCCCAGCCATTGGGTGAGCACTTCACCTGCCGCCCTTGCGGCCTTTTGAGCGGTCTCAACAAATGCTGAATAATCAATTTCTTCACGATTTGAATTCATCGGGTTGGCTTTATTTCGATTATGTGTGATTTTGATTTTTATAGGCCCTGGGGTCGCTCGCGATGAAGTGCTTTGGTTCTGAACCGGATTGGGGGCCTTGCAGTTTTAACGAAAGATCTGGACAACTGATCGAGTGGGAATCGAGTGGGGTTAAGCTCGAGCTGTGCAGAAGCATGGATGGTATTCCTGCAAAATGGCCTTTGTTTTATTTCGGCTCCGCCGCTTGGCTTTGCAAGCGGTGGGTTTTTTTAATGCCTTGCAAAACGGTGTAGATTCTGGCAGACCAGCGCGTGTTGTGATTTTCAGACGACAAGCTGCGACGAGGCGGTTTCCTATCATAGTCGAATTCCCCGTTTTATTCGGTGTTCGCGTTGAGCGACGGCCAATTTCCTCTGAGACGGTTTGAATGGGCCGGCTGGAAGCAAGGGGTGCGTGTTGCGGCGGAACTCGTTGGTGGCCTCCAAAAAATCGGTTTCGGTTGAGGTTTTGCCGCTCGCCGGGGGAGACGCAGGTATCTCGGCGCAATGGGTCGATCATGAAGGTTTCCTTTTTTAAAGAAGGATCGATTTCTCAGTGGAATCTCCGTGGAATCTGTAGAAATTTACCCGTTTTTCAGTCCTCTTTTGGTTGGTCGGGGTATGGGCCATCAGGTAGCTGCTGGCCTAGCTTTTGTAATTTGTGAACTTTACGTCAAAGAAATGGCCGGAATTGAGGGATTGATCGGATTGGAGACCTGCCGAGTCAAGCAATTGAAAAGATCGGTCGATGTAAGTCATTAGGCCCTTTGTAGAAATCGAACCTAGATATCATAATAAACGTAGTAAAAGAAATCACGAAACGACATCCATTCATGTTTGCCCGAAATGATCAGCTCGATTGACGTATTTCTCGCTCAGACCACGAAATTAACGAGCTGGCTATCACCAATCTGGATTCTATCGATTGGGATTGCGGCCGGTTTTGTTTTGGTTCTTTTTTTACTGCTAAAGGTTTTCCTTCTTTCCAAGGTCCCTTTTCTAAATACCATTGCCGATCGAACGGGTCTCCGGTGGGTATTTGGCATTTTGCTTAGCTTGGTCTATGTAGGATTCGCCGTTGTCGGCTTTTATTATCTCTCCGACGCGGCCAACATCTTAGAAAAATTTGGCGACGATCCTACGAGTTCGAGTTACACCGTGTTGGTGGAAGGGTTTAGCCTGTTCTTGATCATCGTGGTCCCTTTTTGCGTATTCCTGGGATTCGGCGTTTGGTATTTGATTTCCAAAAAACGCGCTCCTGAAACACTTTCGCTATTTCGCGAAGGCTTTCTTTACTGGTTGAATGCCCTCTGTATAGGCGCCGTTTTGTTTGCTTCCTTGGGATATGGTTTGGACCTGTTGAGGTTTAACTCGGGTCGATTTGTGGAAGATCCTACGGGGATTCTTCGTTCATTTGGCCGACTACCTTATGGCGGCACTGGGAACTTTAAGGTTCAGGTTGAACCAGCGGATTCTGGCAGTGCCGGTCAACGGGAGGAAGTTTCCTTTTGGGGACAGGAAGTCAAATGGATCGAATTTAAATCCAATCAGCGAGTTGATATTGCGACCATGGAGTTGACAGCGTCCACTCCGCCATCGAGAGTTTTCAATATCTTGGCGACGTCGCAGGCTGAACCGCAGGTCTATTTCCCCGATTCCAGTATCGATAGCCCGATCCCGCAAGAGAAGATTGACAACTTTTATATCGCGAATCTGGGCTCATCCACAGCCGAGGTTGAGGTGACTTATCGAACGGGACCCGTGTATCCCCAAGTGGTGGTCATTCTCTGGGCGGCTGCGTTTGTGTTAATGGTTTACTTGACCTACCTAATTAGCGCGACGGTCTTTCCAAAGATCTTTGCAATCGCCTATTCGACTTTCAAAACAGAGATTAGTCAGCCACTGTTTTTGATTGTCTTAATCGTTGGTGGCGTGTTCATTGTTGGCTCGGTTTACGTGCCTTACAACACGTTTGGTGAAGATATCAAAATGTACAAAGACTCGGGCCTTACCTTAATTCGAGTGTTGGCAATTTTTCTAGCGATTTGGGCTGCCAGTAAGTCAGTAGCTGAGGAGATTGAAGGGCGAACAGCCCTGACGGTACTGTCAAAGCCGGTGGGCCGTCGACAGTTCATCCTTGGTAAATTGTTTGGTATCAGTCTTGCCGTCGCATTGCTGTTCATTGTGATTGGTGGTTGGTTTGTCATTTGGACGAGCTACAAACCCGTTTACGATGCGGTCGAGTCATCCAAGGGTACGATTGAGTGGGTCGAGTGTTTTAATGAAGCCATTAGCGTGATCCCAGCTCTGTTCCTCGGCTTCCTAGAAGTGGTGATTTTTGTGGCAATCAGTGTTGCTATTTCAACGCGTTTTGGGATCCTCGCGAACTTCCTGATATGTTTCTCGATTTATGTCTTGGGTCACCTCACTCCGTTGATCGTGCAGTCTGCTGAAGCGGCTCAAGCTTTTGAAACAGTCGGATTTTTTGGTCAACTGATTGCCATTGTGTTTCCTGTACTTAACCATTTCGACGTACAGGCTGCGATCAATACGAACCGCGGGGTCCCTTTGGTTTATCTTGGCTGGTCTGTTATCTATTGTGCTCTTTATGGAGCCATGACGATGCTGTTAGCACTGGTTCTATTTGAAGACCGTGACTTGGCCTAATGGGCCTAGGTTCAACGCGAGAGTCGTTTTGAGCCATCAGTGATTTGTCAGCTGATGAGTGGCCGTGGTCCCCGTTCGACGAATCTTTGGAGTTCCCTTGGAAATCCTCGTCGCTAAGCCGCGTTTTGGCTGGTGTCCTGGAGTGGCACTGGGAGGTTGTCTTGCAATCCTCCTTCGGGAGTCACTAAGGGTCCAGGTAGGTCGCCCGGAAGCCATTGATGCTGGTCGATTTGTTCCAAAACCTTTCCGGCGATCTCCACAGCGACGGCTCCATTGGCTCCTGTGTTACGCAGTTTGGCACCGTTGCAAATCGCATCGATCCAATTTTTTTGCTCAGCTAAAATCGCGTTGGATGATGCAACCTGCTCCTCACTCTTCGGTAGCACTTTAGAAAACAGATTTTCTCGAACGAACGTCTGTTGTTCGGCGTTCGCACTTAGGAAATCAAACTGGCGTTGTCGGACCCAGTTTGGAACTTCGATGGCTTGGACCGTGCCAGTCACCAAATCAACACCCGCGAAGCCGTCGGTACCAAATATTTGAAATTCACGTGCGGGATTAAAGCTCGCCCGGGAAGCGGTCAGATTAGCAACGCCACCGCAACTGAATTGAAGCCTTGCCTGAGCCATATCCTCGTTGCCGCCGAACATGGAAAATCCAGCCGCTTTGCAATCGACCATTTCACCAGGGAAAAGGGTGTTGACTAGATCGATGTCATGAATCATCAAATCGTAGACAACGCCAATATCGATTGATCGATACGTGTAGCCGCTCATGCGACTCGCTTGAATGAATTTGGGTGTGCCAACTTTTTCGGTCGCGGATCGAATCGCTGGATTGAACTGTTCGACATGTCCGACCGACAGCACGCAATTGTTTTTGTCGGCCGTTTGTACCAGTTCAAAGGCGTCTGCTGCATCGTCGGTCACTGGTTTTTCAATCAATGTATGAATCGAATTTCCAAGCAGCTCCATGGCGATCGGATGGTGGAATTGAGTGGGTGTCGCCACGACGGCTGCGTCGATTTCACCGATCAGCTTACGGAAATCACTTATGACAGGGACGTCATGGGTTTCCAATGTTTTCTTTTGAGCCATAGGGCTGGGGTCAGCCACGGCAATCAATTCAACGTTCGATATCTGCGGCAAGAGGCGGGCATGGATTTGGCCCAGATGCCCTGCCCCGATGACGGCAACTCTCAATGAGCTCACGCGGCATGTCTCCTTTTTTCGCGACCTCGACCATGGCGGCCTTTTTGACTGATAGCCAAGAAGTCGAGGCAGTCTTTGACGTCGGGCAGTAACAGGTTTTTGTTTTCCAAGATTTGATAGGTGTTGTCGAGACCTACTCGAGCTCGGTACAACAATTTGTACGTTTCGTTTAGAGCCTTAACGACATCTTGCGAGAAGTTGTTTCGCTTCAGAGCTACGATATTGACACAACGTGGACGAGCGGGATTTCCGTCTGCCAACATGAAGGGCGTGATATCCTGAAGCACACGGCTCGATCCGCCCACGAAGGTATAGCCGCCAATGGAGGCGTAGTGGGTGACGGCGACACAGCCTGAAATGGTAGCGCACCGTTGTACGTGAACGTGGCCCCCCAACATAGAGCCTTGTCCGAGGATGACGCGGTCCGCGACATTGCAATCGTGGGCGACATGAGAACAGGCCATCAGGTAGCAGTCGCTGCCCAGACGGGTGTAACCGTCCTCTTTTTCCGTTGCACGATTGATGGTGACGTTTTCACGAATCACATTGCGATCCCCCACCTGAACCTTGGTCACGGTCCCTTTGTAGCTGACGTCTTGTGGTTCTCCGCCGATTACGGTGCCTGGTGAAATTCGATTATCTTCCCCAATTTCGACGTGTCCCAATACGGAAACGGAGTTGATGAGTACCGTTCGTGGTCCGATTTTGACGTTCGGTCCGATAACGCAAAACGGCCCAATTTCGACATCGTTGGCGATTTCAGCACGAGGGTCGACGTCGGCTAAATTGGATATTTTTGGAGGCTGGGGGTCCGGCCGCCAATCCTGTTCATTTTCAATAGGTAGAATGCTCACGGAATTACTCGTATTCAAGCCGATTTGTTGAACCAGCGATTTTCATAATCGCTATAGGAATGGGTTGTTATTTCTAATCTTTCAATCAACGCTCTCGCCATCATGGCGTTCAGTCGATGACCGCTTTTAAAGGCGGTGAATTTACCGTGGATATCGACGCCTGTCAGGGCGAGGTCGCCGACCACGTCCAGCATCTTGTGCCGCGCACATTCGTCGCTGAAACGCAGTTTGTTTTGTATCGGACCTTCTGCACCAAAGACGAGAATCTCGTCGTAGCCAACATGTTGTCCCAGGCCCTGTTCTCGCATCAAATTAGCTTCGGACTCTAAGACGAATGTTCTGGCGGATGCTAATTCATCCAGGAAGTTCGACGGGGTGATTTTGAGCGAGTAGGTTTGCTCGCCGATTGAAGGTTGCCAGTATTCGAGTTGGTAGGTCAAATCCAGACCGCTGCCGTTGGTTGGTTCACATTGTATCCAGCAGTCTTCATCACCGACGCGTATGACAGAGTCGATGATCATGTATGGATTCAGGGCCCGCTGTTCGACGCGGTCTGCCTGAAGAAGAGCGTCGGCAAAAACGACGCTGGAGCCGTCACAACCCGGCATTTCCGGTTGATTGACCCAGATTTCACAGTTGTCGATTTGCAAACCTTTAAGAGCGGCAAGGATGTGTTCGACCATTTCAACCGAACGCCCGTTTTCCACTAGCGTTGTACGTCTTGGTCCCTTGACCCGGTTCAGCACTGCCGCCTTGATTCGCGGTTGTGACGGTAGGTCACTGCGAACAAACGTGATCCCTTGATTTTCAGAGGCCGGCCGGAATTCGACGTCGACACAGGTGCCGCTCCAATAGCCCTTGCCCGATACTTGGGTGGGGCGTTTGATCGTTGACTGTGGGCGAACGAAGGAATCCAAAATTCGGCTTTCAGAAAATCACGACAGGTTAAAAGGTTATAGTCGGTGAAACGTTATTGATTTAATCTTCCACTGGGGTTTGCCGCACTGCGAACCTGAGTGATTCGCTCGATGATATTCATTGTGATATCTTTGCCTGCGCGATTATAGACGACGCCACTATTGACGCGCTGCATGATACTGGCCGGGTCGCTCATTTTCATGGGTTCGCTGTCGTACCGAATGACCAATTGGATCCCCCGTTCTTGGCAGTAATCTGAAATATACTTTTGGACTTCATTATAGGTGTCGAAGTGTAGTCTCGCCTCGGCTGTTAGAAGGTCCCTCATTTTTGCCCGCTGCTGAACTTCCATTTCCGCAGACTCCTTGGCCAACTTGGCTTCGGTATCACGGTATTCCTGAGAGTCTTTGAGATATTGGTTGAGTCCCTCAGCCTTCATCATGAATTGCTGCTGAAGCATTTGGGATGCAGCCTTGAATTCATCGGCTTGCGTTTTCAGTTGGTCCAGTTGCTGGGTGAATTGCTGGTGATTCTTGAAGACCTTGCCAATGTCGACCAAGGCCACGTTGGTTTGGGCATTCGCCGTTGATATCAAGCCCAGAGCCAAACCGAGTTGGCATAAAACGAGAGCGGAAGTCCATCGTTTGAAGTTCACTTACAGCACTCCTTGCTGACATGCGAATTGTGATTGTTTTAGGTCTACCAGTCCGTTGGTAGCAAAACCAGAGTTTTAAATCTGGAGGTTCATTATTCTGTCGTTCTGTGTGATTTTTGTAAAGATCGAAATTGCATGCATCGTTCCTTTTAAAGTGATAGCATGCCGTCAAATAGAGGAGGTAAACGTTTCCGTCAGTTCATGGGATAAATCATCATATCGGACATAGAGGCCTCTAGCGATCAAGCCCAAGTAGACGTTCAATCCGATTGCGGCCGACAACATTAACCACAATAAGATCGAATGACTCCCTGTTTCTTCTGGAGTATTGTTTTCTTCAACTAACGCTGCCACTTCGTTCGTGGTAGCGGAAACGCTCTCTACGGGCATAGGAGCGAGGCCATTTTCTCGAAGGGAAGGTGAAAGATTTGGATTGAAGGCCTCATTAGTATCGTGATAACGGTCGGCGCGTGAGTCCAAAGGGTAGCCGCTCTCGTTGTTGGCGTAACGATTGGGATCCTGATCGTTTGGATAGGTGATCGCGGTCCGGTTTTCGTCTGCTTGTTTGTTTCTCAATGCAAAGCGTTCTTGATTTAGTTCGGCTCGCTTTTGTGCCAAGGTTGCCGCTTCAGCCTGATTGATTGGCGACTCGTGCGGTGCCGAAGCGGGTGATTGAGATTGGATGGCTACCGATTGTGTTTCGTCTCGAACTTGTGCCCGAAAGCTGTTGGTATTTAAAGACGGTTGCCCATTGGCCGACCACTGTTCGATAAACGTAGTCGTTTGGTTTGCCATTTCCGCGGTGTTTTCAAGATTGTTTGGCCCAGGTGGACGGTTGGATGAAGGCCGATTGGTTCGGGCAATATTTTCGAGAGCGGTGGCATTAGTGATTGTTGATGGGAGATCGACTGGAGGTCTGCCCTGCTGTGAAGTCGGTGGCGGTGCTAGGTTGAGGGGCACGGGAGGAGGCGGCAAGTGCAGCGTGGCTAACTCAGAGCTCATCGGTACCGTCGCAAATTCACTTTCGTAAACGAGTATGATTTTGGTGAATTGCCCGCGTTCCTCAGGTTTGAGCGGGTAGATCAATCCCTGTTTGTGAATCAACTCAAGGGATTCGTCGTTAACTAGGAAATGAATTTTACCAGCCCGGATTCCCGCGTGATTGGCTAATTCAACAGGTGCTGGTTGCTCTCCGAGTTCGGGATTTCGAAGGACGACTTGCCAAATCCATTCCGCTACGCCGACTTCAATATCTGCCTGACGCCAACCTTCAACCTTAAGCGATTTAATAATTGAGTCAGAGACAGGCAGTGAGTAGGCGATGGGTTCGGTAGGAAATGTGGTCGACTGGCCCATGACCATACTGGTCAGGGTTAATACGAGTGCAGGCGCCATCAATCCTTTCATGGGACTCGCTCCAAAAATTTGAGTGTTAGTTTTCTGGATAGCCTGTTATCGTATCCCCTTTGCCGTTTCCGGGTAAATACCGAAATTTCCGACACATGTTCTCGCACGTTTCCCCATCTGCAGCGTCGGGTTCGCTCTCCCCCTATTTAAACAGTTTTGATAATCTAACGGTTTCGGTCGACAGGGTCTTGCTCGCCTAAAATGAGTTGGTTGGGCCCCCGCGGTAAAATAAGTCGAAAAATCAAAAATCAAGGTGGAGCGGCTGTGCAGAGTGCCAGCGGGTTTTGTATCGGTATTTTGTAACACAGGTTATTGTTTCGGAACTGAATTCGTTTGCGTCGGCTCACAAAAAAACGCGTGTTGTTACTATTTCGATTGGCAGTCGCACTAACGGTTCTGATTTGTCTGATTTACACACTAAAGTCCGCTTTCGGTCAGTTGGCTGTGGCGGAATTCAAGCTTAGCCAACTCCGATTTGAGCCCTTGTTGTTGGCGCTCTTGTGCTACATTACCGCGATGACGCTCTCAGGATTATTTTGGTATCGGGTCCTGCTAGCGACCGGGAATCGTCTGACATTAAGAAGAACGATGTTGGCTTTTTTTGCGAGTCAATTTGGGAAATACATACCGGGCAAGGCGATGGTCGTGGTGATCCGCACGGACTTAGTGCGAGGCTCTGGCGTCCAAATCTCAACGGCTGCGGCTACGGTTTTTGTTGAGACCCTGACTTGGATTTTTGTGGGATCGGCCATTGCCAGCCTCCTGTTGGCCAGTCACTTTCAGAATTTTCCACTATTGCAGATCGGGGCCGGAGTCATGATGTTAACGGCAGGTGTGATGACGTGGCCACCTCTTTTTCGGCGTGTTGCAAGCCGTTTTTTGGCAAATTCTAGAACACAAGATCCAATGGCCGGTTTGACGTTGTCGGTCATGTTATCAGGATGGGCATTAATGACAGTTGGCTGGCTGCTAAATGGCCTGAGTTTATGGTTCGTTACCGCCAGCTTGACGGGAGCCGGTGTGATGGAGGCGGGTTTCCAACTTTCTGATTATCAGCTTTGCCTTGCTTGCGTATCTTTGGCAACGGTCGCCGGATTTGTTTCTTTGCTACCAGGCGGCTTGGGAGTGCGGGAATTAGTGATGATTCCCATCTTGGGCAGTGGTATTGGCCGGGTTAATGCGGTCGTAGCGGCAATTTTAATTCGGTTCGTATGGTTGGCGTCAGAACTGATCACCTCTGGTATAATTTATGGGTACACGAAACTAATCACTCGACCTGAAGATCTGGATCCATCGTGACCCGTATTTCCGTTGTCATTCCCGTTTATAACGAACAAGATTCCTTGGCTTCTTTGTTCCAAGAGATTGCCGAGGTTGCGGTTCATGGTGATATGAATATCGAAGTCATTTTTGTTGACGATGGATCAACGGATCAAACATGGGCTGTGCTGCGCGATTTATCGGAACAACATCAGGGTTTAAAGTGCATACGGTTTCGTCGCAATTTTGGTAAGGCAGCCGCGTTGTCGGCTGGTTTTGAGGCCGCGGATTCTCAAATCGTAATCACCATGGATGGCGATTTGCAGGATGATCCGTCGGAAATCCCGCGGCTTTTACAGGCGCTGGAATCGAATGATTTGGATGTGGTCAGTGGATGGAAGAAAGAGCGGAAGGATCCTTGGAATAAACGTTTTCCGTCCAAGATCTTCAATGGAGTTGTCAGTTGGTTATCCGGTGTCCACTTACACGATCACAATTGCGGATTGAAGTGCTATCGACGGGAAGTGTTTAAGGAGGTTCAGTTGTATGGTGAACGGCATCGTTTCATTCCCGTGTTGGCCGCATCGCGAGGATTTGCGGTTGGGGAAATGATTGTCAATCATCGTCCGCGTCAACATGGGCATTCCAAATACAACTGGCGAAGGTTGCCCAAGGGCTTGTTGGATTTGATGACGATTAGCTTCTTGACGGGTTTTAAAAATCGTCCCCAGCACTTGATCGGAAGTATCGGTTTAACCTCCTTTTTGTTCGGCGCATTAGGAATGGTTTTGATGGCCATTTACTGGATCTTGCGGATGGTCTGGTTTCCCGATTGGACGCCGCTCCATCAACGTCCGATCGTTCTCTATTCTCTCGGAGCTTTGTTGTTGGGGGCCCAGTTGTTGTGCATGGGATTTCTAGCGGAACTGATGATTGCCAATTCACTCCAAAAGACGGGAGAGCGACCTTACTCGGTAAAGGACGAACTTGGTTTTCCGGAAAAGAGTAAGCCGGACATCGCCGAATCCAGGCAAGTCGACTGAGTCGATCAGATCTGAAAGAGTACGGGTCGGTCAAATGAAGCGATCTGCCAACGAAACCATCGGAGTGATTCCTCTTCGATAGAATTAGGAACTTGGGGCCTATGACTGAGACCTCCAAAACTACCTGTCCCGCAGAGATTTCAAATTTCTGCGCGCAACGCCATTGGGCCATCTACTGGCTCCTGATCATCTGCTCCGTTGCGGCTGTGGCTGGGCGGGTTGTCAACGTGGGTGACATGGAAACCGGAGAGTTGCCATTTCAAAGTGCCAATGATCGAAGTCGTTGGTGCACGATTCGGTCATTAGGCGATCAGGGAAGTTACGAGATCGATGCTGTGCTTCAGGCCCCCGATGGTGCTGCCTGGAACACGATTGATAAGGTCATGCATGCCAATTCTGATGGGCAGTGGCATTACTTTTCGAGCAAGCCAACCCTTTTACCGAGCTTGTTGTCGATGGAATACCAAGTCGTCCGATCGCTCACCGGTTGGAAGTTTGAAACCGATACCATACCGCTGGTTCGCAGCATGTTGATCTTAAGCAATGTGATTCCTTGGGGCCTTTTTTTATGGTTCCTTGCGGCGTTGGTCGATCGTTTATTAGTTCGTGATTGGTCTCGATATTTTATCCTGGCGGCAGCTGGTTTTGGGACCTATCTTTCTACGTTTGCAGTCACCCTTAATAATCACTTGCCAGCGGCTGTTTGTGTGATGGCTTCACTCTATTTCCTTCATCGCATTGTTCGGGATGAGTCCAAGCCGTGGTGGATTTTTGCTGCGACCGGCCTGTCAGCTGGATTTGCCGCGGCTAATGAAATGCCGGCATTGGCATTTGTTGTGGCAGCCTGCGTCATCTGTATCAGTAAACAGCTGCGGGGGAGCCTGCTCGGCTTTTTGCCGGCAGTGATGCTGGTGGCGGCCGCATTTTTTGGGACGAACTATTTTGCCCATGGTGATTGGCGCCCGCCTTACGCCCACCGCAGCGATGGACCGGTGATCACGACGGTTGAGGGAGATTTTGCTGACACACTGGACGCCGGTGAAATTCCTGAGCAATTGAAGAGACTAACGCCGTTTGCGAATGCGACCGCGGGAAGCCTCGATGTTCGGCGAGCGGCTTGGCCAGTCGGGCATTCAGCGCCGATGGATCGTTGGGTCGTCAAGGCGCTATACGGGGATCGCTGGACGATCGTCGCTCAGCCCGGGAGTCGGGTATTCGAACTTTGTCAGTGGGATAATTGGTATGACTACCCGGGAAGTTACTGGTTGGCAACGAACGATCAAAAATCAACCATTGATCAAGGACAGCCCTCTCGAGCTGTTTATGCATTTCATTTCATGTTCGGACACCATGGGATTTTCTCGCTGACCCCCATCTGGCTCTTGGCCTTGGCGGGAATGATTGCCCTGCTATTCACTGACGCAATGAAATTACGTTGGTTTGCCAGCCTTTCAATCATCATTTCGGTAGTCGTGATCGGTTTTTATATAATGCGCCCCGAAATGGATCGCAATTACGGTGGTTATTGCTCTGCCCTGAGGTGGTTGTTCTGGCTGGCACCGATGTGGCTGGTATGCATGTTGCCGGTGGTGGATTGGCTGGGCAGGAAACCATGGGGCCGGTGGATCTGCTATATCTTACTGGCCTTGAGTGTTGTGTCGGCGGGAGTGTCGGCCGGCAATCCATGGACGCTACCTTGGTTGTATGAAATATGGGAGGGTACGGGGCTTCCACTCTAGGCTAACACTCTAGCCTCCCACTCTAGCCTCCCACTCTAAAAACGTTGGGAATCTTAACGATTCGCCGTGCTCGCGATCGACCCTCACCCAATTGCTGAGGCGGTTGGGCGGAAAACAATTTTCGATGTTCAATCCGTCTTGTCATTGAACCGGCAAAACGGGTAAATTTGAAAGGGTCTTTTGCCCCCTTTCTGATTTATTTACCGGGATCGCACCGAATGAGTCTGCAGCTATACAACTCGCTCACCAACCAAATGGAAACATTCGAATCGTTGGAACCCGGGGTGGTACGGATGTACAGCTGTGGGCCGACTGTCTATGACTTTGCCCACATTGGTAATTTTCGCTCGTTCTTGTTTGGCGATTTATTGCGCCGAACTTTGGAGCTGTTTGACTATCAGGTTCATCATGTGATGAACATTACCGATGTGGGGCATATGGTCGAAGGTGAAACGGATAAGATGTCCGAAGCAGCCAATCGGATGAAGGTAAATAAAAAGTCGGGGCGGGTCCCCGAAGGTGCTGTCGAGGACCCCAATGACCCTTATCAAATTGCTGACTATTATACCAATGCATTTTTAGAAGACGCGCGGAAGCTTGGTTACAAGATTGCCTCGGAATATCCTGAAAATGTCCCCAAGGCAACGGATCATATTGAGGGAATGCAAGGCATGATCAAGCGTTTGATTGAACGAGATCATGCCTACGTGGCCGAAGATGGGGTTGTTTACTTTAGCGTAGAGAGCTTTCCTAAGTATGGCGAGTTAAGCGGCAATACATTGGAAAAACTTCAAAGCGGCGCTGGGGGCCGCGTTTCCGATGAAAATCAATCTCGCAAGCGACACCCGGCTGATTTCATGCTTTGGAAGCCGGATCAGCATCATGTGATGAAGTGGGATTCACCTTGGGGAGTCGGCTACCCTGGCTGGCACATTGAGTGCAGTGTCATGGCCAGTGAATTATTAGGACGGGACGTTATCGATATTCACACGGGTGGCGAAGATCTGATTTTTCCCCATCATGAATGTGAAATTGCCCAATCCTGTGGGGCTAGTGGTGCAGAGAGTTTCGCCCGCTATTGGATTCATGCTCGCTTCCTGATGGTGGAGGGTGAGAAAATGTCTAAGTCGAAAGGAAACTTTTTTACAGCCCGTGATGTGTTTAACGGAGACGCGACGGGTTCTGAGGTTCATCCCGCCGTGTTGCGATATGAGTTAATCAAATCACACTACCGCGCTAATATGAACTTCACGAAGAAAGGTTTGGAAGATTCCAGTGGTGTCGTCAAACGCATGTTGGATTTTGAGGCTCGACTGGAACAGGAAACAGGTGGTCAAGCAGCTGAGGTAGATTTGTCACATCCGGTACTCAGTAAATTTGCCGCGGCGTTGTCGAGTGACCTTAATATTTCAGAGGCGTTGGCGGTTGTGATTCCGTGGCTGCGACAGGAACATCGTGACCCGCGCGAATCGCTGGCGGTCTGGCGAGCCGTTAATTCGGTACTGGGCATTACGGATATAACCGAAGAATCTGCTGGTGGAGATCCAATTTTCGATCAGGTGCAGCAGTGGGGTGAAGAGATGAAAGAGGCTCGTTCGCGAAAAGATTGGGATGCATCCGACGCTGCGCGGCAAAAAATCATTGATGCCGGCTATGAGGTGCAGATGGTTAAAGATGGCGGCGTGGTGATCACGAAATCCCTAGCCTAGGTCCAAGCCGCTGTGGCGATGCCGATGCGTAGGCCAAGTGAAGCGCGGTTTCGCCGGCGAGGAGTCGCTTTGTGGACCACCCGATTCCTTTCCCTGTTGAGTCCGTTGAAAGCCGTGAAATGATTAAGTTATTCGCGCAGAAATGACTCCGATGGCGATCTTTAAAACGTTTTGACAAATCGGGCCGATTTCATTTTTTTAACAATAGGCTCTCGTTGGCGCTGAAGAGTAAGTGGCAAACAAATAAGGACACATAGTTATCTTGGAAATGTATAAACAAACAGGATTTCAACGGGTTGATCCGAAGCGGGTGATCTTGGATCGAATCACCGGTGCCATCATGTCGACGGTGTTCGGTGGCATCATTCTTACCACGATGGCAATCGCGACCCTCACGGTTCATCTTGGTTCGGAAATGGCGTTCGACCGATTTTTTTGGGTGACGCTCGTCGCCTGGGGGAGCTCCTTATTTTTGGTCCTTGCTATTTTTATTTTGAACTTTGTTTGGCCCCGTCTTAAATACAATGCAACCTTCTGGCGACTCGGTGAAGATGGATTGGAGATATGGCGCGGTGTTATTTGGCGGCACCAACTCTCAGTCCCCCGCGCGAGGGTGCAACACGCGGATGTTGTCCAAGGTCCTCTGCAGAGGCACTACGGGATTGCGACATTAATCGTGCACACAGCAGGCACCCAAAACTCGTCCGTTGGGTTGGTTGGATTAACTCATGCCTCTGCCGTCGACCTGCGTGATGAACTGATACGCCAGGGAAAAGAGATTCATGTCGTCTGAGCCATCCGAATCAAACCACGATTGGGAGGAGAAGCTCGAGGAAGTCATTCCTGAGGCTTCGCCTGAGTCAGTCGACGTTCAGGAGGTGCTACCGGAAACGGCCGCGGGTTCAAAGAGTCGCGCCGGCATGCCAATGAAGCGTTTGCATGCGGCCTCGATCGTATTCGATGTCATGGCGCATTTTAAATCCTATATTGTTCCCGCGGGAATCGGCTTGTTCAGTGCCGCTAGTGGTCGAACAGAAGGTCTCTATTTTGCTGCGATATTTTTGGTTCCATCCATTCTCTATTCGATCATCCGATATTTCACATTGCGTTTCGTCATAAAAAATAACGAGTTGATCGTGACGCAGGGATTGCTCTCTCGCCAAGTGAGAATTGTCCCGGTTTCTCGCATTCAAAATGTAGACCTGCTTCAAAATGTACTCCATCGCATGTTCAATGTCGCCGAAGTTAGGGTCGAAACGGCCAGCGGTAACGAGCCCGAGGCCATTCTTCGAGTCCTTTCGATGACCGAAATAGATGTGTTAAGAGCCGCCATTTTTGCAAGTCAAAAAAATGCCAATACGACGGAAGCGGCCGACGAATTGGAAGCGTTTACGGGGACGGTAGACCAAGCGAGCCATCAGGTGTTAACGATTCCGACTGGTTGGTTAGTGAAGATTGGACTGACCAGTAATCGGGGTATGGTATTGGTCGGAATTTTGTTCGGACTTTACGTTCAGTTCGATCAGGAAATGAAAATGTTAGAGGGGCTGAAACTAGGGCGCCTTGCGCAAGATCTACCGGTGCAACTAGGTTTGGTGGGCCAAGTGTTGGTGGCGTTGGGGGCTGCCCTGGTATTTCTGTTTGTTCTGCGTTTGGTTTCGGTCGCTTGGTTTGTACTGAGATTTCACGGTTACCGGATGAGCCGATCTGGCGAGGACTTAAGGATTCGTTGTGGGCTACTTACCAAAGTCAGTGCAACGGTCCCGATTCGAAGGATTCAGTTTATCAGCGTACAGCAAAACCTTCTGATGCGTTATATGAATCTTGCCTCGGTAAGGATTGAAACGGCCGGTGGGGCAGGTAGTGAGGGTGAGAATCCAGCAACCACGGTGGCGCGACGTTGGTTCGTTCCGGTCGTCCCAATCTCACAAGTGCCAAATATTTTGAGTCAGCTCCGAACTGATTTAGATTGGGATTTGAGTCAGTTAGATTGGCAGGTGCTGGCACCAAAAGCTCGCGTGCGTCTGTTGCGGCGGGCGATCATTCAGTCGATTTTGTTCATTCTAATCGGTGGCTGTTTAGCGGTTTGTCAGGCATATTTCATGCATGCTAAGATGCAGTTTTGGTCCCTCTCCTTGGGTCTGCCCTTCCTGATTACTCCTCTTTTGATCGTCCACGCGATCAAGAAAAGCCGTTCCAAGCGTTATGCTCGTACCGGAGCAGGGATCGTTTATCAAAGTGGCATTTGGACCAGAAAAACGAGTGTGACGTTTTTCGAAAAGATTCAGTCTCTGAGCGTGTCGCAATCGCCCTTTGATCGGCGATGGAAAATGGCAACGCTTGCGATCGATACGGCGGCTGCTGGACCCGCGGATCATCTGATCGAAATTCCCTATATGGATGCCCACTTCGCGCAACAGGAGTTCGATGCACTGAATCAAAAATCAGCGACACACGAACCACGTTATAGTTAAACGTCACTGTCCGGTAACTCATTCGGCGGATCGATGGAGACGCGAAACGTCTGTGCCGATTGCGAGCCATAACCGGCCACGAACTCATCGAGTGATAGTCGCTGCTGTTCATGTTGAGGAAATAGGGCTTGCTGAAGGGCGAACGCTGCTCCGTGCGGCATCCCGTCACTACCGAATAATAGGTCGACTCCTGGTTGGAACTCGACTTGGTCAATCAGCATGCGAAAAGGATTGTTTCGGGCTGGATAATCAACCGGCAGGCGGTCTTTATAGTCGACTGAATCCGAATTGAAATTGGGTTGCATGGATAGGATAAGGCCCATTCTCTTGGCTCGTTGGGCCTGTTGCAGGTTGATGAGTTGGGCATGTTCTAATCGAATTTTTGGGAATTGGTTTCGGGACGGACCGAGTCGTTCGAGGGTTGTCAATGTCTGTTCAATCGCCCGGTCGCCAATGGCATGGATTGCGATCGATTTTTGAGTGTGGCTCGCCGATCCCAATTGCTTTAAAAGCTGGCTGTCCGAATGTATCAACATGCCATGATTCGATTTCGGAGCTGAGACATCAGAGTAAGGGCTTTGGAGCGCAGCCGATCTCGCACCGAGCGCTCCGTCGGTAAAAAACTTTAGCCCCGTGACAGCGTGGCGGGCCCCATGAGAAAGCATGTCAAAGGTTTCGGGCGCCGACCAGAATTTCGTACGTTCAATTAATTCGGTGGCCTGAAACCACTCAATCTCTTGTTCGCCAACCAAGAGCATCTCCTCTGCAGACCAGACCCCCAAGGCTTCAAGATGACCGTAAAACTGGTGAAGCGATTCGGCCGAGCCGGTGAGATGGGCGAACCAATTGAGGACGGTTGGTAAATGACTCTCATACCACCGACGATTACTAACTTGGTGAATTGAATCCCCGTATGTTTTCGCTAAAAGGCTCTGGCCTTGTGAGTTGATTAGTAGTTGATGCAGGCTGACATTAAAGACGGCCAAAGGTGGTAACTGTTCCAAGCGTAGGGAGGGAAATTCAAATCGCTGATCTTTCCAGCCATGTGCCACGGTCAGTTGAATGTTTTTGCCAGCCGACTCACTGATCAAGTCGCAGGCCTCCTCCAGATCGAAGACTTCCGAGAGGTCGACGGCTTTCTGCAAAGCCGCATAAAGCAACGGGTGAGAGTGATGGTCGGCTAGTAATGGAACTTGGAACTCAGGCATGTTCGACCGGTTCTTGCCCTATCGTGGCGATGCACTTGAGTTCGATCGCGATCGGCGTCGGCAAAGATTTGATTTCGACGGTTGTGCGGCAGGGTTGGTTGTCTGCAAAATACTCGGCATAAATGCGGTTGTAGATGGCAAAGTCTTGCTTCATGTGAGTCAGGAATACGGTAACGTCAACAATTTGCCCCCAGCTGGAACCCGCACCCTCAACCACCGTTTTCACATTATCAAAAACGCTTCGGCATTGGGACTCGATATCATGGCGGATCACGTTCCCTTCTGGGTCGAGTTCCACCCCAGGGATTTCCGAGGTCCCTTTTTTCCGGGGGCCGATCCCTGATAGGAACAGCAGATTTCCGACCCGACGTGCATGGGGGTATAAACCAACGGGTTCGGGTGCCGTCTGGGAAACGATTTTAGAATCTGGCATGACGAACACACTTGGAGATAGAGAGGAATCGGTTGTTTTTGTGTTTAACTTTTTGAATCTTACAGGCCGTTGCAGCCTTTTGCCAGTCCACCGTCGCGTTACTTGAAAGAGTGGCCCATCGTTAGTCGTGATCGACTCTGGGATAAAAAAAAAGTGTGAATCAGTCGTGGTAGGCGTTTGCTCGGATCTATCAATATTTGATGCAGACATTTTTAGTCTCGGTGAAAAATCGCATCGCCTCGAGGCCTCCCTCGCGCCCCACTCCAGATTGTTTGTAACCGCCAAAAGGTGTCCGAAGATCTCGAATCAACCAGCAGTTGACCCACACGACGCCACAATTTAATCGATCTGCCATCGTGTTCGCTCGACTGACGTCTTGGGTCCAAATGGTGGCGGACAATCCGTAGGCCGTGTCGTTGGCTAGCTGGAGCGCCTCGTCGTCTGTATCAAAGGGTTGTAATGTAACAACCGGTCCGAAAATTTCCTGCTGATTAGTCTGGCAATCGTTGGGCAGCCCTTCGATGACGGTTGGTTGAATGAACCAACCATTTGCGCATCGCCCGTCGACTCTAGCTGGGCCGCCACCACAGAGAATTTTACCACCTTCGTTTTTGGCGAGCTCGATGCACTTTAGAATCTTGTCATAGTGAGGTTGACTGACGACTGCTCCCAGGATGGAATCCGTATCTTGGGGGTCTCCGACCTTGACTTGTTGAGCTCGTTGTACGAATTCATCTCGGAACTTCGGGTAGAGGGAGCGTTCGATTAGGATACGTGACCCGCATAAACAGATTTGCCCTTGATTGGCGAAACTGGAGCGTAGGGTCGTTTCCATCATGGCTTCATAATTGCAGTCCGCAAAAATAAGGTTTGGGTTCTTGCCACCAAGTTCAAGAGACAGTTTTTTAAACTGTGGGCTTACCACACTTGCGATGTGCTTACCGGTTTGAGTACTGCCGGTGAATGAAACAGCTGATATCCGCGGTTCGTTCAGCAATGCGTCACCCGTCACGGCACCACTGCCGTGAACAATATTTAAGACGCCCTCCGGAAGGCCGGCCTCAATACAAAGTTCCGAAAGACGATGCGCTGACATGGGCGTGACTTCAGAGGGTTTGCCGATCACGCAATTTCCCGCGGCTAAAGCGGGGGCAATTTTCCAAGTAAATAAGTACAGTGGTAGATTCCAAGGTGATATACAGGTAACGATGCCCAAAGGGCGTCGCAGCGTGTAGTTGATCGCATCGGGCATGCTGTGAGATTCGGAGGCGAGCCCCATCGCAAGATTAGCGAAAAACCGAATGTTTTTCGAGCATCGAGGGATGTCGATCATCCGGGCCAGTGTTTCCGTCTTGCCGTTATCGCGGGATTCGATGGCGACTAGCTCTTCGCGGTTTTGATCAATCAAGTCGGCGACTCGGTGCAGGATTTCGGCTCGCTGGTCGATACCGCATTGACTCCATGCTGCCATAGCCGACTGGGCTGCGTCGACAGCATGAGTGATATCTTGGGCGTTGGAGTCGGGAACCTCTGAGTAGATTTCGCCAGTTGCGGGTTCGAAATTCGGTAGCCAATTGCCCGACTGGGGATCGACCAATTGGCCTCCAATGTAATTCTGGATTTGCTTTACAGGCATTGGGTGCGTCCTCCGTCGACCGGCAGATTGATCCCGTTAATATAACCTGCTGCTGGCGATGCGAGGAAAGCAATCGCCGCCGCGATTTCGGCTGGCTCAGCGAATCGTTTGGCGGGTATTTCGTTTTGCATATTTTCAGCAACTTGGATTGGGGGCAGTCCGGTCTTCTCGGCGCGATTTCGGATGATTGAATCGAGCCGCGCTGTCTGCGTCATCCCGGGCAGGAGATTATTCACAGTGATGCCGAAGGGGCCCAGTTCATTGGCCAAGGTTTTAGACCAGTTAGCCACCGCGCCGCGAATCGTGTTGGATACACCGAGACCGACGATCGGTTGCTTAACCGAAGTTGAAATCACGTTGATGATCCTGCCGTAGTTTCGGCTTTTCATGCCGGGTGCCAAAGCTTGGACCAGATGTTGATTGCAGATTAAGTGGCTTTCGAAGGCCGCGAGGAATTCACCGATGCTTGCGTCCAAGGCGGAGCCTCCCGGGGGCCCTCCCGTATTATTGATCAAAATTTCCGCCACATTTCCATCTTTTACGAATTGGCTGATCGCTTGTTGGACTTGGGCGGTATCGGAAAAATCAGCCACGATCGTATTGTGCTGTTGCCCGCTACTCACATCTAACTCGGCGGAAACCGCTGCGAGTCGTTTTGGATTTCGGGCAAGCAACGTGATGTTGGCCCCCAACGAGGCGAGCTCGATGGCTACGGCTCGCCCGATACCTTGACTACTGCCGCAAACCACTGCTCGAAGGTTAGAGAGATTCGTTTCCATATTGAGGACTCACAATATTGAATGGTTACCTATATAGTTAACTAATAATAGTTAACTAATAATTTTGTTAACTAATAATTTAACGGCTCTGGGAGCGGATTGCAGTGGGGCCTTCAACACTGTCACTTTATTGTCAACCTTGGAATCGCTCTAATGGTTAGGCCCGTTAATTTCAGGGAATCTTGATGATGAAATTTGAATTCCAACATCTAGGTAAAAAATACAGCTGCGACCTCAGTCACCCAACATCGCTTGCGATTGATCTCGACTTCGATGGTCCGCAACCCAGTCATTTTGGTGCGGAGCGGGCGTCCCGGGAATCGTTACGATTGGGCTCTTTTTTGGGCGACACTCAGCGAGGTGGGAGTTGTAATGTCGATGTGTTGGAAATGGTGCCTCATTGCAATGGGACTCACACGGAGTCCGCAGGCCACATTGTTGACGACGATATCTTTATCGGTACTCTGGCTAAGCAGGCTTGGTATCCAGCGGTCGTTTTGACATTGCAGCCAATCGGCGCCGGCGAAACGACCGAAACGTATCGGCCCAAATTGGAGCCCAAAGATTGCGTGATCACCGCGACCATGCTTGCTGAGGCGTTCGCCAGCCATGCCGAAATGAAACCCTCGGCGTTGATCATTCGGACGTTACCAAACGATCTATCAAAAGTGAATCGGGTTTATAGTGAGGATCAGGAACCTCCCTTTTTCAGCATCGAGGCGATGCAACAAATCAATGAGATGGGAATCATGCATCTATTGGTCGACTTGCCCTCAGTTGACCGAATGTATGATGACGGTCTCCTGACGTGTCATCATATCTACTGGAATGTTCCTGAAGGGACTCATCGTGTGACGGAAGACAGTTGGAAGGATAAGACGATTTCTGAGATGATCCTTGTGCCAGAAGCGGTACCGGATGGGATTCACCTGTTGAACCTCCAGTTACCTGCGTTGTTTTCCGATGCCGCTCCCTCTCGACCAATCTTGTTTCCTATCCAACCTGTTTGATCCTCCGTTGCTTATTTGATGGCTCTATCATGAACGAATCTCAGTTCCCGTTGGCTTCCGAACTATTCGATCAAGCTCGTCAATTAGACGCGGCTGACCCGATTTCGGTGTTCCGCGAAGAATTTCATTTTCCCCAAACGCCTGCGGGTGAGGATGAGCTGTACTTGGTTGGTAACTCGCTCGGTTTGCAGCCCAAGCGGACTCGTGAATATGTAATGCAAGAGCTTGATGCATGGCAATCCTTAGGGGTTCGAGGCCATTTTCAGGGCGACTATCCCTGGATGCCGTATCACGAGTTTTTGGCGGAGGGCATGGCGCAACTTGTTGGCGCTCAAGCCGATGAAGTTGTCGTGATGAATACACTCACGGTAAACCTTCACTTAATGATGGCTTCATTTTATCGACCCGAGGGGAAACGCAATCGAATTCTCCTTGAGAGTCACGCATTTCCGTCGGACCATTACGCAGTCGAATCTCAAATCCAATGGCACGGTCTCGATCCGGCGGAATGCATGGTATTGCTGGAACCGGATGGCGGCCGAGAAACCATTTTGACGGAAAGGATTTGTGAATATATCCGCGAGCATCATGACGAGTTGGCGATGATTTTATTACCCGGTGTGCAGTATTACACCGGGCAAGTGTTCGACATAAGAGTCATAACGGAGACAGCCCATGAATTTGGTATCTTGGCTGGTTTTGATCTCGCACACGCTGTGGGTAACGTCCCGTTGAGTCTGAGTCAGTGGGGAGTCGATTTTGCCTGTTGGTGTACGTACAAATATTTAAACTCTGGGCCGGGAGCGGTTGGTGGTTGTTTTGTCAATGCAAAACACAGTCAGGATCCAGCTTGCCGTCGACTGGCCGGTTGGTGGGGGCACGACAAAGAATCTCGATTCAGAATGGAAAACCGGTTCGTTCCCATTCGGACGGCTGAAGGTTGGCAGTTGAGCAATCCGCCGATTTTGTCACTCGCGGCGATTCGGGCGTCACTTGATGTGTTTCAGCGAGTTGGGGGGATGCCCAAACTACGAGAAAAATCGTTGAAACTGACTGGTTTTTTTAGCCATTGCTTGGACGCTTTATTGGCCGAACAGGTCGAAACGCTGACCCCTCAAGATCCTTCATCACGAGGTTGTCAGTTGTCTCTATCGATCCATTTGCGGGAAGGATCGGGTAAGTCAGTTTACGAACAACTTGAGTTAGCTGGGATTCGGACTGATTGGCGTGAGCCGAATGTGATTCGTGCGGCCCCCGTGCCGCTTTATAATTCCTATCAGGATGTCTATCGCTTCGTGGATGCACTGGCTCAATTGTTGGGTGAAAGGTAGCCTGAAATGCCGACAGCTCATGTAATCAGATGTTGCTTAGGAGTCCTCGAATGAAACGACCGGAGTTGATCACCATTGCGGGCGCCGGTTTGGTTGGCTCCTTATTGGGGGTAATGCTGGGGAAACGTGGCTATCGTGTTCAGATTTTTGAGCGTCGTGCTGACATGCGAGGTCAAGAGGTCGCTGCCGGTCGGTCAATCAACCTTGCCTTGGCCGAGCGAGGGATTCATGCGCTTAAAAAAGCCGGTTTGATGGACGCCGTGAAACCGTTGCTGATTCCGATGCGTGGCCGAATGTTACACGATCGTTCGGGAAACTTAGAGTTTCAATCCTACGGTCAGCGACCGCATGAAGTTATCTACTCGGTGTCTCGCGGTGGACTCAACGAGCTCATGTTGACGGCCGCAGAAGATTCAAAGCAGGTAGAGATTCGCTTCGAGCACGAATTGGATTCAATTGATTTCGAAAACCAAACCATTCACTTTACCGATGCGGTCAACCGAGAGTCGGTGGTCGTCCCGACTCAGATGCTAATTGGGGCCGACGGTGCGGGGTCGCGGGTGCGACGTTCTCTTTTACCTTTCGTTAAAGGGCTGGATCGATCGGAGTTGCTCGATCACGATTACAAGGAGTTAACGATCCCGCCGGCGTCCAATGGCCAGCACCAGATCGACCGAGAATCGTTACACATATGGCCGCGTGGTGGTTACATGCTGATTGCATTGCCAAATTTAGACGGCAGCTTCACCGTAACCCTGTTTTTGAAAAAAGAGGGTGACCCCAGTTTCGCTCAGCTCGATTCTCATCAAGCTGTCAATGCTTTTTTCAAAACTCAGTTTGCCGATGCGATGGAGCTTATTCCGGGGTTGGCCGATGAATTTTTTGAAAATCCTCAGGGAGTGCTGGGTACCGTTCGGTGCGATCCTTGGATTGATAACGAGAATGTGATGTTGATTGGTGATGCTTCACATGCGATTGTTCCGTTTCATGGTCAAGGAATGAACTCAGGCTTCGAAGATTGTGAGTTATTTATTTGCTTATTAGAGCAATTTGGAGACGATTGGCCCAAAGCGATGCAAGCGTTTGGGAGGACGCGGCCTAGGGACGCGGATGCGATTGCCGATATGGCCCTCGAAAACTACATCACCATGCGGGATAGTGTTCTTGATCCGACATTCGCCTTAAAAAAGAAACTCGGTTTTGAACTAGAATTAGAATTTCCTAGAAGATTCATCCCCCGATATTCAATGGTTATGTTTCACCGGGTTCCCTATGCTGAGGCGAAGCGGCGTGGGGTCGTGCAGCAGGAGATACTCGACGAACTGTTGCTTGGACTGGATTCACTCGATCAGGTGGATAGAGCTCGTGCAGGGGAGTTGGTGCGAGAGCGTTTGGATTTGTTGAATGAGTCGTTGTTGGCTGAGTCGTTGTTGGCTTGATGTTCTAGGCGAAATGTCCTGTAAGCTGTATTGTAAGCGTTGCATTTAGAATATGCCGCAAAACGGACAGTAAGACCTTATGGGCGCTCGAGCCAAATTTACAACGACTCTCGTTTTGACAGCTAGTGGTTTGTCGGTTTGCGTGCTTTGGTTTGGCGTGGATCCGCACGGGCAGCAGGTAGCGCTTCGGACTTTGGGCCTCGGAGTTGGCGCGGGTCTCATCTCTGTCCCCATCGGCATCTTGATCACTTGGGTTTGTCGATCGAGATCTCTAATCTCGGAAGTTTTGTTGATTACCTGTACGGGACTGGTTTTCGTTCCGCTCTTTTTGCAAGTCAGTGCATGGGATAGCGCTTTCGGAAAACTTGGTTGGTTCAGCACGCAAGGGGCTTCCTTGCAGCCAATGTTGACGGGGTGGGCCGCAGCCGTTTGGATACATGGTCTTGCCGCGGCGCCGCAAGTCGCCCTGATCATGTTGGTTGGCGTAATGATGGGCAGCCGATCCTCGGAAGAGCAGGCGATGCTGGATGCGTCGCCGTCGGTTGTTTTTTGGAATGTGACGGCCCGTAAATTGGCACCGCTTGTAATAATCGGTTTTGTTTGGACGCTTGTGGTTACAGCCCGGGAAATAGCCGTGACGGATATTTTTCAAATTGGAACGTTAGCTGAACAAATTTACTTGGGCTATTCATTGGGGCAATTTAACACTGGGCTGAGTCCGTGGTCTGCTGAAGACATTGTCCGGGCCGAGTCGACTCGCTGGCAGTTGTCGGTGGCACTCATATTTTGGGTGGTGGTCGTGTTCACCATTGCCTGTTTTAGTTACCTGAGTCCCCATTTTTATAGTGACAAGTGGACGAAAAATCAGAAATCCTTTAGTCCGATGACATTGCCCAAACGATGTGTGGGAATTCTGTTGTGGTGTGGCATATCGGTGGTTCCTTTGGGGAATCTTCTGGTGCGTGCCAGTTTTGGAGTCCAGCGACTTGATGGTGAGCCCGTGCCAGAATATAGCCTTTCTCAGTTGGGCCATGCTCTGCAGCGAGTTTTTGACGAGTACAGTCTTGAAATGCAGTGGTCTTTGGCCATTGCGTCGGTCTCGGCAGTGGTGTTGATGGTCGTTGCGATCGGGTTTGGTTGGCTGGCGATTGAAAGCCCGAAATGGCGGATTGCTTTTGTCCTTTCTGTCGGAATGCTCGCGGCAATACCGGGTCCTTTACTCGGGGTTGGAGTCGTGACTGTCTGTTCGTCTGTTGAATACGACTGGTTGGCCTATTTATATGATCGTACGATCTTCCCAACGGTGCTGGCGACCACCTTGTTTTGTTGGCCCTTGATCGCGTTGATCACTTATTGCGTTATGGGCAGTACTGCAAAAGACGCGTTGGAACATGCCAAAGTCGAAGGTGCAGGGGGTTTGACACGTCTGATTCGGATCGCCGTGATGCAAAACGGGCTGGCAATAACAGGGTGTTTTTTAGTTGCATTCGTATTGAGCTTCGGCGAACTGTCGGCCAGTCAGATGGTGTTGCCTGCCGGGATCGATACGATTCCTCGGAGGATGTTGGGTTTATTGCATTCGGGCGTGAATGAGCTGACAGCGGCGTTCTCGCTGGTCAATTTCCTTCTGGTTTTCACACTAGCGATAGTCAGTTGGGGGTTGATTCGACGGGCTGGCCGAAGCGCGGCATGAGAAGAGTGATTGATGTCCCTACGTTTTTTTCTTTGATGCAGTTTTGGGGTATAATCCTGAGCAGGAGTATTCGGTGCAAATATTTTCAAATCTCAACCGAGTTTTAGCGATGCGGCGGTTATTGAATTGGCGAGTGGTGTTGGTTGCGGCTTTGTTACTGTCCGGTATCGAAACGGCAATGTCCGATGAGCTGGTTTTAATTCGCAACAATTCTGAGGAAAAACTGCAGGGCGAAATCATCGTAGAAGCTGAGGATGGAAGCCTTCTTTTCCGGACGCTTGATGCTCGACTATGGGTTGTCAAAGCGGATGAAATCAAATCCAAAATGGACGATGATAAAGCGGTCGTCCCAATGACCCATAAGCAGTTAGGTCAGCAATTGCTCGATGAACTGCCTGAGGGTTTTAAGATTCATATCAATGGTGATTTCGTCATTGCATACAACACAGAACGAGCTTACGCCCAATGGATTGGCGGTTTGTATCAGCGTCTGCAGCGGGGATTTGAAAAATATTGGCAACGAAAGCGACTGAAATTATCAGATCCGGTTTACCCTCTGGCGGTTATTATTTTTGCGGATAAGTTGCAGTATGATCATTATCTCACAAAAGAATTAGGTGACCCACCCGGGCTATTGGTTGCCTATTACAATCTGCTCAACAATCGGGTTGTGATGTATGACCTGACCGGAGGGCAGCGGGCACCCGGGGCAAATCCGGGTGATGGGCGCAGAATCGCAGAAGTGCTTTCAAATCCTCGCGCGATTCCCATGGTTGCCACAGTCATCCATGAGGGGACGCATCAGTTGATGTTTAACATGGGGATGCAGACTCGATTCTCGGATACACCATTGTGGATGAACGAGGGTTTGGCCATGTATTTCGAAACTCCGGATCTTTCGAACCCTCGAGGTTGGCGGGCGATTGGCCAGATCAACCCGATGCGAATTGGACGTTTTCGTCAATTGATTCCCACCAGAGGATCTGATTCGTTGGAGAGAATGTTGTCAACGGACGCGCGATTTCGGGATCCGAGCAGCTCTTTAGATGCTTATGCTGAAGCATGGGCGTTTAATTATTTTTTGCTGAATCAATACCCCAAAGAATATGTTAATTTCCTCAAGCACATGGCCCAAAAACCTCGGCTTCAATACGATCCGCCTGAAACCCGGCTTGCTGAATTCCTCCAGTTTTTCAAGCAGGATTTGCCAACCTTAGATCGAGAGTTTGTCCAATACATGCAAAAGCAGTGACCTGATCGGATAGGAGGCTCTAATAAATGCCATTGAATAAAACACCTTCTGGAGTCCGTTGTTTCTGCCACCTATTGGTCGTACTATTACGCTAACAATGTGGATCATCACAAGATCACTGCTTGCGAGCGGTTCATAGCGGACGTTATCATCAAATTTTGTACTTTGTAAGCTCTCTCCCCCAAAACGGAGTTGTAATATGACCACTGGAAAGTCACCCGATCGTCGACGTTTTATTAAATCAACGGCAAAAACGGTCGTGGCCGGTTCGCTGGTTGGCTCGTTGGTGAGCCAGCCCTCGACTGCCTTTGGTTATCACACTGGCGTTGATGATAAATTGAGAATTGGCTTGGTTGGGTGTGGCGGACGAGGCACCGGGGCTGTCATTAACGCGCTCAAGGCAGATTCCAATTCTGAAGTGACGGCTGTTGCGGACGCATTTCAGGATCGGATTGATGTCTGCCTCAAATCTCTTGGTCGAAACAAACTTGCCAAAGACCGAATGAATGTGACTCCCGAGCGGCAATTTACAGGTTTCGACTGTGCAAAAAATTTGGTCGACTCGGATGTGGATGTAGTGATTTTGGCGACCCCGCCTTACTTTCGGCCCAGCCAGCTACGGGCAGCGGTTGAGGCCGGGAAACACGTGTTTTGTGAAAAACCAGTCGCGGTCGATGCACCAGGTGTTCGGCACGTCGAAGAGAGCTGTAAAATGGCTTCCGAGATGGGCACGAGTGTCGTTTCTGGCTTGTGTTGGCGGTACGACGATGGGGTTCGCGCCACGATGGAACAGATACAGGGTGGGCTGATCGGAGACATTCTCACCATTCAAGAGAATTACCTGACGGGAACACTTTGGCATCGAGGAGAGAATCCTGAATGGAGTGAGATGGAGTACCAAATGCGAAACTGGTTGTATTACAACTGGCTTTCGGGTGACCATATCGCCGAGCAGCATATTCACTCTCTGGACAAAGCCGTTTGGTTAATGGGTGACGAGGCTCCTTCACTTGCTTATGGGAGTGGTGGCCGGTTGGTTCGCACGCAACCTAAGTGGGGAAACATTTACGATCATTTTTCGACTTGCTACGAGTGGGATAATGGAGTGAAAGCTTACTCGTATTGCCGACAAATGGCGGGCTGTTTTAACGATGTTGAAGACTACATTGTTGGAACAGAAGGCACTGCAAAAATCCTCAAGCATGAGATTCGTGATGCCAATGGGAATGTAGTGTGGAAGTTCGATCAGAAAAAACCAAGCATGTACGACGTAGAACACGTGCACTTGTTCCGTAGCATCCGTCAGGGACAACCCATCAATAATGGCGATTACATGTGCAAGAGCACGCTGATGGCCATCATGGGTCGGGAGGCAAGCTACACGGGCAAAAAAATCGAGTGGGACAAGTTGCACGAATCGGACGTGAAGTTGGGCCCCGAAAATTGGGCTTGGGGTGATTATCAACCTCGTGAAGTCGCAAAACCAGGATAAGGGAAATAGATGGCAGCGAGGAACAAGCAGGTTTACTACGGAGAGTACTTGCAGCTCGATAAAATACTGGCTGCTCAACAGCTCGAAAGCGAGCTGGTAGGTAAACCTGCCCATGATGAGATGCTATTCATCATCACGCACCAAGCTTACGAATTGTGGTTCAAGCAAATTGTCTTTGAACTCCGTTCGGTGATTAATGTTTTTGATGACCCGGTCGTCGAAGATAAGAAAATGGGGGTGGTGCTCCACCGTCTTGCCAGGATCAAATCGATTCAGCGGTTATTGGTACAGCAGATTGACATTATCCAGACGATGACTCCACTTGATTTCCTAGAGTTCCGGGATCTGCTCGTGCCGGCATCTGGATTTCAGAGTATTCAGTTCAAACAGATTGAAATCATGTTGGGGATCAAACGGCATGATAGGATTCCTCCCGACCGTGAGTTTTTTCATTCTCGTTTGAAAGACGAAGATCGTGAGACACTAGATCGTCTGGAAGATCAGCCGAGTCTTCTGCAGTTAACCGATCAGTGGTTGCAACGAATGCCTTTTATGAAGTACGGAAATTTTGATTTCTGGACCGTATATGCTGAGGCGGTTGAAAAGATGTTGCGTTCAGATATGGAGATCATTCAATCCAACCCAACGTTAACCGATCGGGAAAAAGAGTTTCAGTTAGCAGGGGCCGAAGCCACACGACTCAGGTTTCTGTCGTTGTTGCGCAAGGATGATTTCGAAGAACTGCGAAAAGCGGGTGAGTTTCGTTTGTCCCACCATGGTTTCTTAGCGGCGTTATTCATTCATCTCTACCGAGACGAGCCGATGCTGTACTCGCCATTTCGATATCTGACCCTCCTAGTCGATATCGATGAGTTGTTCACGACGTGGCGCCAACGTCATGCAATTATGGTGCAACGAATGTTGGGCACGAAAATTGGGACGGGAGGATCATCGGGTCACGACTACTTGAGTCAAACGACCCGTCAAAATCGCGTGTTTTTGGATCTTTTCAATTTGTCGACCTATCTTCTACCGCGGGCTGATTTACCTGTATTGCCAGATGAAATTCGGAAAGTCCTCGGATTTTTCTTCAGTGGGCACCATCAAGATTAACCGCTCGTAGCAGTTTGCATTAAACTAAACACAGTGTTTGACCGTTTGCCGTTTCCTGAATGGACGCCAATGATGCAAGGGTATCGTCAGAGTCGATGGCTGACCAGTTGTCAGCTTGCTTTGTTGTTTGTTAGTGGGGCGCTTACGGCCGAGGAATTGCCTGTTGAATTCAACCGGGACATTCGGCCGATTCTTTCGGACAATTGTTATGCTTGTCATGGCCCGGATGAAAACCAGCGCCAAGCTGATTTACGATTGGACACTCAAGCTGAAGCGCTGGCCGACCGTGGTGGTTATTCGGCAATCGTTCCGGGAAAACCAGAATTAAGCGAGCTGATCGAACGCGTTCTCTCCGATGATCCCGACGAGGTGATGCCGCCCCTAGATCATCGCAAAAAACTGTCACCCGCGGATAAGGCGTTATTGAAACGCTGGGTTGAAGAAGGCGCCCTTTGGCAAAAGCATTGGGCCTGGCTTCCCGTAGCACCGCCGTCAGCGTCGGTTGCTAGTAAAGAGAGCTACATCGATCAGGGCGTGCTCGCTGGGCTTCAGGATCGAAACCTGAAACCGTCAAAGTCAGCCGATAAAATCGTATTACTCAGGCGGCTTTATTTTGATTTGGTTGGGTTGCCTCCTACGCCCGAACAGGTGGATACCTACCTTGCCGACGTGTCACCGAACGCTTACGAGAAACAGGTTGATCAGCTGCTGGCGTCTCCTCATTTCGGTGAACGACTGGCGATTTTCTGGCTGGATCAGGTGCGATACGCGGACACGGTAGGGTATCACGGCGATCAGGATATGAGCGTGTCTCCCTATCGTGATTATGTCATCGATTCGTTCAATTCAAATCGCCCCTTTGATCAGTTCACTCGAGAGCAAATTGCAGGAGACTTACTGCAGGATGCGACCATCGAGCAGCAAATCGCCTCCGGTTACAATCGTTTAGGAATGATGTCGGCCGAAGGGGGTGTGCAACCCGAAGAGTACTTGACGAAGTACGCGGCCGACCGAGTGCGGACGACAGCCTCGGTTTGGCTGGGCGTCACTTTGGGTTGTGCAGAGTGCCATGACCATAAATTTGATCCGTTTACCGCCAAGGATTTTTATTCCTTTGCGGCGTTCTTCGCGGATATAAAGGAGCGAGGACTTTATTCGGGTGCCAATACGACGGGTGACTGGGGGCCTCGTGTTGATGTGCCGGACGCAGAGCTGGCTGAGTTGGTCAAGCCACTAGAGCGACAGATAGGTCAGTTAAAAACGGCGATGGCGGCCCAAGCTGATGCATTGACGGGGGACCAAGAAAATTGGGAAGCTGGTATTCGGGATCGAGCTTTTACTTGGAATCATCTTCGTCCTTTGGACCTTCAGACTTACCACGGGACAGAATACAAGGTTTTGAAGGACGACTCGGTATTGATGACCGGGCCTGTGACCGACGAAGATTGTTACCTCGTAACTTTGGATTTGCCCGCGGGCGTGCATCGTGCATTGCGGCTGGAGGTTTTGCCTGATCCCTCGCTGCCACAACGGGGCCCCGGCCGAGCGGGCAATGGAAATTTTGTGGTGACACAATTAAGAGTCGTTCAAGGAGACCATCGGCAAGAAATGGAGACACTCAAGAAGGTGGTCGATTTATGGCCGCCGGAAATGGCTGAGGTCGATATCGAGCTCGTTGACGCATCTGCGACATTTGAGCAGATGGCCTCGGCTGAAAGTAATCCTTATAAAAAATGGTCTGCCGAAAGTGCGATTGATCGAGACAAGCACGGCCCAACCTTCGGCTGGGCAGTCATGCCCCAGCACGGTCAGGCGAACGAGTGGGTGGCCCAGTTTGCAGAGCCCTTAGCACTAACTCAGCCCGAAACGGTTACGGTGGTGATGCATCAATATCACGGGTCAGGGAATCATATTTTGGGTCGCTTTCGAATCGGTACGACGTCCGCGAGTGATGCGACGGCGGATCCGTTTCAAAGCTTGCCCGCCGAGATTAAAGAGCTGATTCAGGTGTCGTCCGCGGATCGATCCGAGGAGCAAAACCAAGCGGTGAAAGAGTATTATTTTTCGGTCGCACCCAAGCTGGAACCCTCGCGAAAAAAGATGGGGGATCTTGAGAAACAACGGGAAGAGCTCGTCAAAGCCCATACGCGAACCAGTCTGGTGACGGTGGCCGTTCCGCCCCGGGAAATGCGGGTTTTGCCTAGAGGTAATTGGATGGATCAGTCAGGCGAAGTCGTTCAACCAGCCATTCCAGAGCTATTTGGAGCGATCGAAAATACTCAGGGAAAACGTCTCAACCGATTGGATCTAGCCAATTGGATTGTTTCCAAAGATAACCCTTTAACCGCCCGAGTTTTTGTCAATCGATTGTGGAAACTATACTTTGGCACCGGCCTATCCAAAGTCCTAGACGATTTAGGAGCTCAGGGGGAACCTCCCTCTCATCCGGAGCTGTTAGATCGATTGGCACAAGATTTTATGGATTCCGGCTGGGATGTGAAATCGATCGTGAAAGAATTGGTCACCAGTAAAACCTACAAGCAGTCTTCGGCGGAACGAGACGATCTGATGGAAACAGACCCCTATAACCGCTTGCTGGCCAGACAGTCGCGCTATCGAATCGAGGCAGAGTTGATTCGCGATAATGCGTTAGCGGTCAGTGACTTGTTGAATCGTGAAATCGGGGGGCGAAGCGCGAAGCCTTATCAACCCGCTGGTTTGTATCGACATTTGAATTTTCCAGCGAGGAAGTACGTGGCCGATACGGGGGAAAACCAGTTTCGCCGCGGTTTGTATACACATTGGCAGCGGCAGTTTTTGCATCCCGCAATGAAGGCATTTGATGCACCTTCTCGTGAAGAATGTGCCTGTGACCGTCCAAGGTCCAACACACCGGTGGGCGCCTTGGTCTTACTGAACGATCCTAGTTTCGTTGAATCCGCGAGGAAATTGGCGGAATTAGCTTTGCAGGAACCTCAGTCAACGGTTGCGGATCGGGTCGACCAATTGTTCCGGCGGGCCTTGTCACGTCACCCCAGATCTCAGGAAAGAGACGTGTTAATTCAGTTGTATCAATCTCACTTGGCGCACTATCAGTCGGCTCCCAAGCAGGCAGAACTACTGATCGCGACGGGGGTGTCGGAAGTACCGGTAGATGTTTCTAAGGCAGAGTTAGCGGCGTGGACGTCGGTGGCGAGGACAGTGATGAACCTTCATGAATTTGTAACTCGGAACTAAGGTGCGTTGATGAGTGATGCCTTCGAAGACTTGGTCCTTAAGCAAAATCGCCGAACGTTTTTGCGTCGGAGCAGTGCGGGGTTGGGTTCCGTGGCGTTGGGGATGATGTTATCTGATTCGGCTCGCGGAAGCCGATCGCTCGCTCAAAGGCAAGATGGGGATTCCCAATGGACCGGAATCCTTGATCGCCTCCATTATCCGCAAAAAATTAAACGGGTCATCCACCTATACATGGCAGGTGGTCCGTCGCATCTGGAGACATTGGATTACAAGCCTAAGCTGGCTGAAATGAATGGTCAGCCCATGCCCAAATCATTCACCGAAGGTCAGCAAATTGCTCAATTGCAGGGGCAGCGCGAGCGTCTCAAGTGCCTTGGGCCACAACAGAATTTCACGGCATCCGGTGAATCGGGACAGATGATTTCCGACGTGTTACCAAATATTCAGTCAATCGCCGATGATATTTGTATTGTGCGTTCGATGGAGACCGCTCAGATCAATCACGACCCAGCTCATACATTGATGAACACAGGCTCGATTATTGGTGGCCGACCCTCGATGGGTTCTTGGTTGCTCTACGGGCTGGGAAGCGAATGTGATGATCTTCCCGGATATGTGGTTTTGACGTCGGTGGGAGGAGGACAATCCCAGCCGATCGCTTCGCGCCAATGGCATAGCGGTTTTTTACCTAGTCGGTTTCAGGGGGTTGAATTCCGTTCCAAAGGCGATCCGGTACTCTATGTTAAGAATCCTTCTGGCGTGGATGCACGGCGGCAGCGAGATGTGATCGACGCGGTTCGATCGATGAACCAGCTTGGTAATGAAACGTTGCGGGATAATGAACTGCTGACGCGAATTGCGCAGTACGAGTTGGCTTTCAAAATGCAGATGTCGGTGCCCCAGTTGGTGGATATTGAGGATGAGCCCGAGCATGTTCTGGACATGTATGGGACTCGTGGTGGCGATGGTTCCTTCGCCTCCAACTGTCTGTTAGCCAGGCGTTTGGCCGAACGCGGCGTCCGATTCATTCAACTCTATCACCGTGGATGGGATCATCATGGAGGCATTAAAAAAGGGATCGAGGTGACAGCCAAGCATGTGGATCAAGCTTCGGCAGCATTGATTAAGGACCTGAAACAACGAGGGATGCTTGACGAGACGCTTGTGATTTGGGGTGGTGAGTTTGGGAGGACTCCAATGGCTCAAGGGAGTGGACGAGATCATCACATTAAAGGTTTTTCTTTGTGGATGGCCGGCGGCGGAATCAAGCCCGGTGTGAGTTATGGCAACACAGACGAGTTGGGCTATGCGTCGGTAGAAAATGTTTGTCAAGTTCATGACCTCCATGCAACCATGTTGCATCAATTTGGGGTTGATCATAAGCGTCTGACCTATCGATTTCAGGGTCGGGACTTTCGTTTGACAGACGTGCATGGCAAGGTCTTGAGTGATATACTGGTTTGATGTAATTGGTTTGTTCGGATATTTGAATCGGTATGACGAATGACGTTCTTCCAGCGGCGACAGCAACCTGATGGAACGATGTTTACTCGATTGCGGTTGACCTATTTCAACGTGACCCGGACTAAGACTTGGTTCCCGGTATTCTTTTTTCTTGCCAGCCCGTTGGTCAGCCCGATAGTTGGCCAATCAATCTCCGATGGTTTGTCTCCCACTACCGGTCGGGTTGATTTTGAGACTGAGGTTCAGCCTATACTGAAGAACCACTGCTATTCCTGTCACGGGCCCTCCAAGCAGGAGAGTAACTATCGGTTGGACGTCAGAGACCGAGCGATGAAGGGTGGGGACTATGGAGTGCCACCCATCTCAGCGGGTGACAGCAAAACCAGCGATTTGATCGGCTACGTCACGGGGGATGACCCTGATATGACGATGCCACCGGTGGGCTCTGGGGCATCTCTTACATCGAAGGAGATCGATACACTGGTGCGATGGGTTGATCAGGGCGCCGCATGGCCGGAACACCTCAGTGGAAAGGGGCAAAATGAAATCACGACGGAACATTGGGCTTTTCAGCCGATCCGCAAGACCGGCCCGCCAGAGGTTGGGGACTGGCCTGAAGCGATTTTCCCGATCGTCAATCCAATCGACCAGTTCATCGCGATCAAATTAAAAGAGCAAGGACTCACACCATCTCCTCAGACAGATCCGGTTTCGCTTATCCGGCGACTTTATCTTGATTTACACGGCCTTCAACCAACTCCTGAATCCGTTCTTGAATTCACCAACGATTTTTCACCTGCTGCTTATGAGTCGCTGGTGGAATCGGTTTTGGAACATTCCCATTACGGGGAGCGGTGGGCCCGGCACTGGTTGGATGTTGTACGGTTCGGTGAATCGACGGGCTACGAAGTCAATCGTGATCGGGCGAACGCGTATCACTATCGAGATTATGTGATTGAGGCATTGAATCAGGATAAATCGTATCGTGACTTTGTTCGTGAGCAGTTGGCGGGTGACGTTTTGGGCGTTGATGAAGCGACAGGATTCCTGGTGGGTGGCCCCAATGATATCGTCAAAAGCCCCGATGTGAATTTGACCTTGATGCAGCGTCAGGATGAACTAGCGGATTATGTACACACAACCAGTGCCTCTTTTTTGGGCTTAACCGTGGCTTGCGCGCGGTGCCATAATCACAAGTTTGATGCCATTCTCCAAAAAGATTATTACGCGCTACAGGCTATTTTTTCAGGCGTTCAACATGGTGAGAGGGTTCTAAAGAACAAGCTTTCAACTGCAAAGAAAGCTGCTCGGTCAGATAAGCTTGCTAAATTATCACAAAGCCTGGCTCAATTGGCTCAATGGCGAACGAAAGCCGCCCAGGCAAATCCGGCAAACGGTCCTGCTTTGGAGGCGGTCAATCCCAAGCACAATACGGATCATTTTAATCCCGTTCTCGCTAAGTACATTCGTTTTAAGATACAACAAACTAATTCGGGCGAACCGTGCCTCGATGAGCTGGAAATCTTTTCCGGAGGGGTCAATATCGCGTTGGCCAGTCTAGGCAGCGTCCCCTCCTCATCGGGAGATTACGCAAATAACCCGAAGCACCTTTTGAAGCATATAAATGACGGGTTATACGGTAACGATCACAGTTGGATCTGTGATCAAATAGACGGTTGGGTCCAAATTGAGTTGCCGGTAATCAGCGAAATCGATCGCGTGGATTGGGGGCGAGATCGAACCGGAACTTGGGGTGACCGGTTGCCGATTGATTACGAGATTAACGTATCCAAAGATGGGAAAACGTGGCAGACCGTTTCAAGTTCGTCGGATCGTAAGCCCTTTCTCGTGAATGGTAAAGAGCCCGAGAATGCGTTTATCGCACGACTTTCGGGTGAGGATGCCACCGCGGCTCAGGCCGCGTTCGCGGATATTGTCGAGCTGCGCAAACAGATAGCCGAATTAAATGCTACCAATCCGATGGGTTACGTTGGAGTCTTTGGGCCTTCTCAAGAAATCCGTCGTTTGCACCGTGGTGATCCGTCGGACCCCCGAGAAATAGTCATCCCCGACACGTTGACGGTCATGGGGACACTCGGTTTAAAGGCCCAAACCCCAGAGCCTGAACGTCGCTTGAAGTTGGCCGAATGGATTGTGGATCCGTCGAACCCGCTTACGGCTCGGGTAATTGTCAATCGAGTCTGGCAATATCATTTCGGGACGGGACTGGTGGCGACCCCAAGCGACTTTGGGGAGAACGGTTTTAAGCCAACCCATCCGGAGTTGTTGGATTGGATGGCGTGGCAGTTTATGGAGAATGGCTGGTCTCTCAAGTGGCTCCATCGGCTGATTCTGAAGTCGAGTACGTATCGGCAATCTAGCACTCCTCGAGCGGCCCCCGCTCGCTTGGATGCAGATTGCAAATTCTTATGGCGGTTCCCCCCTCGCCGTCTTGAGGCGGAAGCCATTCGCGATTGTGTTCTTCAGTTGTCCGGCAAGCTGAATCCCAAAGCGGGTGGCCCGGGTTTCCTGCTATTCGAGATTGATCGGGAAAATGTTCACCATTATTTTCCGTTGAAGGAGTTCAAGCCTGAACATTTCAGAAGAATGATTTACATGACAAAAATCCGTCAGGAGCAGGACGCCGTATTTGGGGTGTTCGACTGCCCCGATGGTGGCCAGACGATTCCGAAACGGAACCGCTCAACGACCGCGTTGCAGGCATTGAACCTCCTGAACAGTAAGTTCATGCTAGAGCAAGCAAGTTTCTTAAAAGGGCGACTGGAGCGTGAGAGTGGTGCTTCGGTAGAGCGTCAGGTCCGACACGCGTTTGAGTTAGCGTTCCTACGAAGGCCGACCGAAGAAGAGCTCGAGGATTCAATTGATTTGATCAACAACCACGGTCTCGCGGCATTTTGTCGTGCTTTGTTGAATGCCAATGAGTTTTTGTTTTTGAGTTGAACCATGCAAGAGAAAATAAACTCGGTGCGTTTCAATCGGCGTGGTTTTTTGGGTACCGCAGCCACCGGTTTGAGTTCCATCGCCTTAACACATCTGCTGTCAGAAAATCAGCTGTTGTTTGGCAGGAAAATCGAGGATCACCCGCTTCGTCCCGTGATCGATCCCGAGAATCCAACACTGCAACGCGCGCCCCATTTTAATGGCGCGGCCAAAAATGTGCTGTTGATTTTCTGTGCAGGCGCTTGCAGTCATATCGACACGTTTGATTACAAACCGGAGCTGAAGCGACTCGATGGGCAGCCGATGCCAGGTGACGGGGTCATTACATTTCAGGGAGCCCAGGGGAATCTTCAAAAAAGTCCCTGGGAATTTAAGCCTCGAGGTGAATCGGGGAAAATGATATCGACGCTTGTGGATCGGATTGGAGAGTTTGCCGATGACATGTGCTTTTTACACTCGCTGACGGGGAAAACGAACACACACGGACCGGGTGAAAACTTTATGTCGACGGGTTTTACCTTGGATGGATTCCCCAGCATGGGTGCATGGACCACTTATGCTCTAGGCAGCGAAAACGAGAATTTGCCAGCTTACGTGGCAATTCCAGATCCACGTGGCACCCCGCAATCGAGTGTTAACAACTGGGGCCCCGGCTTTCTGCCAGCCGTTTTTCAGGGCACGGATTTCAATGCAGCGGCTCCCATTAGAAATCTCGCGCGTCCTGATCAAATTACGGCAGTCAGGGATCGCGCGACACGCGATTATCTCAAACGATTGAACGAGAGACACCTAGAAAAGTTTCCCGGTGATTCGGAACTTGCCGCCCGGATTGCCAGTTATGAATTAGCGGCCCGTATGCAACTGAGTGTACCGGCAATCAGTGATCTCTCTACGGAGCCTCAGCACATCCTATCGGCTTATGGTGCAGACGACACCGAAAACTCTGTGAAAGCCGGTTTTGCCCGAAACTGTATTCTGGCTCGACGTTTGATCGAAAATGGGGTGCGATTTGTTCAACTGTTTAACGGGGCCTACCAAACAGGTGGAGAAGGAACCAGTAACTGGGACGGACATAAGTCAATTAAGAAACAATATGACGTTCACGGGCCCATCTTGGACCAGCCAGTCGCGGCGTTATTAAAGGATCTGAAGCAGCGGGGGATGCTAGAGGAAACTTTGGTGGTTTGGTGTACCGAATTTGGACGGATGCCGACGTTTCAAAAAGGTGCCAGTGGCAGAGATCATAATCCCGCTGGCTTTACGGCGTGGATGGCAGGTGCAGGGGTGAAGCGAGGGTTCAGCTATGGGGCCACTGATGAGTTAGGGTACAAAGCCGTAGAAAAGCCAGTGACGGTCTACGACTTCCATGCAACCATCTTGCATTTACTCGGACTGGATCACGAACGCCTCAGTTTTTACCACAATGGGATTGAGCGTCGTCTGACGGATGTGCATGGCAAAGTCATCCGGGAGCTTTTGATTTGACCTTCGCCCTGCTGTCATTGCCCGCGATTATTTTCGAAGCACCGGTTTGTCGTTCCGGTCTTTGATTTCTACGTTTTGAGAGGTCGTTGCATCCGCTGTGACAGGCGTATTGTTCGTTGTGACGAACTTTTCTGTCATCCGCCCGTTATATTGCAGAAAGCTATCGGGCCCTTCATAGCCTTGGACTTTTTCATTCCACTCGACTTCTTTTCGAGTCATTTTTCCCGTTTCCATGTTGAAGACGGCGTAGCCATTGGTTAGCTGTTGCAATATTTGAGATCGAACTTTTTCACTTTCAATTGGTGTCAAGACTTGTGTTTTGAATGAGACGTAAGCGTATTTGCCCTTAACTTTGTTCAGTTTATAGTTGATCCGCGCTTTGAGGTTTTGAGGTCGCCCGTCTTCATCGTTCCCTTTAAAAGTGGTTGCAACATACCATTCGTGACCGACGGCAATTTCTTCTTTGGGAAGGGGGATGCAGATGTCGCCCACTCCGAATTTAGCTTGTTGGGAAGCTGATTTCCGGTCGATGATTTTACCTTCCGGTGAGATCGTAATCATGGCCAAGGGCTTGCCGATTTTTTCCGTAATCCCGGCGAATTCAGCAGGTGTCGTTTTATCGGTAAGGCTATTGAATGTAACCGGTTCTTCGTCACCAATTTTCTGCCACATTTTAACTGACTCGATACTGTGGACGAATCGCATGTTCCCAGTTGCGTCGACATTGACAACTTTCCATAGCTTTTTCGACTGGCTGCGGCTGGAAGTTTCCTCGAGCGTTCCGGCAATTTGTGCTTTGGTGGAGGCGGTGTGTTCAACGTCCCATCGCAACTGATCTTCGGCTTCAAATCGATACATCAGTTTGAATTTTTGTTTCTGGTTCAGATGCTCGGTAGCCGATTTGACCCGATCTGTAACGGTGTCATCTTGTGCGGCTAGAATCCCCGCGGCGCCCAGTATCACGGTAAGTGTCAGTGTCCCCAAAAGACGCTTCATCGATCGTCTCCCTACGATTTCAATGCTGCAGTGGTAGTTCGGTGACCCGGGATTAGACTTGATTCCGATCATGTTTTGTCTGATCGATCGACCCACCCCAGCCGAGCTTTTCTCTCAAAGTACGATAGTACCCTTTCCCCTCGATTTCAATCAACCGGAAAATGCTATCAGCCCGTTGGATCCGAACTCGATGCCGGCTATCCAGCTTGGATAAGACTTCGCCGTCCAAGACGACCGAAGTCGATTGATTGGGTTCTGGCACCACGATTTCATAGATTCTGTCCGCAGTGTCGACAACCGGCCGAACCGTTAGAGTGTGCGGGCTAATAGGTGATATCACAAATGCTTGCAGATTTTTCCGGAGAATAGGTCCGCCCGCCGAAAGGTTGTGTGCCGTTGATCCGACGGGCGTGCTGACAATCAGACCGTCACAGCGGTAAGAGGTCGAAAATTCATCATCGATGTACAGATCGAATTGCTGAATGCTGAAGGGAGGCCCACCTAGAATAGCGGCTTCGTTAAGGCCGGTTTCATCACAGATCAACTGATCGTTTTCAAACACTTGACACCGCATCATGAGATGATTGATCGTCTCGTATTTACCGTTTGAGATTTTTTCCAAAGCAGATTCTAGTTGGTCCGGTTGAATATCCGCCAGAAATCCGAGTTTTCCAAGATTGACGCCCAGTACGGGAATCGGTTTTCGCCGCATCGCTTTCGCGGCTCTCAAGATTGATCCATCACCACCCATCACGATTGCCATGTCCGCATCGAGGTTTATGGGTTTTGACGTTTCATTGAGATCTTCGTCCACAATCTCAAAATACTGTTCGATGATCGGTCTGAGTTGCTCGGCCGCAGCAATAAGCCCCGGTCTTCGCGAACCTGATCCGAGCAATACAACTCGCTGGGGAATGGCATTGGAGCTATGCATGACTGATCTTAACCTACTGCGCCTTGTTAAGGTCGCCTCGGATTTCCCTCAAACGATTTGATTGTTTGCTGACCTAGATTTTGCGTCTGCAGATGCTTGGCGACAGGTTGCGGCGATACCGTCAGGATCAATTTTAAGTTCGGCAAGAAGTTCGGGGCGACTGCCATGTTCCACAAAGGTGTCGGGTATTCCTAAACGGTAAATGGAGTTCGTGTCCAATTTCATCTCATTGGCAGCCTCCAAAACAGCACTTCCGTAGCCACCCATGAGCATCCCTTCTTCAACGGTCACCACAAACCCAGTCTTTTGGATCGCACGGCGGACTGTTTCCTTATCCAGCGGCTTCACGAACCTTGCGTTGACCACGCCAACATCCAGACCTTCCTTGAGGAGCTCCTCTGCCGCTTCCAGGCAGGACTGTAACTGCGTTCCCGCACAGAGAATGGTGCCGTCATCACCTGACTTCAAGACTTCCGCTTTTCCCAGTTCGACCGGTTGAATGTCACGAGAGATTTCAGCCGCTTCGGTCTTGGGGTATCGGAGGCTGCAGGGAGAATTCTGTGACATCGCGAAGTCAAGCATGGCTCCGATGTCATTGGCATCTCCCGGGGTCATCACGACCATGTTCGGAAAGATACGCATGTAGCCAATGTCGAAAGTGCCGTGGTGAGTCGGACCGTCAGGTGCTGTCAGTCCACCTCGATCTAACATAAATGTCACGGGTAGATTTTGCAGGCAGACTTCTTGGAAAATCTGATCGTAACTTCGTTGAAGGAATGTACTGTAGATATCGACAATCGGACGGAGACCCGTTTTAGCTTGTCCCGCTGCAAAGGCTACCGCGTGCGATTCACATATTCCGACATCAAAAAATCGGCTGGGAAACGCCTCGCGAACCGGCTCAAGTTTATTCCCCTGGCACATGGCTGCTGTGATTACCGTAACCTTCTCGTTGTGTTTCATCTGGTCGAAGATGGCGTCTCGGGCGTGGTTGGTGTAGGCAGCAGATTTCAAATTGGATTTGGGGATTGGTTTTTCACCGTCGAGTTCGAATGCGGGGGGCGTGTGAAAGTAGACCGGATCCTCAGCGGCGGGTTTGAAACCATGTCCCTTATTGGTGATGACATGCAGCAGCACCGGTCCTTCAATATCCTTGACCATTTTTAAGTACTTTTTGACCACACCGATGTTGTGCCCATCAATCGGGCCGAAGTACTTAAAACCAAAGTCCTCAAACATCATGCCTCCGTGCATGCCGGCTTTGACACCTTCTTTGATTTGGAACAGCAACCGCTCGGTGGGGTCACCAAAAACGGGGACTTTGTTGAGCAGATTGACGACCTCGGATTTCATTCCGGTATACAACGGATTGGATCGAAGACGGTCCAGATAGCTTCCCATGCCCCCCACCCGAGGGCAGATCGACATTTCATTGTCGTTTAAAATGACAAGCATCTTACTTTTCAACTCACAGGCATTGTTGAGTGCTTCAAAAACAATCCCTGAGGGGAATGCGCCATCACCAATGACTGCGACCGAATGCGTGTCGGAGCGTCCTTGAATGTCATCGCCGCTGCGTAATCCGACCACCGTTGAGACGCTGCAGCCGGCATGTCCCGTCATGAACAGGTCGTACTCACTTTCTCGTGGATTAGGGTAGCCCATCAGTCCGCCCTTGGTGCGAATGGACTGGAAATCGTGGTACCTGCCGGTGATCAGTTTGTGTGGATAAATTTGGTGTCCGGTGTCCCATATCAAATGGTCGGAACGAAAGTCAAACGTACTGTGGAGGGCAAGAGTTAATTCGACGACCCCTAAATTTGACGCAAAGTGAGCCGCACGCTTGCTGAGGAGATTGCATAGAGTTTCCCGGATTTCATCAGCGATCTTTTCCAATTGTGGATTGGACATGGACTGGAGTTGAACGGGTGATTCAATCGAGGGCAGTACGTTAGACATGAAATTGTTACCAGTTTTTGTAATGGTCGGAGATCGTCTCCAATTAACGAGTACGATCAACCACGAAATTAGCAAATAGAACCAGCGGCGCCCCATTGGAACCAAAGATTTGCAACGCGGAGATAGCCGAGGCGACTTTCTCCCGAGCGAGTTGTTCGCTTGCTTCCACCCCGATCACCGAGGGGTAAGTCAGTTTACCATGTTCTGAGTCTTTTCCGGTTCTTTTCCCGATCTGGTTCACTTCGCCTCGCAAATCCAACAAATCGTCTATGATCTGAAAGGCTAGGCCGACATTTTTTCCATACTCATGAAGCCCGCTTAGCATTTTTGGCGAGCCACCTGCAATCAATCCCCCTAATTGAAGCGAGACAGAAAGTAAGGCCCCTGTTTTTCGATCATGAATGCTTTGCAGGGTCTCCAAATCAGAGGCCCCAAATTGACAAGCTAAATCGTCTACCTGTCCACCGACTAAGTGAGATGGGCCAGCTGCGGTGGCAAGCATCCGGCAGCACTCTGCAGCAACCCCTTGGGGTGTGTCGCGAGCCATAATTTCAAAGGCATTTGCGAGTAACGCATCGCCGGCGAGAATAGCCGTGGCTTCATCAAATCGAACATGGCAGGTCGGCTTACCTCGTCTCAAATCATCGTCATCCATGGCCGGCAGGTCGTCGTGGATCAGCGAGTAGGTGTGGATCATTTCGACGGCACAAGCTGCACCTAAGGCCTTCCCCATGTCACCACCGCAAACATGAGTCGCCGCCATGACGAGCAGCGGTCGCAATCGCTTTCCGTCGGAGAGCAGACTGTGACGGATGGCCTCTTGCAAACGCTTGGGGCATTGGCCGCCCGATAAAGTCTGCGAGTCGAACCGAGTGTAAATGTCGAGCTGCCGGTTGATTTGCGCACGGGCCTCTAAAACTTCAACGGGAAACACTTCGACATCCGAAATCGACATGACCATTTTTTCGCTGGAGTATTAAACGAAGAGAGCTAGAGCGCCGGTTTTAAAGCCGACCCTGACAGATCAACCGTTGGCCCTCTAGAGCCACAACCTTGAATCGAACCGAGAACTTCTTCTTTGATCAATTCTAATCGAAATCTAAAACAATTGTAGGGAACGCGGGTCTTAGTAGGGGGCGTTTTCACACTGTTTTTTCCTTGGGTTGGACGTTTCCCTAAAACAATTCATCCCCCGATTCAACATCGAGTTCGTCCGTTGCTTCTTGGCCAGCGAAGCGATGAGTGATCATGCGACCTTGATCATCCAAGTCAACGAGCAATTCGATTTTTTGCTCTGCTTGGTCCAAAGCGGAATAGCAATTTCGCAAATGTTGAATCCCCTGCTCGTATTTCTCGAGGGAGTCTCCCAAAGTCAGTTGCCCTTGTTCGAGCTGGGAAACGATTTCTTGAAGTTCCAAAAACGACTGTTCAAATGGAACTTCGGTTGCGGCTTTTTTTGATTTGCGAGCAGTTTTCTTTTTAGCCATTATCTTGTTCGATTTCCTCGATGCGACTCACCAAGCGTCCGTTGCCAAGCTGAGTCTGGATCTTATCATCAACTGATAGTTTTTGGCAGTCGGTTAGGGGGACATTTTGCATGTTCGTCGTCAAACTGTAACCTCTCGAGAGGACCGCTAAAGGGTTGAAAGCTTCCAGTCGAGCGGTGGCGTGTTCGACACGGCGGTTGAGGTTGAGAAATAATGCGATTTTGGCCCGCTCCAGTCTTGCATCAAGCTGTTGCAATCCCTCCTTACGAATGTGGATCATTGATTTTGGCCTGCGAATCACCGCTTGGTCTGCCAATTCGGATAATCTTAAGCGAGCGATGGGTAAGATGTTAGCCAGAGAACGTTGCAGTCGCCCCCGTTGTTCGTTCAAAAAGTGGCGGGTGTGATGCATTCTTTCGGGTAAGGCCGTAGCGAGTTGTTCCGCAAGCCGGTCCAATTCAGCTTGTTGCCGTCGAATCAATTCGGTGGGGCGCTGGATGACGGGCCTGGTGGCTAGGCGTTCCAATTGGTTTTGGTAGTTGGCGATGAGCTGGTGGACCTGCCGCATCAACTGTTGTTGCGAGGAATGCAGTTTTGAAACCACGGCTTCCAAGTCAGGCACAAGTCGTTCCCCGGCCTCGGTGGGGGTTAAGGCTCGTAAATCGGCGACCAAATCAGACAGTGTGACATCGACCTCATGGCCGATTGCTGAAATGACGGGGACCCTGCAGTCGTGGATCGCTCGACAGACCACCTCTTCGTTAAAAGACCAGAGGTCTTCGATACTGCCCCCACCTCGCGTGACGATGAGAACATCAAATACGCGCGGACCTTGTTTGGAGCATAAACGGATCGCTTCGGCAATTTGTTCCGCAGCGCCAGAACCTTGTACCTTTGTTGGCAAGATCGTCACGTGTAGTTTGGGCCATCGACGCTGTACGACTTGCAAGAAATCACGCACCGCAGCGCCTGTCGGACTGGTGACCACTGCTACACGCCGAGGAAATCTGGGTAGGGATTGCTTCTTTTTAGAATCAAAGAGACCGTCGGTTTTGAGCCGGTCGTGGAGTTGGCGGAACGCCAGTTGAAGCGCACCCTGTCCTACAGGCTGCAATTGTTGAATGATCAGTTGATACGTGCCGCGTTGAGGGTAAACGTCCAAAAATGATCGGCAAATCACTTCCTGGCCGTTTTCCGGAATAAATCTCAGCTTTTCGGCATTACTTCGCCAGATGATGGCTGAAATTTGAGCGTGTTCGTCTTTGAGCGTTAGATAGTAATGCCCCGACGCTGCCTTGGTCATGCCCGAGATCTCTGCTTTGACCCAAACATCGGGGAATTCCGAGTTTAGCGAGTTCTTTATGCCATCGGTCAGTTGAGAAACCGTCAGATAGTGCGAATTTTGCGATCGTTGGGACACGTTTAATCTCGAGGGTATTAGGAACGCCTATCATATTCCATTTGGAATACTATCCAACACCTTGTTTGTGATTGCTAAATCCCCTTTTTCGATACATAATTCGTGGTCTCATTAAGCGGAGCAAGTGGAGACGGAATCCCGTCATGAAAGACAAGTTGAGACACACGGCCATTACGTTTGACGACGTATTAATTCAACCAGCCTACAGCGAAGTGATTCCCTCGGAGGTGGACGTTTCCACGCGATTGACGGGGAAAATTCGTCTAAACACGCCGCTTCTTAGCTCCCCGATGGATACCGTCACCGAAAGCGAATTGGCTATTGCGATTGCCAAAGTCGGTGGTTTGGGTGTGATTCATAAGAATATGTCCGTGGCGGACCAAACCGAACAGGTTTACAAAGTGAAGCGGAGTGCCAACGGGATCATCTCGGATCCGATCACCCTCCCTCCCGAATTAACTGTTGGGCACGCCAAAGAATTGATGGTCCAGCGCAACGTCTCGGGGCTACCGATTGTGCAGTCTGATGGCACGCTAGCAGGGATTCTCACCCGCCGTGACCTACGTTTCCTTGAATGCGCCGAAACCGCCATTTCAGACGTAATGACCAAAGATTCATTGGTAACAGCTACGGGGACTGTAACACTTGAGGAAGCTGAGAAAATTTTAACGGCTAAAAAAGTGGAGAAACTTTTACTGGTTGACGAAAATAACAAACTGACGGGGCTTATTACGATCAAAGACATCGACATGATGAAGCGATTCCCTAATGCTTGCAAAGACGAGCAAGGGCGGCTTCGAGTGGGTGCTGCGGTGGGCGTTCACGATTTGGAACGTGCCGAAAACCTAATATCCAAAGATGTCGATGTTTTGATTGTTGATAGTGCTCACGGTCACTCGAAAAATGTGATGGACACAATTCGAGAGATCAAAAAACGTTGGGACATCGATGTGATCGCAGGGAATGTCGCGACGGCAGAAGGATGTGAGGCTTTAATAAGGGCTGGGGCAGACGCAGTGAAAGTGGGAATCGGGCCCGGTTCTATATGTACCACACGAGTTGTGAGTGGTATTGGAGTTCCACAAGTGACAGCGATCTACGAGGCGGCCAAAGTGGCCGAAAGGAATAACATTTCAATCATCGCGGATGGAGGGATTAGGTACTCGGGAGACATCACCAAAGCCATCGCTGCCGGAGCGCATGCAGTAATGATTGGTGGGTTGTTTGCTGGATTGGCAGAAAGTCCCGGTCAGACGATTTTGTATCAGGGGCGCACCTTTAAGGTGTACCGTGGTATGGGTTCGTTAGGAGCCATGGCCAAGGGATCAAGCGATCGATATCGACAGTCCGATCAGGCACCTGGAAAATTGGTGCCAGAGGGGGTTGAAGGTCGTGTACCGTTCAAGGGGGCATTGAGCGATTCCGTTTACCAATTGGTTGGCGGGTTGCGCGCGGGGATGGGTTACTGCGGTACCCAAACCATTGAGAAATTGCGCACGGACGCGCAATTCATACAAGTATCCGCGGCTAGCGTAAGAGAAGGTCACCCACATGACATCGCTATCACTCAGGAATCGCCCAACTACAGCACGGATTCGTCCGACCATTCGACCTAGTTGGTGTGGTATTCGAGTTGCCTGCGGAGCGATCGCAGGCGGTATGATTTTGCTAAATTCAGTGGGCATGTCTCAGGAATTAATTCCTCCCGACCAAGTCGTTTATCCGGTGATCTCGGGAACGAATCCGCTTGCGACGGTTGGCCTAGTTTCCAAGGATCCTCAAACGGCTTCGGCTCCTACTCAGTTATCCCCTAGCGGTGGATTTGGTGGCTATCTGCCTCCGGTTCAAATCTCTCCGAACGATCGCCTGTCGAAGATGACTGAGAAGGCCAAATCCTTGTACCAAAATTTCACTACGGCACTTAAAAAGAAACGTGTTGGTCTGTCGCAAACCAACACCAATCAGGCAACCGGCAATCCTTCTCGTCAGCCAAGACAAGACTCACCTCAGCCCTACCGGTCGGTTTTAACGACTCCGCCAACTAACTTCCGGAGCGAAGCGATTAACACTCCAGGCATCGCGTACGCCGGCGGTGGAAACGCTCAGTCCTTTGGAGCGGGCGTTCGCCCTGTTTCGATGCAAGAGCCTCTTGGTAAGCCGGTTGATGATAGTAACACATTACCCATTCAGTTTTACGATCCTCCAGAATTACCACTGGAATCAACCGAGATCAACCGTCCGGCTTCCTTGGCGGTTGATTGGGAGCAAGACGCTGGTCCACGTACCGCGAAACGAGCTCAGCCGATTTCCGTTTTGAAAATGGTAGATGAGGCGGGTGACGCGCCTCGACCACCGAGGTGGGAATTGCAGAAAGTTTCGACTGAATTGGTGGCACCTCTCAATTCACGTCCGGGTCAAACACAAGATTCATCGAAAAATAACGAATTGAGACAGAATCGAGACGAACAACGGCTGGAGAGTGACGAGGGAGATATAGAACTTCGTTTGCTGGATCAAGATCAGTTCTCTGATGCGGACCAAGCCCTCCAGAATCAGTCCTGTGCTGATTTTCGAAAGAAATTGCTGGACAATCCCATCACAACGATCGGTTTGAATATTAGCCCCCCCGGTTCAAGTCGTTCCGGGGAAAGTTTGACGCGGGTTTGGACTAATAACTACGGTGAGGTGTTGGCAACCGGCGCTTTGGTCGGATTGAGTCGTGGGTACGCCATCATTGATACGGACAGAGGCCAACAGCGATTTGCAGTGGCTCGTTTAAATGATGCGGATTGGGCTGCGATTGCAGAACAATGGAGAGTCCCGGTTGAGTGTGGGATCGGCGGAGGTGATACAGTTGAACGATTTTGGGAGCCGCAAACGTTTACTTGGACGGCGAGTTCGCTATGCCACAAACCACTTTATTTTCAGAATATTCAGCTCGAAAGGTACGGGCATTCCGCAGGGCCCATTCTTCAGCCAGTTCAATCGACAGTCCATTTCTTTCGGAGTTATATTACCCTGCCCTTCAGCATGGCCTTGAATCCGCCGAGTGAGTGCCAGTATGCGTTAGGCTATTATCGGCCTGGAAATTGCGCTCCTTGGTTAGTGCCGCCTGTGCCATTCAACGTGTTTGACAAGTGCTTTTATCAACCAGCCGCAAATGAATGGTCTTGGTAGTTTAGACGACACCCGCGAACTCGCAAGAAAGGATTAGGCATCCTCTTTGCATCCACATCCACCCCCCGCGGCATCGCGGCGCAGCGCAATTGCCTAGATCGCTCCGCACCTGGAGCCCATTGGATGATTAAGGTGATGTGGAAACGCTTGGTTTTTTTGGTCACCTCAGAATGATGGAAGGCTGGGTATTCGGGTTGTTGCGTTCCACGAATCAGTCGCTCAAAATCATGCTGACAACGGTCGCAGCAGTGTTCGTATAACCGCATAACAATGCTTTCGAGTCTTGCCCTGTAAATGATCCAATCTCGACATGGCTCATCCAAACGAAAAACCGAATTCTCGCCACAGCGATTCCTTAACGAGACGCCAAAGCCGTTTGGTAGACCGCCTTGCGATCGAGAATTATGGAATCCCAAGCATGGTGTTGATGGAAAATGCCGGACGAGGATGTTGTGTTGAATTGCGTCGAGAAGGCTGTCGAGGGCCCGTTGTCGTTCTGTGTGGTTCCGGCAATAACGGAGGTGACGGGTTGGTGATCGCACGCCATCTGGCTGTTTGTGATATCAAGGTAAGCGTATTGTTGATGGGCGCTCGTTCAAGATTTCGCGGAGAGGCGGCGGTGAACCTCGAGATAGCTGATCGGTTAGGCTTGCCTGTGGTTTCGGCAGAACAGTTAACGGGTCGGTTCGAAATGGAGGCGTCCATTTCCAGAGTTGACGGAACGCCGACCGAGTGGGTGGTCGATGCGGTGTTGGGGACAGGCGGTCAGGGGCCACCAAGAGGTTTGGCTGCTAAGGTCATTCGAGTATCCAATCAAACCGGTGTCAGGCGGATGGCGGTGGATATGCCGAGCGGGATGGATTGCGACACGGGGCAGCTTTCAGACCCGACATTTCAAGCTGATATGACCTGCACGATGGTAGCGGCCAAGCGAGGTTTTTCAAATCCGGACGCAAGTGATTGGCTGGGAGATGTTCGAGTGATTGATATAGGTGTCGATTCAAGATTGTTATTAAACGGCCTGGAGGAGATCGCTTGACGTGTCAGTCGCGGGAAGGATCAAGTGTCTCATAGTGCACGCAGACCTCGTCCCAGCGGCTCAGGACTGCTTGGGCGACTTCGGGGACGTAGCATTGTTCATACCGTTCGCCAGCAAAATCAACGACGTTTTGCAGCGAGTCGAAGGTCATGATGGTCATGAACTCTACCTCCGTCTTCAGGTTTCTCGAATGCAGTTCGAGACTGCGATACCCGGGTATTTCCTTTGCTTCGATTTCGGGGCGGATCTTTTGGTCTAATAAGGCCTGATAGGTTGCAGCGTTTTCCGGCGTTGTCCAGCCTCGCCATATACGTTTCACAGCCATGGAGTTTCCCTTTTTGCTGTCGGTTTTGGCACGGTCTTCGGCCGTCAGTGAAGCCGAGGCGTTGATGAGCACACGAAGGAATTCCTTGGTTCAGCTTGGCCCAGCCAACGCGGGAGGTTCGAAGATGAATTATTCCGCTCGGTCTCTTTACTGTTTGCTCGCCTGTTGGAAATCAGCTGTCGTCGAATTAGCAGCATCGGAGTCGAAATCTTTCCATTTCATAGCTCGTTGCATCGGCTCGATTCTCAACACGACCTCGCCGTTTTGAAAGATACGGACGGTACCGCTGGATTGACTAACGACCACTGCAATGGCTTTGGTGTTCTTGCTGATCGCGGCTCCTGCGAAGTGACGCGAACCGAGGCCTGTCGTCATGGTCAGCTCAACAGGTGACGTATCAATAATCCTTGCGGATGAGACAACACTTCCGCTGGCTGAGACAACAAACATACCATCGAGTTGGGCAATCTCTTTGACCCCTTCTCGGACTTTGACATCGAATAAATTCCGCTCGTCGACGGAATACCCTTTCACTGAGTCAAAGCCGGCTGGTCGGCTTTGTTCCATGACTTTCCGTTGGTCACCCACAACGAACATGGTCCCGACGGCCTTGCCTTCACGTCCTTCACGTCCTATTTCGACGGCGAGATCGACGACGATTTTTAACGTATCGAGTGGAACCTTGGTTTCCAGTTTTTTCAGATCTCTGGCGGTCAGTTTTCCGAGTCTTTCCGTTAATTTGACAACGCTGATGGTGTCAATTGCATCGGATTCGAAGCTGCTATAGATCGCGACCACCGTTGAACCGGGCCGAAGATGTTCATCCGCCACACTCTCCAGTACGGCTTGGGTAAGCCGATCCTGAACAGAAGCCTCCGGGATGTCGAGTTGAATCACAGGTATTTCCGAGGCCAGCATTGCTTGGGCGATCTCTTTCACGTGAGTGGCCACAACCAAATCTGTCGAGTTGAACTTCTTCTTGAGGCGCGTGATGTCGGGCGTATGCTCGAGCAATAGCAAGACGGCATCGGCGTCGGTAGCTTTAGCCAGCCGATTTGCCGAATCGACGAATGAGAAAAACGTTTTATCCGAAGTCGAAGCCATGCAAATAAAAACGAACTAGAAACCGGACTGCTTGATGGACTCTAATTTACGTTTTGCGGCGGCATCTGACAAGCATGTCACATGGTTATCGTATGAACTCGGTGAATCGGCTTTCGCATTGGAGCCACTCTGCGGACGTCCGCAGGAGATTAAAGTCCGAGGTCTACTTTGACGTTCCCCTGTTTCCCTCATCGGCGTCAACAAAACGTGTTAAGGGTGCCCTCTGTAATTCGATTCCGTATTGTTGGACGAAATTCTGCCACGCGGCTACGTCAGCACCAATGTTTTCCCCAGTGACGCTTCTTAGCGATTCGGTTGCTCGGACTTGGAGTGCTGGATCTGAGTCGGTCAGGGCTAAGGCCAACGCCCGGACGGCATTTTCCCCGGTGAAATTCCCGAGTGCGCGTGTAGCCGCTAGACGGACATCGGTATTTGTGTCACTACCAATGATCTCTTGCAGCTGGCCAATCGCGACGTTAGCCGATAGATTTTTCCAACTCTGGATGGCCGCAATACGGATATCGGGATCTGGATCAGTGGACGCTTGCTTCAGTGCATCGATCGATTCCGGACAATTTAATTGACCTAGTAGATGCACCGCGTTGAGACGTAATAGTAGCACTTGATCATTACGAACGATTTCAGACAGCTCTCGGGCGATTTTGTCTTGTTCCTGAGTGGGTGAATTGAGAACGTTTGAGACCGCTTCGTTCATTTCGCGTTTGCGTTTAAATAGTGTGTCTGCAATTTGCTCTTCTGCGGACCATTGCTCTCGCACCCATGGCGACAGACTACCGGTGCGCCAGAGCGGGCCCTCCGCACAGGCTGAGAAAAGCGAGACAGCCAAAAAGAGGAGGCCGACACCAAACAGTGTGTTTTGAATCTTCATAGCGATATTGGATCCGGTAGAGGAAAAGACCGTGCGGACTTTAGCAGACTCATTTACCGGTCAATAGGTCGATCTTCCTGCTAGCAATGCCACCCGTTTGGGAGGCCGTGTCTTTAACGGGTTGAGGGTGTCGAGGCAGTCGTGATGATTGGGTTCCGGGCTCATCAACGAAACGTCCTGCTTTATCCATTTTCTAGTCGGCTGATTCAGACCCGTTTTAGATGGTTAAAAAAAAAGGCGTCTTCGGAGGATCGAAGACGCCCATGGCTTATCAATTCAGAGGAATTGACGAGACCACTGGAGGTTAGTCATTGCTGCTGGTGGGCGAGGCTTCGATGCCACGCAGAGGTTCGCGAATACCCGTCTTTTGCTCATCGTAATATTTAGAGCCGGAGCCGGAGCCATAACCGTAGCCGTAGCCGTAGCCGTAGCCGTTGTAAGCGTAGCCTGCCCGATAGGCTCCATAGGTGTACTGGCTGCCATATCCAGATTGCGCACCCACTCCGTTGACGACTAGGCCGATCGTTTTGGCACCGAGGTTGGACAGTATCTCGGAGGCTCTCTCCGCGCTGATGCGTACGTTTTTCTTGATTCGTAAAGTCAAAATTACGCCGTCAACACGTGCTGCAATCGGGCAAGGATCCGTTACGGCGAGTAGCGGTGGTGAATCGATGATGACGAAATCGTATTCTTCGCGCAATTCTTCAATCAAATCTTTGACGGCCGGCAGAGAGCTTAGTTCGGCCGGATTGTTGGGCTTCGCTCCACAGGGTAGTACCGACAGGCCACCGACCTCTTCGCAATCAAAGACAACATCTCGCCAGTGAGATTGCCCGCTGAGAATGGTTGCAAATCCTTCGGCTGATTTAAGCCCAAACGTCGTCGCTTGCCGAGGACGTCGCATGTCGGCGTCGACCAGCAGGCATCGCTTGCCAGATTGTGCAATCGAGACGGCTAGATTAGCCGCTACGGTCGATTTCCCATCTCCCGGGGTTGGGCTCGTCACCTGGATGACGGAGTGCTCCTTACCCTGTGTATTGAAGTAAAGAGCCGTTCGAACGGCTCGGAATGCTTCAGATGTTTGCGATTTAGGACGGTGATAACAACAAACAATGGGTTCAACCAAGGATTGGTCAACGACGAATCGTTTGTTTTGACTGATCACTGGAATGTGGCCAATCAATGGGAGTCTCAGTTGCTTGACGATTTCATCCGGGTTGTGGAATGTCTTGTCAGCGAGGTCGACCAAACATCCCAAGCCGAAACCGCACAGCAGGCCGATCATTCCACCAATACCCAAAGAAATCGGTAAAATGGGCCAAACAACATCGCCGTAACTGGCGATCCTCAGGCTGCGAAAAGAAAAGCCCTCCTGCTTATTGCCACCGTTGAGGTCCTCACTCGCGTCAATCTCCAAAATTTTATTTCGGGCAGTTGTCAAAAGACCCTCGATATAGTCACGCTCGCGAGTCAGATCAGCGATTTCTTCACGCACTTTCGAGAGTTTTTCTTCCTCGCCCACATGGAACTCAAATTCGTTTGTCGATTCCCGCAAATTTGATTGAGCATCAAAAATACTCTGCTCAATGGCAATTAGGAAGCGTCGTAGAATGACATCATCGGGTTCACTGCTTGCAGAGGATGAGTTCAGTGCCGATTCTTTGGCGAACTGTCGCCACATCGCAGCCTGTGCGGCCAGTGTCTTCACCGTAGGGTGACTCGCACCCAATCGCATTTTAGCACTATTCAGTGCGATTTCTGCTTGCGCCGTCTTTTGAGACAGTTCATACTCGCTACGCAGCATCTGCTCACTACCATTGTTCAAAGACAGGTCTTTGTTTTGAGCGAGAATCCAGATCTGCTCTTTCATGGCCTCGTTGCCGTTTTCGAGCGATTCTAAAATCCGTTCTTTAGACGCCAAGAAATTGTTGAGTTCGATCTTGAGTAGATCGATCCTTGCCGAAAGATCCTGAATCCTAACTTGATGAATATTCCTGCCATTTTCAGCGACCACGGGAGAGGTGATTTGTGCCCGTTTGATTCGGATTTCATCCACCACTTTTTTATAGCTCGTATCAAATTGATGTTTCACATCTTTCAAAAGCGTTACGAATTGGTCGCTTTTATCGTTGTATTCATTTTCTAGTTCGTTGCGGTACGTTTCAATTAAATTGTTGAGGATCGTTTGAGAGTCGTCGCCGTCTGTTGAGCGAAACGATAATTGGAAGTTGAAGGGGTCCTCTCGCTCCGGCTCGATCTCTAAGTTTTTAAGTACTTCTGCCACTGCCTCGTCTTCGGGCAGGTCAGACAGAGAATCAAGTACAAAAAGATTATTGCTGCGGAGGCAGGTATCGACGGTGATTTCTTGATTAATGATCCGATCGTGACGGCGGGCAAAGTTGTCCGTCTCAGGTAACATCAAGTCGGAGCGGCTAATGGGTAGAGCCATGGGGTTCTTGGGCTCGATCCGAATAACGGCTTTGCTTTCGTAAATCTTTGCTGTCTGAACATCGTACAGATAGCCGAGTCCCATTCCCGTTACGAGTCCCAGAAAAATCAGCCATTTTCGGCGATTCAAGACTCCCCAAAAATCGAAGCCGATGTCCTCATCTTGGTGATTGGTATCAGATAACAGTATGGGCGGGCCCATCTGAGGTTGTAACGGTTGATTGTGGGTTTCCACAGTGATCCTCCAAGGGGAAAAACAAGGACGATACCCAGTCGGGCACAGCCTGTTCAGGTGAGAAGAGAAGTGTTTTCCAGTGGTTTCTCAACTATAGCAACGGGGAATCGAATCTCAACTATTTATTGCTCACCTGAGGCCGAACATCCATAAGACGGCCTTTACAATGATTATTATTCGTTTGATTGGCACTGCCGGACATTTTGTTAGGGATCGGCTAATTGGAACAAATTGTCCCATTAAACCAAGCTTTCTCGGTTCAGACTCGGGTTGCTATGGACAGAATTTTAGATATTCGCGACTTCGCCACTCGCCTTGTCGATCGCTCGTTGATACCATTTTTTCCTATGTCAAAAACACCGATGATGCGTCAATACGAGGAAGCTAGGAAAGCCTGTGGGGATGCCCTGCTGCTCTTTCGTATGGGGGATTTCTATGAGCTTTTCTACGAAGACGCAGTGACGACCTCAAAAGTGCTTGGTTTAACACTTACCAGTCGCGATAAAAGCGAAAATGCTATCGCGATGGCCGGTTTTCCCCACCACCAGCTTGATAGTTACATGGGCAAATTGATCAAGCAAGGATTTCGCGTCGCTGTTTGTGAGCAGGTGGAAGACCCTAAAATGGCAAAGGGTCTTGTCAAGCGTGAGGTGCAACAGGTCGTTTCACCGGGAACGGTGACGGATGCCTCATTGTTGGAGCCTACGCAAAGTAATTATCTCGCAGCGGTCGTTTGCGATTCAGAGTCTAAAAAAACACCTGAACCAAGGTTTGGCGTCTCTTGGATCGAATTATCTACAGGCCGGTTTGTCCAGTCGGTTGCAAGTGGAATGAAGGCGGCCGACTTGCTCGCAAGATTATCGGTGAGCGAAATCCTTTGTCACGAAGATGACATGGATTTTGTCCGGAGTTGTTGTCCCCACGCCATGTTGACCAGTCGTCCCAGTTGGACGTTTGCAAGTGACCATGCCATCGAGGGGCTGCAAAAACATTTTGGCGTGGCAACACTTGATGGTTTTGGTGTGGTGCCAGGTGACAGCCCAGGTATTCGAGCTGCCGGAGGCATACTTGAATATCTAAAGGAGACACAAAACAGCCGGCTTGAGCATGTCGACTTCCTGATGTCCTACCGGCAGAGTGAATTTGTTGAAATTGACCAAGCAACGTGGCGTAGCCTTGAAATCAGTCGGACGATTAGGACTGGTAGCCAACAAGGTTCCTTATTTGAGGTGGTCGACCGTTCGGTCACACCGATGGGATCGCGATTGTTGGGAACTTGGCTAACGGCCCCGCTGACCGATCGGACTGAGATCGGGAACCGTCATGATGCGGTAGAAGAAATGGTTTCTTGTAACGAACAGCGACGCGACTTGCGACAGTTACTTAACGGTGTTTTTGATTTAGAACGTTTGGTCTCACGCGTTGCGACGGGCCGTGCCTCTCCTAGAGACTTGAGTGCCATTTCTAAAACTTTGGATGCCATTCCTCGGCTCGTTCAAAAATTGGAATCGTTTTCCAGTCCCTGGCTGCAACGGGTAAAAACAGAGTTGGATCCGTGTCCCGATTTGCGTGAGGAGCTGGTGCGAGCGATTGAGGATCCCTGCCCGGCACAAATCAAGGATGGCGGAGTCCTGAGAACTGGTTTTGATTCTGAGTTGGATGGTTTTCGAGAGCTCGCGCGAGGAGGCAAGCAATGGATCGCCGAGTATCAAAAAGCGATTTGCGAGACCACCGGTATCCCCAGTTTGAAGGTTGGATACAACAAAGTGTTTGGGTACTATCTAGAAGTGACGCACACTCATCGCGACAAAATTCCAGAGACTTTTATTCGCAAACAAACGTTAAAGAATGCCGAGCGTTATATCACCCCTGAATTGAAGGAGTACGAAGAGAAAGTTCTTTCTGCTGACGAAAAAGCACTGGAACATGAAATTCGTTTGTTTGAGCAGTTGAGACAACTGGTTCAGGGTAACACGGCGCGGTTGAAATCGAATGCCGCGATGATCGCGGCACTTGACGTAGTGGCTGGGCTGGGCGAGCTGGCGTCAGCGCAGGGTTATTGTCGTCCTTTGATCACTGAAGATCAGTCCTTGGTCATTGAAGAGGGCCGTCATCCGGTTTTGGATATTCTTGAGCCTCTTGGGGCGTTCGTGCCGAATGATACAACCATTGACGACGACAGAGGTTTTTTGCACCTTATTACCGGTCCGAATATGGCTGGTAAAAGCACCTACATCAGGCAAGTTGCCTTGATCACACTGCTCGCCCAGATCGGCAGTTTTGTACCGGCTAAATCGGCTCGCTTAGGAATCGTTGACCGCATCTTTGCTCGGGTTGGGGCAAGCGACGAGCTAACTCGAGGCCAAAGCACCTTCATGGTCGAGATGACAGAAACGGCTCGGATCCTCAATACAGCTTCTGCGTCTAGTTTGGTGATCTTGGATGAAATCGGTCGGGGTACGAGTACTTACGATGGAGTGTCACTGGCTTGGTCAATCGTCGAATACATTCACGATCATATTGGCTGTCGCACTTTATTCGCCACGCATTACCACGAGCTGACGGACTTAGAATCCCAGTTGGCGGGTGTCAGGAATTACAACGTTGCCGTCAAGGAATGGGAGGAAAAGATTGTCTTCCTTCACAAGATCATTCAAGGTAGTGCGGACAAGAGTTATGGTATTCACGTAGCGCAATTGGCGGGCGTACCTGGCGCGGTCAATTTGAGAGCGGAGCAGATTCTCAAAAGGCTTGAAAATGGTGGGACAACCGAAAAAAATAGGGAACGTCTATCTCCGCGGCACCCTCCGGCGGATAGTGGGGTTCAGTTGACTCTCTTTGAAACGGCGACCCACCCAATTGTCGAACGTTTGAAGGTTGTCGATATCAATCAATTGACGCCCATTGAGGCCATCCAGGTTCTGAGTGAGTGGAAAACCGAATTTGCCGAAGAGTCGGATAAATTGGGAACCGATCATCCTCAAAGTGAATAAAAAGCGAAGTTGATCGTAAGCCGGGTTTTGTGACCAACCGAGGTTGGTGACGATCATTTATCTAGATCGTTTATTGCTAAACGATTCAAGCAGCCTACCCGAAAGTCATCACGCGGCGGACCGCCACTGCTTTCTGCTTGGCCTTGCTCTGAATGGGGTTTACCTAGCACTGCCGGTCACCCGGCAATCTGGTAAGCTCTTACCTTACCGTTTCACCCTTACCACGCGGTGCCTAGACACCCGTTCGGCGGTTTACTTTCTGTGGCACTTTCCCTGATCTCACGACCGGTCGGCGTTACCGACCATTCTGTCCTATAGAGCCCGGACTTTCCTCTCGTGGCATGCGCCACCAGCGATCGTCTCTTCAACTTCGCGTCCGATTTTAATGCGGGGACAGGTTAAAGACATCGAAGAAATCTGATTATGACCGTGAATGGATAAAGATTTCTGAAAGCACCGAGGAGTATCCGTGCAGGCGAATTTAGTTTCTGCTGCCGAACACGGTATCCACGAATTTATCGAGTCCGGAGCTACTTTTAGGGCCGATTGTGATGGTGTCGCCAGGATGGATTGCGTAATTCCACTCTTCACGGGCGCGATTCTGCTGCGAGTTGTATTCTACCGGTAATCGCAATGTTTGTCCGTTTTCCATAACCTGGCGGAAGATATTGATTTTCATCGATCGGAAATCAGAGATAGCGCCTGTTTCTTCAAGGACGGTTTGAATGGTAGTTTCGTCGTTGACATTCAGGATCGTAGAACGAGTTTGTCCAAATTTGGGAGTGATTTTCACCATGCACTGATCAGTGGGTTCCGAATCAGTCATCGGGATTTCCTGCGATCCAAAAGGCTTGATTGCGGTGCAGCCGGTTTGAAGACAGAAGATCAGTCCCAGTAGCATTGCTGCCCATACAGAGATTCTAGGATTACAGAGTGAAGTCATCATCGAACAGTCTCGTTTTCCGGAAGTTAGTGATCTGGCCAAATAGCCCGGGTTAGTCGTTAAACTTTCCCTAAACCCCCTGTGTGATATAATCGGCATCGGCATGCTTAGCGTTAAGCATTAACCTTTTTTGAATTGAACCTTGGATTTTCCCATTCAATCCTAAATGCTGGCATTTATTGCTATCAGGAGCGGGCCAAGGATTGGTTTTCGAATCAGGCCCGACTAAGCTTTCCTCGATCCTTTCCTCCCACCCCGATATGAATGATAGGTAATAGATGCCGACTTTCTGGAAAGAAAAGACAGTGGTAATCACCGGCGGTTCTCGGGGGCTTGGGCTGGCGATCGGAAAAGCGTTCGCGGCTCACTCGGCCAATGTGGTCTTGATCGGACGTGATGTGGAACGTCTGGAATCAGCTCGAAGTGAGATTCTGGACGACGCGTTGTCTCAGCGGGTTGATACCTTTTGCCTCGACATTACTGACGAGGCTGTCTTTGAACAGCGGTTCGAGCAGCTTATCGAAACATTGGAAACAGTTGATGTATGGGTCAATTGTGCCGGCAAGTCGATCCGCTGTGATTTGGAGACATCGCTTCTGGGGGATTACCGAGAATTAATGGAAATTAATTTTTTCGCAGCGGTAAGATGCTCTTTGGCTGCCCTCCCCTTGTTGAAGAGGTCCCGTGGACATTTGATCAATATTGGGTCGCTCTCTTCCAAAACGGCTTGGCCTTATGTGGCTCCTTACGCAACGAGCAAGCATGCCTTATCTGCATTTACTCAACAATTGCGTATCGAGGGACCGTCTGAGGTCCATTACCTTCAGGTTTGTCCAGGTCCTATTTCGCGAGACGATACAGTTGATCGCTATCGAGAGCAGACAGCCCAATTGGGCGAGGCTGCGAAACAGGCTGGTGCGGGTGCGCCTGTCGGAAAAATTGCTCCGGACCAACTTGCGGAAAAAATTGTTCGCGCATGTCAGAAAAGGTCGGTGGAACTGGTTGTCCCTTGGCATTCTAGGCTGCTTTTTTCGATCTCTCAACTTTTTCCACGTTTGGGTGACTGGATTCTCAAGCGGCTGTCTCGAAAGTGAAGTTTAAGCGGTTGCTGAAAAAGCCGATCCAGTTCAAAATCTAGGTCACCCCGGGTAAACACTCCGGTTCCTTGCCCCTGCCAGAATCGATTGACATGGTCTTTGGTTTTTGTTCGCGGCAGGATTCTATCCCGATTTCATTTCTTAAAAATCAGTAAGTGATATGACCGCATTCCCTGAAATTCCAAAAATAGAATACGAAGGTCCTGAATCCAAAAACCCACTCGCTTTTCGTTGGTACAATCCCGACGAGATGATCGAAGGGAAATCGATGCGCGACCATCTCCGTTTCAGCGTGGTTTATTGGCATACGTTTCGTGCCAACGGAGCCGATCCCTTTGGCATGCCGACTTTGCACCGTCCATGGGAGGACGGTTCAGATTCGGTAGAGAATGCGATCAATCGGGCGCGAGTGGCTTTTGAATTCATGGAAAAGTTGGGGGCCCCCTATTATGCGTTCCATGATCGCGATGTGGCTCCTGAGGGTGGTGACTTTACAGAAACCAATCGAAATCTCGATGCGGTTGTGGATGTATTGGAAGAAGAGCAAGATCGCACCGGGATTAAACTCCTCTGGGGCACGGCCAATCTGTTTAGCAATCCGAGATTCATGCATGGTGCAGCGACAAGTCCCAATGCGGAAGTGTTCGCCTATGCAGCGGCGCAGGTAAAGAAAGCAATGGAAGTCACCCATCGGTTAGGTGGGGAGAATTATGTTTTCTGGGGCGGCCGTGAGGGGTACATGAATCTCTTTAACACGGACATCAAGCGTGAGATGGACCATCTAGGTCAGTTTTTGAACATGGCCGTTGATTTTGCAAAGCAGATTGGATTCGACGGTACTTTTCTTATTGAACCAAAGCCCAAAGAGCCTACAAAACATCAGTATGATAGCGATGCCGCAGCCTGCATCAATTTTTTGCGAGCCTACGGTTTGATGGATCATTTTAAATTGAATATCGAAACCAATCACGCGACCTTGGCAGGGCATACGATGATGCATGAATTGGATTATGCGGGTGCTCAAGGTTGTCTCGGTTCAATTGATGCGAATACGGGCGACTTGCTATTGGGTTGGGATACCGATCAATTCCCGACCAATTTTTACTTGACCGCTGAGGTTATGCTAACGCTGCTGAAATACGGAGGGATCGCGCCGGGCGGTGTGAATTTTGATGCCAAAGTCCGTCGCGAAAGTATCGATCCCGTCGACTTGTTTTATGCCCACATTGGCGGGATGGACGCGTTTGCTCGCGGGCTGAAAATTGCTGCGGCCATTCGGGCTGATGGAGGTTTGGAAGAGTTTGTTAGACAGCGTTACGGCAACTGGGAGTCCGGCTTGGGAGCGGAAATCGAAACGGGGAAACATACGTTTGAAAGTTTGTTCGATGTGATGATCGAAAAAGGCGATTCGACTTCGAGTCCCAGTGGACGTCAGGAATACCTTGAGAATTATATCAATCGATTTTTTTAGACCGGTGTAAATAAAAAATTTAGCGTGTTGGTGGCGATGGTTATGTGTTGATCGCGCCTAAACAACCTGATCCCGATGCGGCGGCGCACCCGAAACAGTGTCGCCCCGTCGCGATGGCTCTCTGTTCCAGATGTTCTAACGTAAAATCGGAAATGTGGCGTGAGGATGGTGCCTGAGTAGGGAGTTCGAGCATCTGATTGAAATCGCAATCATACAAAATTCCGTTCCAACCTACTGACAACATCTTTTTGCACATGACTCCCTCGACGGCCAGCGGATTGAACGCATCAATCAGAGTCTGCATATAACTCGAATACTTATTTTGTTCCATCAGGTCCTCTAGGTAGCGACTGATAGGCATATTTGTGATCGTGAACAGGCGATTGAACTCAATCCCGTAACGTTCAGATAACTCTTGTCGGTAGGCCGCCGTCAATTCATTTTGATCGGGCGGCAGCGAAGTCCCCACAGGATTATAAACGAGGGTCAGCATCAACCCGCTACCCGGCTTACCATAACCAATGGTATTCAATTGTTGCAACGCCTGTATTGATTTTTGAAAGCTCCCGTCACCACGTTGGGCATCTGCGTTTTCCTCTAAGTAACAGGGTAGCGACGCAACGATTTCAACTTGATGGGACGCCAAGAATTCAGGCATGTCTGTGTAGCCGTTGGCTAACAAAATAGTCAAGTTGCAGCGGTCAATGACGTGGCAATCCTTGGCTCGCGCCTCGGCTACAAAATACTTAAAATCGGGATTCATTTCCGGGGCCCCGCCGGTGAGGTCGAGCGTGGTGATCGAAGCGGCCGTAATGGCAGCCAGGCAGTCATCAATGGTTTGACGTTCCATGATCTCTCGACGGTCTGGACCGGCGTCGACGTGGCAGTGCCGACACGTCATGTTGCAAAGCTTCCCAACATTCACTTGCAAGATTTCGATACCCTCGGACACCAGTGGGGAAGCGTGGCATTTCTCGAGCGACATTTCAAAGGTCGGGAGTTGTCCTTTGGCTTCGAGGATCTCGCGTTGCCGACGCGCATTGGCTAATTGGTCGCCTCGCCGCTGCAGTGATAAGACAGGGAGTTTTTTCAATGTTTAGTCCGTAAGCATGCCGGTTGCTCTTTAACCACAAGCTCCGTTGTCTCCGCCGCAGCAATCGTCGGATGAGATTTGAGTCAGGCTGAACTGCTGGCCTTTAATTTCCTGAGGGCTTCGCCTGCGGTCGATCGTGCAGTCGAATAACTGCGCCCGCTCATCACTTATCGGATTGCGGGGTTCGAGTCGATAAAAATTGTTGGCGAGACCTTGTTCGGACAACATTTGAAAGGTCTTGTCACAGACCGCCATTGGCACCCCACGAGCGTAGGTTCCACCGTCATCATCGATTACTTTTGCGAAGGGTCCCCGGTAGATAACCGCCTGGTTTTTTTCCAAGCAGATATCGCTAAATGGTTTGATCGCTAGAACCGTGATCGACCGAAACTCAATTCCCTCCACCGTTTGCCAAGCTTCTGCTTGACGTTTGTCAATTTGGACACCTTGGAATCCGATATGGCAAAATTCTTCAACGAACAGATCCTCACGCCAAGCTCCCGAAATGCAGCCGGACCATAGTTCTGGGTTGTTTTGCATTGCGACCGGGACATCTTCATCTGACACAATATCGCTGATTGCCGCTCGGCCGCCCGGTTTCAAGACCCGAAAAATCTCTGTAAATAGCTGTTTGCGGTCCGATGGGTGGACTAGATTTAGCACACAGTTAGAGACAACGCAGTCGACGCTATTATCCGGAATCATGGGTCGGTTTTTACGGATGTTATCTTGTAACGTAAGGATGTCGATGACATGCTGGGGTCCCTGAGAATCCAGCTGCTCCATCTCTTCGGATAATTGTTCCAGATCAATGGCGAGGTCCTGAATGCGACCACAACGAAACTGAATATTGCTATAGCCGATTTTGTCGGCCACCGCGTCTTGGTGGGTTCGCGATAAGTTTAGCATGTCGTCGTTTACATCAACGCCAATGACCTTTCCCGATTCGCCTACCAGTTGTGACATGATGAAGCACAGTTTTCCACCTCCGGCCCCCAGATCGACCACAGTGTCACCGGGGCGCACGTACGGCGACGGATCGCCGCAACCATAGTCCCGGTCAATGATCTCTTTAGGAATGACTTTGAGATAACGCGTGTCGTAAACGACGGGGCAACAAAGGGCAGGCTCTTGGCTTTGTGATGCAGCAGAGTATCGCTCGCGAACACATTCGTCGGTTGGGAGATTATGGTTGTCTGTTTTAGAACTCATTGCGAATCAATCTTTTTCAAAAGTGGTTGATTGGACGGTGCGGCCGTTTCTGATTGGCCGGTTTCCTATTATCTAGTATTTCGCGAGAACGTAAACGTGGTGCAGGGCTAAAACGGTTGGCACAATGTTGGCCGAAATACCAAAACGGTTCAGTGAAAACCGATATTTTTTGAACCGATGGTAGCGGTTTGGGGTCAGTTTGTCAGTACATTGAGCCATCGCCAAGTCATCAAATGGAGCAGACAGCCGATGAAAACGAGGCTGCTGCTGGTGAACCACGGACTTGTCTCTCGCTGAAACTTACCGCCGAATATAAAATAAATTAGAGCCACCCAGATTGAGATAATCACTGCTGATTGCCAGCCGAGAAAGAGCCCGCACAAAACCAAACCGCAAAAAAAGGAGCTGGTGACTCCACCGGGGATCGTTTGGCTTGGGTCGCCATTGGCTGGAAAGGTTTTGGTGGCGGGGTTTGAAGAATTTCCAAGGTCAGGTCCTAAGGTGAGTTGTCTGTCCGGTCCGTGTGTTTCCAGTTCATCTTCTTTTTGGTTTGCAACATTGGCGAGGTACACGCGTTCGATTAAGCGGCTCCCAAGGCAGCGGTTGAGAATTCTCCCAAGCAGCGCTCCAATCAAGACGCCGATCAACAGCGTGCCCAGAAGTGAGTAACTTCCCCAGACCATTGGCCACTTCTCCTGCAATGGCCATGCGTATTCAATCAGGATCATGGAAGGGTTGCAGGTCGCCATAGCGAATCCGCAGAAAAAACCGGCTAATAGGAGCGATCGAGGAATTCGGAATCGTTCCAGTTCGATAAGAGCAAAGGTGAATAGAAAAAGGAGTAAACAGATCTGGCCCATAAGGATTTGAAGCAGATCCCATTTTGGTTGGAGCAAGAAGCGTTCGAATCCCATTCCTGGATTCGGGTGCCGAACAGGAAGCGTGACCCCTCCCGTGGCGAGCGTCGAAAGTCCAAGGACTAGAAATACGGTTCCCAAAAGAATTTCAACATAGAGGTAACGTGACGCAATCGGTGCCTGGCAGAAACGACATTGCCCCTGATTGCGTAGCCAGCCAATGATTGGGAGGTTGTCGCGCAGCCTCAAACGAGCGAGGCACTGGGGGCATCGGCTGTGACCCGTGATGCTCTGTCCGCGAGGCACCCTCGATGCAACCACATTGAGGAAGCTTGCAAAGCAACTCCCAACGGCAAAGAAATAGCCACCAGCCAGAATTTGTATCGACAGCCTTTGGCAATTTTCAAGCCACCGTAAATATCGGAGGATCCCGGGTGGCGGTTCGGGTTTCGTCTGGAGCCATTGGGAAACACCCAAAGGCAGAACAAATAGGAGCAATATAGCGAGAAAAGTGAACGTCCCAATTGCAACCTTGATCGCTTTCCAGGGCGACTCTCTCATGCTACGATCCGATGGATTTTGGTTCGGTTGATCTTATTGCACGTTGATCAGTATTAGACGGTCAGCTCACATCGATGTTTTTGTGGCTCCCGTCGCAATAAGGTGGATTGGCTGTCTGTTTGCATTGACAAAGATGTTTGACCTGATCTTCTTCAACCACGAACAGGGCAGGCCGGAAATCGGTACCGGAATGCTTACCGTCACAGAACGGTTGATTGGTAGAAAGCCCGCAGGTGCAATAGGCATATTTTTTACCGGCTTTTAATTCAACCTTTTTCGGGCAGGTAGCTGCAATCTCGGGTTTGTCCATTGAAATGCCTTGTTTACGAACGACTTGATCGGGGCGAAGCAATACTTAGTTTTGACTGAGTTCGCTTATCTTACCTTTAATTGACCGAAGACGACCAGTAGAGCCAAGTGGGAATTCGTCGACTGGCGGGTTTTTGATAAAGATCGCGAAACAAGCTTCGGTAAACCGTTTCTCTTAAAGGCATGACTGCAACGCGAAAATCGAGTCATGAGTTGGGTAGCAAGCCCACCACATCGGTGATGTCAATCAGTCCGATGGGGCGAGCTTTCGCGTCGACGACCGGTAATTCACTCAAATTGCGACAGGCGAGTATTTCCACGGCAACGGCGGTTCGGCTGCCGCTCGTAACGGTAAATGGTTTGCGTGTCATGACCTCGCGAATGGGCATATCGAAAAGATTTTCCTGCTGTCGCTCAAGCATTCTTGCGAGGTCGCTGTCGGTAAATAAGCCAGCAAGCGCGTTATTTTGATCGACGATAAGGACCACGCCAACACGACGTTCGCTCCCCTGATAACGTACGTAAACTTCTCGGACCGTTTCCGATTCATGTGCCAGACGGCAATGGTCCAGCGGTTTCATAATCTCGTCGACCAAGGAGAGTTTGCGTCCCAAACTGCCGCCAGGATGATACTTTGCAAAGTCCATGCTTTGAAACTGTCTTTGCTCGGAAACAACCAGTGCCAAAGCGTCGCCCATTGCCAACATGACGGTCGTCGTGGTCGAAGGTGCTAATTGCAGGTGGCCGGTTTCAGGCGTTTTTCCGTAATCTAGAACGACTTGTGAATGCTTGGCTAGGGTGGAATTCGCATTGGCAGTGATCGAGATAATGGGGATCCCAAACTGATTGATCCTTGGCAGAATCTGTGTTAGCTCTCCGGTTTCCCCGCTATTGGAGAGCGCCAAAACGACATCGTGGGTACCAATCCGTCCCAAATCACCGTGAAAAGCCTCGCTGGGGTTTAAGAAGTGACTGACAGTACCTGTGGACGCCAACGAGGCAGAGATTTTCTGGCCAATCCATCCGGCTTTGCCGACCCCGCAAACAATTACCGCCCCTTGGCACTCGCCGATCAATTCGACGGCGTCGATAAATTCAAGAGGGATATGAGTCGCTAAATTTTCAAGCGCACGGGCCTCATCACGTACGATTTCCTTAGCCTGTCGCATGAGGTCAAAGGAGGAGGTGTTTAGGTTTTTTTGTATGGATTCCATTTCTACGCAACCTTCTCCAAATCAGACTGTCTTAGACGACGGTATACATCGCAACGTTTGATTAATTCTGCGTGGGTTCCACAATCCAGAACCTTTCCTTTGTTCATAACCATGATTCGGTCGACCAATTCAAGTGTCGACATACGATGAGTCACGATAAGGGTGGTGCGGTTTTTGATAAACGACTTGAGGGTGGCATGGATCAGTGCTTCACTTTCTGGATCAATTTGGCTGGTCGCTTCATCCAAAATAAGGATTCGCGGATCATGCAATATTGCGCGTGCCAACGCAAGTCGTTGGCGTTGGCCGCCAGAAAGGCGTCCACCGTGTTCACCAATGTCCGACTCATAGCCAGTCTCGAGGTCTCTTATGAATTCATGAGCATGGGCGCGACGGGCTGCATTTTCGATCTGCTCTGTAGTGGCATCCGGATTCCCATAACTAATGTTCGCGCCAATGGAATCTCGAAACAACATGGTCATTTGCGTGACGTAGCCGATTTCGGCTCGAAGGTCATTAGGAGAGAAATCTCGAAGGTCGCGACCACCCACTCGAATACATCCGCTTGCTACATCAAAGAACCGAGGGAGTAAGTTAATGAGAGTGCTTTTTCCACAACCGTTAGGACCAATAATAGCCATGGATGATCCGGCGGGAAGATCAAAGGTGACGCCATTCAAGACAGGTGCGTCGTCATTGTAGGCGAATTTTACATTGTCAAACTCAATGCCCAATGCACCATTCGGTACCGCATGAGGACGGGCGGGAGCGGCCACGGCAGGTTGTTGATCAATTAGAGGAAAGACGCGATCGGCCGCAACTATCCCGGACTGGATTTGGTTGTAGACGTTACCGAGTTTTCGTAGTGGGTCGGAAACACCAATCAAAAAGGCAAAGAATGCCATCAACTCTCCAAATTCCATGGGCGCCGAACTCATTCGAATATTGAATAGGTACATCTCCTGATTCAATACCATGTAGCCACCGGCAAGGATTGAGAGGCTGATGATACTGACCCCCAGAAGTTCGTTATTCGATCTTGCGAGAGCACCATAAAGTGCAATCCGCATCCCTTTTTTGTAAACGTCATGAGCAACCACCCGGAAGCGAGCGCGCTCATCTTCCTCCATGTTGAACGCCTTGACGACCCGCATGTAAGTCAATGCTTGATAAAGCCGGTCCAGAAGTCGGGCTGATTCTTCCATTGCTTTCTTACTGGCGCGCTTGGTCATTCTGGCCAATTGAACCATCAGGTAAACAGCCAAAGGGCAAACCAACAAAGAAAACAGAAGGAGCCTCCAATTCACGACGGCTGCGCCGATCAAGCAAGCAAACATTTTGAGGGGTTCGCGAACCGTTTTCCCAAACAAGGTGATGATGGAGCCGCCGATAGCGCCCGTTTCACCCCGTATTCGACTGATGAGGTCACCCGTCCCCCGAACATCAATCTCGGCAATTTCCATGTTCAAGACGTTTGAGAAAACACGGTTTTGTAAGTCAAGAATGGTTCGTTGACCCACTCGAGCCACGAGGTAAATACTCGTTGCTAAAAAGACACCTCGAAAAATCGTTCCGATCACCATCAGACACATTAAAATGACGAGCGTCATATAAGGATCACTGGGCGCGTATCGTTTAATCCAGGGTTCCAACGCTACGGACCAAGAGATCCGCTCTTCTTGGGTTTTGATGTCGGTTTTTAGAGATCGAACAGCGCGACGGTTAACTTCGGTTTGTTTGGTGTCCAATTCCCCGGTAGTGATTTGGGATTCGAGTTCTTTGATTTCCTCTTCGGATTTTTCGATTGCCTGATGAGAGTCTTCGATCCGTTGTTCGACCCATTCGGTGAGGGATTTGTCTTTAAGAACAACTTCTACAAAAGGATAGACGGCGCCTAAGTTAGCGCCCCAAAATAGAGCAACAAGCAGGGAGCACAAAGAAGCCCCGATTAATGACCAGCGGTAATTGAGCGCCATCCGTAACGCTCGATTGAGATTTTTCATATGTGTTTACAGCTTCCTTGCTGCTAGCAAATGCCTGATTCCGTAAGTGTTTTTTACTCGTTGTCTAAAGTTGGAGGCAAGGGCAATGTGCTAAGCAATGTGTTCCCAACCCAAAGGAGTTCCGCGACGAATGTCTGTTTGAGCCGTTTTGCCGATGATTTGCCTCATGTTTTTGGGAGCCAATCCCATTCCCGGTCGTATGGACCGTATATTGGCCTCGGTGAATGCATCCCCTTGTTTTATGTCGGCAACGACAAATAAAGAGCGGCGAAAGTCAGTATTTTCCCCGTCGTGTGAGTTGGGGCCAAAATGGACGCGTCCCATCGCGCGCTCGACGCGTCGGATGGTGGAGGCCATCTCGCGAAATTCACTGGGCTCTAGTGAAAAACTACTATCAGGCCCGCCATCACTTCGGCAGAGAGTTAGATGTTTTTCAACAATACAGCCACCCAAACAGACTGCGGCGATTGCCGCTTCGTTACCCAAGGTGTGATCTGATAGGCCGACGGGAACTTGGAAATGCTCTGCCATTACCGGAATGGTTTTCAAATTCATTGACTCAACAGGAGCGGGGTAGGCGCTTGTGCATTTCAATAATGCGATTTGGCTGCACCCGTTTTCTCGAAGCGTCGTAACGGCTAATTCAATTTCCTCCAATGTTGCCATACCCGTTGACAGGATGGTGGGGCGGCCTGTTTTGGCAACGTGTTCGAGAAGTGGTATGTCGACAATTTCAAAAGAGGCAATTTTATAAGCGGGCACTTCCATCTCTTCAAGGAAGTCGACTGCCGTCGAGTCAAAGGGGCTAGAAAAAAGCTCCAGTCCCAGTCCATTGGCAAACGATTTCAGTTTGGGTTGCCAGTCCCAAGGCATATGCGCTTGTTGATAGAGCGAGTGAAAGTTTTGGCCGTCCCAGTCCGTGTTGTGGTTGATTTGAAAAAACGAGTTATCGCAATTAAGTGTCAGCGTATCTGCGGTGTAAGTTTGTAATTTCACCGCGTCCGCGCCGGCGTCAGCGGCGGCATGAATCAGGCGTTTTGCTAGGTCAATCGACTGTCCGTGATTGGCGGATAACTCTGCGATCAGATATGCGGGTTGATCACCCCCAATCTTGCGGTTGCCAATCTGAAATATCGGTTGCGACATGCTAAGATGCTTTCAATTGCGGGGTAAGAATAGACGCAGCGTGTTCCCTCTCTGAGTGATAAGCGAGCTCTAAGGCGACCTGTCCATGAATGGTTGTCGTGGCCACAGGTTTGAATCCAGCTTTTCGGAAGGCCGTTTGAGAAGCGATATCGATCGGTTTGATATAGGCGACAAACTGAGTGTCGCCAGACTCTTTGTTTCTTCTTCGGCAGGCCGCTTCAATCAGGGCCGTTCCGATTCCTTTACCACGCATTGATGGGGTCAGGCTGATTCGAACCTCCGTTCTGTTTCCCGAGGACGAATCAAGGTGTATTTGTCCGACCGGACGACCGTCGTGGTTGTCGATCATCCAGTTCAAGTGCCTCGCGTCATCGAGTTGGTTAAGAAACCAGTTGCGAAGCTGGTTTTCATTTGACGTGGTGGGGCCGAAGCGGGTCGCTCGAATCTCCGAGTCGTTGTGCCAATCCAACAACATCGGAACGTCTTGGTCTTGGGCTTGGCGAAAGTGATAGAGGTGCGAACAGAGCCGCCGAGCAAGCCTCGCGGCACCCTGTCCATCCACGAGACGAAAGCCGGTCTCGGAAAGGGATTGCCGCAGTTTTACGTCGTGAATGGCCTGTCCGATCACCTTTCGAGCGTGCCCGGTTTTCAAGTCATTTTGGGTTATTTCTTGAGCGGCCCCTTGCTGGCAGAGCGCGCCGGCGACCGCTTGTTGGTTGGGGGCAATTGGGATCGCAATCATTGGTACCCCTGCGTGGCATAACTCATAACACGTTGAACCAGCTGCGGTGATTGCCAAATCGGTGCGTTCGAATAGTTTCGACATACGATCGACATTGGAATGGAGCCGAATCGAGAGTTGCGATTTTTTCGCGGTTGCTTTCAGGCTTTCGATGTGAGGATTGCAGGGGCCGACAATCACGTCGACTGAGGTGAGGGGTAGGGCGCAGTCGTTTAGGATTTGAAGCACTTCGTCTGTTGTATTGTTGGGGTCAGAGCCTCCGAAGGTGATTAATATACGCTTGGCCTTGCTTGCCCTCGGTAACGCAGCAGGATTTTTGTTGAGACAATGGAATTCGTCACGTATCAAAACGTACTTTAATCCAGCGATCACCTCCGGTCCGCTTCGGACGGGAGAGTAGTCTTGGGTGGTGGCGTATGCATTTTGATTGAAGACGGCATCTGCCAAGTCGTGCTGGGCGTGTCCGTAGTCATCAATGGCCAAGAGACGGGCGTTTCCCGGTACTAATTTTTTTTGATAATCATCACCGAACTGATAGCCATCAAGAACGACCCAGTCAGGATCATATTGTTCGATCAATTTATTGAAAAGAAGGTTTTCAGCATGGTCGTCTGCGTCTGGCGGAAGTGTTTGAAGCGTGATGTTTTCAGCTTTGAGTCTCATGGAGAGTCGGGCCGGGAGCGGGCCGGTCAGAAAAGTGACTTGGCCTCTCATTTTTTGCCATGCCTGCCCGAGTGCAAGGCAACGCATCACATGGCCTGTACCCTGTTTGGGTCCCGCGTCTGCACGGATCAAAAGTTTGTGTGTTGGAATTCGGACGGGCATTGTGTTTGTGATTAGTTGGGCGTGAGGGTTTTCGAGGGCGGGTGAATCGCTTAGTACGAAGAGATCAGGCGGCCTTTTGCTGTATCAATTGGTTGCAGAAACGCCAATTTGGGTTCTCGTAATAAGCTCGTATCACATCCTGCCAACGGAAATCTCCGTTTGAAAAATATTCGTAAATGGAGCGAACCAGTTCAAGATCTTCCGGGGTATCAACGGTCCACCTAAGGTCAGCGTAACTCGTGCCGCTGAGGTGACTGCCAATCCTAAATCGGTTAGGGTTTTTGTAAATCATGAGCGTGACGTGTTCCCTGTATTCAGGGGTTTTGGCCTCGCGTGACAATCGCTCGAGACAGTGCCTTGTAAACACTTCCGTATCCAATCCGCGCGGGAATGTGCGAGCGGGATAAAAGTTGCAGGCATAGTCCAAGTGCTCGTTGTCTGCCAAGACTTGGACGGTCTCGTCGATGACCGTTGGATCGATCAATGGACAATCTGAGGTGACCCGCACGATGCGGCTGGCTCCAAAGTTATCAGCGGCCAATTCATAGCGACTCAATACATTCTGGGCATCTCCAATCACGAACGGAACTCGATGATCGGTGCACCATTGCCAGATCGGCTCATCCTCGGCTCGGTTGGATGCCGCGACGACCGTCTGGTCAATAAACCGACTCTTGCGCACACGATGGATAACCCGAGCTAACATATTCTTATCACCTACCGGTAACATTACTTTGCCAGGTAATCGGTGGCTTCCCATACGAGCTTGGATGATGGCGACGGTCGACAAAGCAGTTTCTTTCTAAGCGGACATGGGAACGCCGAGTGTCATTTCGGCTAATGCTTGATTCACGAATTTGATCTGCTCCCTTGTCAGACCAGGGAAAATGGGGAGCGATAAAATTTCTTGGTAGGCCTGTTCGGCAATCGGGCATCGAGCTGAGCTTGTGTCAAATCGATTTTGGTAAAACGAATGTTGATAAACCGGTCGGTAGTGCACGTTGGCGAAGATTCCTCGCTTTCGAAGCTCTTGGAATACATGGTCTCGATTTGACCGACAGCGGATGACCATTAAATGGTAGGCGTGCGTCCGGTCGCTCAACTGAACCAGCGGGTCGTAATCGGGTAAACCTTTTAGTTGGCGGATATATTCAGCCGCTATTTCCTGTCGGCTTTTGGTGAACGTATCCAATTTCGAAAGTTGTGACATCCCTAGTGCGCATTGGATGTCCGTCAGTCGCAGGTTAAATCCTAACTGGCTCATGTCGTATTCGAATTGCCCGTTGTGATGACGGGATCGGTGGTCGCTTTGAATTCCGTGGTTTCGGAATACTCTGAGAGCGGTCGTTAACGAATCGGCCCGTTTCGGGTCTTTGGTGTTGACGGTGACCATTCCACCTTCACCAGAGGTTAACGGCTTGACCGGGTGAAAGCTGAAACAATTCAGGTCGGCCAGACCTCCGACGGGTCGGTGATCGTAGGTGGCGCCAAGTGAGTGGCAAGCATCCGCAACCAAAAATAAGCCAAACTTATCTGCCAGATCTCGCAGCGCCTTGTAGTCACATGGTTGGCCCGCATAATCCATAGCAATGATGGCTTTTGTCTTAGCGGTGATCTTGTTGGCGACATCTTCGGGATCGATCAAAAGGGTGTCTGCCGAAACGTCTGCAAACACGGGAGTACCACCGTGGTAAAGGACAGCGTTGGACGTTGCGCAAAACGTGAGTGCAGGGACAACCACTTCGTCAGAGGGTTGGATGCCTAGAGCGTTCATTGCTGCTTGTAAGGCTGCTGTGCCATTGCAAACGGACGTCGCCGAATAGGCGTTTGTGTAATCCGAGAAGGCTTCTTCAAATTGATTGACTACCGGCCCGGTGGTTAACCAGTCTGATCTGAGGACATCCACAACCGCTTGGATATCGGCTTCGTCAATCGTTTGTTTTCCGTAAGGTAACACGTCAGATTCCTGAGGGCTTGAACGTCAGGCGACGTCAATCATTGGGGTCGTTTTGTTAACCTTCGGACAGCATTTCCGAATCAAATCACGGAGCTCCCTGACAGACAGCCACTCGGGGTTGTTATCGCTCTCGTAAGAGAAATCGTCTGGACATGGGATTCCTTCCTCTGAGTATTTGGGTGGCACGCTTGACCAGCTCCGTTGGTTTGGCTGAATGATGTAATACTTTGGGAATTCCAGTGTTTGATGGGCCTCGTCGGCGGGCACCATGCATTCATGCATTTTTTCACCCGGCCGAATACCAATGACCTCAGTCTTGCACTCGGGGGCGACGGCTTTGGCAATATCTGAAATGGTGGTACTGGGAATCTTGGGGACAAACACTTCACCACCGTCCATCTGTTCGAAAGCGGTCATGACAAAATCAATCCCCTCTTCCAGAGTGATGATAAAACGGGTCATCTTTGGATCCGTGATCGGTAAGACTCCTGTGGCTTGCTTGTTCTGAAAGAACGGTACGACCGAACCGTTTGAGCCGAGTACATTACCATATCGCACGACTGCAAAGCGCGGGCCTGATTCACCTGCCAGTGAATTCGCAGCGACAAATAGTTTGTCACTGCAAAGCTTGGTTGCACCGTATAAGTTGATTGGGCCAGCTGCCTTGTCGGTCGAGAGCGCGATGACTTTTTTTACGTCGGAGTCAAGGCAGGCTGTGATTAGGTTTTCTGCACCTCCGATATTGGTGCGAATGCATTCCGTTGGGTTGTATTCAGCGACATCTACGTGTTTCATCGCGGCCGCGTGAATCACGTAATCAACCCCTTTCAATGCCATTTTGAGTCGGTCGCGATCGCGCACATCACCCACAAAGTATCGTATCTGAGGATAGCGGTCTGTTGGAAAGTGATTGCGTTGCATCGCAACGTGTTTTTGTTCATCACGGCTAAAGATGACCAAACGACGAATGCCCGTATTTTCCAGTAGGAACCGGGTGCACTCTTTACCGAAAGAGCCGGTGCCACCGGTGATTAAAACGGTCTTGTTTTCAAGCCAGAACATCCTTGTTCTCCACGCGTGTTTTTGTTGGGGAGACGTTAAAGCTATCCCACACAAACAGAAACAACAATACGAAAAGCCTTTGCATACGATGTGAAGTAGGAATCAAACCAAGGTGCTAGCACTTCCATTTTCGATGACGTTTACAGTTTTGGTAGCTGCCCTTTGTTTGGGCTTGGCGACTCAACGAATGTTCTTGTTGGGTTTCAGCTTTCGTAGCAACCGCTTGAAGAATCGAGGCTCGCGTGTTTTCATTCCAGCGTGAATGACCTGCCCCATGAATTTTCCCTCGAAGAGCCCTGAGGCTTCAAAGTACTGGTAGGGAATGCCTCGGGTTTGTTGCCAATAACCGTAGATCAGGGCACCCGTTTGTTCAGCGGGCTCGAGTTCTTTGCATAACAAATCTAACGCGGCAGAATGATTTGAGGGCGTGAACGTGCCGCCAATTTGTCTGTAAAAAGAGGGCCCCAGTAGTATCGATGGGATCCCCCAATAGACCGCTTCGATTCCGACACTCGAACCAAACGTGATGATCTTGTTGCTATGACGCAACAGTTGATAGGTGTCAATTGTCTCGTCAGGTGTGATGATCGACAAGTTAGGGGAATCGATTGCCAGCATTTCCCGTTTCCGCTGATTGTCGACGTCTTTGAGATTGGGATGGATACGCAGGTAGATATGTGTTTCTGGAGAGCGGGCCAGCATGTCGGTAACGATTCTTGAAATTCCATCAACCTGATTGGGGTACATTACGTTTTTCCAATGGTCGCCAATGGCAACGAACTCATCGTCGGACGAACAGAAAATGGAAATATTATGCCGGTTGCTTTTCCAGTTAGGGGGCAATCGGCCCGCTTCCTGACCCTTGACGAAAGAATGCCAGTTTTTTTCGACTCGGTTCAAGCGATCTTCGAACCAGCTTGCTCCGATCGCCTCTCGGCGGGGATCTCCTCGGTGCCATAGTTCGAGCATGATTTTTTGGATCCCTTCAATATCATGCGGCAAATGATTGGGAAACAGATCGTAGTGTTTAAGGTCGCACCCTCGTTCGTGAATGAAGCAGTCGGTGTTGAGTGACTGACAGGCTCTGAGGACGGCCCGCATCGAGGCAAATCGCCCGTTGAACAGATAGACCCGTTCTGGCTGGGCCTTGCGGAGGTACTCGCGAGTGGCCTGATAAGTGATCCAAGCTGACTGCATCAACCGATGTAACAACGGTCCCCACTGCTGCAGGTCGGGTTCAGGGTTTCGGCAAACAGAAACCAGCGACGAAAGAGCAGCATAACCCAAATCGAAGTTTTCAATGAAATAGGATTTAAGGTCGGTGAGATCATCAAAAGCTGGTGGGGAAAAGTCTGTGTGGATGGGGGTCAGTTCCAGTGCGCGAACCCCAGGTTTCAGCATGCTGATTCCGGCCCTCCGTCGTCCGATACAGTCTTCGCAACGTTTGGCGTCCCGTTCCAAATTGAAGTCGCAATTGGCTAATTTTCCATAGCAACTCACGATCTCGACCGAGTCCCCCTGATCGAGATGCGTTTGAGCAATTTCCAACTCGGTTTCAAAATGGGGGGCGACCGTCGCATAGGGCGAAAAGATGGCAATATTCATGATCAGACCTACCCTTTTAGCTTGTTCTTAGAACGGAGCAGTCGACGCAACCAAGAGCGAGTTTTTGTCGAATCCTTAGCCTGATCCTCTGCTGCCGTGGCGTCGCCCTCTAGTTGCATGATGTTTTCAAAGGTCCAACGATCTGCGATCCCATCTCGGGCAATGGTTGAGGGATGATGCAGCGTGCCGATGTCGTGGGTTGCCAAAGCGGCGAGGGGAGAATTTTGGTCGAGAGTGTGGGTTGCGTCATGGCCAAAACCCAAATTGGAGACGAGGTTTTGACTTGGCAGAACGGCGAGTCCCTGTCGGTTCCAAATCGCGTAGGTCCAGAGAAAATCCCACGTGTCAATTCTGCCGTCGAAAAAATCTCGCATGATTGATGTCCAGCGAATGATCTCGTCATCCTGATTCAAGACCTTCGACAAGATGGTTGTTAACTCAAGCTCGTTTTTCGGGGGTTGGACGGCATTGAATTCTTGCCAGCAATCTCGCCAGCTGGCCCATCCCCAAATATGTGGCCAATGTGAGAAGTAGTAGGATTGCCGAGTGTGGGGAGTGGGCTGGAAATGATTCCCACTGATCATCATGACTTGTGGCTCGTTCCGAAAGCGATCGAGCAAGGTCTCGCAGAACGAAAAAAAGGAGGGGTGGGGCAGACAATCATCTTCGAGGATGATGAGTTCCTCGAATTGATCGAATGCCCAGGTCAGCCCCGTTCCCATTCGTTTTCCGCATCCCATGTTTTCATCTGTAAAACAGGTTCTCAGATCGCATGGCCAATCGATGCGGTCAAGTATTTGTCGGGAGCGAGCAATTTGTTCTGGATCCGTGGGGTGGTCGGGCCGCGGGCCGTCGCCAATGACGAGTAAGTGTTTGGGCTGTTGGCGAGCGATTTCATTAAAAACGCGCGCGGTCACATCCGGTCGATTGAAGATGCAAAAAGTTATCGGCGTATTGAGCTGTGGCATGGTGAAATGCTAGCACTTAGTTTGAGTGAGCTAAGGATTTTGCAAGATTAAAACATCTGGTCTTGTTCCGTCCAATACGAATCTACAGATTGTCGAATGCTTCATGGATGACACTGTCAAGCTGACCGCTATTCAGCGCAAAATCGAGCGGATCAGACGGGGTGATAGCATGTGATTCGCTTTACCTGAAACGCTGAATTTGTTACATCCTAGAGTTGCAAATCTCGGTTTACAGTCCATTGTGAACAGGGGCTGATTTGCAGATATTTCTTTTTGCCTTTGAACCTTTGGGTCCCTAAGAAAACCGTGTTGTTTTTCCGCAAAAAAAAGAATAGACAAGCCGTCGTGGCGGTTCCCGATCTTCGGTCGCAATTGCCGGATGCTCCGACTGAATACTTGGACATCATTCGCGCTGTCCAGTCTTACACCATGACGTCACCAGAACGTGTTTTGGCGTTATGTAACGCGGTGGAATACGTTGCCCAAAACCAAATTGCCGGTTCGATCGTCGAATGCGGTGTCTGGCGAGGCGGGAGTATGGCCGCCGTCGCCCGAACACTAATCGGGTTGAACCGGATGGATCGAGAGCTTTGGCTGTATGACACTTTTGATGGTATGTCTGAACCTTCCGACCAAGACGTCGACTTTCTTGGTGAAAGGGCGAGCCATTTGATGGACGTTGAAGATCGCTCGGACGCAAAGTCTGTTTGGTGCAGATCGCCTTTGGACCAAGTTCAGTCGGTGATGAAAAAAACGGGCTATCCCTGCGAACAAGTCCATTACGTAGAGGGTAAAGTAGAGGAGACACTTCTCGAGAGACGTCCTCAAGAAATTGCGATTCTACGACTGGACACCGATTGGTACGAATCAACCCGAATTGAGTTAGAAGTTCTTTTTCCTTTATTGAGTCCCGGCGGTGTTTTGATCATTGATGATTACGGCCATTGGAAAGGCTGTCGTCGGGCGGTGGATGAGTATTTCGCCGAACATCAAGTTGCGATGATGTTAAACCGGATCGATTACACCGGAAGAATCGGGATCCATTGCCCTGGCGTTAACGCGGAAATAGGTAGGCAAACTGAACCAAAGACGACGAATCAAATTTTTGGATTGGAGGCAGTCGATGGTGTCTGAATCCAAAACGCTCGCAACGATGTCGGAACGTGAGCGGCCTAAAATGCTCAACATTGGATGTGGAAGAACCCATCATCCAGCCTGGTTAAATATGGATCTGGAGGCGATGGATCCGAACGTGGTCGAGCACGATATCACACAAGGTATTCCATGTCCGTCCGATAGCCTGTCGGCGGTATACCATTCTCATATTCTGGAACACTTGAAGCCAGAGGAAGGTATAGATCTACTCCGCGAATGCTACCGGGTTCTTGAGCCCGGCGGAATTCTTCGAATCGTCGTACCGGATCTTGAAAAGATTGCCGAGCTTTATCTCAAAATGCATGCACAGGCTTGGGCAGGAGACCGACAATCTCAAGAGGACTATCGGTGGATCAAGCTTGAGCTCTTGGACCAATTGGTCCGAGATTGTTCTGGTGGCCGTATGGGACGCTACATGGCAACGGCCGATCTAAAAAATTCTCAATTCGTTCGATCTCGAGTCGGTGACGAATTTTGGGTTTGTCGCTCTCCCGACTCCAGCAGTCCTAGTCAACACCGGTTGGGTCGGCGCCTAGGGCGGTTGACCGAGAGGTGGCGAGAAAAGTTCGTTCGCTGCGTGACTCGGATTTTCCTTGGTTCCGACGCTGTCTTAGCTTTTGATGAGGGCCTCTTTCGGAGTCGGGGAGAGATTCATCGTTGGATGTATGATCGGTTTTCGTTAAGAGACCTTTGCCAGCAAATTGGTTTTGACTCATTTGAGGTGGTGACAGCCTCCACGAGTAAAATAGAGCAGTTCGGTGATTTTGAACTGGATTCCAAAGAAAATGTGGTTCGCAAGCCGGACTCACTATTCATCGAATGTCGGAAAAATCGAATGACGGGCCAAGCCAATCGTAGAGTGGCTTGATTTAAGGTAAACTGCGAAGCTTTGAGTGTTCCCATTTCTTACCAGTTGACTTATGAAATCCGATGCATTCGAAGCGACTCAGCAAACCGTCGCTGATTCAAGGGCTGTCGCGGACAAGCGACAAGCTTGGAAGAAAGATTACGATTTTCAATCGAAATATCTCTCTTTGGGCTCGGTGCAAATGCACTACGTCGATCAGTGCGCTGCCGCGGAACCTGTCGCACCTATCTTGATGGTGCATGGGAATCCTACCTGGTCTTTTCTATATCGACGTCAGATTGAGCAATTCTCGCACCGATATAGAACGATTGCTGTTGACCACGTCGGATGTGGTTTGAGTGATAAACCTGTTGACTATTCCTATTGTCTGGAAACCCACATTGCTAATTTGTGTGCTTTGATCGATGAGCTGAATTTAGAGAAGATCGTATTGATGGCTCATGACTGGGGTGGGGCTATCGGCTTGGGGGCATTATTGAAACGGCGCGAGCGATTCAAAAGCATTGTATTGTTTAATACGGGGGCGTTCCCTCCTCCCTACATCCCCCTTCGAATACGGGCTTGTCGGTGGCCGTTGATTGGCAAAGTTGGGGTTCAGGGATTCAATATGTTCGCCAAAGCGGCGATCACCATGGCGACTGAACAGCCTGGTGGATTGCCATCGGAAATCGCGGAAGGCTTCTTAGCGCCCTATGACACATGGGCCAATCGGATGGCGATTTATCAATTTGTCAAAGACATCCCTTTGTCAGAACGCCACCCAACGTGGTCGGTACTCAGTGAAATCGAAAAAGGGTTGGATTCACTTTCGGACTGGCCTATCCAGCTCATTTGGGGAATGAAAGACTGGTGTTTTCGCCCCGAATGCCTGCGGCGTTTTCAGCAGCATTGGCCCCAGGCGAGGGTGGAGGAAATCGGTACAGCGGGGCATTACGTTCTGGAAGATGCTCCCGATCAAGTTCTGGATATCGTTAACCAATTCCTGCAAGAGACAGCCCCTCTTTGATCTGAGCTCACCGGAAATTTTGCAACCACTTCATAGCAACGTCAAATCTATGTCCCCTCCAACGATGTTATCTCCGGGTCGAATTGCGAGTTTGGCTTGCTTGTTGGAAGTAGCGGCTCCGAAACCGGGAAACGTCCACCGAGGGGCCGATTTCGAAGATGTGGGACTTGTTGATTTTATGGTGAGCGCCGAGCTTTTGGGCGCGACCATCGATCAGAAGAGCAACGAATCTCTGGGTGAGATGATTTTGAACGTGGTCGAAGCGACGCGCAAGCACGTGGGTAGCAATACCAATTTGGGGTTGGCACTCCTACTTTGCCCCTTAGGACGCAGTGCCCAATCGTTTAATCGGATGGACGCAGAGGCGCTGTCCCAAGTTTTACTCGAATTAACGGCCGATGACTCTAGATCCGTATATGCCGCTATCCGCTTGGCTCAATCGGGTGGAATGCCAACAGTGGAACGGATGGACATTCAGCAAGAAGCCCCTGTTCATTTAATCGACGCAATGACGTATGCCTCAGAATGGGATATGGTCGCCAGACAGTATCGAGATAGTTTCCAGAATATTTTTTCGGATGTCGTTCCTCTCCTTAAGGAAGGCTTGAAGAAATTCGATGGCTCGTCGGAAGCCATTGTCTTTGCCCATGTGGCATTACTATCACGTTTTCCTGATTCTCTGATTGCTCGCAAGTGTGGTGATCCGACAGCCTTACAGGCACAGGCGATGGCCGGAAGGTGCTTAGAGGCCTTGAAATTTGGAATCGAAGGTTATTGGAAAGCGGTCGGTGACCTCGACTTCTGGATGAGGGCGGACGGTCATCGTCGTAATCCGGGGACCACTGCCGACCTGATTGCTGCGGGCCTGATGGTGATGCTGTTTGATGGAGAATTGGCATTCACACGCGGTCGCTTACAATGACGGATTGACTACTTGGACGTGTTCGAATTTTTTGAGGGGAGCCACGGGGAAATGTCGGAACGATTCAGTGTTTTACTAGAAAAAGAACAGCTTATTTTTAGCGCTGCTCATTTCATTACGTTTGCCGGAAATATCTGTGAGTCCCTTCACGGGCACAACTATCGTGTCCGGTGTGAGGTGTTTGGCAAGTTGGATGAGAATGGTTACGTCGTTGATTTTATTGCCTTGCGAGACGCCTTAAATGGTCTCGTAAGAAGGATGGATCACAAAGTGTTGTTGCCCACGCTGCACCCTGAGATACGGGTTCAGGTAGACGATGGTAACGATGAAGTTCTCGTTACCTATGAACAACGCCGCTGGGTTTTCCCGTATGATAATTGTCTCTTACTCCCCATCGCCAACACGACGGCTGAGTTGATTGCAAGATTCATGATTAGTGAATTGAAGGCGATCAGAGATGATCGATTGGATCAGGCGATCGACGAAATTACGCTTGGCGTCGACGAAAATGAAGGGCAATGGGGAGTCTGTCATTGCGTTTGGTAAATCTGCGACTGGCAGACTTTTTCAGGTAGTATTGCTGATGAAGCGGCCTCGAAACTTTGACAATCCCAGAGTAATGCTTTAGGCCGCACGCTGCATGGGCATTTCCATCACCTTAAGTGCAGGGGTTGCATTCTGGAATGTCGTGCCAGTCACGGTCTCTGATAATTGTATCAGTTGATCGCCATAATCACTGAATCGGTAACGCGAGTGAACTCGTTCGAGAGATCGACTGCGGATGCCCGCAGCAATTTCCGGCTGAGTGGCTAACATGCATATAATATTTGCCGTTTGGTCGTAATCAGCATACGGAACAACGAAACCTGCTCCGCCAGCGACGGCTTCAGAAGCACCCCCCGATTCCGCAAATGTAATCACGGGAAGGCTGGTTGCCATTGCTTCGTGAATGACACAAGGAAATGGATCGACGCGAGATGACATCAAAAACGCGTCGGCGCCGACAAAGTAGGGGTCAACGTTGTTTCGCTCACCAATGAAGTGGACGAAAGGCTTTGCCTTTGATTTTTCTAGATCGAGTTGAACGTAGTGATATGGGGAATGCGTCCATCGGGGCCCCTCTCCCACCCAGATGAAGTGTACCGGGGTATCTGATTTATTTTGTCCCACAACCTTTTTCGCGATGTTTGAATAATGATCGATTCCTTTTCGTAAATCCAAAGTGCCACAGCCGAGAACGATAAAGCTATTCTCCGGCAGTGACAACTCTTTCCGGATTTGTTCGTGAGCTTGTTGGCGTGTGATGCCTTTGCCGAAATCTGGATTCAATAGGCCTTGAGGGAGTACGGTACATTTACCTGGCGGCAGCGGCGTTTTCTTATCTGCCGCATCGCGAACTGCGTGGACCGGGAAGACGATTTTCTTGGATTGGTCGAAAACGTTGTCGTAATCCTCCGTGTCATAGGATGATGGTAATTCGTGTACCAAAGAAATGACCGGCACATCGCACTCGGCAAGTTCTTTTCCGATGAACCTTGACTCCATGCTGTTACAGATGGCCAGAACCGGCGGATTGTTCTTTTCTTTCTGAACAATCTTGCGAACTTTTCGCTGCAACTCGTCCGTTTGTTTTCGGGCCAGGTTTAGGCAGGTCACTTCCGAATGCCGGGCGAATTCGGACGCTAGATGCCCTCCATTGTGAAGGATCGTCTCACATTGAATTTCACAGTTCTCTGAAAAATGTTTCAGGATGTTGAGGATGATTTTGGGCGCACCGGTTCGGGTCGCTTCGTGTGAAACAAAAAGAACTCGCTTACGTTGAGGTGTTAGCGGTTGGCCCGATTTTCTTGGGCCACCAAAGATTCTCAACTTTGTCCCTGCGATTTGTTCAAAAACTCCCACAGCGTCTGCTCCGTTGTCTTGGGGATTTATTTTCGTTTATCTGATTGGTCGTTAAATGCGATGGCCAGCCTGAACGTAATACAATTCTTCCTGAACTGTTTTCCGTCACGCCGGTTAAATGAGCCGATTTTCAAGATCGTCCAGTTGTTTTTATTGAGTATATGGCTCATCTTCGCAACGGCAACTTTTTTGCGTGGGGAAAAGGATCAAGATGGTGCCAGCATTTCAGTAAGGATAATATACCTATCGGTTTTGCAGAGTCTTTCTGCTAGCAATCGGGGTAAGAGGCCCTTTTTCATCGGCGGCCACCATCTGTGGGATCAAGAGAGGGAGTCCGTTGAGATAGAAGATCTGACTCTAGAAAGGGTGCCGTGGGGCGGCGATGTCACTCACACCGCTGGCCACAAGCTCTCGCGAGGTTCCGCTGCCGTCCTCGAGTTTGATCTGATCAGCCTGCAGGGTGACGAAGCCCATGAGCGGCGAGAGATAGACGTAGGCGAGAGAGCCGCGGTGGCATTCCGCGGAGGTGCACTCGTTGCATGGCGGTTCGAGGAGGAGGTCCTAGGCCTCACGCCGAGGCGGAGATCGCGCTGCTCGCAGCCGATACGATGATGGTCAAGGTGCGAAGCATGTCTTTCTCAATCGGTTTGTAGGCCAGAGGAATGGGGGCCAATCCAGATAATTTAGAGAGTTCTCTGTGTGTCTCTTCCTTTTGTTCCGGTCTTCTGACACATTTCGTCCTGGATGTCACAGTGGTTTCTTGGTTTGAAAGCGGGTGAGGTGATTCGATCGCCCGACATTCACGTTGGCAACATTGCAGCACAACGAGCTGGCGCACGGTGGATCATTCCACACACAGACTTGGAATGAGCGAGAAGGCATTACCCCTGGCTATCTTGATCTTGTCCTGGTCGTCAATGGTTAGATTGTCGAACCAATCGGCGGCTTTCGTCATGTCATCATATGGATAATCAGTGGCGAAGAGGAGCCGGTCTGCTCCAAGTACATCGATGCTGAACTTCAGATTCGGATCACTGAACATGCCACTCGTGGTGATCCAGATGTTCTTGTGCATGACTTGGTTGAGGGTCGATTCCTTGCTGAATCCAAACGACTCCCTTCGTGCCTTTTGAGCGGATGTGGAATAGTCGCCCCATCCGGACATCTCATACCGATGGTCGAACCTCCAAATCCACCAGGGCAGGAATTCGCCCATGTGCCCCAAGATCATCTTGAGTCCCGAGTAGTGATCAAATATTCCGCAGACCAGCAGTCGAAGCACCTGTTCCAAGACGCCCGTGTGGAACATCATGCATGATGCCGCAAGTTCCGGGTAGTCGGCCGTAAACTTATCGGGGAGCTTCATTCGGGGGTGCAGGTAGATCGGAGCTCCCGAATCTTCCAGATGCTTCCAGAAAGTCAGGTACTCAGGAGTGTCATACCAATGTTGCTCGTCTCCCTTGTTCTGGAATCCATTGGAGATGACGCCCACGAACTCCGTGTGAGCGAGGCATCGGTCCATCTCCTTGTTCGCGAGTTCGGGATCCCAAAGCGGAAGTGCTGCCAAGGCGCGAAACCGATCAGGGTACTTCTGGACGACCGCCATTGCGTCGTCGTTGAAACTCTTGACGCGGTCTAAATCAGAGATTTCCTGAGCACCGTTCGCGGTGTGTGAAAGGATCTGCATTTCGATCCCGTTCTGGTCCATTAGTTCTAGTCGTTTCGGGATTTCGTCGAGGCTCAGTTTTGGCGCGATCTCCCTTTCGACCTCTGGCGAGGGGTATTTGACCTTCTGCTGGTAAGGCCTGAAATGTTCCTCGAAGGCAATCTTTGGAGGAGTAGGTTTGTCCACTCCGTTAGTTTTTGCTCGAGCACTTGCACTCATATGATTTGTCCACACGACGATGATCACGCCGATTTGGCAAATAGGAAATTGAAATCTTCGGATGTTTCGCGAGCCTCTTTGACAGAGCCATCGTGGACGATCCTACCAGAATCCATCACCACCACACGATCCACTAGATTTAGCGAAGATTGACGGTGGGTGACAACAAATGTGGTCCGACTTTGAATGAAATTGGCCAAAGATTCGTGGATGAGGGACTCGGTATTGCCATCCATTTGACTGGTGGCTTCGTCCAGAATCAGGATTTTCGGATCCGCCAGAACTGCGCGAGCCAAAGCGACCCGTTGTCTTTGTCCGGCCGAGAGAAGTGTGCCATTGTCACCTACCTCTGAGTGGTAACCGTTGTTTAATTGTTCGATGAATTGATCCACCCGCGCGACCTTTGCGGCTTCGAGTATTTGTTGCTTGGTTGGATTTCTCGCTCCATACGAGATGTTTTCCCATACGGAACCTTTGAACAGGACGGACTGCTGGGTCACCCAAGCGATCTGACGACGTAATTTGCGTGGATTCATATCCCGGATGTTTTTACCGTCCAACAGAATGGCCCCTCGTTTGGGGTCATAGAATCGAGCTAAGAGATTCATCATTGTTGACTTGCCACATCCGTTTCCACCGACAATGGCAACCGATTGGCCAAAAGGAATCGTCAGTTGAATACGTTTCAAAACGGGTTGTTTCGGCTCGTAGTGAAAGACAACGTTTTGGAATTCGATGCTTTGGGAATGCAGCGGGACAGGAACGGGTGGCGTGGCTGCAACAACATTGGGTTTCGCGTCGTAGGTTCTTGTTAAATTGTCACAGGCGGTTCCACCTCGAACGAGGACGTTGACGATCTCACTCATTTTTCGGGCTGGATCACTCGCACCGGCTAACATCGTATAGAACAGCACTAACATACTGGGCTTCAAGGGACGATCGCAGATGTGAAAACCGAATAGATCGGTCTGTTGGTTTAATACAATGTAGGAACCAGCTAGTACTGAGAGAGCAATCGAAATGATGCCAAGAACCTCAGTAATGGGTCGCAAAAGGGAATCAAATAGTGAGATTCGAATCGCCATCCGATACAGCACCGCTGCATTTTTTTTAAACCGCCGTCGTTCAGTGCTTTCGCGGTTAAAAATGCGAACTGTCTTTAATGAGCTGAATGTTTCTATCAATGTTTGATAGACTTCCGCCATACCGGCGATTTCTTTTTTGGTCGCATGTTTCATCCGATGAGCGACACTGTGAATCAGGAAAGCGCCCGCAGGAACCACGACCAGCGATATCAGAAGGAGTGGGAATGAGATGAGAGCGGCGCCGACGAGACAGGTCACCATTTTCAAGGGTTCCCGGATCGATTTCCCGTAAAATACTTGGAGGCCTCCGCTCACCATGATCATGTTACTGGAGAGATGAACCATCATGTTCGAGGTGCCCAATTTCTCGATTCGTCTTTGGTCTAATTCCAGTGCCTTGCGGTAGTAAATTCGCCGCAAATCCATGACTGTCCGATTGGCAACCCTCGCCACGAGGATAGCGCTTAAAACAAGGACGATGCCCTTCAAAATGGAGGTTGCCAAGAGCCAGACCATCGCCCATACAAGTGTCATGAAGGGAGAGTCGGGCGCGTACTTAGCGACGATCGGTTGCAGGTATTCAAACCGTTCGATGGCGGAGTTTTCGGCATTTAGCCGATCCATTCTTAGATCAATCTTACGATTTAAAGTCCGGGATTCTTCGACCGAAGCCGAAGTCAGCTCCATCTTCATCTGCTCGATCTCACCGACCACGGCGTTGCGTGATGTCTCCGCCTGTTCAATTTCAGTGGCGATCCAGCTCTGGGCGGTTTCACCCTCCAAGACGATTTTGACGACAGGAAAGACCGTCGTGATACTGGCTGCCCACAAGGAAGCAATCAACATCGAACAGACGATGGCTGCCGCAATCGTCCATTTGTACCGGAGCGATAGAAGGATTGCCTTTAGGAAGGATTTCATTCGTTTTTGAATACCAAGAGTTGAGAGCGAGGGCGCAATGGTCCGCGCGGTAAAGCTGTCAGGTCGGTTATCCCGGTTTGATGTAAGCTGCAGGGGTTTCCTGCGGTTTGTGGAGGCGGGATAGTGTCACCAAGAAAAGATCGCGTCAATAACAATTAGGATGACAATGAGCGGTCGGCACGATTTGTTGGTAGCTTGGATTAGAGAAAAGGAGATCCTGTCTCAAATTCTAAAGAGAGAGCGAAAGTCCAACAAAGTGCTGTCATAGCATATCTTAATAGCCCGTTTGAGTAGGAAAAGTGCATTTCCTTTAAGGCGATGGTTACCCGATCCGAAGATTGGATTCGAGTCTTGCTATGGCCTCTTTGGCTGGATAGTAAGCATTGGGAAGATCAATGGCCTGATTTTCCGTAATCCAGTCATTGACCTTCTTTTGGGCGGCGATCACGGTGCTGTGACTTCGGCCGCCAAAATAATCTCCAATCTCCGAGAAGGCGGACGAAGTGTATTGGCGAGAGAGGTACATCGCTAGCATCCGTGCGGTGCTGATTCTTTTGCGTCGGCTGCTTGATCGAAGTTCGGCCGGTTTTATTTCGCAAAAATCGCAAACAGCTTTTTCTATCGTATTCAGGGAAGTCATCGAGCTGGTGACGGAAAACAAATCAATCAATACCTGTTTTGCCATTTCAACGGTAATGGGGCGATTGGTGGCTTCGGCAACGGCGTGAACTCGATTAATTGCCCCGGATAATCGCCGGACGTCTCGCCCTAGCCGCTCGGCAATCAAGTCCCGTACCGAGCTTGGAATATTGAATTGTCGTTGGCCACACATTCTCGCAATGATCTGTCGGCGGCCTTGAAGATCTGGGTACTGCAGTGGGCAGATGAGTCCGGCGGAGAAACGAGCGACCGTTTCGTTGCCGAAGTGATTCAATTCAATCGGTGGCCGGTCAGAAGAAAGTATGACTTGTTTTCCATTGCGCACCAAATTGTCGATCGTGAATTGAAATTCTCCAAGCGTTGCTTTCTTACCGGCAAAAAACTGGATGTCATCAATGGCGAGCAAATCCAAGTCGCGGTACTTTCGACGGAATGATGGCAGGCCAGTCCCTCGGAGGGCGCCAATGAAGTAAGTAGTGAATTGCTCAGCAGACATGAACACGCAACGTTTTAATTTCAGTTTGCGACGAGCTTCCGAGGTAATGCTTTCCAGTAAGTGAGTTTTGCCACAACCGGTGGGGCCGTAAATAAGAAATGGAGTGAGTTGGCCGAGTTGTTGAAACATTTGTCGCGTGCTGGCTTCTGCAAGCCGATTTGATTCTCCGAACCAAAAAGATTCGAGTCCTTGGCGGCGACGAATTGAGCGGTCCGACGTCGTTTTGATCTGACTGCCTGAGTGAATCTCTGAATCACGAGCGGTCGCATCGCTATCAAGAATTCGCGTTTTGCCGGCATCGCCCGGTGAATTCAATTTAATATTTTGAGAGACGTTCCGTTTCTCATAGCGAATTTGGATATTTGGTCCGCAACAATAATGAACAGCCTTAGAGATTGAGTCACTTAGTTTGGTCGACAAACGCTGCACGGAGAAATCTGAATCTCCGTAAATGGTCACGAGATTGCCCGAGATAACAATATTGCCCGGGTCACTAAACCACATTTCAAAGATGGATTGCCCGAGTTCTTTGACAAGAGTTCTCTGAAGGTCGCTCCAGCGGGAATCGGAGATCTTGGGCCCATTGGGCGAACGGTCCTGAGTCGACAAAGCCACTTCCTGGCATCTCCTTCATCCATCATTGCATATTGAGCAATGAATGGGGGTCCTGTCTTATTCTTTAGCCAACCCACAATTGTGAATTGGGTAATGAGTTATCAGATGAATATGTAAAAAGGAGATTCTAGAACCGCTAGCACTACTGTCAAACGGTTCATTGCAAAATTAAAAATCTTTTTGTGGAACCGGTGTAAAACAATGCGGATCCTTTAATACAAAACAAAAAGACGATGATGACCCGTCCCACCGGAATGACTACGAAGGTGGAAAATGTGTCGACCAATCTCGTTTGAGCAAACGTTGCCGAAATTTGGCAACTTGAGTGGGCCAATGGGATGCCTGCATAGGCAAAGATATGGATTTTAGCGGGGCAACATGCTTGAAAACTCACGGCTTAGGATGTACGAGCCGTTTGGATTATTAATTTCCATTGAAATCGCGACCTGCTGTGTCGGGTTGTTGGATTGGACAACGGCTGCGTCCTGCAGCAACAGCGCCCCTGTGAGGTTGAAAAATGGCTTTGCCAGATATAGGCCACTCATGTGCGTATTTTGTGCTTTGAAGCGATACTCACGGGTAACCAACTCGACCAATCGTGTGGCATCTCCACTCCAGCCCCGCAGAGTGATCCGTTGGAGGGTTTTTTGTTGATCAAAGTAATAGGTCAGGGCCCCATGAAGATCATTGGGTTGGGTACCGGTAACCAGAGCAACGCGCATCGCCTTCAAACCGTAATCGGTTGGAGTGATGGAAACTCTGTCCCAGCGTTTTTTGACCCATTGAGGTGAAATGTCGAAGCGGAAAATGTCGGAAAGCTGCGGGGCTGGAACAAATTGTAGCGGTATTCCATTTAATTCTGGGCGTTTCCGCTCGGTTCGCAGGGTTGCTGACCGATCCTCCGGTGAAAAGGGGTTAGCACTGATTGAGGCGGCAGCAGGACTAGAAAACTTGCTGGATTTCCCGCTGGTTAATTGTGCGGGTACGAGGGAGGTCCGAGTGGGGTTACCCCAATCCATATCGGCAGTCGGAACAAGCGAAGAGTTTGCCGCAAATCCGCTGGGACTAAGACTGACGGATCCCGCGGAATTCAGGATGGCTGGGTCGATCTGGTTCGCTGAATCATCGCTTTGAGGGGCGTGTTCGTTCTCCGGGAGTATGCCACTCTCAAAAATCAAGGCCGGAACGACTATCACCCCGATAAGTAATAGAAATACACAAATGTGACGATTAAACATGACCAAACCGAGGAAAGTTAGAAAGCCGGTCTGCCATCACCTGCGTGGTGAACACAACGCAATACCGGAGTCGCAGCACACTTCGCTTTATCGGCACCTTGGCTCTGGACTGTGATTTCAACTTGAGTTGGCAGCCAAAAGCATTCAAGCTCAAGTCCAACCAGGCAGATTGAGTTGGCAAGGTAGGAAATGCATCGTATTCCGATCGGTTAAGGAGTAGCGACTGAGTCAAGAATTCAACCGAAATTCTGACTTAGCCACTCCCATTCAACCCCCAGAACTGCCGCAGCATAGCTTGCGTCATCCGGGAAATTTTCTGCCACAAGATCACACTTCACTCCCAATTCTTGGAGGGTTGTTTCAGCCTGATCGACGGGTAGCTTGCGCTCTAATTGTTTATAAAAATGAAGGAAGTCAGGGTCTTCTAGAGCTAGCTGGATGGAATCCCATTTTCGAACCATGTGGCCATGGTTATTCTGCAGGATCAACTTCCTGCAAAAAGCGGCTAGTGCAGGTATGTCTAGAAGGCAGGCCCTCACCGCTGCCAGGACGAGGGCCCGGTCTCGATCTGGTAGCCGCCATTTCGTTTTGAAAGCTTGGGCGAGACGCAAGTTGAGAATGAGTTCGTTCAAGGAATCAGTCATGACCTCATCTTGGGATCAAAATGCATTCGAATCAAGGCTCCTTAATGGGGAATTATGGTTGTGAACGAAAAACAAGATTTTGAATGGTTGGTTTCAGCGCAAGCTCGTCCTTTTCTGTCAGATGTTCAATGTAGCATTGCGGAACGAGAAAACATTCTTCGAGTCGCTAAAAGATTGCGCCGCGAGATGACTTCCCAGCGTGCCGCCGCAGTTTTAGAGATGGCGCAGCTTCGAATTCGTGGCAGGAAGAAATTCCAGCGTGCTGATGAGATGTTTTTTACGCGGCGGTCTTTGGAGCAGGCCAGCGGGGAAGATATCGCTCATCATAAGTCACTTCGATTCCGTGTTGACGGTGTTCTGGCGGATATCTGTTGCGGGATCGGCGGAGATTTGTTGGCGCTTGCCCAGCGTGCGTTCTCGGTTGGAATCGATAAGGAACCTGTCACTGCTTTGTTTGCAGCCGCAAATTTACGGGTGAATGATTTACCCGGAGAATCGCGATGCCTCAAATTTGAGGAAATGGATTCTGAAGAATTTGCGGCTTTTCATTTCGACCCCAGTCGACGAAATCATGGTCGAAAAACCGTCGGTGATCTATTGCAGCCCTCGCTGCCCTCCATTCTGGAATGGATTCCGGAAGACAGGCCGACCGCCATAAAGGTCGCACCTGCGACACCCGTACACCATTGCACCCCGCCAATCGCTGAATGGGAGTGGATTGGAGACGGCAGAGAATGCAAACAGCAGGTAATCTGGTTGGGGGGGGCCCAAACCTTGCCGGGCGGGCGGACGGCTACCGTGATCAAAGATGGAAAGTCTTTTCAATTCAGTCCGCCAGTCGGTTCTGAGCAATTGCCTCAGAACCTTGCCGCTGGAATTGGAGATTACGTTTACGAGCCACACGCTACTATCCTTGCATCTGGCCTGACCGATGCCATGGCAGCGAAGAATGATCTGGCGCGATTGGCCAAAAACGTTGCTTATCTGACCGGTGGGGATTGTTTGGAGAGTCCCCTGATGAGCAAATTTCAAGTCATTGATGTACTTCCAATGGAAGTCAAAAAGATAGCCAGAGAGTTGGTTAGACTTGACGCCGGAGTCGTTGAATATAAAAGGCGATCGGTGAGCGACGTGTTTTACGACGCTTTTAAACGAATCAAAACTCGGGGGAGCAAATCGTTTGTCGTGCTGCTTTCACCAACCCTGCGGGAGAGCGTTGCCATCATTGCGAAGCGTGTCCGGGAACTCTGAATGATGTAAGGAAAGCTGCTTGAAAAAAGCCACTGACCAACCGGCGAGCTGCAGTTTGCTCAATAGATGATAAGAGGCTTACGTTGTGACACCTTGGGCGCAAGCCGATCATGCTCGTTTGTCTCGCGTGATTTCAGCATACGCGTTGTGGTTGTGGATCGATTCGAAGTTTTCACTTTTCACGTGGAACCACACAAGTCTCTCATCATTGTCAAGTCGAACTGCGAGGTCACGAACAATGTCTTCCACGAATTTCGGGTTATCAAATGCCTGCTCCGTGACTAGTTTTTCATCGGGTCGTTTTAGAACAGAGAACACTGGGCAACTCGCTGCTGACTCGACGTGTTCGACGAGTTCCTCTATCCAAACAAGACCTCTGAATCGGACTTCCGCTGTGATCAAGCAGCGCTGATTGTGAGCCCCGTATGCAGAGATCTCTTTAGAGCATGGGCAAAGGCTGGTGGCAGCAGCTGATACGCTCATAATGAGGTCATGGCCCGTTTCATTAACTTCGCAGTGAAAGGAACACTGATAGTTCATCAATCCTGGTAGTCCAGAGACAGGAGCCTTTTTCTTAATGAAGTAGGGGAAGCTCATCTCCAGATGAGCATCTGCTGCATCGAGATTTCCTCTGAGATCCCGGCAAAATTCGATAATTCGATCCGGCTGTAGATCCTCATGGTGCTTGTTGAGAGCCTCGAGAAAGCGGCTCATATGGGTGCCCTTACGATCGGCTGGCAGGGAGACATACATGTTGATTCGGGCAACGGTCTCTTGCTGGCCGCCATTCATGGTTGAAATGGTTACGGGGTGTTCAATTTCCTTAACCCCTACTTTATCAATGGCAACTCGGCGGCCGTCCGGCTTGCTCTGGACGTCCGGGATTGTGTGGTCGGTAGGTTCGTTGGATGTGGTGGTCATGCCTGACTGTCTCTGATTTGAGCTCCGGAAACTGAGCGAACTGTTGTAACTGCAAAGAGGAGAATGGGCGTAACTGCAAAGACGAGATTTTATCCGCATCGTGACTTAAGGAATAGCCCTTTTGGAGCATCGCGGACGTTTCAGTCTGTTCCGATTGTGCTCTATTGGCGTTTGCCTGCATACGCTTGTTCTATTCTTCAGTAATGCGAAATGTTTGGCGGCTTGCGAATACTTGACCATGCATGTCGGTTGCTTCAACTTTTAAAAGGTAGAGTCCAGGTTCGAGATTTCCCGGTAATTTACCGAACCAAAGGTGCGGTGATGGACTTGGCGTGGATAACTGGGGTTGAATGGCCGGCGTAATCCCTTTTTCTGCTTCGCTAAGTTTTTTTAACCAAGGATCGACTTCTTTTCTTTTTTCCATTGGCAGCCAGTCGGAGATCGAATCGACACTCATTCGGACTTTCGTTTTGTCCGAACCGTTGTAGACATTGACAGCTACCTCGTAATCAGCGGCTTTGTTCAATGGAATTGTATCGTCAATCCGAATTCCCATTTGTTCGTCGCTTCCAGCGGCCTTAAAGTTGATTTGATACCCGCGCTCATCAAACGAGAGGACGGAGTAGCCGTTCGGAGCCCCGTCTGACATGGTTGCATGCGGGATGCCTCGGATGTCTTTTTGGCCGGACCACCAGCTTCCGCTAACCGTGACGTTGATCACATGGTGATGAGGGTTTTTGCCTTTCCACCCATCTTTTTGACCGAGCAGAATGTGTTCGTGCTGGTGAACATGTCCAGATATGGAAATGCACTTGGGACGTTGCTCAATCATGCGGTAAAGGTCTTGGCAATCCTTGAGCTTGCGGATCGGAATGTGCATCAACAACACAACCATTTGAGAATCTGGAATTTCTTTCAGATCTTGCTGAACCCATTTGAGCTGCGCGTCACCCAGACGGCCTTCGTATTTCCCGCGTTGGTCGCCAGCCGGTGGCAGCCAGTCAATTGTGTCAAGGACAATAAAATGAACCTGGCCGTAATCAAAAGAATAGTATGTGGGACCGTAAATACGTTCGAAGGTCTCGTTGACGTATTTGCGATTCGGCGCGTCAAGATTCAGGTCATGATTGCCAATCACGTTGTACCATGGAATCCCGATGAGCCCTACGGTTTCATTGAGCGGCTCGAAGATAGCTAAATCGTCAAAAACAATGTCACCCAGTGTGACTCCAAATTTGGAGGGTGTTCCCAATAACTCAGGGATCACGTCGCGGGCGATGTAATTTACCTCTGTTTGATTTCTTGGTTGGGGATCGCCAAATAGCAAAACCTGAAACTGCTCCGGTTCGGTTTGAGGGTAGAGAGGGAAGTCAACCGATCGAGGTATGGGGCCTGTTGGTTTGGACCCTGGGAATCTTAGGTTGGGCGACCCATTCGGTTTGTGGATGTAGAAGAACATCGGCAAATTAAGTTTGTTCAAAGCCGTTCGATACCCGGTTGGCTTGATGACAAAGACAATCGCCTCGTTCTCAAGTGGTAGCTCGTAATTACCTGAGGGGTCAGTACGAACGATGGTAACACCATTGGAAACACGCACATCTGGAAATGGAGAATCCCCCGTTGAGAACCGACCATCTTCGTCGCGGTCTATGAAAACCCGGCCTTTGACAGTCGTCGAGTCATCCGGATCTTGGGCTGTAGCGGATGCAAGGGATCCAAATAAAGTCAGGTAAATCAGTAACAATGGAATTGTATACTGAGTGAAGCGAAAGCGGTTCAAGACGCGTATTCCTTTTAGTGGGGTAACAGCGGATTTCCATGACCTCTCAGCTAATAACTCTACGTACTTTGCAGGTAGCTGCAAGGTCCCCAAGCGTCGCGGTGTTTGCGCCCCGAACGTCGCTAACTTGTTGGCGTGTGGGGTAAATGCTTAATTAACAAAGTGGGGCATAAAGAAGTTTGGGCGTTGACCGCTCTCTGTAGATAGAGAAACTGTTTTGAGTACTGAATTTACAGATTCTCTGAGGATGCCAAATCGGTGTGTGAGATTGGTTCTTTGGGGGGAACACGACTAATTAAAATCGCCTCACGCGTTTGTCATTTGGCGTTCGGCGAAGGCAATCTCAGACCGATACGGATTCTAGACCGTAATGAGCAATTGTCTCTTTGAGAAACTGCAATTGCGAATCGTTCAGAGGTGTCATCGGTAGCCTCAGTTCTCCTGTGTCACGTCCCAATTCCGCCATTGCCGCCTTGAGCGGGATTGGATTGGTTGCGATGCTCAATAGATCTCGACACAAAGGGAACAGTTTGTTGTGCCATTCCCTTGCTGCGTTGAGGTTCTCCTCTGCAAATGACCGAACCAACGCCAGCATGTCCCGAGGAACAATATTTCCGACCACCGAAACCACGCCTTCGGCTCCAATGCTCAAAAGAGGAAGTGTCATGGTGTCGTCGCCACTCAAAACGGTTAGGTCGGTCATTGCCAGAACTTGCGAAGCTTGATCCATTGAACCGGTCGCCTCTTTGACCATCGTGATATTGCCGAACTCGGCGATTCGAGCAATCGTTTCGGGCTCGATGTTACGGCCGGTTCGCCCGGGGATGTTGTAAACGCAAATCGGAATGTCAACGGCTTCGGAGACAGCACGGTAATGCTGGAAAAGGCCCTCTTGAGTCGGTTTGTTGTAGTAAGGGGCGACTTGCAACGTGGCGTCAGCGCCTTCATTGGCGGCCCATTGAGTCAGGCTGATGGCTTCCGCAGTGCTGTTGGACCCTGTTCCTGCCATGACTTTAGCTCGACCAGCGGTGATCTGAATCACTTCTGAGATGATCTTTTCGTGTTCCAGATGACTCAGGGTTGGAGATTCTCCTGTGGTTCCGACGGGTACTAAGCAATGAGTTCCCGCTTCAAGTTGGAATTCGATTTGATCTTTTAGTGCCGGCTTGTCGAGTTTTCCATCCCGAAAGGGAGTGACGAGAGCAACTGATAGGCCTGCAAAGTCGGAACCTTTACGATTCATTTCAAATCTCCTTCACGATACAAGTCGGACGCACTGGGCGATCTTTCAAACTGTGTAGATGATACTGATCACCGCACGGTTTGACTAGCAGCTTGGTTTTTTGGAGCCCCCGCGATTCTCTCCGAGACACAAAGATGACGCGGAGGTCGTTTATGAGTTGATCAGCTGTTTCATTTCACGAACGGCATTTTCCATGCCAACAAATAAGGAACGGGCGATCAAGCTGTGACCGATATTTAGTTCTTCCATGCCATCAATTCTAGTAACGGGAACTACATTGGAATAAGTCAGACCATGTCCGGCATGCAGTCGAAGCGGCGTTTCTCCAACCATGTTGCAGGCTAAATACAATTGGTCCAGCTGGCTCTGAATATCATTTGGGGTCCTCGCATTCGCATAGGCTCCTGTGTGGAGTTCGACCGCCTCAGCACCGAGTTCTGCGGCTGCTGTGATTTGCGCCTCGTCGGGATCGATAAACAGACTCACGAAAATGCCTTTTTGCTGCAGCATTTTGATTGACTTTGAAACGCGTTCTCGATTGGTTAACACATCGAGACCGCCTTCGGTAGTGATCTCTTCTCGACTCTCTGGGACTAAGCAGACCTGGTCAGGACCCGTGCGACATGCGATGGTCAACATTTCATCTTCGCAGGCACATTCCAGATTTAATTTAACATTGACCGTCTGACTGAGGATTTCGACGTCCCGGTCCTGAATGTGGCGGCGGTCCTCGCGCAAGTGGATTGTGATTTGGTCGGCGCCACCCAGTTCTGCCATGGCAGCTGCCCAAACCGGATCCGGTTCGGTCGTCTTTCGGGCTTGTCGTACGGTTGCCACATGATCAATGTTGACACCTAATCGAATCATTGGAGGTTCCGTTAATTACGGGGTTCGGTCGGGTTAAGCGTTGTGATTGCACCCGCATTGTCGGCGGCGGTTAGCAATATTTGAAAGGATTGATCAGGGTACTCCGAGGAAGTGTAATCTCGAAGTGCCCCGATCAATGACTTTGCCTGCTCATCGTCGCTTGCGATGGCAAAAATACAAGGACCCCATGAGGTTTGCCCCGCGGCTGGCACCCCTAATTGGCGTATTTTGTTTACTAAATCGGTTGCCATAGGTCCATTGTAAGGGCCGTTTTGAATCGCTGAAAAGTGTTGCCCCGCCCAATGTCCGTACTGATAGAGTGCCTCCGCAAATGTCGGGTAGTCGGCCGATGTCAGGGCCGGCACGATTTGCTTACCTACCAGCTCAATCATTTGACTTCGAATCGTATGAGTGGTGGGTGTGATGGTTTCGAACACTGATTTTTCCGGGGCCCCACTAAGGCCTTCTACGTGGTTTGGGATTACCAATACAATGGGCCAATGGCTTGGGAAATCCAGTCTTAGGTCGAGAGGGGCAATGACCTCCTTCGGTCGAAGGCCACGATCTACCAAAAAACCGCCTTGGAAAAATCCGTAGCTTCCAATAGCGGACCGCCCTGCCCTGCCCATCGCAACCGCAATTTCGCTAGGTGATGGAATCGGTTGGTTTAAAAGTGTCGACATTCCGACGGCGGTACCGAACGCAAGTTGGGTACCCGAGCCAAGTCCGATGTGGCGTGGTAGCCCTGCAGTAACATCCGATCTGAGGGTCACAGAAAAACGGCTTGGATCAATGGTCAAACCAAGGGTTCTCCCCAGTTGCTCGCTCCAAGTGGTTACCATCTGCGAGGCTAATGGATCGGTGGGTTTTGAAGAGGCTTGGAGGGTGGATTCAGTGATTTCAACAACGTGTCTTGGCTGACGAATCATCATGCCAATACCGCCGAACTTTCTGGTTTGATGACCCACCGAGTACAGACCAAAATGCAATCGGCTAGGGGCTGAGACCGAGATGACTCGATTCGCTGAGACGTTCAATGGCATTCAACCGGTTCAGTTCAGTTCAGTTGGTGAGCGATCAGCCGTTTTGACTTTTTTCCGACGAGGTGTCTTAGGCAGAACAGGAATTTACGTAATTCTTTAACATCTCGAAAGCCTCGAATTCATCAGCACCGCCTGTTTTGGCGATAACTTTTTCAAATTGCACGAATTGTTTGGTAACCTCTTCGATGGGGAGGAAGTCGACGCGAGTCGCCAGAATGGCTGCTTCGATGACCATTGATTTTGCCCGGTTGAAACCGCAGAAATCTCTTAATCGGCCCGAATGAACCACCTGGCATTGAAGGGACGCTCGGGCGGTGCTCGATTCATGGAAGGTCACCTCAAACTCATACCATCGACACGCGCTAACCAGAACCGAGCCTTCGACAAGGGTGGCGGGAACCATTTCGGGCAACGGATTGAGTTTTCTTACCGCGGCCTCAGCAAAGATGGTTACGTCGTCCGTGATATGGAGTACACCCTGTTTTGTATCGGTTAAGTTGGCAAGTGTCTGCGAACCCGAAAACGGTCTAAGTTCGAAGCAGTCAGATTGGCCATCAAACAGAGGCCCCATCGGAGCGACATTGCATTGGCCATCGCTGGAATGAGTGGTCACAATGGATTCGAGGATCACGAAAAAGACTCCCTGAAAACTTGAGATGTCATCTTGGTTAATGCATTTTCTTCAACGGCAATGCCCGCGTAGTTCAGGAAGTTGGCCATCAATTGATACCCATGCTCGGTCAGAACGGACTCAGGATGGAATTGATATCCAATAATGGGTCGGTCGCGGTGGGCAATGGCCATAATGGTGCCGTCTTCTGTTTTTGCGATGACTTCCAAACAATCGGGAATCGAGTTGGGTTCGATGATCAGTGAGTGGTACCTTCCGGCGATAAAGGGAGAAGTTACATTTTTAAAGACGGGGTGGCCCCAATGTTGGATCGAGCTGGCTCGACCATGCATGGGATTTCCGGAAGGAATAACTTTCGCCCCAAATGCAGCACCGATGGATTGGTGTCCTAAGCAAACTCCTAGAAGCGGCGTGGAGGGGGAAAAATGATCGATTATCTGCAGGGTCTGGTTGGCTTCAAGGGGACCGCAAGGCCCAGGTGAAACGATGATTGCTTGAGGCGCCAGTTGCTCAATGGTATTGATGTTAAGTGCATCGTTGCGACAGATCTGGATTTCGCAATGCGGCGCAAGTTGTTGTGCGTAGCGGGCCATATTATAGACAAAACTATCGTAGTTATCGATCACCAGAATCATAAGCCAATTGCTTTCAACATGCCTTCTGCTTTGGTCCAAGTTTCACGGTACTCGTCTTCAGGATTTGATTGGCTGACAATGCCACCTCCTACTGGGATTTGCCACCAGCCATCCCTGGCGGTGATCGTTCGGATCAGGATGTTCAGGTCCATATCTCCATTCATCCCGATATACCCGAGAGAGCCGCAATAAGCACCCCGAGCCGTCGGCTCCAACTCTTGTATGATCTGCATCGCGCGTATTTTAGGCGCACCGGTAATGGACCCTCCCGGAAACGATGCAGTCAGTAAGTCGAACAAGTCAAATTCCTCTTTAAGCGTTCCGTTTACTGCTGAGACGAGGTGTAAAACGCTTTGATAGCTTTCAAGTTCACAACACTGGGTCACGTCGACGGAGTCGGGGTGGCAGACGCGGGCCAAATCGTTGCGCATCAAGTCGACAATCATGATGTTTTCCGCACGGTCTTTCTCGCTCTTTGTGAGTTGTTGTCCCACCGTGATATCGACTTCTGGATGGCGAGTTCGTGGGCGGGTACCCTTAATGGGTCTGGTTTCGACGACTCGATCATGCACTTTGAGGAACCGCTCGGGAGAGGCGCTGATGATTTGCGCAGGACCTAGATCCATGAAGGCAGAGAAAGGAGCCGGATTGGCTGTTCGCATGCGGCGGTAGAGGTCTGCTGAAGATCGAGTCGCACGACACATCAATTGCTGTGCCAGATTCACTTGAAAAACATCACCTTCGTATATGTAATCAATGCATTTTTGAGCGGCCTTCAGATACGAAGCCTTCGTGAAATTGCTGAACAGTCCATTTGAGCCCTCGATCGGAAACGCCAGTTTCGGGCCAGGAGGTGACTGGGTTGGCTGATTTGCAGGAGGCGTGTTGTCATCCTTCGAGGTCGTAAGCCAGTTTAGGAAATAGTCTAAGCGTTGTTTGGCTTTTCGTTCCCTCTGCTTGATCGCGCGTTCGGGTAAGCCTTGCGAGACCACGTGGATCGTGTCTTCAACATGATCGATCCCGATCACCACATCATAAACGCCGAACGCCAGCAGTGGGATCTTGAACGCGTCATCTTGGGGTGGATCGAGCGTCTCCAAAGAACGATTAAGGTCGTATGAAAAAAGCCCCGCTAAACCTCCTTGGAAGGGAGGTAGTTCAGGTAGGTGGGTTGATTCGAAATGTGAAAATTGTTGCCGCAGCAAATCGAAGGGCTGCGGGCAATCGGCTTGGGATTCATACCAGTGGACCGGTTCGGCAGCCAAAAAAGAATATCGCCCGAGTGAATCGCCTGCTGCTGACTTTGTATTGATCGAACTGTCCAAGAATATCGATTTCGGCAGTTGCGACATTTGTGAAAATAACTGTTCCAAAACGCCCGGCTCCGAGGGCCGCATGTCCAGTCGACAATATGACGGTTCAAAACGGTTAAGGACTGACGATTTGGAATGGGGCTTGGCCACGAGCGTGCTGGTTCGGAATTGGGGCTTGGCATTCATCAACGAAAACAGTCATGCATCTTAAAGTACCCACGAGTTTGGGTTTAGGCCCTGCACGGTATGAAATCAGGAATCCTGCTGGGGTTTGGCGGAATTCGTTGCATTCGTGGCCTTTAGACAGTCTTACCGAGAGATAGAGTGGGGGCCAGCTTCGTCCGGCGATCGCGAATCTTGAGAAACTAGCCGGAAAGTAAAGGTGTGGGGGAAATCGTGCCCATGAAAAAATGAGAGGGTTTGATGAATTCCGACCTGTTGTGGGTGGAGGCGCTAGGGTAAGCCCTTAGAATGATGTCGCCACCAAGTAAGTTTTGTTTTGAGAGGAGCTGGTATCGATGCATGAAAATAATCGGGTTGCACGGTTGGTCGCATTGGCCTTATGCGGTGTCATTGCGGTGCCAGTATTTGCGCAAGAAGAAGGTGGTTTTGATGTTGCCGATTCTAACTTTGATGGCCAGATCTCCAAGCGTGAATTGAAACGTTACGTCTCTAAGCGAGTCCCCGGGTTTACCCTGTTGGATGCGTTGATGAGTCATTTGGATATTGACGCGAGTGACAGTTTGTCGGAGCTGGAGTTCGCAAATCGTGAAAAAGTGTTGGCGGACCTCAAGCAACGGTGGATGCAAAAAAGCGCTCACGATTCGGTTGATCGACCGGGTAACGAAAAAAGTCAAACGGCATCTCCGGTTGTTGAGTTTGCAGAGCACTATGAAAAAATATTTGCCGCGGAAGATCCGCAAGTCGGTGAAAAAATCTCGAACATTTTGGCGTTTGATGGGGACGGCAACGCTTTGCAATTGGGGGAATTAAATGGGAGATATACCGTTTTGGTCTTTGGTTGTCTTACATGACCACCTTTTTTAAGGAACGTCGCCGGTCTGGAGACGGTTTACAAAGATTACAAAGATGAGGTTCAGTTTTACTATGTCTATAAAAATGTCCAGCATCCCGAGATCAACAATTTTGTTTCTGCCTTCACGCTCCAAGAGCGTTTGCAGCATGTGCAACAGGCGAAACGCCGTTTGAAAACGGAGATTCCTTGGATTTGCGATACGATGCAGAACTCAGTTAAAAAAGCCTTTGGCGGGGCGCCCAATGGTGAATTCATCTTGGGACCCGATGGAACCATCTTGCGGAAGCGTTTTTGGAGTAATCCGAAGTTGCTTCGAAACGACTTGGCCGAGTTAGTAGGGCCCTCGAAGTCGGTGACGCGCGTAGAGGATGTGGAGGCTGGTTTCACTTTGGAAAACAGAGAGATCGCGAGTGGTGTGGTGCCTCGATTAAGTCTACCGGGAGGGTTGACGCCGTTGCGGGTTGAAACGGTTGATGATGGTGGTTTTCCCTATTTTGCGAAGCTGCGTGCGGAGGCAACTCCCGGCCTTGTAGGTCCTGCTGCCGAGGGGAAGTTGTACTTTGCCGTGTATCTAGATCCGCTCTACAAGGTCCATTGGAATAATCGGGCCGGTAAAATAAGCTTGAACATAGAAACGCCTTCCGGAATCGCATTGGATCCAGCAAGCCATCAGGGACCCAACGTCGAAGTGGATGCGGATATTGACCCGCGTCAATTTTTGGTGGAGATTGCCCGAGGTAATTCAACCAAACCGCTAAAGGTGATTTTAGAATACACGGTATGCGACGATGGCGAAAGTTTTTGTACGACTGTCACGCAAACCTATCGGGTTCTTTTTAAACGGACGGGCGACCTCGGTTCTCGTCCCAGCACATTCATGCCCGCGATGTTTGCAAACATAAAAGAGTTGGATAAAAACGGCGACGGAGACATCACGCAAGAGGAGATACCACCTGGGAAGGTCACCCTATATGTGGGCCATGTTGACTACGATGGAAATGGAACGATTGAGGCAGCAGAGATTGAAACGTTTTTGAAGATGTTCAACAACGGACGGGGTTTTGATTCGGTATGGAACGACGGCCAGCGGCCAGCCCCATCGAATTCAAAGTAGTCAGTGGTCCCAGAGAAGCCGTCTCGTTTTGGGGAAATCTCACTGCTCCTTTTGCGGTTTGCTAGGTTTCGAGGTCCAACCATGGTTCCCCATCCAAGCTAACAGCTCATTGGGCCAGTTCGAGGTGCCTGGAATGCCTTTAGCCAGCCCGACTCCGTGGCGTCCTTTTTCGTAAAGGTGCAATTCAGCAGGGACGTCTTTTCTAATCAATGCTTGATAGAACCGGATGCTGTTTTCTGGTAAAACTCCAGCGTCTTCGGTTGTGTGCCAAAGGAAGCAGGGAGGCGTTTGTCTGGTTACCTGTTTTTCATTGGACAGTTCGGCAATCAATTCGGGAGTGGGGTTCTTGCCAATTAGATTGCGTTGGGAACCGCGATGGGTGAAATCTTCTCCAAAGGCAATCACGGGATAACAGAGAACGGCAAAGTCAGGCCGATTAGAAACTGGGTCGGCGGGGGCGTCAGCATTTTGTTGTCCAACGTTGAAATGGGTGGCCGCCGTCGAGGCCAAGTGACCACCGGCCGAAAAGCCAAGAACGCCAATTTGGTCGGCTTTCAGGTGCCACTGCTTGGCGCGGCTTCGGACGATCCCAATTGCTCGCTGTACATCCTGAAGCGGTGCTGGATGTCCGTAGCCTTTTTTGCGGTGCCGATAATCGCAGATGAACGCCGAAATGCCATGCTCGTTTAACCAGCGAGCGATCTGATGTCCCTCGTGATCCATTGCGAGATTGCCATAACCACCACCTGGGCAGATGACGATCGCAGTTCCCGTGGATGTGTCTGCAGTCGCTGGATAGCAAATTAATGTTGGTTTGTCTTTAGGTTCCTCTCCAAGGGCACCGGGGGCTCCATCGGGCCATAGTAGTTCGACCTTTGGTTCCTGTCCGATTGCAGAAATGCAACAACCAATTAGGCAGATGATCAGGGAGAGTCGCGTAAGGGACTGCATGCGGTGAATCCTTAACGGTTTGAAAATGTTTTTGACCTCTTATTTGGTGACTGTCGAAATGGGCAATCTGATTTGTGACGGATACTTTTTCGAATGGTGAATTTGATTTTTGGCTACAACCCCTTTGGACTCATCGTAATTGTTACCGCCGGTGTTGAGATTTCGGGCAAATCTTGGGAAGTTGCTACTGGAGACCTCGATTCGGATGGAATGCCCTTTCGCGAAATAGTTGCTTGTCGACATGGGGGATATTTCTAGTTTGTAGACCTCACCTGGGTTCATGAATACCTCTTTATCGTACCCTTCTCGGTACCGGGCTCTCTGGATGGTTTCATCCAGATTGAAGGCCCTTCCATCCGGATAGACATCAATTAATTTAACCGTGAAATCGGTGTCTTTGGCATCCGACGAAACGTACAAGGTGGCCTCGATGAAACCACTGACCTCAACGCCTTCTCGAAGTGGTTCGCTAGTGTAGACCAGAATGTCTTCTCGCAATTCAAGCGTTCTTTGATCGTAGGAGCCCGCCTTGATTGCGTTTCCTGTGCAGCAAACGTTCCCTCCATAGCTCGTGACAGGGTTGTGGGGGTCATATTCAAACGTGTCGACGTAGTCGAGATCTCCAGGTTGTTTGAGCGATAGAGACCCATCCCCGTTAAGTGTGTTGGCTTTACCCTGACTATTAAGGTAGAACGGAGTCATTTGAACATTTGCAGGTGGCCAGGTGTCGGAACTTTGCCAGCGATTGCTACCCATGGTGTAATAGCGCACTCGTGGCATATCAACCTTGGCATTGTCTCGTTTGAGTTTTGCGTCGAACCAGCCGTAAACCAGCTCGTCATGATTGAATCGAGCATCTCCGACGTTGAGCTCGCCAATCATGGTTTGCTCTTTGGAACGGGTGAATCCGCAGTGCAAAGTTGGGGCAATCACTAGATATTGATTATCACGTATATCTTGGTTTGCCGCATTGTTACGAACGTGGTTAAACAAGGCGAGGTTCGGCCCACTCGAGACATCAAACCAAGACACGAACCAGAAGCTTGGGACCCCGAATGGCATATCGTCATGATAGAGCCCGCCCTGGTACCATTCGGGGCTGGTTGGTTTTCGACGGATCATTTTTTCATATATACCAATGGGACCATTAACATTCTTGATGATATCTTGGACCGGTAAATGTTTGAGGGCTTGAGACCAGTCGACTTCGGGGCGCTCGGGTGCCAGATCAAAGAACCTCGAGTTTCGAATCAGTTCTTCTTGGGTCGCGTCTTTGGGGAACATGGGCCGGACACGATCATTCTGGACGCCGTACAACCAAGCGATGAATAGCATCTGTTCGACTCCCCCTCGGTACCAGTTCCCCTGCTCGAAAAAAGGACCCACGCGCCCCACGCCTGCTCCAAATCCCTGAGGTACCATGGCAGCGTGTGCGGGATGGCTTAGTGAGGCCGCCGCCATTTGCCATTCGGCGGTTGACGAGCAGCCTAACGTACCAATTCGACCATTGCACCATTGGCTGTCAGCAAGCCATGTAAACGTGTCGGCTGCGTCGGTGAGCGGTGTTCCCAGGATATCCCATTCACCTTCGGAAAAGTAACGACCTCGCTCGTTTTGCACGACATAAGCATAGCCCCGTTTCACTGCCTCCAGTGCACGTTGATAAGATCGTGTGCTTTCTTTGCCATCTCGCCAGCCGTTGAAGTTGTAGGGTGTGCGCGAAAAAATGACCGGAACTGGTGTTTCGGATTTTGGACGGTAGATGTCGGTGCACAGTCGAACCCCGTCGCGCATCGGGACCATCACTTTTTGATCCATAATGGCAATTGCTGCCAGTTCTTGTTTGGCGTTAGGCGGTGCAGGTGTTTGGGCGTGCCCTGTGACCGCCAATCCTGAAATCCCGAATGCGGCAATGATCAAACAGCGTGTCAGCATCAGCGTGGCCTCAAAAATAAGGGTGGGTGGTTTCGCGGGGCATGGATAGGGCTCCCAAAATAATAAGTATTGCTTAACCTTCGCTCCGGTAAAACCATCGCCCCGATGAAATCTGGAAAAGAATTTAAATTGAGAAGAACGGATATCAGGAGTCGAACGGAGTTGGTCTTGATGAACCCCTTACCGGTCCGGGGTTAGCCCAGAGAGGTGAGCTTACGGTGGAGTCTTTTTTGGGTTGCGTTCGGAACTTCGAAAACGCTTTTGTAGGCGATGGCGATTTTTTTCGTGTTCCGTTAAGTGGCCCCAGTCAAGAGATTCATCCTGTGTGTATTGTTTCTCAAGTGTCAGGGCGGTCATTGCTTTAGACATCTCATAGCCGAGATAAAACGCGTGTGATGGCGTTAGATTGGTTGGTTGAGTTTGCGCCAGTTGGTCGAAGACAACGAACGGATCCCGATCATGCAGATGGTGCCCCGATCCGAGTAAGTGGATTTCGCCGTCTTGGGCAAAGATTCGATAGTTGTTGTCTTTGATCTGTTTGGCCAAGTCTTCTAATTGGTTTGCCGTGAAATGCACCAACCGACTATCCCGCAAGCTCACTAGGTCATTCGATAAATTTTTTGGAGGGGCCTGCTGATGAACTGCGTAATAGACCAATCGCCGAGCCAGATCACATTCCTTAACACTGGACCGTGCCCAATTGATAACTTGGGTGGTTAAGACGCTTTGAATGTTTAGCTCTTGGCAAATTCCCAGTAGCAAAAAGTTGACGCCAGCCGAGTCCACATCTGTTAATTCGGTGAGATTACCGATCCCCATCATCATTTCTGCGTCCGGCCATCGCCGTCGGGCTGCAAGGTACCGTTCTAGGCTCGCGGCAAAACCCAGCCCAATGGGCTCTAGGATTGGATCAATTCGAAGGGGGACTCCTGCTTTACTTAAAACCTCGAGAGTGCATTCCATCGAATCCAATTGGTCGATCTGGTCCGGAATTACAACCACGGGCACGCCCCAATCTTTGGCTGCCTCTCGATTGGTTTTGTTTACCGATAAAACGAGTCCTGCACCGGCCTGAACGGCCGGTTCAATTTCCTTGGGGTTAAGGCTGTCAATGGAAACACTTAAACCGAGGTCTCTTACGGCTTTTACCGTGTCGGCCACATCGGTCCACTGCCTATTGGGTTCGCAACCAATATCTATCCAGTCCGCCCCGTCAGCAGCGTAGCTCTGGGCCATCTGAGTGATTTGTGTCCTGGTCAGTCGCGGCGCGTGGTTGATCTCAGCGATGATCTCAATCGTCCATTGTTCGAGGCTTGGCGGAATCTTTTGTTGACCAAACAATCGGGGTAAATCGCGGAGGTCCTTGGGGCCGGTCGTGAGCGGAAGATCGGTCACATCGCGGATGGGCTGAAGGTCCCCGTCACAATAGCCCGGTAAAATGATTCGCGTTGTCCCCGAGGGAATATCGAGGTGTTTTGCGATCCAATTGGGCGTCATCAACGCGGCCACTGTGATCGGCATGACTTGAATGGAGAAATCGAAGCCGATGGAATCAGCCAATGGGGCAAGCGTAGATCGCAGCGAGTGCTCTGCCAATCGTCCTGTGACAAAAAGTATTTTTTGGGGCAAAGGGAATAACTTTCATCAAATGTGCTGCGAGTTTTCTTGAACCTAATGTACCAAAGTTCGCGATGATGGTTGATTGGGTATCTACCTTCTTCATTTGGTTTTGGCAAACGCCATTGCATAGTTGTCGGTTATTGGTTGAATACTCACTCCTTGAGGATCAAGCGTTGCAGCGGCGGACCAGTTCGAGATCGGTGAGCGTATCATCATAGAAACTGTTATCAAACATGACAATTTACTTGAAACCAATCCCAGTTAGACTTATTTTGAACAAGTAATCTCCCCGCCACCCTGATATCGCTTGCTAAAAGGTTGGTGCCGCTTTTCACAGTATCGTCACGTCAGGTTTCCATGAAAGCACTTCGATATACTAAGCGACTCGTTGCCTTTGACTCGACAAGTCATAAATCTAACCGGATGATTAGCAAATACCTTGAAATGAAGTTGACCAAGCATGGGTTCGTTGTAGAGAAAATAAAGTACAAAGATTCGAACGGAGTTTCCAAGGTAAACTTGGTCGCCAAAAAAGGTAGTGGGCACGGTGGCTTGGCTTATTTTTGCCATTCCGATGTGGTGCCCGCGAAGAAGTGGTTCACAGAGAAGTTTGGCGCCTTTGAACCGACGGTCGGTAAAGAACGGCTTTACGGTCGAGGGTCATGTGACATGAAGGGTTCGATTGGTTGCATGTTGGCTGCGGCCCAGGAATTTTCTTGGGACGATTTGAAGCAGCCGCTGTTTTTCATATGCACTGCCGACGAAGAGGTCGGTTTTCATGGCGCTCGAGCCGTTGTCGAGGAGAGTAAGACGTACAGGGAAATGGTTTCTCACGGCACGAAGGCAATCATTGGTGAGCCGACTTCATTAGAAGTTGTGCATGCTCATAAAGGTTCCTACGAGATCGTCGCCAAGTCCAAAGGAAAGGCGGCGCATTCCAGTACACGTGAAGGCTTGAACGCCAATTTGGCAATGATTCCATTTCTGGCGGAGATGAAAGCGATTCATGATGAGACCGAGACGGGGCCGGAATACAAAAACAGTTTGTTTCAGCCCTCCACCGTTTCTTGGAACATTGGAATTAAGGACGACGCTCAAGCGCTCAACATTACCGCAGCATCGAGTAAATGCACGGTTTATTTAAGACCCATGCCTGAGGTTGATTTGGAGCCCCTGTTTGAGCGGGTCCTAAAGTGTGGGGCCGAACAGGGATTGAAGGTTCGGATTAATAAATGGGGAGAGCCCTTTTACGCAGAGCCCGATTCGGAGTTCATTCAGCAAACGCTGAAATTGGCCAATCGGCCCAAAGCAAAAACGGTTTCCTACGGGACCGATGGTGGAATGTTGACCGAAATAGCAGACAAGATTGTTTTCGGCCCGGGAAGTATCGATCAGGCACACACTCATAACGAGTGGATTTCGTTGGAGCAATTAAAACTTGGCACCGAAATGTACGCAAAAATGATTCGTCATTGGTGTTGTCAATAAAAAGCTGTGTGCCTAAAGTGCCCGCGAGTGGTCGAGTACTTACCTTTTGATGAGTTGAGATTTTAATGAACTCTTCGGAACCCATTTCGATTATCTATAGTCGTGGTGACCCGGCCGTCGGTCTAATGGAAGCTCATTGCTTCGTTCAAAAGTTTGTTGAACAGCAGCAGCTATTGCCTCGCTCGATGGATGAAATTCAACGCTTGATGCAATATTCTTTTACAGCCTCAGCCAATGGAGATTTGGTTGGTTTTGTGGCGCTGGAAATTTATTCCCCAAAGCTCAGTGAGATCCAATGCTTAGCAGTCGATTCGGATTTTCAACGCCTCGGTATCGGCCGGGAATTGGTGAACCGATGTGTCGCGCTGGCCGGGGAAATGAATGTGCTTGAATTGATGGCGATTTCAAACTCGGATGAAATGTTCCTCGCTTGCGGTTTTGATTATTCGTTGCCGAACCAAAAACGAGCTTTGTTCATTCAGCCGCAATCGTCTGAGTAGAGTCTGGCACCCCACGCAGATAAGCTTTTAGAGGGGCTTAGACGCCGCGGGTCACTTTGTTGATGGCCTCGCAAACCAAAGCCGCATAGTCACTGGGCTCGAGAAGTGTGGGGTGGTGTAACAGAATGGTTTGCTGAGAAGCAACCCGAGAATTGAGCAACGGCCCCACTTGTCGGCAGCGTCGGCTTGATCGCCGGGTGAACCCGCGGAATCCAACGTCCATTGCCACTCCTTCAGCTTGCACTGCTCTGACGAAATCGCCTCGCGGCCATCCACTTTTTACATCGTCCAGTAACCATGGCAATTTGTAATAGGCCGGTAAGGTCGTTTCGCCACGAGCGATTTGCCGCAACGGCCCCAGCGCTTCGGTACCATGGGTGCCCTCGATGATTTCTAATGCCCGGGTATGTCGCGTCTTATTCAATTCTGCGATTTGATCAAGTTGAGGTCCTAACACCGCGGCTTGAAGCTGGCTGAGCGGGAATGCTTCATTACCGCGACTGTTATAGATTTTGGCTCGCTGATAAATTTCAGCCGATTGGGTCAACAAAGCCCCGCCACGGCCTGCCGACAAGAGCTTGCTGCCTCCAAAACTCAACGCGGCAACATCTCCAAAGCAGCCAAGAGGCCGCGATTCGAATTGGGCGCCGGGCATTTGACAAACATCTTCTAACACAGGAATATCGAGCGGGCTTAAAATCTTCTTAAGTTCTTGGATAGGTGCCAATTGGCCGTGAAGATGGGAGACAATCACGGCGGACGTTTTGTCGGAAAGGGCTTGTTGCACTTCTAATGGATCGAGGACCCAGCCCCCTGTTATAACGTCGGCTAAAACAGGAAATGCTTGAACCGCTTCAATTGCCCTAAAATTACCGGGGAAGTCATAGCCGCCAAGAATCACTTCTGAGTGTTCTGAAATCCCAAGTCCCCGGAGCCCAAGTTCCACTGCGATGGTGCCACTTGAGCAGAGTAGAACGTGTTCTACCTGGTAGAGTTCCTGCAGTCGTTCAATCAGTTTTTCCGTCCATCTGGACTCGTATTTTCCCCAGCTACCGTCGGCTAATGCCTGTGAAATAGCTTCCTTAATGGCATTATTCGCGATTGGCCATGATGGGGGGGCCGCATTGATGACCGGAGAGCCACCGTTGATTGCCAGGTTCGGATTCAAGGCTCAACCTTTAAAATAAAAATTTGAAATGCGGGACATCATAACTAACAGGCTTCGAAAGAAGGGGCTCTTGTTAATCGGAAAGGCGGTGGTTTCGATTCATTAACTTCGTCGCATTGAACCTCATGTTCCCATAGACAGCGGAGAAGTAAAATCTTGATTCTCACAAAAGCGACTCAATTCATCGTAATAATAAAAAGTTGAAAAGCGATGGTGCTCTGAACAGACAGGGGTGAGAGGGTTTCGGTAGAGGTAACTCGATGGACCAACGACAACGGTGTGCAGGGCTTTTTTTAGGGCAGAGCTTTAAACGGTAGTGATTTGCTAGCCAGATGTCCCACCGTTGGCGTTGACCTCGCGGCTAAGCGGTAGTAATAGGCATAGTTGTGGATTCTTTCCGGGCTCACCGAGACGGCAACAGGTAAATGGATTTTCTTAAAATCGCTCAAAACGATGGCTTTAGCCCAAGCTATCGGTGTGCGGCCATTGTCATGCTAGCTGCCTTGCTGGTCATGGTTCTGGGTTGCCAGCTAAACAATATGGATGACGCGAGAAGATTTGCAAAAGTTATTGCCTTGACTTCAGATCCCGACGTGGAAGTGAAGCCACTCGATAAATACGAGTATCGCGGACCGGTCCGCCGACTATGGACTAAACGAGAGACTCCTTCTGACCGAACCCAATTGGTTTTGCGGCAAAACAACTTGGATCAAACATACCGATCCAGTCCTGCTGAAACGGTAGCCGTTGTGCAGCAAACGTGTCGCCAGAACCCAACGATTTCAATGGTTCACGCGAGCGCTGAGCTTAGCGAAATCGAGGCCAATTGGATGGCAAGGGTCGGCGAGAAAAAAGCGGCTGTTCAGCTTTATTTAACCTCCGTCATGCACGCCTATCAGTTCTTATTTGACGGTCAACTGGACATCAAAAGGAATGCCTACGACCCGCAGTTTCGTCGAATCTGCGATATCTACAATCGTTCGCTTGAGGGCATGTTAAGAATCATGTGCCCGGATGCAGAGTTTCAGCCAGAACACGTTTACGAAATTTTAGAAGCTGAAGATTTTCGTGTTGAATTTGAGATGCACATCGAAGGTCGGTGGAAAGTCGAAGAGTTCGAGCGATTTGAACTAGTCAGCGATTTTAAAATGAAGGGACTTGAAAATAGTTATCGTACGTTTGGGCTCGGGGTGCCGTTGATTGCAGTTCGTGAGCAGGTGCCCGAAGCCGATAAGATTGCCGGCTTTGAGCAGTATTACCCTCCCTCGTTGGCAATGCCGATGACCGCATTTTGCGAAGTGTTACCGCCGGATGATGATCACTCTTCCTATCGCGTCATAATGCGTTTGCATGATCCTCTGGAAACTTCATCCGTCAACGTGGCAGGTCGTAATGTGCCCTTAGAAACCGAGTTTACGTTGCCTTTAGCCTACTATTTGAGTGACCCACTATTGGATTCAAATGTATTGTCAGCAGCGACTCTTTTGAATGCGGATATCGCGGACGATCTCTACGGTCTTTACATGATCGAGCCCTATGATCCCGAGAAAATTCCTGTCGTTATGGTCCATGGATTCTGGTCGTCTCCGGTTACCTGGTTGCCGATGTTCAATGATCTTCGAGCCGATCCGGAAATTCGAAAACAGTACCAATTCTGGTTTTACATGTACCCGACCGGCCAGCCATTTTGGATTAGCGCTCGTCAAATGCGATCCGATTTAAATAAGCTTCGACAAACGGTTGATCCAGAAAAGACATCAAATGCCATCGATCAGATGGTTTTGGTGGGCCACAGCATGGGTGGCTTGCTTTCGCGAATGCAGGCGATCGATAGTGGCGAACAGTTTTGGCAGATCTTGAGTGACGATCCATTTGACACAATGATTGGGGACGCGGAAGAGTTGGATGAGCTCAAAGACCTCTTTTTCTTTGAACCCAATCAATCGGTGGCACGTGTGATCACGATAGCTTCGCCGCATCATGGAACACGCTACGCTAATACGGCGACCCGTTGGATAGGCCAGAAATTGTTTAGCCTCCCACAATTACTGGAATCCCAGTTTTCAGATTTTGTCTATGAAAATGAATCTCAGTTAAAGAATATCAAAACATTGACGGTTCCTACGAGTGTGGATTCTCTTGCACCAGACTCTTTATTCATCCAGACCATGGGCCAAGCCAGAAAAGCGGATCGGGTTATTTTTCATAATATTTATGGTGACAATTCTGAGGGGAGTTGGCTGAAATTTATTAATCCAAATTGGATTGTGCCGGGCGATGGAATCGTGGCTGTCGAGAGTGCCAAGATTGATGGAGTGGCGAGTGAGGTGGAAGTGGATGAAGAACATTCGGATGTGCATCGACACCCGCAGGCCATTGTAGAGGTTCGCCGCATCTTGTTGGGGCATTTGGAATCGTTGGGACGCCTAGGAGAAGACTTGGGGCGAGACACGATGGTGCGGCCAGCGGGTTTTCAATCGTCAGCAGATTCAGTCAAAACCAATCGCTGACGGACGAGAGAACTCAGGCCGCACGTCGGACCGTCGGAGTTGAGTGTCGTTGCGGCCAACTTCGAATCTGAGGCATGCTCGGTTTTAATAAGGTTGCAATGGCATCCCAGCCATTCGTGCTCCGAGTGATCTAAGCTCCTCGCCTTTGAGTCAACCTTTCGGAGCGGCGGACCGGAAACGGATGGAAAGAGACGGTCGCTAAATCGGTCACGGCAATCGAGGCCAATAGATGACGTCTGGGTGGGTTGTCTCAAGGCCGAGTCTTTCCCATTTCAGCGACGATTGCTTTTAATCGATTATGAGATACTGCCTTGGGCATTCTCGTTTGGTAGCGAATGGATTCCGCTGATGGCTCTGGTGGTTTGAATTCAAGGCTGTCGAGCCCTTCTGGGGTCTCTGTTTCGATCGGATCGTTGAAGACAATGGTGACTTCGGCCGTTGCCTCATCTTTTTCAATCGGGAGTTCTCCTCTTAAGACGCGCACGTGTCGAGGCGCCTCAATACCCAATCGCACGGTGTTCCCTCTGACCTTTAAGACGGTAACTTTTACATTTTCGCCGATCATGATTTCCTGATTTAGCTTCCTGGAAAGGACTAGCATTAGACACTCCTTTGTGTGGGTGGGTTCTTATTGCTGACAAAGGAGTTGTATGCAGTTGTCGTGCCAAGGTGAAAGGAAAATGATGTTGGATAGGGCTAAGTTATTGATAGAGAGGGTGTTGCATTAGTTTGTAGCAAAGTGCTAGCACCAGACACATTTAGGAAACTTGAGCCGAACTGTGAAAATTTTGCAGTTTCGAAGTAAAAATTCCAGAATCATCAGATGCTATCGAGAGCGAGCCTCAGGGCGAAGAATTGGGGCTCGTTTTTTCAATTAGACCAGTCTGACACAGTCTAACAGGGAGTGTTTACTCAAATTGAGACGGCTCATCTCGTTGTGAGAGCTGATCCCGCAGGTCGGCCGCCAGTTCGTAATCCTCGTTTTGGATTGCGGCAGCGAGCTGCTCATTCATGGTTTGGCCGACGGAATATTTTTCACGCAGGTTATCTCGAAACTCAATCAGCCTTTGAACTAATTCGTCTTCATCAAATTGTTCTTCGGCCTCGTAGTCTAAAAATAGTTGCCGCAAGCTTTTGAGGCCAAGGTTCACCTCTTCAATGGCGCGTTCCGCGCCTTCGGCGTCTTCCACGGCCAGTTGAGTCAGGGCAGCGGCTTGTGTCCGATGGTAAAGAACGAATGGGCGGTACTGTTCGTGAGAAATGGTCCATTCATCATCCGGCGAGTGAACCTTGCAGAAATCCATCAAAGCGAGCGTGTGATCGGCATCCCTTACAGCACGGTCAAACTCTTTCAATTGCAGCCAGCATATTCGACGGTGGTAAAATTGAACAAACTCTCGATCCACCTCTACGCACTCTTTTTCCGATAGGACAAACTTCTGTTCGGCGGACATCGCATTTTGACGAAGCAGATCAAAGTAGGTGGTAGCGCCATCGGGCCGACCGCCATCAGGTCGGCCGTCGATTTCAAGTTGTAAGACACCCATGTCCACTCGCATTTGAAGCACTTCACGGTTGGCGAGTTCTAGTAGGCGGACGTTGACGTTTGATGGGTCGAATGTCCATTTCCTCAGGATATGATCGATATCGTCTTTCTTTTTAACCATTGGATTCCCCCTTCTACTCTTCCCTTCTCAGCTTCTGTACGTGAATTATATCAATTGGCCCTGTGAGGCAGAGGTATTTTGTTACTTATTCGAGAAACACTTGGCAAACTTTGGATAGAACATGACTGGACATTTGGTGCCGTCGTTTAATAAAACCCGTTAGCTGTCGTGGTGTGGTGTTTTGCGAGCTGTTTTTTTCTCAGCATTTTTTCGTTTTGAATTCAAACGCCTCTTTTTAGAGCCGCGGGTCGGTTTGGTTGGGATTCGTGGCTTCGGCTTAAACAATGCGACCAACAGCATTTGGCGAAGTTTGTTATGACAGTCGTCAACATTTCGTCCTTGGTCCCGATACCGATGACTGGTAACGACCAAAATCCCCAATTTGTTGATCCTTGTTTTGTATTTCAACACGAACCGATTACGGACATCATCCGGTAAACTTGGCGATCGTGCAATGTCCCATCGCATAATGACTTTTGTGTTAACTTTGTTAACGTTCTGACCACCCGGTCCAGGCGACCGTGCATAGGTGAACTCCAATTCATGAAGGGGAATCGATAATTGATCGTTGACGATGAGCACGGTTTTTTTAACAAAGTTTGATTGATTGTCCTATCAATCGAGCGTTTGATTGAACGGAATTGAGTTATTGATTGCCGAAATGGAGACTCCCAGTTCAATGCGTCGTTGATGGCTGGCGGGTTCCTTGCCACAATAGTCGTTAGCCTTAGATTGCACAGCCCCGCGTCGTTGATTAAGACTCTTTCAGTATCTTAACGGAAGGGAAGCTCGTGTGTCGGTGTTGGGACCGAGCAACGCTGCTCAAGTTATAACCTCTGGTCGGTTTGAAAAGGAGCCTTCGCATGCTGAACCATTCAGCGATTGGCCAATTTTTTGGGATGTTGATTTTAGGGAGCCTACTTTGTGCCAATGGGCTTCAGGCGGATGATTGGCCAGGTTTCTTGGGAGCTCGGCGAGACGGTAAATCATTGGAAACGGGGATCCAGAAGGATTGGGGGGCGGGTCGCCTCGACGTTTTGTGGACCGTTCAGCTGGGACAAGGGTATGGGATTGGATCGGTCGTGGGGGAACGGTTTTTTCAGTTAGACCGCGTAGGTGTCGAAACCCGTTTGCGATGTCTTGAAGCATCCACAGGAGAGACGACTTGGGAATATCGTTACTCCGCTGACTACGAGGATCTCTACGGCTACGATGCAGGACCCCGGGCGAGTCCTTTGGTTGATGAAGATCGGGTTTACATTTATGGAGTTGCGGGGCAATTGCATTGTGTGAATATCCTCAACGGAAAACGGTTGTGGAGCGTTGACCTTAATAAAGATTTTGGAGTGATTCAAAATTTTTTTGGGGTGGGTAGTTCGCCCATCGTTTTTGGAAACAGCCTCTTAGTAATGGTTGGAGGCAGTCCACCCGAATCACAAAAGGTTGCTCCCGGAAGATTGGATCAAGTTGTGCCCAACGACTCATTGGTTGTCGTGTTAGACAAGCGAACCGGAAAGTTTCAGCGAAAATTCGGTGCGGATTTAGCAAGTTATTCTTCGATCCAATTGGCGAAGCTGCATGGGCGTGATGTTGCCGTCGTTTGGGGGCGTTCCAAGTTGATGGGTTTCGATCCGGCGAACGGAACCACTCTCTTTGAGTTTCCCTTCAGAGCGAGATCTCTCGAGAGTGTGAATGCGGCAACGCCGATCATTGATGGGAATTCTATTTTTATCTCCGAGTGCTACGGTTTGGGTAGCGTGCTGATTGAGCTGGATGAAGAATTTCGGTCCAGAGTTGTCTGGGAGGATCGGGGGCGCCGCGACCGTTCATTAGAAACCCATTGGAACACTCCGGTGTTACACCGTGGTTTCCTGTATGCCAGCAGTGGACGGCATACGCAAGGGTCGGAATTGAAATGCGTGGAGCTGGCGACCGGCGAAGTAAAATGGTCTGTGGGCGGTTTTGGAAGAGCTTCGATGACCTTCGTTGACGAACACTTGGTTATTTTGGATGAATTGGGGCAAATGTTGCTTGTCAAAGCCGTCCCGGAACAATTTGAGCGCGTTACGTCGTGGGTGCCGTCCCCGAGTCAGGGAATCGCAAGATTGAAATATCCGTGTTGGGCAGCTCCCGTTATCTCTGACGGTCGCCTTTATATCCGATGTAAGGATCGAATCGTCTGTTTCCAGTTAATTCCTTAATCAAGGGAGCAGATTCAAACGTTCACGGGTTGATCACGCAGTGGATTCGGTGAGCTTGATGATCGGAAGAGCGGGCGCGTTAGCGTGTCGGGTCCCATTGTGGTTCCACCATCAGGGAGCTTAGAAAGGACTGAGACTGCCGGATGGTGTCGTCGTAGCGTCGGTTTTGGAAATTAAGGCCGTGAAGTTCGAGTTCGACAAATCCCTGATAATCAATTTCCGACAAACACTTTAGCCATTTATCGATGGGTACTAGGCCCTCTCCTAATGGGCAGCGACTTTCGGTGGTTGCCATTCGGGTCTGATAATCGGCCATTTGAACCAGGGCGATTCGGTGTTGAATCTTGGCCAATAAGCTTTCTGGTTGATCGGTTTCGCCCATATGGTAAAGGTCGAGTACGAGGCCCACTTGTTTCGGTGAAAATTCTTGAATGGCTTGCAGCTGATTGGGCAGCGAATCGAAAAAGTTGAACGTGTTTTTTCGAAAGCCTAGACAAGGTTCCACTGCGAGGCGGACGCCGTAATCCTCGGCAATGGGCACTAAGGTTTGCATCGCATTTCTAAACAGACGGGCTAGGTGACTATTCGTGTGGCCGTTGCGCGAACCAGGATGAACGATCAAGCATTGAGCTTGCAGTCGGTGAGCTAAAACGATCGCCTCAATGGCGTCGTCCAGGGTGGCGGTGAAGCTGTCTCCTCCACTACCGGTAAAACCGCCAGCCCAGCTTAGGCTAGAAACTGCCATGTTCATTTCCGAAATCAAGTCGATGGCATTATCGTGTCCAAAATCATCCAGTTTTCTTCGCCACAAACCAATGGCGGGCACACCTTGTTGAGCGTATCGCACAACGTCTTGGAATAGGGACCAGCGGTAACTGCAGAATTGGCTGACGGAAAGCCTAAACATTCAGATGCCTCTTAAAAAGACGCAGGTTGGAAATGGAAGGTGTTGAGTATGCCGTGAATGTTGAAACGTGTAAACCTAAATCGGCTGACGAAGCGTGGAACGCAAAACCTTGAAGCGGTGCCATGGTTAAAGAAGGTCGCAGTCGAGGCAGTGGTGTGGCGTCTCGTCTCTGGTGCTGAAAATCGAAAGTGCTTGCAAGAGAGTGCTTGCACTTTTTTAGAGCGATTTTGAATGCGTTGTCGAACAGTAAGCTGTCGAAAAGGTCGACTCGGCATCCCCCAACGAATTGGGTTTAACGGAACAGGCTTTTTGGAATCTGGTTTTCCAATTCGGCAACCGTGGCTCGTTGTTGAATAGTTTGTTGAAGCATGCCTTGGATGCCATTAATGACGAACTGATTCATTCCATTCACATGTGCTCGATTTATCTCAGCGATTTGGGACCGATGGTCGTTGAGTTGCCTGCCCGCATTTTTTTGAGCGATACGATTCATGATTTCCGCAAATCTGACCCCTAAATCCGATTGCAGCTGGATTTTTGGTTCGCTTAGCGTCCCTTGTAATTCGGCTCGAATTTCGAACTCGTTAAGGGCGGCAAGGTCGAGGTTGATCTCGTCCGCCAAAAAATCACCTTCCGATAGTGTCTTTATATTTTCAATTTGCATCATCAGGTCGGTGTGTCGGAAGACCATATCGCCCGATAGATTTTCGCCATCTAATTTGATGTGAATGTCCGTTTCCATTCGGCACGGAGTCATTTTTACCAGCATGCTGTTTTCGTCGCCGATGGTTTGGGCAGGGAGGTTGAGATTAGGGCAATGGATGTCAAGAGAGTCGACCCAAGCCGCATGGCGACGGTCGAGTGTGCAGTCAACGATCAAATGGGTCTTACCCTGCGCCCGCAGGTGGAAGGACGCTGGCTCACCGTGTAAATGGGGTTGGGTGGAAATGTTTCTTGCGAATCCCGAGAAATTGAAATGCTGTCCTGCAACCTTTCCCTCCCCGTCGAGGTCCATATGTTTCACCAAAAATGAAGGGGCGAGCTGATCGTTCATTAGAGCCACATCAACACCTGAGGTGGCAGTGGGAGAAAAATCGACTGCCGGTTCGGGGATTGAATCGCGAAACCATTTAAACCAATCAATGATTTCACGGGTATAGGCGACTTGATTTTCTTGTAGTAGTCGGCCTGAAACAAGTTCCGAGTCAAACGGTTCACCGCTGATGACGTTTTCGATATTGTCTAAATCTGTTTCCTTTGCCGCTTGGAGTTTCTCGAGATCTTCGTTTGCTTCCGCATTGAGCGAGGTGAGTTTCTCTTGGAGTTGCGCCAGTTTTTTTTGCGCCTGTTGCATTTGTCGTTTTGACTTTTCAACGCGTTGGTTGTCTCGCAACGGGTTGGTGACCTTTTGATTACGGGTTTTCTCAAGCTGTTGAATCAGATTTTGCACCATCACGAGTTCAGCCTTTTGGGCTGCCATCAGCGGTTCCCATTTTTCAGCTAATTCATGAGAAATTTGATACGTACGGAGTTTGTCTTCATTTAATCCGTGTGACAGACCTTTGGGAAGAAAAGAAAACTGCTCAAGCCATCGTCGGGAAAGCTCGTTTTTGTTTGGTCGAGGGGCGAGTAGGTCGACTGTCGTTTCATCTGTTGTCTCCGCCGTTTCCGGTGCTAGTGAGCCAGACGAAGTGCGGGGCGCACCAAAACGAACCTGCGTCGAAGAGCCATTTTCAATCACCAGTTCACGATGCAGGAGCCGTTGTGGATTCAAAACCAGATAAGAAAGATCGGCCTGTACAATATTTCGCATCGGGTCGCGGGGATCGGCAATGGCAAGATCGCGCAAATACACTTTGCCCTCCCAAGGTGACCATCGCACTTGGCCGATATCAATCTTAGCGCCGATCGTAGATTCACCGGACTGGACAAGCGCCATTCGCAGCAGCGGGTCTTTGCCGATCCATAATGCTGACAACAGCATGGCCAAAATAAATAAACGGGTTATTAAGTATGTCCAACGCATTATGAATTTGCTTTTTGCAGGTCGGAATCGGAACTTCCCAGCACCCAGTGTGCCAGTCGATTTCGTGTCAGTGCATGAATCACCGACTCACGATATTTGTCGAGGAACCAATAACTAATTTGATAAAAGGGCAATGCGGCAGCCAATCCAATCACTAGGCTCCCCATCACAACCGTGTTTTCCAGTCGCAGCCAAGGGGCCAGCGGAAGTTGTTGGAACTCACCTAGGTAGGCCTGTAGATTTGATTGGGAGAGAAGAGAAAGTCCGATCTCGTGAGTCGCCGGTTCCATCCATCCGCCGATCCAGGAGAAGGTAATCGCCGATAAAGCGCCGGCGATCAGATTTCCTGTGGATAGCAGTAGTGCCAAGGTAAAAAGAATGATGAACGCCGAGTCTTTGGGCATGATTCCCAAAAGCATACCGAGCGCGGCGCCCAGTGCCATTTGGCGGCTAGTGTCCACACCGCGAACGGATGATTGAACCTTTGCCAATAGTTGATTGATTTTTTTGACCATCCTTGATCCCAAAATGATTTTGCGGGCGCCATTCGCCTAACAATATGACGTGTCGCGAACCGAACTAGCCAGATCCAGAAGGCTTATAGCGAAACTAAAAATTCGTGTCGATGGAGCTTACTCCGAAAAGATGCCAGCATCTCCGTGGCTAACTGGGTGGATTGGGTTGGTGTGAGTGTTTTCAAGCTCCTTACCGCCAGTGCGAGCAAAGGATGTGAAAGCATAAAAATGATTGCATTTTTGTCTTCCGAGTTTTGGTTGCGTAGATTTGCAAGTGTCACTAAAGTGGCGAAAACAAATGGGCGATCAATAACTAAAAAGGGTATAAAATGGAACACAATGAAATATTCGCAGATGGAGTCGGTGAAATCACGCTGGCTGGTGGGATGGTCCGTATGGACCTGGTAACCTTAGTTGGAAATCAAAACGACAAAGAGAACCCTCCCAAGTTGCAATTTCGGCAACGTGTGGTCATGCCGCCAGACGGATTTTTGCGCAGCTTTAGTGCGATGGAAAATCTTGTTAAGCAGCTGATCGAAGCGGGACTAGTTAAACCGAGGGATGGCGAAGCAGGAGGGAACGTTGCGACAACTAGCGAAACCGGTTCTCCCGAACCTCCCAAATCCCCTAATTTCTAATCCTGAGTTGTGTGAACGTAATCAATCAAACATACTGAAAATCGGAAAATCTAAGTCCGAGGATCCATTGGAATTAATGGAAAAGATGCGCCGGTTTTTGGCGGGTTAGATTATCCTTGAACCTAGAGGCAGTTTTTTTAGTTTAGGTACTATTATTATCTCCTGCCGGAGTCCGGAACATGTCCAATCTATTTCCCCCCACAGTTAACGCGAACGAGTCTGTTGTCGAGATCGGCCAACAGCGCGCTTTTCATACATTGTTCGAAGTCTCTGACATCGACAACAACGATATCTTGAAATACCGGTTTCGCGACAATAGCAACACCTCTTTCGGTAGCTTCTTCACGCTCAATGGTGTTCGACAAGACGCCAACACGTGGGTCGAGATTGATGCCGCTTATTTGTACGAGGTCAAATACAATGCTGCCTTGATTGAGCACAGTGAATCATTCAGTGTTCAAGTCTACGACGGCAAGTGGAGTAATGTTGACGCGGCGGTCATTCATACGGTCACCGCAAATTCGAACGCTCCAGTCGTATCGGGTGCCGGCGGGAACGTATTAGAGACAGAGATCGTTCGGATTGAAGACTTCTTTACAGTCACCGACCTCGATGACAGTCCGATCACCAACTACTACTTTGTGGATCGCAGACTCAATCAGAATGGTGGGCATTTTCTGTTTGATGGTCAGCGAGTCCAGTCGGCATCATGGTTTCTTGTGGCTGCCGACGAATTGGAGTTGTTGGAATACAGTGGTGGTGCGTTTGGAACTCAAAGTGAAAACATCGGTGTCCGAGCCTATGATGGTAAGTTTTGGAGTGACACGGTCGATTTTGCGATGCAAACCGACCCCAACCAGTATCGTCCTGCGGCGACGGCGTTCGGAGTGGATACGAAACCTGGATTGATTCTGGCCGCAGATTCGTTGTTTAGTTGGACGGATCAAGACGGCAACACGGCCAAGCAATATCGTTTCTACGATACCGGGCCAGACGCTTCGAGCGGCAGATTTGCGGTCAATGGCGTGTTTCAAAACGCTGAAGAATGGTTCGTCGTTGAAGCGGATCAACTAGGTAGTGTCTACTATCACACTTCTGGCGTTCCTAGTTTTGAAAATTTCCGCGTATCCGTTTACGACGGACGGTTTTGGTCACCTATTGTGGCGAATCAGATCCGGTCGGTTCCTCGGCCTGACATCGCAGTCACCGACTACTCGATTTCGATTGACTACCTAGAAAAGACCTCCGTTTCAGATCTGTTTTTCAAAGCCGATAACGGTCCTGCTTTCACTCAGTACCAAGTGATGGACGAGAACGGCTCATTCCGCTCTGGTGAACTGTGGATGGGGAATCGAACGCTAGAGCAAGGCGTATTGCACACGTTCAGTCCGGCCGAATTCAATCAGTTGGAATTCGAAGGGGCCGTCAGTGATTTTGGCCGACAAGTTGATGAGATCATGGTTCGTGCTGACAACGGCGTGTATTGGACAGAGTGGGAGCGAATTCGAGTCAACACAGATCCTGTCGGGATTGAATCGATCATCCTCCAAGGGGCTGACTGGACTCAGTATTACGACGGAGAAAAGACGATCATTCCGTTTACGTTCATTGATGGTAATGGTACGTCACCACCCCTGCCGAGCTACTACCCCGATCCAGCTGAGGATCCTTATTTTGAGGCAAATGGTACGACGCCTCCTGACAACGCGATGAGAGAAGACATCCGGGAAGTATTGGCTTATTTTGAGTCGGTTTGCGATGTTGATTTTTTCGAAGTGCCTTACACCCACTCGTGTGAAAACGCGATTATGGTCTTCGGTCTGCATGAAGATGACGGAGTCGGTGGTGTAGCGGCTCATGCTTATCTCCCATATGACGAAGGTTATGGGACCTTTGGTGGAGATGTTTGGTACGACGTTGCTGACTTCCCAGTCGGTGGCACCGAGGTTGGAATGGGATCGCTTTTCCGTTCCGTAACCTTTCACGAAATCGGCCATGCCATGGGCTTTGGCCATTCATTCCCAGCGTTGCCTGTATCGGTGGACTACACTTACAACACCATGATGAGTTACTCGGGAGATCCCAGCTTCCATCCCGAGGAACCCTCAACAATGATGCTGTGGGATGTGGAGGCCATTCAAGAAATTTACGGGGCAAATATGGAATATGCTTTGGGTAACACCCATCATTTCTATAATCAAGATAATAGCCACCTGCAGACTCTATGGGACGCCGGTGGAATTGATACCATCAACATGACCAACCAAGTCGCAGATAACTTCATTGATCTCCACCAAGGTGCGAGGTCAACCCTGAATGGTGTTGCGAACAGTTTGTTGATTGCCTACGGGTGCACCATCGAAAATGCCCGCGGTGGTTATGGTGCCGATGAAATTCAAGGGAACGAGATTCGTAACCTCTTGTTTGGAAATTACGGAAACGACATTCTAGAAGGAAATGGTGGAAACGATGTTCTTCGAGGTGGATACAACGATGACACCTACATTTGGCGTTTAGGTGACGGTCGTGACACCATTCGCGAAGAGAAAAAAGCCGGACTCGATGCGATCGAAATCCACGATGGCACCGTCCTCGATTCGCTCGAAGACGATTTTGTCTTCCGCCGATTTGGTCGCGATTTGCGAATTGATTTAACCTTGAATCAAGGTCCTGGTCACGGGACCGTCTTGGTGAAAGACATGCAGTGGGGCAATTCTCAAGTTGAAGTCCTGCGGCTGTTTGACGGTGAGGGAGATCAGATTGGTGAGGACATCGATCTGAAATCCATCTTCTTGCAAGCCGATACTTCCTCTCAGCGATTCCGTGTTACGGATAATTACGGTGAGTACGGATTCATCGCAGTTCCGGTTTAATCCGAAAAATACACACAAACAAGCCCCGGTTGGCATCGTCAATCGGGGCTTTTTTCGTTGAAATATAAAATTTTCACGGTACTTCACCCTCAATTGCCGTTCCTCAATAATTACGACGTACGTTGAGGTACTTGGTGCGCCGATAGGCACGACCCCTTAATTTTTTACGAGCGTTTAACCCGTCGGATGGTAAATCCTGAGCAACCGTAATAGAAAATAAACAACCAAACCCAAAGTGAGCCATCGGTTAGATGACCGAACCAAACGAAGAACCGAATCCCGATCCCGAAGATCAGCCCATTGAGCCAATGCATGATGGGGCTCGTGAGTCCCATGATGTCGACTCGAATGCTGATCAACGGTCCGATGAAAAACCGGCTCAGGGGCTTGATACGAAGCAGAATCGTCTGGCAGAAGACGATCCAGAGAACGATGGCGATGAATCGCCTGCGCGTCACACTTCTTTACGCTGTCTTGCATTGATCGCTCGGCACCACAGTGTGGACATCAGCGCTGAACGCTTGATTCACGATTATTCGCTCGAAGACGAAGAGCCAAGCCTCAAGCGAATACAGCGGATTGCCAAGGATAGTGGATTTAAGTCAAAACATGTCCGATTGAACTGGCATCAGCTTTGCAAAATGGGTCAAGCGTTTCCCGCTATGGCCCAGCTCAAGAACGGCAACTATGTAATTCTAGTTGGCATGCGCCAGCATCAGCTGGATGATGGAGACGTCGTCGATCAGATCGCCATTTTTGATCCTTTGGCAAGTCGTCCGGATTTTATTTTCTTAGATCAAAGTGAGTTTGAGAAATCTTGGAACGGTGATACCATTCTGACCAAACGAGTCTTTTCTCTTTTGGATGGCAAGCAGCCTTTTAGCTTGCGTTGGTTCATCCCCGAAGTTGTCAGGCAGAGGACGGCGTTTACAGATGTTGCGATTGCTGCGTTATTCATCAATCTGATTGCTTTGGTGGTGCCGCTTTTTTTCCAAATCGTGATTGACAAAGTTTTGGTCAACTACGCTTTGGCGACATTGCAAGTGTTGACGGTTGGCATCGTCATTGCATTAGGTTTTGATGCGATTTTGGGATACCTCAGGAGTTATCTCCTGCTGCACGCTACAAGTAAGATCGACATTCGTGTTGCGACGCGAACCTTTGGACACATGCTCAGTCTGCCCATGAGTTACTTTGAGCAGATCACCGCCGGTGTTTTGACCAAGCACATGCAGCAGACCTCGAAGATTCGAGAATTTTTGACGGGTCAGTTGTTTCTCACTTTGCTGGATTCGACGGCGCTGCTGATCTTTTTGCCGATTCTGATGTTTTATAGTGTTTCATTGACGATGGTGGTGCTGGCGTTCTCATTAATGCTGGGAATCAATATTGGCGTTTTGCTGGGGCCCTATCGACGGCGATTGGAAGCTCTTTACAACGCAGAAGGCGAGCGTCAGGCCATGCTCGTCGAGACCATTCATGGTATTCAAACGGTCAAAGCACTCAGCATGGAACCGGTTCAGCGAAAGAACTGGGACCAGTCTTCTGCGCAAGCTGTTGCCATGCATTTTCGAGTCGGCAAAATTTCAATCACAGCCACGACCATCTCTAAATTTCTCGAAAAGCTACTAACCGTCACGATTATTTGGTTCGGAGCCAAGATGGTCTTCGATCGCTCACTCAGTGTGGGTGAGTTGGTGGCATTCCAAATGATTGCAGGGCGGGTAACCGGGCCCTTGGTTCAATTAGTTTCGTTGGTTCATTCTTATCAGGAGGCGGCTTTGTCGGTACGGATGTTGGGTTCCGTCATGAATCATGCCTCGGAAGCTGGGGTTGGAAGTGGTTTACGGCCGCCCATTGAGGGTAATATTGAATTTGACAATGTCACGTTCAGCTACATTCCGACGAGCCCACCCGCTCTGGAACGAGTGTCCTTTAAAATACCGTCCGGAAAAATTATTGGCGTTGTGGGGCGAAGTGGTTCAGGGAAAACGACTCTGACCCGGATGATCCAGGGGATGTATGTGCCCCAGCAAGGGATTATTCGGTTTGATTCATTAGATATTCGAGAGCTGGATGTTTCGCATTTAAGGCAGAATATCGGCGTTGTGCTTCAGGATAACTTTTTGTTTCGAGGTTCGGTTCGCGATAATATTGCGATGGCGAAACCGAATTGCAGTTTTCAAGAAGTGGTCCATGTGGCGAAGTTGGCAGGCGCAGACGAATTTGTCGAACGCCTGCCTCAATCCTATGATACGTTGCTGGAGGAAAACGCTGCCAATTTATCGGGTGGCCAGAAACAGCGTTTGGCCATCGCCCGGGCACTGTTAAAGGATCCCAAGATCCTTATCTTTGACGAGGCGACCAGTGCCTTGGACCCAGAGAGCGAAGCGATTATCCAACGGAATTTGAAGCGGATTGCAAAAGGCAGGACGGTGATGATTGTCTCCCACCGTTTGGCAACGTTGACCGGTAGTGATGCGATCGTCGTGATTGAACGAGGGCGTGTCGAAGCAATCGGAACGCACCAAGAATTACTTAACAAATGCAAAGTGTATAGAGATCTATGGCAACAACAAACGGGAGTGACGTAGACCGCAGTTCGGTCAAAGAGGAACGCATGCGTCGGCGTCGCGAGGCCCGGTCGGAGTCTCAGCGTGCGCGCCAAAACCAAGATAAGCTGTTGGTTGAATTTCAGCCTGACGCGGTCGAATTGGAACATCGCTCGGTCCCTGGCGGGGCTCGCTGGACTCTGTACACGGTGATTGCTCTGGTCATTGGGTTTGTCGCGTGGAGTTATTGGGCTGAAGTAGATCGTATTGTGGTGGCTAATGGAAAGCTGATCACAACGGAGACGCCTGTTGTCTTGCAGCCCATCACCACGATGGAAATCAAAAAAATCAATGTGGGTTTCGGCGACAAAGTTCGTGTCGGGGAAGTGTTGGCGACGTTGGATCCAACTTTTACGGATGCTGATGTTCAGCAGTTGGAAAGCAAGCAGTTGTCATTGCGATCCAATATAGCGAGAGGGATCGCGGAACGTGACGGTTCGCCGTTTGCGATCGCCGGTCACGAAGGTGATAAAGATTGGCAAATGCAATACCAGCTTTATCGAGAGCGACAAAAAGAGAAAGAGGCGAAGCTGCAAGAATTTGATTCAGAGCGGAACAAAATTGATGTTCAAAAAGCAAACACCCAAATATCGATCAAGTCAAACAAAGAACGCGTGGAGATCTTTAAGGAATTGGAGGCGTCCTCCAAGCGACTTCGTAGTAAGGGCTCCCACTCTGAAATCGATTATTTAAGCCGACGATTGCAGCGAAGTGAGGCCGAGGTCAAACTGACCGATTTGGAAAGCAGTTTGCGATCCTATGACGCCGATTTAGAGTCGCTTGAAAAACGTCGATCTGCTTACATCGCCAGTTGGAATTCAGAGGTGGCCTCAGGGCTTCTGGATTCCTATGAGAAATTGGCAAACACCGAGCAAGAATTGAAAAAAGCGCGGCGAATGGGCGAGTCGGACGAGGTGCGGGTTCCACCCAATGAGCTTTACGAAGAGTTTATTGTGCTTGAGGTCGCCGATCTTTCGGCCGGCTCGGTTGTGAAGGCAGGAGAGCCTCTGTTTCGCCTCATGCCCTTGGACGTGCCCCTAGAAATGGAAATCGAGATAGCAGGACGGGATATCGGTCGCGTTCGGGCGGTGGAGAATATGCCTAAAGACGAGCAGTTGGAGAATTTCGAATTTCCTCAGGGATCGGAAGTGACCGTTAAAATCAATGCCTTCAACTATCAGAAACATGGTTTTTTGAGTGGTGTGGTCCGAACGATAAGCGAAGGCGCATTCGAGAAGCAGGGGCAGAGCCAACAACCTGCACCGATGGCAAACTATCGGGGGCGTGTGGAGTTGTTACAGCCGGTTCGTCTGGAAAATGTGCCAGAAGACTTTCGTTTGATGCCCGGGATGACTGCATCTGCTGAAATCAAAGTCGGAAAGCGTCGTGTCATCGAGTACTTTCTTTACCCGCTCCTACGATATCTCGACAATGGATTGCGAGAGCCCTAGGAATGGATTGTCTGTCTATTGCCAAGGGTGCTCTGACAAGCTCCTCAAGGATCAGTCAATTTGAAACACGACATAGGTCGATTTTTTGTTCAGCTCTTCCGGGTAGACTTGTTTAAACGGTACATTTTGAGGTGCAGTATCGACAGCCATTTGTTCTACGAGTAGGTAGTTGGCCTCAAACATCTGTGTGATTGCCTGCATGTTGTCAAACGCCATTAGCCCGCTTCGATAAAGACGTTGGATTCGATAAAGAGAGTCGATTCGTCGTTTCCATTCGAGGGTCGCTTCACCACTTTGCGGAATGTCTTTCCAATTGACCACTTCATGTCGTTGTGCGTACCACTTGAAAGTCTGTTGATCATTGGGTGTGATAAAGACTGCGTCAGCAGGCGTGTTGCGTCGAATCCATTCGCAAGCTTTGCGCCAATTGATTTGTGTTTCTAGTGTCCGCTTTGGGTCACCGTCGTAGGCAGGTAGAGAGGCCCGGTCCGCATGGGGACGAGGGTCTTGCCATCGCTCAAGCAGCATCATGGCTCCGGCAATCAGTATTAGAAAGATGGAGATAGCCCCAAGGGCCTGTTTGGTGCGGTCGGCCGTCGCGGTGTCAAGGGATGCGTACCTCGGTAGGACGCGAACGCACATGATCGAGACGGCTAAAGGAACTGCGAAATCGGATAATCGAAACCAGTAAAATCGAAGCAGGCTGGTTGCCCATTCCGACAGGGGCATCTGCCCTGCCTCGTTGTTTTCTGCCAGTCCACTTAAAAGCAGGCCTGCGAGAGAGATAAGTAAGGAAGCTCCGCAGAAACCATTTAGCTCATTCACACTCGGAATGTTGCGAAGGAACCAAGCGAAACCGAACCAGATCAGCGAAAGCAATGCAAATCGGGCGATCAAGCCGGTTTCGAAGCTACCAAATAACAGATGATGAGGCAGTCGCTGATGGACATAGACCTGATAGGCTAGTTGGTTTATTGCAGAAGAGGTTTGGGCTTCTTGAACTAACGGCGGGATCGCGCCAAGACTGCAGAGGATCAGGAAGACGACCACGGGAACCCAAGGAAATTGTATCGCAGGTTCTTCACTTGATGTGCGTGGGGAGCCCAGGTTTCTTGCCATTGTTCTCACCAGGCTGCTCATTATCAAAGCGAGAAAAACCCATCCGCCCGCCACTACGTGAAACGCACACGCCGCGCCCATGAGGGGCCAGAAGCCGTTCCAGTTTTTTTGGAAATACCGCTCAAGTGCGAACAGAACGAAAACATAGGAAATACTTTTGGCCTCGAAGCCGCCAATCACCCACTCCCCCGCCATGTGAAATCGGTCCATTAAAATGAGAAAGATGATCGCCGCTAACAGTGATCGCCCCGGGCGGTTAGAAAACACCTGCACCAACTGGTACCAGCCAATCGCGAAACCGGCCCAGCACAGTAGTCGGCCAATCCATGCATAGGTTTCCAGAGAGCAAAAAAGTGTGAGCCAGCCGGTCGTTATGTAGAACAGGAAATGAGAAAAAGCCGAACCCAAAAAAAGGTCGTCCGGACACCAAGCGGGATTCCAAAAATGCTTGGCTTTTGTCAGGTAATGAGTCTCGTTGATACCAGGGGCTGCTTGCCCTGCATATAACGCCAACAGGACGAAAATCAGAACGACTTCGAGCCAGACACCTCGAGACCACATTGAGCCGAGGCCAAACATCCACCGAGTGGTCTTGATAGAGTCCCGTGGTTTTTGACTCAGTTCAGTGATCTGGAATGGAAATAAGCCAGCGATGCCCCGGCACCATTCCGTCGACGCGCGTTTCCAATTAAGATCAATATCCGAGTGCGTTAGCATACGGCTTACCGGTGTGGACTCAGAAATGAATTGATTTGTCATCGTACTGGATTGATGAGTGCAAAAGCAACTTGGCCGAAATACCGTTGTACTATTAGGGATTGGACATACCAATGCCCATGTGCTGCGTATGTGGAAAATGCAGCCGATTGAGAATGCCCAGTTGGTTTGTATTTCGAATTTTTCGAAGGTGACGTATTCAGGCATGCTGCCTGGTGTTCTCGCCGGACAATACGAGCCGGAGGCAATCGAAATTGATTTGGTGCGCCTAACTCAGTCTGCGGGGGCGAGGCTGATTGTCGACGAAGTAGTCGGTTTGGATCATCAAAGACGGCAAGTATTGTTTAGGGAGCGGCCCCCGCTTTCGTACGACCTGCTTTCGATTGGCGTTGGTTCCCGGCCAACGGGCCAGGGTGTTGAAATGACGCCCAATGGCTGCACTCCAATCAAGCCAATGCAGACTTTCTTAAGTCGGCTGGAAGCCGATCTTAAACGTAAGTCAGATGGCCCGAAACAGATTGCGATTGTCGGAGGTGGTTTGGGCAGTCTTGAAATCGCATTTTGTTTGGAGCAACGGTTTCGCACGCGACCCGAATGGGCCGGTTCAGCCAGGGCCCCTACCATCACGGTCATCACACGATCGGAATCCATTGGCTCCGGGATCTTGGATTCGACTCAAAAGCGAGTGCGGCGATGCTTGAAAAATCGAGGAATTAGGCTTGTGACGGGTGCCGCTGTGACGGGCGTGAACCATGACAGCGTCGTGTTAAGTGGGCAGCAACCCATTCAATCCGATGCCGTCATCTGGGCAACCGGAGCGGTCGCCCCAACCATTCTGGGGGAGCTAGGCTTAGAGGTGGACAATCGTGGTTTTGTTGCGACTCACGAGACGTTGCAAACGAAAACCAGTGATCGTGTATTCGCCGTGGGTGACTCTGGGACAGTGATTGGAAATGAAACACCCAAAGCGGGTGTTTATGCAGTCCGTCAGGGACCTGTCCTGTGGGACAATATTCAGCGTTTGTTAAACGATCGTTGCCCACGTCCTTTTGTGCCACAAAGAGATTTCCTCAAATTAATCAATCTTGGAAACGGGTTTGGAATTGCTGAATATAAAGGGCGCTCTTTCGAAGGGAAGATCTGGTGGTGGTTGAAAAACTACATCGACCGTAAATTCATGAAGATGTATCAGGATTACCGTCCCATGCCGATGTCATCAGGTAATGACGACGAGGTTCCCATGAAGTGCTTGGGGTGCGGCGGCAAAGTGGGCAGTGAAACCTTGTCCGCTGTTCTGGAGGAAATAGACGTCCCTAACCATCCCGATGTTTTGGTTGGATTAGAAAACCCGGATGATGCGGCCATCATTAAGACTCACGGCGGACAGGTGACCGTCACGACCGATTTCTTCGCGGCTCCGTTTGACGATCCATATCTCGTTGGCCGAATTGCATTGTTGAATTCAGTCAGCGATTGTTTCGTGATGGGGGCTAAACCGACCTCGGCGTTGGCGATCGTTCAATTACCGTTAGGCCACCCTAGAGCTCAATGCCAAGTGATGCGAGAGTTGATGGGAGGCAGCGTTGAAGAATTGCGGAAGATGGACGCGACAATCGTAGGAGGGCATACGATCGAGGGACCTCGCGTGACCATTGGCTTTACGGTTTTGGGCCACCAATTAGCGGAAGCCAAAACAAAAGGGATGTTGCGAACCGGCGATCAGTTGATATTGAGTAAGCCAGTGGGGACGGGGGCTTTGCTGGCCGCATTGATGCAGTGTGAGCTGTCCGCTGAGGATTACCTGCCGCTTGTGAATTCCATGGTCAAAAGCAATGCCATTGCACTGGAACTGATTGACCGGTTCTCGGTGGGAGCCATGACTGACGTGACGGGCTTTGGCTTAGCAGGTCATTTGGCAGAGATGTTGATTGCCAGTCAGGCGAAAGCTGAATTGTACGGGCGAGAAATTCCAGTGTTGCCGGGTTTTCAGAGCGTTGTCAAACGTGGGATAGAGAGCACGTTGACTCCGGATAATCGCGCATTGGCCTCGCGGATTGAGATGACCGGCCTCGATAAGGAATCCGAGCGAGCTTCGATGCTGTTTGATCCTCAGACATCCGGAGGCTTGTTGATTGGCGTGAGCCCCGACTCGGCCGCTAAGGTGGTACGGTTTTTGGGCGATCACGGATTTGGCGAATCGGCTGTAATCGGGACCGTCACAGAGACGGCATGCTCGCCGGCATTGAAGATTCGTCTTTAAGTTATTTGCCACTCCGCTCACGAGTGTACCGATGGTAAATAAAGATCGCCATCGCCGTGAAGGTCGCAGAGGTCAAACTCAGTCCACCAATTCCAAACGCCGAATAAAGCCAAGGGCCGGAGGTGCCCGCGAGGGTTAGGCCAACCAAGCCGAAGGCTGCTCCTAGTGTCATCACTTTGCCGCGTTGTTCCGGTACTTGTTCACTGAGAAGAGTGATATTGCTGACAATGGCAAATTCGAACGAGGTTCGAGCCAACGCTAAACCGATAACGGAAAGGATCAACCCTTGGTTTAGGTAAGGTAGCAAAAGATACGCAATCAGGGCGCTGTAAATGCCTATCAGAACGCTGCGGCGTTTGCCAATGCGATCCGTAAACAGACTGACCGAGACACTACCGGCAAGGTCCGACAATCCCAGAATGAATGCGATGATCCCGAGTTTGGCGGGGCCGATATGGTATTCGGTATCCAGCCAAAATCCATGGGCAATATAGATCTGCATCGCAGCAAAAAATGAAAGGCTGCCGCCGATCATGACGGCGTATGCCGAGCAAGCGTTGTTACCGAGTTGAAAGAAAGATTTGAATGAAGACCGGTGCGTTTTGGCAGTCAAATCGTCACTTTCAGCCTGCTTTGTTTTGGGAAGCCGCAGAAAGACACCAGCCATTAGGAGCATGAGGCCGCTGAGTAGGAAGAAAGGGGCACGCCAATTCCAAACCGTTATTAACCAGGCCGATGAGGACAAGCCGACGATGCCCGCTAATGCCCAACCGTACTCGACAATCCCAATACCTCGTGCGCGAACGTCGTAGGCAAGTGACGCCCCGAGGTAAGCGTGAAGCGTAGGGACGAAGCCGGCTGCGCCAACACCCCAGATGGCCATTCCCACACAGGCCAGCCACCAGTGGCTTGCCAATCCAACCAACAGGCATCCCAATGAGCAGCATCCGAGTGAGAAGATCAGTACATTCCGAAAGCCATGACGATCGCCGATGGTTCCAAAGAATGGTGCCAGAATCCCCATCGCACTTCGCAAGCTGACCATCCCACCCAGCGAGATGGCATCGACACTCAGTCCCTTGGCAATAAACGGCAAAAAAGGATTAAAGATCTGAGAGCCGGTATCTGTGATTAGCCTTGCGATCAGGCTGAGGCCGATCAACCGACCATTGCGAGTTGGGTGGCTCATGGTTAGGTCACCAGCTGGGCCTTACCTAAAAGGTATCCTTCAAGGGACAGAGTGGAAGGTTGCATTGGAAGAGCCATACCGAAGCTGCCAAAAAAAAGCGTTCCGGTATCGGAACGCTTGAATAACGATGAATTCAAATCAGCGTTAACGCTTCGAGAATTGAGTTCCACGTCTAGCACCATGCAGACCGCATTTTTTACGCTCTTTCATTCGTGAATCACGAGTCAGAAACCCTCCGTCACGCAAAGCAGAGAAGAAGTCGGCGTTGTAGCCGATCAACGCTCGAGCGATGCCCATTTTGCAGGCCCCACTTTGACCGGTGTTGCCACCACCATTGACTGAAATTCGGACATCTACCGATGAACGACTATCGACCGCGTCCAGAGCGTCTGTCACGGCACGCTGGTCGGCCGTAATCGGGAAGTAGGTTTCGAGTGGCTTACCATTCACCATCACGGAGCCAGCACCAGCTTTCACACGAACGCGTGCAACCGATGATTTTCGACGCCCGGTGCCCATGGCTTCACCGGTGTTTTGATCTATTTTCGTAGCAACCATACTGTCTATTCAATGATCTAAAAAAGTGTTGTTCAGTTGATTAATTGGCTGAGGATTCAACCAACGGCTGTGGATTCTGAGCTTGATGCGGGTGATCTGCTCCCACATACAATTTTAATTTCCCCAGCATTTTCTTTCCGAGCCGGTTCTTGGGAAGCATTCGACGAACCGCATCTCGCAAAATTTGCTCGGGTTTGCGAGCGAAACGAGCGGCTGCTGTTTCGCTCCGCAATCCTGGGTATCCGGTGTACCAAGTGTACGTTTTTTTGTCCCATTTGTTGCCGGTGAACTTCACCTTGTCCACATTGGTAACCACGACAAAATCACCGGTGTCACAATGAGGTGTATAATTCGGGCGATGTTTACCCATCAGAATGACGGCAATGTCGCTCGCGAGACGTCCAACAATTTGGTCATCTGCGTCAGCCACCCACCACTGTCTTTCGACTTCGCCCGGTTTGGCAACATACGTTTTAGTACCGGCCACTTTGTTCTCCGATGATTCCGAGGCCACCAAGCCCCTTTTTTGACTTTGTTTGGATTCGGCGATGCCGAGTGTGGGCGCAGAGTAATCCATCCGCCCTCAAATTTAGATCTTTGAATTTACAGACAACCGACGTTTTCCACAAGGGTCAACTTGGCAACAAAACCCAACGTTTTCAAGCGTCTAAGCCTGATCGAGCGTTCCTCATTACCGGCTGGCTGCCACCCGTAGAATCGACATGCTGATTCCGCCTGGTTGATCGTGTGTGGAAACGGTGACAATTGCGGAAAAACCAATGTAAATGGAAGTTCCAAAGCGATCTTCTGAGGATTTTGTGGGGTGCATTAGGGGCTTTGGCCGGATAACCGTCAGAAACATCAAGGCCGACCATGGAGAGTCAATTTTGCTTAAATCTGTCCGGTCTAGGGAAATTTTGAGGGGTTTCCAACCGATTTTATTTGAGTGCGGCACGGAATGAGCTCGCCGCCGATTTTTTTAAGGCCGATGGACTGGCGTTGCATGCTTCCATTCCAGCAGGTCTCCGATGATTGAAACTGTAACCGATCCAGCCCTTTCAGAGCTGAAACTATTTCTCGGGTGCGTGCCAGACCATCAGTCAGGGCGGCTCATGCATCAGCAATTGCCCTTTCTCAAAAATCTGTGTCGCAAGGTGGAGTCGCTAACAGGTTGGCAAATCGATTATGCCGAGTCCGTAAAAAGTCACCGGGCGCGACAAAACAGGTCCGCTACGACCGTTTTGGGCACGCTTGCGATCGAGGATATGTCGTTTGACCTTCCGGCAGAACAATCTCCCCTGCCGAGAAATGATGTCGATGGCTTGGTCGCGACACTTGACCAGATGATACAGGTCATTCAAGAAGATCATGCGATGCTGGAAGGTTTTTCCAGCCGTGTTACGCGAGTTGTTAAGATTCCCTTTGAACAATGGTCGCTGCAAGGTCATTGTGGGTGTCACCGCGGAAACATCGTTAGTTGGGCAATCGGTAGTGATGAAAAAATCTATTTTTTGAGCGGTAAATTTGATGATGCGTTGGCTCTGGAGCTCGCGGGAGCGGCACGATCGATTGAGGCGGTTTTCAAGGCTGCTGTTTCAGCCGGATGTTCCCTCAAACTCTTGCAAGAGATGCTGGAAATTCATGTCGATGATTCCCAGGCTGAGGCTCAGCTTTTAGGTTTGACGGTGATCGAGTTGGAGCCTGTCGTCGGTCAGTTTCAAATCTGCCAATTGGGTGCCATCCCGTATGCATTCCTTGGTGATATCGAATCGAGTTGCTTCACACCCATTTATTCCGATGATGGAATCGACTATCTGTTCCCTAAACAGGTGTTGGTTTTGGGGGACCCCAATGAAAAGGTTCTCTCGGGTTGGTTAGGCGGTTTTGATGATTTTAAATGGTCACCCAGCGGGTTTACGAAATCGTTAGGGCAGGGTTCTGATAGCTCACCTTGCATCGGGTTTTTTCGGAAGTGACGTGACCGGCCTCGAGGGGGGCGAGGCGGAACTCAAAAACGACCAAACGGCGCATTATCACTTGACCGTAAACAGGCAGTCCTTACCATAATGGGTTCTCAGCGGGTGTGGCGGAATTGGCAGACGCGCTAGGTTGAGGGCCTAGTGGGAGATAATCCCGTGGAGGTTCGAATCCTCTCACCCGCATTTCTTTTCGTGGTTGCCGGCTCGCGGCTTGGTTGACAATGATCGGCGCTCTTCGCAATGATCGTCGTTCGAACCTGGAACCCATTGCCAATCGTTCGGCCTGGCCAGTGGCTTAACCGAATTCGATCCCTTGTGCCAAAGGCAAGTCGTCAGACCAGTTGATCGTGTTGGTTTGCCGTCTCATGTAAAGCTTCCAGGAATCGGAACCGGATTCACGCCCTCCCCCTGTATCTTTTTCACCCCCAAATGCCCCTCCAATTTCGGCACCACTCGTCCCGATATTGACATTGGCAATCCCGCAATCGGAACCGCTTGCCGCGAGGAATTTTTCGGCAGTTTGCAAGTGGGTCGTGAAGATGGCACTCGACAAACCTTGAGGTACATCGTTTTGTAGCTCGATCGCCTTATCAAGCGAGTCGTATTCCATGACATAGAGTATTGGGGCAAAGGTCTCTTCGTAGACTTGGTCCGTTTGTGAGGGCATTCGTATGATGGTTGGCGACACAAAGTTACCTGCGTGCTCGGGCAATGGCTGGCCGCCGCAAACGATCTGCCCACCTTGTGCGAGTGCGTTAGCGATCGCTTGTTGCATGGTCTCCACAGACTGTTTCGTAATCAGCGGGCCCATCAGGGTACCAGGTTCCATTGGATCGCCAATGACAACTTGTTTGTAAGCGGTTGTCAACGCGTCGATAAGTTTTTCAGCAATCGACTCGTGAACGAAGACGCGCCGGGTTGAAGTGCAGCGTTGCCCTGCCGTGCCAACGGCTCCAAACAAGATCCCCCGAACGGCAAGTTCCAAATTCGCATCGGGTTCCACGATGATGGCGTTGTTGCCACCAAGTTCCAAAAGCGATTTGCCCATTCTGCCGGCAACGATCTGGGCAACCTGTTTTCCAACGGTGCAGGAGCCGGTGAAACTAATCAGCGGTAAACGTCGATCGCTCACCATACGGGAAGCAATCAGATCATTCGAACCGATGGCAAGGTTAAAGACGCCTAGAACCTTGTGATCGGCCATGATCTCATTGCAAATGTGTTGCACGGCGACACCGGTAAGAGGTGTTTGAGGCGAGGGCTTCCACGTCATGGTATTGCCGCATACCGCGGCAAGGGCCGCGTTCCATGACCAAACTGCAACCGGGAAATTGAACGCGCTGATGATTCCGATAGGACCCAGTGGATGCCACTGTTCGTACATGCGGTGACCGGGTCGTTCTGAGTGCATTGTGCTACCGCAAAGTTGACGAGATAGCCCGACAGCAAAATCGCAAACGTCAATCATCTCTTGGACTTCGCCGATTCCCTCGGCCTTGATCTTGCCCATTTCCAGCGTGACCAACTCCCCCAACGGCTCGCGTAGTTCTCGCAAACGATTTCCTAAATCCCGAACGACTTGGCCTCGAACAGGCGAGGGAATACTGCGCCAACTTTTGAAAGCCTCGGCGGATTGGTCGATAATGGTATCGTAATTCGCGGCGCTGACCATCTCGACTTCCGCTATCGGCTCGCCGCTGCTCGGCGAGAACGAGGTCAACCGCTTCCCGCCTCCAAGCCACTGCCCAGCGCCCGTGCAGCCCCCTTTGTTGGCTGCGGCAATTTTCAGTTTCTCGAGTAATGCTTTCATCTGCTGAATTCCGTTCAGACCGACATTAATAGTTGCTTTTTTCAAATAAACCAGCTTCGTCAAAAATAACACGGTCTTCGTAATCGTTGAACCAGATCGCCTCGTGGTTGCGCCCCACAATCGCGATCTTACCACGGTCTTTTGCCGCTGCCGCATTGCGATAAAGTTTAAAAATGACAACGCCCTTTTCACCCCCCTGAATCCCATTTGCCTCACTTGTGACGGCGCAGACTTCTGTTTTGCCCTTGTAGTGGGTGATGGACAAACGGGCATGCGATTCGATGCCCGAGAGACCTCTCTGCGATTCGTTGAGGATTTTCCAGGCGTCTTCGATTGTCAGATTGAATGCGCGGTGGCCGACGATATCTCGACCGCAATAGAAACGTGAGTTTTCTATCCCATTTCGTTTTAGCTCGCACTGAAGGATTCGGAGCGCGTCCGGGTCATCGTTAATTCCTTTGATGATTGGCGATTGGTTGTCCAGATTGACCCAATTTCTACTAGCTAGTCTTTTGACTGATTTTGCGGTGTTGTCCAGCCACGCCAGACCGCCTCCGTCGTTCTGAATGTAGTTTCCATTCGCGTCTTTTTTCAGGAATTCGTCGGGGTGGTTGAAATGCACTACAAAACGAATGTTTGTGTGAGGGTAGTTTTCGTGGAACTGGTCAAGCATTTCGAAAAATGTGGCATCGAAGCGGTCTGGGAAAAACGCAAGTTCTTTGGTGCCCAGCCGAATGTTTTCGATTCCGGCTTCCGATAAAGAAGCCCACCAGTTACCAATGATCTTATTGCTCAGCACCATCGGGTCCCCTCCCGACATCAAGATTTCGCGAAGCTTTGGGCGTCCGGTTTCCGGATGAACACCACCATTGTCGGCAACGATTCGATTGTGGTCGACAATGTATTGGCAGATGTCGCTGACCTTAGCCAAGCCTTTTGGGGCGATCGCGCCATCAGGTCGAGCCACTTCTTTTCTGGCAATCAGCTCTTCACGGTAACAAAACCGACAATGCGCCGAACAGGTTGATGCGACATAAAGCAGGCCAATTTCGTATTTGTGGAGTAGGCCCTCAACAGGACTGTAATCCATCTGTTTGCCCGGATCTTGGGAGCCTGCCAGATCAAACGTTTCGGCCGGGCTGGCTTTGATTAGTTGCTGCATGGCTTTGCTGTTCTGCGCCTGCTCGAAGTAGTGCCTCGTCATTTTGACCGGCATGCGAGATTCGATGTCTCGTTCTGTTCCCTTCAATTTGATCAACGCGTCGAGTTCGTTTTTCGTGTAGAACGTCTTCATGTCCTCATCGACCTGTTCGTTAACGAACTTGGTGACGCCGGCAGTTATTTTGCGATCGTATTTTCCTTTGGAAATCGAGTTGACAAAATTCTGAGCTTTTTCGGAGGTAGGAAAAACCGAAGTCGTAGACATGTCTGGTCCTCGTTGGGATTGTATTACTAATTGGATTGTAGCGGTGACGCCTGCCTTCAATCACCCGCTGTCGTGCACTTAGTTAAAACGGGAGCTGCATCGGTTGGTTGTCTGTTTTGCTTTTACTTATTTTATTCCGGCTTGCGTTAAACGGTTTTCGAGTCGATGGCGTAACGCTTGCTGGGTTTCTTGATATTGGGGATGAGCCGATAGATTCTGAAATTGAAGGGGGTCTTCACGCATGTCGTACAGTTCCTCAGATCCATCGTTGTATCGCATGTAGGCGAAGGCTTTCTCGCGGAGAGCCGTCCCTTTTTGAAATGAAAGGGCCCCTTGTTTTACCGTGGCTGTCGGGTCAGCTAACACCGGAACTAGACTGACTCCCTGAACGGACTCGGGAATTGGGAGGCCTGCCAACTCAACAACCGTCGGATAAATATCCACCAGTTCTGTAATGGAATTGGTTCGCCCAGATTTCTGGCCTGGTGCGGCAATGATCATTGGGACTCGCGTCACCTCCTCGTGTAAATTGTGCTTCTGCCAAAATTCATGTTCACCCAAGTGATAGCCGTGATCGCTGATAAAGACCACCGCAGTCTTTTCCTCAAGTCCCAGTCGCTTGAGTTCGTCCAGAATCCGACCAACCTGCTCGTCCATGAAGGTGACCGAGGCGTAGTATGCTGCCCACATTCGCTTCTGATTGTTAGGGTACTGTCCGATTCCATTGGTAGCGGCCGTTGATTTGGGAATTCCAAGTTTTGGAATGTCCTGTTGATCGTTTTCGACCGCGGCTGGTAGTGCCATCTTCGCCCAGGGATAGCGGTCGAAAAACCCTTGAGGGGCGACCATCGGATAATGGGGTCTGATAAGTCCTGCTGCGATAAAAAACGGTTCGTCTTGATGCTTGCGCAACAATTCAATGGTTTTGGCAGCGGTCTTGGCGTCCGGTTGATCGGAGCCATCGCCCGGGTGGGCCACTGAAACAAAAGCGCGATGTGGCATCCCCGTTGATTCTCGCGCCTCCAGGTCAGTGGTGAAAATATTCTGGTTCAAACATGCGTAATTTCCAGGTGTGTGTGCCTCTTTACCTGGCGAGTTGAATCGCTCGGTCCAGCTACTGGCTACGTCCTGTCCGTCGGTGCCATCGATGATATCGCCCGGAACCCGCATGTGGTAAATTTTGCCGACCCGCGCGGTGTAACGCTGATGATTGCGAAAGTGCTCGCCGAGGTTGGTCCCCTGCTTGCCTTGATAGCGACTGTACATGAACGATTGACGCGAGGGTGCACACCATGTTCCCTGACAATATGCGTTTTCAAAAACCATCCCTCGACGAGCGAGTTTGTCGAGATTGGGAGTGTGACATACCACGTTCCCAAAGCATCCAAGCGCGCTCGCCTTAAGATCGTCCGAGACGATCAACAGCACGTTCTGGACGGGCGTTTCTGCTACCGCGGGCGTCAAGCCGATGAGGCATAAAAGTTGAGAGAGAACGATAAATCGATTGTGCATTAGTACCCGTCATGGTTGAGTGAAAGGTTGGTTCATATTTTTGGATTCAATGCTTTCGCAAGGCCTTTTGGATCGTTGGTGCCAATCAGTGTCGATCTTCCGGCGTGTTCAATTTGGACCGCATCCAGTCCTTGAACATTATAGAGCCAACCGTGCGGTGACAATCGGATGCCGAATCCATACCACCATTTGGTTCGGATGGGCTTGGCCCCCGAGATTTGGTCGCGGTCGATCGACTTCTTCCAAAAGCCCGGTCCAAAATGCCATTGCACTTTTTTGGGCGTGACGTTGACCGTCAATGAGCCGAAAATCCACCCTACAAAAAACAGAAAGAGTCCGGTGAAACCTCCGATAAGAAGCGTTTCCAGTTGCGTTCCAGCTTCGGGAAGTAAAAGAATAATGAATGGGTAACTGAAGGCTCCCAGCCACATGCCGGATCGCAACATATAGCCAATTTGGGTGTGAGAATAATCGTGGTTGGACTGACTGTCAGATGTAGCCATTATGGTTCCTTACATCGAATGTTCGTTAAAGCCTTGCTGGCAGCCAGACTTGTTCGCCAGAACTGACCGCCACGTTTTCGTTTTGTCGATCCTAGTCCTGCTCCGTTTTCGTCCCAATTTCTTTGTGTAGGTGGACATCTCGTTGGGGATAGGGTATCGAGATCCCTTTTTGGTCAAACGTCTCTTTGACCGATTGGGTGATGTCCCAGTAGACACTCCAGTAGTCTTGGGTTTTCGTCCAAGGTCTGCAAATGAAGTTCACTGAGGAATCCGCTAGTTCGTTTAATTTGACCACGGGGGCTGGCTCTCTCAGTACCAAGGGGTGCTGTTGGAGTAAGGATAACAGTGTATTGTTCGCCATTTCGATATCGTCGTCGTAGCCGATGCCGAATACCATGTCGACGCGGCGGGTGTCACTAGCCGTTGCATTAGTGATGATGTCTCCCCAAATTTTATTATTGGGAACGATGGTCATCTTGTTGTCAAAAGTTCGAATATGGGTTGCAAAGAGCGAGACGCTTTCTACCAAGCCGTTAACGTTCGCTGCGTCAATTTGGTCACCCACATCGAACGGCCGATAGGCAAGAATCATGATTCCGCTGGCGAAATTTCCCAGCGTATCTTTGAGCGCAAAACCGACGACGAACCCGGCAGCACCTAAAGCAGCCAGCATGGGCGTCACGTCCCATTCCAATGCCTTCAGCGCCATGATGAATCCTATTAATAGGATTAATTGTTTGGTGAAGGTGCGAAGGAAAGAAATCAAAAGTTGCGACGTTCCTTTGATGTGCCGAGCGAACCGACAGACCACGTTGGCAACGATCGAAGCACCGATATAGAAAAATGTCACGATTACTAAGAATTTTATAAGGTTCCAGCCCCAGCGAATGCCACCATCGTCTGATATAAGCCATTTCTGCAATACAGACTTAAGTGTGTTAAGATTTGAAAACTCGACGGCAACACCGGCGGTTGCCAAAGCGTACTTACGGTACTCTTGGACGTCGCCACCTTTGGCCTCCAGTGCGTCGATCACCACTCCAAAATGTCTCGCAATTCGCCCTTTCTTGTCGATTAGGCCCGCTAGTTTTGTCTCCAAGGCATTGTCATCCGATTTGCGTAATTGGATGCGCAGGTCGGCTATTTTTATCATGTTCGCCCGAAGTAAGCCTTGCCATGCGTTCGCCTCAGCAATGAGCTCTGATTGGGTGAGCGGTGTGATCAGTAGTTCGAGATCCCTAATCGAAATCGCGGGGTCTAGAGTTGTTGAGGGGATTGCAAATGGTTCTGACTCATCAGCTGCTTGGGTTTGGGTAGCGTCGGTTTGAGCATTCTGGAGCCTTGTCTCCTTAGCGTCGGTAGGCGGCAACCAAGAAAGGAGACTGATGGCCAGATAAGTCAGGTAGGTGAGTCTTTTCTTCTTCATTCGATTTACCAACATGGAACTGAGAGTTTGCTTGGAATTGCCAAAGCGGGACAGCCTTTAAGAAAAAGTTTACTAAATGACTTTTGCCGAGAACCAACTTTCTCCAAGAACTAATCAAGGGCTTGACTTGCATCATCGCATTTTTAGGTCCGAATACCAAGCCATTCCAACCGGTGGACCGAGGTTCGTTTTGGGGCGACAGGAGTACAGTCCCCGAAACCTCACGAGTCAAAAAACAAAGCATTGACAAGTTTTAAAACAAAGTACAATAAGAGTGAGATTTTTCGGGCGTTGAGACGGCCTTAAACCTAGCCGAAACGTTGATGTTTAAGGACTTCTGGGGTTTGGCACGGTGAACCATGGAAAAGGTCCCGGATAACTGGATTGTGGGTAAACAATCCTATTTAGTTGGGCGTTAAATGGCTGCCTTGCCTGCGGTTACAGTGGTGCTGCGAAAGCCGCAAACTCCTCGTGTTGATTTTAATGTCGCTACCCTGTCGCGTCGACGCCGGATTCGACGGATCAGCCTGTCCACCCGCGTAATCGAGATTTAAACACATGAACACCGACCGATTGGATGAGCTTCGGACTGCCATCACCCCTCTAAGGCAGAAGTTACTGACTCATCCTTTGTACGAGAACATTCACAGTCTCGAAGCAATTCAGACTTTCATGAAGTTTCACGTCTTCGCAGTCTGGGACTTCATGTCGCTGTTGAAAAGTTTGCAACAGGATTTCTGTTGTAACACGGTTCCTTGGATGCCGCCAAAAAGTGGAACATTTGCCCGTTTCATCAATGAGATCGTGTTGGAGGAAGAGTCGGATGAGGACCACGGTCGCGGCTTCATCAGCCACTTTGAATTGTACTTACGGGCAATGGAGTCGTGTGGCGCGGAAACGCAAACGATCGAGCGATTTTTAGAGGATCTTCGCGGCGGTTTCACGTTAGAGGATGCTTTAGCGAACGGCGAGATTCCCGAGGCGGCTCGCCAATTTTCGAAACAGACCTTCCAAACCGTCGAGGCTGGAGGAACGTACGTCAAGGCGGCGGCCTTCACGTTTGGACGTGAGGATCTTTTACCGGACGTGTTTGGACAGATTGTCCAACAAGTTAATGCCGACTCGGAGGGTAGGCTCGACGAGTTTGTTTATTACCTGAATCGTCACATCGAATTAGATGGCGATAGCCACGGCCCCATCGCGACGAACATGGTCAAAGAGCTGTGTGGCGAATCGGATGAGAAATGGCGGCTCGCAATAGAGAGTGCTGAGGCATCACTATCGGCTCGCTGTCAACTTTTCGACGGGATTCTGGAAGCGATCAAGAAGCAACCGGTCGCTTAATGATCATCGTTTGTTTCCCATCCGGTCAAGCACGTTTTCGGCAGCTTCCCTTCCCGAGATCATGGCGCCCTGAATCGAAGCGGTGTTACAATGATCGCCGCAGATGAAAAGGCCCTTTTCGATCATTGGGCTCTTGGACACAGGTGTCAAGGAAAGGGCTGTTTGGTCTGGCAATGCATGATCGATGCAATAGGTTCTAAGGTGGCCCCATGAATCGACCTGATTGCCATACCATTGCTTTAACTGTCTGCGAATCGCTCCCTCGAGCGAGGCCAAATCAGAGACAGCTGGTGTTCCGAGAGATGAAACGGATATCAGTGACTGCCCTGAAGGTGCGTAGGAGGGACAGACTTGGCTTGGGACGCAAAGATTGTTGATCGGGCCACTCCCCTCACTCCCCTCACTCCCCTCTCCATTGAGGACCAAGATGGGTTCGGTTAGGGGTGGCTTGGGCGCTGTAAAGTAAACGCACGTCACCGACTTCCCCTCCTTCCGCCTGCTTGCGCTGTTGGGAAGGTCGCATAATTTTAGAGCTGCGGGGAGATCGCAGGCGACGATAACAACGGGGGCGGTGAGTACCTCACCGGATTCCAACAAAACCTGCTTGGGTTTCACATGGGCGACGGAGGCATTGGTACGAATGGTGTTGGGCGGCAGTTGCTTCGCAAGTTGCTCAGCCATCGCCCCCATGCCGTCATGGGGCAATGCCGCGTCGCCGTTGGCGAACATTCTGAACACGAAATCGAACATTTTACTACTCGTGTTCAGTTCGTTTTCGAGGAAAACGCCACCTAAAAATGGTTTGAAAAAATGCTCGATGATTCGCTCGGAAAACCCTGCCCTGCGCAGACGATTTAAAGTCGTTGTCTCGGGTCTTTGAAAAATTTGGTTGAGGGAGTCGCGAGTGACATCCCGCTTCAGAAGGGCGACTCGCAGTTTGTCCGCAAGGCTGGCCAACGGCGACAGCGCGGTCGCCATTGCGTGTTGAGGCCGTCTCCAAGGATCGGCGAACCGAACGAATTTCCCGCGGTATCGGACCAGTGCACCTGGCTCGAATGACTGTAAGCCTAAATTGGAATAGTTGAGAACTTGTTGTGCCTCGGGATAAGCTGTCAACAGAACCTGGAAGCCCCGGTCGCAGCGGAAGCCATCGATGATATCCGTTCGCGCGCGACCCCCGATCCCGTCTGAAGCTTCAAGTATTAAACAGGATCGCCCGGCTTGCTGGAGGGTACGGGCAGCACATAGACCGGATAGACCGGCTCCTATAATCAAGACGTCTGGATCATGCATGGTGACGCGGTATCTAGGGGATTGCTCGGTTTAAAAACTTCAACAGCCCCAACCGCTAATGCTTGGCGATCACAACGTCATTTACCGCGGCTTGTTCCACCGTTGCTGGAAACATAGTTCTACGACAGTCCTCGTTTTGCGAGCCTGCAACGGTGGTTTAAAGCAGATCGTTGGGTCAGCCAGCCGATCTGCTTTCCCCGGATTAGCGGAGGACAAAGACGGTCGGGTCGTCGACGATAAATTCGGTCGATTCGGTCTTGCCATCGTCTCCGCTACATGCGTTGAAGAAGAAGTTCCTCATTCGCAGTGAGCGTCGGCCGAATGGATAAGCGGACGCCACATGATCCGCTTCCGTTAGATCCTCGATTCCCGGTTTGGCGTAGTAATGGACCTTTCCATCCGGAGTCATGCTGATGCCCAAGGTCCACCATCCAGTGGAGGTCACTTGAGGGCCGCGGATTTGCATTCCGTTGGTCGATGCCTTGAACCAAAAGTGTGCCGAATCGTTCTCTTTGCGGGTTGCTCCTTTTCCTTCTTTACTATCGAAGTGCAGAAACATGCCTGGCCACATATCAGAGGTTTCCTCTGAGTTGCGGTTGAAGAACGTTTTGCGAGGAACCTTGTAATCTGTTTCGACGGCGACACGGAAGGCAAAATGGCAACCCGTTCGATTTTCCCATTCATCGACGGGCGGCATCCAAACTCGTGTTACGACACTGGGTGATCGAGAGGCCGATAGTTTTCCGACTCGGGGGGCAACATTCGCGATGAAATCGTCTTGTTGCTGTTGATAACTCGGTTGTGACGAACCCGTTTTGATCGAGCTGATAGCGAGCGCCCCAGTGCTACCGGGTAACCCACCCAGCGGTGTGGAAACGCGATGGATAAAATCGGGTTGCCCCCGTTTAGAACCCTCGTACCAACGACCGTTCTTGGATTGGCCGCCGGGTGAGTTGGTGGAAAGGGTGTCTTCTTTGTGGTTGTACACCTTGGGGAGCTTTAGATCGTAGCCCCAGTCAGGATCTTCAAAATTATCACCGACTTCGGTGAGCGGCTTTCCGGTTCCTGGGACGACGCGTTGGCCTAAGGACTCGTTTGAAAATCCCCATGCAATCGCCAATAGAGCAGTCAAAAGAATCGTGGTGTTGTGTGAGTGGTTAGAAATTGTCATATTCAAATTCCTCCCTGAATTTGATTGGCCTTAGGATTACCGTCGACGGAAAATAGATCGGTAACGCGTTTGAGCTGGTTCCCGTTTGTTAGGATTGCCGACTCGGTCTAGATATTTTTGCTGGTGAGCCAACGCCTGCTGTGCGACGCTGAAGTCACGAATGATATTCTCGTTAGAAGCGAACTTGTGGTGATCAGAAGATTCGCCGAAAACAGCGTTCTCATAGAGCCGCAAGGCTCGCAAGGCGTGCCCTTTGGGGCCAACATCGCGAGGTCCCACGCCAATCCTGTTTTTAGGGACGTCAACCATCACTTCAGCCAAGAAGTCGACTGCGTCATCAATCTGTGGATCTTGAAGTTGCTCGGGCGTCATGGAAAAGGCAAGCCATTCCAAAATGTGACCTGTTGTCCTGATTTTATCCGCATTTTTTCCTGAGTCACTGAGCCCGACGAACCAGTCCGTGCTGAAACTCCCATCCCTGTTTTGCAGTTTCATCGCGTACTTATGATATTGCTCAATGAAGTTGTTCGCTCGTTGCCATTGGCCAGTTAGGGGCTTGCCGCTTTCTTTGCGTTTCTCAACGGCGTAGCTAAGCCCCATTAGGCGATGCGTCCCTCCGCAGGCGGCCCCATTGATAGGCTGTACAATTTCTTCACTGATCATCCTGGGGATGTTCCAATTTTGCCCCTGACTATTTTTCCAGCGATCATCTGGATCGAGGTAGTGCGCCAAGCCAATTAACTGGAAGGTTAATTCCGTTCTTGATCGGCAACTCTTCTTTTCCAATTCGACGAGATCGGCAACGGTAAACGACTGGCCATCGACTTCGATTGGATGATCAATGGGTACATTGGATTGGGCAAACATCGACAATAATTGTCCGTGATGCCCCTGATAGCCATCGCCTTTGCGGGCTTGCAGCTTACCATTTTTGACATGCAAAATTCTCCGATCGTTGCCACGACCGTTGGCGCACAGATAGTCCACCGCATCGATCCGTTTATCACCAGTTAAAATGAGCGTGTCCTGCCCAAATGCGATAAGTCCATGCATAATACTCCACGGTCGTAAAATATCTGCGTTGACGTGAGCGGGATAATAGCTCGCCAGACAGTGCTCGATTTTATCTCGCCTCACAATCATTTCGGGTGTGAGAACGGGTTTCGCGGTGGTTTTCCCGACAGTGGCTTTGACCTGAATGGCTGGCGTGGTTTTCCTCGAATCAAGTTGAGAGTTTTCAGCAATTGATTCTTCGGTCAGTTTCTCTTCCGGATCCTGAAAACTATGAGCCTCCGTTGTCAAAGACAGGAGGCAAACAAGGCCTAAGCCAGCGGTGAAAACAAGTCGAGGCATCAACTAGTAAATCCTTTTAAAATGCGTCACTGAATCCTGCGTTTTAGTAACCGGAAGGTCTGCCGAACCGGAAAAGATTATCTAGGTTGTGTATCTTCCCTTTGGGTGCTGCCCGAGCGCAGCACTATCTAACCTCTCCTATCGGAATTTAATGGCGCGGACTCAATTACCACTTTCGATATCCGTTAGGATTGGTGGAATTGATTTGATTGGAGGTAGAAATGGCATCTCAGTGGTATGGGTTTACTTAAAAGATTTTAAATGGACGAAAAAAGCCCGAATGAAAATTCGGGCTTGGGGTGACTCAGGTTGTTCAATAAGGGGAATTTTAATACACGATTTTGAGACTAAAGTGGACCCAATCCCTATCGACAATACCGACCGATGGTTGCCAGTATTTCCGCAGCACCTTGCGATCGATTGAGTGAGCTTCCATTTTTCCGGTTCCCCCCTCGACAAACCGTGACAGATCGCCGGTCACTGGGATCACGATGGAGTCATTTTGATTGACCCCGAGTTTTTTGGATTCAATTTCGTCAAAACTTCCGAACTTGTAATTGATCGGTTCGATGATTAATTCGTTAGTTGGGTGGGGGACACGTCGGCGAAAGGATGTTCGAGACATGCGTGTGTGACGTGCTCCGGAGATTTTAGAAAACTGCAGTCTATTTCGCTCGGTAAACCACGTACCTTCCATATGAGAGGAGCAAAGCTCTTATCCCAAGCACTGGAAGCCATCGGATTTCTGCCCTTAATCTAGAATGGCAATGACAGGTTTATAAGTGTTTGGTAGATTCAGTCCGTCTGAAACGAGCATTTTGAAGGACTGAAAACCTATCGTGAACGCCTTTTGGTAATGGCTTGCTCGATGGCTCGTGTCAGTTTGCCGTTCTAACGAGGCGTTAGAAATATGGTTCGAGGATTTTGGTAATTTGCGTGGCACGTTTTCCATGAATATTTCGCAATGATCAGATAGGCGTTTGGGCTTTTGTTAGAAACCTCTCAACTCTTGGTCAAAACTCATTTTATTTTTTGCCGAAAATCATTTTTGCGGATTTAATTGGGAGCAGGTTGCATGATGAATTCTCGCCAACGCGGTTTTTACTTTTTAAATGCGACTCAGTTCTTGGGTGCTGCGAATGACAATATTCTGAAACAGGTTTTGATTTATGGTCTGGCAGTAGGCGGGGTTTGGGCAGACCAGCTGGGCCCAGGAGGGCAGGCTTGGGCGTCATTGTGTTTGGCGATACCATTCGTTTTATTATCTGGATTTGCAGGCCAGTATTCCGATAAGTACAGCAAGCAGAGAGTTAGCATTCTCTCTAAGTGGTCAGAGATTCTTATCGCCTTGATCGCCATGTTCGGATTATGGCTAACCAACCTGTGGCTCGTTCTTTTTGCGTTAGTGATTATTGCCGTTCAGAGCACGTTTTTTTCGCCGTCCAAATTCGGTATTTTACCGGAAATTATTCCCAAGGAAAAACTGAGTCGGGCCAACGGCACCATCAATATGTTTACGTACATCGCCATTATTTTAGGCTGTGCCGTAGGCGGCCCTTTGTACAGCGCCTACGCACCTGACAAGTTAGCGAATCCGGATGTGACGCCGTTGCTTTGGTTACCCGGAGCAGTGATTTTACTGGTAGGAGTACTTGGAGCGGCAGCCTCCCATGGAATCCCCACGGTTCCGGCTCAAAATCCAAAACTGAAGATCCGTTATCGGTTGTTCGAGGGTTATATACAGACTTGGCAACAGTTGCGAGGAACCACGCTTAAGACCGTGATCGTCGGCTGGTCCTTTTTTTATATGATCATCGCCGGTATCGCGGTTCTGATTTTACCAGACTACAAAAATCTGCTTGATATAACCTATTTTCAAACCTCCCTGTTAATGGCGCTTCTCGGTATTTCGACGGGGGTGGGTGATTACGTGGCCGGTCGAATTAGCGGGCACCATATACGGCCGGAATTGTTGCCCATTGGAACGGCGGTTACAGCGGCTGCGTTTTTGGCCTTGGGTTTGATTCCTGCCAATGTGGTGTGGGTGGCCATTCTGCTCGCCGTCGGAGGGTTCACTTGCGGCTTTGTGATGGTGCCGCTTCAAACGATGGTTCAACACCTCTCGAGCGTGGAAGAACGGGGCCAAGTATTGGGGCTCTGGAACTGCGGTTCGTTTGTCGGGATCATCATAGGGAATTTGTTATTCCTTGGAATTCGACACCTTGGTATCCCCTCGAATCGAGTCTTCATTTTGTGTGCGCTGCTTACGGCCTTCCTTCAAATCCTTTACCACACGCGATGGCGAAAGCGTTTTGCGGAATCGGTCAAGCAGTTGGAAGTTTAAAGACTCGGCGCCCCGGAATCTTTTTTTATTCATTCGTCCCGTTTATACTGCTGGCAAGTCGCTCGTTTTCTGCCAGCAATCGTTGGTAACGTGCGTAGACCGCGTTGTATTCGGTGACCGCTTTTGGGTTGGGTACGAATCGAGTGCCTGATGTGCCGGCGTGAGTTGCGAGGAATTGAGGCCAGTCTCCCGCTCCACCTTCGGAGGTCTTTTGAAGGTAGCCGGCGAGTAAGGCCGCGCCCCAAGCAGAGCCCTCTGTCGCGCTGTGTAGCAGTCGCACTTCAACGTTAAAGACGTCTGCCAAGATTTGTCCGGTGCTCGGTGTCTGTGTCAGCCCACCTGCCAATACCATTTCGGTTCTTGGGAAACCTTGGGTGTCGAGGGTTTCACTGCCGAGTTTCAGGTTAAACATCGTTGCCAGCAGACCGGCTTTAACAGCGTTGCCCGGGCTCGCACTGTCAGGATCCAAGCCGATCAAGGTTGCCGTTCCACCGCGCTGGACGCCCAGCCCCGGTTCGTCGTCCATGAAGGGGATGGCCAGCAAACCGCCGCAGTTCGGGGCCGCGTCCATAGCTTGAGGCATGATGGATTGAAAGGCGGCCGCTCGTTCCATGCCAGACGCTTTGCCAAACATTTCGACCAGTGTGTTCATGAAAGTCGTGCCATTGCGAAGCCAAACCATATTGATCGGTTTTCCGTCAGCAGCGCAGAAATGATCGACGGCAGGACTGACTCCTTGAAACGGACGGTCTCCGACCGAATTAGCACAAACCGAAGTCCCGAAACTGACCGATACCATTCCCGCTTCTCCGATTAAGGAGCCTGCTAAGGAACACGGCTGATCACCCTCGGCCGCTGCAACCAGCGTCCCTTCTGGTAAATTAAGTAACTTTGCACCAGAGGGATTCAAGCGGCCACTCTCTTCTCCCGCCAATCGAACGTTTGGGAGTAACTCGGATAAGGGCCTCACCGTATCATCTGCGACGATCGCGTCATATTTCTCAAGCAGCTTGGCATCGTAGTTCAGCGTTTCTTGATCAATGGGGAACATCCCTGCGGCATCTCCAATTCCTAGATTCCATTCTCCGGTCAGTCGAAAAGCAAGCCAGCCGCCTGGTGTGGTTAGGTGGGCCGCAGCGCGCGCAATTTCTGGGCGCTCACGAATGGTCCAAAGCCACCGGGCTGCCGTAATCCGTTTTGGCATCTTGGTACCGAGTTGTTCGGTGAGTTCATGCCCCTCAGCCTCGTTGCGAGCATCGCACCACAGGCGCACGGGGCCGAGTGGCTTTCCATTTGCATCCGTTAAGACTTCGCCATGCATCTGACCGGAGATCCCAATCGCAAGAACCTCAAACTGTATGTTATTTTCGACCAGCGATGCCCGTAGATCGCGAGCTGCAGCAATTAAAGCGTTTTCCCATTCTTCAGGCTGCTGCTCGTAGCAACCTTCAGGTAAATTCGGAACCATTTCGTAGTCGGCAGAACCCGTGGCCAATACATTCATTTGTTGGTCCGTAAAGAGAATGGACAATCCTTGTGTTCCAGCGTCAATTCCAATATAGCCTGCGGTCGTCATGAACGAATTTCCTCATGTTTGAGTTCTTTACCAGCGAGAATGTTATCAGATGCCATGCTGTTTGTTCAAGTTTGTTGTGGTTCTTGAGGGCGATTGCTGGATTTTGCATCCGATAAAACGGGTGCGCAGCCTAGTCTTTGATTTCATGGACCTTTTTAATTGCGGCAAAAAGTCAAGAACGGATTGAGTTTGAGGCGTTGCCAAGGATTCCCTACGATTGCTTGGCGTCAGCGTCGGCCATGGAGAGATGCAACGCAGACAGAAAGCGGAGGGAGTACTTGAGGAGACGTGTGGGCCATGGCTAGACTGTATAGGTGTAGCGAATCAATCCGTTTGTTTTTTTGTCGAATGACCATGCACGGAAATCTTATGGCTGCGGCCATTTTGACGGCGAGCGATTCAGCTTACGCAGCCTATGCCGCAAATCGCCTTCTGGAGTCTCCCTTTGGCATTAAAGAGATATTCGGCGATTCGGCATTTACGGACTGGAAGGATCATTATCGTCAGCGGATTGCTGAATTGGCTGCGGCCATTGGCGAGGGAGAGCCAAATCTGTTTTCGGCGCAGATCGATTGGGCTCAAAGTGCCTTTCAATCGCGTCAGGTGCCGATCGAAGTCCTGCGTCAGAGTCTGATTTGTTTGAGTGACGTGCTTTTTGAAGAGTTGCCGGAGTCCTGTCGGCAAGAGCCTGTTGACTACATTAGTTTGGCTCTCGAATCGCTCGAAACCACTTCTGACGGCCCGGAAGAATTAAAGCCGGATTCCAAGACCTCTCGTATGTCATTGAATTACATCACGATGATACTCGAAGGAGATGGCCAATCGGCTATTGAACTGGTGGTTCAGGCACTTCAAGAGGGAATGCCGGTCCTAGCAATTTATGAAAACGTCTTGCTGGCTGCGCAGCAAGAGGTTGGCAGGATGTGGCATCTCGGCGATCTTTCCATTTCCGAAGAGCATTATGTTACGGCCACAACCATCCGAGCGATGGGCGTCTTGAACTACCTTAGTGAACGCCAGCCAAAGAATGGGAGGACGGTTGTGTCGGCAGCGGTGTCGGGAAACATTCATGACATTGGGGTGCGGGCTGTTTCCGATTTTTTCGACCTGGCTGGTTGGCGAGCCGTCTGTCTGGGTGGAGACACACCCGCTGAGGATATTGCGATGGCGGTCGGTACGTTTGAAGCAGATCTACTGCTTGTTTCGGCAGCGCTTACCGTTCAGCTCAAATCGGTTCGGGATACGATTGAAAGGATTCGACAGGAGCGGGATTGTAAAATCATGGTGGGCGGGATGGCTTTCTCGGGATCTCCAAATATTTGGCGTCAAATGGGAGCCGATGGATTTTCGACCTCGATATCAGAATCGATTGAGACCGGGCATCGGTTGGTGTCATGAAATCGGGTGATTGATGTCTTAGGCTGGAGCTCTGTTTAAAAGATGGAGCCATACACCACCACAGATGGAAATGATCCAGCGTTACGGGTTTGCCGTCCTATTCATTGGGTCAACAATGTTCAATTCAATCACGATTGGTTTACTCAACCGACGTTCTTAATAACAAACGCTTTTAAAAAGTCTATTTTAGAGCATCGGTTCATATCCTTTTTCGTTCCGAGGTTTTCACCCCAAAGGTTCAAGAAGAGAAGGAACTCACGTTAGGTTGCTTCGCATTTGCAAGGAATGATCGAGCAGAAAAGTATTTGTTTGGAATCACATTTTTTTGCATTACAATTTTGGTGTCTGTAACTTTTTGTGGGGGACAACATGGGTTCGCATTGGTTTGATTGTTTTGCCAAGTTCTGTTTAATTACGGCCGGTTTACTTTTGACGCTCGCGGGCTGTCAGCGCGAGCCGGAAACGGTCGCGGACAAAAACAGGGATGTGGACTCAGCACCTGCGGATCCGATGGACAGCTCGTCTGAGCAACGGCGATTTGTTCCCGGTCCGGATGTCGTTGATGAGACGCGTGACCCCTCCACGCAACCACAGGCGGGGAAGCCATCGTCGGGTCGGGGTACGAATCCTTCACCGCCGGTCAATTCAGGGCGCGATCGTGTAGCGGATTCGGGCCGTCAGTTGGGGCGCCCAAATCAAACGCCACAAGGTGGCGGCGATTCTAGCCGCCCAGACCAACCGGAAATGGTTGGTGGTGATTCCAGTACGTCGAACCAGCCCGGGATAGAGACTGCAGATATAGGGCAACCGGCCCAAAGCCCTGCCCCTGAACCTGTTGATGCGGGAAGGCCTCCGTCCGCTCCTAAGCAGCCGGGTCATGAGAGAAGCCATGCTCCGCCCGGGACCTTTGTTGGGAGTGAAATTCGTGACATTGAAGGGCGCGATTTTGACGGCGAAGACTTTACGTTAGACGATTACCGCGGCAAAGTCATGATGATCGATTTTTGGGGTGATTGGTGACCTCCTTGCCGGGCCATGTATGGTCACGAGCGGTCGCTCGTTAATGAATATAGTGGACGCCCATTTGTTTTATTGGGCGTTAACAATGATGATGAGATACAGACGGCGAAAAAAGCGGTCCGAGATAACAATCTGAACTGGCGATCTTGGTTTGACGGTAAAGGTGGACCGATTGTAGGCGCCTTTCGTGTCAACGCATTCCCTACCATTTTGCTCGTCGACCACCGAGGAATCATTCGGCACCGTTCTCCGTTTGCCGAAGGCTTTGATTTGGATAAAGTGATAGCCGGTTTGGTTCAAGAGGCTGAAAATGCGGGAGTTACCGGCGGCGCTGAGCCAAAGCCACAAGTTCGAGAATTTGTGGACTCGACCGGTGAGCACCGAATGATGGGTTCGTATATCGGCTTTCAAGATGGGCAAGTGGCTCTGGAGACCGAATCAGGTAAAACATTGCAAATTCCCTGGGATCGCTTGGGACTTGATGCCCAACGCTATGTTGCTAATCAACGTTTAAAGGCGGATGGCCTGGGGCGAATTGCGAAAAAGGAAATCGCTTTCTCTTTTGACACACCTCAACAGTTTCTCGATTCAAGTGGGGCGCACTCGATTCAAGGAACATTCATTGCGTTGGATGGCCGATCGGTAGTGATTTGGCAAACCGATGGGACAGAAACACGGGTGGCTTGGAACAAATTAAGCCGGGAAACCAAAGACATGATTGGTGAGGAAATTAAAAAGCGGGACTGAACCAAACGTCCTGCAATGGGATGAAGCTTGGGGCCTGCTTTTAATGGAACAGCCTTTTAGGGCACCGGGTCAGCCACGAAGTTTTCCCGCCGAAGTATGGGTTGCCAGTTGTTCGACAGTGTCTCGTGTTGCGTATTCAACCGCAGTTTGCCAGTCATCCACGGCCTCGTATTCTTCTCGCTGATAGGCAAAGATTATTGCGCGGGAACTGTTGATGACGGCTCCCAGTCCCTGATCATCAAAACCTCCGGCGACATCGGCAGCCGTTCCTCCCTGAGCACCCAACCCGGGGACCAAGAAAATGGAATTGGGCATCAGGCTTCTCAGCTCACTCAGTTGTTGTGGATAAGTCGCACCCACCACGGCTCCGATCGATCCATAGCCGAACTCGCCGAGATCCTCCGCTGTGAGTTGCTGAACCATTTCAGCGACGTGTTGGTAAATCGGTTTGTTGGAATCGGTAGACAGCTCCTGTAGCGTTTGACTGCCAGGATTTGAAGTTTTTACGAGAACGAAAATACCCGCTCCGGTTGCCCGACATTGCGTAACGAACGGTTGTAGGCTGTCATCACCTAGGTAGGGGTTGATCGTTAATGAATCACAGCCCCAAACGCTTGCCGGTTTGACCCCCAGAAACGCGGATGCATATGCCTCAGCGGTTGATCCTATATCGCCCCGCTTGGCGTCCATAATGACGATGAGGCCGTTTTTATGAGCGTGTTCCACCACGTTGGCAAGAGCCGTCATTCCGCCGGGGCCAAGGTGCTCAAAAAAGGCAGCCTGTGGTTTGACCGCGGGCACGATTCCGACAACGGCATCTATGATGTCACAACAGAAACGTTGGTACGCCATTGCTTTGGTTTTAAAATCGGCGGGGTCAATTTTTCCAGTCAGGGATGAGGGAAGTCGCTCCCACCTTGGGTCGAGACCAACCACGAGGGGCGTTTGTTTTGTTTTTATGGCCGTAATCAGACGGTCGGCAAAATGATTTTCCATCGTGGCAGGTTTTCAATGCAAGAAAATAGAGAGATTCAACGATTACAATTGATACCAAAACGTGAAAAAACTGGAACCATGCCTAGAAACCGAGGTTTTGGGCGGTGTCAGGAAATACGGTCAGTATGGATCCGCGGTTTTGCTTGTTATAATTCGAGGCTTTGTCATTTTGACATTTGCCAAAACACACTCTCGGCCCACCACAATCATCTTGGATTCACGGATTAATAAATCGAACTCCTCAAACGGCATGTCGTTAGGATTCGGAACGTTGGGAGGCGTCTTTACACCTTGCACGCTAACGATCTTAGGCGTGATTATGTTCTTGCGATTTGGTTACGTCGTGGGAAACGCGGGTGTGTTCTACGCACTGCTAATCGTTGCCGTTTCTAAAGTGATTACATTGCTGACAAGTTTTAGTTTGTCAGCCATTGCGACGAACACCCGAGTTGAAGGGGGTGGCGCCTACTTTTTGATCAGTCGAAGCTTGGGCGCCGAATTTGGTGGTGCGATCGGAATCGTCTTCTTTTTTGCCCAAGCAATTTCGGTATCGCTCTATGTGATTGGTTTCTCAGAAGTCTTTAACAAACTCTCAGGTATTCCCATTGTTTTGGCGGGAACCGTGACCAATGCACTCGTTTTCATCTGTGTCTATTTGGGGGCAGGTTGGGCCATTCGGATTCAGTACTTCATTCTAGCCATTTTAGGTTTGAGTCTGCTTTCCTTTTATATTGGTGCCTTCGAGGCCTTCGATTTTGAGTTGCTCTCCGCTAACTGGGGCGCTCACTACGAAGGGGACGAAAGCCTGTACACGATGTTCGCCCTGTTCTTTCCCGCGGTGACGGGGATTATGGCGGGAGCCAATATGTCGGGGGATTTGCGTGACCCTTCCAAGTCGATTCCTCGCGGCACGATTGCAGCGGTTCTGGTCACAGCGGTGGTCTACTTAAGCCAAGCGGTCTTGATGGGTGGTTCCAGTTCTCATCAGGCGTTGGTTGATAACAACATGGTGATTTCCGAGATTGCGATCTGGCCCTTTTTGATTACTGCTGGTGTCTTTGCTGCGACACTCTCTTCAGCACTCGCTAGTATGATGGGCGCTCCGAGAATCCTGCAAGCGCTCAGCAAGGACGAAATATTTCCCAGGATTAAGTTTTTTTCCAAAGGTAGCGGACCGACCAATGAGCCTCGAAGGGCTATCGTCCTTTCGTTTATAATTGCCCAAGTTTTTATCCTCACAGCTGATCTTAACACCGTTGCTCCCCTAATCACGATGGCCTTCATGATCACGTATGGGCTGTTAAATCTGGCCACGTTTTATGAAGGGATCACTAAGAACCCGAGTTATCGTCCTCGATTTCAATTTTCACATTGGACCCTTTCACTGCTCGGGGCTCTGGGTTGCTTCGGAGTCATGATTTTAATTGATTCGCTGTGGGCACTTGCATCCGTCTTGGTCATGGGAATCATTTATACATTCATCGCTCAAAAGCAGGTTGAGGCTCGTTGGGGGGACGTTAATAGTGGATTGTTGTTTGAGCGAACTCGCAAAAATCTGCTTAAGTTGGAAAAACAGTTTTACCATCCAAAAAATTGGCGGCCCATTATCTTGGCCTTAAGTGGCGCCAGCAGTGCCCGGCCACGCCTGGCGATCTTCGGCAATTGGTTTACATCGGGCAATGGAATTCTTGCGATTGGTCATGTGATTGAGGGAGATGTCGATCAGCGGATTGAACGTCGCACGAATCAGGAAAGGTTGATGAGGAACTTCATTCGGGAGCAATCGCTCGAGGCCTTTCCAGCCGTTATCGTATCACCCACTCTAGCTGACGGGGTTGAGTCGTTGGTTCAGTGTCATGGTTTGGGGGCGTTGAGACCCAATACGGTCTTAATTGGTTGGCCAAGTGGTAATAACCGAACCGATATTTTTTCCGCCAACCTGAGAACGATAGCCAACCTCGGGCGCAGCATCGTCGTGATGCGTTTGGCCGATACGGTCATCGACCCGTGGTACGTGCCAGCCGGGACGATCGATGTTTGGTGGAGAGGTGAGAAAAACGGAGAGTTGATGCTGATCTTGGCGCATTTGCTTCGGAATAATACAAGCTGGCGGGGGCGAAACATTCGTTTAATGCGCGTGATTGAGTCCGAGGCTGGGAGGGCGGATGTGCTTCAGCATTTGAAGTCCTTAACAGAGTCATCCAGAATCAATGCGACGTGTGAGGTTTATGTGGGTTCCGATCCGGCAAGTATCATTCAGGAAACTTCGAAAAATGCAGCAATTGTCTTCTTGGGTTTTGAAGTCGCTGATGAGGGACGCGAGTCAGATTTCATCCGTCATATCAAACAGTTCGGCGGCGGCTTGAGGCGGGTCGCATTTGTCTCCAGTGCAGGTGAAGTGTCGATTCACTCTTAAAGGATTTGTGGCGGAAGAAGCCGAGTTGAGGTACCTTGGCTATAGGTCGGCCTAAATTGCTTCTGGCTTTGATTCTTAAAGCACTTATAGAGGCGTTAGATTTGGATACAATTTGATTTCGGCATGACCGAACTACACTTGAAAATTTCATTAATCAGAGGCTTATTATGGCAACAGCATCAGCGCGTCACATCTTGGTTGAAACAGAAGAAGTGTGTATGGATTTGAAAGCTCAGATTGAAGGTGGCCAAGATTTTGCCAAAGTTGCAGCCGAATTCTCGGCTTGTCCCTCGGGTGCTCAGGGCGGAAGTTTAGGATCCTTTGGCCGCGGGCAAATGGTTCCAGAATTTGATGAGGTCGTCTTCACGGGTGACCTCAACAAGGTACTGGGTCCGGTGAAGACCCAATTTGGTTATCACTTGATTGAGGTGACTAGTCGTGAGGACTAAACCGAACATCAAGGGTTTTCCGGGCAGACGGAAACCCATCAATCTTGTCGGTTATTAATCAATTGCTGTTTTTGGCGACGCGTCAGTTGTTTGATTGCGTATTCTCGCTTTAAGGCGGAGCTGCGACATTCGGCGGTTTCTTCATAGACCAGTGTCACTGGACCTCTGGAGCGAGTGTAGCGAGCCGCTGTTCCTGCATTGTGCTGCTCTACACGACGCTGCAAATCGTTGGTGATCCCGGTGTAGAGTGAGTTGTCGGCGCAGCGCAACAGATAAACATGCCACTCTTTGGGTGGTTCGCTGTCGTCTTTGTCAGTTGGATCCATAACAGAATTGTACTCGATTCGTGATTCGTTTCATCAAGGTTCTGGCCCAAACGAGCGGCTGACCGTCGGAGCGATTTGTCGGGGCAGTGTTACAGGGAGTAGAAATTTCGCTCCGCGATTCTAAAGGGAGCTCGCGCGCGGGGAACTAGTGTGCGGGGAACTTGTGCAATAACGAGGCAATGTTAGAATCAAGCCTCACCATCCTCGCGTCCATTTGGACAAACGGATTGGAACGGGCTGTGGCGCAGTTTGGCTAGCGCGTTTGACTGGGGGTCAAAAGGTCGCAGGTTCGAATCCTGTCAGCCCGATTTTAGAGTCTCTTAAAAGGGCTCCCTCTTTACCGCCGTCCTTCTTTTCTTTGCGTTGAAAGCGGAAGCCGCGGCGGCTGGCTCCGGCAAACGCGTGGTTCCCAATGTGCGAGCCCCTGAGTCTGCTAGCTCGCGGCGTCTCGAAGTGGTTTGGCGGTAAGCGATGTAGACCTACTCCTCGATGTGAATGAGCAAAGTAACTGTTTGTTTCATGAAATGGTGGACCTTTGCTGGTGAGTTGGGCGTTGTTGTGCTCGCCCAAAATAGAGTAACATTTGCTGCTGCCTCAGACCGGATGTTTGGGGAACGTCATGTCAGGGAGGGCCATAGGTGGCCAAGAAGAAATCGGGTAACAGTCGCTCGCGATCGGGTCCAAAGAAGAGTATCTTCAGTCCGGTGCTATGCATCTTGGTGGTGGTCATCGCCGTCGGAGGGTATTCCATGCTCGGAATTCCGCTCATCGGCCCGCTTGCAAAGACCTTGCGTTCAACGGTCAATGATTGGGCAGCCAAGTCACACGCGGATAACGAAGCGAATGCCACTCAATCATTAGAAGGGATTGATCGTCAAAGTTGGTCCCTCGGATTTGGTGTGAACCGAGGTGTCCCCGCTCAACTCGCAGCGACTCGTCGGCCCGTCGATAAGCTGCTGATTGCATCGTTTAATATACAGGTGCTCGGTAAAAGCAAACTGGCCAAGACAGACGTGATGCCGATCATTGTCCAAACCATTCGTCAATTTGACATTGTGGCGATTCAGGAAATTCGAGCTAAGGAAGACGACGTCCTACCCAGACTGGTTGCGATGCTTAATTCAGACGGCAGCCGCTACGATTTCCTTATTGGACCTCGGCTCGGCCGCAGTGTGAGCACGGAGCAGTATGCCTTTGTGTTTGATAGTCAACGCGTGGAGTATGATCCAACCTCCGTCGGCACCATTGGTGATCCAGGCGATGGACTGCATCGCGAACCGTTCGTTGCGCGATTTCGACCGCGTACCAGTCGTCCCGATCGAGCGTTCACGTTTTGGTTAGTCAATGCGCATACCGATCCCGACGAAGTGCCAGAAGAGATCAAGGCTTTGGCAGATGTATTTCAAGTCATGCAGGCAGCTCGGTCCGATGAAGACGATGTGATTTTATTAGGAGATCTGAACGCGAGTGAAAAGCAGATGGGCGAGTTTGACAATATTCCGGGCATTCATTGGGTCGTGAGGAGCGGGGTTAAGACGAATACTCGACAAACCAAAGCCTATGATAATATTATTTTTCAGCACCCTCGTACGAGTGAGTTCACAGGGCGTTGGGGCGTCTTCGACTTTGGGTCGATTTTTGAACTCTCGAGGGAACAAGCGCTGAGGGTTTCTGATCACTTACCGGTATGGGCTGAATTCCAGATCAGCGAGTCTCCGGCCGACGGTCGGTTTGCAAAAAGCCCGGTCGACTCTCGCCCTTGGCGATGGAAATGAGATCGAGTTGACTGCAATACGATGTTCAGGACACTCGTGATGTTGAATTCAGGATGGCTCCAAATATTCGGCTGAAAAGGGGCTGCGGTTCTACAATTGCAAATCTGTGCGTTATGCATTGAAATGAGGGAGAATCATTTTTTAATTGAACGAATTCCTGTCCTTCATCCGGCACTCATTCAGAGGAGAGAATCTGTTGCGGTTTAGCCAATCATCATTAAACGGTCTAAAAAATATTTTCCGTAGCGGTTTTTCAGCGCACGATATTACAGAGTCTTTGGTTTCGTGTGACTCTTCTGAGTCAGGGGCGTGGATCGCTGATTTCATGACTGCTCATCAATTAGAGGTGATCGGGGTTCGAGAGCACGGCCATGTTGTGGGGTATGTCGAAGCCAACGCAGTCGACAAAGAGACGGTTGACTGCCATTCTTTCACCCGGTCATTCGGTTCAGATCAGGTTATCCAAACTTCGACACCCCTCGTAGAGGTGATTGCCAAATTAAAAAACCAGCCGCGGCTCTTTGTCTCTGTATTCGGACATGTGGGTGGGATTGTGACTCGAACGGATCTGCAAAAACCACCGGTTCGAATGTGGTTGTTTGGTATGATTACCATGATAGAGATGCGGATGACCAATATGATCAATGCCGGGTTGGATGTAGAAAGTTGGACCCAGTATCTTTCCGATGCACGCGTGGAAAAGGCGGAGATATTACAGAGGGAACGCGACCGACGGAATCAAAAAGTCAAATTGGTGGATTGCCTTCAGTTTTCGGATAAGTGCCAGATTATCGCTCGCAATGAAGCCTTGCGCAGCCAGACACGGTTTGACTCACGTCGTATGGTGGAGGACGCGGGCAAGAAAATCGAGCGATTGAGAAATGATCTGGCGCATTCTCAGGATATCATCGAAAATGATTGGGACGCGGTGGTTGAACTTTCCGCGAATCTTGAGAATATGTTGCAGAATGCGTTTTAAGTCATCCTGTGTTCTGCGCATTGATCCAGCCCGATTGTTATCCTGTGTTCCTTATTCATGTTGCCCATTGACCCGTTAGTTTTGGTTGCTGGCGTCTTGCTACTCGTCGGTGTCATGGCCAGCAAACTTGCCGAGCGAGTTGGTGTCCCGTCGCTGCTTTTGTTTCTGCTTGTCGGCATGCTTGCCGGTTCGGAGGGGATTGGCAAAATCAGCTTTGATTCGGCGGAACTCGCCAGGAATATTGGTGAGCTGGCGCTGTTGATCATTCTCTTTGCGGGGGGCCTAGATACCGATTGGAAAACGGTTCGTCCTGTTTTAATTCCCGGAGTCTTACTTTCAACTGTGGGTGTGTTGATTACGACTCTTTTGCTAGGCCTGTTCACTTGGTTCGTTTTAGGAACGTTCTCGAAATTTGATATAGGATCCGGCGGCTTTTCGTTTATGGAGGGGTTGTTGTTGGCGGCTATTGTGTCGTCGACCGACGCGGCAGCGGTCTTTTCCGTTTTTAGATCTTCGGCAATCCAGCCGACGATGAAAATTCGTTCCTTGCTAGAATTTGAGTCGGGCAGTAATGACCCCATGGCTGTGCTGTTGACGACCACCTTGTTGGGGATCATGACGGGCGCGGAAGGGGCTGGTGGATTTGTCCTCTTAAACTTGGCCCAGCAGTTGTTGGTGGGCGTGGCGGTTGGCAGCTTGATTGGTCTAGCAGGTGCGGCGATGGTCAGTCGTCTGAGATTTGGAGCTCCGGGTATATACCCTATTTTTATTTTGTCACTTGGATTTATTTCTTTTGGGCTGGCGGGAGTGTTGGATGGAAATGGTTTTCTTAGCGTTTATGTTGCCGGGGTCGTGATTGGGAATCGTTTGAAATGTAATCGTAATTCGGTTGTGGAATTTCACGATGGGTTAAGCTGGTTGGCGCAAATTTCCATGTTCATTGTTTTGGGTCTGTTGGTTTTCCCGTCCCATTTAGTTTCCATCGTTTGGGTTGGCACCGCGATGGCTTTCTTTCTGATGTTTGTGGCGCGGCCGATTAGTGTCTTTGTCTGTTTGAGTCCTCTGAAGATGAAGAGAAATGAAATCTCATACATTTCATGGGTGGGCTTGCGCGGTTCGGTGCCGATTGTCTTGGCGACCTTTCCGTCCGCCTATGGGTTAGAAAAATCCAATGAGATTTTTAATATCATCTTTTTTATTGTCATCCTTTCGATCTCGGTCCAAGGTTCGACATTGGTTCCCTGTGCTCGGTGGTTGAAACTGACAACTTCCAAAGCGGGTGACCGATAGGAGTTGAACCGGCCTCCCATTGGTGTGCTTCGGCTGAGTTCCGCAGCGACTTGTGGGTTATAAACGCCATTCGACGGCCTTTCGTTGAGTGAGCGCGGCGGCATGTTGATGAAACATCGTGTTTTGAGGTTCTTGGTGGTTTTTGGCGGGTAATTTTTTTGGATCGATGGCCGTTTTCCGCGGGCATCAGCCTTAGACTCGGCTCGTAAGGGTGGGGTAAAACCGCTATTGGGAGTCAGAATCCGAAACTATCTTGTTATTTTGGGTTAAATACAGGCCCTGCGTTGTTGACTTGGGAAGATAGGTTAGTAATTTTGATTTAAGTAATGAAATCATTTTGACCCACACCTTTGAAGTATTGTTGGAGAAAACCCAAATGAAGAATGTTGTCGCACTCACCTTTTCCGTCGCCTTGATCTTTTGCTGCAGTAGCCTGATGGCACAAGAAGCTGCTAGTGAAGCATCTCCCGCCGATGGAGCTGTAGCCGCTACTGACTGTTGCGGCACTTCCGTCATGACAAGGGTTTTTAAGACTCGATGTCGTTTGTTTGATCGAAAAGATAGCTGCTGTGAAGCTGAAGTGGCTGAAGAAACTGCTTGTGATGATCCTTGTGCTCCTAAGTGCAAATTGTTCAGCAAGATGTTCCAGCGTCGTAGCCAGTGCTGCGAAACAGAAGAGCCAGCTGAAGAAGTATGCTGTGATGATCCTTGTGCTCCTAAGTGCAAATTGTTCAGCAAGATGTTCCAGCGTCGTAACCAGTGCTGCGAAACAGAAGAGCCAGCTGAAGAAGTATGCTGTGATGATCCTTGTGCTCCTAAGTGCAAATTGTTCAGCAAGATGTTCCAGCGTCGTAGCGAGTGCTGCGAAACGGAATAGCCAGCTGAAGAAACCGCCTGTGACGATCCTTTCAAGCCTCGCCGCAAGCGTTTTAGCCTTGCTAAGCTTCGATCTGCCGAATACTGTAGCTAGATTACCGATTCGGTAACCAAATTAAGTACGTAAAGAAAGACATGCCCTCACGGGCATGTCTTTTTTCATGTCCGATCCGTTCTGAATTGGTACCTTGGGTCGCAGCACTGGTTGGTTTGTTCCGCTACAATTAAGGTCCCAGCCCTCAAGGGCAACAAGGTCAATGAAAGTTGTTTTTAGAAAGATAAACATGAAGTCAATTGTTGTTTCCCTGGTCGTTTGCGTTCTCATTTCGTCCATCAGCATGGCACAGGATGATTGGGTTTCGATGTTTAATGGAAAAGATCTCACCGGTTGGCGGGTCAATGAAAACAAGGATTCCGTTTATGTGGAAAAGGGTGCGTTAGTGACTCACGGGCCGCGAGCACATGCTTTTTTTATCGGTCCTGACGGCAAGGCCGATTTCAAAAATTTTCATTTTAAAGCCAAAGTCATGACCCTTCCCAAAGCCAATTCCGGGATTTATTTCCATACCCAATATTTGGATTCGGGTTGGCCTAACAAAGGTTATGAAGCGCAGGTAAATAATACGCAGAAAGATCCTAAGAAAACGGGCGGCTTATACAACGTTAAAGATAACTTTAAAGCACCGGTGAAGGACAACGAGTGGTTTGATTACGAAATCATTGTTAAGGGAAAGCATATTGTCGTGAAAATCAACGGAAAGATCGTTTCCGATTACACCGAACCTGAGGGCCTAGACCGGCCCAATCGTCAGTTGTCTAGCGGTACCTTTGCCCTGCAGGCTCACGATCCAGACAGTAAGGTGATGTACAAGGGCCTTAAATATAAGTTGTTTGCTGATTGATGACTCTCTGCAGAAGATTATCGCTATTCATGGTTCTGTTACCGGGTCTGGTACTCGCACTCGCCTCGGGGGTAACGGCCTGTCAGGAAGCCGCGCCGGTTGACTCACCGCCGAATTTTGTGGTCATCCTGGCCGATGATCTGGGTTACGGAGATCTGAGTTGTTATGGGGATTATTTTCGAGCGCCGACCCCCCATTTGGATCGGATGGCCTCGGAGGGATTGCGGTTTACAGACTTTCACTCAAGTGGGAATGTTTGCAGCCCGACACGGGCCGGGCTATTGACGGGACGGTACCAACAGCGAGCCGGCATCCCGGGGGTGATCAACGCTGACCCGAAAGTGGCCGATCATTTCTTTGGGCTCGGTCGTAACGAAACGACCTTTGCCGAATGCCTGAAGCAAGCCGGCTATCAAACGGGTGTCTTTGGAAAATGGCACCTCGGTTACGATGTATACTTCAACCCTCTGGAACATGGATTCGATGAATTCCGTGGCTATGTCAGTGGCAACATCGATTACACGTCCCATTATGACCGGATGGAGAAATTTGACTGGTGGAAGGGTCGCGTACTCGAAGATCAAAGGGATCCCGGCCCCAGCGGACGGGTTAAGAATGGCTATGTCACGCACCTCGTTACGAAGAACGCGATCGATTTTATCGATAGGAACAAGGCTCGACCGTTTTGTCTGTACGTGGCCCACCAGGCGGTTCATTCGCCTTGGCAAGGGCCTCTGGATGCACCGATACGTGGGCCCAATGCCCGCAAGGATCTGATGGCAGGCAAAAATAACACGGTTGTTTTCGCTAAGATGGTGAAAGCTTTGGACGAAGGTGTGGGCGAGATTCTGGCGAAAATTGAAACGTGCGGTATTGCTGATCGGACAATGGTTCTTTTCTTTTCTGACAATGGACCGGCGGCCGGTTCTGCGGGGCCGTTGCGCGGCCGGAAAGGGAGTAACTACGAGGGTGGGCATCGCGTTCCGGCGATCGCTTGGTGGCCGTCTCGCATTGAGCCTCGTCAACAGACCGACGCCCTAGCCATCAGCCTCGATGTCATGCCGACACTCCTTTCGATTGTTGGATACGATGATCAGGCTTGCCTGAACTTGGATGGTGTCGATCTTTCCCCGGTCCTGTTCGACCGCCAATCGCTGGGTAACCGGCAGTTGTTCTGGAATGGGCGGGCGATGCGTGATGGGACATGGAAGCTGGTCCTAGGGAAGTCCAATCAGGGCGAGGTCCAACTGTTTGACCTCTCTCACGATTTGGGTGAAAAGGCGAACGTGGCCGATCAGTATCCTGAACGGGCGAGACAAATGCAAAAGGCTTTGGAGAATTGGATAATAGAGGTCGCCCGTGGGGCGACGGCCCAACCGGCTCAACATTGAAGTGGTTTTCGGTGGCTGCAGGGACGGAACGGGCGGCGGAATGTGCGGCGGAATGTGCGGCTTGCCGAGACTGTGCTTGAACGATAGGTAGAAGGATATTTCATGATGTGCCAAAAAAAGATGCGGAGTTGGTTGCGTTGGACGGTCGGTTGCTTGGTTTTCTGGTTTGCAGGCCTTTCAAGTGCTGTCAACGGGAACGATCATTCGGACTCGGTCGGAGTCCTTCACAATCGACCGAATGTCGTCCTGATCATCTCGGACGACCAACGTTGGTCCGATTACGGTTTTATGGAGCACCCGCTGATCGAAACGCCTAATTTAGATCAGCTCGCCCGGCAGAGTGCTCTGTTTCGGCACGGTTACGTTCCCACCGCCCTATGCCGCGCATCGTTGATGACCCTGATCACGGGAAGATATGCCTCCGAACATCGGACTTGCGGGAACGATCCGCTGGTTCGCAAGGGGGGCCCGGCTAATGCCCGCCAGCTCAAAGAGCAGGTCATCGCCAACTTGGACCGTTTTCAGACGATTCCCAAAGTCCTCGGGAACCTGGGGTATCTCAGCCACCAATCGGGTAAATGGTGGGAAGGTCATTTCAAACGGGGTGGATTTACGCATGGTATGACTTTGGGGTTGGGTAATACGCCCCGGGGTAGACACGGGGACCTTGGCTTGACCATCGGTCGCAAGGGGATGCAACCGATCGAAGATTTTTTGGACGAGGCGGTGGCTGAAAAAAAACAATTCTTCCTCTGGTATGCACCCTTCCTACCCCACACGCCTCACAACCCTCCCAAGCGGTTATTGGCGAAGTACGCCGACAAGGAACTTCCTTCGCCGATCAAAAAGTACGCCGCGATGTGCACTTGGTTTGATGAGTCGTGCGGCGAATTAATTAGTTTGCTCGAGCAAAAGAAATTGCGAGCCAATACGATGATCGTTTACGTTTGTGATAATGGCTGGGTGTCTACGGTCAAAGGAAGCAACGCGCCCAACAATTGGAACGCGCCCTACGCTCCTCGTACCAAGCGTTCTCCCTATGATGGTGGAGTCCGAACACCCATCATGTTCAATTGGCCTGGGAAGATTCAGCCTCAAGACCGCACGGAATTAGTGTCGAGCTTGGACATTTACCCAACCATTTTGTCAGCGGCTGCCGCGCCTCAAATAGAAGATTTACCGGGGATTAACTTGTTGCCATATCTTGAATCGGGTGAGCGGATTCCCCGACAAACATTGTTTGGAGAGGCTTTTGGGCACGATATACAACAGCTGGAAAATCCTGAATCTTCGCTGCTCAATCGTTGGTGCATTGACGGAAACTGGAAGTTAATTGTCAGCTACCGCGATGATCTCCAGGGTGGATCCAAAATAGTCCGACAAGCTCATGTGGCGGTCCCTCAACTATTTCGCCTAGACGAAGATCCTTTGGAGCGACAAAACATTGCAGAGCTTCATCCGAGTGTGGTCCAACGCTTGATGGAAAAGATCGAAGGTTGGTATCCGGTCCAAAAAACGATGGTCGTTCGTTGAGGAGGCTCTAAGGTAAGTTTTTGAAATCGAAGGGTTCAGAGAATGTTGCCATATCGGAATAGCAGGAATGTGCTGTAAAGGACGACACCAAACACGACCAGAGAACCAATGTTAAGAAGGCGGCGAGCCGCGTTGACTCGGCGAATGGCCATTATTTGAGCTACGATCACCACCACCCCCACGACCCCAAATTTGAAGTAGACCACCCCTCGATAGTCAAAGTTTTCAAGGATTGAGTTGGCCAGTCCATTCGATTCAACAAAATTGCCATTTTTTAGCAGTATGTAGGTCATGAACAGATCGAGAGCGTTGACGAGAATGAAGACGCACGTTTCTGTTTCGAGTGGCAGAGAGCGAGTTAGGAAAAGCCCTTTTTGCTCGGGTGGCATTTCGGGATAGTTCATCTCGGTGAGTTGCCTGTTGGTAGCAAGTGGGGGGACGCAAGCGAGCTTTCGGTTTTAACCGGGAGGCTTCGTTCTGGCAACGGTCGTTATGGTTTCATTTTTTGGACAAATCCCCAACGCTTATGTGCAAAGGGAGTTTGCCGCCATTTTACGGGAAGCTGCAGCCATTTTCAGAGCTCAGCGTCTCGCGCCGAGCCTTTTGGGCCGTTGACTTCATCGTGTGCCTTGGCATCATGGAACGACACACATGGGGTACATTCTAAATCAGGATCGTGACGCCCGTATCATCGATAAGGTTCTCGATAATTTTTCACACTCTCCTTTTTCAGGTTGCTGACGCGTCAGTAGTAGGTTTCAACCAGCACTCATTATTCTGTAATGCCATCGTCCATTTTTAAAAAAGGTACATGATGATCTGTCAGATTCATACTCATTGGGGGACTGTGATCGTCATGATCTTTCTAGGTTGGTTTTTAGGAGTGGGGCTTTTTTGTGATGACTCCCAAGCCGCAGAGGATTGTGATACTGATCGCCCGAACATTGTGATCCTTTACAGCGATGATCATGCGGAACATGCCATCAGTGCCTATGGCTCCTCCATCAATCGGACGCCTGCCATTGACCAGCTGGCGCGGGATGGGATGAGGTTCAGCCACAGTTTTGTTGCCAATTCAATTTGCGGTCCGGCCCGAGCGACGCTTTTGACGGGCTTGCATTCACATGCCAATGGCATGACGGCAAATAATACACCGTTTCGGGACGAACTTCCCACGTTTGCCAAGGCCCTCCAGAGGGCGGGGTATCAAACGGCAATGATTGGCAAGTGGCATATACCCACAAAACCGAACGGTTTTGATCACTGGGCCATTAAACGGGGTGGTTATTATAACTCAGGTTTTGAAACCCCGTCCGGACGAGTGACATCCGAGGGGCACGTTACGGACGTGATTACGAAACAATCTTTGGAATGGATTGATGAAGCGCGTCAACAAAAATCGCCGTTTTTGATTTGGATTTCCCATTCTGCCGTCCACCGCACGTGGGCGCCGGCTGAGCGCCACTTGGCTCGGTACGCCGAGCAAGATATTCCAGAACCTACTTCTTTGTTTGATGATTACGCGGGGCGTAATCCTGGAGCTTCGACCGCCCAAATGAGAGTGTCACGAGATCTGTTCCCGGCGTATGACCTTAAATTACCCGTCACGGGCAACGGGATTTTGGATAAAGCGGCCGCCAATCAATTGTCTCAAATGACCGCATCACAGCGGGCCCGTTGGGACGCCGCCTACAAGCCTCGCAATCAGGCATGGGCGAGCTCCGAATTATCGGGTGAGGAACAAACCCGTTGGAATTACCAGCGGTACATCAAGAATTATCTTCGCTGCGTGGATGGCATCGACGAAAGTGTTGCCCAGGTGCGTGACTTCTTGGCCGAAAGAGGATTGGATAAAAATACAGTCTTTATCTATTCTTCTGACCAAGGATTTTTCCTTGGGGATCATGGATGGTACGACAAACGTTGGATGTATGAAGAGAGTTTGAAAACGCCGTTGATTATCCACTGGCCTGGAGTGACCGAGGGCGAGTCTGTTGCCGATCAGTTGGTTCAAAATATTGATATTGCCCCAACATTGTTGGAGATAGCGGGTCTGGAGCCGAAGGAGGCTATGCATGGTCGTAGCTTGGTGCCGATCTTGAAAGAACAACAGTCTCTGCGTTGGCGCGAGGCTGTTTATTATCACTATCAAATGGAGGAGCCAACGGGTCGCACATCTCATTTGGTGGCTAAGCATTACGGAGTTCGGACGGCCCGTTATAAGTTGATCTATTTTTACGAACATGACTTTTGGGAGTTGTACGATCTGCAAGAAGATCCGGGTGAAATGAGCAACAGGTATTCGGACATGGCCTCAACCGATTTGGTGAAGCAATTGAAACGTCAATTGGCCGATTTACGAGTGCAGTACGATGATCGAAGTGGAAAGTCGTTATGATCCGCCGAGGGTTAGAACAGAGAGCTTGATTTTTCTCCGATTTGGAGCCTTTTTATTACTCGTTAGTCTTCTGGCAAATTGTGTTAGTATCTCGACAAGTTGAGTATGCAGGCGATAATTAAAGAGTTCGAATTCATTTTATCGAAGATCGCGGAAACACTCATGGGCTGGGCGAATGTTGAAAGAGTTAGTAGCTGGCAGGTGCGCTCGGCCCGTCCCCTTTTGCCGTTGCTATCCCTTTTCGTCTTGGTTGCCAGTCTTCAATGGTCCGCCATTGGCCAAGAGGCTTCGCTGATTGATTTCGACAAACAGATCAAGCCAATTCTGTCGGATCGGTGTTATCACTGTCATGGCCCCGATGAACAGGCGCGAATGGCTGATTTGCGACTGGACGAGCGGGACGGGGCATTGCAGGTTGTGCTACCGGGTGATCCAGCAAGTAGTGAGCTATGGTCGCGTTTGATCAGCGAAGATCCTGACTTGGTGATGCCACCGCCTGATTCCAAATTGCAGGTGACACCGAGTGAACGGGAATTAATAAAGGCTTGGATTCAACAAGGTGCGCCATGGAAGAAGCACTGGTCCTTTGAACCGCGTGCTTTGGTTCTGCCCCCGGTAGTGAATTCGGATCAGATGTTTGGAAATGAAATCGATCAATTCCTCATGAGAAAACTACATGCTGAACGGTTGCAGTTTTCTCCGGTGGCCGATCGAGCAAAACTGATTCGAAGGGTGACCTTTGATCTAACCGGTTTGCCACCAACGCTGGCTGAAATAGATGCTTTCTTGGCAGATGAGTCACCGAATGCTTACGAGCGGATTGTCGATCGTCTCATGAAGTCGGATCATTATGGTCAGCGCATGGCCTCAGATTGGTTAGATGTGGCACGATACAGCGATACGTATGGGTATCAGGTCGATCGTGACCGTTTCGTCTGGCCTTGGCGTGATTGGGTGATTCGTGCCTTTAACAAGAACCTAGCTTACGACCAGTTCATGGTTGAACAGATTGCGGGTGACTTGTTGCCCGATGCGACGGATGACCAGATTTTGGCGACCACCTTTGGGCGATTGCATCCACAAAAGGTGGAGGGGGGAAGTGTCGAAGAAGAATTCCGCGTTGAGTATGTTGCTGATCGCACTCAAACATTTGCGACTGCGTTTTTAGGATTGACGATGGAATGTGCTCGATGTCACGACCATAAGTTCGATCCCGTTACTCAAAAAGAGTACTATCAACTCTTCTCTTTTTTCAACAACATCGATGAGTCGGGTTTGTATTCATTCTTTACGGGTTCGATTCCAACTCCCACGCTGCAGCTTTTAAACGAGGAACAGAAACAAGCCTTGATTCGTCTAAAACAAGCGACGCAAGAAGCCGAGGCAAAAAGGCCGGAAGAATCGTTTGATTTAAAATCTCCCGCCACGATTCGACAGGCTCTCGAGTTGGTGGGAAGAGAGCCAATCGAAAGCGTCGATTTTTCGAGCGTCAATGGCCGCAATGCGCAAACCAAGGATGCGGAGGGTAATCCGGCAGTGAAGTTAACAGGCGATGACGCGGTTGTCTTAAAGACGGGTAACTTTAGGCGTTATCAGCCGTTCTCGATCAGTCTGTCACTGCAGACTCCCGACGTCAAAGAGCGTGCCGTCATTTTCCACCGCTCTCGCGCTTGGACCGATGCCGGCAGTCGCGGCTATCAACTGCTGTTGGAAGATGGAAAGTTAAGTGCGTCGTTGATTCACTTTTGGCCGGGAAATGCGATACGGGTCAAAACAAAGGAGCCTGTCCCCGTCAACCAGTGGGTCAATGTTTCGGTCGTCTATGATGGTAGTATGTCCGCCGAGGGACTTGCTATTTTTGTCGACGGCCAGCGGGCTGAGCTAGATATTGTCAGGGACCACCTCACCAAAAATATTACCGGAGGTGGTGGAGACAATCTAGCAATCGGTGAACGGTTTCGCGATCGTGGATTTACGGGTGGACAGGTTTCACAGTTCCGTGTTTACGACCGGCAATTGTCCGATTTGGAAGTGGCTCTCGCACAGGGTAGCGTATCGCTAAAAAATAAATGGCAACGTCTGGCCACCGACTCCGTGTTGACACCAAAACAGGCAGAGACGATCGCTCAACATCTTCGGAAAAACAGGTCGGAGGATTTCGCTGCCTATCGTGGCCAATTACTGCAGGCGCGGAAACAGTATTGCGCTACTTTGGATGGGGTCAAGGAAATTATGGTCATGCGGGAAATGCCTCAGCCACGACCGACGCATGTCCTAGAGCGGGGACTTTACAGTCATCCTCAGCAGCAGGTATCGGCAGCGACCCCTTCGGTCTTGCCTGAGATGGATTCCGAGCTACCGCGAAATCGGCTTGGTTTGGCTCGTTGGTTGACCGATCCCCAGCATCCGCTAACGGCGCGGGTGGCCGTGAATCATTACTGGCAGTTGATCTTTGGGGCAGGCATTGTCCAAACCCCCGAAGATTTTGGGCGGCAAGGTTTGCCGCCGACGCATCCGGACTTGCTCGATTGGCTCGCCAACGATTTTGTTTCCAATGGTTGGAACTTGAAGCGGTTGCTTAAGCAGATGGTGATGTCCACCGCCTACCGTCAGTCGAGCGAAGTGACCGCCGATCTGTTAGAGCGTGATCCGGAAAATAAGTGGTTGGCGCGAGCCCCCTCCTACCGTTTGCCCGCCGAGATGTTAAGAGATAGTGTGTTGTCCAGTAGCGGTTTGATGGTGGATAAGTTGGGTGGCGCACCAGCCAAACCTTATGAGTTGGCTGCATCGTTTAAACCGTCGAGTCCCGATTCGGGGGAAGGTCTTTATCGTCGCTCTTTATATACTTATTGGAAACGGACAGGGCCAGCTCCTGTGATGATGGCGCTCGACGCAGCCAAACGGGATGTTTGCCGTGTGAAAAGAGAACGAACCTCATCACCATTACAGGCATTGGCGATGTTAAATGGTCCGCAATTCGTTGAGGCAGCTCGGGCTTTGAGCTACCGACTCATCGAGCAACATGGGGACGATCATTCTGAGGAAGTCGCCGTTGATATGTTTCGTATATTGACCAGTCGCCGACCCACCGAAGTAGAAGTGACGATCATACAAAAACTATTCCTCTCGCAATTGGATTATTTCAAGGCGGATCCGGATGCGGCCAGAGAGTATCTTTCGCAAGGGAAGTTTGGCGATTATGGAGCATCAGCCAAAATACAAATGGAGATGAATACTCACGACTTCCGACTCGGTGTGACCCCCAATGGAGATGAGGCGTTGGCGGGGAAGTTTGGTCGAGCCCAATTGTTTGCCAGTGAGCTGAATGCTGACCAAATTCGACAATTGGCGGAAGCGGGGCCTAGGGAAAACGTTTCCATTGGATCGACAGCTCGCATATCAAATCAAATCCCAGACACGTTTCAGAAGGTAGAAGGTTTGCCCTCTCCGTGGGTCGATGATCATGTCGTCTTTCCAAAGACATCAAAACTCGTATTTCCCGATGGCTTCACCCTAGAGGCATGGCTTCACCCCGATCAGATTGGCCGTGGGCGAATTTGGGATAAGGTCACCCCAGGTACGGGCGACGGTGTTTTTCTGGATTTACATCAAGGCTTGCGATTTTTCGTTGGCGGGATCCAAGTCATGGGAAGTCGCTCTCCGCAAGCGGGGCGTTGGTCTCATGTTGTTTGCGCGGTGAATACTAAGGATGGAAGAATTCGCATGTATCTGGATGGTGAGTTGGTGGGTCGTTCGGGCCCTGAGCCGAAGGATCAACCGCCGCAAGATCTCCCTTTGTTGGCGGCTTGGTCGAGTGTGGCAAATACATTGATCAATCACGACGAATGTGTCACAAAGCGTTAGGAATCAGATGAAACAGACATGCACCGGTTATGAATCAAATTTGGGAATGTCGCGGCGCGGTTGGTTGAGTCGGTTCGGAATGGGTCTGGGAGGCTGGGCACTGTCGGACATGCTTGGCGGTCGGTTGTTAGCTCGGACTACCGGCGTTGATGAGAATTCCAAGTCTCGAGGCGTGATGAAGGCGTTGCATCACCCGGCCAAAGCGAAGCGGGTGATTTTTCTCTTTCAAAGTGGTGGCCCTTCTCAAATCGATCTGCTCGATTACAAACCGCATCTGAACAAAGTGCAGGGCGAGCAATTGCCGGATTCAATCCGCAAAGGGCAGCGATTGACTGGTATGAGCGGGAATCAATCGAGTTTACCTCTGGTCGGTTCACCGTTTAAATTTCAGCAGCATGGTCAGTCGGGGCAATGGTTTAGTGAGCTCTTGCCTTACACGGCCAAGATTGCCGACGAGATGTGTGTTGTGAAATCGATGTATACCGAGGCGATTAATCATGGCCCCGGTGTGACATTCATGCAGACCGGATCTCAGTTTTCAGGTCGCCCAAGCATGGGGGCGTGGCTGGATTATGGGTTGGGTAGTGCTAATGAGAATCTGCCCTCTTTTGTTGTGATGGTGACGAAGAGTAAGGGAGGTCAGCCGCTAGTTTCCCGTTTGTGGGGTAGTGGTTTTCTTCCCGCCCGCCATCAAGGTGTCCGTTTCCGCTCTGGAAAAGATCCAGTGCTTTATCTGAACAATCCGGGAGGCATCAATCCATCAAGTCGTCACCGTATGCTGGATGCCTTGCAGCAGCTCCATCAGCTACAGCTGACCGACAAAGTCGACCCCCAACTGGAAACCCGAATTGCCCAATACGAATTAGCTTTTAAAATGCAGTCGTCGATTCCGGACGTTGTCGATGTCTCTAGTGAATCAAAAGAGACGCTTGAGCTGTACGGGCCCGATGTTGCCAAACCCGGCTCGTTTGCCGCCAATTGCCTGTTAGCTCGTCGCTTGGCTGAGCGCGGCGTGCGGTTCATCCAGCTCTATCACCCGGGATGGGATCAGCATGGTGGTTTGCCGGGTGGCCTTGGGACACAGTGCCGCGAGACGGATCAGCCTTCGGCCGCTTTGGTACAAGACTTAAAACGGCGCGGGATGCTCGAGGATACCTTGGTCGTTTGGGCGGGTGAATTTGGCCGCACGAATTATTGCCAGGGCGTATTTAATGGTAATAACTTTGGACGCGATCATCATCCCCGATGCTATTCGATGTGGATGGCTGGCGGTGGTATCAAACCAGGGTTCTCTTATGGAGAAACCGATGAGTACGGATACAACGTTGCTAAAAATGGTGTGCACGTTCACGATCTTCAGGCCACCCTTCTGCATTTGTTGGGAATCGATCATGAGCGCCTGACCTATCGTCATCAAGGCAGACGTTATCGTTTGACCGATGTTCACGGTCACGTTGTTGAGCCGATTCTGGCCTGATCATTTTTTCTTGATTCGAGAAATCGAATAATGCGCCGGGTCGAGGTGCGGTGGTTCCTCCAGCATTAACTCTTGAATTAATTTTCCGGTACCCGTGGCCATGCTCAGCCCTAGCATGTTGTGGCCTGCTGCCACCCAGACATTCTTCATTGCAGGGCTGCGGTCAATAAACGGTTTACCATCCCATGTCATCGGTCGCCATCCATACCACTCTTCTTCGATCGGCTCGCATTCGGGCTCGTGAAGATAATGGGCTGCCGAAGTCCGAAGCAGTTGCAACCGTTTCCGGTTGATCTTCGTGTCATATCCAGCAAATTCCATCGTTGACCCAATTCGATACTTTGATTGCATCGGCGTGATGGCAACGCGGTGCTCTTCAAAAATCATTGGGTAAGTTGGACCGCGTTTCGGCTGGGGCATCGTCAGTGAATACCCCTTGCCTGGTTGAATTGGGATTTGGCAGCCTAAATGCGTGTTCAGAAATGGCGTCAGGGCACCGGTCGCGACGACAAATCGATCTGCTTCCAAGACACGCTGGCCGTCGCTCACCGCCCGCGCCCTCCCCTGTTCAGAATAAAAATTGTTTACCGAAAAATGCTCAACAATTTCGACGCCACGCGATTCGAGTTGTTTTCTCATTTGTGATAGAAATTTGTCCGGTCTGAGATGGCAATCCCCTTCGTAGTGCCAAGCGCCTCCAAGTCCTGGCTTAAGAGCGGGTTCAAGATCGACCAATTTTTGGCCGTCGTAGGGTGTTGCTGTCACACCGAACCGGTCGGATAGCATCTCGTTGGTATGCGTGTATTCCTCGAATTCCGACGTCGAGTTAAAGACGAACAGAATACCTCGTTCCTGCCATTCACAATCTATTTTCTGCTCGGAGATCAACTGTTGATAAAGCTGCTTGGAAGATTGAAGAAGACAGTGCCGTCCAGTAGCCGCCTCAAGCATGTCTTCTCGGTTGCAGCGTCGCGAAAAATTCCACAACCAGCTCCAGAGACTTGGAGAAAAACGTGGCTTAATAGAAAGCGGGGAGTTCCTTCCCAGCATCGCTTTGAGCGTAGTCGAGATAGCACCTGGTTGGGGAAGTGGCAGAATGTGACTAGGAGAGACATAGCCACAGTTACCATGGGAGCACGCTGCTCCAAAGGCCTCGCGGTCGACTAATGTGACCGTCTGTCCGGCCCGATGCAGGTACCAAGCGCACATCGTACCGATCACGCCGCCACCGATGACAACAACGGTTTCCTGACGATCGTTCATGAATCGATCCCCGTGCGATAAGGATCGGCCGGGTCAAAAATCAAGGTCGATTCAGCGCTGATATAAGCTTGGCCGGTGAGGGTGGGAATCACCCGTTCTCCATCGGCTTCATAAGAGCATTCGAAGAGACTTCCAACGATGCTCTCCTGACGCCATTTGTCTCCGGGTTCCAGTAACCCGTCTGCCGCCAGACAAGCGAGCTTGGCGCTGGTTCCCGTGCCGCAGGGCGAGCGATCGTAGGAACCGCCCGGTGTCAGTACAAAATTGCGACTGTGATTCTCGGGTTTTCTGGCGGGTCCGTATAACTCAATATGATCGATCATTTCTCCGTTAACGCCCGTTATCTGGTGTTGTTGCAGGCTGTTTCGAATCCTCTTGGTCAACTGAGTGAGATGGGGTTCGTTGGAGAGGCTTAGATCCTCTTCCAGATTTTTGACGCAGAAAAACCAATTCCCTCCCCAGGCAACGTCACCGATGACGGGACCAAATCCTGGGACTTCAATTTCTACATTGGCACACAATCGGTAGCTCGGAACATTCGTTAGTGTCACTCGATTGTTGGGTTCGAGTCGTGTCAGGATCGTGCCGACAGGTGTTTCGAGCGAGTGTTCACCCGGCGCGATGCGACCTAAATGTTGCAGGGTGACCATCAGACCGATCGTCCCATGTCCGCACATCCCGAGGTAACTCGCCGTGTTGAAAAAAATAATTCCCGCGGTGCAGTTTGAATCGCAAGGTTCACACAGCAGTCCGCCAATCCAGACATCTGAGCCCCGTGGCTCGGAGACCACGGCTGTTCGAATTGCATCAAATTCGTTCTTAAAGATTTCAGCGCGCTCGGCCATCGACCCCGTACCGAGGTCGGGACCCCCTTCTACGATAATTCGGGTTGGCTCGCCGCCCGTGTGGGAGTCGATGACTCGAATCTGTTGCATCAGTCTAACGACTTTTCTTTTGGGTTTAGACGTTTTGGGGTACGGGACGCGTCCGGATGCCATCCCGGATGATCTTCAACACTTTGTCGCGTTCCTCACCAATAATCGGTAAGCGTGGTGCGCGGGTCAATTCAGTTCCCAGTCCGCACTCCTGCACGGCCAGCTTGATGTACTGTACCAGTTTTGGGTGGGTGTCGAGATGAAGTAACGGCGTGTACCAACGGTAGACTTTGACGGCGGCTTCGTAGTTTCCTTCCATTGCCAAGTCCCAAAGTAATCGGTTTTCTGCCGGAAAGGCATTCACCAATCCCGAGACCCATCCGATGGCTCCAAGCATGATACTTTCCAGGACCAGATCATCGACGCCGGAAAACAGGAGGTAGCGGTCGCCACACACGTTTTTGATATCCGTGATTCGCCGCACGTCCTCGGACGATTCCTTGATCGCGACGAATTTTGGCTCGTCAGCCATCTCGGCGAACGTCTCGGGTTTGATGTCTACTTTGTAGGATACTGGGTTGTTGTAAATCATGATTGGCAAATCAGATGCTGCCGCCACAGCCCGAAAATGGGCCACTGTCTCTCGAGCGTCCGAGTTGTAAACCATCGCGGGTAACACCATGAGACCGTCCACCCCGGCTGCCTCAGCGTCGGCCGCAAATCGGCAGGCTAACGCGGTGGTGTATTCTGCCACCCCAGTCAGAACTGGAATGCGTCCATTCACATGGTTCACCGTTGCTTTGAGCAGCTCGATTTTTTCATGGTATTCCAACGAGCAGTTCTCGCCGACTGTTCCCAGCATGATCAAGCCGTGGATTCCCGCTTCGATCATGGCGTCGAGATGTTTCATGGTCGCCGGCAAGTTCAGCGACTGGTCGTCGTTGAATTGAGTGGTCGCTGCCGGTAAAACGCCGTGCCAGTTGACGTTCATTATGATTGATCCTTTTCCCATTAAGCGGTGTTGCAGAGGCGGCGACAATTGACAATGAGGTCGCGATTTGAGAGAACGTGACGATATGGCATTTCGTGAAAAAAGTCAACTTTCGAACCAGTAATTCCTCAGAGAAGATAACCCAAATAGGAACGACAAGCATGGCGAAGCATCAGGTATTAGTAGGTGGGCAGTGGCGCGACGCAGATAGCGATGCTTGGTTTCAGGCCTCGGACCCCGCTGCCGGTGACGTTTTGCCAGATCACTATCCAGTCAGTCGTTGGTCCGATTGCGAAGAGGCATTAAATGCCGCCGTCGATGCGTTCCGCGTCATGCAAACGATGCCGCGAGAACAGATTTCCCTGTTTCTAGAAGCCTTTGCAGATCGCTTGGAAGGTTGCTCGGAAGAAATTTGTGAAATGGCCCATCGTGAGACGGCCCTGCCGGTGCCAACCCGCCTTGCCGGTGGCGAATTACCCCGAACATGTGGGCAGTTGCGTCAGGCTGCAGAGGCTTGTCGTACGTCGAGTTGGGCCCAACCCACGATTGATACGGCAACCAATATTCGTTCCTGCCTAGCTGGGATGGGGCCGGTCGCCGTTTTCGGGCCGAATAATTTTCCGCTAGCCTTCGGAAGTATTTCAGGCGGAGATTTTGCTGCCGCGATTGCGGCCGGTAATCCAGTGATTGCCAAGGCTAATTCCATGCATCCGGGAACGACCCGAATATTGGCTCGTGAAGCCAAGTTAGCGGCCGACGAGACAGGGATGCCGCCGGCGATCGTGCAGATGGTCTATCGTATTGATCATGCCGATGGAGAACGCCTTGCCCGTGATCCGCGTTTGGCTGCGATCGGCTATACCGGTGCGCGTTCGGCCGGATTAAAGCTGAAAGGGGCTGCCGATGCCGTTGGGAAACCGATTTATCTTGAGTTATCATCAGTCAATCCAACAATCATTTTGCCGGGTGCCCTCGCCGAGCGGGCTAGCGATATAGCGAGCGAGTTTACCGGCAGCTGCTTGATGGGAACGGGGCAGTTTTGCACGAACCCAGGTTTGGTGATCCTTTGTCGGGGCCCTCAAATGGACTCGTTCGTGGAGTCCTTGGTCACTCAGTTCGAGGCTGCCCCGGTGGGCACTCTCTTCTCTCGCTCTGGACAGGAGGGATTGGCTGCCGCGGTGCAGACGCTCGTGGCTGCTGGAGCTGAAGTCCTTTGCGGCGGTCAACCGGGTGGTGGAGAGGGATTCAGTTACGGCAATACTCTGTTGCGGGTTACGGCGGAACATTTCCTGGCCGCTCCCGAGGCACTGCAGACCGAGGCATTTGGCAATGCCTCTCTTTTGGTCATTGCCGATTCAGTGGATCAGGCGATCGATGTGGTGAGCCATATCGAAGGGAATCTGACAGGCTGTATTTATTCGGACACTCAGGGTGGAGACGATGTGGCCTATGACCGAATGGCACCTGTCTTACGTCAAAAAGTGGGGCGTTTATTGAATGATAAGATGCCGACAGGAGTCGCTGTGAGCCCTGCGATGAATCATGGTGGACCTTTTCCCGCTACGGGACATCCGAGCGTCACCGCGGTTGGGATGCCTGGGGCGGTCATCCGATTTGGGATGTTGCAGTGCTACGATAACGTTCGGCCAGAGCGGTTGCCCGATCTGTTGAGAGATGAGAATCCGACTCGGGTTTGGCGGAGTGTCGATGGAGTATGGACCCAGGCACCCGTTCCACCGAAGTCTACGGAATAATCTCGGCGCAAGCCTTTAATGGGCTGGTTAGACGAATAGTGGTGATCGGCTAGTTTTACCAGAATCAGTTGGTGGCGGCGGTTTGCGATGCGAGCGCTGCGGCTAAAAGAATCGCTTGAACCATACTGGCTGGCTTGGCCATCGCTTGCCAGGCAATATCGAGCGCCGTCCCATGGTCGACCGATGTTCGGATGATGGGTAATCCAAGCGTGGTATTGACGGCTTCGTCAAAGGCCAATGCCTTGAGTGGGATATGACCTTGATCGTGGTACATGCAAATGAAGCAATCGGTCGTTTTTCGACGCTCAGGTAAAAAGCAGGTGTCCGGAGGCAAGGGCGCGGTGACCCGCAGGCCCAGTTGCCGAGCCTGTGTGACGGCGGGCATGATGATCTTCTCCTCCTCACCATGACCGAATAGACCGGATTCACCGGCGTGCGGGTTGAGACCACAAACGACAAACTGCAATTTTTCGGGGGCTATATTTTTGATTCGAGACAGTGCTTCGGCGCTGAGCTCGATGACTTCTCGGATTCGTTGGGCGGTCAGTAGACCGGTCACTTGTTGGTACCCGACATGGGTCGTTACAAAGCTGCAGGTTATTTCGGAAGAGTATTGCATCATGCAGCTACTTTGGCTGCCGGTTTGGGTACTGAAAATTTCGGTGTGCCCGGGAAAATTGATTCCCGCAGCTCGAAGTGCCTCTTTGTTAATCGGGCCGGTTGTGACACCATCAACACTCCCCTGCACTGCCAGTTCAATCGCGAACTGAATGTAGTCGTAGCTAGCTTGGCCCGTTGCTGCCGAGATGTGGCCAGGATGGAAGCCTTCCGGATTCACATTGCCAAAATCAATGAGTGTGGGACGATCGATCGATTGCCAATCAGATGCGGTCAATTCTGATTTTGAAAGGACTCGTTCGGGTAGAGAGAGTTGACACTGGCTGGCAACCCGGCGGAGGATTTTCGCATCTCCCAACAAGACGGGCCGGCAGACGCTCTGTACGGCGGGATTCGCCAGAGCGGCCAGCGCTACCTCGGGGCCGATCCCAGCAGGATCGCCCATGGTAATCGTGATTGTGGGTAATCGGAGCATTATTGATTCATAGGTGGCATTTGCCGCGTGATTGACTTGGATTGCAATTCAAACCGAGCAGTCTGTACAATCGTTCACATCTACTCGTCAGATTCAAGCCGCTATGGCGAAATGGATGAAGGGTTATCGGGTTATCAAGAGGCCATCACACTTGCGGTAATAGTTGATACCGCCGCGGTTCACATTCTACAAGGGAGTTCGTTATGATTACGGCTGGGTTACTTTCAATCACGAGTTTCGTCTCGTTCGTTTGTTGGATCATGTTGGTCTTTACGGCCTTCAAAAAGGAAGACAGTCCGCTGTTAGGGATCTTGTCTCTCGTTTTCTGCGGGTTGGGCGCCTTCATTATTGGCTGGGTGAAATGCAAGGATTGGGGGATTAACCAGTTGATGACGGTCTATAGCATTGCCATCATCGTCACTGCGGTGCTCCAGATAGCGGCGAATCCATTTATGGGCGAGTGATGGTGATTGAAGGGGTGTCCCGGGGCCGGCAGCGGGTAAGGAGTCATTTTATTCCTTTGCCGCATGCGTCTAGGAGCGGCTCACGGGTAGCAGGACGGCAGAAAACCAATTGCCTAGTTCAAAAAGAGTGAACGGGACATTTTGTCGGTGCCGCCCTAACAAAGGTGATTTAGGGGGATAACGGCCCTTATTATCCACTTTATTGGTGAGAAATTACCCCCATCCCGCTATAGGCTGCCTTAAATACCCTGATTTATCTTTCGTTTTTAAAGACGTTTGCTACTATATAAATGTCAGATCGGTTTTAAGGCCGAGCAGGGACGCGGCACGACCGGTTACCGACCATTGAGCCGGAAGCAGTCTCCACCGACTCAATCTTTTTTTCCTGCCTCAACACACACGTTACTAGAACTGGAGGGTTCTCAATGACATCTCGTCAAAAATCAAAAGGTTTTACTCTCGTTGAATTGTTGGTCGTCATGGCCATCATCGGGATTCTGATCGGCATGCTATTGCCGGCGGTTCAGTCCGTCCGTGAAGCGGCTCGTCGAACCAGCTGCTTGAACAATATGCGTCAGATGGCGTTGGCGTCACTCAATTATCAAAGTGCTCACCAAAGATTCCCTGCCGCCTCGGATGGTGATGCCGGTTCCTTTCCGTGGGTTGGTTTTAGCCTGCACTGCTATCTTCTTCCTTATGTTGAGCAACCCGCAGTCTACGACATTTTCCTCAATGCACGCGGCAGTGGCAATCTTGGCACGGCAACAGATCCGCGGGCAATTTTAAGTGACAATTCAATCGAGTTATTTTTGTGTCCATCAGCAACTCAGAAAGATGAACTTGCGAATTCCACCCAAGCGGGAAGCGGTCAGGCCTCTCATTACGTCGGCGTAACGGGCAGGAATTACTTTGTATCCGGAGACGGTTACCTCAACACACAGCAAGGTATTTCTCAGAACGGTGTTTTTGGGGGGGATCCAAAAGAACTTTATCCTGGCGGGCGGTTCAAAGGAGCAAGGGTTGGTAAAACTTCGGCCGACATTGTCGATGGTTTGTCAAACACGCTAATGTTCGGGGAAATATCACGATCAGCAAACCCAAACGTGAATGACGGAAATGGGTTTGTGCCGGTTCGATCCGGTTGGGCTTACGGCCTGACTGACGTCGGTGGTTCATCGCCAACTAGGTTTTCAATGAATTCAGCTCGCACGGTTCAATATGGAATTAACACCTACGCAGGTCACGACGATGGTGACAACCGAGCGATGCACAGTAACCATCCGGGCGGAGCTCAGGTTGTGATGTGCGATGGTTCAGGAACATTTGTTTCAGAAACTGTCGATCTCAATGTTTTAAGAGGTTATGCGAGTATGGATGGCCGAGAGGCTGTAGGTTCTTTGGAATAAGCTGAGCCATTTCGATGGCAAACGACTGATAGAAAAATCATTAAGCGGCGTGTTTCACGCCGCTTTTTTTGCGCGCGGGCTGTTTCGGGTTCGGTTGTAGGGGCGATGGACCAGTCCGTGTGGGGATGGGATCCCTTGGGGATTGCCCCCTGCCAGGGGCCTTTAAGGAGGGTCCTGCCGGAGATAATGCATTTCTCGACCTTGACGCGAGCCAAATCCGATCGATTCCCCTAGAAATACCTGCATATTTAGGTCCCAAGCCCCGTTTTCCCAATTAACATACATAAAGATAGATTTCCCCTGATGACAGGGGTTGCCTCATTTTCATTGCATTGACTTTTACCACTTCCCGAGGTTTCGAATGAGCTCTCGTCGAACAGGTCGTCGAAAAGACAAACAGAACCGTTCCCGTCCAACGCGTCGCGGACATTGTGATTATCAACCGCTGGAACTGCGACAGTTGTTGGCTGTAGACGTAGGTGTCAATTTCACCGCCGCCACGTTGGGTGCAGAGACGACATCCTTGACCCCGAATGCGTCTGCCGATATGTCGCAAGATCATCTTGTACAGATGATTAATGGTAACGTCTCCGTTTTTGATAAAGCTGGCGCGCTGCAGCAATCGGTCACGCTGGATGCGTTCTGGACCAACGCCGGTGCGACTGTCGATACCGAAATGTCTCACCCCCGGGTGGTCTTTGATCATGGTTCCGATACTTGGTTCACGGTCGCCCTCGATGATGGAGCCGGTTTGGCGAATGAAATTTTTATCGGCTGGTCGGACAGTGCGGATCCAATGGGCTCGTGGCAAAGTCTCCAGTTCGTTGCGGATGCGAACGGATTACGAACGGCAAATAATTTAACCATGGGTGTGGATGCATCCGGAATGGTCATGTCGGCGGAAATGGTTGGCGGGGGTTCCACCGCCGTATACGGAGTTCCCAAAGGTGACTTATTTCACCCGACTCCTAACCTGTACAACATGGTTCGGTATGAAAACCTGAACCCCACCTTCTACGGCAACTCGATTCAATTCGGGACCGACGTTGACGACAGCACAAGTATCGATGCGATTGGCCTGGGAACGTTCAGTGCGGGCAACACGTTGGTGCGAACGGACGTGGTTGGTTTGGATGGCGTCGCCCCCAGCCTTTCGACGCCGATTCCCATTTTTGTGCCTGAGTACTCGGCAGCTCCCGACGCGCGACAGCCCTCGGGTGAGGCGATTGAAAATGTCTCCCCCACGTTTAACTCAAGTGTCCAGTTGGTCGATGGTTATTTATGGGCCGTTCATACCGTGATGGGCGATGGTGGTAGTTCGGCGATCCGCTGGTATCAAATTGATGCAGCAACGAATGCCGTTGCGAACCATGGAGAAATCTCGAATCCCGAATTTGACTTTTTGGCACCTTCGATCGACGTAGGGCCGACTGGAATTGCGGCGATTGGGTTCACTGCCACCGGACCGTCCCTCCAAGCCGGTGCTTATGTAAGCCTGGGTTACACAACCTATGGTTTGGAAGGGACGCCGGACGTCACGTTCGACACACCCTCCCAATGGTTGCAGCGTGGATTGGGTAATTATGACCGCAAAGATGCGTTTGGGGTGAATCGGTGGAGCAGCGTCAGTTCGACCATGGTTGATCCCACCGATCCTTTCAGCGTCTGGACGTCGCAGCAGTACGCCAATACCGACAACAATTGGAGTATTAAGGTTGCGGAGTCAAGCTTGTTTGCCATCAATCCCACCGTTCGTGGTGACGATGGTGACAACACGATTGTTGTTCGCCGCCACGCATCCAATCCGAATTGGATGGAAGTCGAGTTTGATGGGGTGACGACCGACACGTTTGAGATTGGCTCTTTGAACATATTGAATCTCGATGCCAAAGGGGGCGACGACACGTTCGTTCTGGATTTGACCAACGGGCCCATTGATGCCGATGATGGATTGACATTCCGGGGCGGTACTGGTTACGACACATTAAAGATTATCGATTCTGAAGGTCACGAATATCGTGTTACCAATGGGCATCAAGGCAAGATCGATAACCTCCACCGATTCCTGCAAGTTGAAGAGTTGCATGGAACCGATTCAGCCGACTCGTTTTATGTAGAATCGACGAATCTCAATACGGTCATTCGCGGATTCGCAGGGGATGATTATTTTCAGGTTGAAGATAGCGTCCGGGCCTTGGTCGATCTTCATGGCGGAACGGGCGACGACGTTTACCGATTGTCTTTGCCGGTGCTGACCAGTGGTCTGCTGCAAATCCATGATAGCGTCGGAAGTGAATACGACCGGATGTTTGCTGAGGGAACCGCCGGTGACGATAATCTGGTTCTTCGCAACGATGACCTGACCTTTAACAATCAGCACATTGATTTTGTGTACCCAGGGATTGAAGAACTCTCGCTGGATGGCGCCAGCGGCGATGATACCTTTTCCATACAGGCCAATCAGAAGGTCCTGCATGTTTACGGTAGCTTTGGAAATGATACGTTTAACATCTCCTCCGATGCTCCAGATAACTTGGGTAATACGAACCTCATCCAAGGCGAGTTGTTTATTGATGGAGGTGCGGGCCAGAACCGTTTGGTGGTTAGTAATCGAAGTGGCGGCGGACGTCAGGTGACGGTGACCGAGGATCAGATGACTGGAATCGCCCCAGCGACCATTCACTATACGGCCGAGTTGGGTGGATTCTCGGTGCTGGATGACTTAGCCGGGATCGAATTACACGGATCGAACACTCTGGCCGACACGTTTGATGTTCGTGGCATGTTGTCAACCAACACCATTCGCCTTGATGGTGGCGGCGGCGCTGATGTCTTTACCGTCCGTAAAGCGACTGAGGGAACCATCGAAATCGACGGTGAAGGTGGTGGCGATATCTACCGCGTCGCAATGGGCAATGGTACCCAGCGTTACGTCTTTATTGACGATACTGGCGCAGCAGGCGTCACGGACCGAATGTTGTTGACGACCACCTCAGGCGATGATGACGTCGTGATTGACGACGAACAAGTCGCGTTAGCGCAAGAGCAGGTGATCTTCGACGAGAACATCGAAGTCGTGACAGTTGATGTCAAAGAAGGCGATGATAGTTTGACAGTGAAAAACAATCAGATGGTCTTCATGAGGGCCATTCTAGGTGATGGAAACGACACGATATTGGTAGACGAAGCTCGTGGTGTGGACGGGATTCGAATCGATGGAAATGCAGGTAATGATGTTTTCCAGTTCCAAAATAGTGTCGTGCACTCGTTCATTACCGCATTGGGCCAAGAGGGAGACGACCTGTTCGACGTTTCTGAAGTGGCCTATGCCGGAATGCGAATCAACGGGGGTGAAGGCTCAGACGACTACAATATTGATTTCTCAGGCCGGAATGTCCGAGATATCGACGCCCGAGATTCCGGCACAACGGGAACAGATGAACTGAGTATCTTTGGCTCCTCGGTGATCGACAGGGTAAATATTTCCCCGACGGTTGTCTCACGGACCTCTGAAAATGTTGTTTACGATCACCGGACTGAGTCGTTGAAAGTCGACACCGGTGACAATGATGATATCGTTCAGGTGTATGGCTCGAAAGCGCCCGAGGTCGAGGTTTTGACTCGCTCTGGATTTGACTTGGTCTTCGTTCACCGCACAGCCGATGTCGACACCATGATTCTGGATACCGGCATCGGAAATGATGTGGTCAATGTCTATTCGACGACGTCGGGTTCTGAATTGCTGGTTTACACTCAGGAGGGAAATGACAACTTTAATGTTGGTTCCACCAAAGCTTCTGACGATGGTAATTTTGGGCGGATACGTGGTGAATTGCGATTGAATGGCGGTGATGGTACCGATCGGGTATACGCGAACGATCGCGGTGCGACGGGTGCCTATGACTACTATATGAACGGCCAAGAGATTGCCAATTTGGCTGGCGAGGGATCGTTTGCCCGTCCCTCCTTTGCAGGGATTCATTTCGCGACGGTCGAGTTTTCTCGATTGGATGGGACCGATCAGCAGAATTACTTTAGTGTGGAACGAAGTTCCAACGTCAGAATGTTCGTTGACGGTAACCTTCCTGAGGCTGGTGAATTGATCAATCCACTCGCCGATGGTGATTTCCTGAACGTGCTTGGTGATCCCGCTGCGGACGGTCGCCAGTTGTACCTGACAGGACCCGGGAAAGGGGTGTGGAAATTTGCCGACGGCAGCAAAGATGTCGCCTTTGAAAACATCGAAGCTTTGCCAGGGGTTAACCCCAATGCTCAAGAATCACCGGTTTACGGTGGTGGTAACGATTCGGGCGGGGGCCGAATGGATTTCATGCGTGCCAATGACGCGGATCTGACGCTTTCCGGTTCTGCCATGGAATTCTTGAACGGGTTGGACTCGGACTTGAGTGACAAAGATTTTCAGCTCGATGATGACGAGCGGGCTTCCCTGCTTGGCGATCTGGAGTTGATCTAGTCAGTTCCAAGTCACAGCCTGGCATTTGCCATCCAAAGCCGTCGTTTTCACGACGGTTTTTTTTGTGGCCCCGGCGTCACGAGACAACCGAGCGTTGGCGAGCTACTGGTCAGACGATTCCCGAGGGTATAAGTTGAACCGCTGCTGATATTTCCACGGGGAACGTTTTACTAAACCTGTCGGGTTTTAGAAAAGAGTGTTTGATGAAAGCCGCGTGTTTCAATGGCGTGGAACGGGTAACGTTGGAGATTTTGCCCGATCCCCAGTTGGAAACGGATGGAGATGCCATTGTTCGTGTTTCGATGGCCGGTCTGTGTGGTTCCGATTTACACCCCTTCTGGGGACGCGAGTCGGGGTTGGATCTGGGTACGGTGATGGGTCACGAAATGGTAGGTGAGATTGTATCGCTAGGATCACATTGTGGCTCGTTAGCTGTGGGCGACCGCGTGTATGCCCCGTTTTCGACCAATTGCGGCTTGTGTTTCTATTGTCGTCAAGGTTTGACGTCTCGTTGTGAACAGGGCCAGCTGTTTGGGTGGCAGGAGAACGGGGTGGGTCTGCAAGGCTGCCAAAGTATGTACGTCCGAGTTCCGTTGGCCGCCGGCACATTGAAAGTCGTCCCAGAGGGTATCACCGATCGGCAGGCATTATTACTTGGAGATAATTTAAGTACCGGTTTTTACTGCGCCGAGATGGCAGAAGTATCCAAGGGAGGCGTCTCGGTGGTGATTGGATGTGGCACGGTTGGACTGCTTTGTGTGTTGGCATGTCGGCATCTCGGGGCCGAGCGTATCATCGCGATCGATCCGGTAAAGAATCGTCGTGATATGGCTGAGTCATTGGGTGCCGAGGCGTTCGACGCGGATGCTTCTGCGCTGAAAAGAATCCGAGAGCTAACGGGTAATCGAGGTGCGGATGCGGTAATGGAACTAGTGGGAATTCCCTCGGCTCAAAAGCTGGCCTACCAAGCGGTCCGGCCTGGAGGAATCATGTCGGTAATTGGTTGTCATTGCTCGCCCGAGTTTGGCTTCAGTCCAGGGCAGGCTTATGACAAAAACTTGACCTACCGAACAGGCCGATGTCCTGCCCGTCATTATATGGATCAATTGACGGCTCCGGTTCTGAAGGGAGAATTCGAGCTGGAACCGTTTGTGACACACGAATTTTCAATTGACGAGTGTGGTCGAGCCTATGACGTATTTGCGAATCGAAAAGAGGGTTGTTTGAAAGCCGTTTTTCGATTTTAACGATAGCAGGTATTTCTCACTCATTTCCGAAGGCGGTTTAGTAGGAGAATACGGTTCAGGACTCTTGCAACTGGCTCCAGATGCGATCCAGGGTAGCCGCAGCCGGTGACGATAATTTTTCGTCGACCCACTCGGAAGCTTTGGTTTGGGTTGGATTGATTTCTACGGTGAAATCCCCATTTTGATGAGCTAGGATGAGTGGTTGCAGAATGTAAGGGAAATGGCTTGAGGTTCCGATTGTGATCACGGAATCGAATGATCGTTGCATCGCTTGGTCGAGCTGCTGGATCGCTTTTTCGGGAAGCCGCTCTTCGAATAAGACGACTTGGGGCCGCAACGTCGCCCCACACCGCTCGCAGAGCGGTGGTGTGGCGAGCTCGCCGTAGTCATCCACCGAAAATTGGTGTTGGCACCCGGTACAGACGATCGTGTAAAGGTTCCCGTGTATCTCGATCACGTTGGCCGAACCGGCTTGAGTGTGAAATCCGTCAATGTTTTGAGTCAAGATTAGGAACCGATCAAAATGGTGTTCCATCTCAGCGAGCACCTGGTGACCCCGGTTGAAGCGAGCGCAGCGACAGGCTGCCTCAATTTGGTGAAGATACTTCCAAGTGATGTTCGGTTTTTCTGCAAACACTGGGCCTGACAAGGCCTCTTCAATAGCCAGCCCATCTTCGGTTGTTTTGTCATTGTAAAGCCCTCCCAGTCCTCGATACGTCGGCAGTCCAGAATCGGCGGAGAGGCCGGCACCAGTGATTACCATGACGCTTTTTGATTGTCGAAGACCTTCGACAACGGCCTGTATTTTTTCTGGTGGGTCGTGGATATCAGAGAGCGTCATAATTATTTCCCGAGGGGGGCAGCCTGCAACGCGTGATTGGGAACCATCCCGAACCAAGGAAACGGACCGGAGAGCGATGCCTCGCTAGAGCTGTTCTGTTTTACCGGAGTACGCCTAGATAGAAGCTGAAAGTCTGTTCTTGGTCGGTGGCTGCTTTGGCAACTGGAAACGCGAAGTCAAACGCTAGTGGGGCTCCGATACCAGCGGCCGGCATATGGACTCGAAATCCAAAACCGGGCGCGACGCGGAATGTGTCGGCACTGATTTCGATATTTTCTTCGACGGTACCGAAGTCACAAAATACAACCCCTTTGACCATGTCGTCGGCGGTGAGCGGGAACATGTATTCCACCGTGTTGAGCCATTGGAATTCACCACCGACCACGACACCGTTTTGTACAGGCGAAGCACCGCGGAAGTCAAAACCACGCATGGTCGAAAAACCACCGGCAAAGTAGTTTTCAAAGATCGGCGTTTGGGAACCGGTGAAGCCAAGGCGAGAGCCCATCGTGACGGTATGTCGGCCGGAACCATCGGGGCGCTGGTACATCAACATGTATTTTCGAAAATCAAAATCACCTCGGGAAAAGTCGTACTCTCCAAAACCTTGATTGAAAGTCATTGAGAAATAAGAACCTTCGGTCGCCATGAACGGGTGGTCTCTTGTATCGCGAATTAAGCCTACGTGTCCGATGAACATGTCGGTTTCACCAACAGCGTCATTGAGCTCTGGTGAGGTGTCTAGTCGCGGGTCATAGACCTTCACGTTTTCCATTCGCAGACCAGTGCTAAGAGATAGATCCTGGGTCAAGCGATATCCGAGAGCGAGCCGGCCACCCAAACGTTGCTCGTCCCAGTCGTAATAATTTCGGTCAAAAAGATAGGCACTCGCGCTAAAACTAACACCGGTATTGAAAAGGTACGGCTCCGCAAAGCTGACCAGATAACGTTGAACCTCGCGTCCAGGGACGATCTCGAGTCGGAATGTTTGTCCCGCTCCGCGCCAAGCGTTTCCATCGGTGAGTTGTCTGAAATTACGAGGAAACGCCCAAATGTCAAAGTTGCGCTCGTCGATCACAAACTGCCCGACGATTCCGTTTTCGGAATTGTAGGCACCGCCAAAATTGATCTTGCCTGTTTGGGTTTCGGAAACATAAATATCGAGATCGGCATAATTGTTGGGGAAATTGGCCACGCCACCCATAGGGTCCATCTGGACCAGAGGGTTTGCCTCATTGGGGCCGCCGGTGTTGATGGTGCCAGGGTTGAAAATACTGCCCGGTGGAGCCGTATTCAGCTCGGGGTATTGTGCGGCGGCTTGTTGAACACCACTCTGGGGATCTCCTTGCGTGGGGATGACGCTGGCTTGTCCCATGCCGTAAGCGTTTCCGCTGTCTTGGCTTTGGGCCCGATAAACCACATCATTAGTAGGTGGGTTGGTTGGATGAGTCTGTCCAATGTGTTGATGGTCGGTAGTGGAAGCTTTGTGAGATAACTGCTTGCCCTCGGCAGTCTTGGTTACAGCGCGGTCTTCGGTCGTGGTTTTTGGCAGGTACCGATCGAATGAAGGATTATTCTCTGGCGGAGTGAGGAGGGGTGTGATGGCAGGGCTGTTCTGAGAAACTCCAAAGTTCTTGGAGTGAAACGGACCGGACAGACAACCCGTAGACGACAGTGAGCCAGTCACGATCGCGATCATCATTAAGCGAGAGGTATAATTGTTTTGGAGTGGCATTTGATTCAGTATTTTTAATCGGTTCGAATTATCGCTGGCAGCCTCTGCGGCTTTAATTAATTTCATCTAAATCAGATGTGTCGATCATGATGTCCGGGGCTGTTCCGTCGGAACCTATTTCATGGGCGTTGATTTGGCCACTGGTATTTAGGGTGCCGTTGGGACCTAAGACTGAGGGCGGTGGTGCTGTTTCGTTGCTCGGAAAACGGAACAGTCCGTTATTGAACGGGCCCGATGCGCAGCCTCCTAAAAATACAATCATTACGGCAAAGGAATGCAGCCAGCTGAGGTGACGAGAATGGTTAGTTTGGTTCATTTATCTATTCCTTTCCGGGCATTGATGGTTATCGCATACGGGTTTCGGTTACCGACGAACCTCTGGACGTTCGACGGACGTCTTCTAGTTTTTTCATTTCGGGGGTGCGGACGACCACTTTGGGTGCGCTGGCACCGCCGGGGTCCTGTCTCCCGGCAAAGATTTGCGAGGCGCCGAGTCTTCGCTCAGTTGCGTTTAATAAGTTGGAATTAAGCCAGTCACCGGGCTTCAGTGAGAGGCGATTGATCACGACTTCTTTCTTGGTGATTCCCCCGCCGGCGATGTGTACGTTGATTTGACCCACTCGATAGCGTTCGCCTTCATCGATCTTGTAAACCATGTCAAGCATTCCCGGTTCTTCGAGAAATCTGGGTTCCGCTTCGACCTTGGCGAAAACAAAACCCTCAGATCCGTATAATTCCCGTAGTGCCACCACATCTTCATTCATTTTACTGGCGTTGAAGTTCGGCATGTTTTTTGAATCGGGTTTCATACTGACAAGCTTGTTGAGTTGGTCGTCTCGGTACGCATCTTGTCCAATGAATGATACATTTCGAACTTTGTACCTCGGTCCCTCATCAATGATGAAGCGAACGCTCATCCAGCGACCATCGTTGCTTTCTTCAAGTTCACGCCCGATGCGGCAATTGAAATACCCAAAACTCTTGTAGTAATTGGCAAGTCGAACGATGTCTTGGTCGATTTCCGTTCGCTTGGCCAGGCCACCGACCAGTTTCAGGATTCCCGGTTTTGATTGAATCAATGTTTTTAGACGAGCGTCCGATACAAAGTCATTCCCTTCAAACTTGACGTTCCATATTTTCTGTTGTTGGTCTTCATGGATAAGGAAGATAACATCACCAAGCTCAATATCCTCGCCTTCCATGATTTCAACTTGGGTGCGGGGATAGCCTTTTTCTTTGTAGTGATCTTCAATTTTGGCTTTGGCCATGCTCACCGCGTTTAGATTAAGCGGTGCCCCCTCTTCTAGGCTTGATTGCTTGCGCAAATCACGGTCGGAAAGGCCACGATTCCCAATGAATTGGATGGAGCGAATCACCTTTCTCTCTACGACATCAATCGTGACAATGATGCCGTCGGGTGTTTCCTGAATGAAAGGCCCGTTGACACGTTTGATCTCCGGCATTCTCCAGAGCTTGTCGACGTCAAATTGCAGCAAGTCAGGATCAAAAAAGCGTCCCTCTCGAGTAGAAATATTTCGGGTGATCGCGTGCAGAGGAAGGGCTTCATTACCGGTAATCGCCAATTTCAGGACTTGTTGACCTGCGGGTTCCCCCGTTTTCGAATTAGCCAATTGTTGAGCAGTTTGGAATGATTGGAGCGGGCTAGCGTAAACAGTCGTCGCCGATCCAGCGCTGCCATTGATGACGGTAAGAGCCGCGGTGAATAGCAATGTCATGATTGGTAGATTCGATGAAAGGCGATCGGCCTGTCGACGATATCGGTTTTGGTTTTCCAAGGTATGGTCCATCCGTTGACCTAAAACTTTAATCTTTTTGGAGCCGAATAATTACAAGATCAATCATTGATCATCAAGGCGTATTTGGAGCTAGCATGGGTTTCGAGGAAATGGGGCATCTCGAGGATTCAGGAGATTGTGGTTTTCCCTCTTTGACAAGGTACGCAAACCGTTTGGAAAAGTTTGGCACGACCGTAATTTTCGTTCGGTTGCGATTAAGAGGCTGATAGCAGTGTCTGACCATAGTGGATGGATGGATGTTGAAATTAGCCTGTTTGGGGGAGGTGTCCAACAAGCCCTCAGTCGATGTCTCTGATTCCTTTATCTGCTTGTTTAGCAACCTTTTGAATTGATCTGAGTCGACGGTTAGCGGGTTCTAAGATAGGAGGGTCATTAGGATTGTGAGATTGAAACCGGGGCCTTTGAGGCTTGGATGGCTCATAGGCGGTGGAGAAGTCATGGCATTACAAGTACGATGAAATGATAGCTTGCTCGTTGGTGCAAATAATGAATGGCGGAATGGAAGAGACGAAAAAATTGCGAATCGCTTGGCGTTGGTTGGTGACCGCCATCATTGCCCTCGCTTCGGTAGTGGCTGGGTACGTATACGTGGATTACAACCGCGTCATTCCTGAGGAGGTTCGGGCCACTTACGTGGGTAGATCGTCTTGTATTGAATGTCATCAAACACAGGCGGATCTTTTTCATGGTTCCCATCATGATCTTGCGATGGACTTAGCCAGTGATGAAACGGTTCTCGCAAAATTTGACGGAACAGAAATACCTCACTATGGCGTCACTTCAACGGTGTTCCGCGACGGAGAAAAATTCATGGTGAACACCGAAGGTCCTGATGGAGAGATGCAAGACTTTGAGGTGAAATACGTTTTCGGTGTTGAGCCACTACAACAATACATGGTTGAGTTACGCGCTGACCCAGAAGCCAAAGAGGGTGAGATAGGTCAATTGCAAGTGCTCCGTTTGTCTTGGGATACGAAAAAAAAACGTTGGTTTTACCTGACGCCACCCGATGTGGATGAGAAAATTGAATCAAATGATCCATTGCATTGGACCGGGATCACCCAGCGTTGGAACACGTCTTGCGCCGAATGTCACAGCACGGATTTGCAGCGAAATTACGACACGGTCACGCAGCAGTATCACACAACATTTTCTGAAATCGATGTCAGTTGTGAAGCCTGTCATGGTCCGGGTAGCGTCCATGTTGAGTTGGCACAAAACAAGAAGTTTTTTTGGGATAAGAACCGTGGTTATGGTTTGGCTAATCTTAAGACGGTCAGCAACGTACCCCAAGTAGAATCATGCGCACCTTGCCATTCGCGTCGAACCGGTGTTTGCAATGGATTTCAAGCGGGCGATCGGTTTGATAATTTTTTTGCTTGCCAGGTTTTATCTGATCAGATTTACCAAGATGATGGCCAGATACGAGATGAGGATTACGTCTACGGATCATTCATTCAAAGCAAGATGTTTCATAAAGGAATTCGTTGCACTGATTGTCACGATCCCCATTCCACGAAATTGAAATACAATGACAATCGATTATGCACGTCTTGTCATCAACATCCCGCGGGTAAGTATGACTCTGTAAATCACCATCATCACGAAATGGGAACGCCTGGCGCGAGTTGCGTAGAATGCCATATGCCGTCCACAACCTACATGGAAGTAGATTCCCGCAGAGATCACAGCCTGCGCGTACCTCGGCCGGATATGAGTGTTAAATATGGTACGCCGAACGCGTGTACGGGATGTCATATCGATAAATCGAAGCTCGACGCAGCGGATCAAGAGGGGCTCAAGCAGTATTTGGATTGGTTGATCCAAGCCGAGCTGGGCAACCCCTCAGTTGCCAGTGAGTTGGAGCGTGTCAATCAACAGATGCTCGATGCAGTCGATAAATGGTACGGTAAAGACGCTGGTGCCCCGCCCAAATCAAAATACTACGAACAACTGGCTGCAGGCAAATCCGGCAGCCCGGAAAGTCCTCAGGTCATGATGCAATTGGCTGTGGATTCCACAGCCCCGGCCATTTTCCGGGCCACCGCGCTACAGGAATTGAGCGAAGAGCCCTCAACCGAATCTTTGGCGACGGCGGTTCAGGCGACTCAGGATGAGGATCCCAAGGTTGTCAGTGCAGCATTGGCGAGGATCGACACAGAGGTTTCACGGATTCTTCAACGATCGACGACCGCGACCGAGTTGAATCAGCAACTGGAGCCGTTGGTTGAGATTATCGTTGAGCTAACCGCTCACCCATTTCGGCGAGTCCGGATTACGGCCGCTGCAGTGGCCGCGAGTATCCCCTCGGAATTGCGGAATCGCTGGTCAAATCCTGATGGTCGCCGATCGTTTGAAAAAGCCATCCAGGAGTACAGGGATTCGTTGTTGCTCGAAAATGATCGCCCCCGAAACCACCTGATGTTGGGTAGCATCTACGAGTTGTTGAACCAGAGTCAAGAGGCCATGGAGGCCTATCGTGCAGCCGTTCGTTTGGATCCGTATTTTGCCGGGCCTCGCGCCAACTTGGCCGCGTTGTTGGAGTCCGATGCTCGTCAAATGAATCAACAGATGAGATCATCTGGCAATCAGGTTTCGGTGGCGGAGCTGCGACAAATCACGCAACAGATACAAGCGAGTCTAAAAGAGGCAGCGGCATTGCGACAGCAAGAGCACGAGTTGCTGGTGACCGATATTCGCCGCAGCAAAGGGTTACCAAACACCCACGCCCTGTTTTACCGTTATGCGATGTCTTGCTATATCCAAAATGAACTCGATAAGACCGAGGAATATTTAATGGCGGCGTATCAGCAAGCCCCCGATGTCCCACAATACCTGCTGGCATTGGCGACATTTTATCGACAACAAAAAGACTATTCCCAAGCCGTTAAATTTGTCAATGAATTGTTAGCCATCGATGATCAAAATCCTAGCTTTCGAAATCTCGCTAAGGAATTGTCGATTGAATTAGAAGCACAACCAGTCGAGCCAGCAGAGAAATAATTGCGGTGGTTTTTATGAATGGGAAATTTAAGGTTGCCGGTGTGCAGATGGACATCCGCTTGGGGGACATTTCGGCCAACGTGGATCGTTTGATTGATTTTTTAAACGAGACTGCCATGGAAGGTGCTCAGTTGACGGTTTTTCCTGAATGCTCAACGACCGGTTACTGTTTTGATTCTCTGGCGGAGGCTCAGGAATATGCTGAGCCATTGGAGGGTCCCTCAATCAGTCGATTGTCGGTTGCTTGTCGGAAACTGAAGACCATGGCTATTGTCGGTTTTCTCGAGCAGGTCGATGGACGGGTCTTTAACTCACTTGCATTGGTGGGCTCCGGTGGAGTTCTCGGGACCTATCGTAAAATCCACCTTCCCCACCTCGGTGTGGACCGATTTACTACCCCTGGAAACCGCCCCTTTGAGGTCATTGAGACTAATTTGGGATGCATCGGGATGAATATTTGCTACGACAGTTCTTTTCCTGAGGCATCTCGGATTTTGGCACTGCAGGGGGCAGATTTGATTGCACTACCCACCAACTGGCCGCCCACATCGGGATTAACGGCAGATGTGATTCCCCAGGCTCGGGCATTGGAGAATCATGTCTACTTCATGTCGGTAAATCGGGTGGGGGTCGAACGAGGTTTTCAGTTCATTGGGAAGAGTAAGATTTGTGATCCTCGAGGGGCTGTTTTGGCGTCCGCAGATCATCGTGAGGAACAGATTCTGTACGGTGTCATTAACCCAGAATTGGCTCGGCAAAAACACTTGGTCAATATTCCGGGCGAACATGAAGTTCATCGGTTTCGAGATCGGCGCCCCGATGCGTATGGTGAGATCATTGGTTGATGGATCTTCTCTGAACGAAACATCTAACATCTCCCTGTTTTTTAAAACAAAACGGGCCGTTCCGAGGCGTTCCTTCATTCTGGAAATAGATTGGCGGTTGGGCTCGACAACGGGAATCAAAATCATTGTATTGCTTGCCGTTTTATTGGCGGCTCCATTAGGAGGGCAACCTTCGCTTTTTAGCCAAGAGCGCTTGGGTAATCGTAAAGAAGAGGATTATGTCCGACGACTACAATTACAGGCGACCGAGTCGAATTTTGCTGAGTGGGCGCATTGGGGTAAAAAACCGAAAAGCTATGGAGATTGGACCTCGCACTCAAATCGTTTGATCCCTGTATTTTCTTTTGGAATGAAACTCGATTCTTGGCAGGGAGAAAATAGTCTTTATCGTGATGCGTCTCGAATTGAGGCGTTGTACGGTTTTTTGCCAAAGAAAACACTTAATCCCAAGGCAGATTATTTCGATCAGACCGATCTTTACCATTTGCAACAGCAAGCGTTTGCCGCTGGTAAACGCCATATCGTCATATTTGTCTTTGATGGGATGGATTGGCCGACGATTCAGGCGGCTGCGGTCTACAAGCGTAAAAAAGTTACTTATACGAAAGGTGCTGGAACGGGACTGGCTTTTCAGGATTACCGGGTTGCATCGCATGACTTTGGTTGGTTTGTGACAAGTCCTCATAGTGGTGATGCCAATTCGGACGTGGACGCTCAGACAGTCGTTTGCTCTGATAATACCGCGGGAGGCTATTCAGCGGCTTATGGTGGATCGAACCCCTGGCAAAAATCGGTCAGCGCGTCTTACTTGCTTGGAAAATACAAAGCTTTGCCTCACGTCGTTACCGACTCGGCGGCCTCAGCAACGAGTCTGTTTTCGGGCATCAAAACCTTCAATGGATCGGTCAACATTGGTGTGGATGGTCGGCAGGTGATTCCAATCGCTCGGCAGGTACAGGGTCAAGGGTTCTCGGTCGGGGTGGTTTCCAGCGTACAGCTCAGCCACGCAACATGTGCCTGTGCCTATGCCAACAATGTGAGCCGAGACGACTACCAAGATTTGACTCGGGACATGGTGGGGTTGAAATCGATTGCTCACAAAGAGGAGCCGTTGCTAGGGTTGGACGTCTTAATCGGAGGGGGTTGGGGAGAGAACGCCAATGATGACAGGGTGAATCAAGGGGCTAATTATGTGCCGGGTAACAAGGTGATTGCTTCGAACGATTTGAAGAGCATTGATGTTGAACATGGAGGGCGTTATGTGGTGGCCAGCCGAACCGAGGGTGAGGATGGAAGCCAGGTTTTGGCTGCGGCCGCTCGGCGGGCAGCTCAGGATGGAAAACGGCTGTTTGGTCTGTTTGGTGTCAAACGGGGGCATCTGCCGTTTCGGACAGCCGATGGTGGTTTTGATCCGACGCGCGGAACCAACCACCAAGATCGATACAAGCCCGAAGATATTGAGGAAAACCCGACCTTGGCCGAAATGACGCGTGCGTCACTGGAAGTGCTGCAAACTAATAAAAAAGGGTTTTGGTTATTGGTCGAAGCGGGAGATGTAGATTGGGCAAACCATAAAAATAATATTGACGATTCGATTGGTGCTGTCTTGAGCGGTGAAGCGGCGTTCCAAGTGGTTGTGGACTGGGTCTCCCAAGAGAGCAACTGGGATGAGACCGCTGTGATCGTGACGGCCGACCATGGTCATTACCTAGTGCTGAATGATCCGCAGGTGCTGACCGGGAGTCAGGGCCCCGACGAATTCAATTCCGGCGATTAAAGCGGGGCTTGAGTGACTCGGACAAACAGATGGCGTACTCAGAGACTTCCCAGACCCCTTCTGAGTAAACTTATCTATCCGGGGCTTGTTGCGAATTACAAAAAAGTGGGACAACACAAGCAATTAAATTGGGTGACGTTTTCCTCGCGTGCATCAGCTCCCCTTCGGTGAAAGAACGGCCAATCCTATTTAATAGATGATGAAGTGGTCCGCCAGCAACCGGGGTCAAGCACTTGTTGACGGCCTCGTGATCAGGGGCAAGGTAATCATGAGGAAAAAAACAGTGTGACGGACCATTGTTCCTTGCGGTGGAGGGCTGCTCAACCACGAGGAACGGGTGTACACTAAAGCAAAGTTCGTGCCACAGAAGGAAAAAAATAGAGCGGTGTCTTATGCCGCGAAAGGCAAGCAAGCTAACGTTTAGTTGATGCGGGGCGTTTTATCAAATCGCGACATTGTATCGATTCGCCACATGGCCATTTGTTCTTGAGCAGGTTTGAACATTGCAGAATCCATTTCAGCTCGAAATTGCCGATCCTAACGCTCGGCGTGTGATCATTGCGGCAAATCCACATTCGGGTGCGTTTGATAGGCGCGTTCTGATCGAACAGTTGGTAGAACATCTGGAGGCGAGGGATTATGAAGTGGAATTGATGGGCGACATCGATTCCATTTGTCAAAAAGCAAGTCTTTGGCAAGAAAGTGGAGCGTTACGCGCGGTGGTGGCAGCCGGAGGAGACGGAACCGCGGCGTTATTAGTGAATCGTTTACCGGCGGCGGTACCGCTGGTTATTTTTCCGTTGGGAACGGCCAACTTGTTCGCCAAATATTTAAAGATCGGTAGGCAAGTAAAACAGATCGCAGAGATTATAGAAGCGGGGCAAACGGTTCGGTTGGATGCGGGATTGGCCAATGGACAGTTATTTCTAGTGGTTGCAAGTTGTGGTTTTGATGCCGAAGTTGTAAGAAAGCTGCATAAGACACGCAAAGGTCATATTAGTTACTTATCCTATCTGACCCCAATACTTAGAGCGGTTTGGAAATACGAGTATCCAAAACTTTCCATTACGATGGATGGTGACCGGCGCATGGAAACGGCGCGCTGGGCGTTCGTGCAAAATGTTCCTCGCTACGCCATGAATTTATCGTTGGCGCACAGGGCCAGCCCATTCGATGGGGAGCTAGACATTTGCACCTTTCGATCGGGTGGTTTGATCACAGGCTTGTATTATTTTTTAACGAGTTTTTTCAAGGTTCATCACCGTATGTCGGTAAGCCGTTTTGCTAGATTTAAGTCGATGACCATTACATCTGAGGGAGCCGGTCACTATCAAGTGGATGGGGATCCTGGCGGCCAATTACCACTGACGATTGAAGTGGTTCCCCAGCGATTACGGGTGATGGTGCCGAAGAAGTGGCTAAAGGCCCATGGTGACTTGCAAGCTTGAATGGCTGACTGAGGTGATATCGGCTTTGGGTTTGGGATGATCTGTCAGGAGCCATCCTTGCCTGCTAAAGTCGGCCCTGACCCCACTCGCGGAAATCGATTGAAACGGGATAATATGGGGGCTTGTTGGCAGGGGCTGATTAAGGAGCGGTGAGGAAATGGCTGAAAACCCTACACAAATTGGCGATTTAAAGTGCGGGCGGAACCAGCCCTTGTTGGTCATTGCTGGCCCCTGCGTTCTGGAGGATCAGGAACTCGCCGAACAGATCGCAAATCATCTCAAATCGACCTGTGATTCCTTGAATTTGCCATTTATTTTTAAGGCTTCGTTCGACAAAGCGAACCGAACGAGCTTTGATTCGTATCGTGGTATAGGACTTGAATCCGGTCTCTCTGTTTTGGCCTCGGTGAGAGAGAAATTTGCGATTCCGGTCACAACGGACATACATCTACCCCAACAAGCAAAGCCGGTGAGTGAGGTCTGTGAATTGCTTCAAATCCCAGCATTTTTGGCACGTCAAACTGACCTGCTGGTGGCTGCGGCTGAAACCGGGCGTCCAGTGAACGTAAAAAAAGGGCAGTTTATGGCGCCTTGGGACATGAAGCACGTGATCAGTAAGCTAGAAGGTGCAGGTTGTGACCAAATCATGCTTACCGAACGAGGTACATTTTTTGGGTATGGAAACCTGATCAACGATATGCGTTCATTGCCGGAGATGCAACAATTGGGGGTACCCGTCGTTTACGATGCGACTCACTCGGTCCAGCAGCCCAGCGCTGCGGGCGGTAAAACAGGCGGTCATCGCGAAATGGTGGCCCCGCTCGCAAGGGCTGCCGTAGCGGTCGGTTGTGACGCGATATTTTTGGAAACCCACCCTGAACCTCTCAAGTCGCCAAGCGATGGACCAAATATGGTGCCGCTTGATGAGGTACGGTCGTTATTGGAACAATTGTTAAACATTCGAAATGCGTTGACCGATGTTTAATCGCATTTCAACTTTAATTGGATCTTGGACTGAAATGAAAAAACTACTTACTGTTGTCTCGTTTTTTCTACTGGGAATCATCTTGTCAGTCGGTTGCAAGCCGGCACCGGATCCCATGCTTGACATGTTGGACACTCAGATGTCCTCACTAAAGAAAGATGATCTGACGCGAACCATGGAGTTTGTGTATAGCGAAAATCGTTTCGATCAGGGGCAGTTTCAAGACAAGGTGTCATCGAGCCTGAATCGCTGGGCTCAGGTCGATGCCAGTGAGGAAACTATCGACTCATGGACCCTTGATTCGTTCGCCAAATCTCTCATAGACCAGTACGCGACGCTTCCCATGATCGAACGCACCGAGGAAATTAGTTATCTCAACTCAGATGCTTATTACCTGCAGGAAACCTCTTGGATGAATCAATTGACCCAGCGGATTGTGGCAACGCCCAATCCGAAACTGTTTGAAATTTACCGACTTGCAGCTGGGGACTTCGAGACAGAGGGACAGGAAGAAGATTTGCTGGCTGCTGTGATGAAGCGTATTCACCCAGAACTGGATGCCGAGCAGGCTACACAGTTGGCGGCGGCGGCGAAGGTTTTTGATTGGGTCACCCGAAATGTTCAGTTAACGGAATTGGTCGATTTGTCCGATGAACAAGTCGAGAAGCAGCGTTTGAATCCCGAGGTCGCAGACCCGGCAGCATCCGGCACGCCGGGTGCGGGCTATCAGCACTTTCCGTGGCAAGTCTTGATGTTCAGTCGGGGAGATTATATTGAGCGGGCCAAGACATTCATGGTGATGATGAAACTTTATGGATTGGATTCCGTGATGCTGGCTACCAAATCAAAGGGTGAAGACGGTGAAATGGTCGAGACTTTGTGGTGCCCGGCGGTCGTAGTTGGTGGTGAGTACTATCTTTTCGATACGCGTTTGGGTTTGCCTATTCCCGCAGGGACGCCCGTCAAGATGGCTACCTTGAGTGAACTTAAAAAGAATCCGGATTGGCTGGCTCAGTTAGATCTGACCCCCGAAGAATCGTTGAGAGACGACACCAAGTATTGGGTGACGGCCGATCAATTGGATGATTTGGTTGGTTTGGTTTACGTCTCTCCGGAATCGGTCGCCAAACGCTTTCATCTGCTTGAATCAAAACTACCAGCTGACCAACCATTGAATCTTACAAGCCAGCCATCGGAGATGATTAAGCGGCTCCCTTCCAAAGAGGGCCTTAAAATGAAAGCCTGGAATGTTGGTTTTGAAACGCACGCCTATCGGCAAGCCGTTAACGAGGCTGTTAAAAAAGCAAATGAAGAAGACGTGGTTCGCAACAAGTTGTCTTGGTACTTCACCAACGAAGCGTACATCAATGATTTTACCTTGTACCGAACAGCGCGAGCGAAGTACTTTGCGGGTAGCTTCGAGACTGTGCGCGGAGATGCTAAAGCCAATGCGATTGAGTTGTTTTACGCCCTAATGTATGACGATGACAAGATCCGATCTTTGGGGTCTGATCAAGGTTTACAGCGTTTGTTGGGAATTTACGAAGAGGATTCTTCGTTATTGGAATTTCGGCAGCGGATCGAAAGCGTGCAGGCGCAAATGTCGTTGGTACGACGCGATGCAGGATACTTTTTGGCGGAATGCCATGTCGATAATGGCAATGTTGGGACCGCCATCAATTGGTTAGATCGTTTGCGTGCGACACCGGGCGATAACCGTTGGGAAGGCGGAGTTAATTACTTACTGGGTCGCTGTCATGAGGCACGCAAGGAATACGAGACGGCGATTGGGATTTATGAAAACGATCAAAAAAGCCCTCAGTTCCACGGGAACGTGATCCGAGCGAGGATGCTCGGTCAATTGACCGGCTCTGAAGTGTCGGCTGAGGCGGCGCCCGAAATCAAACCGGCTCCATCGGATAACTAGTCAGACCGATGGGAACGTGGGTTAGGCCGATTCAAGAGAGTCGCGACGCAGAAATAAGTTGATCCCGTTTCTCGAGCCGCTGGGGCGATCGATTAACCGCGGCCTCGTTAGTCTCGTCCAGTCTTGTTTTGTTCCTGCTGCTTCGTTTCTAGAAGCTCGTATTTTAGTTTGAGCTTTTCATCCCGGAGAGTGGAATAATTAAACCCGTAAATTGATTTTTCCCAGTTGCCATAAAGGGGGTTCGGAAGTTGGATCCATTTGGTGCCAAAATACTGGCTATAGGGTTCACCTTTTTTGACGCGTTGTCGCGTTGAGACTTTGCCAATGTAGGTGAAGTCATTGAAGTCATCGCCCAATAAAAGAACGATTCTGTGGGTTTGCGCAATGTATTTACGCCGGGCCGTTTTACTTGATTTCCATTCCGGTTTTTCGTTTTTGCAGAGGACCTGTTCTGGAGCCACTGGCATATCGAGTGCCCGAGACAGATTGGCGATGGTTGCGTCCTTTACTGATGCGTCCCGGTTGGTGACAAAAAAAAGAGCGATATTCTTCTGGCTGACTTGTTTGATAAATCTCGTTGCTCCGGGCATTGCTTCCGCTTGAGATTCCTTGCACCAGGTAATCCATTTTTCAGTGGTGAACTCGACGTTCTCTGAAACGAGTCTTGCTTGGAAAGGTGAGTTGTCAAGGACCGTTTCATCGACATCCAAAATGACGGCTGGCGGCAGCTTTTCAAAATTGGCTGTCTGTTCGATGGCTGCCGTCCATCGCTCATCCTCCAGAGCTTGCTGCAAACGGATGTCTGCTAATTGGTATGCCTGACGGCAAAGGATATCATGTTCCAAAGCGGTTTGTACCCAAACGGTTCCGTTGAGAAGCTCGTTGGTTATGTGAGTATTTTCCTGTGATTGGCCAATTCCGATCAACGAGTCGGTCATTAACAAAAAGTTAGCTAAGAAAAATAGACCGGCGTTTGCTTTGTGGGAAGACATGTTTTGCGATAGTTCCGAGTGTGTCAATTTGGTAGAGAATATCGACGAAGCTGGCGGGTTGGGCTTCGAAACGAGCTTAACGCTCGTCGTTCCGGAGATTGTATTGGCATGGTAGAGATAAAAAACCCCCCAATTCAATTCGACGAGATCCGGGTGAGGGTGGGCCGTTAACTGCCCCGTGTCTAGCGATTTCGTTTCTGTTCGGCGGTTCATCCTCGGCGAGCGAAAAACGGTTTTGGGCGTCTGCTGAGGCGTTGTCGGTTCGCAACGGTTCGACTTAAGTAAAAGGGTGAGTCACCTATCTTATCGGCCCAGATGGGCCGTTCGTGCGACTTAAAAATTGGAAGCTTTGAAGACTATTTGCTCGAACCGGATTGGCCGTGGTGAGACCTGTGATATGGCTCCAATCTTTCGCTTTGTACGTGGAGCAAGCAGACTGACATAAACTGGGTGCGACTTGGCAGGTCTGCAGGAAGTTCGATGTCGCAGACCGGATGGGATGTCTGTCAGTCGGTCCATACCGATTCTGCTCGGGTGAGCGGAACATTGGCTTTGCCATAGTTGACGGTTTAGCGCGCGACTTCTATATTTCAAATTCGCTCGAACGTTGTAGAGCCTCTCGGTCAACAAAGAGAGTTTTGACATACCTTCTGTTATCCCTCCGGAGAATCCATAGATGCTTGCCGACGCCGAAATCAAAGACCTTGTAAGTGACTATGGGAAGCGGGTAAATGAAGGCAGAACGATCAAGCAGATCATCGCTGACAATGATCTGCCGGGACTGACCGGTAGCACGGTTTTGGAGGGGAAAGTCTCGGATTCCGTTTTTGGCGACAACCTGAAAACAAAGTGCGGTGTTTCGATGCGTTTGATGTTTCGCGGCAATCGTATCTCTACCCACGATGTCAATCGAGGCGCCATACCTTTCAAGGATCAGGTTTTGGCGCAAAACCATGATCACATGCTTAATCTTGTCAAAGATGTACTGGGTTCTTCTCAGTTCAAAGTCGAGGGTTTACTGCCCTCTTCAACGGTGATTCCGGCAGAGAATCTAAATTTGCTGATGGTTGAGAATGTGTTGCGGATGTACATGGCTCAAAGCTCCACATCCACTTCTTTGTTTCAGCATTGGCTAAAAGCAAAAGAAGACGGGCTGTCTGAGTTTGAATACGCCGGTCATCACATTGAGGTCAGTTCGCTCAGTGAAAATGGTAAGCTTCCCTATCTCATGGACACTCCGTCGACCAAAGAGAAAGTCGACCGAACCATCGACCCTGCGTTTTTGATTGCCAATGAGATTTGCACTGCAGGTCAGTACAATCATCTACGTAATGCCTCAATCATGGCCTTCGGTATGGTGTCGCAATACCTACGGGAGAAAGGGATGGTATTGGTCGATACGAAGACGGAGCACGGGATCAATGCCTCCAATCAAATCGTTGCGGCCGATGAGCTGTATACGATGGATTCGTCCCGTTTTTGGAAATTGAATGACGATGGATCGGTGTTAGAGCGAGACGGCAAGCCGGTCTCCTTTTCAAAAGAATTTGCTCGCGGCATGGTCAAGGATACGAACATGCAGTTTTCAACCGAACAAAGCAATGAAATCGCTGTGCGTTATATCGCTGGTTTACAGCACTTAACGGGTAAGGCTTTTGAACCGGATCTGCGACCGCGGGATCAGCGGATCATCGAATCAACAAACTTGATATTGGAAACTTTGGCCTAGATGCTATGGCGGGTAGGACGAAGAACGCCATCGAGCGCGTCGGTTCCTGGCACCTCAGTTGGTAAGTTTCAGAGGTCTTTCAGGTATTGGATTTACAGCCGGTTTTTTTAAATCAATATTGTGATCACCTGATTGACTCAGTCAGGGGCCCATTGCCCTTGAGAGATGTTTAGAGTGCCGGGCTCGATTGGGGTACCGGAAAATTCTGATTCTTTCGTCTTTCGATTCTCGAAGCGTGGAAATGTGGTACGGTAATTGGAAAGGGCCCCTCGAAAAGCTGGCCGGGGGAGTGGGTGAAGGGAGCGTGGCTGGCGGCATTTTGAATAGAATCGGTCGCAGGATAACGGATGGGCGAGTACAGGTTTCGGTTACCGGATTTTTGGAAGCTAAATAAATCACGGGCCGCGTGTATTCATGTGGTGGGTATGGAGGGCATTCCATGGCCCTGTCGAGTGAAAGTAGCGGAAGAGCTTCTCGTCATTTCACGAAATCAAAATGACTCAGGAAAAGTTCATATCCCCTACCCTTTTGAGACGCGGGGGGAAATGGCCATCTGCACAGGGACACTTCCCGAGTCGTCACAAGTTTATGATTTGATGACTGAATTAGCGAGAGGAACCCTTAACCGTCTTCGAAACCAATTATCCACATGGGGAGAAGGCGGTTTAGAGATAGCAGATTCCTTGTTGGAGCAGGTCGCACAAGCGACCCGTCATTTAAGTGCCTCGGTGGTGAGCGTTGAGCCGCTTGAAAAAGACGAAGCAGCGATGAAGTCGATCGAAATCGCCATCGACTGCATATTTGAGCTCTCGCGGATTTTTGGTGAGAGTATTTCAGCTTATCGAGTTTCTCAGAAACAACTTGCTCCCTTTTGGTTAGCCGGCAATCTGGCCTCGCATCCTGTGAGCCAAACAGCAGAAATGGGATCGTGCTTTGACTTGTTCGAAGTGCCCTGGGTTTCACCCGCCGTCCAGGCGGGCGGTGACCCCAAAAATCTGATCGTCGGACCTCTGCTTGATGCCAGCGCTGGTGCCCAGACGTGGCCGGGCGATTCGACGGATGATTTTGAGACTCGAAAAAAGAACTTGCTTAGTGAATGCCGGGAAAGACTGAGCCACCTTCCATCCCATACATCTCTGGTCCACGCCGTTAGCGGCTTGAACGGGATTGGCCACCGACAGTTGAGTTTTCCCCAACAGCAACAGCTGACGACTGAACTTTTTCAGGTGATACAGGACGCCTCACTTGAAATTCCCATTGTTGCGAGTTTTGACTTTCCTTGGGCGGAAAGACTGGCGGGCTCGGTCGGAGGGATGCATCCCCTGCAGGTGGCGGATTCACTGTTGCGTCAAGCGTTACCGATTTCCTTCATTGGGCTGGATGTTAATCTTGATTACTGGCCTGCCGGGTCCGTGGCTCGGGACCCGCTGCAATGGATCGATCTGATCGATGTTTGGGGCCAGCTTGGCCTACCGCTCATCTTTTGCCTGCGGATTCCTCAAGGTGTTGAACCAGGGGTTGCCAAAGAGTCCGCGGGAAAGGCGGGTAATCATATGCGTGCCGGGATGAGTGATGAGCAGCGTCTCGAGTTGGTTGAGGTCGTTTTATCGATGTTGATTGCCAGACCCAATGTGCATGGGTGTTTGTTTCGGCAATGGTCTGACGATGACGATCTTCGATATCCGGGTGCCGGTCTGGTGACGGCGGGTGATGAGCCCAAAGCGATCCTTCAAGAAATCGATCGGTATCATCGAGACGTATTGAATCGTGGTTAATGGGAACCATCTGGCTATCGGTGGGCGATTGGATAATCCCTTTTTAGCCGTTTCACCTCGGTCCAAAGGAATTCATGTAATCAAATCTTCTGCCGACGATTTAATGTGGCTAATATGAGGGCACATTTGGAAAATTACGTGATATGATCACGGCGTGCCCGGACGCAGTGTGGGTAGGCATGGTTTTCCCCGTTTTGATACATGCATTGGAAGAGATCTATTGTGTGCCAATCTAAGCGGATGAGGTTATGCACCCCTCAATAAAAAATTGAGGGGCGTGGCATTATCTTGTATTAGCTTGATGGTTTTCTTGAGTTGTAATGTGCAACATATTTACCCCACTGAAGCAGTTTTTTATTGCAATCATTTGCATCAATTTTCACTTCTATGAAGTATAACGCATCTGTATTGACTGCTTCTTCTACAGCACTTTTTAGTTCCTTTTCAGTCGTCACACAGACCGATCGTGCGTCCATATTCTGACCTCTAAAAACTTCAACCAATTGGGCATATGACCAATCATTAATTTCATTGTAAGGGCCATCATGAATCTGGACTTCAATACCATATGATGCATTATTAACAAGGAAGATAATGGGCTTCAAACCATACCGGATCATGGTGGATAACTCTTGGGCAGTCATTTGAAATGAACCATCACCAATTAATGCAATAGCCCTTCTTTTATCCCCGAGTGCTGCTTGGGTACCTAATAAAGCACCAACCGACCAGCCTATTGATCCATATTGCATTTGAATTTCGAAATGACAGCCTTGAGGTAACGTTATATCTAGACCATTGAACCAGGAGTCCCCTGTTTCAACCAGAAGGAGATTGTCTGAAGTTAAAATATGTTGAATGCATTTTACGATAAACTCTCTGGTTGTAGGCCGGTCTGTAGCTTCAAGGCTTGGGTTAACTGCCTTCTTGGTTTCTCCTTGTAAAAGAGCAAATTGATCCATAACCGATTTATTTTTATTGACTTTGTTTTTCAGATTTTTAATTAAATCTTCTATAAAAACCTGCGTGAAAAATTTGTTTTGAAGTGAGGTTGAAAATCTATCAATCTTGATGAGATTTTGATTTGAAATATTTGTAGTGTATCCGGAAGTTGTGTAATCATTGATATTCGCGCCTACAAAGATGTAGCAGTCACTAGATTCAACGAGTTCACAGACATTCTCTGAGCTGACCGGCCCCCAATAATGCCCGAGATAATTGGGGTGTTCCTCAGATAGAAAACCTTTTGCATCAGGCATGGTGGCAAAGGCAATGCCTGTTTGAGTAGATAGTTTGGCGATGGCATCTCCAATTTCTTTGTTACGGCATCCAGATCCTACAACGATCACAGGCTTTTCCGACTCATTAATACGCTCAGCTACCGCATTAGTGGCCTCATTGAGAGACAGCTGGTCAGAATGAAGTGTAGAGTAGAAGTGTCGCTTATTTAGCTCAGGTGTTGGTAACGCAGAAATGTTACATGCAATATCGAGATATACCGGTTTGGAGTGGTAGATAAGTTGTTGAATTGCTGTATCTATTTGCATGGGGGCTTTTTCAGGAGAAATGATGCAATCCGTATGACAGCAGACTTCTGCAAACATTCTCCGAACGTATCCATGATCTTCTGTTGCTATGGTGTGGTGAACAATGTCTCGGTGAGCTATTGAGTTTGTATTAGGAGCCCCTGAGACAATTAACACGGGTAGATTTTCTGCATAGCTACCTGTAATTCCGTTGATGGCACTGAGTCCCCCAACCCCAAAAGTCACAAACAGAGCTGCTATTCCGTTTACTCTGGCATAACCATCGGCAGCATAACTGGCATTTAATTCGTTGCAACAGCAAATCATATTGAGCTGTTTTTCTTTTATGATTTCATCCAGAAGTACCAGGTTGTAATCGCCAGGAATCGCGAAATAATCTGAAACATCTAAATCAACGAGCCTTTGAGCGATATATCCACCTACAGAGTTATTCAACTGTCGTCTCCCTGTCCAATTTTTTAATGTAAGGATAATGAACGTTGCAGTCCGGTAATGTATTTAATCTGAGAACTTGAATTCGAACAGTCTTATGATCGTTGTGTTTAAAGTTGGTTGATAAGACGTTTTACACAGTTCCATCCTAGAGGCTCTTGTGTAGGGTGTTAGATATGCGACTGCACGTTGCTCGGCAAGAAACTTCAGTTAAACCACACCTGACTCTTTCGTATTTTACAGGCAGGAATCAATGATTTATCCATTCCGGTCAGTCGCCTTCGTTTTGTTAATCCTCAGTTCAAACATAGTTCTCGGTGATACAATATATACAATTGGAAATAGCTTAACATGGGACACGAAGCCTTACGATTTAGATGGGGATGTCGATTACCACATCTTTTGCGGCAAGAATCTGCAATTCATTTACGACAATCCTGAAGGTCACTGCGTTGCGTCCTCGTTGCCTTGGACAACTGCGCTGGCGACAAAGCAGTATGATTGGATTTCCGTGCAACCATTTGCGGGAACAACTCTTGCACAAGACGTGTCAGTCATTTCTGCCTGGATGGTAATGCAACCCACTGCAAAGTTGGTGATTCATCCCGCGTGGACAGGTTTCAGCAGGTTCCCGACTGACTATGCAGCCGGCAATCCAGATGACATGATGCGGCCGAGTCCAGAGTACATCGCTGACCTTATCGACGCGTTGCAAGCCATTGACCCAGGTCGAGATATTCGATCGACAAAAACCAACGACAGGCTCTACTCCATTTGGCAAGATACAGAAGCAGGAATAGGTCCGTTCGATTCATTGCATGATCTGTCACGTGACTGGATTCACATGGGACACAACACTGGTCGCTACTTCGCTCACAACTCACTGCGATTGGCAATGAACCAACGGCTTAGTGATGAGGGTTTCACAATAGACCCCGCTATCAAGTCGTACTTCGATGCCAAGCTGACGGCGATACCGGAACCGACCTCGGCTGCCACATTTATTTTTTTGACCATCATTGGCATTGCCACACGTACGCGACGAAGCAGTGGCATAACAATACGGTGCACGCGAAGCCGGACTTTCTAAGAAAGCTGTCGATCCGTTTGGCAGCGCGGACATTAGCCTCTTGAAAGACTTTGGATTTTGAAACCGTGCCCTTGCTCAAGCTCAGCAAACCGGTTTCAGGTATTAGGGTAAAAGCCTGTTCGTATCTCTGGAAACTGAAATGCTTTAATCA
>JAKVBF010000010.1:93802-279466 GCA_022447555.1 Mariniblastus sp. | reverse complement strand
AAAGCTGATTCATTCGCATTCTTAAATTGTTGCGGTGTGCGTTCGCGGGGATTCAGAACCTCATAAAGGTTATTTTGTTCTACATAAGGAAGGACGAAAGTTCCCCAAGACCACAATGTTTTCCAACTGGCATCTTGGATGATCCCGGCACTATCAGCAGGAGTGTCACAGCGAAGTCCCGGAGGGAATGTACCCAGTGCCGATTCATAGTTAAGCATGGCCAGCGAAAGTTGCCTTGCATTGTTCGCACAAGTTGTTCGGCGAGCTGCCTCTCGAACCTGCTGAACGGCCGGCAATAGCATGCCAATTAAAATTCCGATGATCGCAATCACGACCAACAGTTCGACTAAGGTAAAACCTTTTTTCTTCGGAGAAGAATTCATTAGATGACTCCTGATATTGAGCGTTGAAGAGGGCGGGGCCTCGGGAGCTGGTTTAAATAAAAACCGAGTTCCACCTAGAGGGTAAAATTCCGTCATGTGACCCTTACTGTAGCATAATTCTGGCCGTAACCCATTTCATGGGAGCGGTTTCAGATAAATATTTAAACACCTTAAACCGACATGATGTGACTTCGTGAGAGCGGTTTCAAACAAAAACCGGCCTAGAATAGATGAGTTTAACATCTATTCCTGCCGGTTAAAAATCCTGAAAACGTTAGGTTTCACCCTCAATTCATTTGCCACCGGCACCTTTCTTGGCACCTTTCTTACCCCCTTTTTTGCCTTTCTTCTGCTTGGCTTTCATCAACTCTTTCTGATCGTCAGTCAACAGGCCTGTGATCTTTTTACGCAGCGAGTTGGCTAGTTTGTTTTGCGCCGCTTTTTTGGCGTTAAAAGCCTTTAAAGAATCGGCGTCCATTCCAACTGCTTCATTGGCTTTGGTCGTCGCATCTTTTTGACTCATTCCATCAGCCCGAGCCTGCTTCATCGTCTCGGTGCGAGTCTTCCGCTGATCCTTGGTGAACATCGCTTCAACTTCTTTTTGAAGCTTCACCCACTCATCCATTCCTTCAGCTAAAATTTTCTTCGCCGAAGCAACTTGATCTTCAGTCATTTTGGCCACTGAAAAATGGGTCATCATCTGCTTTGAAAGACGGGCTTCTGCCCCATTTTTCTGTTTCTTTTTCGGCTTTTTGGCGTCGTCTTGAGCAAAAAGGCTCGTTGAAAGAACGGCTGGCATAAGAACAGCAATCATCATGCAACGTGACATGGAATCTCCCGGTAAATTTGAGGTTTTGTTTGTGCGAATTTAGAACAATAAGAACTTCGAAAAACAATGTTGACGTAATGTATTTCACTACTTTACAGGTTTCCGAATCTGTAAAGATAATCGACCCCTGAGCAGATGCAATCGAAAATATGTCGATCCGCGATGAGATGGAGAAATAGTACCCAACGAAAAAAGAGAGCCAAAAAAAATAGCTCTATCGAGACGATTGCGTTGCCAGCGAGTCGATTTCGCCGCATTTCTGTAACGCAATGAGCGGATAAAACGTACCGCTGTAGGTAATGAAATGAGACCTGTCGGTATTCAGAGACCGGGTCCACCAGCGCCCTGACACCCGCTGATTTGATTTCAACCACGCCACTCCCGCCTGAATCGCAGGATGAGTTACCGGCAAGCCGGCATCTCGCAATACCATGATGACCAGTCCTGTCTGGTGTCCATCACTCGGGTTTGTAAGAAATTCCGGATCTGTCCGAAGTTTTTGAGCTCGCACCCCACCCCCCCAAGTTTCAGGCGTGCCAAAGCTACGAATGGACCAACCACCATCAATGTTCTGATGACCGAGGATCATCTCGATCAACTCTTTCTGCTGCTTTGCACTTAACAGATCGCGCCACTGAGTGCCGACCCACAACAACAGAACTCTCGCGTAATCATGAGGTGGAGGGGTAGATTGCAAATAACGTTTTAAACGATTGGCATTTTCTGTCTGGGTATCATCAAGCTGACTCAAATACCCAGGCGCTGTTGTCAAAGCCAAAGCGGCGACGGTGGCACCGTGAAAAGGACTGGATTCAAACGGAGGCCAACAAGCAAGATTCAAATAACTCCCGTCTTTCGACTGCAATTGCAGCATCAAATCCAGTGCCTGTTTTGTCTCGGACGACAATTCACCCGAACCATTTGCGTCCCAGCTGGCAAGGCCATTGGCCAAATAGGCCGTCTGTGTAGGCTTGAGACCGGTCACCAAAGAACTGGCAGGCACCGCGGATAACCGTCTTAATTCGGCAACAAAAAATCTTCTTTGTTGGTCGATCTCCTGATCAAATGCCCCTTCTAAAAGAGGCGCTAATTGCATGAAGGTTCCATTCGTGTGACAAGCGAGGCACTGCCTTTTTTCAGTCCACGCCTGACTTCCTTGGGCTAGGTAATCGGTCGCTGCCTTAAATGAAAATTCCTTGCGAATGGGTTCATCCGAGCGGGCGGCCGCGACCACAATTTTCCCCGACTCATATTGAGGACTTTCCCTATCTTGCAGGAATCCGGCTGCGATGGCCATCGCGACTAGGACAAAACTCGTATTAATGGTCGGATCCCCTCAACCTCAACAAATCGTTATTTATGTAAGTACGCGAACCAAGCAAGCCACAATCAACGGAAACGCGTTACTGTATTTACCTCAAAAGGCATCTCAAAAAAGATTCCGAGCTGACCAGAAAAGCGGAGGACACGGGACTCGAACCCGCAACCCTGTGAAGGGCAATTGATTTCGAATCAACCTGCTTGCCAATTCGCTTATCCTCCCAAACAGGTGCTACTACCAACTCAAGAAGCATGTCCCGGTTTATCGGCGCTCTTCTGGAAGCGGACAGATCATTAGCAACCAAGGGATCCATTTTGCCCACAACCGTTCATTCCTCAAGGGTCATTTTGACCGAGCACTCTATTTGACCATCTTTTCCCAGAGACCCCCACCTTTTCTCCACGAGCATCATCTACAAAACGTCTCTGGCTCGTGGAACCAAACCTGCCTCCACCGATTCCGGACGCTAGCGAACGATTTGCTGGCAACTGAATCGCCCTTTGAGTAAAGCTGATATTTTCTTAGCTTGTCAACGGTCGTCGGGGTTATTCGCCAGCCTGTTTAGCCCGTCCTCTTTTTCTTGGGTCGTTTTCGATTGTATGAGCCTTGAGAGAGGTCCGTAACGTAAAGTGTGGTGGCAAGTTCGACGGCTCGAACTCGTTGAACTGAATCACGAAGGAAACTGAGCATGGAAGCTCGATGGTACTATCTGATTATCGCCATTGGACTAGTCTGTCCGAGCAACGACGCCCTAATGGCCCAAGGTAACTACCGCACGACCACCACCAACTTCACCATCACCGCACCTGATCCCAATCTAGCGAGGCGGGCCGGTCAATTGGCCGAGCAATATCGAAAGGCGTTATCACTTCAGTGGCTCGGCTACGAAATCGCAACATGGCAAGAGAGATGCCCCGTTCAAATTGTGTTAGGACCCCACGCCGGTGGTGAAACTAGCTTTGCGTTTGTCGAAGGACAAAAAAGCGAACCTATCGGGTGGCAAATGAAAATCGTTGGGCCGGCAGATCGCGTACTGGACGCTGTTCTGCCACACGAAATCACCCATACCATCTTTGCAACTCATTTTGGCCAACCTCTCCCGAGATGGGCTGACGAGGGCGCGTGTACGACCGTGGAACACGAGTCGGAACGTAAAAAGAACCATGAGATGTTAATGAATTTCCTAACCGCCAAGCCGTCTCGCGGAATCCCTTTCAATCGAATGTATACGATGAAACGATATCCTCACGATATCTTACCACTCTACGCCCAAGGGTATTCACTGGCCAAATTTCTAATCGCACAAAAAGGCCGCATTCATTTCGTGAGTTATATCCAACAAGGTTTAAGACAAGAAAATCAAAACCTTCCCGGTAAGCCGACCCGAGCTTGGGACACCGTGACAGAGACGTTTTACGGTTACCAAGATTTGTCGGACCTGCAAATCGCCTGGATCGCGTGGGTCCGAAAAGGAAGCCCAACCGACGCCCGCTCGATGGACGCCTTTGTGTCCTCTGCAAATCGCCAACCCGCGACAGTCTCCAACCCTGAACTGGGCGAGGCAGCGACCTCCAATTTGGAAACCTTAACTTCGCGTTCGCAAATTTTGGAACACTCTGCAAGTTGGTACGCTCAAAAATCGCAATCGTCCGCCGACGCCCCAACCGCCCCGATTTTCCCCAACAAAATCCTGCTTCCCAGCGGAGCTTTCCAGCCAGGTTCAACTTTTGCCACAGATGCTTTCGAGGGTCGCAACAACCGCACCCGAGGGGAATCGATTTGGCGTTAAGGCGGGAAGGCAGGCTGTATTTGTTTCTGATACGATACCCCCTTTTACTACCCACCCTTATTCGAACGAAAATCTTTCATGTTTGGCTGGCTATTCAACAAACCGAATTACCGCCGATTCGAAGACTCTTACGCCTTGAACCGATCCAGTTTGATGAACGGACTGAGAGAATCAATCGATTGGAAAGTCGGTCCAGACCAAATCACTTTTCTGGTCGCTCACTTCCCAGACGTTTTTTCTAATTTACAGCTAGCTCTCGAGGATTGGAAAACACCCTACGAGGTAGTCGTTCAAACCATAAATCGACAATGGCTGGAGCAAATCCAAACCGGCGTCGATTTACCTGTCTTTTTAACGATGGCAGAATTGTTTGAAACAGATATGCCAGCCAATGAACCTTGGCAAAATACTCCCGAGATTTCCATTATGGTGGCCGAACGCCATCCACTAGAAACCCATGATCGCTGTATCGAGGATTTTGGTCGGCAACTACGTCGTCCGGTAGAGCTTGGTTATTTCTTGGCGTTAGACGATGAAATCATCAAACAGTTTATCAGCTCGGGAATGATACATTTATTGCGGCAGCTTGGTTTACGTGAACAAGAATTGATCACTAGTCACATGGTGACACGAAAACTCAATCAAGCAACTCGTAAATTGAACAAGCAGATTATCCAAGAGCAGCCCGCTGATTCTGCCGCTGATTGGTTCCAGCTTAATGTGGCTTCCTAAGAGGCTGACTTCCAAAATTGTAGCCCTTCCTTTTTAAGTCTTGTTAATCGCGCATTCACACCTATCCAATCCCTGACCCTTATTAAAAACGGATGCAAACGGCAGACCTACGAGCTGTTAAAACCCCGAGTCCAACTCTCACTGCACGGTCAAAAAAAGGGTTCAATTGACTAAATCCGCTCAATTGAGTACGCAAAAAGGAGGCGTAATCAGATTCATAGATCCAATCATAGCCCGAGAGGGATAATCGCTAGGGAACGACGGAAATGCCCAAAAACATTGGTATTTGTGATTTTTTTCAGTCGAAAACCGGCTACGCCAATCCCCCGCACCCCTGTTAAGAAACCGCCCAATACCAGTTTTCACCACGTCTTTTTTAGGAACTGCTTAAAACTGTCGCTTTCCTTGATTAAGGTATAAGAATCCTTGTTTATCCATATTTCAGGATTCACCCAATGACGCGCAGATCAAGAAAAAACAGTAATAGTAAAACTCAGTTGTTTGATTACGGCACACTGGAGCAACGAAACCTCCTCGCGGTCGACCTCGGTGTTAATGTCACCGGTGCAACTTATCAAACGGACAGCACGGCACTACCTGCCAATGCAACCTCTGATGTTGGGCCCGACCATATCGTTGAAGTGATGACGGGGCGTGTCAACATTTATAACAAAGACACCGGTGTTCCCATTCGCAGCACAACTCTCGATAATTTCTATGTCGAGTCCGGTGGATTCGTTCCAGATGCAACTGAAAACCCGAATGTGGTTTATGACCAACTCTCAGAGCGTTGGTTTGTAGTAGCCAGCGGAGAGGGTGTTGGCAACTGGATCCATCTCGCTTTCTCCACCAGCTCTGATGCGGGCGGTGTATGGAACACTTTACAATTCGTTGGTGACTCGACGTCTCGAAGTGAAACGGGCGATGTAACGCTAGCTGTCGATGCTGACGCCATATACATGACGACAAACAATAATGGTCCGATTGTAGGACAATCTGTTTCAATTTTCAGTATTCCCAAAGCCGACTTGGTCACTGGAACACCCACCCTGACGAACATGAGTCGCTTTGAAGGTTTGGACCACCTGACTCACGGTCAATCGATTCAAGTCGCTTCCAACTTCGAAGCATCCGATGGCCGCGCCCGAGCACTGGGAACCGTTAAGGGCGCCTTCAATGAAATTTTATTGGTTCAAACCGACATTCTCAACGCCGATACATCCAGTGCTTCACTCGATGGACCTTGGATCATTGGCGACGACGTACTGAGAGAATTCCATTTTCCCTTTGTCCAAGAAGCTCCCGCAACCATACGCCAACCATGGCGCGCATCGACCGGAACCGATGAAACCGGATACGAATTCCCCATCTCGCACAGCAACTGGGAGTTAAACGGCTCTATTGTTGAGGCCGACGGTGGTTTGTGGGCTGCCCACACGTTTAGCTATACCAATCCATTCCTAAATTTGGAAATCCCGTCCTCTGGAATTCAGTGGTACGAAATTGACCCCGACCTCCACCAGGTACGTCTTACCAACGGTGATTTTGGAGGTTACAACATGGGCACGATCGCAGATACCACCGACGAAGACAGTAACACACAAGCCGATCGTGATTACTTCAACCCCGCCTTTCATGTCAACGAGTACGGCGTGGTCGTTTTAGGTCACAATGGATCTGGATTCGTTGAAGACGGTTTCGAAACTAGAAATTTACTACCCAGCAATTACGTCTCTGTCGGCATCACGACCAACGGTTCAGAAGCGCGGCGAACTCAGTTTGAGTCTCCTTTTGAAACCCACGCCGGTTTGGAGAACTATGAAATTGAGTTTCCAGCACCATGGGCCACCTACGCGTCATCTCGGTTCGACCCAGAATTCAAGAATACATTCCTGAACACACGACAATGGGCCAACACCGTAGATCGCTGGAGCACGCAAGTGGTCGAAGTAAAGCCCGTCGATCTGGTCCCTCGCATTTGGGCTAATAACGATAACAACGTGATCGTCATTCGAAAGAGTGCCAGCTCTCCGAACTTAATGGAATTTGAAATTGATGGCGTCGTCACCGACGAACTGCCATACGAAGTCCTTGATCGTGTTCGCGTTCAAGGTATGGGGGGAGCCGACCGCTTTGTGATCGACTATAGCAATGGTGATCCTCTTGCCGAAGCTCAGTTAATCTTGGATGGCGGCAGCGGCCCAGATGTGGTCGAATCAAATAACCCAGGAGCCAACGAATGGGTAGTCATTCCAACGGAATTTGATCTCTTCACTCTTACCGACACCGCGTTTGGTGATGGCACATTGAATGGCACAACCGACTTTGTGAACGTCGAAGAATTATGGGGTGGCGATGGCCCTGACCACTTCCTGGTAACCGAACTCGTTCCACCTCCAGCTCCTGAAGAAGGCTACCCCGGCAACGTTGGTTATCTGGATGGATCGCTTTTAGGTCGCGGTGGTGACGACATTTTTGAATTTGCTCACAACGGAGCAATCGGTGACAGCGTCAATGGCGGTACTGGTTACAACACTCTGAAATTCACCGATCGCGCTGTCGACACCAATATGGAGCTGATCGGATTCGGAGCCAACGCTGGATTCAATGGCCGGACCCTAGGTCCCGTCGGTTCCGGTCCAATCGGCGGTGACCAAACGACTGATCAGTTCCGAGATATCAGCCAAGTGATCGGAGCCGATGACAATTACATCGTGAACGGCAATCGAATTTACGACACCTTGGACATGCTGCCAGACGTTGCTTCGACCTGGACCATCAACGACGAATTATCTCAATATGAAGCCAATGGCGTGACAATGGATTTCTGGCGCGTTGATGAACTCAGCGCCTCAAACTTGGATGACACGTTCAACGCATTAGCTAACTCAATGAACCCATTGGTACTGAATGCTTTGGATGGTGATGATGTATTTAACTTCTCATCAGATGCACCCACGATGACCGGCTCGACCGCCGACCTGCAAGGCTTGGTGGTCGCCAATGGCGGAACGGGTGAAAATCGGATGAACGTTAGCAATACGAGCGGTACTGCCGTCGATGCTTTGATCATCGCTGGTAACATCTCCGGGATTGGCGAAATCAGCTATACGACCGATGGAGACGGTACTTACGACATCAATATCTGGGGTTCCGCCGAAGATGACGTCTTCCGGCTCCACTCGTTCCTGAAAGACAACACACTGAATGTCTATTCGCTACAAGGGAACGACGAGTTTGACATCCAGGATCTCAGTAAAGCCGTCGTGACGGCTTATGGTGGCGAGGGAGATGATGTTTACACCATTCAGCGAATTTCTGGCGTCTCTTTCAGAAACTTATTCATTGTCGACAGTGTCGACGCCGAAAGCGATCGCGTTCAATTAGCCGGAACGGTTTTGAATGAGACATTCACGATCACGCAAACCACCTTTGAAGACCTCGAAGTTCAGTACATCGGAATCGAATACTTCGGAGTCGATGGTCGCGGCGGAGACGACGTGATCAACGTTCAGGGATCACCTTTCAGCCTTTACGTGGATGGTGGCGACGGAGATGATATCATCAACATCTCATCGGATGCCGGAGCCAATGATGGCGACTTAAACGGCTTGGTTGGCACGATGATCATTGACGGCGGCGCGGGCGACAATCGGTTGAATATTTCTTACGAATCCGACGACGCTAAAAACGTTGTCATCACTGCCGACCGAATCAGCGGACTGATCGAAGGTCCAATCTTTTACGCAGCAACAGGTGGCAACTTCTATGGTGATATCCTCAGTGAAGGTATCCAGATTGAAGGCTCACGCAATGGGAACGACCTTTTCGATGTCCGCGGATTGAACGCCGAACACCGAATGCGAATCCAAGGTTACGAAGGTGAAGATCGATTCACTATTCGAGGTGGAGTCGTAGGCGACATTTTAGTTGACGGCGGCGACCAAACCGATTACTACAAAACGTTTTTCAACGGAGCTTCCAGCCGGCAAGTTGTCATTCGCGACCGAAGCGACGACACCAACCGACTCGATGCTTACGGCACGCAACAAGCTGACAATGTTGTCATCTCGCCAACTGGATTACAACGAGGAGATGAGTTGGTATTCCTAAACACCGACATTCATTTCCTTGGCTACTCGGGCCTCGGTGGGAACGACCTTCTAACCCTGAGTGATTCTGCGGCACCGATAACCTATGTTTACGGCGCAAATGGAAGCGATGTTTTCGACATCAACAACACCGACAGCATTAACGGACTAAGGGTTGTTGGACAGAATGATAACGACACCTTCAACCTGAACACGATCAACGAAGGAACGTCCACCTCTGTAATGGGCGGAAATGCTGATGATACGTTTAACGTCTCAACCGATACGCTGGGCAATACCCACAACGACGGTCAAGACGGCTCTGATTCATACAATTTCCAACTTTCTACAACCGCAAGTCGCTGGCTGGCTGCCTATGACACGGGTGCTACCGGCACCGACGTTGTGACGGCAAATGGAACCGATGGAAACGACGTGATGAACATTCGTGCGCGTCGCATTTTGATGGACAGCGACACCGCCGCATTCAACGGCAACATTGAAGTCGCAACCGCAAGTGGCGGCGAAGGTGAAGACCAGATTCAGTTGTTCGCTTCGATCGCAGGTGAAACGCGACTGGACGGCGGACTTGACAATGACACCTTGATGGTCACGTCAACGGCACGTGCAGATTTGGTGACGACTCTGGGTGGCGACGGTGACGACACGACCGTGACTCGAAATGTCAAAAACACGACAACACTTCGCCAATTTGGCAACGCTGGCAATGACTCGTTTGTTTTCGGAGCACTTGAATCCGAGAACAACGGAAATCTTGGCCGCTTGCGTGGTGACATCTCCGTCGACGGTGGAACACAGACCGGCAGCGAAGGGGAAGACACGATTTATCTTAACGATGCCGGGCTAAGCACGCGTTACAGCTATTTCTCCAATGGATCTAAGATCACCCCGTTGCCTGGCCCCGCCAACTTACCTCGACCAGAATTCGCGGGGGTCGCTTTCAACGAAACCGTTGAATTCGTGCAACTCGACGGAACCACCGGAAACAATTACTTCACGGTTCAATCGTCGGAGTTCACTCGCTTCCTATTCAATGGAAACGAACCCTTCCGAACAGCAACCGGTGACTTCATTCAACTCCTTGCAGAGTCGGGTGACGGTCATGTCCTGACCATTTCTAACGTTCTCAATGGCGACGGCTACTGGACATTCGGAAATGGCAACAAAGACATCATCTTTGAAAGCATGGAAGGTTACTACAACCCTCCTCAGTTCATCATTGTTGGTGGTGACGACCAGGACGATGATGACAACTCTAATCCTAACGGACCGCAATTCATGCGTCAGCCTGGAGAGACCGATGAACTGATGGCAAGCAATTCGCTTCCTTCTTTGCTAAGCTCATTTGACCTTGATCGCAGTGATGACTCATCCGACGTCGACTCAGATGAAGCGGGACAGTTTGAATTAGATAAATTTGATTCAAATGAGTTTGATCGGTTTTTTGAAATCATCTAGACACCGACTAGCATGAATAATTCACCAAGCGACCCGCTCACGGGGTCGCTTTTTTCGTGTAGTCAACCTTACCAAAACTCCAAGACCCAGTGACTAGCCTAGTGTTCAACAAATCTATACCGTTGGATTAGCCACAACTCCAGCCGTCAAAAACAGAAGCAAAGCGAATGAACTCACTCCCAAAACCCACCAAACAACCTTGGTTGGTGTTCCCACAAACAACGGCCAAACCACGGTCATCACGAAAGCAACGCGCCCAATCAACACCGTATTGAGTCTTAGTCCCACCGCATCGTAAAAGAGCAATTCCAAAGGCAGCCATAAGACGCAAGTCGCGACAAGCGCAAAAAGTGAAACAACATCGATGGAACATTGAAACAGATCCCGAAGCACTGCGTGACTTAAAACCGCAATTACAAAAGGAACAATAAATAGGTAGCTGGCACCGGCAAGGAACACTGACGTCGCGGCTGCCAACAACATCCAAGCACCCCACACCACCCACCATTGACTAAAGGCATTTAATTGCCCTTGAAAGCCTAACCTCAAACCCGCCGAGGTAACCACACCTAGCAACCAGAAGCTCGTCAAAATCGGCAGCGGTGATTCCGGCCATGCATTATCTAATCGCCCCTCCAAACTCCAAGCGAGGTTACAAATCCAACCCATTAGTAGCAACGCAAAAAATAACAACAGCAACCAGCCACTAGCAACGGCCAAGGACAAACCGGAGGACCGCTCTCGCTTCCAGTTCCGGCAACCAATCGCAACCCAAACCACCCCGCCAAATGAAGTCAACCAAAGCGACCAGCTAACAGGCCACCACACCAACAGGCGGGCGAGCACGTCAAAATACACAGCCTGCCCCCGCACTTCGGGCATCTCGTCGCGATAAGCTAAATCGGCAACCAACCGCCACATGTTTTCTCCGTGGTGCTGAAAACTGGATCGATCGACATTTACTAAATTATCTTGGGGAGTATGGTAGTGTTTGACATTTCCAATATAAGCAAAGTTAAAACCTTGCATCCCTGCTTTTTTAAAAACAGAAAAATCAGTATCGTTAGGCAAACGTTTGTAAATCTCAAAGAAAAGAGAACTACTCACGGGTCGACGGCTTACCGAGGCAAATTCTCGAATCGATGACAGACTTTCCGTCCCCGTTTCAAACATAACACTCGGACCGTCCGTCCCTCGCGCCTCCAAGTTGATCACCCATTTCACCTGCTTGGCCCACGGGTGTTGTTCGACAAATTTCTTTGCTCCCAGCAAGCCATACTCTTCACCATCGGTAAATAGAAAAACCACTGTTCGACGAGGAGGCCCCTTCTGTTTCAGCATTCGTGCGACTTCTAACATAGCCGCAACCCCTACTCCATCATCACTGGCGCCTGGCCCGTACGGGACCGAATCAAAATGGGTGACCAGCATGATTGCAGGATCGTCGGTTATCCCCTCCAGACGCGTCATCACATTACAAATCGGCAAACGGTTCGGATCGGCCTCCAACCGTCGGCGGTGGATCTCCGATTCCGTTTCCTGCAAAGTCACGCTGTAGCCAAACGACTTTAACAGCCTTACGATTTTCATGCGTACCAGCCGATTTTGCTCCGAACCTGCCGGATGGGGGATTCCATCGGCTACCAGCTGCTCCAAAAAAAACTCGGCGCGAGACACAGAAAACTGGTCTTGAGGAACGTTGCCCGCAACGGGTTCGGGAGGCTGAATCAAGAAGTGAGCCAGAGTGGGGATCAGAACCATCAATCCGAGACAGAACCAGAGCGCCCAACCACTTTTTTTTACTGCTGAACGCCCTGGACTCGAATCTGCCGCAGTTTGCTCCGTCGCGGCCGTCTCAATCTCATCCATTTACTTTTTGCCCATCTGGCGTTTTCGTTTGAAGAATTCCGTTAAGATCCCTCCGCATTCCGAAGATTGAACGCCCGCTACCACTTCACATTGATGGTTCAGCCGTGAATCCTCTAGCAAGTTGAACATTGACCCAACCGCCCCACCTTTGGGATCCATTGCTCCGTATACCACTCTGGAAATGCGAGATCGTAAAATAGCTCCAGCGCACATGATGCAAGGCTCTAAGGTGACATAGAGAACGCAATTTTCCAAACGCCAATCACCCATTGATTCTGCCGCCTGCGTAATGGCCATCATTTCCGCGTGGGCCGTTGCATCACGCAGTTGTTCGCAACGATTATGGGCCGCTGCAATCACGCGACCCCCATGTACAATCACTGCGCCGACGGGAACTTCGTCCAATTCAAAGGCTTCTCGGGCCAAACCCAAAGCCTGCTGCATAAAAACATCGTCAGGTTGTATATCCAAAATCGACTCACCTTGGTTACAGGGTCATTCGCCGCCCACAGGCAAAGGTTCGTTGTCGTTATTCGAAGGCGAAACGGGCGAGCCTGAACCAACCGGTTTTAGTAGAATATTTTTGATCGCACACTCGGATTGAAAACCGCAAATGCCTAAGGGCCGCGAGGGAAGAATCTCATTCCGCAAGCTTAACTCTTTACCTTTTAGATCCTCATCAATTACCTGTTGGTCGTCAATCCATACGGAAACCCTTCGGTCGGCTATTCGTACCCGTAAATGGTACCATTGCCCATTTTCAAAATTCATATGCAGCATCGTGTCGTTATTTGCCGCGTCCTTACCATCGATACTGGACAGGCCGACTAACGTCCCTCCCCAACCGCCGACGATTAACGAACAATACGAGGCTTCCACAGGAAAGGTTAGTCCGCAAAAAAAATCCGTTCCGTCCACGCGCATCGCATCTAGCGATATTTCGTAATGGTCCGTCGGCAATTCTTCGCTGGTCGCCGTGATCCCCGTCATGGGATAACCCATTGCCAACTGAATGGTCCCGTCTGAAACCACGACCTCTCCTTCACCTCCAAAATTTGTGCTTTCCCACCCCGTCAACGTTTTGCCATCAAACAACCGGCGAGCTGAAGGCTCGTCAAGGGTCGTTTCAGAAGGAATGTGAAAGGATGGGACCTGCAGGTTTTGAGAATCCTGATTTGGAGTCGACGACCTTTCATCGGAAACGGAGACGGGTTGGGAATCACAGCCCACCCCGGTAGACACCAAGACAATGAAACAGAGACTGGTAAATAAGCGTGTCGGCAAGGTACTATTCCTAGGGTAACATGGTGACAATCAACGGCAGGCCAGCAAACGCCTGCTATCCGCACCCCCTTTAAAAGGTCTTACAATAAAGATACCACAACGCGAGAAGGGAATACCACCCGAGTGCCCGTTGCGGGTACGCCAAGGTTGCCACTCTAACTACTTCGAAAGAAATTTGAGCCAACCAATTTTCTTGTCATTCCCTGCAGTGGCTGAACCAGGACCCTCGTTTCTATCTCCTGCCAACTTTCGAGCGAGCTCATTGATCGATACCGTGATGGCAGCTTTGGGCGAGTGAGTTTGCAGAGGTATCCCGTTATTTCGGCATTCTGATATCACCCGGTAGTTGTTGGGAATCTGCCAGAAAATCTCCCGATCAATGGTCTCTTCAGCCTTTTGGGCACTGATTTGGCTCTTATCAGGCGCGGTGCGATTAACCACAATTTTAATCTTCTCATTGACGCCTTCAAACGACTCCAGCGAAGACAATAGGCGCACCACATTCCTCAAACATGGCAAATCAAGCTGCGTCAGCATTAAAATATGATCTGACAATTGCAGGGTTGCAATATCCAAGGGGTTGTAAGATTTGGACAGGTCAATCACAAGATGCGTGAACGAAGCACGAAGAAGCCCAATCACTTTTTTGAAGTCTTCGGTCTCGATAGCTTGGATATCCTGCAACTGGATCGGACGGGGAAGCAGATGGACCCCTGATTCGTGCTTCGTGAGTGATTTCCTCATCAGGGAGAGATCCAAACGCGAAATATTTTGCGTCACGTCTAACAATGTGTACTCAGGGATCATGTCTAGAAAAACGTCAGCATCTCCTAAAGACAAGTCCAGATCAACCAAAGCAACACTGTGATCCGGAACCTTGGCCAAAGAGCAGGCAATGTTAACGGCAACCGACGTGGTGCCCACTCCACCAGAAACACCGGCTACGGAAATAATGGCTCCCGACTTTTTGGACCGTCCGGTTCCATCAGCCGAAAGAGAAGCCACTCGATCCAATGCCCCCACCAATTCTTCAATCTGAACAGGGGAATTCAAGTATTCGCGAGCTCCAGCGCGCATCGCCGATAAAATCAAGGAACCATCTGATCGAGAACTGATGGCCACAATTCCCATTTTGGGGAATTTACGATGGATGCTCTCAATCAATTTAAGCGCGCTTTTTTCCTGGGAATCAACATCAATAATAGCTAGATCAGGTGTCGTCTGCTCGACGATCTCACCAAAGAATTCGTACCGCGAACAGTCAGCTTCAAGCCAAATATTTTCCATTCCAATCAAGTACTTCTTGAGATCATCCCGACTGGTCTCATTGGGGTCGCAAATTGATATTCTTAAAGTTACGCTCATTAAAAATCCATCAATGGGGCAGGGAGTGGAGGCCGTCAACCCGGGTGGTTCGACGACAAGTCCAGTCGTTGCTGGGCAGCTCAGTTGGAATTGGAAGGTCCGTTGGTTGGTTCGTTAAAATCGTTGGGAAACTGATTCGGGGAGGGGGGCACGATCTCGACCGGAGCGGGTTTCAACCTAGATGTGCCAGTGATCGGCTGCGGGACGGCACTCCGTGAGGGAGGCGCTACCGCCGGTGTCGGCACCATCTGATACGATCTTGGACGATAGGGCGCGGGACGATTCCCATTAGAGCGTTGGGAGTAAGCTGAGTGATTGAGATCTCGTCGGGATGAATGAAGGGGGGCGGGATGCCGAATGTTTTGCTGAATCGACCGTTGAATTTGTGGCCCCTGCTGAGTGACCGGATCATCGAACCGATCGTTCATGGGGCACTCATCCCGACACCGCGGTACTTCTAAGTAGCCGTTAATATAAAGCTCTCGATTAGAAGGGGATTGGGTCAACTGCCCAACGCCAAGTTTAGGCACGGCCGTAGGATCCACTTCACTAATGAACCTTGGAGTGATCATGAAAACCAGCTCGGTTTCATTAACTTTCTCTTTCACCGTCCGAAACATCGGTCCCCATAAAGGGGAATGCATCAAATGGGGCAGACCGCGGCTCTCGTCCTCGACCTCTTCACGATAGTCACCAGCCAGAGCTAACGTATGCCCGGCTTTCATGCGGACCCCCGTGTTGACGCGACGAACACGAAACCCCGGACTGCCATCTTCACCAGCCAAGTCCGATGCCAATTCAGAAACCTCAGCCCGCACTTCTAGAGTCAATTCACCATGTCCGTGAACCAAAGGAACAATGTCGAGTTTTGTTCCGAAGGGACGATACTCGATCGAATTAGTCCCTAAACCACTGGCCACCTGAACCGGAATTTCCCCACCTGAAAGAAACTCTGCCGGTCGTCCATGCTGAGCCACCAGCGTTGGCTGGTCTAACAACTTGGCCACGTTATATTGCTCCAAAGCATCTAGCAAGGCAACAAACGAAGAGTTGTCTCCGACCAATCCAAACGTGAATGTCTGACCCTGACCCGCTACGGTTTGCGTCCCAATACCAATATTACCAATCAAGCCTGCGATGCTAGAGCCGAGCGTCACTTGTTGACCCAGCAAAGCCCAATCGACTCCTAATTTCCTCAGCTTAGTCCGAGAAACCTCATAGACTTTGACCTTGATCGCCACCAATTGAGCAGTATCAACTTGCAATTGGTTGATCACGTTGGAGGGAAAGTAGTCCTGTGCCACGGCCATGATTTTCCCGACCTGATCCGTTTGTGTGACCATGCCCGCAACGATCACACCGGTCTGTAATGCGTGCACCTTGATCGAACAGTCGGGGAAATAGGTTCGTATGGCGGCCTCTAAACGTCGGACATCCGCAGTGACATTGACCGTGATCGTTTGCAGATTCTTGTCTGGGTCACTTACAGTCACCGTCGAAAGCCCTGGCTTGACGCCAGTGATGAGAATTTCACTAGGGGAAATGGGGGTAGCCTTTACAATTTCTGGATTTTCGACCAGTAGTTCCGGCACTTTGTAATCGAACCGAATCCGACGGCTATTCCCCGCAATCACATCTACTTGATTGATCGCTTCCGTAATTTGAAAACTAGATTCTAGGCCTTGTTTGGCAGTTGCGGATTGGCCCATCAGAACAGCAACGGCGAAAAACGAGATCCACAGAGCCAATGTCTTGAGAATGCTCATTTGTATTTCCTTTGCGGCTGGCAATTGGACTGCGAGACCCACAGTTGGCTGCCATATAAGTTGAAACATAAGATTCATGCGCGGGGGCGCGTCCGTTTCCCCGCAAACTCATGGTTGCGTGCACAAGCCTTTAAATGCATGCGTCACGTATAATTGTTTCGAACCTATCCGCCCGGATATTAATTTTCTTCCAAACCGCTTTCAATTTCGTTGAAACGGTCGTAATCGTCAGGATCGTCACCAATTACCGAATTGGTATCGATGGTTTGGGTGTCGGCAATCGGCTCATTACCTTTAAATTCAAAGGTTTGGGCACTCTGGCCATTATAAATCCGCATCGTGTGCTTCTCGTCATTTGGATTGATTTTAAATCGCGGTGTATTACCGGTTACAGAACCATCCAAACCAAAAAGGCTCATGAAATACTCTTGAGTGCCAGCAACTTCTTTAGAATCGTCATCAAAGTCTTGGCCACGAAGTACCAATTTCAGGGTTGCAACCTGCTGGATCAGAACAATCATCTCGGATTGTCGTTCATCGACCAACAAGCTTACTATTGAGCTATTTTTGGCTTTAGACAGTTCACGTGCCCCGCCAGCCCGCATGTTCTCATTGACAGAAAAAACCGTAATCCCCTTTAGGAAGGTCTCTGACACCGTCCTGTCTTTGCGGCCATCAATATCATCTTCGACGCGAACCACGCCGATAACGTCCACTTTGTCACCAGGCGCCAAAAGACCGTTTAATGTGTCATCCGCTGATACTTTGATTCCGACCACTTTTAGGTGACCTGGAATCGCAAGGTTTCTGATTTCACTCTTATTAACCATGTCCGCCTTCAGAATCGCGAGACCTTTGCTCAAACGCGTGGTAATGGCCATGTTCTTGACCATCTCAAGGTCCGTGGCTGCATCGTCCGGAATAATTTGCACCGGCCAGTTTTCGACCTTTAAATTATCCCCGTTCAATAATGTTCCATGGTCCAACGGCGTCGTGGCCACCAAGACAGGCCCCATTTTGATCGCAGGCCGTACGGCGCTACCTGATCCCATCACCTTACTAATGCCCACAGCGGCAATCACGCCGAACCCCAGTGAAACCATCAAAAGAACAAGGGATTTAGATTTCATTTCAGCTACCTCGGGTCAGAGTTTGCAAGTGGATGCGAGGGGTCGTAACGGAATTCTCAATCCCTATCTCAAAAAGCAAGCGAGAAGTTACGATCCATGTAATCCTCAAGGTCTACTTTTCACGCACAGTTATTGGTCTTGTGGCGACTGTAGGCGTTGTGTCTATCCTCCTATAAATTTCGACTAACCGGGCGCTGAGGTCCAATAATGCAAGTTATCGGGTGATTACAGTCAAAATCCGAAAAACCGGAAGTCGGGTTTCGAGGTCGCGATCCCCGTATCCAACAAAGGTTTACCCTCATTTAGACGAGTAAACCCATCCAAGCAAAGTAGGTGACGGTTCCAATTGCCAGCGGAATGCCATAAGGCAGCAAACGCATCGAGCTCTTCCGATCGGCAGCGATGGCCGAAAGTGTTTCTGGATTTCTCACCGTCATGATTTCATTGAACAAGAAGAAAATCTGATGCCAATGTTTTTTGGCCTCTCCAGACAACAGGATCATCGCAACGGCTAAAACGGCACCCACAATGGCTGACAGGCAAAAGGCATAAAACGTCGTCCAGCAATAAACCCAGGCTCCAACCGCAGCCATCATTTTGACGTCCCCCGCTCCCATAGCACCTACGGAATACGCAGGCAAAAGTGTTGCCAGGCCTACGGCAGTTCCTGCCAAGCTCCAAACAAACCCCATATACCAGCCATCGCCGGCCATGCCATAACTGAGCATGCTATAGACCCATCCAGCAAGGATCATCGGGTAAGTGATTTTATTGGGCACCCGAAGCTCTTTGCCATCGATGTAGGCCGCCACAATGACAAACCCAGTCACGGCCCAGTAAGGCCAGTTCTCCATCACTGATTGTAAAATACTCACTTTTGCTCTCCCGAATTCCTCGTGTTCCAGCAGGTAAAATCTGATTGAAAATTCATACTGGTCGTCATCCAGATCGCACCCTGAAAATAAAATCTGCAACAACGGCGATGACCGGTGAAAAATAACAGACCCTTGCAAACGCCTCGCCATAACAATCAGGCGAGTAACACCAATTCATGGTTACCTTCCCTTAGTGAATGGACTGAAGATGGCCTAGCACTCCTTCGAGGACTTCGGCCACGTTTCCATCCCTTAAAGTCAAAGGAAAAACCCACCGATCATGCAAGGACCGGTGGGCCCTTTGTTTTAATAACGCTCGGCGAAATCAATCACCCGATCAAACAATCTAAGGGCTAACGTTTTCCAGCTCCTCTGCAATGTTTTGGAATGCCGCTGAAGCATTGGTTCCAACCGCCTGAATGGCTGTCAAGCAAACAATCACGATCAGGGCTAACATAATGGCATATTCAACGGCAGTAGGTCCGTCTTCAGATTTCAAAAACCTCTGGACTTTGGTAGCGATAGATTTCATGTCTTCCTCCGAGTGGCAGGATTAAGCCGGCAATGTCCGGAGACTACCTGGCTAAAAAAAACATCACATTTTGCCGCAACGACACGGCGGTCAATGACTAGAACAAGCACAAAAGCTGTCGTGCCAAATTAAATCCAGCACACCTCATTCTCGTGCATTAAAAACCTATGCCACAAAATCGATCAGTCAAACTTTGCCGACGAAATAAAGCTTTATTTCTTCGCCCTCAGTGAGCCATCTCTCACTCTTATATCCGGGCAACGCGCAACCGTTACAACAAGGCTTTTTGCCAAACGTACCGGTGACGAATTGGTGTAAAAATTCACCAATGTTGACGATTCACCGCGAAGGACGTCAAGGATGTTTACCGCAGGCAGGATCACAAACGAAAGGTAGAGATGACACGGTATCGCAACCGTACCGAGCAACGGTTGTTGGCCTATCACTCACCGACCGAGTTAGAGATCCGACGGCGGTAGTACTTGAGGCCAGGGAAATAGAAACAGGCCGCTGAGACCAAACCAAAAATCACCATCGCATACGTTGGGAAGATCGCCATAATGATGGCCGTCAGAAACAAGACGAATGCATGGCAATAGAACCAACCCGATAGGATCCCTGCCTTAATGACGAAGGTCATGCCAGCAACCACCCCTAAAAACGGCGCTAAAGCCAATGGCTGAAGCCCCAGATGATATTCAAGAGGGAACATGAAAACCACCATGCAGAGACTGGCAGCCCAAACATGCGCAATTTGTCGCTCAACGAATGTAACCGGTCCCATGCGACGTCGTAGCCACCAAAATACCGCGACCCAAGCTCCGAATCCAACCGTCCAGACCAACACGTACTGATAAACACGGAAGTGGAACTCAAACATGGCTTGCGTGACTAGGCAAGTGACCAGTAAGGCCAAACTGTGCCACATCCATATCAAACCCCAATTTTCTAGCACCGAGGCATGGTGGGTTTCACGAAAAAGGTTAGCAATGACTTGTCCCACCCTACCCTCACGGGCAGAAATCGACTCATCGTTCAGAAAGGCCTGTAGATCGTCGGCCAGCTCACCGGCCGAATCATAGCGCAAATCCTGTGGCTTTTGAAGACAACGCATCGCAATCATCTCGAGGTCTCGATTGACCCGCCGATTCAACTCTCTCGGTAAGATTGGATCCTGTTCGAGAACCATTAACACGGTATCCACTGGTGATTCACCGCGGAACGGCGGGTGCCCTGTTAACGCGTGATATAAAATGGCACCCAAACTGTAGACATCGCTTGCCGAACCAACCTGCCCTCTAGCACCCGCAGCCTGTTCCGGAGCCATATAAGAGGGAGTTCCTAAAACGGCCCCGGATTTTGTCAGGCTGGCAGGAGCAGCAGCCCGCTTGGCCAGGCCAAAGTCCGCCACAAAAGCCTGCCCCGATTGATCGATTAAAATATTCGATGGCTTCAAGTCGCGATGCAAGACACCATGCTCGTGAGCGTCGTCAATCGCACGGCTGATTTCCAACAAAAGCTGAGCCGCTTGTCGAGCGGAGATGGGGCCTTGGGCCAACCGCTGTGAAAGCGTTTGACCTTCAATCAGACGCATACAGAAAAAAGCTTGGCCCTCATGCTCGCCGATTTCATAAATCGGGACGATGTTTGGATGGTCCAATTGAGCTGCCGCATCGGCTTCCGCCTGAAAACGTTGGCGGTCGGCAGTCGACGCGAAGTCACCTCGCAGAATCATCTTGATGGCAACGGCACGCTTGTCCACCTTGCGTGTGGCGCGATAGACAATCCCCATTCCACCTCGGCCAATTTCCTGCTCTAGCCGATAGTTTCCTAGATCATAAGGCAATTCCAATGCGGAAACCGAGGAATCAAAAGGCTCCGCCGCCAAGGTTTCTCCCGCAGGTTGCTGCTGACCGGCCGCTCGGGTAACGGAGATAGTACCCCACAGCATCCTCAGATCTTCTTCAAATCTGGGATGCTGTTGGCAAACGTCCTCTAGCTCATATTCCTCGCCTCGCCCAAAGCCATCAGCTAATTTGGATATCAAATCCGCCAATTGCTGGTCGTAAAGATCGTCCGCGATTTCCGAATGATGATTCACTTTCCCTGTTCCATCATCGTGGATTTCGAATCTTCTTGCTGCAATACTGATTTCAGTCGTCTAATCGCCCGCAGGTATCTCATACTGGCGGCTGGTTCGGTGAGACTCAACGCCGAGGCGATCTCCTGATTCGTCAGCATTTCATAATGCCGCATCACAATGATCTCGCAATCTTTGTCTTCGAGCTTGGTCAACGCCTGCTCGACCCTTCTCGCCATTTCTTTTTGCAGTGCGGCTGCCGCCGGCGTCAAACGATTGTCATTGAGCATCGCAGCCAGCTGAAATGAAGATTGATCGTAGCCTCGCGGCGCGGAGACCGCTTGTTCTCGATCAACCGAACGGCGAGCTGAGGTACGGTGTCGGCGATGAGCATCGATGATCCGGTCACGAGCTATTTGTCGCAACCAAAGGTGAAACGGCATAACTGGATTGTCGAGATACCGTTGTATCCGACGATTTGCCTCCACCAAAACATCTTGAACCACATCGCTAACGCCAACCCGACGTTGAATTTTTTGATCCAAGCGCATCCTCACCAATTGCCGTAGTGAGTTACGATGCCGACCCATCAACTGATTGACAGCCGATTCGTTGCCATCTTTAGCTTGAAAGAGTAATTCTTCGGTTTTCGGTGCGTCCGGCCACATTTTTGGGGCTCCCTGAAAGGTTCGTCTTTACTTTCATGAATACGGGAATGAGAACGATTCGGATTCGGAAATCACCTCGAATGGCCATTTTGTCACACTTTAAGTGACATCCAGCCAAAACCCTCGGCAAAAAATGCATTTTAGACGCCTGTAAGGCTATCGAGTTTCCAACCACAACGCTTTGACGAGGGTATCAAGCTGAATTTGGTGGTTGTACAGATGACAGGAAACCCGAACAAACCAATCATTTTCAAAGTGAATAATGGGAACTTCAATACCATGCTGATTCCACAAACGGTGCTGCAATTCAGTCCAGTCACCGGAAGGCAGTGGCATATGCGCCATGCATCCGTACCAACCTTTGCTGGGATCGGCCAGCGGTTCACCTCCGAACTCGGCCGCCAAACGATCCCGGGCCTGAGCTGCAAGCCAATAGGTTCGCTCTCGAAACTGTTGCAGACCGACCGATTTCATGAATTCGATGGCGTCAGGCACGGTTAAATAGACGCTGGGGTCCCGAGTTCCACTCCATGTAAATTCCTCGAACCAACGCTCGGGAATCGCCGGCAACAGTCGGCCCCAACTTTTTAACTGAGGCTCCAAAGTTGTATGCCATCTAGGGTGCACGACCAAAAAACCACTCCCTAAATTACCACACAACCATTTATGACAGCTGGCTGTGTAGAAATCACAGCCTAGTTGATCGATGTTCAACTCAATCTGCGCAGGCGCATGTGGACCATCAATACAAACAGCGACCCCCCGCTCCCTAAGTTTCTCGCAAATCTGTTGTACTGGCATAATCAATGCTGTCGCCGAAGTGACATGGCTCACCACCACTAACCGAGTGTTCTCGTTGACTCCAGATAGAATCGATTGCACCACTTCTTCTTGAGAATCAATGCGCCTCGGTAAATCAACGGATCGCATGATTGCCCCTGTTCGTCGGCAGATCCGCTCCCAGATTCGGTGAACGGCACCGTATTCATGGTTATTCAATAAGACCTCATCCCCTTCTTTTAACGGAAATGAGTCGGCAACCACATTCATACCGAACGTTGCGTTTTCGACCAAAACAAGATTATTCAGCGCCGTGCCGACGAATTCAGAGGTTGCCTCGCGGGCTCGCAGAACGGCCGGTTCTAAAAGGCGCACGTAAAAATCCATGGGCTGCTCGTCCAACGCATCAATCCAACGGCGACGAGCATATTTTACAGGCCGCGGTGGCGGCCCGAATGATCCATGATTCATGTAGAGCGTATCAGGACGAATGGCCCACTCATGCGAAAAGTCTAGCCAATCCTGATCATTGGTAATGTCACGCGTCGTCATGGCACTCAAAACAGATCTCCTATCCAACAAATATGAGACATGATCCGCTGATTCTGCTAGCATATAAGTCAGTGCTGCATAAAGTTCATGCGATGGATCGATGGCCAGCCGGTCAAGCGTCCCATTTAACGGCTAAAAAGGCAAGTCTAAGTGATGGTCAGCGGTTAAGGTACCGTCTGGCACGCGAATTGCTTTAAAGCGGCGTTTCTGATCCTGCCTTGGAGTAATCTCCAACGCAGATCAACCACTCAGTTACCACCCTCATAAAAAAGGATTGATTTCTTGACTCCTAAAGAACTGCTCGCGTTTTGTAAAGAAAAAGACGTAAAGGCAATCGACCTTCGATTCATGGATTTTCCAGGGTTATGGCAACACACCACCATCCCTTGCAGCGTCTTACAAGAGGATAGCTTTGAAGACGGATTCGGCTTTGACGGCTCCAGCATACGAGGTTGGCAGACGATCAATGAAAGTGACATGCTATTAATGCCTCAGGCAGATACCGCATTCTTGGATCCATTCACCAAACTGCCAACTCTAAACCTCATTTGTAACATCGTTGACCCAATCACTCATGAGGACTATAGCCGAGACCCTCGAAACGTTGCCCGCAAAGCAGTCGCTTACCTTCAAAGCACCGGCTTAGCAGACACCGCCTATTTCGGTCCCGAAGCAGAATTCTTCATTTTCGATGACATCCGTTTTGACCAGCGACCCGACGCAGGCTTCTTTTACATCGACAGTGTGGAAGCTGAGTGGAATCGCGGGCGTGAAGAGGGACCTAATCTCGGTTACAAGATCCGTCATAAAGAGGGCTACTTCCCATGCCCACCCATGGATCAGTTGATGGACATCCGAAATGAGATGATGCAAACACTGATTGACTGTGGATTGGAAGTGGAATGTCAGCACCACGAAGTGGGGACTGCTGGTCAATCTGAAATCGATCTAAAGTTTAACGAGATGGTTAAAATGGCCGACGAATTGATGATGTACAAGTACATCATCAAGAACGTTGCGTACAAACATAACAAGACAGCCACCTTCATGCCAAAACCGGTTTTTAGTGATAACGGGTCCGGCATGCACGTTCACTTTTCACTTTGGAAAGATGGAAATCCGCTTTTCGCTGGCGATCAATACGCCGGACTTAGTGAAATGGCTTTGCATGCAATCGGAGGCATTCTAAAGCACGCACCTGCACTACTTGCTTTCACTAACCCAACCACCAATAGTTACAAACGCTTGGTACCTGGTTACGAAGCTCCAGTGAACTTGGCATATTCTCAGCGAAATCGATCCGCTAGTTGCCGAATTCCCATGTACTCCAACAGCCCGAAGGCCAAGCGGATCGAATTCCGTTGTCCGGATCCAAGCTGCAACCCTTACTTTGCATTCTCAGCTCTAATGATGGCTGCTTTGGACGGGATTGAAAACAAGATTCATCCCGGTGAACCTCTGGATAAAGATATTTATGACTTACCACCAGAAGAAGCCGGCAACGTGCCAAAAACTCCTGGCTCGCTGGCTGAGGCGTTAGATGCACTAGAAGCCGATCATGCGTTCCTACTTCGGGGTGACGTCTTCACGCAGGACGTCGTCAATACCTGGATCAATTACAAACGGGAAAACGAGGTGGACGCCATGCGTCTGCGACCTCATCCCTATGAATTTTGCTTGTACTACGATATCTAAATTGACCGAGCAGAAAGATTGACCAACGGCGACCCCGTCGCTGACAAGGTTACCCAAAAGGGCAGAACGGCTCCCGCCATCTCTGCCCTTTTTTTAACGCTCCAAGCCATCGTGAGAAACGCTCATTCAACCAGACCTCCCACCTACAATTCCAGTCCAAGATATGTAAGGATGGGAATTCATCCAATTCGAATCACCATACGATTCACCACGACCTTAGCATGTCACAACACATCATTATCCTATGTACTGGAAATTCCTGCCGCTCGCAGATGGCTCAGGTTATTTGGCAACATATGGTCGGTGATTTGGCTACGGTCATCTCTGCAGGATCTGAACCAGCCGGCTATGTACACCCTCTAGCCATTCAAGCGTTACAAGAAATTGATCTGCCCACGAGTGGTTTGAAAAGTAAATCCGTGAGTCAATTCCTCGATCAACGTATTGATTTGGTGGTGACCGTTTGTGATCATGCCCAACAGTCGTGTCCCACACTGCCCTACGCCCAAACCACGCTGCACTGGCCATTCGACGACCCCGCCGAGGCCACAGGAACGGACGAGGAAAAAATGGTGTTTTTTCGTCGTGTACGAGACGAAATTAAGTCGCGGATAACGAGTCATATCGCCAGCCAACTTGAAAACCCGGCATCGGGCAATGTCTAGGATCCAATCAAAGGGTTCATCATGAGCAGCCAATTCAGGATTCCTTTCGATCAAGCAACCCGTTCCGACGCGATGTATTTAATCGAACGGGGACTAACTGAAGATGTTGGCAACCACGACTTATCCCGAGCCGTTGACTGCACCACGGATTCACTGTTCCCTGAATCGGCTCCCGCAACCGCCGCCTTGGTATCCCGAGAATCAGGTATCGTCTGCGGAGTGCAGGTATGCCAACTCGCCGTAGAACGATTTACAAACAACCTCGAATTACGAATCGAAGTCGGTGATTCAAAACCGATTGAAACCGGACAAACCATTGCCACGCTCGCGGGAAATGCCCGTGAGATATTGATGTTGGAGCGGACCTGTCTGAATTTCCTTTGCCGTCTGTCAGCCATCAGCTCTTTGACTCAATTGTTCGTGGCAAGGGTACAAGGAACGAACGCATGCATTTTAGACACTCGAAAAACGACTCCCGGATGGAGGCGGTTGGAAAAGTACGCGGTTCAATGCGGCGGGGGCAAGAATCATCGCATGGGCCTTCATGACGCCGTGATGATCAAAGACAATCATTTGGCCGCTCAAGCCAAGCTGGTTTCTGAGAACCAACTTTCCATTCCAGAAGCGATCAACCTGTCACGTGATTGGATCAATGCAAACGTAGACTCACTGCCTCACGGCCGACAAACGATCCTACAGATTGAAGTGGATACGTTGAAGCAACTTGAAATTGCATTACCCTGCGGTCCCGACATTATTTTGCTTGACAACATGTCCCCGGCAGACCTCGAGCGATCCGTTCAGCTTCGCGATCAATTAAATCCCCGCGTTCTCTTGGAAGCATCGGGCGGGGTCAATCTGAAAACAGTTCAGACGATCGCAGAAACCGGTGTTGAACGGATTAGTGTCGGAGGGCTTACCCATTCTGCTGGCAACTTTGATATCGGACTGGATTGGGGATAGGACTGGGTGCAAGATACGTATCCGCTTGATCCCCAAGGAATAAATGGGCACCGGTCTTAACGGACTCGTTCATCGCCTTTTTCGAGCCCCGCCGTCCGTTGGATCCGGTCATAAACACGCTGTGCATCAATCTCCTGCTTTGTCTGTTTCAAGACAAGTGCGTAGGCCTTAAGGCTTCGCACTGTCATGGGGTGCGACGGTCCTAATTCGACTTCTTGCGTGCTAATAATTTTCTCAAGTAAAGGCTGGGCCTGCGAGTACTTACCCTGACGGCCTAAGGAGATGGCTAGTTGATATTCGGTCAGCGACATTTGAGACGGCATCACATGAGCAACCTGCTGCAACTCTCTCACCGCCAATTTCAATTGTTCTTCGGCCAAGCCGTACTGTTTTTGAAGCATGTAGATGGTTGCCAATTTGTTATGGCACAAAACAATCCCTCGATGCCGGCGAGGCACCGTTTGCTGAAAAATCTGCTCTGCGATTTTGACACTCTCCAAAGCTTCTGAAAAACGCTTCATATCCATTAAGACGGTACCGATGTTCAATTGACTGTGGCCAACCTCGATTGCATCGGCCCCCAGCTTGGCCCGTCGAATCGCTACGGATCCACGTAGTATCTTTAAGGCGGTCTCATAGTCTCCTGACCGATGATAAATCGATCCAAGCTGATTCGCTTGGCCAGCATATTTTACCGAATCCTCTCCCCATATCTTTCCGGACATAAGGGTCGCCAGCTTTTGGTTTGCAATCGACGCTGGAAATTGATTAGCTCTCGAGTAAATGGCAGCCAATGCAGAGTGAGCCAGCTCGATTTCAGGGTGGGTTTTAAATCCAATATTATTCAGTAGTTGAATCCCTTGGTGAAAATCGCCAGCCGCCTCTTCCAACAGATCTAAATTCTCTTTGATGATTGCCATTTGCAGTAACTGCCGTCCCACATTTGCCGAATAGTCACCCGTCAGTTGTTTGAGGATCTCGAGTGATTTGTTGGCATTGCTCAATGCCAATGCGTAGTCACGATCCTTTAACAGCTTGGCCAATTCTTGATTTAGACGTCGAGCCTCGCGATACAGTTCGCAATCCTCTGCATTGAAGCCGCACGCTTTTTTCGCAAATTCCTTACCCGCCGCTGCCGTGGCAACCTGCCACGAATCAGGGGCGAAATGGACAGCAACTTCATTAGATATTTCTTCCCACGTCTTCAGAGATGCCTCAAAGTCCAACCCTTCTTCATAGAGAGCAGCGCGTTGGGTTAGCTCCTCCATCACTCGTGTAAACGAGTCCGTGCCAACCGGCCCTGTGTTTCGTTGAGGCGTAGTGATGGAAGGAGAATCACGTTGATTACGTGTCAATACAGGAGGCTCTCCTGAAGGCCGAATAGAAACATCGGTCTCCGAGGTGCAACCCATTACACAAATCAATACAAACCCTAAATAGCTCGGGTTACTCATCCATGGACTCCGCTCTTTTTTTGGTTTCATGCTGGGTTTGATAGCAAAAAGCCCACGCTTTTGATATGTCATTTCAGCCCACGCAAGAATGCCCGCCAAATGCTGGCATCCAATGTTTTGGCCGGCTGTCATCATCACTCAGCCATTCAAGGCCAATGTGACACCGGTTGATATTGCTCCCAGCAACGTCGTGCGGTTAATCTGAAGGGGACCGAAACCTTGATGCTAGCGATTGCCGACAAACGAACTCAGGTTTGTCAATCAAACAAGTCACCGATGGAACCCGACCTAGCGTCGGTGATAAGGAGAAACAACGAGTTGCACATTCTTCAGATTGTTTCCGGACAACACATCAATGGCGCGCTGATTTACTGCAAGCTACTGACCGATCAATTAGCCAAACGAGGTCATCGGGTTTCACTACTTTGCCGGCGTGACTCATGGATCTTGTCACAGACGTTTGAGCCAGGCGTGGAGCTATTTGAATCGGACCTGAAGCGATTGCCCACGACCGATCTCAGGCAAGTTGCCAAATGGGCGAGGGAGCAGAATGTGGACTTATTTCACACTCACATGACCCGCGGGCATTCCTTTGGCGTCCTCTTAAGAATGCTCACGGGTATTCCTGTCGTCGCCACAGCCCATTGCACAAGTTTTCAACTACATTGGCGTTTCAATGATTTTGTCATTGCCAATTCAGAGGCCACCGAAAACTTCCAACGCCGAGTCAATTGGGTCTCCGCTTCCAAAATGAAGACCATTTACTGTTGCTCGGAATTGGATCGATTTCAGCAAGTCACACCCCAACGACTACTTAGAGCAAAACGAGAACTTGGAATGCGTGGTGACCACTTACTTTTGGGAATTGTTGGAGAGGTCACCTCCAATAAAGGCCACGAATACCTCTTTCAAACACTGCCCCGAATCATGACTCATTTGCCGGATTTGAAACTCGCTGTCTTAGGAAGCTATGGGCGTCGCAAGCCTTTCACATTAAAGCTTCGAAAAATGCTCCTCGATCACAATCTTCAGAATCGAGTCGAATGGTTGGGTCGTCGCGATAACGTCGAGGACTTCATGACTTTGTTTGATCTCACTGTCGTCCCTTCAATTCAAGAATCTTTAGGCCTCGTTGCCATTGAATCACTGGCTGCGGGCACCCCGGTGATTGCCGCCAACACGGGTGGACTGCCGGAAATTGTACGACACGAAGAAACCGGTCTGCTCTTCCCTCCCGAAGATTCTAACGCGCTCGGTGATGCTATCATAAGGTGCCTCCAAGACGAGCCTCTTCGAAAACGCCTAGCTGAGGCAGGGCGCCAACATGTTTTAAACCGGTTTTCACCAACTGCGCTCGTTGCACAAATCGAAGCGACCTATCGACAGGTATGTAATCGTAGACGCGCCGCCTGAATTGATCGAAACCTCAAATAAAAGAGTTTCTAGCAAGTCGCCTCTACCAACAACTTAGTTCGCACCCGAGCATCGAGGCCCAACCCTGCGGTCCGGCCATTTACCGACTTGCCAATCACTCCTCTACATCGTCCAATGCCCTATTCCAATAGACGACCAAAGGAATTCATTCGAAGTAAAGCCGGATGTCCGAAGACGTACAAAGAAAACCAAAACTCTCTGCCGAGCAGGCAGAGTCGATTGCCGCCCAAACGTTTGGGCTGTTTGGCACTGCCTCCCCGCTGGCCGGGGAACGAGATCAAAATTTCAAAATCGAAACCGCGTTGGATCAGTATGTACTTAAAATCGCCAACCCGGATTCGCGCTTGGAAGTTCTGGAACTTGAGAATCAAGCCATCCAAATTGCCCACAGCATAAGCGATTTCGACAGCCCCCAAATCGTAAAATCGGTAGACAACTTTAGGATCACGCCCTTTCAAGATGCACACAACCTCTGGCATATCCGCTGTTTAACCTATGTGCCAGGGACACCGTTGGCTAAGTTTCCAAAACACACCCCCGATTTACTTTCTGAAATAGGCCGCTGCCTAGGGCTTTTGGATGAGCAACTGAAAGCGCTCAATCAAATCCATATCGCAAAACGTGATATTCAGTGGGACTTAGCTCGCGCTCCCCAAGCGATTCAGAGAACTCTTCGCTCTAATCAGAACCGAGAGCAAACCGATTTGTTATCGCATTACTACGCGATGCATGCAGAGATAGCACCTCGGATAGACCGTCTTGACCGAAGCGTGATTCACAATGATGCGAATGATCATAATGTTATGATCGCGATTGACCCGGTTAACGACATGGCGTCGATTGGACTGATTGATTTTGGAGACTTGGTTTTCTCTACAACCATCAACGACTTGGCCATCTGCGCGGCCTATTGCATGCTAGGGAAATCTCAGCCGATCCAAGCGCTAGAGGCCGTGGTAACGGGCTATCATGAAAGCCGACCTTTGAACGACTCCGAATTGTCGAGCCTCTTCCCTCTGGCCTGTTTAAGACTGGCCCAAAGCGTCAGTCTTTCTGCCGAACAGCAACGGCGAGAACCGACAAACGAATACCTTTCCATTTCTGAAAAACCCGCCTGGGAGACCTTGCAATGCTTAACCGTATTCCAACCGAATGACGTCTGTCAACAACTTTGGGACACTTGTCAAACCCACACTGGCAGTCATGTTTCCAAAAGCTCTCTAAGTGCCGAGCAAATCAAAACGTTGCGGAAGCGATTCGTGGCTCCCTCGTTAAGCCTCTCCTATGATAAACCACTTAAAATCACGCGAGGTCAGGGTCAGTACCTTTATGACGACTCTGATTTGACCTATTTAGATTGCGTGAACAACGTTTGTCACGTGGGGCATTGCCACCCTACTGTAGTGGCGGCGGCGCAAGAACAAATCGCCGTTCTCAACACGAATACCCGGTACCTGCATCCCAATATCGTGCGGTACGCCGAACGGCTGACCCAGACTTTACCCGAGCCACTTAACGTCTGCTTTTTCGTCAACTCGGGTAGCGAAGCCAACGACCTCGCTCTACGAATGGCCCATCATTTCACCCAGCAACAAGATCTATTTGTCATCGATCATGCCTACCACGGTCATACCGCTGCATTGATTGACATCAGCCCTTACAAATTCAATGGTCCAGGTGGAAAAGGGAAACCCGAAACCGTTCACGTAATGGATTTACCCGACACCTATCGAGGCCGATACCGCCGGGGCCGAAGTGACGCTGCGACGGAGTACACGCAGGATGCTATTTTACAAATCAAGGCCGTAGCCGCAGAGAACGGTATCGCTGGATTCATCGCTGAATCCATGCTCGGTTGCGGGGGCCAAATCCCGCTACCCAATGGTTATTTAAAAGGTATCTATGACACGATCCGCGAGGTGGGAGGGGTCTGCATTGCCGATGAAGTTCAGGTAGGGTTTGGACGCATCGGCACTCATTTTTGGGGTTTTGAACGAAGCCATGTCGTGCCCGATATTGTGACGATGGGAAAGCCCATTGGTAATGGCCATCCTTTGGCCGCTGTCGTGACGACGCCAGCCATTGCCGAAGCCTTCCATAATGGAATGGAATATTTCAATACCTTTGGCGGGAATCCGGTCTCCTGTGGAGTCGGGATGGCCGTTTTGGATGTGATCCAACAGGAAGATCTTCAGTCTCATGCGTTGCAAATCGGACAATACCTGCTGGAAAAGTTACATCACCTACAGACAGCCCATCCCACCATGGGTGACGTCCGGGGCCAAGGACTTTTTCTTGGAATCGAAATCGTCAAAGACCCCAACACCCGCGAACCCGACTCCACCCGAGCAAAACAAATTGTTGAGGACATGAAGAGTCAACGAATCCTACTGAGCATCGATGGACCCCATCAGAATGTCATCAAATTCAAACCACCCATGAGTTTTGACTTGGCCAATGCCGACCGCGTCGTCATGACGCTGGAACGGGTGCTCAACGACCTGAACCGCACGTCTTAAACCAAAATCTTATTGGTTTCGTTCCATGCGATTAAGGGCCGCAGCGGCATCTTGGGAAATATCAACATGTGGATGCTGACTGGCGATTAAACGCAACAAATCCCGAGCTGCTTGATCGTTGATCAACTCCAACAAAAAAACCACTCGGTGCAATCGCCTGAGCTCGGCTAAGTTGATTTCTGGGCGAGTGATCGGCGTTTTCAATATCCTCGTGATTCGATAACGCACCTCGGAACGATCAGTTTCTCGAAGTGTTTGATGGAGTAACGCATCCGCCAAGCCGCGCGCTCTGAGTAAATTTTCCGTCGCCTGTTCTCTAACGGTAAAAGACGGGTCATCCAAAGCATCGACCCACGTCTGCAGCACTTGATGGCTGACTGTGTGTTCAAGTAAACCGATCCTATCTTTCAAGAGTGGTTTGATTACCTCAGACGAGTATCGCAAATCATTGACGGCATTCAATCCCTGCTCCGCGAGCGCACTCCCCAACTGACGCCAACTCTCCTCAAATGATTCAGCCGTAACGGTCTCTGGGGCCGATGGGAAGAGAAATTTTGATAAGTCCCACAAAATCACCGAGCTATCCGTCCGCCCCGAGGCTCCGGTGGCCAGACTGAGACCGACCGGCGAAAACGCGCCAGCGGTGACCGATTCAGAATGGCCCTCGATACGGTGGATCGCTTCACGTGTTAGCAAATCCCAAATGATGGAAGTCTTATCCCAGCTTGTGGAAACCAAAAAACGATGGTCGGCGGAAAAAGCGATCGATTGAATATCCTTATCATGGCCTGCTAGTTGATATTTCATTTCGGATGGGTCGCGTAGATCCCACAAACCGACATAATTCTGGCGTATAAAATTTGCCGCCACCAATTGTTTATTGGGCGAGATCAGCATGGTCTTAGGATAGAAAGCGGGACCATCAGGGCCATCAAGTAGAATCTGGGTTCCCGTCTTGATATCCGTAAGCTGACATTGGTATAGGCTATTATTGATTGAACGGTACGACGCAACCAATTGACCATCCCGGGATAGCGCCACCGGTTGTTCGGAACCGGTGACCCAAGTTTTACTCGACAACTCTTTACCTCCAGGCCACTCAAAATACTTGATCTGCTTATCACCTAATAAAACTAACTCGTCACCGCTGTCGTTGAAATGAGCGGTGCGGGCATCCGTCGGTAACGTCAACACTAGGGTGCCCGTTTCTGTTTCCCAGACTTTCGTTTTTTCGCCGACCCCGGGAGCAGCAGTAACAAAAAACTTAGAGTCCGGCGAAAATTCTAAACCTAAAATTCGTGACTCATGGCCATCTATCTGACACAGTTCCTGGCGAAGATTTAAATCCTGAATCTGAACGACGTTGTCACGATTTCTAGCTGCCAAAAAGCGACCGTTGGGTGAAAACTGTAAAAGGTAAAACCCGTTTGATTTAGAATCTGCGCCAGTTTTACCAAATCGCCACACCACTGGTTCGACGTTCGTCTTCCCGGCAATCGAGTTGGTTCGTGGCAATCCAGACGCTTGGGCGACAACGTTATTAATTAGCAAGCCGCTTTTTAATGACGCAAGACAGATTACAACCGCGAGCGTTACATAAACCGGTTTCCTGCAAAATTCACACGAATCCGAGAGAGAGACTCTTTTAGATTGTGGAAATCTCAACAACACGCTGACTACCTCGTTCCCCCAGTGAATGGTTTGCCGGTGGATCAAAAACCGGCCTAGATCGCTTGAAAAGCTCATCATAATGCGCCAAGATGATTTCGGCAGGAGTTGTTTTTTAAGCAAACCCCATCTTGTTCATATTTTTAAAAAACTAAATCAAATCGGGAACTCTTCTAAGACACTCGCCGTCAAACGCAGGTTCCCACGAAGCTATAACTTAACCGAAGATAATCCATGAGACGCAGCTACTTAAAATCGGGGCTTTTATTAGTTCTTCTCGGATTAGGACTGGGAAATCTGGCTCGATTGATTCTGGGAGACCCTGACGATGGCCCTGAATTCCCAAGGCGGTTCCCGCGACCGGTTCCGGCGAATTTCCAACCCTCTGACAAGGACCAAATCCCTGATCTCCCACTCAGTCAGCTGCACAAAGATGAAAACACCTTGATTCCACCACTCGACGTAAAGCATCCGACCAAACCAAATCCCGACACCCTGGTATGGGAAAGTAACTCCCCTGAATCCGAGAAGCTCGCCATTTTCCAACCTCACGGCGACAAAGTTTGTGCTTCGGGCTGTGCCCTCAGTCGACACCCCACCGGCTATTTGTCAGAATTTCGGTATCGTGCTCTCCTACTAGACTATGCAGTCCAACCCCTCAGTAATGACAGTCCTGCACTAGAGGAACTGCTATTTTACGGACCTCAAAGCCTAGCCTATCTCGACCGAATTGGGTCTGACGTCTTGGATTCTCAGCGGGCTAATTTACTACGCCGAGAACTTTCGCGAACCCACGCCTCGGTTTCGATTCGAGTCATCGAAAAGGATGGTACTCGAAGATCTTGGCTTCCCCCCACGAAAGTTCCCTTCGATAGACGACATGTTTTTGAGATGAAAACAAACGCACTGCAGCCGCTTGTTACCAGCGGGACCATCAAACGCGTAGGACTCAATCACATTTGGGCCCGATTGTGACTAGAGGGTGTGCACTTCGTCGCAGGACCGTGGTTCGCGGTTCACCAATCCGGCAGTGAATGGCAAAAGCTAGATCAAGTCTGGATCAGTAACGGAGTTGAAGATTGCCAAGGTCAAATTGAAATTCGTATTGAGATGGAGAAAACAAATGAAGACTCCTAACCCAAAATATTTTCATAAGTGCTTCGGAACTCTTACGCTTTTCCTGTCGGGCTTGTTCTTAGGCAGCACTCAGGCGGACCCTTGTGGCATGATCCCCCCGATTTATACCGGCCCCGGCTCGCCGATCACCAGAATTGGTTTGCAACAAACCTACGTGTTTCACAAAGACGGGATTGAAACCTTCGTCATTCGACCCGGGTTTCAGGGGAAGGTTGACAACTTCGGGATGCTGATCCCATTTCCAACGCCCCCCGCGCTGCGAAAAGTCCCCGACAATGTTTTCCAACAACTCGCCAATGCGATCGACCCCCCCGAGGTGGTCATTGATTTACGAATCCGCAGGCGAGCAAGAGCCTTCGACGCGGGCAACGCAGGCCCTCCAATAGCCGGGCTAAAATTTAAAGGGCTCCAAGAATCCGAAGTCCGAGTCCTGAAGAAAGAGGCTGTTGGTATGTATGAGGTGGCAGTTCTTCAAGCTGGCAGTTCCAAAGCACTTAAAAAATGGATGGATCAGAATAAATTCATTTACCCCGATGGAATGGATTCGGTGGCCGAGGATTACATTCAGCAAGAATGGTGTTTTGTTGCCGTCAAAACCAAAGTTGGGAACAAAGGATCCGTTGAACCCGCCCCCGGCCAACGACAAGTCAATCCAGTCCTCCCTAAAGGAAGTGTCTTCGATGGACACGTTCAGGGTATGGGATTTCGATTCAAGTCGGACGAACTGGTTGTCCCAATGCGACTCAGTGCCTTTAATTCTGGTGAACTAAGAAATGTTGTGTATGTATTAACCGATCAGCCCAAAAAAATCCGAGCAATTCCCGAAGAATTCGTCGTTCGCCAGGTGAAAGGTCAGCAGTTATTCGACAACCTGACTCAGCCACTCCCTCTACGTATTATTGGCGGAACGATGAAAGATGTTGGAGAGTGGCAACGAAAAAATCTTGCAAACTCTCGGGCTCCAAAACCTAAAAATGGAATTGCTGCCGAACTGTTTGCGTCTGACTTATTGGCGGTAGCGACTGGACAGTTATCGCTTCAGCATGAAGAATCCGAAAAACAACTTCTTCGCATCGGAGAATATTTTGGACTACGCGGAGGTGGTTATGATCAAGATATCGCTAAAGCAAACAAACGGGCCTCTGAAAAAATCGTCGCAAAGTCATTGAACTCTCTCAAATCGATGACATTGACGGTGATTGATGGAGACTTTCCACGAGACGTTTTAGCCAACCAGAACTTGACGTTTGCCACCTATGAGATGCCTGCTGAGCAAAATCGAGCCGATGTCTACGATGCCAAACTCAACAAGTCACCTCCAAAACGTCAGGGCAAACGCGTTAGTGAGCAAGAATACAAAGCATTCATGCGCGGTGATTTGGAAACTCATTTCCCCAAGCGTATCGCAAGTACGCTGCCCCTTGCCCTGATACTTGTCTTAAGCGGAATCGCTACACTGGGGCATCGAAAACGTAAACGAACACCTGCTGCGGTCTCGACATAATGAGATAGAACGAACAATTGGCCAATGACGATATAGACGACCCGATGAACACTTGTGACAGAGACGAGGAATTAATCCATGTCCAACTATAAAATCCAGACTTTTTTAACCTCGCTCATGCTGGCCCTTTTCATTCAGGCATCGCCTACCGCCGCTGATCCCTGCGGGATGGTTCCCCCGATCTACTTGGGTAATGGTTCGATTACAAGGATTGGGCTACAGAAAACGTATGTCTTTCACAAGGACGGCATTCAAACTTTTGTGATTCGCCCTGGCTTTCAGGGCAATGTCGATAATTTTGGGATGCTGATTCCGTTCCCCAATCCACCGTCACTGAGGAAAGTACCTGATAATATTTTTGAGCAAATCGCCAACGCGATCGATCCTCCCGAAGTCGTCGTGGATCTTAGAGAAGTATTCATGACCCTCGAAGATGTGGATTCGGCAATGCCTAGAGCGGCAGCGGGTTTGTCTTTTATGGAGGAATCCGTGGTTGTTTTGAATCAGGAAGCGGTGGGAATGTACGAAGTGGCTGTCCTACAAGCGGGCAGCGCTAAAGCACTTAAGGAATGGATGGATCAAAACGGATTTCGGTACCCAGAGGGAATGGACGCGGTCACCGAGGACTACGTCAAATTGGACTGGTGTTTCGTCGCAGTCAAAACCAAAGTGGGCAATAAAGGGGCAGTCCATCCGGCCCCAGGCCAAAGGCAGATCAACTCAGACTTGCCAACTAACAGTGTTTTTGATGGACACGTTCAAGGCATGGGATTTCGATTTGAGTCAGAAGAGCTCGTTGTGCCCATGCGTTTGAGTGCTTTCAACGGAGGAGATCTACGAAACATTGTTTACTTATTGACCGATGGTCCAAGAAAAATTCAAGCGATTCCCGAAGAGTTTGTAGTCCGCCAACTGAAAGGCGAGCAGGTAATAAAAAACGTAACGGGACCACTTCCATTAAGAATCATTGGTGGCACCGAAAAGGACATTCCAGAATACCGTCAAAAATCGCTCGACGAAGAGCGCAAGCCGGACCCTCACAACGCGATGGCCAAAGAACTGTTTGCCTCCGACCTACTAGCCGTGGCGACGGGAGATTTGTCTCTTCAGCACGAGGAAATGGAAAAGGAATTGTTACGAGTTGGCGAATTTTTTGGATTACGAGGAACGGAGATCGATGACTTAAATAATAAAGCCTTGATGGCCCACCGTAAAAAAACCGTTGAACGAGGTCTTAGTCTATTAAACAACATGACCTTGACCGTCGTGGACGGAGATTTTCCTCGGAATGTGGTCGCCGAGGACAACCTTACCTTTGAGCTTTACACGATGCCCGTTTCAAAAAACAATACGGAGGCATACCAAGCGACACTATTTGCGCCCGGAGGCAAAAAAGAGGGCGTGCTGAAAACCAGCTCGATCGACTGGCCTGGAGTTCAGCAGAGCGTTCGGAATGAGCACACGCTTAGTCGAATCACCGCCTTTTTGATAATGGGTCTCGGGATGGCTTTGGTTCTAACTTGGTGTTTCAGTGGCAAGACGAAAACCTCGCTGGCATTACTGTTGTTGGCAACCTTATTTACAACCAATGGTTTCTCGGCCTCTCCCCATCCAACCGGTCCTAACAAGACACTCCACTCAAGCAACCCCGCGATACTTGATTTGAACGAAATGCTGGGAAAGCTTAACAACTCTAAAACCTCAGCGGCCGGAATTGAAGAACTTGCAGCTTTGGCAGGCCAAAGTGAAGCCGATAAAAAACAGGTCGTTGACGCGCTCATCAACCTCACCGAGGCTGATGGTGAACTCCCGCAAAAAGGCTGGGCCATCGCTGCTCTGGCCGAGATCGGTGGCAGTGATGTTGATGAGAAATTGCTGGACATACATGCCAACCAAGATAATGCGCCAATCGTCAGAACCTGGGCAGCCGCAGCTCGTGTCAGTATGACGCAATCGACCAATGGTCTGATTGAGAAAGCAAATCTTATCCAAACGTTCCCAGCGCTCGGACGGCCAATCGGCCTCCGCTTGGTTGAGCAATTGAACGAAACGGACAAGCCTGCGGACCTCTCCAAGATCATCGGCGCTACGATCAAAGTCCCCCAATTATCGGCTGCTTTAGCTCCTGCCATCATGGCTTTTGGTCCTGAAGAAATCGCTAAAGTCGCGGCCCACGGAAATGACAACAACCTCCGCCGCATGGCAGCCGGTTACCTCGGGGCACTCGCAAATCAGGGACAAAGCTCAGCGGTAGCCGAATTGGTTATCAGTGAACTCCAATTTAACCCAGCTGCCCAGGCAGTTCCCTGGAAAGGGGGTGCACTGTTCCTACCGGGTATTCAATGGGGCAAAACCGAAGCTCAACAATTAGTTGGACAATTAATACGATGGTATGTCTGGTCTACTGAACGCGGCGACAGCGCAAGCAAGCAGCAGCTTTACAACAACCTTCGAAGCATCCAACTCGCTCGAACCGCCGGATACGAAGTGGCGCGGCCTAACGACACGAACGCGTGGCTAGTAAACTGGGGGAACACCGTTGGTAAAAATAAGGTCCGAGACATTCTTGAAGAACAGAATCTTTTGACGAATCAAAAATACGCCGCCACGCTCGATAGCATTCAAGAGGGTAAATAGACGATCTCCAAAAAACAGATCTCACCGACGAGTCTCATTCCAAAACATAGTGTTTTGGAATTTATTTTTACATTTAGCCGGTAAAGTCGATGAACAAGGAAAGTCCATAAAAAGGTGAGGTGAATAACCTAAAGAGGTACCCCAAGTAGCACACCAAAATAATTCCCGAAAATTCACGGCCCCCTGACCAAACCAACTTTGTATAATGAGTGCTGATCATACAAACTCAAACCGGAACCAGAATCACGATGTACCCCTATTCTGACTCTGAAGCCAAAGAGATTTCGAGCCAACACTCTGACCGGCCTCTACCGCCACCAGCAACCGATTCGCTGTCCACCATTCCCCAACCCAATGGGAGTGGAATGTTTCGATTGCTCTGGTTTTTAACGTTGTTTGCGATCGCGTTGCTTGCTTGGAACTTGGCTCCACAAATGATCGAGCAATATCAGTATGCGGCAACCCGAGGCCGCGTCCGAGCGGAGTACGAGAATGCAGTGCAGCTGCTAGAAAAAAAACCTCTAGAGAGTGTCTCCAATGCTTATGAACTCGTCGCTCAAAAGGTCCGGCCCAGCGTTGTCAGCATTCAAACGGCAGTGCCGTCTGGGCCATTAATGAGGAACCTCGCCGGCCAAGGTTCCGGTGTCATTATGACGAGCGAGGGTCACATCCTTACTAATGCGCACGTCGTACAAGACGCCCAACAGATTCGCGTCGTCCTCCACGATAGAAGAACGTTTTCGGCAACTCAAGTTGGCGAACCGGATGTGCTTAACGATTTAGCAGTCTTGAAAATCGAAGGAAATAATCTGATACCAGCGGAGTGGGGATTGAGTGAAGATTTGAGCGTCGGCTCCATCGTTTGGGCCGTGGGTAGTCCCTTTGGCTATGACCAAACCGTGACTTCTGGAATCATCAGCGCTAAAAACCGGATGCGCAGTAACAATGGACATCAACAAATGCTACAAACCGACGCCGCCGTCAATCCCGGAAACAGTGGCGGGCCCCTGGTCGACGCGCAGGGCCGTGTGGTGGGTATCAATACGGCTATTCACGGTGCGCAATTTCAAGGAATCAGTTTTGCGGTACCAAGCGAAGTAGCCAAGTTCGTCTTCGACCAAATGATTGTCAAAGGCTTCGTCGATTTCGGAATCCTCGGGGCCTACCCGGAACCGGTTTTCCAAAGCGACGCGACTCGTTTAAAATTGCCCGACATCAATGGCGCATTAATCCGAGACGTGATTCTGAATTCCCCGGCGGATATTGCCGGTTTGAGAAAAAATGATGTCGTTCGGTCCTGGAACGGAACCGCGATTGTCGAACATGGCAATCTATACCGATTTGTGGACATGACGTCACCCAACACTAAAGTTCGACTGAAAGTATTTCGCGACGGTATCGAATGCGAACTGGATGTCACGGTTGGTTCACGGCGGCAAATTGTCGACGGGATCAATCGATCAAACCCGCTTCAGCTAAAACAGTAAATTGCAATTCAGCCGTGGCAAAATCGCACACACGCTGAACTCTAAAATTAAGGAAACATAAAGACGATGCCTATGAGTAAGCACGCGTTCATTGTGCTTTTGGTGGCAAGTTTCGCCTCCCTAACCGCCACAGGACAAGAAGCAACGCCCTCAGTATCTGGCGACGACGCACTAAAAGTCATGAGCTTTAATATTCGCAACGGCAAAGCGCGCGATGGAGCAAATCACTGGGACAAACGCCAGCAACTAGTCGTCAAGACCATCACGAACTACTCCCCCGATCTGTTGGGGACTCAGGAGACCTATGAATTTCAAGCTGAATTCCTGCAACAAAATCTACCTGACTATTCCCACGTTGGACGAGGGCGTGAAACCGCTCCGGAAAAAGGGGAACAGTGTACGGTATTCTTTAAAACAAGCCGGTTCGAAAAATTAGCAGAAGGCCATTTCTGGCTTAGCCCCAAACCGGAACAACCTGGCTCGAAAGGCTGGGATGCCGCACTGCCTCGGATGGTCACTTGGGTAAAATTAAAGGATCTTCGAACCGGCCATTCGTTCGTTTGGTTCAACACGCATTTTGATCATCGAGGCGAGAGAGCGAGAGTACAATCAGCCCGATTGCTAGCCCAAAGAGCACCCAACATTGCCGACGGCCACGCCTTCATCATCACCGGTGATTTTAATGCGGGTCTGGAATCTGAACCTTATCAGGCCATGTTTACCGGCAACAAACCCGGAACCCGAGTCATCGACACGTTTAGAGAAATCGCCGAAAACAATGACAAGCCGCAAGGCACATTCAATGGATTTAAGGGGACTGACACAGGAGCCCGGATTGATTGGATCGGCGCCTCCAAACAGTTTCAGGTACTGGCAGCAGGAATTGACAAATTCGAGGTAAATGGACAATACCCGTCGGACCACTTCCCAGTAACGGCCACGCTGGGATTTGGCAAATAGGTGGAACGGTTTTCCAATCGAGCATAAATGGCGGCCACGCATCAAATTTCGGGCTATTTTTCGGTTAGGAAAAAGAGTTAAAACGGAATGACCATTTGACGTAAAGTCTTCTCTGGCTTAAAACTTGGAACCTATCTGTCGGAGAGTGGGCCCCGCGAGGGGGAGCCGCGAATCGGGTCAGGCCTGAAATATGGAGCAGCCCTAAGCGGGGTACTCTTGTGCGGGGCCCTCTCCCCGGCAGAACCTTTGCGGTGACGCGGTAGGAGCCTTTTTCGAGATCCAAGGCCGTTTTCACGGTGGGAATTGAATCACTTCGTTTTTTCTTCCGCCTATACCTTCCAATCGCAGATCGGTTAAAATTGCGGATACCCATTAACACTATTTAAGTCCGCTGCCTGTTTACCGATGACTTCCCCTGAAAAAACGCAATACACGGTTGTTGCACGCCGTTATCGACCTCAGTCGTTTGCCGACCTGGTGGGGCAGGGGCATATTTCTCAGGCTCTCTCCAACGCCATCCGCCAAAATCGGGTCGGCCATGCATATCTATTTACAGGAGCTCGCGGAGTAGGAAAAACGTCCTCAGCAAGAATCTTTGCCAAATGCCTGAATTGCAAACAAGGGCCCACGGTCGTGCCCTGCAATGCGTGCGACATCTGTCACACCGTGTCGATCGGCGAAGACGTAGATGTTTTAGAAATTGATGGAGCAAGCAATCGAGGAATTGATGAAATTCGCCAGCTTCGCTCCAATGCCAACGTCCGTCCCAGTCGCTCCCGTTACAAAATTTACATCATCGATGAAGTTCACATGCTGACATCACCGGCTTTTAATGCGTTGCTCAAAACGCTCGAAGAGCCTCCCGAACATGTCAAATTTATTTTTTGCACAACCGATCCTCAAAAGATCCCGATCACGGTTCTATCACGATGTCAGCGTTTTGATTTTTCTCCCGTGCAAACAAACGAGATTGCTCAACGCCTGAAGGAAATCTGCGAGAATGAACAAATCGAGGCGGACGAAGCTGCATTAGCCCTACTCGCAAGGCGAGCCGGTGGTTCCATGCGGGACAGTCAATCGCTGCTGGAGCAACTCCTTTCTTTTTGTGACCAGCGTCTGACTGTAGAAGATGTTAACCAATTGCTGGGAACGGCCGACATGGGCCGGATTTCAGAATTCGCTTCGGCGATGACGTCCGCTCAATCCGGTGAGTGCCTGGCACAGATTGCCGCCGCCATCGAATCAGGAGTCGACGCGGGACAATTAACTGAGCAGACCCTCGGCTACTTTAGAGACATGATGGCTATGCATGTGGGAGGGACCTCCGACATCCTGCTTAATTGTGGCGATTCTGACGTTTCGGAACTCAAAAAGCAGTCCGAACACTTGGGACTGGAAACCATCCTTTCGATAATCCAAATTTTAGATCAAACGGTCGTTCGAATGCAGTCCAGCTTACATACGCGAACCCTTCTAGAAGTCGCAGCAGTACGCATATGCAACCTCGAAAATCTCGACCTGCTTGCTGATCTGGCCAGCCAACTAGGACAATCCAAAACGAGCCCCGCAAGCCGAGCACCAACTATAAAAAAAAACGAAATAACTGAACTTAAACCTCATCGTCCGACTTCACCTAGTTCGACTTCACCTAGTTCGACTTCACCTAGTTCGACTTCACCTAGTTCGACTTCACCTAGTTCGACTTCACCTAGTTCGACTTCACCTAGTCCGACTTCGCCTGCTTCTCCGGCGATTCGGCCCGAGCCGACATCGATTCCCAGCCCACCGCCATCTAAAAGGGTAGAATCAACGGTCGCAATGCTCGAAACAGAAAAACCACACGCTGAGCATCAAAGCGTCAATCCTCAAACCACTCCCATCCATCGGGGTAATGTAGAACAAGTCTGGCGGATGACCATCGAATCCTGCGGCGACATGACTTCCGACATGGCGTCACAATATCGTAAACTTGAGTTGGCACAGCCCGACAAACTAGTCGTCACCCTTAGCGACAAATACACGAGCGATATGTGCAGCCGACCGGAGCGAAAGCAAAAGCTCGAGTCTGCTTTACAGCAAACGACGGGACAAAACATCCGGATTGACTTCACTGCAAACATCGAAACCAATCACACCAAACAGAAACCCAGATTAACTCGAGTTCAACAGATACGGCAGCTCGAAGAAAACCCACTGATCCAAAGTGCCATCGAATTGTTCGATGCAGAAATCGTTGATTTCCACAAACCTAAACGAAAAGACTAAGTAGCCATTAGGTCGAAATGACTGACCTTTAACTGCTTTGACGGAGAAAGATTATGTTTAAAGGACTTGGCAATATTGCCTCCCTGATCAAACAGGCGCAGTCCATGGGCACTGAGCTACCCGCCAAGACAGAAGCATTAAAATCTAAGCGAGTAACCGGCACCGCCGGGGGCGGAATGGTCACGGTGATCGCCGATGGCCTTGGCATCGTCCACTCCATTGCAATCGATGACATACTCCGCGAAAAGGGAGATATGGAAATGGTGCAGGATCTTTTGCCAGCCGCTATCAACGACGCCATGGCCAAGGCAAAAACGCTGCACGTGGAAATGATGCAAGAATTCACCGGCGGCATGCAGATGCCAGCAGGAATGGATGACATGCTAAAACAAATGTCTGGATTGACTGGTGCCGTGGAGGAAGATGAAATCGATTATCCTCACGAAAACGAAAATCCAGGTGGTTCCAAGTGACACAACTTTCTGAGTCCGTATTGGAGGTAATCGAGCAGCTTTCGAAGCTACCCGGTATCGGACGCAAATCTGCAGAGCGTCTGACCTATCACATCCTTCGGGTGAACGAATCCGAAGCGATTGCTTTAGCAGACTCGATTCGAAATGTGCGTCAGAACGTTCGCTATTGTGAAACCTGTTTCAACCTCGCTGAGGGCCCCATCTGTCGCATATGTGAAGATCCGAAACGGGAACAAAACGTGCTCTGCGTTGTCGAACAACCACGCGACTTAATCGCGCTCGAGCAATCGGGTACATACCGTGGATTGTATCACGTCCTGCTTGGAAGGATTGCCCCATTAGAAAACATAGGCCCTGATCAATTAACACTGGAAGCTTTGGTCGATCGCGTTTCCAATGGACAGTTCGAAGAAATTATTCTAGCGACCAATCCAACGGTCGAAGGGGACGGAACGGCATTGTACATTTCCAACGCCTTATCGGAATACAACGTTCGATTGACAAAACTGGCGCGAGGAATCACACAAGGCAGCATTTTAGAATTCACCAACAAAGAGATATTGGCCGATGCGTTAAGCGGCCGACAACCCCTATAGTCTACTATCGTCGCTTCCTGTTGTTTCCACAAAGATTACTCCATGGCCGATCCCAAGAGTCCATCTACGCCTCACCGGCGCACACGCAATGATCATGCTACGGAGACTGCTGAAGATTACGTGGAAGCGGTTGCGGACATTATCAACTCAAAGGATTCATGCCGGGTAGGAGATCTCGCCAAGAAGTTTGCTGTTAGTCACGTCACCGTGTCTCGGATCATTCGTAGGCTACAGGCCGAGGGCTTGGTTGACACGACACCCTATCAGCCTATCCAACTCACCAGCCGGGGGAAGCGGTTGGCGGTACAGTCTAAGTTACGACACGAAATCGTTCATCAGTTTCTACTCGCCATCGGCGTGGACGAAACCACAGCCACCATCGATTCAGAGGGTATTGAACATCACGTCAGCCCTAAAACGCTCAGAGTCATGCAGCGATTCGTGCAACGCGTGGACACAAAAAATCCTTGAGAACGAGCTACTGGATTCTTCGCAAACGAGACACTGGCTCGGCATCCATCAGGATACACAACCGCTGGCAGGATCCGAAATAGGAGGTTCTGAATGAATCAATGCGCCGCACCAATGGTCTCTGTATCGACCACACCATCGTAAATGGTGACCGAGCGAACCACTCCTTTGAGCGGATAAAATTCATCGTTGTCTTTATAGGCTCCTACCGCCAACCAGCTCTTTTCATCGACCAATAGGCTCCCCTGCTGCTGATCACTCTGAGCAACCTCCACTCCATTGATGTAAAGTCGCATCAGACTACCGTCGTAGGTTCCAACAATGTGGGACAGCTTTCCTTTTTCCAAGGGAGTGGGCGACTCCAGATAAGTCAACGATTGTCGCTGATCCGACGCCAATGAAAAAAAGAACCTTCCGTCGTGAACGCCCAACATGCAGCCTCGCTCGTAGCTCCCATTGTCCTGAACGGCACCCACGATTCCGCACCATTTCGGAGACGCGTCTATCTGAACCCATGCTTCCAATGTAATCGTCTCGGGCATTCGCGGTAGCCTGGCGAAATCGAGGTGATTTGCCAACCATTGGGTTCCGTTTAAAACAAGACCGTCCGACAAAAAGACAGGGGGTTCGGAAGCGTTTAGCAGGACCTCGCCAACCGCGGGCAGGAATGATTGATCACGAATCGATTCCAAGGTAAACAGCCACCGGTAAAGTGGCTTGGCAACCGCAACCTCTCGTTTAGGCAAAACATCCGGCAACGTTGGAATCTCCTTGTCAGGTCCCCTCCCTGCAATCGGAGCGAATGCCATGGACGTCTGCAGTGAATAATGACAAACGCAACTGGCACTCCCCTCGGGAATGAGCAATCGTCCACCTGCAGGAATCATATTAATCCAGCATCCCGCTCGCGTCGGGGCCAAGGCCGTGAACGTCGAGTTTTCCAGATTTAAGACGGTGGGATTACTCGCTCTGAAAAAAAGAGAGTTACCGGCTCCTGACAGGGTCCCGCAGCTATGCCCCGGACGCTTCAGGGCCCAATCCTCGGCAGCCCCGTCTGGCACCGTCCTTAGTCCAGTGGCAAGGTTGTAAAGATAGGGCTCAGCTACCAAAACGATCTGTCCGTCGGGACGATTTAAAATGACAGGGTGGTGGACCTGCTCTCCATGAAAAAGACCGTTTTTCACATGCTCGTGCTCAGCCGTCCAGATCGGCGATCCGTCTTCAGCATTCACAACACGAATCATATAGTGAGCTTTATCACCCTGACTTTTGGACGTTGTCAAAACGACTTTGTTATCCACTAATTGCGCGTAGAGCATATTTCGCGCATCACTCCAATCCAACGGAGTTTCCCAAGCAATCTCTCCCGAATCCGAGCAGAGGCTCACCAAATAAGGAGTCTCCATCAGGGTCGCAAGCGAGATTCGATCCGTTTCATGCTGGACACAATCCGGGGACCGCGCCTCCACAAATACAACCTGCTGGTCATTCAACGCTATCGTCCCGTTCAGGATCACACCCTGCGATTCGTACGACCAATTCCTTGCTCCTCTCAAGTTCCATTGGTCAAGTCGACGGCTCGTTACCAAAGGTCTTTCAGAGCGGTAGTCGGAATCGACGTAAGTGAATCGAGTTTTATTATCAATGGCCGTTCGAGGAGCCGTTGACTTCATCACGGAAGCAAAAACATTGCCATTCACCTCGGCAACGTATCCCCAACAAGCGTCTTCCTCGCCCACTTCGATCGAACTGAGAATCTCGCCAGAATAGGCGTCCACCCGCCATAGGCCTTGGTTTGCCGCAACAATCAGCTCGTTCCCTTCTGTTGTCAAACAGGCGTATCCTGCATCAAAGGGAGTGACGTAGCGCATTGCAGAATCCGGTAATTCAAGTTGCCAGCGTTCTGTACCATTCGCCGGATCGATTCCAATCAGGACCCCGTCCCCTTGCATGACTGCCGCGCCGCCGGCCGTCAATGGTGCAGGCCCCCTCAAATGGCGATCCGGCATCCGACTAGGACCCACTCCACCAAACCAAAGCAAACGAAAGGACTCTGCATTTCCTACCATCTGATCTTGTGTCGCGGCACTGTTGCCGGGATTTGCATACTGATGCCGCCAAACACCTACACCTTTTTGACGGGGTGCTAAAAGTCGTTCTTTTCGTGAAAGTCGCCACAGACAGCCAGTTTCCGGCGCAACATAATCTAACAAGTCCGCTGTTTGGTGGGCCGTTGAGTTGGCTTCCAGCAAAACATTGAATACCCCTTTCGAAAACGGTAGAGGATTTGTCTCAGCGTGTTGCCAGACCGTCACACGGTGACCATATAGGCCTCTCCTTCGAAAATCTTCCTGCAATCGCAGAACCGATTCCTGATCAGAAATTAACGATACAATCTTCAAATGAGTTTTTTCAAGCAGAGCATTCACTAGTGAACCGTTACCATCTTCAAGCACCAGAGCCCAGCCCCGAGGAGATACAAGCGTCTGCCGGACTTCTTCTACGATCGCGGGGGCAACTGACGGAACCGCGGTCAACTCCCCTCGCCCTCTTGAATATTTGGGCCAAGCGCCTGATTCAATTCCTTTCACCCCCTGCCAAGCGAAAACCTTTCCAGATACGGTCGCAGCCACCAACAACTCTTGCTCGCTGCCCCGCAAACGGCTCACCGCAAGCGATTTGATTTCAGCTTCCGGATCATCCACCGATAAGAGTCCGCGGGCTTCGCCCGTGTCGGCGTCATACAAACGGATCTCCGGACCGCCAGCCACAAACAAAGTTTGATCTCCAGTCTCTCCCGAAACAATCAACGACTGGTCGAGTTCGCAATCAATCGACCAAGTCGTTGATTGCTCGCCCCGCAATACGGCAGCCATACTATGCCCAACCAGTCTCACGCCATTGGAGGTCCAGATTTTGCCGCCGCCTGCAGCAAATTGCTTTCCCTGAAAGGAAAGCATTTTGGCGCCAATCTGCTTGGACTTACCCTCAATCGTAGAATTATTTCCAGGACCCGAGAAAAAAGCTTCCGGCGTGAGCATGCAAAAACTGCCACCGGGTGACGGCAAGTCATACAAAAATCTTCCATCCGTTTTTTTGACAGCAAAAGGTTGGGAACGGCCTGTAGGAAGATAGATTTTGTCCTGATCGGCTAGCAAGTACCCTTGAGGGGATTGCATGATCTTTCGCCGCCACACGACGTCACCTGAATCGATGGCCAGTGCCACCGAATAGACACCCTGACTTGGGAACAGTCCGGCGGTTGCAAAAACAAGTCCCTCCTGAACAACGACCGAGGTTCGAATCGGATGCGAGCTGATCATTCGGCCGTTGCCAACGATCCAGGGCATCGCTGGACCGATACGCGTTCGCCAAACTTCTTTGCCATTTGAGATATCGACAGCCCGCACCAAACCATCATCGGCCCCTAGGTAAGCAATCCCGTTGGATACCGAGGGGGCATATCGGATCGGTGCCCGAGCAACATATTGCCATTGAAGATCACCCGTCTGCGGATCAATCGAAAATAGCCGATCACTTGCCGAGGAAGCAATCAACACGTGAGACCGACCGTTGGAATCTTGGACAATTAGTGGAACGTCCACCTGATCATCGGTAACGCGGGCATCAATGCTTTCGAGTTTCTGCCACAAGCTTGCTTTTGCAGGCGCCGGCCACGCTGGCTGTGAGGGACTGAGACGGTCGAGTCTCCAAAGTGGGGCCCAGTATTTTGACTGCAAGACTTGTTCGTGATACCCCGTCCTCTGGAGATTGCCACGATGTTCTGGCCAATCCGCCCACAGTGAGGGAATGCAGGAAAGCCCCAGAAACAGAAAAAACAAAAGCGGAGAAAGAATAGGGTGATACTTGTTAATTAGCTGACAACTATTCATGGGCAATTCAATCTGTCGCGAAGACTTTAGCAGAGTTCCAGCCCTGAGATTCTATCTGGCTGGCTAAGTCCAACCCAAACGCTCTTTATAGTCTATCTTCCAGAGTCTGATTAGACAGCAACTCCCCAAAGTCACCCCAACCAAAAAAGTATTAAGCCCTCGTCGGACCCTCTAAAACCACTCGGGGGATTGCAAGACTCGCTAAAACGTGGGATTCTCTGAACCATTCGAAAGGCAATCGAGCGTTTCATAATTCGATATTTCATCAGGAGAAGTCGCCTGCTCCTGCGGCTCTACAATCGCATGCGAGAACCCTCCTGTCCGCTTTGCAAGTCAACTCAGGTAACGCCTTATTTTGAGGATCGCTGGCGCCCGTATCTTCAATGTAGTTGCTGCCAGCTGGTCTTTGTGCCCACAGAATACCATTTAAGCTTGAAGCTTGAGAAAGCCGAATACGATCTACATCAAAACTCACCTCAAGATCCTAATTACCGCCGGTTTTTAAGGCGCCTATACGAGCCATTAGAAGCGGTTTTATCAGTACCAACCCGAGGACTTGATTTCGGCTGCGGTCCAGGCCCAACACTCTCCCTCATGTTAACTGAAGCGGGCCACAAAGTGGATCTTTACGACCCATTTTACAACAACCAACTCGAAGGCGTTCTAGATCATCAAGACTCGGCCGATCAACCACCCTATGATTTCATTACGGCCAGTGAAGTGGTCGAACATTTACGGGCACCGGGGATGGAATTAGAGCGATTGTGGTCTTTATTAAAACCAAATGGAATTTTGGGAATCATGACCAAGCGAGTCCGAAACCTAGAAAGCTTTTCGAAGTGGCATTATAAAAACGATCGCACCCACATCAGTTTTTTCTCAGCAAATTCGTTTCAGTGGCTGGCTAACAAATGGTCGGCCTGTTTAGACTTTCATGGTGAAGATGTTGTCCTCATCCGGAAAACATGACTTTTTAAATCTTCCTACGGTGACGAGGCTTTACCAATTTGTTGATTCGCAAAACCGGTAGCTTACCCCCAATCCCAATTTCCGAATCCACGCGGTGGTTGCCACGGGCACAGCGATCCGCCAAGATAAATCAACGCTCGCATCCGCGTCCCTTAATCTAGATTGAACGAACCTTGACGCCTCCAACGCAATCAACATTCCGCATTTGGGTCGACGCAGACGCTTGCCCCGCTGATATTAAAACGATTCTGTTTCGTACAGCGGACCGCTGCCGAATTGAGACCATACTGGTCGCCAATCAGTCGTTAAGGATACCTAGCTCACCCTACATTCAGATGGCGCTGGTGCGACATGGACTCGATGTAGCCGATCAGAAAATCGCCGACTCAATGAGTTCAGGAGACCTCGTGATCACAGCCGATATCCCGCTCGCTGCGCAGGTCGTTGCAAATCTGGGCACCGCCATTGGGCCACGGGGTGAGTTGTTTGATCACAACAACGTTCAAGCCAAGCTAGCTTCACGCAATCTTATGGATCACCTTCGCGCAAGCGGCATGGAAACCACTGGTCCCAAACCGATCAACAAGAAGGATGTGCAAGCCTTTGCTAATCAATTGGACCGTGCCATTGCGAAACGGAAATCCTCTGTACCAAAATAAAGCCAGTTTTAAGGGCCTCGTTTAATTTAATTCAAGCGAATTGCCCGCTGAATCTCGATGCGCCCATCGGTCAATTCTTGGCGAGTCAACCATTTTCTCATTTGCTTGAGAGCCGTTTTCCCGTTGCGAATGCTTCCCAGCACGACCCAGTCCGATGGAAGCCCACCGGCGGCCCGCGTTTCCGAAGACTCCTCCCAGCAGACCACCAATTCATCACGACCTGCGGCTCCCCAACCGGGGGCTACCGCCACGATACCATCCAAGGCCAAACCTTTCGCGGTTGGCCGCGACGACCGCGGAACGGATCGGAACCACTCATTCTTTTCTCGAGAATTCACGGAGATCCGAACCATTCTCAGCCCGCCAGAGCCAGCAAGTTTTTTCTCTAGACTTGGGGTCAACCTAATTTCCCCATTGGAAAAAAAACCTCGGTGTACATAAGTCAGAAGCACCTTTATCCGTTCCGGCGATTTCTCTAACTCCAGCTCCAATTCAAAATCGCCTAACGAAGTTTGAAACAACACTTTGGGTTTTTTCGAAATCGACTCCTCTCGCCATTGAAACAGGGGCTGAGCCGAAACGTTTAACTCTTTTAAATGTTTTTTTTCATCCTCAGGACGCTGGGAAGGCCGCTTGTATCTCCATGGTCCGTTTCCGAAGACCTCCTTGCACAATTGGGCAAGATCGGGATCGTATTCAATCAGTTCTCGACGAGTGTTGACATGATTATGCAAAGCGTCATTTTCTCGGTTATCATCAAACCAACTTTGAACGGCTTCTGCCCAATATTCCTGATGATTTGAAAGGGCATAGGTATCCTTCCACATCCCCTTCGCCCGGGCCCGATCGTAAGCCGCCTTCAAACGCGCATCAAATGAAGGATCTATCGTCTTCATCCCCATTTCATGGATCGCGTGAGCGAATTCGTGGATGCAAATATTCTCTGTTGGATAAGGGTCGCCTAAATAACCCAGTAAATTCTCCTCCGCACAGGTAACGGCCGGCGCCCTCGGGGTGGCTCCCAATCCGCGGGCGCGCCGATCCCAGTAAACACGGGGAGTCAGATGGCGATGCTCGGGAATATCTGTCGTGTATTCGTTATAAGCCATCACTGCCAAACGCGTTTTGTTATTCGCCATCGCATTGAGAATATCAGTGCGTTGGCCAATCATCTTGCGGACGATCCAGACAGCCTCCATAAGAGCCGCATCCGTAACCTGGCTCGAGCCCACCACTGGCAACCCACCGACATCAGCGTATTTTTGATAGAAGGTGTCTAAATCAAGCGTCTCTCGAACATCTTTTGGCACGTCACGCACTTGTGAAAAAGCCAAGCTACCGCTAGCCGAAACGATTAAAAAAACTAATTTTAAATGCAAATAGCCAAGCAGGCTTTTATCGAGCATCGCCACTACCCTCCGATGATGCGTTTGAAAGGCAACCTAACCAACCCAGTAATACAGCAGTCACCAAACTAGAACAAATCACGAGTAGCTGACGTACTTCGGAATTTGCAAACCCTTTCTTGACAAAGGACTCATAACCAAACCATCCCCCCACTAAAGCGATGCAGAAAAAACTGATCGTATACGCTGGCACCTTTCTGCCTTTCCAAAACAGCAAACCACCGAACCATGAAAAGCCACCCAAAATCAAGCCAAACCACAAACCCGTAGAGCCACCGTCAGCTGAGACGATTCGCCATATGCCGCTTAACACAACGACACAGCCGAATAATACCATCGTGACACACGACCATTTCTGCCCGTTCATCAAATCTTCTGTATCCGTCATTTCAAATCCCCAAAACTACGGTTGCCTCGCCTTACGGATTATGACACAACCCGAAAGTTCTTCTGAATGATTGCGGTTCATAAATTGACTTCCATGAAGGGATACAATCTTACAACCCCGGCTTAGCAGATAGCATGCCCGCTGAAACGACCAAGAAAAACCTCACCGCCATCTGATTCGGGTCATCTTTTCGTAGGACCTAGGGTACCTCAGAAGGGGAAAGCCTTTCTTCGTTTCGGTTCCAAAGCCGTAAACCTTATGGGTTAGGGCGATCTAAATATACATAAACCACGGGAATTCGAACAAAAACCAAAAAACGGTCCGATTTTTGCTTGAGCGTCTCCCCCTTTCGTGGGTTACGGTCCTAGAATTGCAGAGGCGGGCACGTTGCCAGCCACCATCTCATTCAATTCTCTTTCCAATAACCTATGAAAATCTCTCTCGGCCAAAGCCTCCAACAATCTCAAACGCAAAAACTGGCTCCACGGATGATCCAGTCGATGGAGATTTTGCAAATGCCCTTGGCGGCGCTCGAGGAGAAAATCGATCAGGAGCTTGCCGAAAACCCCGTCTTGGAAGTCAATGCGCCTGACGCAAACCAGACCGAAACAGCAGAGAAATCAGACGACGTAGACGTCGACCAAAAAGAGCTGGTCATCGATGAGCAAAATGGGACGGCCGATGATTTCGAACGACTACTGAGTTTGGACCGCGAAGTTCCAGACTATTTTGACGGGCCACGCCCCTCATCCAACCGCATTCAAGAAATCGGTGACCGTCAACACGACATGATGGCCAATGTGGTGGACCGTGGTGAGACATTGCAAGAACATTTGCTTGAGCAATTGGCAGATTATGAGTTCGACGCCAAAACATTTCGGATGTGCCAACGTATTATTTCTTCGCTTAACGCAGAAGACGGCGGCTATCTACGAACCAGTCTAATGGATTTACTACCGGTTGATTCCAACCCCGAAGATCTAGAAATTGCAGAAGAAGCCTTAGCAATCATTCAATCGCTCGACCCAGTCGGTGTTGCGGCCAGAGATTTATCCGAGTGTCTATTGCTGCAACTCAACCCAAACATCAAACACCTGAAGCGAGTCCGAACACTGATTTCAAATCACCTGGATGACTTGCAGCATAACCGACTCCCACAAATCCAAAAAGCAACGGGTTACACGATCGAACAAATTCGAGAAGCTTGGGAAGAACTTAAAAAGCTCGATCCAAAACCGGCCAATCACTTCGCGAACCGATTCGTCCCTTCCATCACACCCGATTTACGACTCAAGAGAGACGAACAGGGAAACTACATTGTCGAAATGGACGAAGGTCCCGCACGCAGTTTGTACATCAGCAAATATTATCGGCAACGATTGGCCAACGGCCAGGCAACGGCAGAAGAAAAAGAATTTATCAAACGCAAAATCACGGCGGCCCAGTGGCTGATCGAGTCCATCGAACAACGACGCAACACGCTTACAAGGGTCGCTCAAGCAATTGTCGATCACCAAACACGTTTCCTCAACGACGGACCTGAATTTCTTGAACCTCTCAAAATGCAACAGATTGCAGACAAAGTTGGGGTTCATGTCACGACCGTCAGTCGTGCCGTCGATGACAAATGGATTGAGACGCCGCGCGGGATCCTAGCCTTAAAACGATTTTTTGTTGGTGGTACAACCAATGACGCTGGCGAAGATATCGCCTGGGATAAAATCAGGCTCGCATTGCAAAAACTTATTGATGAAGAGAATAAATCGAAACCTTATAGCGACGATGAAATTGTAAAACGTTTGAAGTCATTAGGGTTAAACGTCGCCAGACGGACCGTAACTAAATACCGGCAAAAAATGAACATTCCCAGTTCTCGTCAACGTCGCGATTGGTCCCAAAAAAAATAGCTTTCAAGTGACGCGCTCGCGAAGCCGCTGAGCGCTTCCTTCTTCATCATCGACCCAGCAAGTCGTGGAGCGCCTGCCGGGCGTCTTTCCCGGCTAGAGCATCTCGACAAAGACGCAGACGCGTCCATTGACTGGCATGACAGGGGATGGGTTGGACTTCTGCCGGTTCGACCGGAATCAATTTAAGAATCAAATGATTCAGCAAATTCGGGAGCCCATCCCCCGAGATAGCCGACACTCGAATACACTCCGGACGCTCCTCGGGAATTTCGATATCGAGTTTGTTCAACACGATGATATCAACGGCTGGATCATCCGCCAGTTCTTGATCGTTTGCATCCCAAGGCTGCGACGCATCAAAAACACCTATTACGCCATCCGCTTGATCAATCATCTCACGACTTCGTGAGATACCCGCTAATTCAACCTTATCTATCGTTTCCGATCTGAGCCCAGCCGTATCAAGTAACCGAATGGGCCAGCCGTCAACAGCCGTCAGCTGAGTCACCACATCTCGAGTTGTTCCGGGGGTCTGATCTACGATGGCGCGTTCAAAACCAGCAATTCGATTGATGAGACTGCTTTTACCAACATTGGGCCGTCCGCACAATGCGACTGACCAAGGCTTGATCAGATGTTGGCCGAACGCTTCCCAGCGCAGAACTTCGTCAATGTTTTCGATCGCGAGATTCCAATCGTGGTTCGTAATCAAGGACTGAAGCTCATTCAACCACCGACTCAATAAGCCCTGCTGTCTCAAGATGAACTTAGCTGTTCGTTGGGTCGGTGCGTGGCCGAGACAAACGGTTAGCTCCGCGTCCCACCGACCCGCGCCCCTCGCTAATTCCAAATCCAATAAAGGAACCTGACGCATCCCCTGATTAATCAAGACTTCGGAAATTACCTCGACCGTCGCCGTACCGCCATGACAGTGAATTTCAAGTCGATCGGCAGCCTGCGGGACAACAATCAAATCTTCACCCAAGCCACCATCCACTCTCCATCGTCCATATGCCAGCGAAGCGGCGCGACGATCCCGCAAGGCAACTCGACCAGCCGTTCTAAGGCAACGATCAACAATGGCCAAGACATCCGGCCCATAACAGCCGACAGTGGCAACCGCGCCTCGTCCTGGGGGAGTGATTTGTGAAAAAACATTGTCCATTCGATCGGTCACCTGGAATGATTGATGTCAGGTTAAATCTTTACCCAGCAAATCGGAACCAACCTCACGAACTCCTTTTAGTACCAGGTCGGGAACCACTTTCCAACTGCGTGGCAAGTATTTCTCTAATGCCAAGATCCCACCGCCGGTTGCATAAACCTGACACTCCCGTTTAAACGATTTGGACACTTCTTCGACCAATGATAACATACTTGCTAACTGGCTCTTATAAACTCCCAACAAAATCGCTGACTCAGTATCTGGACCAACTGACTTTCGCTCTAGGTTCCCTATTCTCGCACGGCTTTTGGACGATGAAAGATCCGGCAGCGCCTCCGCTGCCATCGACATCTGCCTCAAACTTGCCGTAGCTCCCGGGAATATCAAACCGCCCTCGAAAATACCCATTTCATTAACGCGGTCAATTGTGACGGCGGTGCCCGCATCCACGATCACGACTGGGCCTTGATCATCGCAAAGTTTCAATGCCATCCAAGCGCTAATCAAACGATCGCATCCCACACGACTCCGAGATTCGACGTTGGATCGGATTGTGATATCGGATTCTGAAATCACGTGCACCTGATCGTTCACTCGGTGTTCTTGTATCCAGCGTTTGAGGGTCTCAAGCCCGGCTTGGTTAACGCTGCAAATGGTCCATAACGCCGATGTTGGCCGCAATTCTAATTGAATAGGATCTGACTTCCGATAAACGTACTGGTCACACCAGCGGCCATCAGACGCCTCCGATTGCACCACAACTTTAATGGCGCTGTTCCCGATATCTACCGCAATTAATTGCATACCCGATATTCTTGAAGGGCTTGAGAAATCTTATTAACCAGCTTCGGCAAACCAGCCCCCGTCACTGCTGAAATCAACAATACTGTTTGACCGGTCTTTTTAGCTAATTCTTTTTGGACTTCCTCGGCGATCGGTAGTTCTGATTTGGTCACGACAATGATCTCCGGACGCTTAGCTAATTGCTCATTGTACCGAACAACTTCATCGCGAATCGCAATATAATTATCAACCGGATCCGTTTGATCCATCGGCAATGGCTCAACCAAATGGACCATGATTCCAGCGCGTTCGATATGTTTGAGGAAGTCGTGCCCGAGGCCCACGCCTTGATGCGCACCTTCAATCAGCCCCGGAATGTCTGCAATCACGAACGAATTATCCCAGCCTGCTCGAACGATTCCCAAATTGGGAAATTTAGTCGTAAATGGATAATTGGCAATTTCCGGCTTAGCACTCGTCAGTCGACTGAGCAACGTGCTCTTTCCAGCGTTCGGCTTGCCTACCAAGCCCACATCTGCAATGACTTTTAATTCAAGGATCACTCGGCGTGACTCTCCCTCTACGCCGGGCGTCCATTGCCTGGGAGCTTGGTTCGTGGCGGATTTAAAGCGAGTATTCCCTTTTCCACCTTTCCCCCCTTTGGCCGCAATCACAGAATCTCCAGAACCGGTCAAATCCTTGATGACAAACTGATTTTGAGCGTCAACAACCACCGTTCCTGGAGGCACCTCAAGTACCAGGTCTTGGCCCGCTTTGCCATGTCGCTTGGAGCCCATTCCTGATACCCCTTTGGTCGCCTTCCATTGTTTACGATGGGCGATGGCAACCAGTGAATTCACACCCTCTTTGGCCACTATTAAAATATTGCCACCATCGCCACCGTCACCACCATCCGGTCCCCCTTTTGCAACGTATCGCTCCCGGCGGAAGCTGACGCATCCATCGCCACCTTTACCGGCAAAAATCTCTACTTCAACGCGGTCGACAAACATGAGACCTATACCAATGAGGCACAAAAAAAGGATGCCTCATGGCATCCCAATATTTTTTTAATGATCCGCAACAGCCAATCAAGCAACTTGATTGCCTAACGCCGTTCAATCAGTTGGCTTCGGCTACAATGTTGATTCGACGACCTTCTTGATCAAACGCAACATGGCCGTCGACAAGAGCAAACAGAGTGTAGTCTTTACCTTGGCCAACGCCTTTACCGGCACGCCACTTGTTTCCAACCTGTCGGATGAGAATATTCCCAGCCCGAACGCTTTCCCCGCCAAACTTTTTCACACCGCGTCGTTGAGCATTCGAGTCGCGACCGTTTCGACTGGAACCTTGTCCCTTCTTATGTGCCATTGCTACTGCTATCCAGAAATGTTTCTTTAAAAAATTGGAAGTCGAATTTTAGCGATAGATCCACAAGTAATCAAGGCTTTTGATGAACCGAATTCCCTCAAAATCCCGTTCCCAGTATTGAGGCTCCAAGGCGATGGTAAAGTTCTCGGTTTGCTCACCATCCTTTAGTGAGAATGCCCATTTTTTACCCTGAATCTCAGTCGTCACCGCCGTCTCCGCTGGTACTTGAACACCCATATCGGCAAATGCAGTGATTAACTTCCCAGGCAATTTCCCCGCATCCAGATCGGGTGTCAGTGCTGACTGAAAATCTTTCAGATTGACTTCTCCGTCAATCTCAGCGACCAACACCTGCTGATCCGCTTGAGAGCTGTCAAGATAAGCTTTCAGAAGAGGCCCCGGTAATTCGTAACGCTTGCAGATTTCAATCTGCTCTGCGGCTTTATCCACCAGTGGAATTCCATAATCAACGCGATCCCGCTCTTGCACAATTGCGTCACCGGGACGCCAAAAGTTCAACTGCAGTGTTTTTCGACGGAAAGAAATTTCCCCCTCCGCATTGCGATCAATCCGAAATGCGTTGGTAAGGCCACTCACGTAAACTGAAAGGTAATCAATGTTGGGATCGACATCCCCCCAAATGGCAACGCCCCACACTCCGGGATCGCTTGGGCTTTTGATGACAGGCAGATCAGCATTCATCATCTGGACCGTGTCAAGAAGAGGAACGTCAGGATCTTCGATGAATTGAATCTTCTTGAGTATCTCGGGGCGAATCTGATCACGATAAACCTTACGAACGTAACCTTTGCCTGGCTCTTTTACCCAACCCTCGAGAAAAAACCGGGGAACGAATTTTTCACTTGCGACGAAGTCACCTTGATCTTGTTTCAATTCATTCTTCATGTGTTCGAATTGTGGATCTTCTTTTACCTTATCGAACGAAATATTTTTACCGGAATTTCGGATGCGATAAACCATGTACCAAAAATTCTGCGGGCGCTCGACTCCATCAGGCTGAACCACATTCAACCGAAGTTGTCGTAAACCGAGAAAGGCAAACTCGTATTGCCAAATGTCTCGGTAGAAGACGACCGATTCGGTTTGTCCAAACAACGTCTTTTTATTGGGGACGTAGTTCCCGTCAAACGCTTCGGCGTCAACTCCGGGCACGGCAAGAGGAATCGAGTAACTATCTCGTATCTCCAGAACCGGTGGAATGACATTTAAAACTCCAGGACCCAGTTGTTGCGCAGAAACAGGAGAGCAACACAGAGTGGAAGCGATCAGTAAAATAAAGACAGGCAAAAAACGTTGCATATCGGAGCACCATCAGGATAAATTCAATCGGCTTGAGCCGCTTGCGCTGCCCAGTCACCGGAATGGTCGATTTGCCTTGATAATTCCGGCAAATTTCGAACAGTTAAGTATACTTGGGCCTGATAAAAAGGGTCAATATTTACCGACCGCCTTGGTTCATTGTCGAATCAAGGGACCCGAATCCAACAGAATTTCCAAGTTCTACCGGTTTTTCCGATCAAGTTCGGATATTCAGGGCCAATGCTGACCCCAAAAACCCCTCTTTCAGCCCGGCACATTTACAGGATTCCATTGCCAAATCCCTCGGATCCGTCATTTTTTACAGGCCCAGACCGGTTTTCAGAGACTTTGTGGGGCCCCGCTGACGGACCACCAACATGAGGGGCATCAGAGCGTTGAGCTGCTCCGTCTTGGGATCGGCTGACCGTTTCCACGTCTTCTGGACCCCAGTCAGACGCATAGTCCTCGTCATATCGAGAGATATAGCCGGGCTGTCTGGAAAGCTCTAACTCGTTCTTAAAATCATCAATGACGCGATTTTGAATCATCTCGCGGCATCCAGCGTTAACCGGATGCGCAATGTCCGCATACAATCGAGCCCGCCCAGTACTATCGTGTGGGATACTCTCATTTTTAAGGCGAACACCACATTGATTACAAAACTTCGCTCGCAAGTGATTCTTTGTTCCACATTTGAAACAATGCGTGGATAACTTGCGACTTGGCATCGCAACAAAAGGGCCATTGTTTCCTTCAATGATCTTCAGATCTCGAACGACAAAGCAGTCGTCGAAAGTAATACTGCAAAAACCTCGCAGTCGATCTTCAGAATTCTCCGTCAACTTAATACGGACCTCTGTGATTCGCACGGCTCACTCCTTTAGCTCAATTGCGATCAGCTCAATTGCGATCAGAAAACTGATCCCCCCCACAATTGAGTGTTTCACCACTAAGAATGGTTACGTCTGGCAAGCGGTTTGACAAGCATCTTGAAGCATTAATTGCGACTTTTCGATTTGGATAAATTCCAAAATAACAAGATCCAGATCCGGTCAACTGATGTCCCGTGCAATTTGTACGGTCAAATTCATATCGCAAACGTTCCGTCCACTCACTTAGCTCGCCAGCAAATGTCTCTAAACGGTTAAAAATCAAACCCCCTATTTTATCAATTCGACCAAGACTAAATGCTTTCACCAGTTCACCACTTGATCGCGGGGAATCTGGGACCACACACTTCGCGTAGACATCAGCAGTCGAAAGTCCTACCGGAGGTCTTGCAATGACAACGGGCAATCGAAAATCAGCTGCGATCGGCTCTATTTTTTCGCCGCGGCCCGTGCAAATAGCTAAGTGGCTACAGAGGAAAAAAGGGACATCGCTACCGATTGTGGAGGCAAGTTCACTCTGTTTTCTTAAGGACCATTTCAATCCCCACAACTCATTCGCCGCCATGATCGCCGAAGCGGCATCACTAGAGGCCCCTCCCATCCCCGCCGCAGCCGGGATTTGCTTGACAAGCCGAACTCGAATACCGGGTAACGAACCACTCCCTTCCTCAACGGCCACTTGTCGCACCCGATGGATTGCCTTCACAATCAGATTCCGTTCATCGGTCGGAATACCCGTTACTTCCTCGACCATTTCCAAACAAATCTCGGGGGATGAGGTGATCTGAAACTCCAAATGATCGTAAATCGAAACGGCGGACATAACCGTTTCGATTTCATGAAAGCCATCGTCCCGTTTTCCCAACAACTCAAAAAAGAGGTTGATTTTTGCTGGAGCGGAAAAAGTAAGTCGTTTTTCATTCACTGGCATGATGCATTGGCCCGAGATTGGCTTGGTTTTTAGCGATTTCAATTTAACAGGAATCTAATCACGGCATAGTGACACGCCATTGAAGGAGACCTATTCCCCCCTGCAACCTTTCATTTTTGATCAATTATGCGATTCTGAGGAACCTCCGACGATGATCATCACTTATTTTCCAGCATTGGGGGATACTATTTTATAAGGCTGAAAGGCTGCCATCCCAGTGCTTGCGGCGAGACCCGTTGGACGCAGGATTCAGAATCCGAACAAACCCAAACACCGAAACGGTAATACAACCCATGATAGCGACTGACTGTTTGCTGCCCCTTCCAAACTGAAAACACGGTATGAACACCCAACCGACCTCTTCACCCTCGAATCTCAAAACCAACAAACCAGTGGACCGAGAACCTGCCCGTTCATTGCCAGGAAGTGTGGCCGGAAGATCTTTGTTTGGTGGCGTCTTAATGGGCTTGGCGAATCTTGTCCCGGGGATAAGTGGCGGGACAATGCTCTTGGCTGCCGGCATTTATCCAAGGTTTATCGGAGCCATCGCAGACGTAACACGTTTTCGTTTTCGATTCCCCTCTCTCTTGATACTGTTTTGTGTCAGTGGTGCAGCAGCTCTTAGTATTCTACTCTGCGCCGGTTTCTTAAAAGATCTGGTCCTGTCCCATCGTTGGATCATGTACAGCCTTTTCATCGGACTAACCTGGGGAGGAATACCAGTTGTTTGGAAAATGGCAAAACCAGTGTCTCCCAGCTTGGTCATCACAGCAATCTTGTCATTATTGGCAATGGTGGCATTAGCCATCTTACAGGCGAACGATGTCGTCGGTTCGAGTCACACCAATGCACTAACCCTTTTCGTTGCGGGTCTGGCAGGGGCTTGTGCCATGATTCTGCCCGGGCTTTCCGGAGGTTACATCCTGCTCCTCTTAGGTCAGTACGTTCCAATCCTTTCCGGAATTGATCAATTCAAAGATGCTTTGAAAGCCAAAGACATATCGAGCGCAATCGACCCGCTGCTGTCCATTTTGCTACCCGTCGGAATGGGTGTAATCGCCGGCGTCGTTTTGATTGGTAATCTCTTGCAATGGCTACTTAAGCATTACCAAAAGCCAACACTGGGACTCCTGTTAGGGTTGCTGATCGGTTCGACCGCTGGACTTTATCCGTTTCAAACCGGGACCCAGCCTGAGGAAATCCAAGTTGGGGCTATCATCAACGGGCAACCGGTGACTCAAGAAGACTTAACTGAACTCATAACCAGCCCTCAAACGCTGCCACAGGAAGATTGGCCTGTCCAGTACTTTGCGCCGAGTCTAGAGCAATTGGGCTGGTCTCTGGGTTGGATTGCGTTAGGCTTGGCAATCACACTGGGCGTCGCCAAAATTGGCGGAGCCAACTCCCCAGCAACAACGGACTAAAAACCGACAATCGCTTAAACTAACCACCCTTCTCTATAGCGGCAATCGCTTTTTCCTCGTCTTTACAAATCTCAAAAACTTTATCCAAATTCATCAACTCAAACACTTCTTCAACATTCCGATTGATGTTGCAAAATCTAAGTTTCACATCTGAAGTTTTACACTTTTTGCCGAATAAAATAAGCTTGCCGATCATAGCGGACGACATGAAGCTGACATTTTGAAAATTCAAAATGATCTTTTCCGAACGCCCATTGGTCACCAACTCTGTCAGCTCTTCTCCAAGCTTTTGGATGCGAGTTTCGTCAATGATCCGTACATCTTGAAAATAGGCGATCAAAACACCTTCTTGCGTTCGGGTAAGCAAAGTAGCCACGAAAAAAACCCTTTGTATTAAGAGATAGCGACGGAGACTGCCAAAGGAGAGGTCACTATAATTGACCCTCGGCAAATTGTAGACGAGCATGGTCATTTGTAAAGCAAACGACGCTCGGTCACACCCTACGTCGCCCAACCGGGACTCCTGAATTCCGAGACTACTTCTGAACGCTCGAACTGTTTGGACAGCCGAATGAAGCCTCAATCAGGACTAACTTTTTGTTTTGACAGGCACGTCCAACATTCCATCGTTTGTGCTCTAGCTTCATGAAGATACTCCTTTTTGAATGGCTGTCTGGTGGTGGCCAATGGATCGACGAGTCCCCGCCCAGCCTTCATCAAGAGCTGCGAATACAAGGGGAGCAGATGCTCAAGGCATTGGAAGAAGATTTTTCTTCCCTGGGTATAACACCCATCCTTCCCCTCGATTCACGAGGTCTGTACGCCGCCAAATCGGAAACTCAGGTCGCGCTGGTTGACAGTGCTCAAGCGTTGACTCAACAACTTGTTCAGCTGGCCCAGACCGCTGACTGGATTATCCTTATCGCACCGGAGACCGAAGGCCGCCTAGCACGTTGCTGTGAATGGCTGAGAGAGTCACACCAAAAATTCCTCTCGCCCAATGAACGCTTAGTACGTTTGTTCACTGACAAGTCAGCGACCTGCCAGTTCCTGACTCAAAATGGGATTCCAACCGTTGACGGTAAGTTGCTCCAACCGGAAACGGCGTCAGTTCCCATCATGACATCCGATATCATTGCAAATTTACCCGGAGTGCTAAAACCAAATGATGGGGTGGGTGGTGAGGGGATAACTTGGATCCCCGACCAGCAATCTCTAGTAAAAAATTTAAATCGTGTTTGGACTAACGGGACCCCGAAACCGATAAGATTCGAGCGTTGGGCCCCGGGCATCCCTGCCAGCATCAGCGTGATCTCCGGTCCCCGTGGCTCACGACTCTTGCCGGCGACCCGGCAAGTGTTGGCTGACGAACCTCTGGGAGCCTATCACGAAAATGTCGACAACCTGTCTCCTGAATTACGTTTTCGTGCTAACCAAATCGGCAAACGAGTCGCCGCCGCTCTGAATCAAGCGCGTGGGTACTTTGGTATCGATCTTATCTTGGGTGCGAAGGAGGCAGATGACCTAGTAATAGAAATCAACCCTCGCATGACAGCATCCTACCCATTACTCAGAACGATCACATCAGAGAATCTTGCGCAAGCAATGCTAGACCTTGCAATGCCTTAATCGTAGACCGCGCCAGCGAATATCCATTAACCGAAAGAGTCTACGAAACAGCCTATGCTGCCGATCGATACCATTTCATCTCATAGAGATTCACCAGAGTAGAGCGATTCCGCCATCAATTTCAACTGTTTCAAATCCAGTTTCCCACTACCCAACATCGGCAGAGTGTCGACTTCGCGAAAACTGTCTTTGGATGGAATGAAAATATTAGGTAAGCCTTCCTCGCTCAATATAGTCCGCAGCTCTTCGGGAGTTTTCGGGATCCGCGTATGCAACACAATTAGCCGCTCACCTTTTTTGGGATCCGCAATCGAAGTGACCGCAATGTTAGGCTCATCATTGTCTGATGCATCGTCAGGTGTGGGATCGCTATGCTTGGTTAAAATCTCTTCGACCTTCAGGTGAGGCACCATCTCACCTCCAATTTTAGAGAACCGACTGATGCGGCCTGTGATCTTGATAAATCCGTCACTATCAACCAACGCTACATCACCCGTTTTATACCAGCCATTCACAATGACCTCATCCGTCAAATCTTTCCGATTTAAATACCCTTTCATCACATTGGGACCCGTTATCCACAACATTCCAGATTGATCCGGCCCCAGTTGCTCACCCGTATCTAAATCGAGAACTTTGGCTGTACAGTTCGGAATGGGGCGGCCGACGGTTCCCTCCTTCTGATCGATCTGAAACTTATCAGTGGTTCGAGAACCCGGTATATTAACGGCAACAATCGGAGACAACTCAGTCGCGCCATAACCCTCTACCGGTCGAACACCAAACTTCTCATCAAACTGTTCCGTGAGTTCCGGAGGCAACCGTTCTGCGCCAGCAACCACAACATCCAATGATGCAAATTCCTCTTGCGAGCATCGCCGCAAATAAGATCTTAAAAAGGTCGGCGTCGCAACAAGAATCGTCCCCTTAAAGCGTGCCACAAGCTTGCCGACCTGACGAGCATCAAGCGGACTAAAATGATAGATTCCCCGTAGGTTGCAACCGACTGCCGCCCAAAGAGTTGCCGTGTAACCAAACGAATGAAAAAATGGCAAAATCCCGATCATTGCATCAGTGGACTTAAACGAAGCACATCGCTCGATACCGTCCATGTTGGTGCCAATATTCTCCTGCGTCAGCATGACTCCTTTGGGAGTTCCCGTGGACCCCGATGTAAAGACAATCGTCATCAGGTCATCGGGTGAAATCCGACTCAAACCCAAAGCTCTTTTCAGAATAGATATGGGCAAGATATACGATTGAAAGACCGCCACCATTTTATCCACAAGGCTGACCTTATCTCGCAATCCTTCGAGCAGAATGACTTCGCAATCCAACTCAAACCCAAACTTGTCAAGCACTTTTTGAGTGGTCAAGACGTGAGTGATCCCGGCCTCTTTGATGCAAAAATTAATTAAGTCGGCAGACAAGGAATAATTCAAATTGACCACGGTCCTTCGATCAACGGATAACGCAGCGTTCACGATCACACCGCCGTTAGATGGAGGTAGCAAAACACCTACCGTCGATTCATCTGCGGACAAAACAAATTTCCGGAGCAAACGCCGGACGATCAGCAATCTCATCAGCAGCGCGCCACCCGTCACCGACTGTCCCGTTGAGTCCGCGATTTTCTCTTTGAACAGCCGTTTCTTACATTGCTTGATCAGACGCTCAGCCGGTGATTTGAACCGGCCGATTCGGTATTCAACCGAATCGGCACTCAACACTTGTTCTGCCTGCTGAATCTCAAAAACGGTTTCGGGATTTCGCATCGGTTTACCTATATTTAGGGTTAAAGGCCTTCGAAACGAGTTAGGCCATTTGAAAAACGCTTTGCCGCCAGAGTAGCTAAATATACTGCCCCAAACTTCATCAATGTAGCAAGGCAAAACCGGCACATCGATACCTTCCATTATTTTCATAACACCCGGTCGAAACGTACGAATCTGTCCCGAACGACTAATGCCGCCCTCTGGAAAAATTCCAATCATCCCTCCCTGACGCAATGTCTCACTTGCTTCCTTGAGTCCGGCCCGAATGGATTTGGGACCCGACATCATCAAGATGACACCACAGAATTTTGCCCACCAATGTAACGCCCAATTTTTAAAATTACCTCCCCATGCGACGGGACGCAATCGACGGGGAATCAGAGTCAAAATAATTGCACCGTCCAACCAACAGGAATGATTGAAGACAAGTACCACGCCGCCCTCGGTGGGGATGTTTTCCAAGCCCCGAATTCGAACTCGGTAGAGCGTCTTAAAAACCAACCAAAAACCGAATCGCGTAATTTTTTGAATTAAATTCCATTTCGTATAGGCCATCGCGCAGGGCAACGACAGCAAACAAAACAACGGGAGAAACGAAAGGAATCTGAAAACGGGGCGACGAGCTGGTGTCAAAGCGACCGGTTTCATCTCAAGGTCCACGTCGAATAGACCAGACGTTTGAGAAGCGCGAACTCCCGCAGCGACGCGGCTAGGCCGAGTCAAGCGAGCCATCCACGGCTTCGAGTGGCACGGCCACTCATTCGATAAACGGGGCGAAACGGTCTCTCCGATCGCGCCGTCATCGGCCTCGAGGCTGGGTACGGTTAAAAAAACAAAAAGACAAAGAACGCACCCTGAAACTCGACGAATGAAGACCGCCTGGATAAATCTTCGGACAGAAAGTGGTCGCGGTGACCGTCTCTTTGTATTAAAAGGTAGGGTAAGTAGACCAGTGATAATGCCAAGTCCTCCTAACAACATACATCCCATTGCCACCTTCATAGATGCAGGCCTTCCATCGGCGAAGCTCCTGCCGCATTTAAAATAGCCTAAACGGTCGAACATTGCGATTCCAATTAAGTAGTACGTAATCCTTTCGGTTTTCTTGAAGTTAAAAACACCGTCGTGTCTCGATCCGAAAAGAGTTCCCTTGGTCAACACGATCTTTCGCGATTTACATCAACGGGAAAACCGTTCAGAAACGAAACGGACATACTGATAAATGAACCCATGGCGAACCTAGCGCTGGCAGCGGTTTGAGAGACCCGCTTTTACCCGACCATGTCCCGCCCCGCATGCAACTATTCGTTGTGATCGATAAACACGTCAATACCATCGGATACAGACGACCCGACATAATGAGCGGCCGGTGATGCCAGCTTAAGCCGGGCATCTTTGGCGCACGATAAAAGAGGTAAGAGTGGTAGAGCATGTGTCACGAGAAAAGGAGTTCTTGCCTCACAAACGCCCTGCGAAGTCCCTACATTTGACTTTAATCGAAACAGGCGATCTGATGAGTCGTTCTTCAATTATGACCACCGGTGCATTACTGGTACTGCTTGGCATTCAACTGAATTATGTTGATACCTATGTGATGAAATCTCAATTCACAGACTTTTACAACGAGCGTTTCAGCGTTCCTCTTTTCTTGGAAGAGGTACCTAGCGTTGAAGAAGAAACCTCAGATTTCGGCTCCGGATTTGGCTTTGGAAACAATAACCAAAACCTATCTAAACAAACCCCTACATCACAAGCATCTTTTTCAAAGGGAACTCATGACCAAGACGCCGACGCCGCAACCGCATCCGTGGAACTGAAACAAATCACACCACCTTCTTGGACGTGCTGGCCATTGATTTTTCTGGGTGCGGTTCTGTTCCTTCACGGTGCTGCATTGGGACGTCCCACCTGATCTGCAGACAACGCTTGCTGCCTGCCGCTGAAGATTGATCACTCTTCTTTACCCCATGGATCCAAAGAACATTGGTTCGAGGCGCGCGGGAACGACAGCTGGTCGGTTTTTTGCTGAGGATCGACAAAATGGCTCCACTCTCGATATGGACCACCTCACTCTGTATTAAAGAAAGCGCCCGCCCAACCGAAGCCAAATCTAGCTCATGACAAGAACCTCCTTGGTCTTCTAAGAGAGCGTAAGCGGTCTCACACCGTCTGGACGAATCGTTCCGAGACCACCTCGTCGGTTTCTCAAACTGTAAACTCCCGAGCTGCCCACTCTGCAGGCAAACGGTTCAGATTTCCTCGAAACACTTCAAATGAAGCTGTTTAGCCAAACCCGGGGAACCTTCCGTCAAACCACCCAAACTCACATTCGGGTCAACCACGATCGGTTCTCAATGACCCGTTTTGAATTCGCACCCCTTCGGTTTATCATAAAGGGGTTGGGACACTATCGGATTTGCTTCGGCTGAGGTCGGATCACTAGCTAGTCCGACTCGCTTTCCCTGTTACCCGATTCACTTACCTTAAATTGTTGGCCATCGAAATGCCGTTTGATTGTATTAAGCTTGAAGATGTCGATGAAATTTCTGTCGTTCGGTTCAAAGACGAAAAAGTAATGGATCCCAGCCGGATCGAAAAAATGGGGCAAGAGCTCATGTCGCTTGCGGGAGACGATGATCAACGAAATCTATTAATCAATTTTGAAGATGTTCGTTTCTTTTCAAGTGCCGCCATCAATAAGTTAATTGTTTTAGAAAAAAGAATGCGGGCCGGTGGAGGGGAAATAAAACTCAGTAATCTTCGCCCCGAAGTCCGCGATCTTTTCAGTTTTACCAATTTAGACGGATTGTTCGATATCCGAGAACAGCAATCCGATGCCATTCGTTCGTTCGTTAAATCGACCAGTGATTGATTGAAACCATTTCAACAAATCTCGATTGAACCATGAATCCTTTGGAACCCGCTTGGCGAAAACAGAAATCGATCCCAAGTTCGTCGCGACATGCCGTCGATTTGATTCGTGAATTGCTCGACCAATTAGAGCTGTCCCAATGGACCAACCGGCAAATCTTTGGGATTCACCTGGCGATGGAAGAGGCTCTGATGAACGCAATCAAACACGGTAATCTAAATGATGAATCCAAAACGGTCTGCGTAGAAATCGAATTAACCAAAGAGCAGTTCCAAGCCAAAATCACGGATGAAGGGGAGGGATTTTGTCTCGAGGACGTTCCTGATCCAACCGAGGACGTGAATCTTGAACTCCCGAGCGGACGTGGCGTTGCAATGATCAAAAATTTCGTCGATCAGGCAATCTACAACCCAACCGGGAACTCTGTGACACTAATGGCTCGCCGCAAAACAAAACCGGCGGATTAAGGCGATTCGCTTATCGCTGCCGACGATCGGCCATCACATCTGGGAGGATGCAACAAGACCGATTCGAAACGCATCCTAAAAGAAAACGAAATCAGACCCGAACAAATGCGGTTCCGCTGACTCGCCGGACCAGACGACGAATCTCCAAAACACTGATGGTGGACAAAACACGAGATGCCGGCAATCCTGTTTGCTCCAAGACTGATTCGAGCTGCGTCACTTCGGCACCGATAGACCGCAGAATCATTTGCTCTTGATCGGTCAATTTCAATTCCGCCGGATGTCGTAACTCCATGCCTTTGGAGTTTGTCGTCGGCACGGCCAACGGACCCAACTCTTCCAGAATATCGTCAACCGTTTCAACCAACTTCGCACCGTCCCTTAAGAGCTCATGACAGCCTCGCGACATCCGACTATCAATTCGCCCCGGCACTGCGAATACCTCTCGGCCTTGCTCCATGGCCAGCCGTGCAGAAATCAAAGCACCACTTCGCTCAGCCGCCTCAACCACGACCACGCCCAATGAAATCCCAGTGACGATACGGTTGCGTTGAGGAAAGGCGCCACTATGAGGTGCATTTCGCGGCGCGAGTTCAGAAAGGACAGCCCCACGCTTGCGGATATCAAAGGCCAACTCGATGTGCTCTTGGGGATAAATATTGAGCAACCCGCTACCCAGCACAGCAATTGTTCTTCCGCCGGCTTCGAGGGCCGACCGGTGGGCAATCGCATCAACACCGCGTGCTAATCCCGAAACAACCGTAAGCCCGGACATCGCCAATTCCCGAGAAAGCCTTTCAGCGGTTGATTTACCATAATTCGTCGCATGCCGGCTTCCCACAACCGCAATCGCGATCTCATCCTGGGCTAGTAAGGCGCCCTGTTGATACAGAATATTGGGAGGATCATGTATTTGGGATAATAGTTTAGGATACTGGACCGAGCCACGATCCAATATTTTTATGGAGTGCTTTTGACACAATTCTTGAACCGATTTAATATCGATCTGGCCCGCGGAACGAATCGCGGCAGCCAACTTAAAACCCACACCAGAAATCGACTTTAGCTGATCCGAAGAAGCGTTTAAGACCCCTTCGGCAGAACCGAAACATTGTAATAAATCATCAAAAATGCGTGGGCCGACTCCACTCACTAAACTCAAACGCATGACGGCATCACGCTCGGCCATGGATTTCGAATTGGGAATTTCCTGGTTCAAAAAAACCTCAGCTTTCTCATTATCGCCTCGAACCAAATGATTCCAAAAGCATTCCCCGCCAAGATAGTTAGTCCGTATTCACGAACGCCTCCATGCAAGACAGTAGGGTTTGCTCACTTGGCGCGATCACCTGTTTCACAAAGCCCGCCTGTTCTGGCAAGATTAATCGCAACTGCCCTGCATTGACTTTTTTATCTTTCTTCATCGCTTCTAATAACTCCAGACGGCGGTCATCCGGCAACCTTACAGGCAAATGTAAATCCTGCAACAACTGCGATTGTCTCAAGGATAAATCATCTTTTAGCATCCCGATCTCTGCCGACAACTCAGCCGCCATCTGCATTCCGATACTGATCGCCTCGCCGTGCAAATACTCTCCATAACCATAGACAGCCTCAATGGCATGACCGAACGTGTGACCATAATTCAATATAGCCCGCCGCCCCGTGGTTTCTCGCTCATCTTCCACGACAACCTGAGCCTTTAATTGGCAACAGCGAGCGATCATTTCGCTTAAAAATTCCGGGTCTCGCGAGTGGATTCGAGCGACACGGTTCTCCAACATCTCGAGAAACGCTGCGTCCATAATCACGCCGTATTTGGCAACTTCAGCCAAACCCGCGACGTAATTCCGCTCATCCAAAGTGTTCAGGACTGAGGGGTCAATCACCACGTGACTCGGCTGCCAGAACGCGCCGACCATATTTTTGGCGGAAGGAAGATTGATTCCAACCTTCCCTCCCACGCTACTATCAACCTGAGCCAGCAGGCTGGTGGGAATCTGTATCAACTGAATTCCCCTTGCAAAGGTAGCCGCAGCAAACCCGGCAAGGTCCCCGACCACTCCCCCCCCCAAAGCAATGATCACCGAAGCCCGGTCGGTACCCAGTTCCGCCAATTGATTCCATACTGATTCGGCCTGCTCGACTGATTTTGAGGACTCACCGACAGGAACCGTGATCGTGTCGATTCGCTCAAAATTCTCCTGCAAACACTCACAAACGAGAGCAAGATAGTGGTCAGCGACTTGTGTATCCGAGATCACAACGGCCTGCGCTGCCGAGGGGAGACAACGAGACAGCTCACTTAGCACGCCCGCTTCAATACGGATCGTGTAAGGTTCAGTTTGCAAGTCGACGGGAACCAGAGTGTGCAATTTTAGAACATCGCTTGAAGTCGTTTAGGAACAAGTGAATCGCTACATCGCGAATTCCAAATGCCATAGGCGGGTATCTTATAATGCCAGCAACCTCATTGTCGCCAGCAAATAAAAATAAACAAGCGTGCCATCAGCCCAGCAAATTTCCGAGATGTCTAAAAATGAGGTTGTGACGTTCTATTTCTTAACCACCAAACCGATTCCGGTGATCTTTAGCTTTTCCTCGTAAACCACAATCCCACAAACAGCTTGACCTGTTTCAGCCACCACTTGGAATTGCTCCGGCGCGGTCTCCTGCCCGGCCCACTTGCTGGCTACCGACCGGTCCACATTCAAACGGGAGCCCTTGACCGGCGCTAAGAGAGCTTGAACCCCGACCACTTCTCCCTGCTGAACATTCACTTTGATTCCGACCAGAAAGTAACCTTTTTTGTGACGCAACGAATTGGGAAACTCAGGTAGCCCATGGATTGGCAAGATCAACTCAAAGGCAGCCTGATCAGGCGGGGTCGATTTTAACGCGTCCAAACCGATACAGGGTTGATCCCGAAAATAGATCATCCCTAACTTCGTTTCACGACCGGCTGTCGAGGTCAATGTGTATTGTCCCAATCGCGCCCTCTCTGTGATGTCGCCTCCAATGCGGCGGATCGGTCGCAACCCACTTTCTCGGTCTCGCATGGCCGCCCGTTTTACCGGATGGTTCAATAGATCTCGAACCAATTCCGGTTCTGGCAAATCGAAATCTTCACCCTCTGCTGACCCCGTATCCGTCGCACCGAAGACAGCCGAATTCATCGCCTTAAAAGGGTTTTGTTTCCGCTCTTCATCAATTTTGGATACGGATATGTCTGCCGCCTGATCCGCCGGCCGAAACATCTCTGCGGACGTCTTCGTGGTGCCCGCGATTGGACTCAATTCTAAACTTGAACCTCCGGACGAAATGGTTGGATACTCGATAAAACCATTTCCCGCTTTCGTCGTTTGCCCACGTCGAAGCCGACTTCCATCGGGGGGCGTCACCCTTCTAGGCTCGGCTCTTCTGAGCCGAGCTTTAAGGTGAAGATCCGAATCGTGTTTACCGACGGACTGCTGAGAATCAGAAGCGATGCCTGCCAACATCCGATCAGACCGTTTGGCATCGACCCATCGAGCTGATACGAAACTAGCCACCCCACCGAGGACTAAAAGGATCGCAGCAGCCGAAGCAAAGGTCATTGATCTAGGAATTGATCGACGGACTGCATGACCCACCAGCATGGCTCCGAGCATACCTAAGATGACAAAGTAAAATACACCTCCGCCACCAGTTAGTCCTAAAGCGAGACCATCTAGAAATTGAAACCGGTATCCGAAAAAATGAGCGGTGATTGCCGTGATCGCCACACCAACAAGAACCACTCCAACCCGCCGGTGCCGCCGCAGCATCACCGCATGCGCCTGCTCTCGTTGAGCCACCCACTGAACGGCCTTTTCCTGCCTCACATAAGAGGAACTTGTATGGGAGGAGTCGGGTGAGTGGGGCCGTGAGACGTCGCTCTTACTCGATCCATTTTGTCCTAACCGCATCGCTTCCACTTCAGCGGGACTTAATTCCTCAAACGACTTCCCCGATAATTGTCCGGCAATAACTGAATCACCATTGGGTTGCATTCGAAAAACGTGTCCGCACGAGGGGCAAACGATCTTTTTACGTTTCGTCTGCGCGACGAGCTTGAGGCGTTTGCCGCACTCAGGACAAGGTAGCTTGATGAACTCTTGCGGCATGGAAGCTTTCGGGGTGGGAGGGAAGCTTGATTATAGCCCAGATTCTCAACTCGAACCTATCAATCGATCACAAAATAGCAACCCATAAAATGCTAAACCAAAAACTGGCGCGGCTTGATAAACTTTTTTAGGTTTGGACAGAGTGATAACCGTCCGATTATCGGATCTCACGGAATCTTACCGAATCTTGGCTTTCGGCTGAAAGAGTAACGGGAAGAACTGGCCGTCGAGTTTCTCACCCTTAGGAACCGTTGGAATACCCGCCAGTAGCTCTTTATTCGTTGCCGATAAGACACCATCCCGGCATACATTCAACACCAAAGCCCGTCGCGGGTCAGGCGTTGTATTGGCAAAGGAACCATGAACCATCAGGGGATGATGGAAAGCACACTCTCCAGCCGCCAGCTCAATCGCCACCGGGGCTGAAAATTGGGCCAGCTGTTCCTCTGTCAAAACATGCTCCAGCCCGTTCATCTCGCCAGCCAGATCGGTGGTTGGCAACAGCTGCCAACGATGACTACCGGGAACATAATTCAAACAACCATTGTCGACATGACTATCATCCAGCCCGATCCAACATGTCAGATGCTGCATGGGCGTTGTTCGAGTCCAATAGGAATAATCCTGATGCCACGCAACCACCCCACCATGACGCGGTGGCTTACAAAACAATTGGTCATGCCAGAAACGGACGGCCCCGCCCAACAACTGACTGGCAGCAACCACAAAGGGTGCATTCCAAAGGACATCATGAAACCCGGGCCGCAGTCGCCAGGCTCCCAACGCGTGAAACAGCACTTGCCCGGGATCGGTTGCCTCATTCCGATGGTACTCGTGCCAAAGCTCTTGGCCCTCGTGGTCGTCTTCGAAAAAGTCATTCAGCTCGTTTTTCAAAAAATCTATCTGCTGATCAGACAACAATCGCACGCCCGCTAAGTAACCATTTTCGTGAAAGAAATCCACTTGGTCACGTGACAATTCCAGCGCCCGCCACTGCTCATCTGTATCCGGCCAATCAAACAGATCCGTGATCTGAGTATGGAATTCAGAGTAATCAGGCACAGGGAAACTCCTCGTACAACTTCACTGGTTGATGTCAACACTGTGGAACAGCTTTGATTGTGTGGATCCCTGAGTGATTTTGCAATCCAGAGCTGGCGCGATTGCGTCTTCCTGTGATGCTTTCCCGGGAGACGTCGCCTTGCTCGCTTTCTTTTCTTGTAGCTCAACGCATCGCTTGTTTATTCACTGATTCAAATCATGTCAATCCATACCACGAGCAACGCGGCAATCCATACCGGACCGTCACACGATCGGACGGTGAAAACTCATTCATGCAACGTCATTCCACCTCCGACTTTCGAGAGGTTTCTTTTAGCCAAGCGTCTAGAAGTCGAGCCATTTCGGCAACCCGCTTGGGTTCGCTTTGGCTTAAATCGATGGCCTCTTCCGGATCCTGAATCAAATGATAAAGTTCGTAGGACGGACCCTCTGGGCGAAACAATAATTTATAACCCCCGAGTCTCAGCGCGCTCGAAGGCGTGTGGCCCGAACCATGATCATGAGGGTAATGCCATGCGAGGAACCGCTCTGGCATCACCCCATCGGCCGAACCCGTTATTCTTTCCTTCAAGGAAAGACCATCTTGATGCTGCTCGGGTTTTAGACTGAGTCCGGCCAAATCCAACAGCGTGGGGTAGAGATCCATGGTGATTCCGGGCTCTTCAACCTGAAGACCCGCCGGTACGCGACCGGGCCAACTGATGAGGGTTGGTATTCTGATACCGCCTTCATAATTCCACCCTTTGCCAGCCCGCATCGGCCGACAAGACGTGGGGCCAACACGTCCGTTTCTCAGCGTACTGAGCCCTCCATTGTCGGACGTAAAAACGACAATCGTCTCATCAGATAAACCACGCTGTTTCAGGTGATTCAAAACACGGCCCACATTGTCGTCCAGATTCGAAATCATTGCTGCATAGGCTGGATTGTCTTGGCGAGGCCTCGAGGCAGATCCATTTTTTTCAGGCAACGCCTCCATCACCTGTTGGCCATACCTCTCTTCTTTTTTCTGCTGATATCGTTCCACGAGCGGCTTGGGAGACTGAATCGGGGTGTGGACAGCGTAATGGGCGAGACATAAAAAAAAAGGATGGTCACCGGCTGAATCAATGAACTCCAAAGCCGCGTCGGTCAATTGGTCGGTAAGGTAATCTCCTGGCTGGCCCCCTTCAAAATCGGGCACATTCCAATAGTTCTTTTTTTGTGACCGAGCTTTACGACGGTAAGGATAAAAGTAGGAGCCCGGCTGACCGGCACGGTTCACCCCTTTCTGCCAATCAAAGCCATGTGCCGATGGTTGTTGATCATCGCCTTCGCCCAAGTGCCACTTACCGATATAGCCGGTTCGGTACCCAGCCGATTGAAAGGCCTCAGCAATCGTCGTTTCTCCCAATGGCAAATGAATATCGCTGGGCTGGGGTATCCATTGCGTGATCCCCATTCGCTGAGGGACCTTGCCGGTCATCAACGCCGCGCGCGTCGGGGAACAGACGGGGTGAGCCGAGTAAAACTGCCTGAACAGAGCGCCCGATTGAGCTAAGCGATCGATGTGAGGAGTTTCATAAAAATCAGAGCCATAACAGCCCACATCGCGGCTACCCAGATCGTCAATGAAAAACATGACCACATTAGGGCGATCGCGGTCGTTCGCAACCGGTCCACCGTGGACCGCCGATAGCGAGTGTAAAAACGAACCTCCGAAGGAGGTCAGCATGACGAGACATGAAATCGGCCACCTACCAAATGTACCCCAACCCAAGTCTTCACCTCCCAAACTGATGGTTGATTTGCGATCCGTCCCGTTCATGTACATTTCGACACCCGTTTGAGATAAAACACGATAATCCCGTTAAAAACCAAGATATAACTTCAATTTCGTTAGTTGATACCAAGTCAGCCGTATTTACAATAAGAATGTGGGAGAAAGGTTTCGAGCTTTCCATGCAAGTCTAAGTCTTATGTTGCCCCCACCATTCGGTTTTTGTCAGAGCTAGGATTACATCGTGAAGAAGCATCGCAAGAAGAACGCTTTGAAGTCAAATAAAAATAAGCGTCGCCGTCAGAGGTCCGGAACAGGCCAAAGTTATGAACTAATGGAACCTCGCCGCGTCCTTGCCGCGATTTTCCCAGCTTACATCGACGGGACCTTCACCCTAGGGGATCCCGCAGGAGCAAGCCCTTACCCGCTGGCAGACACCTTCCAATTGGAAAGTCTCCCCGGCGCCGACAAAGTCATTTATCTTGACTTTGACGGCCACCACTCGATCAACAATGCTTGGAACCACGACATCGTTTTCCCGGCTTTTGACCGCGATGGGGATTCCTCGAGCTTCAGTGATTCAGAGCTGATCGAAATTCAAAAGAATTTCCAGAACGTTTCAGAGGACTTCTTCGCTTTCAACGTGAACGTCACGACTAAAGACCCCGGCTTAGATTACCTGACCAAGACAAATAACTCGGACACCACTTATGGCATCAGAAATGTCTGCACGCAAGCGACCGACGGATTTGGTGGCTTCGGAGGGATCGCTTTCCTGAACAGTTTCGATGACAGCATTGACAATCCCTGCTTTTCGCTTAACAAAGGGGTCAATGTGGGGGCCATGACACAATCTCACGAGGTGGGACACACTCTTGGTCTAAGTCATGACGGCCTTAATGGTAGTGGCTACCACCCCGGTGGTGGCTCCGGTGAAACCAGCTGGGGTCCCATCATGGGAGCGCCGTTCAGTGCAAATGTCACACAATGGTCTCCTGGAGATTACGATGGATCGACCAACACCGAAAACGACTATGCCGTCATCACGAAGAATGCTAATGGCTTCGGTTTCCGATCTGATGATTATGGCAGTACCGTCGCAGACGCCAGCCCGCTGGCAGTGGACGGCGACCAAGTCTTTCAGTGGGGTAACATAGAGACTCAAAACGACGTCGACGTTTTCGAGTTCAACACAAGCAGCGGTATGGTCACTTTTGAAATCAATCCATTTCAAGAGAACCCCAATCTCGACATTCAGGCGACCCTCTATGATTCTACCGGTACTGAGGTGGCCACAAGCAATCCCGCCGATCAACTAAACGCGTCATTCAACCTCAATCTGGATGGTGGAACCTATTACCTTGCCATTGATGGTGTGGGCCTGCCCGGACAGTATTCTGAGTACGGAAGCATTGGATTCTACTCGATCGAGGGAACTGTGATCTCTGTAGGTGGTGTCGGCATTGGCGAGGCTGGAAATGTCACGATCAATTCAGACTGGAGCACCATCACGCTCGAAGGCACCTACGAGAATCCCGTGGTTGTAATGGGTCCGGCCTCTCGTAACGGAGGTGACGTTTTGACCGTACGGGTCGACAACGTGACGTCCAACAGTTTTGACGTTCAACTTGATGAGTGGGATTACAGAGATGGTCGCCACATCGATGAGACCGTTAGCTACATGGTTTTCGAAGCAGGTGAATACACCCTTGTAGACGGCTCTAAAGTACGAGCCGGAACGGGCTTTAGTGGTGGCCGTTGGAAAACGTACGATCTCAGCGAATCGATATTCGATTCGACCCCACTCGTTTTCTCACAGGTCATGACCACCAATGGTGAAGAAGCGGTCACAACTCGAATCCGCAACGCAACCGAAAATAGTTTCCAACTTCGGGTCCAAGAACAACAGGCTAACAGTCCACAGCGTCACGCGAACGAAACGGTTGGGTACGTAGCAATCACCCCCGGTTCTGGAGTTGGTGGGAATTTTATCTATGAAGCCAGCAGCACCGGTTTAGAAGTGACGAACAGGGCCTACACGATCGATTTCACACAAACTTTCAGTGATGTCCCCGTGTTTTTCGCAGCCATGCAGTCCCACACCGGTGGTGACCCAGCCACCGTTCGTTTACGCCCGGACTGCCAAGTGGATCAGGCAACGATCTTTATCGAGGAAGAACGTTCTAAAGATAACGAAATGCGTCACAACCCTGAGGACGTTGGGTATCTGGCGATGTCCATTGGTTCGATCCTCGGAGATGACCAAGACGGGAACGAGCCACCTGAATTTATTTATGGTCCTGGATACAATCCAGGCCGCGCCGGGCTACCTGGATACTACTCAACCGACACTCCGGAGTTATGGGCTGCATTGGCCGAAATGAAGTCTCGCGGTGATGAGATTGTGGGTGACTGTGCCACCGCTTCCCAACTCGATCTCTCACATTTAGAGAGCAATGACGATCCTTGTTGCACCGATGGCGACTTAATGAATTCCATCTTATCCGAATTGGAACTGGAAAAATTCATCGCCCAGTCGGAGAACCTTGACGAATCCGATCCGGTCTTTGAATCAAACCTTGATACATCCCAAGCGATTGGAAATCTGGCCGGAGCGGTAGATTTGACAGAGCCCACCACATCAACATTTTTTAGCACCGACTTGGAATTTGACTCCTTCACCTCGATGGATGACGAATCTAGCGAGATGAATCCATTTGCTGTTTAAGGTCGATTGATCTCACCGCAAGCTTCGTTGTCAAACCCGCGTCAATGCATTACAACCGGTCATTCTGACCGGTTTTTTTGCGCCCTCATGGGTACCGAAACATGACGTTGGTTGATCAAGCAAGTAAAGCATTCCAATCGCGATTCGGCCGGCGCCCCGATTGGGCCGCTCAAGCTCCGGGTCGCGTGAACTTGATCGGTGACCACATCGATTACAACGACGGGATTGTGTTACCGTTGGCAATCGATCGTCATACGGTCATCGTCGGCTCTAAAACACAAACCAATTCACTCTATCAATTCCACTTGCCCGAACGGGACGAAATTTTTTCAACGCCGAAACTAGATATCAAAGTCAACAACCCAGAGTGGACGAAATATTTATCGGGGGTATTGTTGCAATTCCGGCAAAGGGGTGTCGAGATCCCCCCCTTCCAATGCTCGATTGTTTCAAATCTTCCAATCGGGGCAGGCCTCTCTAGTAGCGCGGCACTCGAAGTCGCCCTGGCCACCTTGGTCGAACAAATAACGAATCACCGCTTGCTACCCATGGATAAAGCTCGGCTATGCCAACGTGCCGAGAATCTATCGGTCCAGGTTCCCTGTGGACTCATGGACCAAGCCAGCACGACCCTTTGTCGACCGGGCCATGTCCTGAAACTAGACTGTCGAGACGAGAGCGTCTCGCACCTTCCCTTTTCACCTGACGGTTTAGCCCTCCTGATCACCAACAGTATGGTCCGGCACTCTTTGGCCAGTTCCGCCTATGCCGATCGTAAAAAGGAATGCCTAACGGCCGCTGAACTTTTAGGCTTAAGCTCTTGGCCAGAACTTGATCCATGTCAATATGAACAACTTGCCGAGAGACTGCCGGACATTCTCGCCCGTCGAGGGCGACACATTACCACCGAAATAGAACGAACGAAACAAGCCAGCCAATTGATCTTGGATCAGCAATGGGAATCGCTAGGTCAATTAATGAATCAGAGTCATGATTCGCTGCGTGATCAATTTCAAGTCAGCTGTCCCGAACTGGACCTGTTAGTTGACTTCACGAGTAGCTTGAACGGTGTGCTCGGAACACGAATGACGGGTGGTGGTTTTGGTGGATGCACCGTCAGCCTGATTCAACTGAATGATCGCCCTTTCATTGAGCGAGCGATTTCAACTAAATACCTAGCGGCTACTGGAATGGAACCGGAGATGTTTGTATCCGCTGCGGTTCAGGGTGCACAGAGCATTCCACTCTAAAGCCCAGCAGCGAATCGCCGATCAACGCTGTAGAACGCCTCGCGCAACAAGGTTGTTGAGTCTGCGAGTCACGTCCACCAAGCCTTCGACCACGACCTCATCGTAGGAGCGGCCATCCCGAGTATCGATCCCGTGACCGGGGTCTAGATCTCGCAGACCAGCCAGCGCGTCATCTTGGTGATGGAACACCTCAACAAAAACCGTTTTTAGCTTGCCTGTCTTCGCACAAGCTGTCAGTAATGCTCCAATCCAACCATCATCGGTCGACAAACAGCCACGTGTCGTTTTAGCCGAAGCATGAAAAATTCCCAACGCATCGGCTGACGCAATTTCTTCAATCAGTGATTCATTCTCCGAGATGGTCAGGGCAGAGTCACCACAATGCGCGGCGTCTATCATGACTTTGAAAAACGAACGGCCTAGGGCATCATTGGCAGATTTCACGAATTGCCAAATTCGCCCCACATCGGTAAACGTTTGAAATTCACCACCTCTCAAGAACTCAATATGCCAAGCCTCTACGGATGAACCTTCTAAGGCAGCCTGCTGGACGGCTGCCGTGTGAACACGAACGTTTTGAGTAACAGCCGCTACGAATTCATCCCCTTCTTTTCGGCTAGCACCCGCCTGCATCCATTCCTCGACAGAGGTTGAACTGACATCCTGCACCCCGTGATTTTTGGCTGCCGTTAAACCGTCGACAAGCATTCCGATCACTGTTTCTTCGTCTGCAGGGTTCATCGGATCGGCACCCCCAACCATCAGTATGAAATGCACCTTGAGCTCTAAGGATCGAAAGCCATCAACCATTTCAGCGACATCATTTTCGTCCAACCCAGGAAAGTAGGGGATCTGGACACAATTGGGCCGAACGGGTGATTGTTCGATAATGGCTGCCATATTGGCAAGAACCAAAAGCTTTCCAGTTTCACTACGAGGAATCCGGCCCGCTTCATCCGGAACCAAGCCACCAACAAATTTCAGATGAGTGGGGACCACTCCCAAATCAATATGAGCCAACTGTAGAATCTGATCCGACATCAAAACCCTCAACTAATTTTCAAAGGATAATCGCAAAGTAAGTCAGCCGCTCGCTGGTAAACACGATCGCGAGCTGACGGGATCCATGAAAGAATCTTATCATCAAGTGCCTCCAATTTCACCCGATTCAATACATTGTTCAATCGATACAACAAACCCGAATCGTTGAGGTAATCGAATAAGAACCGAATTTCAAGATATCGTCCCAAATAGTAAACTAACTTTTCCGTCGGACGCGATGCAAATCGGTTAATGCCCTCCTGCAAACGCTCGGGGCAAACCTCAGCCACACGCTCGTAATACGTCTCTAACTGTCCTGGGAATTGCTCGGTCAAAAACGCATCCAACAACAACTCCACAATAATATGCCCGAGCAAACCGGCGCGAAAGCCTGTTTCCCCGTTCAGGCATTCTCTTATCTCTACTGCAAATTCGAGGTTAAGCTCCGCGAAGGCACGTGTTTGGTGGAACCAATGGTCATCCTGATGATGTCGAATGACGCCTTGAGCAACGGCTGACACAAAAGGATCTGAATCTTGGACAAACTCACGGGCTCGGCGTTCCCGAACGCGACATTTCCGATCGACGGCACTCAACCAATCAGGCACGCAACAACCGACCATGAATTCGGGATTGTCTAAAAAGGGCAGGGCATGCGCAAAACAATTCATCGATTGCCAAATGTAAAGGTTCGAAGGGAGGTTATACTAAAGGGGTCAAAATCTTGAATTCACGAGTTGAGGTTGTCAGCATGCGTTTTCCTGTTTGCCTAATCATCGCTTTATGGATCGTTTCTGGAATGTGTCTTGGCCAAGGCCACACTCCCAATATTGTCATCATTCTGGCAGACGATCTCGGTTACGGCGATCCCGGATGCTACAACGATCAATCCCTTATCCCAACACCAAATATTGACGACCTAGCGAACCAAGGAATGAAATTTTCCGATGCCCACTCGCCCTCCAGTGTTTGCACCCCAACACGTTATGGCTTGCTGACCGGCCGGTACTGTTGGCGAACTCGATTAAAACGATCGGTCTTGTGGCCTTGGGATCCACCATTACTCGAATCAGATCGACTCACCCTGCCGGAAATGTTTCGGCAAAAGGGCTACACAACGGCCTGTGTTGGAAAGTGGCATCTGGGCTGGGATTGGCCGCTGCAAAACGGCCAATACCTTACGGATAAATTTAGCGGCGTCACTTTACCGGCCCAAAAAAGAGAGGTCTTGGCTCAGCAGATCGATTTTTCTCGACCGACTCGCGGTGGCCCGACCGACCATGGGTTCCAAAGCTATTTTGGTGACGACGTCCCCAACTTCCCGCCCTATGCATTCATTGAAGACCGCAAGACGATTGGAATACCCACTGTCTCCAAGCCGGCCAGCATGTTTGGGAATCCGGGCCCCGCACTTCCGGCTTGGGACCTTTCAATCGTCATGCCGACCATCACGCAACAGGCGGTTCAGCTCATCGAAGGACACCAAGCTGACGATCCACCATTTTTTCTATTCATGCCACTCACAGCACCGCACACGCCCATTGCACCCAGCTCTCACTTCATCGGCAAGTCAAAGGCAGGCTGGTACGGCGATTATGTTCACCAAGTCGATTGGACCCTAGGTCAGATTCAAACGGCCCTGCGGCGAAATGATTTGACAAATGACACGCTTTTGATTTTCACTTCAGACAATGGCTCACCCCAAAGAAATGGGGAGAATATGAATGGACCCACCGGCTCTGTTAAAAAATTAGGGCACGACCCAAGTCGACCTTGGCGGGGCATGAAGAGTGATGCTTGGGAAGGGGGCCACCGAGTCCCATTCATCGCGGCCTGGCCCGGTCACATACTCGCCAACAGTACATCTCAACAACCTATCATCTTGACCGATTTAATGCGAACGCTGGCGAGGCTGCTCGATTTTGAACTCGATGCCGAAACAGCCGAAGACAGTTTTGATATTGGCGCCACCCTATTTACCAAAGCGTCAGATCTAAACTCTTCCCCAATAAGAGATCACTTAATTCACCACTCCGGAAATGGTCTGTTTGCTATCCGCGAGGGAGCGTGGAAACTCATTCTCGGGAAAAACTCAGGAGGTTTCACACGTTTCAACCCGCCTGCTGATGCTCCTGCCGGGCAACTGTATAACCTTCGGAACGACCCCTCCGAATCGAATAACCTTTACGAGCAAAACCCGGAAGTGGTTCAGCAATTGACTCAACGATTGAATCATCTGAAGAATTCTGGACGATCCTTCGATCAGTAAATGATTACCACCTCGGTTCTCGTGCATCCACAGCCGCGAGTCGCCGTGCAATCAGCAACCGTCTTGGCTTACACGTCTACCCAGGCTTTCGATTTAGCGCTTTCTAACACGGCGTCGCAAACCTTCTGCGTTTCAAGCGCGTCACGGAATGTCGGACCAGCCGGTTTACCATTGGCAAGACCTAAGAGGAAATCAGCCACTTGATGGACAAAGCTGTGTTCGTAGCCGAGGCACAAACCCGGCACCCACCAGTTGCCTAGGTAGGGATGATCACCGTCAGAAATATGAATACTTCGCCAGCCCCGCACCGGTGAATCATCTTCATAATCAAAATACTCAAGACGGTTGAGATCATGTAAATCCCATTTGAGCGAGCCATTTTCTCCATTAATTTCAAATGTGTATAACGCTTTATGGCCCCGAGCGTAGCGAGTCGATTCAAACAAACCAAGAGATCCATTATCAAAATGACAGAGGAACGCACAGGCATCGTCAATGCCCACCGGTTGAACATTACCCGTGTCACTGTGCACACGCTCTTTGACAAAGGTCTCGGTCATCGCGGTCACATTGCTGATGGCTCCGTTAAGCCAAATCGCTGTATCGATACAGTGGGCCAGCAAATCGCCCGTAACACCACTGCCCGCCGCATCGACGTCCAATCGCCACAATCCATTGCCCCCCTGAGGCAAGTCTTCAGCGATGGTCCAATCTTGCAGGAAGTTGGCTCGGTAATGAAAGATCCGTCCTAGTTTCCCTGACGCAATGATATTCCGAGCGTGCGTCACCGCTGGAATTCTTCGGTAGTTGTACCAAACCATATTGGGAACGCCCGCACGCTCCACGGCCTCACACATCTCTTCACCTTCGGCCGTGTTCATCGAAATCGGTTTTTCACAAAGGATCATTTTCCCCGCTTCAGCGGCCGCGATAGAAATTTCCTTGTGTAAATTGTTGGGAACACAAATATCAACCGCGTCAATATCATCCCGCTGCAACAATTGACGCCAATCGGTCTCGATCGATTCATAGCCCCAATTATCAGCAAACTCCTGAGCAGGCCCTGCGTTGCGAGCACAGGCAGCTTTCAAAACAGGGCGGTATTCTAAATCAAAAAAATCATTCACTCGCTTATAAGCGTTGGTGTGCGCTCGGCCCATGAATCCATAGCCGATCATTCCAATATTAAGGTCTTTCATTTTCACATCCTAGGTAAATGAACGGTTGGGTGACTGCAGGCACCCAACGTGAGGTGAATTGATTAATGACTAACACCGTTTTGGTCACTGCCAACCGTGCGCGTCTCGAACATCAATCATTGTCTTAAGAATGGTGTTCCATGTTTGAGGATCTTCTAAAGTGGCGTTAGGGAACATGCAACCATCCCAACAAATGTGCTGAATCCCACGATCGGCAGCCCCATCCAGCCAATACGTGGAGCACTTCACGATATCCAATTTTCCGTTGGGATCATCGGCCGGGCAATGGCGACCTGTTTTGTCATGATCGCCCGTGCCATGAACGGAACCATCGTTTTGAGCAACGTGAAAATCGATCGTCCAAGGTCGCAATGCATCCGTCATTTCTTTGTAAGCCTGCCAAAATGCTTCTTCGGAATAGCCTTCCTCAAGCATCGCCGTTTCAGGCGAGTTGTAACCCAACAAATAGAGGTAAGTGTGAGCGAGGTCGGCTTGAAAACCAACTGTCTCCGGCATCCCTACCGCCTCCAGCAAGTCAATCATATCTGTGGGGGAATGCATCCCACCCCAGCAAATCTCACCTTCGGCCGCCAAACGCTCTCCATGATCGGCCGCCACCTTGGCGGCTCGACGAAATGTATCGGCAATATTTTTCGTGCCAGCAGAGGGATCCTTGGCCCACTCCTGAACGCCTTCGGCAGAGTCAATTCGAATCACGCCGTACTCACGTACGCCGTGTTCATTAAAAATCTTGGCGATACGACACGCCTTTTCAACCGCGAGCACAAAATTGTCTCTGTCCTCAGGGCTGCCCATCGAAGAACCACCCACGGTCCCCGGCCATACGGGCGCTACCAGCGAACCCACTTTCAGATCGTGACTCGAGATCTTGTCCGCAATGGCCTTCAGTTCGTCATCACTGGCATCGGGATCCGTATGCGGATGAAAAAGGAAGTAGTCAATTCCTTCAAACTTTTGTCCATCCACCTCGGCTGCGGCGGTCAATTCCAACATCGTTTCCAAGCTAAGATCTGGCTCGTCACCACCTTGGCTGGCTTTACCCACCAGGCCAGGCCACATCGCGTTGTGCAATTTCGGGAAGGTATTACTCATGAATTATTGTCACCTTGATTTAAGTCTTATTTTTTGTGATCGCCGACTTCCGGCATCTTGGGATGTGCATCGGGACCAAAATAACGGATTCCCACTAAAGGTTCCGAGCCGGTATTTTCTATCTCCACTCCACAGCTCGCCGCGGTGCTGGAAATAAAGACTTCGTCCTCCGTGAGCTGCCCAAACCGTATGATGACCGGAGTCTGTAGATTCAAAGAACCCATTCGCCCCGCTCCTTGAACCGTGATCCAACCACTCGCTCCGGGATCTTGTAATGTGCAGCGACTACCGGGTTGGATCGTCAACTCTTTGGCACTGAATAGCTGGTCGCCATTAACACGACCATAGACCACCCATCGATCGACCCAGCCCTCACCTTCGGCGGCCACCATCGGCTCCAAGTAATTATTGTCTTTGAATTCCGGGTCGATGTTTTTTTCCCAATCGAGCTGGTCGATAATGAAATCAAAATCCTGTTGCTTGTCCGTCGGAACGTCTTTCACCAACAGATCCCAAGGAACGTACCTGCCCTCAACAATATTTTGAAACATTCCGAAAACATCGCTCCCCCATTGTGGCTCGTAAGTGCACAAAGAGCCGGGAGCATGCAAAACACCTGGCGGGATCAACCACCCGGTTCCTCGCTTTAGCCGGTATGCCTTGGAGAGGTCTAAAATTCCGTTATCACCCGCGTTCCAATTTTCCAGACAACGCCTTAGATCCTGACGCGTTGTCCCCGGTTCGAGCCCCATGAATGTGTGAGGGAAATTGTTGTCACAATTATTGTATTGAGGCGGGAAGTAATAAGCTTCAGGCTTTCCCTCTTGGCCAACCAACGCCGCATCTTCATGACTTTGGTGCATGTGATGGGGGATCGGCCCCATGTTGTCAAAAAACTTTGAGTAGACTGGCCACCGCTGAAAACGATCCCAGATATCCGTCCCAACCAACTCAGCACCCGCTTCGTTCACTGCATCCCGCAATAAAAATTGCTGACCTTCAAAGCGACAAAAACTAAGTCCTTCATGCCACTGCCGCCCATCATTGGCCGCCTCTGTAGTGCTGGCAAACCAGCGTTCATCAATCCCGCCACGTTCTGCCCCTAATGCGTAATAATCATCGGGATGCAAACGAATCCGCTTACCCGGATGTAAAAAACTCCGTGGCACCCAAGTAGGAGTTAATCTGAGCAAACCTTCACCGGCATCTAAAGCCGTGCGCAAAACCTTGGCTACATTGTCAGATTCAACAATTTTCATTTGCGGATTCCGGGGTCTATCAAGTCACGCGAGAAATATTTCACTAAGCTAATTCAGCACCAGATTCTAGTTGCTTCCACCCTCCTTGTGCAAGTTATGAGAAGGTTAGAATCCAGCTATTGATAAACTAAACTCCCCCTCACTCCTCGGTTTCTATGTTGATCTTCCAACGTGTTCTGCTCATTGCCACCTTTGCTATGTGGTTTGGCGGTTTCGGTTTCTATGCGTCGGTCGTCGTGCCGATTGGAACGGACATTCTTGGCGCGGCCATTGAACAAGGAGCCATCACTCAACGGGTGACTGTGTGGATTAATATTTTGAGCGGCGTCACATTGATCGCCATGGCGATCGAATCGGCCACTCGGTGGAAGCAAACGAAACCGACGACCCGCTGGATCATGCTGGGAATCAATCTGGGCATCGCTGGATGCTTGACGGCTTTGATCTACTTACATCCCATCCTGGACGGAATGTTCGACTCATCCGAATTGTTAATCCGCGACAGCAAGCAATTCTACCGCTTCCATCAAGCCTACCTCTGGACCAGCACTTTACAGTGGCTCCTAGGGTGGGCGTGGCTGGCAGTTCTGATCTCGTCATGGACTTGGCAGGCGACGACATCCTCGAGTGATTAACGTCATAAGGCATAACCTCATTGAGATCGCTCAGTGATCGAAAAGAATTTCTTTGCCTCGCGAATGGTCGGTGCAAAATGTTTCAACGCCATTTTCTTTTTGAAACACTTGCTCGCCCAAAACCCAAGTTCGCACAACCGACCCCGTGAGCGAACTCCCATCCCAGGGAGTCCATCCACATTTCGTCTGTTGGTTCTCGTTCCGAATGACATGGGGGTCCTGCATATCAATCAAGGCAAGATCTGCGTCAAAGCCAACACGAATTTCACCCTTGTTACGAAGATGCCAGATCCGAGCAGGCTCCGAACACATCCAATGCACCACCTGCCGAAGATCGATCCGCCCCTGATTCACCTCGTTTAACATTAACGCCAATGAATTCTCGACAGCTGGAAGTCCGGAAGGACATTCAGGAAAGGGCTTGCGTTTTTCTTCCAAGGTATGAGGCGCGTGATCTGTGGCAACCACTTGTAGTTTCCCGTCAATCAACGCCTGCCAAAGTGCTTGATTATCTTCTTGATGCTTGACTGAAGGATTCATTTTAACCAACGAACCCAAGCGGTCGTAATCGGTAACATTAAAGAACAGATGGTGAGGACAAACCTCACCTGTCACCAAGTCACCTGCCTGCTCGATTACCTCAATCTCTGCAGCCGTTGACACATGTAAAACATGAAACGGGTGCTGATGCCGAAGCGCTAAATCAATCGAACGTTTGGTGGCGATCAAAGCGGCCTGATGATCACGAATCAGTGAGTGTGTCGCAACGTCCGTTGCGTCGGCGTAACGCTCCGCGTTGGCGCGGACGGTCGCCTCATCCTCACAATGCGCGCAGATCGGCAATTTGGTTTCTGCAAAAATCTGCTCCAAAACGCTCTGATCATCGACCAGTAAATTACCCGTACTCGAACCGATAAAAATCTTAATACCAGGGGTTCGGGTCACCGCCTGCAACTCAGCCAGATTATCGGGCGTTGCACCAATATAAAAGCCATAATTCACTAGGCACCGACCGCTGGCCAGTGCCAATTTCTCGTCCAAAGCCTCACGACTAATGGTGTTCGGAATCGTGTTTGGCATTTCGAGAAAGCTGGTCACCCCCCCTTTCGCGCAGGCCCGAGTCGCATGATACCAGTCTTCTTTATGAGTGAGCCCGGGTTCACGAAAATGCACTTGATCATCGACGACACCTGGAATCAACCACTTCCCCGTCGCGTCAATCACTCGATCGGCCTCGACATCAATGGCCGGACCAATCTCAGCAATCGTCACGCCATCTATCAGAACCGACGTTTTCACGGTCTCATCGGGCAAAACGACTTGTGCATTGTTAATAATGGTTTTCATCAATTTCCCATCAGGCATGGAGCTGGTAGTTAGGCACCCATTTTCGGATTGTGATCAAATTCCACGTAGATCACCAGATCAACCGCGGATTCAACGTTCCCTTAGGACACCAATGAAACCCACGTTCCGACATTCAGTCACCATATTCGCAACCCGGCTCGCATCCGTCAACGTGGTGAAAAATCTTTCACTGCCGACATCGCTGTTAAACAGTCGCGGAATCGTTGCAACTGATCTTCGGTGTGCTGGCTGGACAAGCTGATCCTTAATCGGGCCAGATGATTCGGCACGGCCGGGGGACGAATAGCAGGCACGTAGAAACCCCGATTCCTTAACTCTCGGCTCATTGCAACCGCCCGATCATTATCTCCGACTATCAAAGGAATAATCTGAGTCGACGAACCGGCGGTATTAAACCCCAGTCCGTTGAGTATCTGCCGCAAACGAGACGCGGACTCAACGACTCTCAGGCGTCGCGGGGCATCGGCTTGCACAATCTCCAGCGCCGCCAATGATGCGGCCGATATCGCCTCCGGCTGGGCCGTTGAAAACATATACGTCCGAGCGCGATTACAGATCCACTGAATCAATTCGTTAGAGCCCGTAATATAGCCGCCCAAACTGCCGAATGCTTTACTGAGCGTGCCCACCTGCAAGTCCACGCGAGACTCAACCGCCAGTTGCTCGCATGCGCCGCGCCCACAGTGTCCCAAAACCCCACAGGCATGGGCTTCGTCGACCAATAACATGGCTTCATACTGCTCGGCCAATTCCGCAAGGGCATCCAATGGCGCCACATCGCCATTCATACTGAAAACCGAGTCCGTCACAATCAACCGGCGTCCGGCACCCGAAGCGGCTTGCAAAAGCTCTGCCAAATGAGACGTGTCACGATGCCGATAAACGTGAATCGAAGCCCCTGAGAGACGACAGCCATCAATAAGACTGGCGTGATTCAGTTCATCGCTGAACACCGCATCGCCCCGGCCTACCAGACTGGTCACCGCCCCAACATTGGCGGCAAAGCCGGTCGGGAATAACAGCGCAGCTTCGGTCTTTTTAAATTGTGCAATCTCCTTCTCCAAACGGCGATGCAGCGTACCACGACCGTTTACCAGCGAACTTCCACCCGCCCCCCAACCGCATTGACCACTGAAATGTTTGACCGCATCAATAAGCCGTTCATCCGCCGCCAAGCCTAAATAGTCATTGGAGCCAAAATTCACCAGAGCAACGCCATCCAACTGAACCATTCCGCCAACGGGTGGACTTTCCCGAGTTTGAAGTTCGCGCAGCAAGCCCTGACCACTCAACGCGTCAAGCTCATCAGTAATCCAGTTGAGTCGTTTTGTCATCAGTCAGATCGCTAAGCATTCAAACGAAAGGCTTCATTCGCCGGCTGCTCTCAGCGCCGGCATGTTGATCATTTGGCGGCATTCTGTCACAAATAAGACCGAGCTAACCGGACTGCAGTATACCTCTCATCCCGTTTGTATATAGGACGAGATCCGGCCTACCCCGTTTTTATCGCCAGATTGAAATGAAACCGATGATTGATTCTCACCAACACTTCTGGGACCGCAGCAAAACCGAATTCGACTATTCCTGGCAAGAATCGAATGAACTTGGCAAAATATGTCGCAGCTTTCTACCAGCCGATCTCCAGCCATTGTGTGAAGCCTCGGGCGTCACTGGAACGGTTTTTGTTCAAACGCAACACAATTTAGAAGAGAACCGCTGGGCTCTGCAATTGGCCGAAGAAAACGACTGGATCGTCGGCGTCGTCGGATGGGTCGACCTGTCCAGTGAACGCTGTGAATCACAACTGCTTGAATTTAAAGACCACCCTAAATTTGTCGGGATCCGGCATGTCATCCAAGATGAACCAGATCCAGATTTCGTCTTACGCGAAGATATCACTCGAGGATTGGAGACTCTGCAAAAGCACGATGTTTCTTTCGATTTATTGTTCTACAACTTCCACCTGAAACATGCCGCAACGGTCGCTGGTAAACTCCCGAATCTGCGGTTGGTCATTAATCACCTCGCCAAGCCATTCATCGTGAAGGGCGAACTCGAACCCTGGCGTCGCGACCTAGCCAAAGCGGCACAATTCGATAACGTCTACTGCAAGCTATCGGGACTGATCACCGAAGCCGATTGGCAATCATGGCAACCTAGCGACCTTCAGCCTTATGTGGATACGGCTATCGAGTTGTTCGGACCAAGCCGTTGTATGTTTGGCAGTGACTGGCCTGTATGTCAGTTAGCAGGATCTTACCAGCAGGTGATTGAGGCGATGCGAAGCTGCATCAACCATCTCAGCGAAGCGGAGCAGGCGCAAATCATGGGGAAAACAGCGAGCGAATTTTATCGATTGACTTAGCCAAAAGAGAGCTGGGAACCCGCAACAGCGTCCCATAAATTGGCATTAAAGCCTCGCAAGGAGGTGATTGAAAGTTCTGACTATTTTAAAAATCGGCTTCAACTACATTGCCATCGGAAATATCTAACAATTTCTCGTAGGTCCCATACTGTTCTAAATTGGGAGCCGCAATATTTTTTAGATACCACGAATCGATACTCTCAGCGACGAAACTCACGTGGCCATCGGCGAACGCGAAATTCACTCCGTTCGCATGGTTGCTGGAAACTCCCTGACGTTTTCGATCCGTATCTGTGGGACTTCCAACGGAGCCTTGCCCGGTTACGGTTCCATTATGATTAATTCCACCCCAACCGGAAAAGGTAACGTCAGGAGCTCCAAATCCAGATTCCTCATACGACCCTAAGCCACGCGAACCAATGATGAGCGCGGCTCCCGTCGGCTCTTGGTTCATCTTGTTACTCACGGTTTCGTAAGTTCGCTCGCCAAACAGAATGGTCGATGACGTACCGTCGGTCATACGCTCCATCCCTATGGGTTCTACAGAGGAAAAAGTACCCGTCGGGCCACTGCGCCCACCAACCGTATATTTAGGACCTGAGCAACGATGCACATTGTTTGCCGCGACATAATTGGATGTTGCGATATCAAAGGGCCCATTGCCGGTCATATCCATCACACCAAAATTACCATAGATATCCAGCGTTCCACGATGTTCATTGAGGACTTCGGACAGGTCAGAGGGACACAGAAACATCTGAAAATCCGTTTCCACAACACCCAATAAGTCGGGAGTGGTAAACACATCGTCTAACCTTTGCCCAAACGAAATATTGTTCGGGTTCAGCACGTCATAAGCGTTGTTCAATTCTGTATAAGGCATCAAAAAAGTGCCCCAACTCCAAATTCCATGTGTGGGATCTTCAAATTCCATCTCATCATCGCGGAGACCAATTGGGAAGGTTCCCAGTGCTGATTCGTGATTCAATGCACCTATTGCCATCTGCCGCAGCTTGTTTTGACAATCCGTCCGCCGAGCAGCCGCCCGAACCTGCTGAACGGCAGGCAGCAAAATCCCCATCAAGATACCGATGATTGCAATCACAACCAAAAGCTCAATGACGGTAAAAGCGCGGTTGAGACGTGGTGACATGGGCGACGTTACTCCGATAAGGTGGGATCCACGGACGGTGATAGTCCATGAAGAAAGTAGCACTTAAAAAGCCCTTTCGTCGTATCATTTTACCCACAAACAACCGATAAATCAAACTTTACTCGTGTAATCGGCATCTCTATGCCTGACCCGACATTCCGGGACCAACGGTCGAGCCGAAGAGCGGCTATACGCGGGAAACCGAAAAGGATTCCAAGACAACCGGACACCTGGCCTAAACCGCTTCCAAAAGATGGCTTAGGAAAGTAAACCCAGGATTCTGGTAGGGGTCCAACTCAACGGGAAAAGGTAATAAAACATCATCCATGCGCGCCCATTCGCCCATCATCATTCCCCCGGCCCGAACTGATACATCCCCCTCGTTCCAATCGAGATTTTTAACTTGTGATGACGACCAGTCATCTTGAAATACGATTTTCGGTATCTCGCCAAGACGCTTCCTCGCATCCTTACTCAACCGCTCCACGCCCACCCCTGAAATCAACAAGATGGAGTCTACTTCCTTACGGCTGAGCAGCGTTTCTGTCGCATACTCTAAATAATTAAATTCAGGCTGGCTCCTCATCAGACTCACGCCCGAAGAAAAACCGGTGTTCATGGCCAGCACATTTTCCGCTGCTAGACGATTCGCCTGTTGCCCAAGCTGAAGACAAACAAATCGCGTCTGACGATTCATCATGATCGACCAATCCGACATTCGGTCTTGGGTGACGTTCCAACAAGAGGCATCCGAAACCCCCGCATCGCAAATACAAGCCACGTAGTTTGCTTGATTGAGTAGTTGTAGGACCGCTTCCCACCCACTCAGCTCAACCCCCGTCGCAGCGACAATGGATGCCGGATCAAAATAAGCTTCTTGTACGATCCCCTGGCAGACTGCGATCGCGTCGGCAGACTGTTCACATTGCAACGGAACAAAATGATCCGCACGCCCCTTTGTCCAATCCGTTGGCCCGATGACCATTACTTTTTTTGAATCCGCGTCGCTTCGCTCCCAGAAACGCGGATGACTCTGGGTTGGGTCGCAGCACCAAAAAACCAACCAATCAGCCCGATTACGCACCTCGCCTAAAGTGGCTGTCACCCCACCGACTCGTTGAAATGCTAATTGCCTTGAACGATCGGGGTCACAATCAACATCAATCGTACTCGCAATCTCCCGCGCCAACCGCATCGCAACTTGCTGACACTCCATCCCAACGCCACTCAACCCGGTAATTAATGGCATACGAGAATCAATCAACAAATCCTTGGCAGCTTGTACGGCTGTTGCTAGGTTCACTGTTCGCGAGCCGACTTTGTATTGCGGCACGTGATCCTGCCATACCTTTTCCAACAACCTGCGGCCTTGGGAGCAGGCACCCTTGACCAACCAGTCGCCATGCTGATCGAAGCCCGCTTCGATATCATCACAAAGCAAGCTACAGGAAGCACACGCTACCTGCTGCATCCCTCTACCTAGCCACGTTTCAGTCATGACACTAAGACCTGATTCCTGTCATTAATTTCTCTGGCATTCTCAACTGACTTGCCTCTAAAGAGGCGGTAGGAAATGAGCAATAGTCAGCCGCAAAATAGGCGCTAGGCCGGTTGTTTCCACTGAGACCGCACCCACCAAAAGGCATCTTCCCGGTCGCTCCGGTTGTTTGGCGATTCCAATTGACAATCCCCGCCCGTATCTCGCGGATGAAAGGCTCAAAATTTTCGCGACGATCACTCAACAAACCGGCAGACAGTCCGTAAGCCGTATTGTTGGCCTCGTCGATGGCCGCTGAAAAACTGGGAACACGAATGAGATTAAGAAGAGGCCCAAACAACTCTTCATCATCACGATCTTTTAACTCAGTCACATCGACCAAAGCAGGTGACAACAATGCATCGCAATCATTTAATCGCGTTAGCGGCACCAGTGGATGAGCCCCTCGGCCAAGCAACTCTTCGTAGGACAAACGTAATTTGCGACCCTGATCGGCAGAAATCACAGTGCCCGCAAAAGGTTCAACTGAATCGGTGTAAAACCCTATTTGAAGTCGGCCGATCATGGACACCATCTCTTCTAAAAATTGCTCGGTATCAGAGCCGTCCACAACAATCAAGCGACGAGCGCAGGTGCACCGCTGGCCCGCCGTAATGTATGCTGAAAGAACCGACAGATACGCTGCGGCTTTTAGATCGGCCACCTCATGAACGATTAAAGGATTATTCCCTCCCATTTCCAAAGCCAACATTTTTTGCGGGTGACTACCAAAGGCCTGATGCAACGCCTTGCCGGCAGCGCTGCTCCCTGTGAACAGTAGCCCGTCTAATTCGTGATGATTCGCAATGCCGATACCGACGTTACGACCACCTTGAACTAGATTTAACACCCCAGCTGGCAAGTCTACCTCACACCATTTCTGAGTCATCCACTGACCCACAGCCGGCGTCATTTCACTCGGTTTAAAAACAATCGTATTGCCGGCAATCAAGGCCGGCACAATATGACCGTTTGGCAAATGGGCTGGAAAATTAAATGGCCCTAAAACACCCATCACGCCAAACGGTTTAAACCGTGTGACCGCTCGCAATTCTCCCATCTCAAAAGAAGACGTATCACGGCGTTGCCGAAAGGCATCCACGGAGACCGCGATCTTGCCGACGCAGGCAGCCGCCTCCGTCTTTGACTCCCAAAGCGGCTTCCCCGTCTCGGCCGAGATCAACTCCGCCAACTGCTCACTTTGCGAGCCAACCAGCTCGGCAAACGCTTCAACGTATTGGATTCTTTCCCCTACATCTAACTGCCCCCAACCCTTTACCGCCTGGCGAGCTGACTTGAACGCTCCGTCGATTAACGCTTCACCAGCCGACTGGCCTCGCCACACAGTCGCTCCATTGACGGGGCATTCTGAAACAAGCTCGGAGTCGCCCAGCACCTGCCAGCGACCGCCAATCAACTGACCACGATCTTCGAGTTCATGAGTAAGACCTTCAGGTTGATTGGACATGCAATTCCTTTTTATTGACTAGGGCGTACTTTAGGGCGTACTTTAGGGCGTACTTCGATACTTCGTAACAGATCACCCGGTGAGAGACCCAATCTCTCGGCGGTCTCTTGATCGATGACGGCGCCAGAAGCATTCCATGTAACGGCTCCCCGACAACACCGAAAATCAAGATCCGTATTGGCAATCACCCAATCATCAGACCCGGAGTGCTTCGCCACGATTTCAGAAACCGGTCCGCTGCGACTGTCACGAACGGATCGAATTCCAGCTCGTTCACAATGGAGTGTCGGACCTCCATCGAAAATATCGACAAACTCACGGAACTCAAAACCCTCTTTTTCAAGCATCGCTTTGGCTGGCTTCGTATTGCGATGCACGCAACCGATAACATCTTGAGCCTCCTTAGGAAGAAGTGGCAAATAAATCGGATGCTTAGGCATCAAATCAGCAATGAACTTCTTCGATTGGGAAGTCAACGTCTCAGCGCGAGGGAAGTCGATTTGAAAAAAATGAGAACCCAAAGCCGACCAAAAGGGAGATCTTCCACCCGGCTCCACAACACCTCGCATCTCAGCAATCACCTCCGATTCAAACCGTTCTGGAAATTGGGCTATGAAAAGAAAGCGAGTCAATGATAACAAGCGGCCATGCCCCTGTCCCCAATAGTCCGGTGCCAGAAACAAGCTCCCAATTTCAGTTGGTCCATTGTGTTCTGCATTGAGATGCAACACCCGTATCTTCTTGTGCACATCCAATTCAGACGATTGGTGCACCGATGTTTTGATCCGGTATGAGTAGAACGGTTCGAAGCCCCCCACTTTGCTATAAATTGCCGCGGTTCCAACCAAGCGGCCACTCATCGAATCTACCATCACAAAAACATAGGGTTCACCATCAGGTTTCGCTACATCTCGAGAAAAAGCAAATACCGACCGTTCAATCCGAGATTTGAGCTTCTGTTTAGAGATTGCTAGAGACGTAAGCCCCAACTCCGCCTGACCGATCAGCTCGTACAGCGGTTCCAAGTCAGACTCTTTGACTTTTCTTACGATCAACATCCAGCAACCTTATGCTTCGGAACTCATCTCTTCAACAATTTGCTCAATGATTTGACAGGCTAAATCAATATGACGCTCTTCGACCGATCCTAGCGGCATCAAGAAACGAATCCGAACGGGATCTGAACCTGCAATAAAAGACATCAAACCGGCATGGTACATACGATTCACCATCTCTTTGGACTGGTTCAATTCACCTTCAAACGGAGTGAAGGCCACCATACCACCGACACCATAGGGTCCCGAAACGGCCTCGGGGTGCCGTTTGGCAATCCCCTCTAGACCCGCCTGAAAATAAGCGTGCAATTTCTGGTTTCGCCCATCAACGCCATAGTGGCCCTGATCAATCAAACCCTGAATGATCGCATTGGCGGCAATAATGGCCCAACTACTTCCCGTAAACGTTTGACTGATCAACCCCGGTTTTGGTTTGTATTCGTCCGTATACAGCGTCGCACAGACTTGGCTGATTTTACCAATTGTAACCAGATCCACGTATTGATCTAAACCAAAGTGCTGAAAGGCATAAAGACGGCTGGTTCGACCAAAGGTCTGCACCTCATCGGCAATGACTGCAATATTGTTTTCTTTGGCAACCGCGCACAACGCTTTGAAGAATTCCGGGCTACCAGCATAGTAACCACCCTCACCTTGAATCAACTCCATCCACAAAGCCGCGATCTTGCCAGGATGCCTTTTGATTTGCCACCTCAGATGATTGACGGCCAACGCGGTACTGCCAGCCGGGTCACTGGATTTGAAAAATGGAATGTAATCGACAGCGATGGTATCCGGCAAACCAACTCGGTTGCCCGGTTTATCAGTCACCTGAGACAAGGCCAAAGTCCGCCCGGCAAAACAGTGTGAAAAGGCCACCACACGATTGGCCGGCTGGTTTTTCTGAAAGGCTATCTTGAGCGAATTTTCATTTGCCATGGCACCACTGGTCGATAGAAAACAGTGTGCTAAATGACCGCCCGTTTCGTTCGCCTTCTGAGTCAAAAGTTTGACCAACTCGAAACTCTCCGGCCCCTGCTGAAGATTGCCTTGCATGACCGTATCCGACAACGCCGCGTCAATTCCGGCCTCCACCAATCGTGGATGACTGTGACCGTACCCATGGACACCGATACCCGTAATCATATCCAGTTTGACACTGCCATCAGCCAGTTCCACAAAAGGCCCATTGCCCAAACCACTGGATAAATAGGGGAAGTAAAGCTTCCCCCCGCGTATCTCTCCAAACCCATCAAGCATTTGTTGATAGTCCGCCTCCAGTGCAGGACTAGCAGGTCGCACGTTAACAATGTTGCGCTGATGATCGGCAACCGCATCGAGAATCAATTGCTTGGCCTCGGCCAAGCGGGGATCTGAACGAAGTTGCTGCGCGAACGTGGACGTTTCATTATGATTGCTCATGGCATTTCCAAAGTGCGTATGAATGAGAGACTAGCGGGTTGGCGGCCCGATCTATCCAGCATCATAGGGACTTGAGACTGAATCAAAAAGACTGGTCACTCAGAAGCCAAACTCATGAGTATCAAGGCCGCCAATTTTGCGCGGGGGACCAAGGTATCGGTCAGAAGGTATTCTGAGTGACTGTGGATTTCGCCCCCCTGTGGGCCTAAAGTATCAATATTAGGCAGGCCGGCAGCGGCAAATTTGTTGCCATCGCAGGCTCCACCAGTTGCTTGCCACGCAACCGGAATACCCAGCAGACGCCCACATTCCTCAACGCTTCTCTGTAATTTTTCAATCTGAGGCGTCAACTCTTTTGGCGGTGATGTGAATTTCCCGTATTGCTCAACCGCAATCCCTTCCATCGGGCCTTCTTGCGAGTTGTAGTCCTCCACCAACTGACCCAGCAAACGCTCCACCTCGTGTTGCTCCTCCACCGAAGAGACGCGGACGTTGACTCGCCCGATTGCCAATTCAGGAACGATGTTCAGAGCGCCGCCTCCGCTGATCCGCCCCACATTATACGTCGCTTCGGTCTTTCCATTGAGATGCCAAATATCGTTCATCATTTTACAGCAAGCAACAATCGCATTCCGTCCCTTCTCAAACTCGCGACCGGAGTGCGCGCTGCGCCCTCGAAAAACGAATTCGAAATTACCCGTCCCTTTTCGCGTTGAAACGAATGTCCCGTCAGGTAGTGAGGGTTCGAACAGCAACCCCCAATCGGCTTGACCGGCTCGCTGCGCTAAAAATTCACCGCTCCCGACGGATCCAATCTCCTCATCCGGATTGATGATCACTTCCCACCCCACTTTGCCAGCCAGCGGACTGGATTCCAGAGCTCGCAACGCATAGAGCATCACCACAAGTCCCCCTTTAGCGTCCGCTACTCCCGGCCCATTGAGCCGATGCTCTCCATCCCAACGGCACGTCTGAAAGGCTGATTCTTGTCCATAAACCGTATCCATATGGATGCATAGTAAAACTCGAGGCCGAATCTCAGGTCGCTTCACGATATGTAATAGCCGACCCAGTGGCTTCGCGATCAGTTGACCTGCGTCATCGACACAGGACTGTGGTGGGATGTCGTAAACATCGGTCTTCGCATTTAGTACCGAGGATTCACTTAACAATATTTCCTGCACCTTCAGCAGGCCTTCAAGATTGTGCGTGCCGGAATTCTGGTTGCATAATCGTTCAACTAATGAGGTCATTTCTGAATGGTAATGATCCAAACATTTCACGTACTCGAGCAATTCGCTTGAGGGTCTATTCATAACCTCAGTCTTCCTTCCTGATTCGCCAAGGACCATGCCGTTGACCGGTCTATTTTCGCCTGGGACGATCCCGTTGTTCGGACCCGTCCTCGAGTGTAACCTGCCAAATCGGCTGCCCCTGAAATTCACTCGTCGTGATGACAGCCGTTCCGGTCGAATCAAAACAGATGGCTTCACCTTGCCGCTCCAAGGGTAATGCAACTAGTTTTGGATCAAACCGTTTCAGCTGTGTGACCCAATTTTTACCTGGCTGTAATGTGATTAAATGAGCGGCAAGATAATCCCTCGCGATAATTTTTTGGGAATCTTTTGAAAAGGCCATGCCTGTCACATTGCGAATCGGAAATTCAGCGATTCTTCGGAGCTCCGTCGCTCCTCCCTTTTTTCGATCCAACTTCCCGGAAAGCCAAGGCCTTAAATCCAATCGGTAAACACCGGGTTTCTGCGAGGTTCGGTCTTGCTGCCTTTTTTCAATTAGTAATAATTCTCCGGTTGTGCCAACCACCCCCATCGCCTCGCAATCGCGTGGTCCATCCTCATATTGCAAGAGAACCTTGTTAAGCAGCTTCGTTTTAAACTGAATCCGCTCGTCAGATTTCAATTCAAGGTCAGGCTCTCTTATTAAGTAAACCGCAATATTATCTCTTCGTCTTCGATTATCTCCTATGTCCCCGATCGCCAGATAAGGAACGCCCCCATACTCAAATGAACTAATGTCCTCCCAATCAGCATTTCGAGCGCCGATGATTTCACATTCCGCCAAAACGTGTCCATCCTGCCTCACCAAATAGAGCTTGGGGGGGTGACCCGAGTCATTGTGGCACCAAAAACTTTTCGGGTAGATACTGGAACGGGCAATTCCACTGATCTCTCTAAGTTCACCTGAACGCAGAACGCCCAACTTGGTTAAACTGCGAGAACCGCCCTCCCGTTCATCATCCTGCACGGCTTTTGCCAGAGAAACAAAAAACAAGGTCCCTGTGCCGGCGTAAACCAACGCACCTAATCCAATTAGGACCGGTAGAAGAAGGGCCAATAGACGTAACGGTTTCAACGAACTATCTTTCGAAAAGCGATCAATGACGCAAGGTTGTAGACGACAAACAGAATTTTTGATTATAACCTCAATGTGAACAATGAGGCGATGCCTACCTCGTTAGGTGAGACGACATTCCAGCCTGCACCAATTTTACTGGGAACGCCTGATGTCAGTACAAGCAAACGAACCAACCATCAACATGGCCATCGAATCGTGGGGCCATGGCGTCCAGTCGGTTGATCCAAGACAATTGCTACGCAACCATGTCACGGTCGACAACGCACGTCTCGTGATCGGCGACCAGATTTTTTCAACCTCCGATTTTGATCGCATCCGTGTGGTGGGTGCAGGTAAAGTTGCGGGGACCATGGCAGAAGCATTCGAGGATGCCTTGGGACCTGACTTGGCGATTGAAAAAAAAGCCTCCGGACTCGTCAATGTACCTCAGGATAAATACGGAGGTCGCCTGTTAGCGGGCTCTCGTATCTGGCAATTCCCGGCACGACCTGTTGGCGAAAATCTACCCACCGCCGACGCATTCGGAGCGACCCTTCTAATCGAAGACCTCGTCCAACAAGCCGGTCCACGAGAGCTTTGCATTTGCCTTTTGTCCGGTGGTGCTTCGGCACTTTTGACCCATCCACCGAACAAAATAAAATTATCTGACAAACGTAAACTCGTCCAATGGCTCGGCCGAAGCGGAGCCAGCATTCAACAGATCAATACGGTCCGAAAACATGTGAGTGATGTCAAAGGGGGCCGTTTGGCGGCTCGTTTCAATGGCTTCCATATGGCCTGCTTGATCATTCCCGATGTGATCGGTGATCAAATTGACATTATCGGATCGGGCCCCACCGTGGCCGACCCGTCCACCCCTGCCGAAGCTTGGGCAATCCTCAGAGAGCTTGATCCAAAAATGCGAAATGTACCGGCATCCATTCAGCGGTATTTGAAGCGAAGAAAACAAACCGCCATCAAACCGCCTAAGAATGTATCAAATCACATCATGGGTCACATCAGTGAAGCGTTAAACAGCGTGGTGGAATTCGCAAAAGCAAAACACTTTGATTGCAGCAGCGAATTACAGAGTGATGAATTTGAAACCGTAGAGCAAGCGGGACAACGATTGGGGCAGTGGATCCTAGATCAAATGGGGCCGTCTCCAAAACCGCGAATGATCGTTTCGGGGGGGGAGCCCGTGGTCCGATTGTGCGCGAAACCGGGAATCGGGGGTCGCAACTCGCACTTGGTACTTGTCGCGCTAGAGCACCTCTTGAAAGCGAATGCCTCAATCGAGCAACCCTTCGCGCTCTTGTCGGGCGGGACGGACGGCGAGGATGGGAGTGCTCCGGCTGCCGGTGCTTGGATCTCGCATCAAACGATAAATCAAGTGCGTCAAATGGACCTCAACCCTCAGCCCTTTTTAAAATCAAATAACTCTCACCAATTTTTTTCAGAGCTCGGTTTTGGGATTTTCCAGGGATCACCGCAATATCGAACCAACGTCTGTGATTTGAGAATCGGAGTGGTGGGGAGCAATCGGCCGCTCTGGGGTCCGGAACGGGATCAATGAAAAAATACCACCCTTTAGAATTATATCAAGGTGGTTATTTACCACCCAATTAGCATTGTGCTGTCCAGTGCGATTTCCCCAGAAAATTTAAGGATTGGGGTAAATTTGAAGAAATCAACAAGGGCAAAAAGAGTGCCAGTATCTTTCGGATTTCAGGCCACTCTGTTAAGTTAGACAACTCTGACATGAGTCGGTTTGCCCTGTGATCGCCTCGTTTGCGAACGCACTTTAAGGAACTCCCGTTTCAATCGCATTCACTATGCGTGCCAACCGATTTCATAACTTGCCTGGTGTCTCAAGAGATGCTGAGTGCTTCAAGAAAAACGATTCCTCCGGCCGAAACATTGTGTCGGCTAGCGGTGACAACATAACGGTATTTAAGCGAAGGTAAACAAATGGCAAAAAAAGCAACCTCTTCCAAAAACAAGATGACGTACTATTTTGGAAAAACGCGTTGTGACGGCCGCGGTAAGAGCAAAGAATTGCTTGGTGGCAAGGGAACCAATCTGGCTGAGATGACGGCCATCGGGCTTCCCGTCCCTCCGGGTTTCACTATCACGACCGAATGCTGTGACGCTTACTACAAGGGCGGGAAGAAATTACCAGCTGGCTTGATGACATCGATTGAAAAATCGGTCCGAATTTTGGAGAAAGAATTAGGCAAGAAATTCGGCGACGACAAGAACCCCTTGTTGGTTTCGGTCCGGTCTGGAGCCGCCGTCTCGATGCCCGGTATGATGGATACGATCCTAAACTTGGGACTGAATGACGTTTCTGTCAAAGGTTTGGCAGCCGCAACGGATAACCCAAGATTTGCGTACGACGCCTATCGTCGTTTGATCAACATGTTTGGTGGTGTCGTGATGGAAGTCCATCACGAATATTTCGAGGCCGCGTTTGACAAAATTAAGAAAAAGTACAAAGTTGCCAACGACACCGAGGTACCTGCAGATGGTCTTGTCGAGTTGTGTACGGAATATAAAAAAGTTTACAAAAAGCACACTCGCCAAAACTTTCCCCAAAACCCTCTAAAGCAATTGGAATTGGCCGTAGAAGCGGTCTTCAAAAGCTGGAACACTCCTCGTGCAATCAGCTACCGAAACAAAGATGGCATCCGGGGGCTGCTTGGAACGGCCGTTAACGTTCAAGCGATGGCTTATGGCAACATGGGGGACGAATCGGGTACGGGTGTCGCCTTTACTCGCAATCCATCAACCGGCGAAAATAAGTTTTACGGTGAGTTTTTGATCAATGCACAGGGTGAAGACGTTGTGGCCGGTATTCGAACGCCACTGCCCGTCGACGAGATGCCAAAATGGAACAAAGCCGTCCATAAACAACTCTTACAAATCAAGGGAATCCTCGAAAAGCACTATAAAGATATGCAAGATATCGAGTTCACTATTGAAAACGGTGAACTGTTCATGCTGCAAACTAGAACGGGTAAACGAACCGGCGCTGCAGCCCTCAAAATTGCATGTGATATGGTCAAAGAAAAACTGATCAATGAGAAGACGGCCGTACTGAGAATCCCCCCGAACGATTTGACCCAACTTCTCCTGCCGAGTTTTGACCCAGCTGCAAAAAGCAAGACGGAATCGCTAACCCGCGGGCTGCCAGCCTCTCCAGGCGCTGCAGTGGGCAAGCTTGCCTTCACAGCCGAAGAAGCTGTACGTCGGACCGAGGACGGCGAGAAAGTCCTCTTGGTTCGCAAAGAAACGAGTCCTGAGGATGTTGACGGGATGCACTGTGCAGCCGGTATTTTGACCAGCACCGGTGGCATGACAAGCCATGCTGCAGTGGTTGCCCGAGGCTGGGGGCGTTGCTGTGTTGCAGGCGCTGGAGATATTGAAATTGATGAAAAAGGTCGAAAGATCCGGGTCAATGGGAAGACATTCAATTACAAAGACACCCTCTCTATTGATGGATCGACCGGGGAGGTGATGAAGGGTGAAATTGCTACAAGACAACCCAAGCTTTCTTCCAATTTCAACAAAGTTATGGGCTGGGCTGACAAGTACCGCAAACTAGGAGTACGCACCAATGCGGACACCCCTCACGATGCGCAGCGAGCCCGTGATTTCGGTGCTCAAGGTATTGGACTTTGCCGGACGGAACATATGTTCTTTGAAGAAGATCGTATTACGGCAATGCGTGAAATGATTTTGGCCGAAGACGAAACGGCTCGCCGAAAAGCGTTGAAAAAATTGCTGCCCATCCAACGAAAAGATTTCGAAGGCATCTTCAAATCGATGAAGGGCTTGCCGGTCACCGTTCGATTACTCGATCCACCACTACATGAGTTCTTGCCGCACGATAGTAAAGGACAAGCCGTCGTTGCCAAGCAGCTGGGCGTACCGGCCTCCGAAATCAAACGGCGTGTTGCCCAATTACATGAATTCAACCCCATGCTCGGCCATCGGGGTTGTCGACTGAGTGTGACCTACCCAGAGATTCTGGAGATGCAAGTCACGGCAATTGTCGAGGCAACCATCAATTGCCGCAAAAAGAAGATTGATGTTAAACCAGAAATCATGATCCCACTGATCGGCACCGTCAGTGAATTGTCGATGCTTCGTTCACTGACAGAAGAGACCATCAAAGCAGTCAAGAAAGCGAAGAAGGTCACGGGAAAGCTGCCGATCATGATTGGCACTATGATCGAAATCCCAAGAGCTGCCTTAACGGCCGATGAGGTTGCAGATCACGCCGAGTTCTTCAGCTTCGGAACAAATGACCTGACTCAAATGACATTTGGTTACAGCCGAGATGACATCGGAAGTTTCCTTCCTGAATACCTCAATAAAGAAATCCTCCCCAACGATCCGTTTGTCTCAATTGACCAAACGGGCGTGGGCCAATTGGTTGAGATGGGCGTTCAGAAGGGCCGAGCCGCTCGGAAAAACCTCAAGGTGGGGATTTGTGGCGAACACGGAGGTGATCCAGACTCAATCCATTTCTGCCACAAAGTCGGACTGGATTACGTCAGCTGTTCTCCATTTCGAGTACCGATCGCTCGCCTTTCGGCAGCTCAGGCAGCGCTGAAGAGTAAACGATAGAATGGAAATATTGAAAGGCTTTCCAATAGTGAGCCGACCATTACGACAGCGCCTCTCTTGGTAAAAGCAAACCCAAATCTCGGTTAAACCCAAACCCCGGTTTTAACCGGGATTTTTTTACCGCTCTGCATTGGAGACCTTGGAATATTGTGCAGCTTCGCGATAATTCTATAAATCCGTCACCTCTCTTGATGAACTAAACCCCATGACCGAAGAACAAGCACTCGCGTTGGAAAAAGAAGCGGACCAGCTCAAGCTGGAAGGCAAGACTCAGGAAGCAATCGCAAAACTAACTGAAGCCATTCAGTTGGATGAACGATTCGTTCGCGGTCACATGGCCTTGAGCGTGCTTTATCATCAAACCGAGGAGCATGAAAAGAGCTGCCATCACGCAGAACGGGTAGTCGAAATAGAACCCGAAGATCAGTTCAACTGGTCCGCTTTAAGCGTCACCTATCAGAGGGCTTTCGAGGGGACTCGGGATCCTGTCTTCATTCAAAAAGCCGAAGAGGCAATGGCTAAAAGTCGAATGGTTTAACGCCAGCCCCAAGATGAATCTCTAGAATGATCCGCGAAGGATTGGTACTAAAGGTGCCCAGCACTCCTCTTCATAAGCTTGCGTTTCCAATAGACTGATGTGAGACTCAAGAATTGGGCATTTGATTTACAGAAGTCTTAAATCAACCCACCTGCTGCTGCTCGAAGTGTCTTAAGAGGAAGCATGTATAATTTAGTGATCTGTGGTTTTTCCCGCGATCATCATACGGCTCTTGAGCGGAACCTTGATGGAATACACTTGGGTGGATCAATCGTTTTTACTCTCGTCATCGCCTTGGTCGGTGCGATTTGGGCGTGGCAGGATAGAAATGAGCTTGATTGCTCCAAGGATGCAAACCACGGTAAGTGATTCAAGAAGTTGATTTCATCGCCCGTTCGACCACTTCCGTCGCTGATAATAGGCGTCCCGTTGGGGATTCAAAAATAAACGCGCTGCTTGCGGGGTCTCGCACATTCGCCTCAAACCGGGAGATCAACGCATCAAGGTCAACGATGCAGCCACTTTCTCGTCGAATCTTCTCAACCAATCTTACGAGGTCTTCTCGCGTCATTGTCGCCATCCCGCATCCACTCCCTACCGCAGTCTGATTCTTTCCATTGAACCGATGATCATAACCCATTGACGACCGATCCATCAGTGGCAATGGCAAGACACGTAATCGAAGCCTCTGGTCAACGTGAAAGCCGTTCCAAAACGAGCTGACGATTTGGCGATAACAGCGTGATCTCAGCGCAGGAATCGCTGTCGAGGATACGAGATCCGCGGGGCCGGTCCACCTTGAGAAGACCAATAGCTGGCCTTCTGAACCCCTTGATCCTGGGGCATCTGATAATAGGGGTAACGCACGTTTCCATTCAACCGATAAGCTCCTGACTGCCGCAGGGGGACCGTCGCTGGATACGGCATCGTGGACGGATTTATTGTGGTCGGGTGACTGCCTGGCATGGGCGTTACCGAAGGGTAGGGTGCAGCCTGAAAACTGGAGGGCTGAACCGGATAAGAACTATTGGATCGGGTACTGGGAGCGCCCTTTAGATGAGCGTGGCGCTGGTAAACCTGACCGGCAAGTTTTACAAATTCGCCTCTCACTTGAGGATTGATATTTCGTAACCGTCCCGCCATTCGTTGAACACCAGCACCGTTCTTTTCCGTTGTTTCATTCAGACGTTGAAGAAAATTCAATGATTCAACGAAGTTGTGGTCAGCAGTCGTACCTACGATTGGGTTTAACGTTTTGGCAACTAAACTGGCCGTTGTGTTATCGACTTTCAAGAACACATCTAAAGAACATTTGGCCCGCGAGGCACCGTCGGATCCTCGTTGGTATTCGGTTCTCAGGATCATGACACATCGTCCCAAGATCTTCTTTTTCAGAATCGGCCCTTCGTAACTTCCGGTAGCATAGTAGATGTGCGTGTTTTCACTGCCGTAGACGAGTTCTACATCACTAGCCGCCCCTTGCCCATCATCGGTACGCAACTCGAAAGGTCCGATTCGCTCTGCTTTCATTTGGGTAATACCCATGATTTGCCAAATGTTGACAATGACCTCGGGATGCCGCACAAGAAAGACAAAATAATCCGATTCGATATCAATTTCCGTAATCGGCAGACGACGATAGATACTGGGTTTCTCGAGTACCTCTCTAATCTTCGTTCGCGTCTGCTGATTCAATTGATCATAAGGAACCGACTGGAGCGCCTGCTGCCGCGCCTGCTTGGAAGAGGTCCCGGAAGTCAGCTGCTCCATCGCTTGCGATGGGGTAGATATCACCAAAATCACAACGCAAATGAAAATCCAAAAGGTCACTTTGGAGGTGCAAATGACGAGACGATTCTTCATTAGTGATTCCGGAGCGTATGAAAAACGGAGTCCAAGAGACCCCGCGCCAAGTTGTCGAAACACAAAGACGCTTAGTACGATTAGTTCGGCCACTCTCGTTCGGCCGAAACAGTTTTTTTGAGAGGTCGCCCCCAAAGCGCGCAAGAAATCGCATGGCTTCCCAGTACCAGCCATGGATGGTTAGGGCTAGCAGCAAATGCTATCAAAAAAGAGAGGCAAAGTGAGTCGGACAGGGCCGCTGAATAGCGATTCCTCAAAACCCTCCGAAAACTTGATCAAGCGCCACTAACGGCTCGACTCTAGCGGCGCTTTTGCAACACGACCACTCGCTCGATGGTGACATGATCCAGACGCAACTGTTGGTGAAAACCTCGCTGTCCAATCACGCCAACTTTTTGCCGTAGATAACGGTGGAGATTCAAACCCGGAGCTGGCGAAACATGGTGGGTGATTTTCCCGGAGTCATCTTTGATCACGAATGTTGAGGGAGACTTTCCTGAATCACGAACTAATTTATCCAACCAACCGTAGGCGTCATAAATGGTTCCCATTTGCACCTGCTGATCGATACCCGTTCCAATCGGCAGGGTTGCCGATGTTGACTTGAAACCCGACCCTATGAGTTTCTTGGGATTCAACATTTTTGATTGAAGTTGTTGGCAATTTCGCAGCTTATAAAGAAGACGTTCCGCCTGTTCTCTTTCTTTGGCGTCTTGCGAGCTTTGGTAAACTGCTTGAGTTTGATGAATCAAGGGCGACAGCGCCCAACTTGTTGGCGCTTCCAACATCTCTTGTGTGAGAGCCAGTTCTAGGTCGGTCAAACGCTGTGTCAAATCACCAATGGGAGGCATCATGGCAGGGGTCTGTAATCGATTGCGACCTGAGTTACCGGTCATGTCAAGCGAAGGCATCATCGGTTGCTCGTTAATATCTGCGAGACGAGCATCTGCAAATCGTGCCGCACGCGAAGCCGACGAGGCATTACCGGCTTCGAACCAGTGATCCACTTGTGCAACAGTTCCCATTCCAGCGGTAGAGACCGGAACGTCGTGAAAGTTCCGAGGCAAAGCACTCGGACCGCCATCATTGGCCACGCGAATCGGGCGACTGGAACGCCTCCAACCAGAATTCGATCCTGTACCCGGCTGTGAAGTTCGCTGTCTTGCCAAACCGCTCACTTGAGTTTGATTCGTCTCAAATCCAGCCGACCGTACAAACGAATCGAATCGGGGCTCGGAAACGACCGAATCCGTTTCACTCAGCGAGCTACCGATTTCTTGAGCCACCTTCGGTAACGGACGGGACCGTTCTATTTCGGAAATCTTGATCCAACGAAACTCACCTGCTGGAGGAGCTATTTGATACCAATTAACGGGTGGCTCGTCAGGACTATCCCATTTTAATTTACCTAATATTTCGACCGTCTCACCTTGTTTTAATTTAACCTGCCACATGGGCTCTGATGCGTTTCCCATACGAGTGCCTACCCAAGCTGGAACACCATCTTTCGTAACCCGCCCTAAAGCTTCTTCCATCTCTTCAATGGATTCCCTTGGAACCATACTAAAGCTACCCACGACGGGCCGAATAGCGCACCAACCTCCGGGATCATGCCGATAGACTTCAACCAGCGCACCTGCTGATAGTTGATCTGTAGGATAATGAACGTCACCCGGCCCAGAATGAACCAGCGCTTCGTCGGAGATCACATTCGCCTGATAGGGGAATTCAACCATGTTCTGAGCGCAAGCAAGGTTAGCCGCGGTTGATAGACCGAATAAGAGCGTCAAAAGGAGGGTTGCTAACAAGCGCATATGAATCTGAAATTCCGCGTTACGATCCGCTGGCTATTTTCCAAAACGGAGGAAATGAACTCAGGCTGCGGATTTGTAGCGAAATCGACCTTCGCAAACAATACGAACCGGCCCTTCCTTGCTATCACAGAACAGAAAGCAGTCTGGTTCACTAAAAAAACCGGTCATCTCTATCGCTCGGCAATCCGAGGCTTTCCGCGAATCTAAAGAAAATTCTGTCTCACGCTGTTATCGAAACCTGTTCTCACCGTGCCTATTTGGCCTACTGAAATGTGTGACCCGCTTGAGGTCCCGTCTGAGTCCGTGTCATGATTTCGACACCGGTTTCGGTCATCAACAGCGTGTGTTCAAACTGGGCAGAAACGGCACCATCGGTTGTGCGTACCGTCCAACCGTCCGAACGGTCGCATTTTGTATCCGATGTTCCACCGTTAATCATCGGTTCAATCGTGAAACACATTCCCGGAGCGAGTCGTTCCTGCCGAGATTGACGATTGGGAACATGGGGGATGTTGGGGGGCTGATGAAACCTCTGTCCAATGCCATGCCCAATGTATTTGTCGACCACCCCAAATCCTGGGTAATGCTGCGCAACATGCTCAACAATCGCTTCGCCGATATTGGATATGGGACAGTCTGGGTGAATGGCCTCAATGGCAAGGTAGAGACTGTCAAAAGCACATTGGGTAACGTCTCGCACATGTGCGTCAACCATCCCAATCAGGAACGTCTCGGATTGATCCCCGTGCCAACCATCCACAATGGAAGTGAGATCTACGTTGGCAATGTCTCCCGGTCTCAATTCGTAGTCGCCGGGGATTCCGTGACAAATAATATCATTCACACTGATGCAGCAGCTGTTGGGAAATGGAAACTTATCACCTGGATAACCCAAACAGGCCGGCGTATGTCCATGATCGAGTGTGTAATCATGAATCAATTCATCCAGTTTGCCAGTCGTCACACCAGGTTGAACATGGGGTCTGATAAAATCCATCACGTCGGCATTGAAGCGACAAGCAACACGCATTTTTTCGCGCTGCGTTTCCGTTAACAGATATCTTGACCTTCTACGAATCAATGGACTTCCGACCCATGTAAATTGAACCAAATGAAAAGGGACCAGCCATTTAACAAAATCGCTTACTTCCATCAGCCCCAAAGGAGACCCTTTGCGAAACGGCCCATCGTAGCCCCAGCGTGGCCCTTTCTAAGAGACTTCAGTTTACTCAATCAAATCAAAAAACCTACCGACAAAGTTGGAATTCACATCATTCGCCGTTTCTCTCCATGACGGATCCATAACTTTTAACTGGCTTTCACACATGCCCAGAGAGAGGCAATTTTGGTAAGATATAAGGCTTGTTAGCGGCGCCCCCAGCGATGCTACCCATCCATAATTGGATATGAGATCACAAGGATTTTCACACGTGCCTCGATACAACCCCGCAGAAATTGAGCCTCGTTGGCAACGCTACTGGGCTGAAAATAAAACCTTCAGAACTCCCGACTCCGTGGATGGAGAGAAGGTCTACATTTTAGATATGTTCCCTTACCCCAGCGGATCGGGCCTGCATGTCGGTCACCCCGAAGGCTATACGGCGACCGACATTGTTGCACGATACAGCCGCATGCTAGGAAAGTCCGTGCTGCATCCCATGGGCTTCGATGCTTTTGGCCTGCCGGCCGAAGAATACGCAATCAAGACGAATACGCCACCCCGAGAATCAACCGAAACCAACATCTCGACGTTCCGACGGCAATTAAAAATGCTGGGTTTCAGCTATGACTGGGATCGCGAATTGGCCACCACCGATGTCGCATACTTTCGCTGGACGCAGTGGATCTTTCTCGTTTTATTCGATACCTGGTTTGATGAAACCTCGCAGGTTGGCAAGCCTATCGCCGAGCTGCCGATCCCCCCATCAATCGAATCAGCCGGCCCCGAGGGTGTAGCCGCCTACCGGGATGAACATCGGCTCGCATACCAGTCCGACGCGCTGGTGAATTGGTGCCCAGCCTTGGGTACTGTATTGGCCAATGAAGAAGTCATTGATGGTTACTCCGAACGGGGTGATCACCCGGTCCAACGAATACCGCTTCGACAATGGATGCTACGAATCACATCGTATGCAGATCGCTTAGGAAGCGACTTGGAAAACGTGAATTGGCCAGAGGGAATCAAGAAGCTCCAAAGGGACTGGATCGGTCGCAGCACTGGTGCTGAGGTTGATTTTTTCATCGGCGACGAAAGTGATTTTGAGAGCTGGAAGCAAACACGCGAGAATGACGGCTTCCCTCGCAAACCGACGGCTCAAGAATTGAGAGTCTACACCACACGCCCGGACACCCTCTTCGGTGCCACCTACATGGTGATCGCGCCAGAGCACCCGTTGGCAGAAACACTGACCACGGAGGAACAAGCGGGACCCGTTAAACATTACATCGATGCGGCTGCATTTAAAAGCGATCGGGATCGACAGGATGATAAAACAAAAAAAACCGGCGTCTTCACGGGGAGCTACGCAATCAACCCGATCAACGGCAAACCCATTCCCATCTGGATCGCCGACTATGTTCTGGTCAGCTACGGAACCGGCGCGATCATGGCTGTCCCTGCCCACGACACTCGAGACTTTGAGTTCGCGGAGACCTTTCAATTACCGGTACAACCTGTTTTTCGCCCTGTCGTTAGTGATGAAATAGATACCAGCGCCTTATTCAAAGGAAAGGCTTGCTTCACCGGTTCCGGTATCGCCATTGGATCGGGTATCTACGATGGCTTGGAAACCGAAACCTTCAAAGCCCGAATCATCGAGGACATTGATAAGGCTGGTTGGGGACGGAAAGCAGTCAATTATAAACTAAGAGACTGGCTATTTAGTCGCCAACGTTTTTGGGGTGAGCCCTTTCCGATCTTACACGAACTGGATGAACACGGAAATAAAACGGGTGCCCTCCGCGCCGTCGATCCCAAAGACTTACCAATCGACTTACCGCTCATCGAAGATTACAAGCCTCACGGCCGTCCTGAACCACCGCTCGAGAAAGCGAATGACGAATGGCTCTACCCAGTCATCGATGGTCGCAAGTACAAGCGAGAGACCAACACGATGCCGCAATGGGCTGGATCCTGCTGGTACTATTTAAGATTCATCGACCCTGAAAATGATGAGACGTTTCTAGATCCAGAGCTAGAGCGGCAATGGATGCCAGTCGATTTATATGTTGGCGGCGCAGAACACGCTGTCCTCCACCTACTCTATTCACGATTTTGGCATAAAGTTCTTTATGATCGAGGGCACCTGACACACCCAGAACCGTTTGGGCAATTGGTCAATCAGGGAATGATCCTAGGTGAAATGGAGTTCACCGGCTATCGAAATGCCAACGAACGTTGGGTCAGCTCAGCAGAAGTCGAGACCAATGATGAACGTCAGCCGATCTCCAAATCGGATGGCTCCCTGCTGCAAATCGTTAAGCTTGATGCTGATCAAACCGAAAAACAGGGAGATATGTTCGTTTTAAAATCAGATCCTACGATTCGAATTGACTCCCGGGCGCACAAGATGTCTAAAGCACGTGGCAACGTCGTGAACCCGGATGAGGTCGTGGCGGATTACGGGGCCGACGCGTTACGGCTGTATGAAATGTTCATGGGACCTCTGGAGCAATCAAAACCATGGAGCATGGCCGGTGTCAGCGGCGTTCGTAATTTCTTGGATCGCGTTTGGCGAATGGTCATCAACGAACGCGAGGACGAATTAGCCTTAAACCCGGCCATCACCGAATCCGAACCGACTGAAGAACAGTTGCGGGTGCTTCACAAGACCATCAAAGCCGTGACCTTGGACATCGATTCTCTCAGTTTCAACACAGCAATTGCTCGCATGATGGAGTTCGTCAATTTTTTCACTAAAGAAAAACAACGGCCTCGGGCAGCGATGGAACCATTCCTACTGGTGTTGGCCCCGTTTGCTCCTCACTTAAGTGAGGAGCTATGGCAGCACTTGGGAAACTCGAATACTCTGGCGTATGAAGCATGGCCAACCTACGATGACTCGCTGATTGCCGAACAAGTTGTCGAAATCCCAGTTCAATTGAAAGGTAAAATCCGGGCGAGGATAAGTGTTGCTCGCGGCTTGAGCCTAGCCGAACTCGAAAAAGAGGCTCGGGATCATGAACGTGTCCGCGAACTCTTGGAAGGGAAACAGGTTCACAAGGTGATTGTGGTACCCGACCGATTGGTCAACTTTGTCGTATCAGATTGAGTTAACCGATTAATCAAATACCCCTCTCACTCCGATTCGTTATCGAAAAGGCTGCTTCCGCTATTGGTTCTGTAGATTCAATCTCTCACAAGGCTGTCATAGAATGCCGAAACTGATTGATCGATTTCCTCATGCGAATTGCATCGAGCAGCGGTCCGCCGCGCGAAGAAAACTGTTGAATTGGTTTGCGGCGAAGCAACGCGATCTACCTTGGCGACGAAATAAGAGCCGCTACCGGATATGGGTCAGCGAAATCATGCTACAGCAGACTCAAGTCGCGACGGTGATTGATTACTATCATCGGTTCATGAAACGTTTCCCATCCATCAAGTCGCTTGCCTATGCCGATTTGGATGATGTGCTTAAACAATGGGAAGGCCTAGGGTACTATCGCCGCGCGAGACAGATGCATGCCGCAGCGAATGCGATCATGGAATCCTATGGAGGCAGATTTCCGAACAATTATGAGGAGGTGATTCGGTTACCAGGAATTGGTCGATACACGGCGGGCGCCATTCTGTCCATTGCAGATGATCAACGATTCCCCATTCTGGAGGGAAACACTATCCGGCTTTACTCAAGATTATTGTTGATGGATTCCGACCCCCGCTCTAACGAAAATCAAAAATCGCTATGGGAATTTGCCGAAACGATACTACCGCGGAAACATACGGGCGACTTCAATCAAGCCTTGATGGAATTAGGGGCGCTCGTCTGCACGCCCACTTCACCAGACTGTGAACACTGCCCGCTACAAACCCATTGCCCAACGTTCGCCCAAAACAAACAAAGTCTCATTCCGGCGCCCAGCAAAAAAACGAATTACCTTAAAACGACCGAGGCGGTGATTCTGGTAACCCGAAACAACCGTTTCCTGGTTCGAAAATGCCTACCCGGCGAACGATGGGCCGGCTTGTGGGATTTCCCACGATACTCGGTAGAGGGAAACGCTACAGACCCTCACCACAGGCTACAGCAACAATTGTTCGAAGATTATGGGCTGGTCACCACGATCCGAACTTTAAATCATCGCATCCGGCACGCGGTCACCCGATTTCGAATCACATTAGACTGTTATGAGACAACCAGCCTCCAAGGTCGACTCAAGACACGAGGGCAAGAAATGCGTTGGTTGTCGCCCCAGCAAATACACTCGATGCCAATGAGCATCACGGGCAGAAAAATCGCTGATCGATTGCTTCACTCCTAAACTGATTCATCTTGATCGATTCATCTTGAACGCCAATGGAACAAATCGAATCACGGGGGATCGTGCCCGCCCGGATGGAAAGGATGGCACCGACAAATACGCCAAATTCCTTTAGCCGATCCCACAATCGCCCCGTATTTCTCAACGGCTTCAATAAAGTAGGCGCTACAAGTTGGAGAAAAACGACACTGTTGCCCCATAATGGGGCTCAGAAAAATCTGATAAACTCGCACCATTTTGATCAGGATCAGTCCTGGCAAACGGATAAGAAATTTCAGCGAAGACTTCATCGGAATAAAACCATTGGTGGATTAGGAACTCGTGAAATAAATTGGAAGCTCTCGAAAAGACGTCGTCAATCGACAGAAGCACTACGATTGTTATCTCGATGGAGCTGACGATTCAATCGATCAACCAACTTGGGTAATGATTTGGCAATTCGATCGTAGCGACAACTGGCTCCACGTCGTGGCCTCACAATCAGATCCAAACCAGTTGGCAATTCATTCCGTTGCTTTCGGAACACTTCTCGAATCATGCGTTTCCATTGATTTCGTACTACGGCCTGCCCGAACCGCCGGCTAATGGACAAACCAAGTCGAGTGACCATCGTTCCATTTGTCACCGCTTTCACCACCAACATCTGATCTGCCGCATAACAATCAGACTGGTGAACCCGGTCAAATTCAAACTGCCTCCTCAATCGCAGCGATTTTGGAAATCCCTCACCTTCGGTTGGCGACAAACGATGATCCGACGATTGATTCATGACGAACACTCGGGATAAAGCCCAAAAGAGATGGTGTTTGGGAACGAACGGCTTCTCGAACTTCTGGTTTGGGCTACCACTTTAAATCGCTCCGTATCTTCGAATCACCCCAAGCTCCGCTTAGTTCGCTAATCTTTTTACGATCGTCTGCGGAAACTTTTTGGGGGATGTGTATCTGAACTTCGGCCAAAATATCCCCAGAGGCTCGTTTGGTTTTAACACCCATCCCCTTTAGTCTAAGCACTTTGCCACCGCTGGTGCCCGAAGGAATGGTGACCGTGACCGTTCCATGAGGCGTGGGCACATCTATCTTTGCACCGTCCACAGCCTCCATTACAGAAATGGGCAACTCCACCTTTAAATTCAATCCGCTGCGAATGTACAACGGATGGTTGGCAACATTTACTTTAATCAGTAAGTCGCCTGCCGAACCACCATTCGCACCCGGCTCCCCCTGACCCCTCAGGCGTATTTTTTTACCCGTCTCAATTCCCGCCGGTATTTTGACGGTGATCGAATCGGTTGAACCATCTCGCTTTTTTAGGAGTAAAACATGCTCTCCTCCCAATACGGCAATGTGAAAGGTTACTGTGATTTCCTGCTCGACATTTTGGCCGGAGACCGGTCGCGATCCGCCTCTCTGACGTGGACCACCTCGAGGCTGCCCCTGGCCGCCACCACCGCCAAACTGTCTAAGAATCTCTTCAAACCCACCCGGGGAGCCTTGCTGTCCACCTGCTCCACCAAAAATTTGACTGAAGTCAACATCCATCTGACCAAAGGGAGCGCCACCTCCCTGAAATGGATTGCCACCCCCGGCCATCTGCTCATAATTCTCACCGAATTGATCATACATTTTTCGCTTTTCAGGATCATTTAACACGTCATAGGCATGTTGGATTTGTTGAAACTTCTGTTTCGCCCGATCCTTTTCTTTATCTGATTTATTGGCATGCAAATCCGGATGGTATTTCCTCGCTAACTTCCGGTAGGCCTTTTGGATTTCGTCTTCTGACGCCGCCCGAGCCACACCCAACACTTTGTAATAATCTTCTGCCATCTATGATTCAATCTACACTCAGGAGCTTTTACTTAATTCAATCCGAACAGGACCCTAATTCTAAGCAATTCTGCCACTCAGAATTAGCCCCTGATTCATAACCAATTTGAATTGATCAAAGTCATATAGATTACTGACAACGCCAATTTTTGAACGGACATTCGTCAAGTAAATCGCCTTTTGAGTGTGGCTCGCGTTCACTTTTCGAAACAAATTGTCTCGTTTTGGAAATGAGTGTGTTGATTCGACGCAACACGCAAATCGACAAACCGCCGTTTTTTTCGACGTAAATACATGAAATACAAGAGCTTACAACCAGAGACCTGTTTTTATCATCGGTCGGCATCCAACCTGCTTACTATGCCGCGGTACACACATCTCACCAATGCACCACATCGAGACACACCGAGGACGTAATGCCCAAAGCCCAAAACCCATCCAGCACCGATTTCAAATTCCCCGCTCAAGGAGAAGAATCAATCCCGGCAGATAGCCCGGTTGAAAAATCAACTCCCAGCCCGGCCAAAGAGGAAACAACGGACGATCCTGTCCGGATGTACCTGATGCAGATGGGGCGGATCCCTCTGCTGTCGCGTGAAGAAGAACTCTCGGCCGCGAAGAAAATCGACCGGACTCGACTATTCTTTCGCAACAACATGCTGGCAACTGACTTCATGTTGCGCGGTGCCTACGAGGCACTGCAACAAGTTCTCGCCGGCAAGCTGCGGTTAGATCGTACGATCGAAGTATCGGTCACCAACAAAGCTGAAAAGCAACGCATCATGCTGCGTTTGGTTCCCAATCTGAAAACGCTCAAACACCTTTTAGATCTTAATAAGGCTGACTTTCAATTTGTGATTGACAGTAAAAATCGTTTAACGGAACGTCGCAAAGTTTGGCGACAATTAACCCGCCGCCGTAACAAATGTGTCATTTTAGTTGAAGAGTTAAACCTTCGGGTCAGCCGACTCCAACCTCTATTTCTTCAACTTTGTGAAATCAATGAACGAATGCAGCAGCTTTACCAGATGCTGCCGACCGCCGAGGCGACCGGTTATGCTGGCTCGCGAAACTATGAAGAAATCCGTGCTGAGCTACACTACCTGATCATGCAAACGTACGAGACGCCCGCCACCCTTAATCGTCGTATCGTCAAGGTGAAGGCACTACGTCAGCGTCAAGACTCGGCTAAACGAATCTTATCAGCGGGCAACCTCCGCCTAGTTGTATCGATTGCAAAGAAGTACCGTAATCGCGGATTGAGCTTCTTGGATTTAATACAAGAGGGAAACACTGGCCTGATGCGAGCCGTGGATAAGTTCGAACATCAACGTGGTTACAAATTTTCAACTTACGCCACCTGGTGGATCCGCCAAGCAATCACTCGTGCGATCGCCGATCAAAGTCGGACCATCCGCGTTCCGGTTCACATGATTGACACCATGAGCAAGGTACGCAATGTCATGCGAGAACTCGTTCAAGAGCTGGGACGAGAACCTTCCGCCGATGAAACAGCCGAGCGTGCTAAACTCTCCCTCGATGACACTCGGATCATCATGAAGATGGCTCGTCAACCGCTGTCACTCGATCAGCCCGTGGGAGATCATGAAGACAGCAACTTTGGTGAGTTCGTTGAGGATCATCGTGATATCGACCCGCTTTACGAAACGAATCAAGAAGCCCTTAAAAGCAGAATCGAAGAGGCGATGGAGCACTTGAATTACCGCGAGCGAGAAATCCTCAAGCTGCGATACGGCTTGGCGGATGGCTATTCTTACACTTTGGAAGAAGTTGGCAAGATTTTTTCCGTGACTCGCGAACGTGTCCGGCAAATTGAGTCTAAAGCTGTTCGAAAACTGCAACAGCCTTATCGAGCTCGTTCGCTCGCCAGTTTCCTCGATGGGGTAGAACACGTTGCCGACTACCCGTCCGTAGAAAACTCTTAATAAAAAACATCCGGGACTGGTCCCTGACTGGACTGATGCATAGTATTCCACAGACGCAAGAGGTGTGTGTCTCCTTGTGATTCACCGGTTGGCCGGCAACAGCCAACCGGTGTTTTTTTATAGCCGCAGCCCCCGGCAGCCGCTGCGGTTAGCATCAGGTTCCTAACCGTTTAGTAGAGCGGCGAAGCGTTCCACAAGATATTTGAAACCGATATGCGATCTCCGACGCATACCGACAATTTCCATTCCCTCCAAACGTGCTAAGATAGGCGACGGGTCGTTTACTAAAAAAAGCAATCTGCATCAAAAATCTCTAGTCAGAAAATACGTTTCATGAATCGATTCCTTTCACTTCTGCTGTTGGTAATCTTGTCCGGAATTTCTAGTTGGCCAACAGGCGAATTAAGAGCTGAACAAAAATCCGACCCTAATCGCCCCAACTTCATCTATATCCTTGCCGATGATTTAGGTTACGGAGAACTCGGGAGTTACGGGCAGAAAAAAATCCAGACTCCCCATCTCGACGATCTGGCAAGGCGAGGTATGAAATTCACCCAGCACTATAGTGGAAGTGCCGTCTGCGCGTGCTCTCGATGTGTCGTGTTAACCGGAAAGCACACCGGCCATGCTTACATCCGGAGCAACCACGAAGTTGGTGGCTGGGGGCCGGATGAACCCGAAGGACAACTTCCTCTGATAGATGAAGAAATCACCATCGCTGAATTATTGAAAGATCGCGGCTACCAGACGGCCGCCATAGGAAAATGGGGCCTAGGCGGCCCCGGTTCGAGCGGACACCCTTGCTATCAGGGGTTCGACAAATTCTACGGTTACCTCTGTCAGCGTGTCGCCCACAATTACTACCCAACCCATCTCTGGAATAACCACGACGTCGACGTTCTCGGAAATCCATACTTTAACGCACATCAAAAACTTGATTCTGTTCCAAAAGATGCCGAACAATGGAAACAGTACACCGGGTCTGTCTATGCGACCGATAAAATGATCGACCACGCGTTACAATTCATCGAAGAGAATGAAGATCGACCGTTTTTCCTTTACTACGCGACTCCGATTCCACACGTTGCCATTCAAGTCCCAGCAGACTCGTTAAAACCCTACCTCGGACAATTCGAAGAACAACCTTATTTGGGTCAGAAAAGCTACCTGCCACATCCAACGCCTCGAGCTGCCTACGCCGGGATGATCAGCCGAATGGACCGAAACATTGGCCGACTCATCGCCAAAATCCACGAACTGGAATTGGATGATAATACATTGATCATTTTTTCAAGTGATAACGGACCCACCTTTAATGGGGGATCCGACTCGCAGTTCTTCGAGTCGGCCGGCCCGTTAAGAGGTCTCAAGGTCAGTCTTCATGAAGGGGGTATTCGAGTCCCCATGATCGCATGTTGGCCCGGAAAAATCGAAGCCGACACCACCACCGACTTAATCTCTGGATTTCAAGACATCCTTCCCACAATCACTGAATTAGGGGGAGCACAAACGCCTGAAGATGTCGATGGAGTCTCACTCGTACCAACGCTTTTCAATAGGGGTAAGCAGGTCCAACACGACCACCTTTATTGGGAATTGCGAAATCAACAATCCGTTCGTGCTGGGGACTGGAAGTTGTACCGGAGCGCAAACAAAAAGGGAGATATCAAGACGGAGCTGTACAACTTGCAAACCGACTTAGGGGAAGCCAACAATCTGGCTGAATCCGAGCCGGAGCAGTTAAAGAAAATGTTGGACATTGCCCGCTCAGCGCGAGTCCCCTCCAAAGAGTTTCCAAGTCCATACGATGGGGAACATTCGAACTGATCCTTGATTCTGGAAGGACTGACACACACGTTTTACAAGAGGTTCAGTCGAGTAATTTCTGAAGATGGCTAATGAGAACCTCTACCGCTTTTTCATTTTCACCCCCCTCCGGAACGATCATATCTGCTTGCTGCCGAGTTGGCTCGATGTACTGAAAATACATCGGCCGGACGGTATTGCGAAACTGCTCTAAAACCGAATCGACCGTTCTTCCCCGTTGGTTAACGTCCCGCTCTATCCGCCTCGCAAGACAAATATCCAACGGAACGTCCACAAACAATCGCAGGTCCAACTGAGATCGAATCTCCGGGTCATGCAAAATAAGAATCCCCTCCACCACTAAAACACGTGGCGGAACCAGAGTATCCGTACTCGGCAAACGATTGTGCGTCGCGTAGTCATATTGCGGCACATTGACGATGTGCCCCTGCCTCAACGCATTCAGATGCTCCAGCATCAAAGAATGCTCGAGTGCATCCGGGTGGTCGTAGTTTATTTGCTCCCGTTGCTCAAACGTCAAATCATCTCGCGATCGGTAATAAGCATCCTCATGCAGAAGAACCACTTGATCCTCGCCGTATCGCTTCTGCAATCGATTAACCACCGTGTTAGCCAATGAACTCTTGCCGGCTCCCGAGGCACCGGCAATTCCAATGATGGTGATTTCATTCATCATTATGAAACCATCATTTCTTCGATTAACTCAAGGACGCTTGGGGGAATCTGACGATGGCGGGCAAACGTTTCTGGTAAAGGTGTCAGTACAATCTGATCATCGCGAGTCCCAATCATCACTCCTGATTTCCCATCCATCATTGCATGAACGGCAGCCGAGCCCATCTGGGTTGCTCGCCGTCGATCTTCGGGTGTTGGCGTTCCACCACGCTGCAAGTGCCCCAGAACGACTGTGCGCATCGAGTAAGGGCAATTCTCATTTTCGAGCTGCTCAATAAGCTCTGCAGCCCCCCCTCTCTCGTCACCCTCGGCGACAATCAGAATCGTTGAATTTTTCCCCTGCTCCTGTAAATTTCGCATCTGCTGGACAATCCGTTTGCTGCGAGTTTCCGTTTCGGGAATTGCCACTGCATCGGCGCCTGTCGCGATTGCGGTATACGCTGCGATGTAACCGCTATGACGCCCCATCACCTCCACCAAAAACATGCGATCATGACTGCTCGCGGTATCACGGATCTTATCCACCGCATCGACTGCGGTTTGAACAGCGGTCGAAAAACCGATGGTGTAGTCCGTTCCCAGAAGGTCGTTATCTATGGTTCCGGGACAACCAACGATCTTACCATCCCAATATTGAGTCAAGGCTACCGCACCTTGAAACGTTCCGTCTCCCCCAATAGCAATCAGTCCTTCGATTTGGTGACGGTTCAGAATCTCTGCTGCCTTTTGCTGGCCTTCTGCCGTTCGGAACTCGTCACTACGACTGCTGCGAAGAAACGCCCCTCCAACATGCGACCAACTGGATGCCCGCCGCAAGGTGAGCACTGGCTGGCCTTGCGAATTGATAAAGAAATCTTCTTCGAGCAGCCCCTGATAGCCGCGCTTAATCCCCACCACTTGGTGACCCAGCCCATTGGCGGCACGGACGACCGCGGTGACACACGAGTTCATCCCCGGGGCATCCCCACCACTGCAAAAAACTCCGATTCGCATATATGCACCTCTACCGCGATTGCCCGACTCGGTAGCTGCCAGCTCTGACAGGGCCACCGTCACCCGGTCGCTTCCATTGCTCACCGGAAAGCTCTGTTTTACACGTTTTCCCTGTCTTTTGCACGACTCTCAAAGCAACCAGGCCGGTTTTTAGCCCTTGTGGGAGGGCCTGCTTCTCTCTATAATTTCGCGATCAGAAATTTAGAATTCAAGGATCTTTCCGATGACGATCGACAAAAGTCTCAAAGTAAAAGCGGGCGGTAATCAGCAGCGAAACGTGCTGACTCGAGGTGAGCGTCTCGAAAAATTGGCAGCCACCGATCGCTGGCAAGAGGGCCAGTCCGTCCTAGGGATCCCCAAAGTCCGGGTTCAAAAGATCGCACTGAAGAAGAAAAAGAAGGTCAAGAAAGCCGAAGACGGCGAAGAGGCGTCTTAGGGTTCGATTTGACAAACCTACCGAACGCAACCGCAGCTGCCCTGCTGCGGTTTTTTCATGCGCGTCATGATACGCCCATTCACCTTCCCGTTCACGTTGGGATGCAACGAGACTAGAAAATCAACCAGCGAGTCGCACCGAATCGGGGCGAAGATAGATCAAGTCGATCTGATTTTTGTCGCGGAAAACCTCGATTACATCGGAGCCGATCAACCACACCGTCCGGAATGGACCCAGTCGAAATTCGACTCCGTAGAAAAAATCGTCCTGCATCAGAAAAGACTTTTGAACGGATTCGTCAGCCGAGGCATTGGCGAGGCGAACCAGTCGGACACGGCTCAATTCGCTAACGGACGAGATCACATCTTGATATTGGGGGTTTATATTTGCCATTGGACTGCTAGCAACCTTTTGACTATTGATGACACACTCGTTATCGGTACTTCAGATCCAATTGGTATAAATCATGTGATCGCTCCCTATCTTTTTACGTATCCGGCAAAATAGTTACGAACCGAACTGTTTTCAGCGCGACGCCACGTACCGACACCTCAACAACGGCCCTTTTCAGAATGTCAACTGCGTAATGGCATAGAGACTAAGTCTTGGGAACGGGACGCTTTGAACCGGCAACTTCCGCGTTCTTCTCGAAAAAACGACCTCATTGTGAGTGGGAGAAATCAGTTCATAATAGGGAGATCTGTGGCGCACTCACCTCACAACGGCCGTTGGCGACAGGGGCCCGTGGCGGACTGGGAGGTGGCGGTGCACCTATGGGCAAACGTTCGTTCACCGAAAAACGTCCCAGCGAATTTATTTCACCAGTTATTCATCCTCGCAACGCCGTGAAATTTTTATGAATGCTACTTCGCACATTGAAAATCCTGACGTGATCCTCATCGGCAGTGGCATCATGAGTGCAACACTCGGCACTGTACTGAAATCGCTTCGCCCTGAACTCAAGATACAACTCTATGAAGTGACTGATGAACTAGCGCAAGAAAGTTCTAATGGGTGGAACAATGCTGGGACCGGCCATGCTGGTATCTGTGAAGTAAGTTACACCCCCAATCGTCGACCCGATGGTGAAGTCGATGTTGCCAAAGCAATTTCCATTTTTGAAGAGTTCGAGCATTCCAAATATTTCTGGGGTTATGCGGTTCGCGAGGGGATAATTGATGATCCCAAAACGATCATCAATCCAGTTCCCCACATCTCCTTCGTTTACGGGCAGGAACAGGTTGATTTTCTGCGCTCACGTTACCATGGCATGAGCCAGCACCATTTCTTTCGCGACATGCAATACACCGAAGACCGAAAGCTGATCTCGCAATGGGCACCATTGCTCGTCGGCGGCCGCGCAGACATACCGATCGCAGCCACGAAAATGGAACGCGGCACCGATGTCAATTTCGGCGCAATCGCCAGACAACTGGTCCAATGGTTGGGGCGACAAACGGGCTGTGGCTACGCCTGCCAACACCGGGTGACACGCCTCAACAGAACATCGAATGGTTGGGATATAGGAATCCGTGATTTAAAAAACGGTCGCAGCATCACGAACTCGGCGAAATTTGTATTCATCGGTGCGGGTGGGGGAAGTTTACCGCTGCTTCAAAAAGCCAATATTCCCGAAGGTAAAGGGTTCGGCGGGTTCCCCATTGGCGGCCAATGGCTCATCTGTCGCAAGCCGGAAATTGTCAAGCAGCACGGCGCGAAAGTCTACGGATTGTCTCCCGGTGCCGCTCCCACGATGGCGGTACCCCATCTCGATACACGCATCATCGACGGTGAAGAGGCGCTCCTTTTTGGACCTTATGCTGCTTGGACCACTAAATTCCTGCATCAAGGTGGAAGCTTGCTTGATTTACCCGGATCAATGCGGTGGGATAATCTTAGCTCTCTGATCAAAGTGGGACTGCACAACATTCCCTTGGTTGGTTACCTCATTCAGCAGGGTCTTCAGAGCATGTCAACGCGGATGAAGGAGTTGCGGAATTTTTACCCTGATGCGAAGACTGAGGATTGGGAATTAATCGATGCTGGAATTCGTGTGCAGGCAATTAAAAAACAAGACGGAGACGCTGGTATCGTCCATTTCGGGACCGAAGTGCTCTCGGATGAGGATAAAACCATTTCCGTTTTACTGGGAGCTTCACCAGGGGCTTCGGTATCGGCCAATATCATTCTGGAAATTGTCCAAGACTGTTTTGGGGATTGGCTTGAGACGGACGATGGCCACCAACGAATGAAAAAGATGATTCCTTCTTTTGACGAAACGCTGATGGATCCTGACATGGCAGATCGCCAAGCCGCCCTCAGTGAACAAGCGGAACGTTCGCTCCAACTGCTCTAAATGGGCACCCAAGGCAGTGCCATGACACCCCTATCGAAGGAATGACTTCCAATCATAGTGATTTTGGCGATCGTCCCTAAACACACGGCATTACGAAGCGATCGAAAACACTCCATTTTCTAAGCGTTTGCTCGGAAACGAAGGAGCTCGGACCTTTGTCGCAAAAGAGGCATGACGAATTCACGCTATCACATGGTATTATAAAAGGATCGGCCCGGCGCAAGATTGGGCAATCAATCGAAGCCGTCGATCTGCCGCTCTGGTCCATACAGTCTCAAGGACTTCATCAACATGATCCGCTATCTGAATTCTCTCTTGATCATCCCCGGGCTGCTCTGCTTACTTGCTTTCCCCTACACCTGTTTGGCAAACAAGCTACAAGAAAAATCAGCTTCGATTGCCTACGAAATCGATCTGAATGACGTGAAAAATCACTATATTCAGGTTCGGATGCGAGTCCCTGCAATAGGCGATATAACTCAACTGATGATCCCAGTCTGGACACCGGGATCCTATCTGATCCGCGAATATGCGAGAAACATTGATAGCCTTGAAGCTGAAACAACTTCTGGCAAACCACTCTTGATGGAAAAGATTCGTAAGAATCGCTGGCAAGTCGATACTATCGGGCTCAAAACATTTGTGGTTTCGTACCGAGTTTACTGTCGTGAGGCATCAGTCCGAACAAACTTCGTAAACAACGAGTATGCCGTGCTCAACGGTGCGCCGACATTCCTTTCCGTACCCGAACTGCGCGATGCCGAACATAGCGTGGTCCTGAAAATGCCAAAAAATTGGAAACGTTCCGCAACGGCTCTGACACCGCTTCCCGAAATATCCAATGCTTACTTCGCAAAAACGTTTGACGAGCTGATTGATAGTCCGATTGTCGCCGGAAACCTCAATATCTATCCGTTCCTCGTCAGTGATGTTCAGCACTTTTTGGTCAATGTGGGTGAACAAGGCAACTGGGATGGAGAGCAAGTCGCCAAAGATCTCGCCAAAGTCGTAAAGGCCCATCAAGAAATCTGGGGCACCATCCCCTACAAGCAATACCACTTCATCAACGTCATTGGCGCGGGCAGCGGGGGCCTAGAACATGACAACAGCTGCCTGATGATGACAGGGCGATGGTCATTTCGTGACAAAAGTCGCTACAAGCGATGGCTCGCACTGGCCAGTCACGAGTTCTTTCATACCTGGAATGTTCGCCGACTGCGGCCCAAACCATTGGTCAATTACGACTATGAAAATGAAGTCTATGTCAAATCTCTCTGGGTGGCTGAAGGCGTGACCAGCTATTACGAAAATATCGCACTTTGCAGGGCGGACCTAATTTCATCGCGTGAGTTAGTTTCTGGAATATCCCAAGACATTCAATCGGTAAAAAATGCGCCGGGCCGTAAAAAACAAAGCCTCAAAGATTCATCCTACGATACCTGGATCAAATTTTATCGACCTGATGAAAACGCCTCCAACACACGCATCAGCTATTACAGTAAAGGTGCGGTCGTGGCCTTCCTCTTAGATGCCAAAATACGTTCAATGACCGACGGCGAAAAAAGCTTGGATGACGTAATGCGAATCATGTTCGAACGCTTCCAAAATACAGGCTACTTACCATCAGATTTCCGAGCCGTGGCAAGTGAAGTCGCAGGAGGCGATCTCAAAGAATTTTTCGCATCGTCGGTGGATCGTACTGACGATTTGGATTTCGGCGAGGCCTTGAATTATTTCGGAATGCACTTCTCAGGCCGCCGCACGATCCAATCTAAGTCAAGCAAAGGGACCGATTCCAAAGAGCAAACAGAAACACCCAAAGAAGCAGTTTCTCGGATACCCTGGTTGGGCGCGAAAATATCGGATAACACCGTTTCCTCGGTCGTTGCAGACTCTCCCGCAACGAAAGCCGGCCTGAATCCAGACGACGAGATTCTTGCAATCAACGATTACCGTCTAACAGGCTCGATTGAATCATGGATCAACAAGTATCAAGTAGGTGACGAACTCGATTTTTTAATCAGTCGTGGAGGCCGGTTGACTCACCTGCCTGTGACGCTGGGACCGCGACCCAACAACACTTGGCGATTGTCGTATAATCTCATGAAAGATCGGTCCGAGGAAGAAAAAGCGAGGAGCAAGGCTTGGGCTACTGGCAAAAAACCTGATCCCAAAAAAGACAACTGAAGATGTGTCTCTTTAAGTTATCCAAATCGCGGCTCGTCTTATCGAGCTCCTTTATATAAGCGATATCCTAGCAATCGCAGACCGCCTAGAAAAATGACCAACGTCATTGAGTAGCTCAACGGCCAAACTGCAAATAATACGATCCAATCAGAAAACCGCTGGGTCGGTTGGGGGATTGCAAAGAAATCGGCGAATCCAAAGAATCCAAACAAAGAGACCAGCATTAACCCACCAGTGGTTGCTGAGATCGTCGCGGCAGGCCAAATCCAAAACCAAAACCAAAACCCCCGTTCGCGCATCAAACATCCTATCGCCGTGACGATGAATAGAAGCGAAACTCCGAACGCCAGTACCGCGATGCCCCCAGCCAGAAGCCATATTTGGAGCCGCAATTGAGGATCAGCATATCGCAAACTGCAAAACAGCTGAACCGCGCCGATGGCAAACGCCGACAGCCCCGTCAACACAAACAAATCTTTTGTGCTGAGAGAAATCCGAGGTACCAACTCACCCTCTTTTCTTAATTGCCAACCCCGGATTTTATGGCATAAAACCACCGGTATCCCCAATGACCAAACCGTTAAGGGAACAAGCATAAAAGGTGAACTAAAAACCCAATCGAGCTGTCGCCACAACGGGCGTTCAATATTGAGATAGGAAAATGAAAAACCCAAATACAGAGAGGCTCCTAATACCAATCCCCCGACCGTAACCAACGCCCAACGCCGAGCTGCTGAACCGCCCCCACAGATCAGCCAAATGAGCAACACAGCGGGCTCTGACATCAGCAAACCGCCCATGACCATATAGATTGTCAGAAGAAAGACATCCCTAAGACTCGGGAGTCCCAAAGTCGTTACGGGCGCACAGAAAAAATTGACCAGCAGGAAAACGGCACCCACCGCCAGAAGCAATGCAATGCCGGTTAGACGATCGTACTCACTGATCGGCTTCCTTAAATCACGATTCGATTCAATTTTTGAGGGGGTCATATTAGAAGCGATAGAATCCAAGCTACTATTAGACAGCTCGCCATTCGGCCTGATAATTCAAACCAAGCGTTATAATTTTCTGCAGCAAAACCTGATAACTCACACCCACTTTATCAGCGGACTCTGAGAAATCTTCGCCGAACGAAAGATTCGGGTTCGGGTTGGCCTCTAACACGTAGACCTTACCGTCATCGCTCAACCGGAGATCCATTCTTGCATAGCCACTCAAACTCAATGCCCGGTAAACCCGTTTGCAGGTCTTTAAAATCCGTTGCTCCGTAGAGGGATCAAGGCCTTCGGCCGCCACCGTATCGATCCCCAATTTTTTTTGATATTCGAGATCCCATTTCACTCGGGACGTCGCAATTTGAGGCATCCCAGCCGGAGCATTCTTAAAGACCATCTCCCATACAGGCAAGGTCGTCAGCCGACGATTGCCCATTACACCAACATACAATTCACGGCCTTCAATGTAGGTCTCAATGAGTGCGTCGGTTTGTGTCTCGGCGTGAACGTAATCGATACGGTCAAACAACTTTTCGTCGTCGTAAACGATCGACGACTGAGTGATTCCTAACGAAGCATCTTCCGAGACGGATTTCACCAGCAATGGGTATTTAAAACCTGCCGGGCGTCGTGGTTTTTTACCTTTGGGGATGACATAAAATCCGGGGGTATGAATCCGATGAAAGGTCAGGATTTTTTTGGCCAGCGGTTTGTCATGGGATAGCAACAGGCCTCGAGGATTGCATCCCGTGTAATGCTGTTTCATCAGCTCGAGGTAGCTGACCACGTGGTGATCATAGACGCCGACGCCGTGGAACTCTTCCAGCAAGTTAAAATGAACATGCGGTTTGAAGTCCTTGATGGCCCGGCGGATATCCCCCAGGTCATCGTAGACCCCTAATGGAAGGACTTCGTGTCCAATATCTTTTAGCGTGGTGACAACGTCAAATTCCGTCTTCCACTCAAGTATCTCTTCGTCGGTGTAGCCTTCAATGCTCTTGGGTGGAACCAGTGACTCGTGCATCAGCACCAGCGCACGCAACTTTTTCATAGGGCAACCCGGTGGTTTCCTCCGTGTAGGTTTCGCATGGTGTGCGCTGTTAACATCGCCACAGTGTTCTGCAATGTCTTGGCACGACTCACACTGGCAAACAACTTTTGTTCGCAACAGCGAGCAATCATTTCACGCACCACTTGATCGACATTGTAGTGGCATTCACCAGTCCATTGCGCTACGAGTCGGGTTAACTCTTTTCTGTTTTTCTGAAGAAAATTGCTGGCAGGCTCACTTCGGCGACTCTTGGCAATCTGGGGAAAGAGTTTTTTAAGCTCCGAGTCCAACGCTTCATGCCAACTCAGATCGTAGCACGCCAATCGTTCCGCATAATGTTCTCGGAGTGTTTGCTTTAATCGATTCACCGGGTCGACTTTGGCGCGCGATTTGAATTTAGGAGGCCGGGATTTTAACTCTGACATCAACTCGTCAACATACTCGAGTTTCCGAATCGCTTTCCATCCCGCATAATCCCGCCTCCACATACTTCGAGGCTTTAACCAAACCGCAAACGTCTCGGCGAAATCTTCTGATGGATGACTTTGCGCGTACCAAGGCTTGAGATGGTTCACGTAACTTTTTGAATTCGGATCAGGCTTGTACGTTTCCGGATAAGGTGTCGAGTACTTGCCAAATAGCTCCCGGTATTTTTTCCGACGATGCAACCGGTAGGCGGTATCAAAGGCATGTCCCGCCTCGTGTCGCAGGATTTGCATGCAAGACGTCTGAGTTCCACCCTCAACCTCCATCATCTGATTGCGTTCCAAACGGCGCAATCTTGGATGAGCCATATAGAAGGGGACCGCGATACCTGGAATCCCGTCGGGAGAAAACCAATCGTCACTAATCCAATAATGTGGTTTTAAACGAAGGCCGCAATTTTTAATCTCCCTGTGCAACCGGTCCAGACACCGCTCGACCTGCGTCCCTTCTAACGAAAGATCCAGATCGCACAAACGACACTCAAGGAGTTCTTCATTGGGCAGCCGCGCCCATCCGGGCTGAACTTTTTTTACCGTACGCTTGGCTTTGCTCGAACTCGATCGAACTTTCTTTTTTACACTATGTTTGGAGCGATTCGCCATCAAGAGACCGTTGATCGGAACGAACATTCATTGGTTGTCTAGCACTTTTGGGAAACGGATTTTATGGGTTACGAGCACTTTTCCAAAGAACTATTTTCTGGTTTTTTTAGAAATGCTTCTAGTGATGATAATCGGCACCAACTTTCAAAACCGGCCGCCTCCCGCTCTTGGGATGCGATGACTTAGGCCTTCCAAAGACCGAGCCTATCAGCCAACTGCAATGGGTTTCTCAGCAGATCTAAAATCTCCAAAATCCTCTATAAGAAAGCTTCTCATAATGAAGAACACCCAGGCAAAAAAGCCCCGGGAAATGGGGGCAATACCCTTTGGTACCGGCCCCATCTTCCCAAGGCTGTGTGTTGATCTCCCGAAATGAACGGTAAGCGATTACTTGGCCGACGCCACCATCTGTCCCGAAGAGATTGCGAATACGTAAATCATCGTGGGTTTCTCTTTGACAAAATCGTTGTCTGAGACGACCAACAGGGTTTTACGACCATCCGCCAGGTCTGGGCCAAAAGTCAGGCTTTCAATCTTTTCGGGCATCGACTCGCCCACCAAACCAAATTTAGGATCCAATAGATCAATAAAGGTCGCTTTCTTGACAGGTCGAACATTCCTCGGAAGCCTGCAGCCTGGCAATCGCGACAGGCACTGAATCTCACTGGCTCCCTGAAGAGAAATCCGTTTAATCTGCTTGCACACGGCCGCAGCCCCCTCAGTTCCGTCCCGCTCAATCACTAAAAACTCGTGATCATTGAGCGCAAGGATCTCATTCAGCTTGTTAGACTTATTGTCCAATTGGTACAAGAATTCACGATTGGAACCCGTTGCGATGTCAAATTCGATCAATCGACAGTTAAGCCCATAAGGTTTGCAATTCTCATCCCGCAATGAATCCTGTAGCAATGGGCTTTGCATCAAGCCGTAGAGAAGGGTTTTATCTGGTGAAAGTGCCAAGCATTCCATACCCCGATTACATGATCTGCCCCAGTTGTTTTTCCCATTTTCATCTGCTTTATCCAGACCGGGGTTCTTTATGAGATAGCGACTCGGAACCGGAAGCCGACGGACCATTGCCCCGTCCATTCTCATTTCAAAAAGGTGAGGCCCATATTCGTCGGAGAGATAAATATTCCCATTGGCACCCAACCGAACACCTTCCGGGTCGAGTCGACCCGCCGAAGATGAGCTGGGCTGGTATTGGGCTGCCGAACCCGTGAATGGCCGCTGCTCTTCGTCAGACAAGATGGTCGTCTTGACCGTTTTAAAAGCGATCGGTCCTTTTCCAGTTTTAGGAATTTTAATTTCCATCAAGTTGAAACGACACTGCCATTGAACGGCACCATCAAGAGGCCCCCGATCTGGTACGGCGATATATAAATCGTCCCGGCCCGTGTACTCCATTGCCGAAATACCGCCCAACATATTGTTCGTCAGCCCTTCACCTAATTCGCCTTCCAAACCCGATCGGTCTAGCTGGTCACCACCGATTTCGGCGACCCCAATCAAATCGACCTGTTGCGCTGAAAGAGCGAGGCTAACAAGCATCAAGCTCAAGGCCAGGCACCCACTCTTCAAAAATATTCGTCCACGTCTCATTATACAACTCCACAGATAGGTATCATGAATCCAAAGAAAAAGCCCGGCGAGAACCGGGCTCGATACAGAATGAGCCGAATATGGCAACCAAATCCCGGCCAAACCCCGCTGTTGGGACGGACAAAATGCAGCTGCCAAAGGCTGTTTTAAATCAGGTTCTTAGTACGAATCAGCTTCGATCACTTCGCTACCCTGTCGCGTACAGAGTGCGACGAACGGAGCCACATCGACCGATTCCCTCACAAAGTGAACGGAACCGTCGGCCATGGCGAAACTCGCCCCGCCGGCGTGGAAGCTATAAACTTCACTTACGTTGATCGCATTAATCATCGTCGTGCCATACTTGTTCAACCCATCTGATGTGGCTCCGTTAATACTGAATCCACAGTCAGGATCGGCCCATCCCACGCCATCCTCCGGAACCAAGTTGCCGTCATACTCGATGACTTTATCGTCTGTGTAATTCGCGAACTCGGTAGCCGTCATTGGATGGCCTGAAACCCAAACTCCAGGTTGACCTGCACACTCTGCGACAAAAAACGTGTTACTCGTTCCATCCGTACAGTCGGCCATTCGGCCTGCCCTAAACTTTGAAAGGAATCCAGCTCGTGCGTTGCTGCCAGGATCGTCAACACCCATCACTTCTGTGTAGACCTTCTTTTTGACTTCATTGATCGATCCATAATCGCCAGCCGCTGCGCCAACAACGTGAAAGCCATCGAAGCGATCTTGGCCCGGAGCGGAAGGGCAAAGGAAGATCGGGAGCTGATAGCCAATGGCAACGTTGTTCACCGAACTCACATTATCGAACCAGGCTTGCTTGAAATCGAATCTATCGGCAAGGTTATTTTGCTCGTAATATGGCAGCAACAGGGTTGTCCAACTTTGAAAGGCACTCTCTGCACCCGAATTGTTCGTCATGTCGCTTGGAATCAGGTTGTCATCTGGGTTCAATCGACTGGGTGGGAATTCACCCATCGCACTCTCGTAATTGTGCAAACCTAAACCAACTTGACGCAAGTTGTTCAAACAGGTCGTTCTGCGAGCCGCTTCGCGCACCTGCTGGACCGCCGGCAACAACATGCCAATCAAAATGCCAATAATGGCGATCACCACCAGCAATTCAACCAATGTAAATCCTGACGCTTTACGTAGTTTCATTAAACCATCTCCTAGTACCAAAACATTTCCTAATTGAGTTCGTGATTCTGGCTTTCTCGCCAAACAATCTTCACGGCCATCCAATGGGCACATGTAAAATAGTGATGATTTCTGTGTTGAAAACCGTTTCATCTAGAAATGAGCTTGAATTAAAACAAACTTCATTTTGCCCAAACACGATCTTCATATTTGGGACAAAACACCGATGCGAAGGCTGAGGCTGAACAAGAAAAGGCGCTCAAGAAAGCCTCTGGACCGGGGTGGACAAAATTGAATGGCAAACGGCTGTGGCTTAATTCAAAAAGAGGAAAAGGCTTCGATTACCTCGAAAACAGCCGGAGACAAAACAATCATCAAGCTTCAAAAGTCGACCACTGATGGATCCTCAAAGGCCACCCTAGCAGGGCGATTCAAAATCCGCCCTCGCTACGCATTGCTCCATCGATTATGATAAAATCACAACGGCCAAGAATACAACCAAACTCCCTTGAAGATCAAACCAAATGAACGATCTAAAATTAACCGAAGAATTCCCGATCGGATTTCTGATTTTCGCCGGCTACGTTTTTCTACTGACCAACTTGATGGGCGCTTGGGTTCTGTCAATGTGCTGGATTTAAGGTGCCCCCCCAGCAGCGCTGCCCATAAACAAAGATCTCATCAGCAAACCCAACAGCTGACTCAATCGGATCTTTCATCCAAACGGCACCCGGCTGCAAAAGCTGGTTTTTAGATCTTCTTTTTGGGCCGTGGTACTTTCTTAGAAGCGCTACGTCGCTTGCGACCACGACGTCCCTTTTTCCCGTAACCCGATTTAGATTCTGCAACGGATGAGACCGGCTGGCCGACGGCATCTCTTAACAGACCAATCCGGTCGCGCAGCGAGGCTGCCTTTTCAAAATCTAGTGATTCAGCAGCCGCCATCATCTCTTTCTCAACCTCTGAGATGTGCTCCTCAGTGATGTAAACCGTATCTTCGTTGCGCGCGACTTTTTCGTTGGCTTCTCGATGATCCGTCAACTCGGAATCAATCCCGACGCGAATGCTCTTCTGGACGGTTTTGGGAACGATTCCATGTTTCTGGTTAAAATCCATTTGAATTTTGCGACGGCGATTGGTTTCATCTATCGCGTTCTTCATCGCTCGGGTCACCTTGTCTCCGTACAAAATCACCTTGGCATTCACATTACGTGCCGATCGCCCGATCGTCTGAATCAACGACGTTTCACTCCGGAGGAAACCTTGTTTATCGGCATCCAGAATCGCCACCATCGAGACTTCTGGCAAATCAAGCCCCTCTCGCAAAAGGTTGACGCCAACCAAGACGTCAAACTTCCCCGCCCTCAAATCCTTTAATAATTCAACGCGTTCAAACGCATCCAACTCACTATGCAGCCATTTACAAGCAACGCCATTTTCAGATAGATAAGCAGCAAGATCTTCGGCCAAGCGCTTGGTCAACGCTGTCACCAATACACGCTCACCTGCATCCACCCGATGTTTGGCCTCTTCTAAAAGATGGGCCACCTGACCCCGTGCGGGAACCACTTCGATCTCGGGATCCAGCAAACCGGTGGGGCGGATGATCTGTTCCACCAACTCACCGTTTGTTTTTTCAAGTTCGTAATCCCCCGGAGTGGCGGAAACAAAAACCGCGCGCTGAACACGATCCTCCCATTCTTCAAATTTCATCGGGCGATTATCCAACGCGCTCGGAAGTCGGAAACCATGCTCGACCAGCGTTGTCTTGCGGCTTCGGTCACCGGCATACATGGCGCCCACCTGAGGGATCGTCACGTGAGACTCATCGACAAAGAGCAGGAAATCATCTGGAAAGAAATTGTAGAGTGACGCAGGTGTTTCGCCCTCTTTCCGACCCGCTAGGGGGCGGCTGTAATTTTCGATCCCGGGACAATGCCCGACATGCTCCAGCATCTCGATATCAAAACGGGTCCTGGCATTGAGTCTTTGGGCTTCCAGTAATTTTCCATGCTCCTGAAACCATTCCAATCGCTCCTTCAGCTCTTCTCGGATCAACTTGACCCCTGTCGCAATTCGTTCCTCCGAAGTTACGAAGTGCTTGGCTGGATAAACAAATAGCTGGTCTTGGATAGATAGCGTCTCTCCAGAAACTGGGTTGATGATCGACATTTGTTCGATTTCATCTCCCCAAAATTCGATGCGATAAGCGTATTCCTCGTAGGATGGCCAAATTTCAACCGTATCGCCGCGAACCCTAAATTTGGATCGCTCGAATGCGATATCGTTTCGGTCATATTGAATATCCACCAACTTAGCCAACATCTCGTCCCGATCAATCGTCGCACCCTTGCGCAACGAAACCATCATATTCTTGTAGTCTTCAGGGGAACCCAATCCATAAATGCTCGAGACGCTGGCAACGATGATCACGTCTTCACGACTCACCAAAGAGCTTGTCGTCGCCAGCCTTAAACGGTCGATCTCCTCATTGATGGAAGCGTCTTTCTCAATGTAAATATCCCGCTGCGGAATGTAGGCCTCTGGCTGGTAGTAATCGTAGTAACTGACAAAATAATGAACGGCATTACAGGGAAAGAATTCTTTGAACTCTGAATAAAGTTGGGCGGCGAGCGTTTTATTATGCGAAATAACCAAGGTTGGCATTTGCATCTTCTCGATGACATTAGCCATTGTGTAGGTTTTACCGGAACCCGTGACGCCCATCAGCACTTGGTGACGCTTATTCTCCTGAAGCCCCCTGACCAGTGCATCGATTGCCTGAGGCTGATCGCCTGCGGGTTCAAATGGTGCTTTGAGTTGAAACATTCGTGTCTTTATGTTTCTGCGTTATGGGAGGTGTGGGAAGAAAGATAAAATCTGCTTCCATTTTATGGTGAGTCGGGCTGTGGGGAAGGCGATATCGGAAGGGGGGATAAGTAAGTTCGCAATTTCTTCAACTTAACCGGTCCAATGCCTGAAATATTCATCAACTCCTGATGGCTTCCAAATGGCCCATGACGCTCTCGATACTGCACAATCGACCGAGCAAACGTCTCGCCGATTCCCGGCAAATTCGCCAACTCAGGCCATGAGGCTGAATTAAGATCGACCAAAAAATGCTGCTCTCTGGGGGCCGCTTGGTCGATATCGATCAAACCACTCCGAACGAATGATTGACTCCAAAAATAAATAGCCATCGCAATCAGAGAGATGCCAACCAGACCTGCGATAATCGGTTGCTCGGAACGACGAATCACCAACCTAAGTCGCCTCACCAAAGGCGTTTCATCTTCTGCATTGGATCGCATGGGTCACCTTAATCTGTCAAGGATGATCGCCCCTCCCATCGTCTTGCCAGTAGGGACCCGATTGATTGCAACGGGAGTTCATGGAGGAGGCGTCTAGCGTCCGGTCCACTCGGCACGGGTGATGATTCCGTCGCCGTTTTTATCTTTCTTTTTAAAATCTTCGAGCGTGTCAGAATCCCACTCTCGAGCGAACTCGTGCATCTGCAACTGGCCATCCTTGTTGGTGTCGTTCCCAGAAAAAGAGACACGGCTGGATGAGGAACGGCTACTGGATTTGGAATCGTCAGAATCTGAGCCTTCCCGGCTACGACTGGAAAAGCGAGAGCGAGAGCTCGACCGCGTCGATTTCTCCTCACTACTACTGGATTTGGATGATGATTTTGGGTTCGCAATCGAGTCAATGAGCTCATCTCTTGAGATCATTCCATCCCCGTTGCTATCTGCCTCGCTAGGGGGACGCCGCATTGCCTTAACTTCCGATTTACTCAAACGATTATCTTTATCCTTGTCGTACTGCTTCAACAGTGCGTCGGCGTATCGCTTGTACCGGTCGTTTCCAGAGTTGTACGCGGAGTCTTTGGAGGATGATTTTTCTTCCGAGGCCGACTTGTCATATTTTTCGTCCACCTTGGACTGATACTTATCCATCCGCGACTGTAGATCACTCCCGCCAGAGCGGCTTTTAGATCGACTGCTGCTCTCCCGTGAAGAACTGCGACTGCTCGACGTGCGACTTTTCTCTTTTGAGTCCTCCTTTTTGGACGAATCCGAACTCGACTTTCGTGAGCTCGCGGCTCGAGCGACATACCGTTCAGCCAGTTCACTCCGAGTCAAGCGACCATCTTTATTCTTATCTGAATCCTGAGGCGTCGGGCGTCCCCAACGGGCTGCGGCGATCTCTTGGCTGTTCAATGTCCCGCTCTTATTTGTGTCGTAACGCTGCAGTACGCTATCGACCTCACTCATGATTTTCTTGCCGTACTTTTCCTCTAACGAGCCCGGGGAAATGGGCGCGGCATCTGAAAAGTCCGGAACGGAGGCTGCTCCCGCTTCGGATGAGTCCTCCACTCCGAATTTCGGGACAAGGCGATTGGCATCCATCTGTTTTCGTTTTTCAATTTTTGCTTTGGTGGCTTTATCCGAATCAACCTTCCTCATCACGGAGCTAACTTTGACTGGGCGACTGGTATCAAGACCAAGACCTCGCAACCAACCTTTTGTTCGATCCGACATCTCATTGAGTTCTAAGACCTGGTTGTCGTTATCATCAAGACGGTTGAGATGGCCTTGAATTTGCTCGCGCGAATATTCCCGTTTTCCCCGATCCCGACGGTCACCAGAATCTTGCCCCCAAGCAGCGAGGGGAAATAGGGACGCCAGAAGGGCTGACCCTAGTAGGCATATCATTTGTCTTCTCATGACTCGATTATCCCGAATTGCGGCTTGAGTTTCTTCTTCGGCAATCATTCTGAAAACCATTAAACCAGTCATCCTTGGTAAAGTTCCAAATATTTCAGCGACCTTAAAAAAGTGTCTTCCAACACCCTAAAATCCGAATCGCCAGGGTCAACCTTTTGGCATGATTCTATTGTAGCTCTTGGTACCAATTTACCGCAAAAACTGGGACTTTTTCTGGGATTTCCACGAATTCAAGACCCTTTTGTGCGGTTTTCAACGCGCGTTGGGTGCCCGAAGTCCGTTTTAGGCAACCGCTGGCCTGTGAGGCTTGCAACCAAAGTTGACCCATCCGGCATGCTCCTCGATAATGGTTCTGACCGGTGAAATTGTACTGATTGCCCAGTGACCAAATCCCCTCCTGCAACGCAAACAATTGTCCAGATTGGGTTTAGCTCAATGCCTCCAACATGTCCACTCTGCCAACACCAGCCGCCAGCAGCTGCCGCCGAGTGCCCACAATGCGGGAATCAAAATCGGCCACAAATGGAAACGCGATCTGATGGAAACGTACCCATCGAACAAGTCGTTCTCGAGATAGACCTGCACATTGAGCAAGCTTTATCCTTCATCGAACAGGATAATTTACCCGCCGCTTTGATTTCACTTAACCGAGCCTTGGTAGACGCGCCTGATGAAAGATTAGCGGAATGCTATTCACTGAGGGGTTATGTTCATTTAAAGCAAGGAGACTTTAAGCGAGCAGAAACCGACTGCTCGGAGGCGATCTCACGGGATTGGTCCGATGCTCAAACGCTCGCTTGGCGAGCCGCTGCCTTTGGAGAGCAAAATGCTTGGGCGGCTGCGTTTGATGATCTCTCGAGTGCTTGCGAGGCGGCCGGCAACGAAAAAGATCATTATCTACGATTGATGGAATCTTATATCGAAACGGCCAGCGAACACTTTCGTCAGCAGATTATCGCCGGACGTGATTCCGCCGATCTGTTTTATGACCGCGGTTGGGTTTATTTTCGAGCGGGAAAAAAAGTAAAAGCCGAGCGAGATTTTGGACAAGCCCTCAGTAAAGACCCAAATCATTGGCAAGCCGCTTTAGGGATGGCAGGTCTCAAACTTGACGATGGGCAGGCGTCCGAAGCACTTGCGTTGACAACGACTGCTATGAATGGAGGTCCGAAAGCATTGAAACGCAGCCTGTTTCTGCGCGCTAAAGCCAATCAACACCTGGGCAACAACCGGCAAGTCACGAAAGATCTGAGCGAGCTTAAAAAAATTGCCGCTGGTGATGTTGCTTGCCTCTTCGAGATTGGAAAGCTGCGGTTGGAATTGGGCGAGAAGGTCCGAGCGATCTCCGATATGAATTCCGTGTTAAAATCAAACCCGAGAATGCAAGAGGCTTTGGTCGTCCGAGGCGACGCGTACCAGGCTATTCAGAACTACGCTTTAGCCATCAACGATTATTCTAAGTACCTTCGGCGGAATCCGGATTCCGTGCAGACACGTCTCCGCCGTGGTCAAGCCTACCTGAAAACAAATCAACTGGATCGGGCCGCCGCCGACTTTGATCGCTCCCTAGAGTTGGACGCTGTTTGTGGTGAAGCCTTCCTCGGACGCAGCCAAGTTTTCCTCGCAACGAATCAATTAGATCATGCGCTGACAGAATGCCAGAAAGCCTCCCGACTCGATAATCAAAAAGCCGAGGTCTTTGGAACGTTGGCCGAAATCCACTACCAACTTTGTGATTATTCACTGGCGATTGAAGACTTCATTCGTGCCGAGCGCCTCTCCGCTTCAAACGTTGATAAATCACAATACTGTTACCGCCGAGCCAATGCCTACTACCAGCTCGACCAATTGGATGAGTCGCTCCGTTACTTCCGCAAAGCAACGAAACTTAATCCCAACCACGCTGGAGCTTGGATTTGGAAAGCCCAGGTATGTTCGAAGCTGGAAAAATGGTCCAAAGCCATTCTGGGACTGGAACAGGCGATTCGCTCCAAACCGGTCGAAGCTAATGCCTACTTAGAACTCGGTAAGCCGGTTGCCCAAAAAGCCATCACCCATTTTTCCCGAATGGCTCAGCGGGGTAATGAAACGGTCGAAGTGTATCGCAGCCGAGGACTCGCTCACCAGTTTCTGGGAAAGCACCCCGAGGCAATTCAAGACTACTCCAAAGCGTTAGCGTTACGAGAAGACACCGACGTTCGTATACGACGAGGTCGCTGTTTGATTCAGGAGCTCGATTTCGATGCGGGCTTGGCAGATTTCAAACAGGTGATCGACGCGGAACCGGATCATCATGTTGCCCGGTTTTGGAGAGCAGATGCCTACCGGCAAAACCACCAGCAAGATCGAGCCCTGTCAGACATTGTTAAAGCGATCAAACTCGAAGCCACCGATCCTCGTTATTTTCTATTACACGCCGAACTCATGGCTCAAAAACAGGAGTGGCTGAAAGCGGTACGATCGTTGGAACAAGCCATACGATACGATGCTCGGAATCCCGTTCTATTTTACCATCGTGGCATGGTCTATCAGGAACTGGGCAAGACCAATCGTGCAATCAGCGATTTCAACCGTTCTTTAGAAATTTCGAACGATCAGCCGGTTTTATTAACGCAAAGGGGGCGAGCCTATTTGTCCCAAGGCAATCATCAGCTGGCAATGCAAGATTTTGAGGCTGCGATCGCCTTGGACCAGCAGCAATACCAAGCCTACTGCGAACGAGGTGCGGCCATGGCCGCCGATTCCCAATATGAAACAGCATTGATCTGGCTCAGCAAAACATTGCATCGTTTCGAGGAACCGAGGGCGTTGGCAACGATCCTATTTCAACGAGGTAATATCTTTTTGCAAACTGGCAGAAACACCCGAGCGATCAACGATTACTGTTTGGCCATCGATCGGATTCGTGACGACCGAGAAATGGTCGCTCGGATACGACTCAAAAGAGCAACCGCTTATGCCGCAGATGAAAAATTTGATGAGGCTGCGAGCGACTTGGAGCGGGTCTTTAAGCGACAGCCCGACAACACCGAACTTCAACGGACGATCCAATGGCTGGCCGAGGCGCCGAACGATTCAGCTCGCCCCGAACTCTTACCCCTGCCAACGGAGATCGCACGTCCCCTGAGGCCTCCTGTAACACGAGACACCGTCGACGTTTCACCCCATCCAGAATTATTGGGGACCCCTCCGTTTGACATGTGGATTGTCAGAACGGCAGAGCGAAAAGAGTACGGACCGGTCACGCTGGATACGCTTTCGCTTTGGGTCGCAGAAGGGCGACTGGGTCGGAACTGCCAAATCTTGCGTACCGACTGGAGCCAGTGGAAACGTGTAGAAAAAATGTTTCCCGAATTGGCTGAGGACTCAGGGCTGGTCAAAGAATTCCCCGAAATCAAAATCCAAGGAAAAACGGCCAACCCTTCAGATCCCTAGCCCAGAGCGTTAATCTGATCCAAACCTCCGCCCCGAAGTAATCCTCTGAGGTAAGCTGTCGGTCCCACACAAAAAAAGGCATCGACCGAGATCGATGCCTTCTGATTCGTTTCCACTGATTCACATTCGATTAGAACAGTGGTGGGAAACCAGCTGCTTCAAACGCAGCTTCTTCGGCCTCGATCGCTGGGCGGCAGACGGTGCCATAAGGTGGGAAGTCAAAACCTCCACCAAGATCTCCCTCACCAAATCCGTTGGTCAAACCGTCAAGTTCAACTTTGAAGAAGACCGCAGGTCCTAAATTGACCAGCGCTGGAGGAACAATCGACAGCGAGTTGTTGGACATTGCTAAGCACACTTCGCCGTTGGCTGAGTTGATCACCGCCATGTCTGAGACACCCGCCACAGCAGGGTCGCCTTGAACGTCGTTGCCACCCAAGTTGTTGTCCACCAAGTCGGCGAAAATCGTTCCATTGCCTAAGGTCGTCATGAACAGTCCAGCTTCGGCATTGCCCGTCACCAAGTTGTTCTTCATGTCCAGCCCCAGCACGGAGTTGTTTGCCATCGTGACATCGATTCCCCGGAAGAAAGGCAGGTTAGCACCATCGCCAAAACCATTCGTGGAAACCGTGTTGTTTTCCAAGAATGCCAACATCCGTGCATTCCCATTCCCCTGAATACTAATCCCCTCAGCAAAGTTGTTTCCAACTGTGTTCCCCTGCATCTGCAATCGCGTTCGGTTATTGAACGGATCGGCAGGATCAGAGTCCCCGGTGGCTTGCACCGTAAGGCCCGCGTTTCCATTGCTGGAGAAATCATTGTCAACCAAAACCAAGTCGGTAAAGGTACCCGGTAGCGTTTGCAAAAGAAGGCCATTGCTGGCGTTGGTATTGAAAGTCGAATCTTGAATGTAAATTTGATTGACAACGTTGTTGAAGTTGGCATCCATGAACAGGTCGACACCGTTTCCAGCATTTCCTGAAACCGTGGCGTCTAGCAGCCTGAGATTCGTCTGGCCATCTCGGAAGGTTGTTACCTGAACTCCGTTACCACCCGAACCGGATACATTCACGTTTCGGAGCGTTACATCCAAAGATGAAATCGCTCCACCGGCGTCATTTCCTGCGTATAAGGCAATACCATCTCCGGCAATCGAACCATTACCGGTCATGTCCAGTGTGCCCGCATTGACCTGATCGACGACGACCGTTTGGGAAGCCCCATCGTTGGCACTGAACCGCATCCCGTCGCCACTGTTGTTGCTAACCGACAGGTTATCCAAAACCGTGGTCTTCAAACTCGTACCCGTTCCGTTGGCGGTCGTTCGCATACCCACAATGTTATTGGAATTGATGGTCGAGTTTCCGATGAACAACTCTTGATTATTGCCGTTGAGAATCACCTCGACACCGATCCCGTTACCGGTGTAACTACTGGTTCCGGCTGCAAACGTTCCGGCATTCGTGACGCCGATCACGGTCTGGTAATCTTCGCCAGCGGGCTCATCATTGGTCCAATCGACAATCCGAACACCCGCTCCACCGTTGTCAACGGACTGGTTATCCAAAACACGAAGGTCACCATTACCGTTGGTTACGTTGATGCCATGCTCACCGTTTGTGGTAAACAGATTATCTTCAAATCGAACCGTTGTAAAAGGAACACCAAGGGAGGCGTTATCATTGAGCCAAGCACCGTTTCTCAAGTTACCCGAAAAAGTGTTGTTCTCAAACAGGACAACGGCCTCCTCATTGACCGTAGTGTCTCCGGCGGTGTACTGATCAATGAGCACTCCATCTACAGTATTGTCGACGAACGTATTATCTTCAAAGACCAGAGATGAGCCTGGATCGTCATGATCTTGCAGCACAAATCCATGGCGGCCGTTAGGCACGTTGCCAGGAGCACCAGACCCAATCACGTTCTGAGCGATACTGAAATCACCTTCAGAGTGATTGATTCGTACACCATCCAGAATCGCGCCTGAGATAAAGTTATCTTCAATCGTGACACCATTGATTCGGCTACCCCGAGTGATTCCATTGCCTCGAATACCATATCCCATGCCTCCCACAGCCTGGCTCCCATCAATGACGAAGCCGGAAACCGTGTTCCGATTCGCCAAATCAACCGCCGCACCATTGTTGCGCCCGGTGAGGGTCGGCAATTGTCCGTCAAGATTATCGAACAGCAAGTAGGAAGGTCCGAAAGCGGGACCATTATCGATATCGATTAGATGGGCAATTCCATTACCCAACAGTTGTTGTCCATTGCGAAGTTGAATCCCTGTATCTAAACCAGTGGGAGTCCCATCGCCTCCGTTCACCCAGATAATGTCGTCTTCGCCGGCGCGTGCCTCAGCCTGAGCCATCGTGGAGAAAGGATTCTCAACCGTACCATCTTCGGTACTAGGAGGGATTGCCTCAGCGGCAAGATTATCGACGTGCCATACGTTATAGGCGCGTCCCGTGTCGGGATCGATCGCCAATACAACATCTTGGTTGTAACGAACGACGTGATCATTCCGAACCGTGCGCTCAAGATCACGACCAATCCCTGAATACTCAGCACCTCGGGCACCGCCGCCAAACAAATAGGTCAAGTTGACGCCACCGGTCAGGTCGAAACGTTCGTCATAGGAAATCTCGCTCGAGACGATCAGTCCGCCCCTAAGCTGTGTGTTCAATCGTGCACGGCCACCACCAAAGAAATCAACCAGATCAGAGCCATAACCGTAACCACCAATATCGAAAGAGCCGTTCACATAGGAAAGAGCTCGCGGTCGAACTCGAAGCGTTGCATCAAAACCTTCTAAAGCGCTGTCAATTCCGGGCACCAGAACAATGCTATTCAACCAAAATGGACTATCGCCCGTTGGATCTCCTTGACTGTAATTCGTCGTGCCCGATGGAAAATAACCATTACCGATCAGATCCCAGTTGCGAGTCTTGATCGATGCACTCACGCCGACCTGATAAAAAGCATGTGAGAAATCGTCATGTGTATCACTGTCGTAATCGAACCAAGCACCCACACTGACATCTGCATTGGCCGCATCAATCGAGAACACCCGCTCTAAACCGAGGTTGGTAAAGAAACCGCCACCCTCTTCGAGCGATTGATGCAGTCGCACTTCCGTTAACCAGCGGCCATCGAAACGATCCTCAAACAGACGATTTTTGAGTCCCAGTGATGCATAAATGCCGTTTTGACCAACGGTCTGATCGGCAATGTTGGTACCAAACCAAATGCGACCCGGGCCAAAGACTGGCATCCGATAATCGGCCATTCCAGTCACGACGCCGGCAGTCGGTTCATAAACTTGTCCGCCGCCTCCAGTTGTTCCATCTATAATCGGCTGCTGAGCAGCTAGGTTGGATGCAAATACCATCGTTACGATGGCAAGGCAGTAGGCGAAACTTACGCTCGTCTTCATTGATGTCTCCCGACGCTGGGCGGTTGAAAGCCCCAAAGGTTCGGTCATATCCGGTCACGGGCGCATCTTTCACGCCCGCAAAACAGGTACACGTGTTATGAGTGTTCGACATCGTAAGCTCAGGGTCATTAGTAATTTCACTACAATTCGGATAATTAGTAGATTTTGACACCCCAGATTAACATTGGAAAACGGGACACTGACCCATTTTGCCAAAGAGACGGTAAGTCTCGGAGAAAAGCGGTATCATCCGAGGAAAATGCTGGCAAACGCACGCATGCGATTTGGTCGCTCGCACACGAACCGCCAGCATAACGTCCTGCCTGCCTTTTATAATGTGCTTAATGTGCTCTAGCCGGTGAACCACCTCGGATTGAGACACTGCTTGTTGAGACGCTCACCATTCATCAGAGGGCCGGAGCCTCGCAGAAGAGCACTGGCGAATCACCGTTTGCCACGCACCAACTGACTATTACTTCTCACTGAGGAATATCTTTAGGTCGTCGGCAAACACCTGTTCCGTGCCCCCAAGGTACACCATGTGCCCCGAAGGGTATTCCTTAAAGGTAACCCGCTCTGCCGGGACACCGCCCGCTTCGAATTGATCCAAAGCGGCAGCGGCCGTTGTCGCCAGATCAAAATAGCCCGAAGCTACCAAAACTCGAAGATCCGGATTCCGCCGCATCGCCCAAGCCAATTCTTGCCCGCTGTTTTGTATCGGAATCGGTGTAAAACCCCGGCTCCAATTCCAGCTAGGTAACAAGTCTTTCCAGCGAATAGCAATGTAGGGTCGCCTTAAATTCACGTGAAGGTGGCTTTCTAACAATTCGTGAAATGCCGCGACAAAGCCTGGCCCGTAACGCGTCATCGCCGGATCATCCGCCACTGGATTTTGTCCCGAGTTAGCAAGAGGCAGCGTGTAACGGCTATCATAAATACCTAGTTCCAAGCCTTTTTTTTGCAACGCTATTTTGGCATATTCTTTTTCATCGATGACCAGGTCTTCGCCGATTTGTGCTGCCGATAAACCGGTCAAAGTTTGAAGCTCCTTGAGTATATTTGTTTCTTCGGCAGGGCTCAACTTCTCTTCGGCTAACTGCTGCAGGGCTGAAAGATAGCGAGTCTTGGAGAACTCCAAGGCTTGCTTGAAATGATTTTCTATGTTGCCTTGGATGGGTATCAATTTGTGATAGGCCGACGTCACTGCGATGCCCGGAATGCGCAAAGCATTTTCCTTGATCACTTGCTCTGGTGTTTTAACGTTTGCCGGATTTCCAAGTGTCGTCCCGACCATAATGATGCCATTTAGTGAGATGCCGCGCAGAACCCCCGGGGGGAATGGACTGCCCATCAAGAAGCGGGGGAGTATAGCTGCTCGCGTGGAGCCGTAACTTTCGCCTAAGACGAATTTCGGGGAATTCCAGCGTCCATATTCAGTCAGCCACAATTCAATGAACTGGGCGATGGAATCGGCATCTTCATCGACGCCCCAAAAGATTTTGGGGTCGGTGCCGTTGATGGGCCGGCTAAATCCCGTACCGATGGGATCGATGAAAACCAAATCCGCAACATCCAAAGGGCTATTTTCATTGTTGTCTAACTCAAAGGGGGGAATATTGGAGGGGTTAACCTCTCTATCTAGGACGAGCTTCTTGGGACCCAGTGCACCCAGATGCAGCCATAGAGACGCCGATCCCGGGCCACCATTAAAGATAAAGAGAACGGGTCGGTCTTGATTTTCGACATCCGTTCGTAGGTAAGTAAAGCTAAAGATACTGCCAATGGAATTCCCGGCACCGTCTTTTAAGTAGGTTTCACCCGCAATGGCATCATAAGAAATGTCTTGCTCGCCGACGATTAGCTGATGGTGTGTGATCGAGCGGTAGCGATTTGGCTCCCCCACAACCGTTGGAATGACCTCCGAAGTTGGTATCGGATTTTGAGCTGTGGCAGAAGGTGAGTCTTGCGCCGGCGTCCGCCCATGCATTAAGGAGACCAACACGAATAATGACAAAGCGGCTGGGTAAAAAACATTCATCAAAGCGTTCATTCCTTCAACCAACCTCCGGTAACAACATCAGCGGCGAGACGCTAAAGGGCTATTACTCAAATCTCAACAAGGCGTACTTCTTTTTGCCTCGACGTAGGACGATCATTGACTCACTGGCCAAGTTCTCCCTCTTCAAAGCGGCTTCTACTTCGCCAACCCGACGGTTGTTCACGTAGGCGCCCCCCTCGGTGATCGTTCTTCTGGCCTCACCTTTACTCTTACACAATCCTGAAACCACCAACGCATCAATCAGCGAGTAGCCGTTCTCGGAAAGGACCTCAAAAGCCATGGCATTGCTGGGAACATCAGCAAAAATTTGTCCTAACTCGGCGTCGGATAGGGCTTGGATCTCAGCTCCAAAAAAGATTTCGGTCGCCTGTTTGGCTTTAGCCAGACCGGCATCACCGTGAATCATCGTGGTGATGGATTCAGCGAGTCGTTTTTGACTCTGCCTTAAATGGGGAGACTCCTTTCGAGACTGGTCCAATTCCTGCAATTCTTCAAGTTCCAGTTCGGTCAAAAAGCGGAGGCACTTACCCGCGTCCTCATCCGCGACGTTGACCCAATATTGGTAGAAGTCGTAAGGACTGGTCTTCTCCGAAGAAAGCCAAATCGCCCCCGATTCCGTTTTACCCATTTTCGATCCATCTGTTTTGGTAAGCAGGGGACAGGTCAAGCCGAATAGGTGCGCTCCGTGCATACGACGAGCCAAATCAATACCAGCCGTTACATTGCCCCACTGATCACTCCCGCCGATTTGCAACTCGCAACCATACTCGCGGTTCAGATGCACGAAGTCATAGGCTTGCAAGAGCATATAACTGAACTCGGTGTAACTCAAACCCGCCTCGCTGGTCAGCCGACTTTTCACCGAATCTTTGCCCAGCATAACATTGACGGGAAAGTTCTTGCCAACATCTCGCAAGAACTCGACGTAGCTGAACTGGCTCATCCAGTCGTTATTATCGACCAAAATCGCGGAAGTGGCTCCGCATTCAAAATCGAGCATCAAACGCATTTGCGACTCGATCCCCTGCAAATTCGCTTTCAGTTGGTCACTCGATAACAGATTGCGTTCCGCACTCTTACCGCTCGGATCACCGATCATACCTGTGGCACCCCCGGCAATCGCAATCGGACGATGGCCTGCCTTTTGAAATCGGCGCAACATCATCAGAGGTAATAAGCTACCTACATGCAAGCTGTCAGCCGTGGGGTCAAAGCCTGCATAAACGGTACGACTACCGGTGTTCAGCCATTCAGGAAGACGGTCATCTGCAGTCGTTTGATGAATCAACCCACGCCACATAAGGTCGGCAAAAATATCTGTCATGACTTTTAAGATTCCAACATTCGATTAACGATTGGTTGATTACATCCTAACGCAAGGAGGCGATTGTCAGGGAGGGGCATAGGTGAAATCTCCGTTGCCTAGCCGATTTACCGGAGTTTCAGTGGCATACTTGGTATCCGTCCCGTGATCGATGACAATAACAGGTCTCCAACTGTTTTTTCTGGCGACCTGTTTGATGCCTAAAAACTCTAATCACCATTCCGAAGCGCGCGCTGGATGGCTGTTCAGCATGCCATGGATCTTGGGATTCCTGGCCTTGTTCGTTTGGCCATTCACCGCCTCTGTTTGGTGGAGCTTTTGCCAATACGACTTAATCAATTCGCCAGAATGGGTTGGCTGGGAAAACTACAGTCGCCTGACTCGCGAAGCCAGAGAGCAACAAGGCTTCGGGCAAGCCTTGACCAACACACTCTATTACTCGCTTCTATCGGTGCCGCTCTCGGTCGTAATGGGTATCTTGTTGGCGGTACTTCTTTCAGCACGTCTACGAGGACAAGCGATCTACCGCACACTGATTTTTCTACCCTCGGTCATTCCAGTGGTCGCGGCGAGTGTATTGTGGCTTTGGCTACTGGATCCTCAAAGTGGTTTGGTCAATTACCTTCTGTCTTGGATCGGTATCCCACCGCAAAATTGGTTGAATCAAGCGCGATCCGCTTTTAGCTTAGAAACCATCGGAGTCCTGCAAAATTACACAACGGGCGAGCCACTCAAGCTACTTGGCAGTAAGGATGCGTTGATCTTGATGACGCTCTGGGGAGTCGGCAACTTTGTTGTCATTTACTTGGCCGCCATCAGTGACATTCCCAAATCGCTTTACGAGGCAGCCGAAATCGATGGGGCGAGCCCTGGGCGAAAACTACTTCACGTAACGCTTCCCATGCTATCCCCGGTCATTTTCTTCAACTTGGTCATGGGGTTAATTCGGAGCGTCCAAACATTCACCTCCGTTTATGTACTCAGCGAAGGGACGGGCGCGCCGGGTGGCTCATTAAGGCTCATTTCTCTCGAACTGTTTCTGTCCGCATTCAGTGATTTGGAAATGGGTTATGCTTCGGCCATGGCTCTGCTCCTGTTCATCGGCCTGACCCTAGCGACCACAATACTGTTTCGAACATCCCGATATTGGGTTCACTACAGGATGGCGGCATGATCAGGATTCGAAACGGACTCTTGCTGATTGGTTTTGCCTGCTTGATATCAGGAGTGCTGTTTGGGTTATTTTCAAAACAACACGTCACCCTTCCAACGGGCCGTCAGGAAGTCGTCTTTTGGCATTTCTGGGGCGGGCGAGATCGGTCTGTTGTTGACCACGTGGTTCAGCAGTTCAACGATTCCCAGAATCAATTTTTTGTCCGCGCTGTGGCCATGCCGGGAAACAACCTACAAGCCAAGTTGTTCTTGGCCGTTACCGGGGGCGATCCCCCCGACCTCGTGAATCAGGACGATCCCATTCTGGCCGATTGGGCTCAGCGCGGCGTGATTCAGCCGATTGAAACAATCGCCAAATCTGAAGAAATCGCCAAGCTCGATCGCTGGATGTTTCAACCAGCGCAACGGCTTTCGAAAGTCAACAATCGTTACTACGCAATCTGTAACGGCCTCGACATAAGAGCGCTGTATTACAATAAAACACTTCTTGAACAAGAAGGCCTGCAACCACCTCGCACGCTTCAAGACCTCGATCAGATCGCAGCCAAGCTGACACCGGACGCTGCAACAGCCCGCGCCATGGGATTGTATGCCTATCTTCCGGACTCTCGACGTCTTTGGGCGTGGGGCTATGTTTTCGGTGGGCAATTCTACGACGCGACAAAGGGCCTGGCGCAAGTCGATTCGGGGCCGATCCAACAGGCGACCCGTTGGATGGCCGACTACGGACTTCGCTATGGTCCGGATAACTTGGCGGCGTTTCGCCAAGCCGATCAATCTCTGCCAGGTAAACCATTTCCCCTACTCCCTATCCAGCCAGAATCCATGGTGGGACGCTACGGTCTAATCATGGATGGCCAATGGCGAACAAGAGACATTGTTGAATTCACCAGTAAACGACGGGAACGGGGATTACCTTGTCCGGAATTCGGTGTTTGCCCTCTGCCTTCGCCCACCGTACCCATGGTACAAGGTCGCTCGCAGGCTGGCTGGGTGAACGGGAACTTTTTCGTCGTTCCCGCCGGTGCCAATTGCCCAGAGGGGGCTTGGGAATTCATGCAATTCTGGATTGGATTGAATCAGCCCAAGTGGGCTGCCCAAACCTGCGCTGCAGGTGGATGGATCCCTGTATCTCAACAGGTCGTCGAAACGGAAACGTTTCAACGATTTCTTATCCAGAATCCACTCTTTGCAACATTTGTGGAGCTCGCCAACAGCCCTAACCAGTTCCCGACGCCCGTGGTCCCTGGAGCCGCGATGTTTAAGCGAACCGTTGAAGCAGCTGCATATGAAGCCATGAGTCACCCCGAAGAATCAGTGACTCCGATTCTCAAACAAGCAAATCAGCGAATTCAATTGCGACTGGAAAGGGCCCGATCGCAATGAACCAACGTGGGTTAAAAACGATATGCCTGTATCTCACTGCTTGGTTCATGGCGGCCCTTTTTTCGCTGCCTCTGTTGATGATGATCAGTGGGTCGTTGAAATCAGCGGAACAACTGACCCGTGATCCCTACAGCCTTTTGCCGGCGGAGTGGAACTGGAGCAACTTTCCTGAGGCGCTCTCCAGCATGCCATTTTTTGTGTATCTCTCTAACACCCTACTTCTTTGTTTCGGCTGCGTGATTGGGACCACACTTTCCTGCGCCCTCGCCGCCTATGGATTATCGCGAGTCTCATGGCCCGGCCGAAACTGGATGTTTGGACTGGTGATCGCCACCATGTTATTACCTTGGCATATCACGATGATTCCTCGATTCGTCCTGCTGAGCGAACTGGGGCTTTACAATTCTTTATGGGCGATCGTGCTACCAACTTTCTTGGGAGAAGCTTTTTTCATCTTTCTACTCCGCCAGTTCTTCATGACCATTCCGGAACAGTTGCTGGATGCGGGGCGAATCGATGGACTGTCTCACTGGGGTTTGTTTTGGAAAATTGTGATTCCCTTATCGAAACCCGCCTTGGCAACCGTCGCACTCTTTCAATTCGTTACCACTTGGAACGATTTCGGGGGGCCATTGCTCTATCTTAACGACCCCAAAAAATTCCCTCTGGCCTATGGACTGGAACGTTTTGTCAGTTCCTACGGGGACCAGACCCATCTACTATTGGCTGCAGCAACCCTCTTCACGATCCCCATGATCATCATTTTCTTTTTAGCGCAAAAGACGTTCATCCAAGGAATCTCAACAACCGGCATTAAGGGGTAGCGAAAGACAACAGCGATCCATCAAATCTTCAATCACTTTCGCCCTCAGCTGAACGTAAAAGTAGGCATCCAGCTGACAGAGATGAAGACAAAACAAATTTAGCAACAACTTCAACCGCCGTTCACTCTAGCCGCTTTCTTATTCGCCTTATTCAAATTACATTAGACGATTCAGACCTCAGATACGGAAGAAGTTATGTCACTGGTCGTTCAAAAATTTGGTGGTACCAGCGTTGCTGACAGCGAAAAAATACTTTCTGCTGCTCGCAAGGCAGTCCGCGCTCACCAACAAGGCCATCAAGTTATCATGGTTGTCAGTGCCATGGGTAAGAACACGGACATGTTGGTCCAGCTCGCCGGTGAGATCAGCGAGAAACCACCGGCCCGTGAAATGGATATGCTGCTTTCGACTGGAGAGCAAGTGAGTGTCGCCCTGATGGCGATGGCCATTGATTCATTGGGGTATCAAGCGGTCAGCTTGACCGGCTCTCAAATCGGAATCCAAACAGATAGTTCTCATACCAAAGCGCGGATTCAGCATATCTCGACCGCTCGAATCCAATCGCTTTTGGATCAGGGGAACATTGTGATTGCCGCCGGCTTCCAAGGGATCGACGAAAATCTCAATATCACCACGCTTGGGCGGGGTGGCAGTGATACCACGGCGGTTGCACTCGCAGCCGTGCTACAGGCAGAAACCTGTGAAATCTACACCGATGTGGACGGCGTTTACACGACCGACCCTCGCATCCTCCCCGAGGCTCGTTTAATTGGTTCGGTCAACTACGACGAAATGCTGGAACTCGCTAGCCTTGGAGCCGGTGTGATGCATAGCCGTAGCATCGAATTCGGAAAAAAATTCAATGTTGCCATTCGAGTACGGAGTAGCCTGAGTGATGCAAGTGGTTCCCTAATTATCGACCACGCACAAACCCGTGAATTGCCTGTCAGCGGCGCCGCATTGACGCGGGATGAAGCGAGAATCTCGATTTTAGATGTTCCAGACGTTCCTGGAACGATCTATGAATTATTCATGAAGCTCGCCGAGGCCAAAGTAACCGTCGATATGATTGTTCAAAATATCGCCGACGACGGAACCGCCGATATCTCATTCACGATCCCACGCGATGAGGCAGATGAAACGTTCGATATTTTAAGGCCAATTGTCCAGTCTCTTGGTGGTCGGATGGGAAAGACAGACCAAGAGGTCTCGAAGGTTTCGGTGGTTGGCATGGGGATGGCCACTCAAGTCGGTGTTGCCAACCGAATGTTTCGCGCCTTGGCCGATGCGAATATTAGTATGCAGATGATTACCACTAGCGAAATCAAGATCTCTGCATTGGTCCGTCGAGACCAGGCCTTGGCAGCATTGAGAACGGTTCACAAAGAGTTTGGTCTGGACACGGGAGTGACTGACACGCCCTCCTTTTCATATGAACCGGACCCCTTGCCTCAAATTGATGCGATCGATGTCGTTGACCGGCTGCAAAAAATTGGCATGGAATCGTTGATGGTCGACGACATTGTCTTGGACGACAGTCAGTCTCGTGTCACGCTGACAGGCGTGCCGAATGAAGCTGGCGTTGCAGCGGCCGTTTTTGAGCGGGTTGCTGATGAAGGGATCTTCGTTGACATGATCGTCCAAAGTTATGCCGACGATCAACACGCTGACATCAGTTTTACAGTCCCCAACAAACAATTCGCTGCCAGCCTTGAAGTGGCGACTCAAATACAGCAGGAATTTAAATGCCAAGGTCTTAACTACAAACGTGAAATTGCAAAACTGACCGTTTCTGGGATTGGCTTGAGAAGCCACACCGGCGTAGCCATTGGGATGTTCAAGGCGCTTCACGATGCCAAAATCAATGTCGACATGATCAATACCAGTGAAGTCCGTGTTAATGTTGTCGTTGACGGATGTGAGGGGCAAGCTGGATTAGAATGCTTGCGGAATCAATTCACCAAGGCGATGCGGTGATCTGAGGAAGAATCAAGCGATCCGAAGCAAAGTAAAAAGGCCAAGAGAGTCTGGCCTCGGTCGCTTTCTAGAGTAGCCGGTAAGGGTTTTGTCCCAAAAGGCCTCCACCTGCTGAAATGTAAATCGATACTGCGATGCGACACCTAAATTGTCCACGTTAATGATGTCTTCCGATTTCGCGGATGAGGTCACCAACAGTGATAGCATGACTGCCATCACCAATGCCTTCGCTCCTGATACGAACTGTCTCAAATCCGTAGCTATCTTGCGAGGTAAAGCTCATACCAAGGGATGATGAACCATTGATGAGGTGAACCCACATTTTTCTGTCGGAAATCAGTTGTCTGCCTCATTGAGTTACGATCAAACTACTTATCTCAGGGGACAAATGCGACGATTTTGCGACCTTTAAAGTTAACGCAATCGATAAAAACTATTTTTATCACCCCCTTTTGTCCCGGATTTCACGTCGATTTTAAGGAATTACCGTAATGTTCGTCAAATTTTGACTTTCTTATTCAACCCGCACAAACCAAACGCCCGATAAATTCACCAACACACGTTCTCCCGGGGTTTCGGAGAGCTACTTTGTACGCTGAATTCAGCAGGACTAAACGCGATGGCAATTAAAAACCTGATCACGCTCGGTGCCTTGTTTGTTGTATGTTTCAACATGAATGTGGCGACAGGACAAATTAATGTTCCTGGGCCCGTTTTCAAATACAAGCAAGTCGAGCAAACGGAAGCAACGCGACCTTTCGCGACTCCGGGCATCTTCAACTATGACGCCCAGATGTTTGCACCTCTGGAATTCCCTACTGGGGAAGAGCTTGGACCGCGAAATGGATTTTTCGCCTCCATGGATCGACTCTACCTTAGCATGACGCGAGCTAAGGGTGATGACACCAATTCTGATCTCGCTCCGGTTGGTAACAACTACATGTGGGGCAATCGCTATAAGGCCGGTTGGATGACCGATTCCGATGACGGCTGGTGTTTTGAGTACGCTCAAACGGAAGGTTCATTCTTCTCAGCGGGTCAAGACTCACAAGTCGCCAATCCAATGTTACACAGCACGAAATTCGCAGATGTTGCGGTTAACAAAATCTTCCGTCAACGATTGAGCCAAGGTGGCTGGCTGGAACCCTACTTGGGAATTCGATTCATCAATCTAAGTGACAATACGATTGAGGACTCTCCTATTCCCGGAGGTGCCGGCCTGCGTTTCAAGCAAAATGTGACCAACAATGCATTCGGATTTCATGTTGGTGGCAGCTACTCGAACCGCCGCGGTCGCTTCCGCAGTACATTCGACACATCGCTTGCCACGCTGTACAACAACCAAAACTACTTCGCAACTGATTTGACCTTCACCGAGACGGCCACCACTGTCTCTGAGACTTACTTTACAGGCAACTCGTTTGTTCCCGTCATCGATTTAAGTTACGAACTTGCTTACAACCTGACTCGAGACTTTGGGATCCGGGGTGGGGCCCAGTTCATGTATCTCTGGAACGGCATGGCACGAGCAAATAACTTGTCGACCTTCGACAATCCAAACTCTGGTTTCGGCCAAAATCTGGGCAGCCCAGGAATCTTTGAAGAAGGCGTGGTCGCCGCCGGTTTCAGTTTTGGTATGGAATGGAAGCACTAGATCATCGCAATCACGAAACCCTAATAAAACAAAAAGGCCGACACGAAATACGTGTTGGCCTTTTTTGTAGGGTTTGGGTATGCAAGCCCGTTATATGGTCTTTTAAAATCAGAGAGCCAACAGTAGACGGCTAGGGGCTTCGAGATAACCGATCACTTCGTTTAAGAAACGCGCCGCCGCGCCGCCGTCGATCAAACGGTGGTCGTATGAAAAACTGAGAGGCATCATCAAGCGGACTTGGATATTACCGTCCACCACAACCGGCATTTGGCGTGACCGACCAATCAGTAAAATGGCGGTTTCGGGAACATTCACAATCGGCGTTGAATAGGCCCCTCCAATCGCGCCCAAATTGCTGATTGTAAAGGTACCACCTCGCAAGTCGTCAATCGAGAAATTATTATCTCGCACATTGTCGGCCATGTCACTCAAATGTCGCGCGATATCGGGAATGGCTAACTCATCCGCGTTCCGCAGTGAAGGCACCACCAGCCCCCGATCCGTATCAACGGCAATTCCCACGTTGACATAATCCTTGTAGATAATGGTGCCAGCATCCAAATCGACCGATGCATTGATCACGGGGTGGGACTTGAGCGCCATCGCGACCGCCTTGATGATGAAAGGCATCGTCGTTAATTTAATATCCCGAGCCGCATAGTCCTTTTTACTATTCTGGCGAATGCCTTCCAAATCGGTCACATCTGCATCATCGAAGTTCGTGACCCGAGGCACTTGAGTCCAAGACTCGTGCATTTTTCTCGCGATCGTCTGACGGATCTTAGGCATTTTCTCAACGCGAACCGGTCCGAACCCATCGGATTCACCCGATCGCCTATCCGTCTGAGTGGCCGTGCGACTGGTCCCGCCCCGGACTGCTTGCATCACGTCTTCACGCGTAATGCGTCCATGCTCGCCTGTACCGGCAACGTGCCTTAGATCGATACCGACTTCACGAGCAAGACGTCGTATGGCAGGTCCAGCAGCGACACCCGCTTGCTCCGTTGGCCCGGCTACCGGTTCCTCAGCAATGGGGGCGACAGGTGGCAAAGGAGAAACAGGTTCAACAGGAGAAACCGGCGATACGGGCGGCAATGTCGGAACGGGAGCCACCGTTGGCTCTACAGCAGAGGGCGAGGGTGCTACTGGTTCATCTGGTGCCTCCGACGGGGCTTCCTCAGGAGCTTCGGTTGCTACGGGATCAGCAATTTCAGCCCCCGCAACTCCTTCAGCGCCGGCCTCATCCACGGTCACAATCACCGACCCGATATCAATCGTGTCCCCTTCGGCCACATGAATTTTGGTAACCGTACCCCCCACCGGTGCCGGAACGGTCACCGTCGCTTTGTCTGTTTCCAATTCGACTAGGCCTTGCTCCTGCTCAATGACTTCGCCTTCATTGATAAAAATTTCGAGCACGTCACCTGACTCGACGCCTTCACCAAGGACCGGAACTTTGATCTCTACTGACATCTCTTATGTGTATCCTGTTAAGTCTATTTGATTCCAATTGCTAAACGACGCACCGCAAAATCACTAGGCGTAAAGTGGGCTAATTTTGTCGGGATCAACCCCCATTTCCTGAATTGCTTTTGCAACAACCTCAGCTTCAATCTGTCCCTCTTGACTCAATTGGTAAAGGGTGGCAATCGTCACGAATTCACCATCCACCTCGAAGTGGCGCCGCAGGGCCGGGCGAGTTTCACTTCGCCCCATCCCGTCCGTCCCTAGAACTAGCATGTTTCCAGGCAACCACGGTGAGATCTGCTCGGAATGAGCCCGGACGTAATCACTGGCCGCGATGAACGGTCCGGTTGCCCCCTCGGTCACTTCCTCGAGATAACTCTTTCGAGGTGTCGCCGTAGGATGCAGCATATTCCAGCGACGGCATTCATGAGCTTCTCGCCGCAACTCGGTGTAACTAGTGACACTCCAAACATCACTGGCAATCTTGAATTTGTCAGCGAGTATCTCCTGAGCTTTCAAGACGCTATTCAGGATCGCACCGCTACCCAACAGCTGCACACGATGCTTGGCGCCTTGAACTTCATGACTGCGGAACTTGTACATCCCTTTAACAATTCCATCGGAAATACCGGTTGGCATCGCAGGCATCTCGTAGTTATCGTTCTCGGCCATTAGATAATAAATAGCCGTTTCTCCATCCTCGTACATTCGCTTGAGGCCATCAAAGACGATCGCTGCTGTTTCGTAATGAAACGCCGGATCAAAGGAACGAACCGTTGGGAATGCCATCGCATTCAACAGGCTATGCCCGTCTTGATGCTGCAATCCTTCACCATTGAGCGTTGTTCGACCAGCTGTTGCACCAATCAAAAACCCTTTTGCCCGCTGGTCGGCAGCCGCCCAAATCAGGTCGCCAATTCGTTGAAAACCGAACATAGAGTAAAAAATATAAAACGGAATCATGTTGATGCCATGCGCAGAATAGGCTGAGCCTGCCGCACAAAACGAAGACATCGAACCGGCTTCGGAAATTCCCTCTTCCAGTAATTGACCGTCTTTGGCTTCTTTGTAATAAGAGAATACATTGGAGTCGACCGGCTCATACAACTGTCCGGTATGAGCGTAGATCCCAACTTCCCGGAACATGCCTTCCATTCCAAAAGTACGCGATTCATCTGGAACGATCGGCACAATGTTCTTGCCAATCTTTTTGTCTTTACAAAGCCGGCTCAGAAGTCGAACAAAACCATTAGTTGTCGACAGTACTTTACCGTTGTCACGATCAATCATTTTTTGGTAGCCCTCCATCCTAGGGACTTCCATCTTGGGGATCGTGATCGGCCGCGATGGAATCGAGCCACCCAATGCCTTACGGCGTTCCCGCATGTATTTCATTTCAACGCTATCTTCAGCCGGCTTGTAAAACGGCGTTTTTACAACGTCTTCATCCGAGATTGGAATTCCAAATCGACTACGGAATTCGAGAAGCTCTTCCTCGTTCAGCTTCTTATTATTGTGCGCAATATTTCGACCCTCGCCGGCCTCTCCAAGTCCGTATCCCTTGATCGTCTTGGCCAAGATAACGGTCGGCTTACCCTTGTAATCCGCTGCTGCTTTAAAGGCTGCATAGACTTTCTCGGGATCGTGGCCACCGCGTCGCATTGACTCTAGTTTTTCATCTGAATACCCCCGAACCAATTCAAGCAGCTCAGGGTATTTCCCGAAAAAATGTTCTCGGATGTACGAGCCTGGCATTCCAACATACTTTTGAAATTGCCCATCGACCACTTCACCCATTCGTTTGACCAACAAGCCGGATTCGTCTTTTTCTAGCAACGCGTCCCAATCATCACCCCAAACCACTTTGATCACGTTCCATCCGGCACCCGTGAACAAGGCTTCCAACTCCTGAATGATTTTTCCATTACCGCGCACCGGCCCATCTAGTCTTTGAAGGTTGCAGTTGATCACAAACTTCAGGTTATCAAGCCGCTCACGGCCGGCTAAAGTGATGGCCCCGAGGGATTCTGGCTCGTCACACTCGCCATCACCGAGGAATGCCCATACCCGCTGCCGTGACGTATCTTTGAGCCCACGATCGTTTAGATAGCAATTAAACCGGGCTTGGTATATTGCCATAATTGGACCCAAGCCCATTGAAACCGTTGGATACTCCCAGAAACCAGGCATCAACCAAGGGTGGGGATAGGACGATAAACCACCTTCGGGAGCCAACTCCTGCCGAAAGTTCAACAGGTTCTGTTCGGTTAAGCGCCCCTCAAGGAAAGCTCGGGAATAAATCCCTGGTGATCCATGGCCCTGAAAAAAGACCAGATCTCCATCATAGCCGGACTCACCGCGTCCTCGGAAAAAATGGTTGAAGGCGATCTCGTACAAGGTTGCTGACGAGGCAAACGTCGAAATATGGCCTCCAATTCCGTCGATCTCTTTGTTGGCCCGCACCACCATCGCCATGGCGTTCCAACGAATGATACTTTTCAGTCGTCGCTCAATTTCGCGATTCCCGGGATACGGGGGCTGTTTGTTGACGTGAATCGTGTTGATGTAAGGCGTGTTCAACTTCTTCGCAATGTCGACACCTTCACTCCGCGCCCGAGCCTCCAACATCGTTAGAAGATACTGTGCGCGCTCGGCCCCTCGGCTCCCAAGGACGTACTCCAAAGAATCAAGCCATTCTTGGGTTTCAGCGGGATCAATATCCGTTGTCTGAGCCAGATATCCCTCATTACTCGGCTGGCGCGCTTCATCTTGTGTCGACTTAATTACGTCTGACATAAAATTGCCTTTGTCTCAAAGTGTTGTAATTCAACTGTTGTTTCGTATTCATTCCAACGATGCTCGCAATGCAGAGGCTAATCGTCAGCGTTAACCTCTGAACCATCACAGAAAACATCGCGCAGACTCTCTGCAAGCGGGATCTTTTTCATGGTTCTAGTCGGGGAGATCGGCAGAGACTTTTACAAATCGCAAAAAACCTTAGAGATTGCTTACCGCCCGATCTCCATCCACCTCTGATATGTCGACTCTCTATTCTAGTTTCGACCAATTCGGACATAATGTGACAAATCAAACCGTTACCCATTTCTATCCAGATAATTGTCTTAAAACCAACCTGAAAGTAAAGCCGTAGATTGGTAAAGGTTTTTCTTTCGGGGGCATTTTTCTACGTTAAAGTAAATCTAAGGGAGCATTCGACCACTTGAATGGGCCAGCCTCCAAATTTACCACCCAAAGTCATGATTACAGGAGACTCGGGCCGCCGATTGATCTCCGGCTCCGGAGCATTCTTCCAGAGATTATCTTGGCTTCACTGCTGGGCCAAGGTGGCTGGGATGGCGAATCCTCGCGTCGGCCAAAGCTCAAACCGTCATTAGAAGATGCTCTTCAACAGTTCAAGAGGACTAATCGGTCGTCTTTATGCCTGACACATAAAAAAACGAGCTCCAAAAGGAGCCCGTTTTGATTTAAAGACGCGGCCTTTTCAATTTACCAATCGATTGACTTCCACAGAGTGTTCGTCTTTCGCTCCGTTTTCTTCGTTGCAAGATTAGGAGTGAACGCTCCTTGATACTGAACCAATTCAGTTCTGACCTGAGCTTCAACCTGAGGTATAGCGACCGATGTGTAATTAGCCATCTTAATTGGATTGTAGGACCATGCTCGACGGATGGGACTAGCCGTAGCAGACACGTTAATTTCAGCCGGCTTGTTTTCCGTCGTCATATTAGATGGAATCGCCGGAGGTGCAGGCCACCCAACTTTCGACGTGTCTTGTACCTCAAAACGCTCGTACAAAGGGCGTTGCTGGGTCTGGGGATTCAGCGTCGGTGTCATATCCGCAGCAGGAATATCCGCTGGAGTCGGGACCGCTCCACTAGGCGTACTCGTCGCCGGAAGCGGTGTGTAAGTCGCGCCGGGTGACATGATCGCTTGTCCCGGAACATTGCAGGTCGTACAACCAGCAGCATTCGGAGCCATACCAGGTGTTGGGCATGAGCTGCACAAACCTGTCGCGCAACCGCCGGTCGCACAGTCATTCGTGATCGTCGTCACCGGAACTTTATAAGTCTCCGTTTTGTAAACCGGGCGGTATGTCGTGTAGGGAATTCTCTGTGATTGATAAGTGTAGGTCGTGCAAGGTTTCATGCACGTTACGGTACAACCGGTGCAGGGGTCGGTTTTTGTAACCGGCTTGTACTGGGTGACAGGAATCCGCTTGTAGGAAGTTCGGTAAGCGGTGCAGGGCACATAATTAACCACGACACGGGAACATGTTTTCATGCAGGTCGTTTGACACTGACCGGGCTGCAAACCGTTTGCATTGGGTGCGAAACCAGCCGTTTGGCCACTGATCGATGAAAAACAACGATTACGGCAACCGCGCAGCCAATCCAGTAGAGGGCCGGCTTCGGCTTGTTCCGAAAACAAAGCCAGCTGGCCAAATACCATAGCCGCCATCAGAACAAGGATTTTAAAACGTGACATGTTTTACTCCGGATAATACCGAGGGAATATCTTGAAAATTGAATTGATCGGATCGGCCGACCAGAACTATTTCCAGTACGGCTTCGACTAAAGTTAGATCAGAATTGAAAACGGGAAAGCCAAAAGGAAGACTTCTTATTTAATTTTCCCTAATTGAATGCTGGTTGTAACGGCAAGCAAACATGGCGGAGGCAAAAAGTTTAATCGGATTAATAAATATCCGACAAAAAAGTAATTGGCGTTGTAAACCGTTAACGCCTTTGACGATTGTGCCGATTGAGGTCTCCCAGACAAATCCAGCCCTTTACACTCGTAGAAGGGGTCGGCGAGTCCATCTTAAGGACAGTCAATCGTAAAATCTTGCTATTTGAAATCAAACAATTTCTATTTCTTTTCTGCCAACATCCGCTGGTACTACGGTTAACGAGTGCGGTTTTCCCATCAATAATGATCGCACCTCCCATCTTTCGTTTGCTGGCTCAACCACAGCATTCAAAGGCTAGCAAGTGACACTTTAGACCTCAGGTTAACTCAAGCATGTTTTTTGTATTTGACGGCGTCGACGGGGCCGGTAAATCGACCCAGCTCAATCTGTTTGCAGACTGGCTCCGAGAATGCGGCCGAGACGTCGTCTGTTATACGGACCCCGGGACCACAGAACTCGGTGGGCAAATGCGATCGCTGCTATTGGGCGACCACCAAGTTCCGATCCATATGCGCAGTGAGATGCTGATGTTCATGACGGCCCGTTGCCAATTGGTTGAAGAACTGATCAAACCAGCCTTAGCCAATGGGAAAACAGTCGTCTGTGACCGGTACGTTTTTTCGACTGTGGTCTATCAGGGCCATGCCGGTGATCTGGATCCAGACGATGTTTGGAAGGTGAATCAAATTGCAACCGCCGGATTAATGCCAGACCTGACCTTCATTTTTGACCTCGATATCGCAACTGCGGGCGAACGAATGGGAACGTTGCGTGACCGTATGGAATCAAGGGGTGAAGCCTATTTCCAACGGGTCCGCGCAGGTTTTTTACGTGAGGCCGAGCGCTGGCAATCTGGTGTAGCAGTCATCGACGCCAGCGGTGACATCGAGGGGATTCAGGCGGCCATCCGCCGGGCAGCCGTATCCATATTTCCGAAACCAACCGATTGAGGGTGCCATGAGCTGGGAAACGATCGTCGGGCACCAGAGTGCCTTGGAACGATTCCAAAAAAGCGCTCGCCGTAACCGGCTGGCCAGCACCTACCTGTTTGTCGGCCCCAGTGGAATCGGCAAGCGGACGTTTGCGTTGAAACTCGCGCAGTCTTTACTTTGTAGCTCGACGCCTGAATCGGCACTTGAGTGCTGTAGCCATTGCCCAGCCTGCCAGCAGGTGCTATCGGGCTCGCACCCAGACCTGATTCAAGTCGCCAAACCTGCCGATAAAAAATTCATACCTGTTGAAACATTCATCGGCGATAGAGAACACCGTCGCCAGCGGGGGATGTGTCACGACATTGGACTGAAGCCCTTTTACGGAGGGCGCAAAATAGCAATCATTGACGATGCTGACGATTTGAATGCCGAAAGCGCCAATAGTTTGCTGAAAACATTGGAAGAACCGCCCCCTAAATCGATTCTGATTTTGATTGGTACCAGTCAACAGCGGCAACTTCAGACTATTATTTCCCGGAGTCAAGTTGTGCATTTCTCGCCCCTCACTGCCGAGCAGGTACAGGAAGTCCTCGAGCGTCACCATCTGCTTGACCCCGAGACAGATCCCCGACCCATTGCTCAGGCCGCCAATGGCAGCGTAGAACAGGCGATTCGCTTGAGCAACCCAGAATTGCTAGAGTTTGTTCAACTGTTGTACCATCAGCTTGCCAGCCTGGACCCAACCCAGGAGGACTTCGCCAAATCATTGGGTACCTTTGTCGAATCGGCCGGAAAGGACGCGGCACTGAAGCGGCGGCGGTTGTCCGAAGTGGGTGACTTTGCAATCTACTTTTACCGGGACCTCTTACACCGTTCTGCCGATTCCAGAGAAGTCCACGAAAACCTTGAAAAACATACGGCCGCTTCACTATCTCAGTTCCGCCAAACTGGTTTCACTGATTCGGTTATTCAAGAAGCGGCCTCAGCCTGCATTCGAAGAACACTCTCGATGCAACAAGAGGTTCACGCCAATGCGATGCAAGCCAACGTCATCACGAACTGGCTAGCTGATTTAGGCAGGTTATCCCGAGCGGAAATAGCGTTCGACTTCTATTAAATAAGAAACGCTTCGATTACGGGGTACCAACGCTAGCTGAGACAGACCCAAATCTCACCGTCTTGGACTTTCACCTGATGCGATCGGGTGCTCTGAGTGGCAGGCATCGTCAGCGCTTGGCCATTGCGAATGTCAAATCTAGCCCCATGCCGCGGACATTCGATTTCACAGCCCTGGACGAAACCATCACTCAGGGTTCCGCCGTCATGAGTGCAAACATCATCGATACAATAAAACTCATCTCCGACGCGAAATAGAATCACCAACTGATCGTCCGCTTCGCACAGCTCAAAACCACCGTCAGGGATCTCGGACGTCTTTGCAATCTGATGAAATTCGTTTGCCATATTCAAAATGCCAGTGCCAATTGATCCGAGTGAACTGCCGATCGCAGGAACCAATCCTGCCATTCTACCGTCGTGAGCAAGCCCTCGGCTCGATTACTCATAATCACGGACGCGACGAGAGATCGCCAGTCCTAGTGCTTCTCGAACGCTTTCAATCGTCACCCGGTCAAAGACTTGCTGGAAGAAGCCGGTCACGATCATCTGGATAGCTTCCTTGCGGGTGAAGCCACGAGAGCGAGCATAAAAGATCAGCTCCTCGTCAACTTTCCCGCTGGTGCTGCCATGAGTGCATCGCACATCATCGGCTTCGATCTCCAATCCTGGAATCGAATCGGCGCGGGCATGGTTGGACAATAAAAGATTGTCGTTTCGTTGAAAACCATCGGTTTTCTGAGCCCCTTCATCAACTTTGATCATCCCTCGCCAGACCGTGCGAGAGGTATCTTGCAAGGCGGCCTTGTACAGAAAGTCACTCGTGCAATGAGGTGCTTTATGCTGCTGCAAGGTGTGATAGGAAAGGTGCTGTTTGTTCTCTGTGAACAGGACACCGTTCACTTGACAATTTGCCCCTTCACCCGTCAGGTCAACATGTTGATTGACTTTGGATAACCTTGAACCGAGAGCCCCTGCCGTCCACTGGAGGTTCGAGTCTTTTCCTACGGTCGCTTTTTGATGAGCAAAATGCCAGACCCCTTGCCCCCAATCCTGCAGGTTCACATATCGCAAATTCGCTTGACTCCCAACAATCAACTCAATGGCACCACAATGAAAACCGGTCGAAGTCTCGGTATCGCTAGAACTTTCTGCAAGCAGAGTCGCCTCCGCGCCATCCTCCAAGATCACGAGCGTATGGGCCAGATCAACCCCGCCATTACTCATGCCGGAAAAAGCGTGTAAAGGCCTTTCCAAAGCCACCCCTCGGGGCACGTAGAGCACACAACCCGAAGACCAGAATGCAGCGTGCAACGCACTGAATCGATCCGTTTCCGATTTAAATACGCGATTGAAAAAAGGCTGCAACTGATCGCCATGGTCTCGCATAACTTCGGCAATCCCGCCAAAGATCACTCCTTGAGCAGCGACCTCGGGATCAACTTCGCTTTTCTGTGGGATGCCATCGAGCGCAATCACACGCCCAGCAAGATCAACGCCAGCATCCAAAACCGATGTCGGCTGAGGTCCAAGAGCTGCAGATGGCAGCCCAAACTTCTTCAATTTGAACAATCGAATGTCCGTTCGCATCCATTCTTCGTCGCGATTGGTTGGCCAATCCAACTCGTTGAATTGCTGCCACGCAGACTTTCGCAAATCAGTCAGCCAACCAGGTTCAGAACGACTTTCAATGAACGAATGAAAGCCGGATTCGTCAAATGCAATTTGGTTTTCAATAGCGGTGGTCATATTTAAATGTCGCAGAGTGTGTCGGAATGGATATGAAAACAAATCAGGCTCCCCCGCCTGATATAAAACTAACCAACAGAGCCTTCCATCTGAAGTTGAATCAGGCGATTCATCTCGACGGCATATTCCATCGGAAGCTCTTTAATCAATGGTTCAATAAAACCGTTAACAATCATGGTGCTGGCCTCCGCTTCACTTAGACCACGGCTCATTAAGTAAAATAGCTGCTCTTCTCCAATCCTAGATACGCTGGCTTCGTGACCAATCGAGACGTCCTGTTCAGCAATTTCAATGTAAGGGTAGGTGTCACTGCGGCTTTGTGGATCAAGAATCAAAGCATCACAGACGACGCTACACTTTGAATTCACGGCCCCTTCCTCTACCCGAGCCAACCCACGATAACTGCTGCGACCCCCATTTTTAGAGATTGACTTGGAGATGATTGTGCCTGTCGTGTTGGGTGCACAGTGGACGAGTTTGGCCCCCGCATCCTGATGCTGACCCGCACTTGAGAAGGCAATCGATAGGATTTCTCCACGGGCTCCTGGCTCCATCATGTAAACGGCTGGATATTTCATCGTCAGCTTGCTGCCGAGATTCCCATCTACCCATTCCATGACCGCATCTTCATAAGCAAAGGCCCGCTTGGTCACCAAATTGTAAATATTATTAGCCCAGTTTTGGATCGTTGTGTAACGACAGCGACCATTTTTCTTAACAACCACTTCAACCACCGCCGAGTGCAATGACTCGCTCGTATACATGGGCGCCGTGCAACCTTCGACATAGTGCACCTGAGCGCCCTCATCGACGATGATCAAGGTTCTCTCGAACTGCCCCATATTTTCTTCGTTAATCCGGAAGTAAGCTTGAAGAGGAAATTCAATTTTGACCCCCTTGGGTACGTAAATGAACGAACCTCCAGACCATACCGCTGAGTTCAACGCCGCAAACTTATTGTCAGTGGAAGGAATGATTTTGCCAAAGTGTTCTCTCAGCAACTCCGGGTGTTCCCGCACAGCCGTATCCGTGTCGGTGAAAATAACACCTTGATTTGCTAAGTCTTCCTGGAGTGATCCATAGATAACTTCCGACTCAAACTGGGCTTTGACGCCGGCTAAATACTTCCGCTCAGCCTCTGGAATACCGAGTTTTTCGAACGTTTCTTTAATTTCCTCAGGAACATCATCCCAAGATTTACCTTGGTCCGTCGTCGGTTTTAAATAATAAAAGATATCTTGGAAATCGAGTGCGATATCACCGCCCCATTCCGGCATCGGCTTGGATTCGAAAATCTCAAGTGCTTCAAGCCGGAATTTTCGCATCCAGTCTGGTTCATTTTTGATGTCGGAAATCTGATTGACGATTTCCGCGTCCAAACCTTTTCGTGCTTTAAAAACCGCTTCGGTTTGAGTCTTGAAATCATACTTATTGATTTCTGTTGACTTCAGTTCTTGGCTTTCCGTGATCTCGGTTGACATTGCTCTCTTCGGAATGGGCTAGTGAAATCAATCAACTTGCCGCTCAATTCCGTCCTTTCTGTCTAGTAGTGCTAGTCCTCGGGTCGTGGAAGCGATAAATCGCGTCTTCCGACCTGTTCTCTTTGTTATGATTATCGGCGAGATCTCATTCAAGATCAGCGTCTGGGTCAACATTATTGACGAGGTTTTTCGAACCGCCGCGTCGCGGCCCGAATCATCAGGCCGCCTTTAACTGGCCGTCACTTCTCCTACTTCGTCATTGGCCGCCGCCGATTCGGGGTGATCGGCTCTGATTCGCTCGTAACCGTGGGAATGTAGCTCCGCCGCCAACTCCTTACCGCCCGTCTCGACGATTTTCCCGCCTAGTATAACGTGGGTGAACTCGGGTGGGTTATGCTCCAAAAGCTTGTCGTGATGGGTGATGATCAGCAGCCCCATTTTATTGTGACCAATTTCGTTAATGCTTTGGCTTGCCAAGCGGACGGCATCGGCGTCAAGACCGCTGTCCGTCTCGTCAAGGATAGCGAATTTTGGCTGCAACATAGCGAGCTGAAGGATTTCAGCGCGTTTCATTTCACCACCGGAAAATCCATCATTGACATACCGGCGGGCAAATTCGGAATCCATTTGAAGTTGCCCCATCTTTTCTTTGATCTCTTTTCGGAATTCCCGCATGACGATCAAATCTTCCCCCTCTTTGCGGTCCGGATTGCGAACATTGGTTGTCGCATGCCGCAAAAAGTCCGCCATTTTTACACCCGGTATCGCTACGGGCCGTTGAAATGCCATGAATAGTCCCAACCGAGCTCGCTCATCGGCTTCCATCTCGACGATATTTTCACCATTTAGCAGTATCTCTCCTTCGGTCACTTCGTAATTCGGATGCCCCATGATGACCAAGCCCAACGTGCTCTTACCCGATCCGTTGGGTCCCATCAACGCGTGGGTTTCACCCTTCTTGATCGAGAGGTTCACACCTCGCAAGATCGGCTTTCCGTCGATTTCAACATGTAGGTTCTTGATTTCGAGAATGTCACTCATCTTTTCCTGATTCCAATCTGGGTAATGCATGGGTCCATTCGTTGGTTGCTACGAACGACCGTTTGTTGTCTGGATAACTGGGCGGCAAAGCCGCCCTGTTTGAATTTTTAATCTTCCACCGATTCATAAGATTGCTCGGCCTGAAACGTACAGCCTGTATCTCCCTCTTGCCGACACTGACATAATTCCACGGGGCCACCAATTACTTCGGAAAACAGCTGCTTTTCCATTTCGCAAACCCGGTGGTCGTCTTTGGCTAAATCCGGATAGGGGCATTGTAACACCCGGAGAACCGGAAGACTGTCTTCGTCTGTTTTCTCAACCGTAATCGCGATGTCACGTTCAGCAAAAATCTGAGCGGCCGAATTTAACCGTTCTTCGACCGAGTCACCAAAGACGCGGTTAGCGTAGCCATTGGCCATTCGCCGAATGGCTCCGTCAACAACAGATTTCCGAAGATGGGGATCCGCAATTTCATGTATCTCTTGCCATAGAGCACAGGCCAGATCAGCCAAATTATCCCCGAGCGTTCGACGTCCCGCGTCAGTCAAATCATAGCGATGACTAGGTCGGCCCCGCCCATCAGCCGTACCGGTTCGGTCGACCAACGAAGCATCTAACAATCGGGCCAGACGCTGCCTCACCGCGGTTGCTGTGACACCCAAATGGTCAACCAACTCGTTAATCGTCAGCGGTCCGGTTCGCAGTATCAGCTGAATAACGGCGATATCGCTTCGTGAAAGTTGAGCGGGAATTTTAAAGATCCATGATTTGGGAGAGTCGGGAATGTCGCGTTCGATCGGAAGATAATATCAACATATATATTTTTCGCAACTCAGCATGTCAAAAACAGTAAAAATCGCGGATATACCCGGAAAATATTGACGTTCGGACGTTCGTGGATTAAAAAAGCGAGCTTGAAAACCCACACCCTTTTAACCGCGAGCGGGCCCTGAGGCCAACTCCTAAAGCCAAAACGCAAAGGCAATTGTATGATTCTCGCTAGGTCTGTCTCAAACCGTTGGTTCCAATCACTGTTTCTCGCCTTTGTCCTTGGTACGGGTCTGCTGGGATTCCTCGGAAATCCATCTCGAGGGTTCACGCAGGAGGCAGGAACAGATCCCGCTGAAGTCGCACTTGAAGGCGTTATCGAACCCGCGGACACAACGATCGGAATCGACCAACGTGTCGATGAAGCTTTTAAGCCGATCGCCGATTGGTTTGGCAGTGTGGTTTTCTACCCAGCCCATCTGTTTGGCAAAGACATCCCAATTGTAGTCATCGTGTTAGTTGTGGGAGCCCTGTTTTTCACGCTCTTTTTTGGCCTAATCAACATTCGGATGTTCCCTTTGTCAATTGGAATCGTCAGCGGCAAATATGATGAAATNGATGACGAAGATGACGGGTCATCAAAAGCTGGATCCGACGTTTACGAGCAAAACGACCACCATGGTGAAGTATCACACTTTCAAGCATTGGCCACCGCTGTCTCCGGAACCGTCGGCTTGGGGAATATTGCCGGTGTCGCCGTCGCGATCTCGATGGGNGGACCGGGGGCGACCTTCTGGATGATCGTTTGTGGTCTACTCGGCATGTCGACCAAGTTTGTGGAATGCACGCTGGGTGTGAAATACCGCGACATCGACGAGAACGGTGTCGTCCATGGCGGACCTATGTATTATTTGAAAAAAGGCTTGCAGGGAATGGGACTGGGCTGGCTCGGTGGGCTTTTAGCCATTCTCTTTGCCGTGCTCTGCGTCGGTGGTTCTTTGGGTGGAGGTAATGCGTTCCAAGCCAATCAGGCGACCGAACAAATAACGTCACTATTAAATATTGAGTCAGGATCGGCAGGGACGCTCATTGGAATTATCATGGCCTTATTGGTAGGCATCGTGATCATCGGAGGAATCAAACGCATTGCGACGATCACTGAAAAGATCGTTCCATTGATGGCCATCATCTACATCACCGCATCGTTGATTATCATTCTCATGAACCTAACAAGTGTTCCCGAGGCAATTGGTCAGATTTTCAGTGGCGCATTCACGCCGGCTGCTGGGTTCGGTGGTGTCATTGGGGTATTGATTGTCGGTTTCCAGCGAGCAGCATTCTCTAATGAAGCTGGCGCTGGCTCAGCCGCCATTGCTCACTCAGCAGTACGAACGAAGTACCCAGCCTCCGAGGGCTTGGTCGCACTATTAGAACCGTTCATTGATACGGTCGTGATTTGTACTATGACCGCGATCGTCATCATTCTGTTCAACATCCCCGGTGCCGGAGATGAGCCAATGTTTCCTTATGGTGACGTGGAAGCAAACAAAGTGTTGATCGACGGAGCTCGTGTCGGGGGGGTCGACCTGACGTCGAAAGCCTTCGACAGCGTCTTACCGGGCTTTCGCTACGTACTAACCGTCGCCATCATCCTATTTGCGTTCTCGACCATGATTTCTTGGTCGTATTACGGACTGCAATCCTGGAAGTTCTTATTTGGCCGCAGTCCACTTGCCGACATCTCATACAAAATTCTGTTTTTGGCCTTCATCGTAATTGGTTCGGCAGCATCACTGGGTTCGGTACTCGAATTTTCAGACGCCATGATCTTGGGATTGGTATTCCCGAACATGTTAGGATTACTTCTGTTATTCCCACAAGTTCGTGCAGAGCTGATAAAATACATCTCAGCCATTAAAAATCACAAACAACCGTGATTTGATTACGTCTCAGAATCCAATTCAAAACCGCTTCAGTCCTAAAGCTGGTGCGGTTTTTTATTTGGATCTTGCTCCCCGGAAAAATATTCGGATTTCCTCCAATCTGACCCTCCGGATGGCCGGACCGGATGGAGACTTTAATACAGGGGATACAGGGGACGATTTGACCGCCAGAATCAAGGGGTCCACAGATTCTAAACCTCTTCTACGTTTCGATTTTTAAAACGAAGGACGTTTTGCACTCGTGACTCGCATCACCGGTGAAAACCACCTATCAAAACAAACTGGCTCGGGCCAACCGAGCTGGGCGGCCCTTTTTTTCTTTAGCCAAGCAGGTCTCAACTGCTAGCGTTTATCGACAACGATTCCTTTAAGCCATATTCTCATATGGCACGATATGCCTCATTCGTAACCCAAACACCCCTTCAGGCGAACGTCCATCGATTCGCCCGTAAAGCAGGAGTAGCCTCACTGCTTGATTTGTATTGACCCGATTTGCCCTCAAAACTTATACTTCTGACCCGGCAATTATCACGTACAAAAATCGGCGTCTCACCGACGCTGGCTTTTTCCGCCGGCGAAATAATATTCGCCGCGTTCATGGAGGAATGAAATGGAATTGGCATCGGTTCAAAATCAAACCCGCGTAAGCATTACAGCTCTGACTCTTCTTGGGTCCACGCTTTTGGCCACCATCGCGATGGGGCAGCAAGAGCAATTAAAACAAAAACAACAAATCCAGACTTTGGCCGTAGTCAACGGCCAACCCGTAACCCGGCAGCAACTCGCCACGGAGAGCCTTCGGCGGTTTGGCGAGGAAGTACTGGAAAGCATCATTAACAAGCAACTCGTATTTAACGAGTGCCAGCGACTCAATATCCAAATCACTGAAAAAGATGTGAACGATGAAATCGTGCGCGAGGCCGCCAAATTTGGGATGTCTTCTGAACGATACGTCCAACTGATCACTACGCAAAGAAATATCTCGCTAGACCGATATAAGAACGACGTTGTCTGGAGCAAAATGGCCCTTAAGCGACTCGCAGCTAAAAACCTCAATGTCGGACCAGATGAAATCAATGAACGAATGGATTTCGAGTTCGGACCAAAAGTACAGGTTCGTGAAATCGCAGTGGAAAAACGTGAATTAGCCCAGCAACTTCACGACCAAGCCATTCAGAACCCAGACTCTTTTGAACGATTGGCAATCGAAAATTCACTCAACCCCAACAGCGCTTCGATTGGAGGTATTCTACCGCCTATCCGGAAGAACTCCGGGATGAAGCAGTTTGAAGATATCGCATTCGCGCTGAAACCCGGTGGGATTTCCGAGGTATTCAAAGTCCAAGACAAGTACTTTGTCCTAAAGTGCGAGAGGGTTTTCCCGGCAATGGAATTACCTCCCGACCAAGTCGCGGCAGCCCATGAGCGAATCATTGAGGAAATCACCAATGCAAAACTGGCCACGGCTGCCTCGCAACTTTTCCAACGTCTGCAAACAGAGGTAAAAATCACCAATGTCATCAATGACCCAGAGCTGAGCGCACAAATGCCCGGCGTTGCGGCGATGGTTGACAACGCCCAAATCACCAAGCGTTATCTAGCCGAAGAATGCATTGTTCGCTTTGGCACCGAAACGCTGGAAACGGAAATCAACCGCATGCTTTTGAGACAAGCCTTGCAAAAACAAAATCTGCAGGTGACTGAAGAGGACGTTAACGCAGAAATTGCCCGAGCAGCAGAAGCCTTTGGGCATGTCAAACCAGATGGAAGTGTCGATATGGATCGATGGCTCAACTTTGTCTCGCAGGGTGATCGATCAAGAATCGATTTTTATATCGCTGACGAAGTCTGGCCTTCGGTGGCACTCAAGAAGCTCGTAGCGTCTCAGGTAAGTGTCACCCAAGAAGACATGCAAAAAGGATTTGAAGCCAATTTTGGACCACGCGTTCGAGTCTTGGCCATTGTCCTAACAGAACATCGTCAAGCACTGAAGGTATGGCAGATGGCAAGTGCCAATCCAACAAAAGAGTACTTCCGCGAACTCGCCCACCAATACTCAATTGAACCTGCCTCGAAGAACAACTACGGTGAAGTCCCCCCCATTCAGCGGCATGGTGGACGGCCCGAACTGGAAGCCGAAGCATTCTCGCTGCAGGGCGACCAGTTGTCAAAAGTGATTCAAGTAGGAGAGCACTGGGTGATCATGTATTGCGTCGGTCAAACGACACCGCGCATCAATGATTTTGACGCCGTGAAGGGAGAATTGGAACGCAATATTACCGAAAAGAAAATGCGAGCGGCTATGACCGTTGCCTTTGAAAATCTTCGAAAACAATCACAAATTGACAACTTTTTAACCGGGACTTCTCAGCCTGGGGCACTCGCCTCGCCGACGTCCCTTCGCTCGGGTAATTAACCAGCCCTGGCATGATCAATACGCAATCCATTAAGTTCTTCAAGGCATCGGGCGATCTCGCCAAATGCCTTTTTTGGTCTCAATGGAAAACCCTCTAATCGGACGCACTTCCAGGCACGGCATCCGACTGAGGACAAGCCTTCCGTTTGTCGCGGTGAATCACAGGTTGGCCCAGAATAGCAGCAAACCCAAGGTAATGGAGATCAGGCTAGTGAATCATGGGACACCTCGGCGTCATCCTGAGCAGCCAAACATCAACTGGCGGAAATTGATATGGCTTGGCCTCATCCTACTTGTGGTTGGCTACATTTATGCGCAGCCTCAACTGGAACAATGGCTTGGTTTCAAATTACCCGATCTCGCCGACAATCCGGTAGCCGTTAGCGAGCCGTCGGACACCCGAGATCTAATGGTCGCCTCACCCCTGCGGGGCGATCCTTCAGATTGGTCCACCCCCTCTCTCTCCATGCCACCCTCGGGGTTCAGACTCAAACCACTGGGCGGAAACCGATTTACCTCCCCTGCAGGACTTCACTACGCCATGGGTCCCAATCAAGAGCATCGATTAGAACGCATCATGCGACATTCCAAGGACGACCTGACTCGCCCCGTTCACGGCGTATTTTTGGGAAATCGGGAACAGATTCTGAAAACACTAGATGAGGCATTCGCCTTGTCCCGCACCCCCTCAACTCGAGTCAACGCCCAGCCAGATGATGACCATCCTTCGCGAGTTACCTTTGAGGTAGATCTTCAGAAAAAAATCGGATACCACGGTGGCCGCACTGGAAAGGAACAGGGTAATCCAGTTCTTAACAAGGTCATGCTCGTAATCGAAAATGAAAATCAAGTGATTCAAGCCTACCCCACCCGTTGATTCGCCCAGCTTCTTGCTAGCGCATAATCGATGCAATGGCGTTGCATACATAATCCAAGTTGTTGTGGTTAAGTCCAGCAATATTGACCCGGCCGCTTCGCAACAAATAGATGCCATATTCTCGTTTCAACCGATCAACATGCTCCGCAGAAATGCCGGAGTAACTAAACATTCCTCGCTGCTTTGCAATATGACTGAAATCAGCCTGAGGCAATTGGTCGGTCATCATCTCAACGAAACGCTCTCTTAAAAGTTGGATACGAGCGCGCAGACCATCCAACTCCGTCTTCCAGTCTTTGGTCAAAGCATCATCGCTCAACACGCGCTCCACGATCGCCCCTCCATGTTTAGGAGGATTCGAGTACATCGTTCTTATGATCAACTTAATCTGGCTTAACATTGCCGCGGCCGTCTTCGCCGTTTTCGCTGTCGCCGTAATCCCGCCGACTCGTTCGCCATATAGATTAAAGTTTTTGGAGAACGAATTGCAAACAATCGCCTCACCTGTAAAATCTTCGCTTTCTGTGAATCGACGAATCGGCGCTGCATCGGAATCAAGACCAGACCCAAAACCTTGATAGGCAAAGTCGAAAATCGGATATAGCTTTTTCTTCGAAATCAAGCGTAGCAGCTCGTCCCACTGCTCTCTACTCAGATCAACACCCGTCGGATTATGACACACCGTATGAACAAGAATCGCGTCGCCTGAATTCGCGTTCTCAACACCCCGGTAAATCCTTTCAAAATCAATCCCAGTGCCATGACTATCGAGATAGTCATATTGCTTCAGCTCCAAACCCGCACTGCGATAAATTTGCAAATGATTCGACCAGGTTGGATTGCTTATCCAAATTTTTGTGACACCGCACTGGCGTTTCAAAAATTCACCCGCGATACGTAGCGATGCCGTGCCACCAGGAGTCTGAGCTGTTGCAAACCGCTTCTCTAAAATCACCGAATGCTCGGAGCCTAAAATAAGTTCTGCAACGCGTTGATTGAATCCGGGCGAACCGTCGATCGGCAAATACACATGGCCCTGATGCTCCGCCAACATCCGCCGTTCCGCGGCATGAACCGCTCTCATGACGGGCGTTCGCCCGTGTTCGTCTTTATAAACGCCAACCGACAGGTTCACCTTATCCGGTTTGCAATCGATCTTAAATTCTTCAGTCAACCCAAAAACTGCGTCGGGTGGGCAAAGCTTAATGGTTTCGAACATGGGGATCACTTCTTTTTTGATGTTTGTTCGCGTTATGGAACGGTGATTCGACCATCAAACTGCAAAGGAAGCCTTGACGGTGCTTGGTATCGCGTGGGAAAATAGTTTACGTAATTCGGAGGCAATTCGCGAGATAGCCCGTTCGTTAAAACTGGCCCGCGACTCAACGGACTCATTTCCGTTTCAAGGGTTTGTCAAATCACCATTTGGCAACGTTCGGTGGTGGGAAACCTCAACACGTAGCCCCGTTTATTAGATTTTTTCACAGGTTCGGAGTCCGGACTGCCCATCCCGTTGGGTTCCGGCCTAACTTCATTCTCAGGAACACATATGTCTCGACGTGTCGGATTATGGCTAATCGGTGCCCATGGTGGTGTTGCCACCTCAGTAGTATTAGGACTCGCTGCGCTTCAGCGCGGCTTGACCGACCAATGCGGTTTGGTCAGCGAGCTACCCATCTTTGAAGATTTAAATTTAATCGACTGGAAAAACATCGTGGTCGGCGGCCATGATATCCGGCAGACAAACAGTCTGGCAGAGGCTCAAAAATTGGCTGGAGGTCCGGCCGCTGCGATCCCGGAAAAGACCGTAGAGCAATGCGCAGATTTTCTTAATGAATTCGATCAACGCATCAGGCCTGGAGTCCTATTCCATTGTGGGCCAACAATTGAAAGACTCAGTCACGACGATCGAGTCCGCCGTGTTGATTCAGGGAGACAAGCCGTAGAAAAGATCCAATCTGATTTACGAGCGTTCGCCGAAGAACAGGAATGCGAATCGGTCATTGTCATCAATCTCGCATCCACGGAACCCATGCCATCGGAACTTAATATTCCTCACACTTGGGACGAAGCAGCAGAGTTACTCGACCACTCGGAGTGTCCGTATCCGGCAAGTACCATTTACGCCATTTCGGCACTTGACCTAGGCTTTGGCTACGTCAATTTCACGCCCTCTTTGGGCAGTTGTTTGCCAGCCTTAGATCGGCTGGCTCACGAACGAAAAACGGTGCATATCGGTCGCGATGGGAAAACAGGAGAGACGTTTCTCAAAAGCGTTCTGGCTCCAGCTTTTGCCCGCCGGAACTTGCAGATTATGAGTTGGGTCGGGCATAACATTTTTGGCAACATGGACGGCCAAGTGTTGGATGATCCAGTGAACAAGAAAACAAAAGTCGATTCCAAAGACCAACTATTAGGGCAAATGCTGGGGTACGATCCCCAAACTCATATCAGCATCGAGTACATTCGCAGTCTGGGGGATTGGAAAACCGCTTGGGACCATATTCATTTCAAAGGTTTCCTCGGTACACCGATGATCATGCAGTTCACGTGGCAAGGCTGCGATTCGATACTGGCAGCCCCTCTGGTAATCGATTTATGCCGTTTCACCGAGATGGCGTTGCGCCGCGGACAAACGGGCACGCTTGTATTCCTAGCCAGCTTTTTCAAAAGCCCGATGGGCACCGAAGAAAATGACTTTATGGAACAGTTCCAAATGCTTACCGATTGGGCGGCTCAAGAATAACTAGGCTGACCCAAACCAATTCTTTGATGCAACAAAACAACTGGCTGAAGCCGCTGCCAAACAGTTGAAACCGAGCTACTCCGGCTGGCCAATTGCTTTAAGATACTCAGCTACGCGGGCATGTAGATCAATCACCCGCTGCCACTCTTCGCGATTCAACTCAACCCGCTGATTTCTAGGATCGACCTCCACCTCTGAGAGCACCCGACGGAAATGGATTTGAAGATATTCCAACAATTCAGAAAGCTGAGCCGCTTGACCAGGTGATAACCGCTCGGGTAACCGGGGCGGATCGATCTCTAATAGAGCCAACTGATAATTCGGATCCTCCTGCCAATTGTTCACCGAAACATCGCTGCTAATCTTGCGTACAACCTCTTGTTTGCCACCACCACTTTGGCCCAATTGGTCCATCCGATGGTTGATTTGAGAGCGAGTACCGAAAACGATGGTGCTGCGCCCCAAAGAAATCATATCACCATGCCGCAGGATACGAAGCTGAACTTCTTCGTTATTAACCTTGGTACCGTTGGTGCTTTGCAAGTCCGTGAGAACCAGTTCTTCATGATCCTGTTGAATCTTGAGATGGAAACGACTCACGCGTTCGTCATTGAGTTGAATCGAGTTACCCTCTTCACGCCCAATCGAAATAGGGGCATGAAGATTTTCAAAGATCCGCCCCCGATCGGCTCCGTCCAGTACTCTGAGCGTAATAGGTTTCATAATGGGTGCCTCACAAGGATCTTCAGATCATTGCGCTTCGGGTAAGCAATCGCTGACTTGGTAAGTGACAAAGAACCAGCCGCGTTTTTTAAGTTTAGCACAACCCACTATGTGAAATCCCCTTCAGATTTTAATTTTCAGAGCCAAAATAACAAAAAACCCGAGGACTTTCGCAGATCTCCGTTTTGCCCGGAATGGGTAAATGAGTGCGACAGATAGTTTGTCAAACAGCGATCTCGTCGTTAGATGATCATTTTGAAGCATCCCAAAACGGTGAATTCTCGTTGAAATAAGACTTAGAGTCCTTATCCTTTTAAATCAGACTGGTTAACCCGATCGCGATCAGTTAAATTCGTTAACTGATTAATAACAGGCATCCGTAGCTCAACTGGATAGAGCATCGGTCTTCGGAACCGAGGGTTGGGGGTTCGAATCCCTCCGGGTGTATTTATTCAATTTTGCAGACACGTCTATATCGTGTTCTTCTGGCATTTCTCGCAAAACGTTAAACATTGCGGCCTTCTTGGACTCTGTGCGACCCTCAACGCTGTGTACTTTCTGTGTACAATCTCAGGACAATACTTGGGAGACTGCGTGGTATGTGAGGAATTTTGTAACAAGCAGGAAATAAGAAACTCTTAATCCCCCGAATGGTCCAATCCAGATTGATGTTGATTAAGGTAAAAGTGAAAAACTTTGTGAAGTCTCTGTGGAAACTTACCCATTGCATCTGAACCATCTCTTGTCGCCATAGAGTATTGTTGGCAATGTTTAACACCGAAACAATCGAGCCCGACCATCTCCTGTTTTTCTTTCATTCAATAGAATTTTTTCAGCTTCATTAGCAGGAAACTCATACTTGTCGATAGCATCTATGAGGAGAAACACCTCTTTTAACGACTTGGGCTCAAGCCCTCGATAGCCTAGCTCCTTAAGCAACTCAAGTTTCTCATACAGAAGAAATCGCACTGCGTCTTCAATGGAACCACAGTGATTTTTGGTGGCATCTTTGACGACTTCTATAAGATTAGACGCTTCTTCTAACGTCTCAGGATTATCACCTTCGTAGCCTAGGCTTCTAAGATACCGAAGTTGCGATTCAGATGGTTCTCTCACTTCACCCTTCTCAGGTAGATTCCGGTTGTGTAGATGCCGAAGTTGTGAATCAGTTGGTTTTCTCAACGCCTATCTCCAGTGCTGCAAAGTATGACCTCTTAGTTTACAGAACTTATTCGCCCGAATCAAAAGCTCGTGCCCTCTACCCCTCTTTGTTTATAACGTACAAACAATCGCACATATCACACCGATCATCTGTTCATCATTTAATTGCCTTAAAACGCCAATCTTGCACTCAGAGCAAATGAGAGTGTCAGGTAGCGAAGTTTCAACAGCGTCTACGTCCGCAATTTCTTAAACCGGGTTCAAATGGTTCCCAGTAATATGGTCGCCAGGTTTCTAGGATTCAAAGAGACAGAATTCGAATTCTTTTAGGCAGCTGACTCTGCGACAGATCCTGTCAAAGTCGATATGAGTACATAAACCTTCTCAGCCAGGGATCAAAAGACTCTGCAAGCAAGATGAGACTCAGATCTAAGAAATAAAAAAACGCCAGAACAAATTATTCTGGCGCTTCCTTTTTAGAATCAATCACTTTAGATCCTTTGCTGTTTCCTCAAACAGACTAACTGAATCAAACCCCATCCCATCCTCTGCGGCTTTGAGCGCGAGGTTGGACTCGTAGTACTTACTTTGATTTGCCAGATCAATCGCTTCTCCCAATTTCTCGGATGTGGAATCAAACGGCATCAGAACACGAGTGAAATTGACGTCAATGTCACCCTGACGGAGTTGCTCCATTCCCTGCTCCTTTTGACCTTTTTTAAAATACTCGTTTGCTTTGGCCAGGAATTCCGCGTGCTGTTCATTGGGCACAAACGATTTCGCTAAGGTGATGGACCCATTAATTGGGACTTGTCCCTCCTGAGCTTGGTAATCGTATTTATCCTCTGCCAGCTCCTTCATCAGCCCGTTGGCCCTACCCAGCATTTCCTTGGCAGCCTCCGTATCACCGTTAAAAATAGCCAGCCTTGCAGCATGAATCGTCTGCATGGCTGCAAACCCTTTTTGGGAAACTTGTGTCCGGTCCTTGTTAGCCGCATCCGCTCCTGCGACCTCCGAACGCAGCTCGGTTCCAGCAGCCCAGACAGAGTTGATCGCTGTCAAGGAGCCCAAGGCCATCGCCGTGGCCAACGTGTAAGTAAAGAACTTTTTCATCGGATTTCCTTTTCGTAACAAAATCTTTTGGGTAAACCAACGCGTTATTTTTTTAAGAGTGCTTCATCAGCATTCCGCGTCAGCATCAAGTCATTGCACTTCGCATGCCAATTCCTGCGACAGTTTCAAATTTTGCCGATCTCTCCCGGCCAACAGCGTGCAACCTCATGCACATCGGGCGGGTCGCTCTGCCGACAATCGTCCCCGTGAAATCGCATCGAAACCCGGCGTGGCGTTTTGCCCCGCCGGTCACAGGATGCCCCGCCATTACTCTTGTTCTGCTCGATTTCCATAGGGAAATTGTTTTCGAAGTCATTGGCACATGGGTTGCTTTCCATCCCTCAACGCAATGTAGAACTCCGAACACAAATGGATTCAAAGACAAATTCACTCTGTCCTAATCTAGGAAATTTCGAAAGGTCATAACGATGTCAGCTATTTCAAACAACGGTCGGCACGAACACTCACAGCGATCGACTGAGAGTCAACGCAATCGACTCCACGAGAGAATCACACAACTGTCAGCGGAGATCAAGCGAGAAGCAAAGCCCTTTAACGATCTTATTGGTGAGGTTGGAGAGGTCATCGTCGGGCAGGAAAAACTGATTCAACGAATGCTGATTGGATTATTGGCAAATGGCCACTTGCTCATTGAGGGGGTACCTGGTTTAGCAAAGACCACCGCGGTTGCTTGCCTGGCCAATGCAATCGACACTGGATTCCAACGCCTTCAGTTCACGCCGGACCTATTGCCAGCCGACCTGATTGGAACAATGGTCTACCGGCCGCAAACTCAGGAATTCGTCGTTCAGAAAGGGCCTATTTTTTCAAACCTGATTCTGGCAGACGAAATCAACCGGGCTCCTGCGAAGGTTCAAAGTGCGCTGCTTGAGGCGATGCAAGAAAGGCAGGTCACCATTGGCGCAGAAACGTTCCCTCTGGACAGCCCGTTTTTAGTTATGGCCACGCAAAACCCCGTCGAGCAAGAAGGGACTTACCCACTGCCCGAAGCACAGATGGATCGTTTTTTATTGAAAGTTGTGGTGGATTACCCTAACCGCGAAGAAGAAAAATTGATTCTGGAACGGATGTCTAAAACCCACCAGTCCCATGAGGTTCAAAGCGTGATGAAGCCGGAAGACATCCTGCGAGCACGAAAGCTCGTCGATGAGATCTATATTGACGGCAAAGTGAAAGACTACATCGTCGATTTAGTCATGGCGACGAGGGACCCGGCAAGTTACAGCATCCCTGTTGCTGAATGGATTGAGTATGGCGTTTCACCACGAGCAACCATTGGACTGACGCTAGCCGCCAAATCGAACGCATTCCTTAACGGTCGCGGATTTGTGATACCACAGGATGTGAAGGACGTTGCCATGGATGTTCTTCGTCACCGATTGGCGGTCACCTATGAAGCCGAAGCAGAGGACAAAACATCCGACGATGTCGTGAAAGCCATCGTGGATCACATCCAAGTTCCCTAGGACTTGCCAAAGCGGGGTAAAGTGCGGCGTTCCGTGTCGGAATATCTCCACCGAACGGAACGTCAGCACTGCCCAGATTGTTTATTTGGAAATAAATAAAAACCACAAATTTAAATTGGCACGAAAATGATACCTCAAGAATTAGTCAAGAAAATTCGACGCATTCAAATTCGGACGTCCCACAAAGTCGACGACGTGCTTGCCGGCCAATACCACTCCGCGTTCAAAGGACGAGGAATCGAATTTGAAGAGGTTCGACCTTATCAAGATGGTGATGACATTCGCACCATCGACTGGAACGTCACCGCGCGAAGTGATCAACCTTACATCAAACTGTTTCGCGAAGAGCGCGAGCTAACAGTATTCCTATTGGTCGATCTCAGCGCGTCGCAAGGCCTAGGGACGCATTACCAAACAAAGCGTGAATTGGTTACGGAAATCGGTTCGACGTTGGCGTTTTCAGCCATTAAGAACAATGACAAAGTCGGCATGATGCTTTTTACGGACGGAATTGAAAAGACAATTCCGCCTCGCAAAGGGTCGAAACATGTTCTGCGTTGCATTCGGGAACTGCTGTATTGCGAACCTATGGGGCAGGGGACTGACATGGCGTCGGCATTAACCCATTTGACTCGAACGGTTAAACGACGTTCCATCGTATTCGTTGTCAGTGATTTTCAAGACGAAGGATACGAGAAAGCGTTACGCATTGCTAAACGAAAACACGACATCATTCCCGTCGTCATTGGCGATCAGCGCGAATTGGAAATGCCTCCGATTGGCATGATCGAGCTAAGAGACAGCGAAACCGGCCACGTGGCACAGCTTGACACATCCAGTCGCCGAAATCGCAAGTTATTCGCCCAACGTGCTCAGGCGCAAATTGCTGAACAAGAAAGCCTGTTTCGGCGATTGAAAATCGAACCCATGCGTATCATGACGGGCGAAGACTATGTCGAGCCGATCCGAGAATACTTCCACCGCCGAGGAGATAGAGAATGAACCATCCACCGAAAAAAAACACCGCTTGCCACCGACCACAAAGTCAGTCCCACCAATCTCGGATTCGCATCTGTAAAGCTGCCCTGTACTTAGCCATTTTAACGATGGCATGCGAGGCTCATGCCGCCACGTTGAATCCACTGACCGCGGCTCAAGTAAGCGACATCAAGGTCACCACCGTAGTCGATCGTGAACTCGCCAAAGTTGCCGAACCGATTCACATGACCGTCACCGTCAACGCCCCGAATGACATCAGTGTACGATTCCCGGACTCGCTTCAGCGTATGGGGAAGTTCGATGTAGTCGCCATGCACGACGTGCTCGATATCCCAACTGCAAACGGACGCCAATTCACGCGGCATTTGACACTGGAAAATATTCACTCTGGAAAACAGAGTATTCCATCCTTTGATGTCGCGTTCGTCGACCAACGAACTGCGCCCCCCGTGTCCGGCTTTTTTAAAACCGAGCCCCGAGAGGTTACCATTTCGTCTTCACTTGAAGGCCAAGAAAACCCTATCGAATTTCGCGATATCAAGGGGGTCGTTTTTCTTGATGCGATTCCCATCAAATCCCATAACTGGATTTTCTGGTCCACGGGCGCGCTGCTTGGAACCTTGGCACTAGCGTTGGTTCTTGTTCGCGCTCGGCGCAATTTAACTCCGCGCGAATGGGCGATTCAGTCCCTCAATGAACTAGAGCAAAGTGGTGATCTGTTTCGCGGTAACCCAGAGTTGATATATGTCACGTTAACCGACATCGTCCGGCAGTTCGTGCACCGCCAGTTTGACTTGTCAGCCCCCCGCCTGACCACAAAAGAGTTTCTCCATGAATTGCAATCCGACTCACGGCTGCAGGAAACGCTGCGGCAGCAACTCGGCGAGTTCTTGCAACGAGCTGACATGGTCAAGTTCGCTGGCCTTGCTCCTGGAGGTGAGGCGATCCAGCACGCCGTCGACAACGCTCGTAAGTTTGTCATTGAAAGCGACAACCAAACCAAAGCCAACCACCACAAACAACATCCTCCTCAAGAAGACCGATTCAAGGAGTCCGAATAATGTTTCACACCTCATCAGCTTGGTTTTTGCTGCTTTTATTAATTGTGCCTCTGGTCGCATGTCAGATGTTCAAACGACGCAAAAACACATCCATTGAATTCAGTTCCACACAAACCCTGACAGGCCTACCCACCACTTGGCGTCAGCGATTTAGTTGGTTACCACCTGCTCTGGGGCTTGCTGCAATCACTTTGATGATCCTCGCTTTGGCCCGTCCACAAGAGGGGCGCAAACAAACGATTACTGACTCCGAAGGGATCGCGATTGAATTGGTGGTCGACCGAAGTGGAAGCATGCAGGCGATGGACTTCACCGTAGAATCTCAGCCTGTGGACCGCCTGACCGCCATTAAGGATGTTGCCGGGCGTTTTATCAATGGCGGCGACGGGCTTGAAGGTCGGTTCAGCGATCTAATTGGCCTAGTCACCTTTGCCGGTAACGCCGACGGCCTGGCACCACCGACGCTCGATCACGCGTACGTCTCATCACAACTCCAAAACTCGGAAATTGTCACCGAGCGAAGCGAGGACGGCACTGCGATTGGCGACGCAATCGGGTTGGCTGTCGAAAAATTGGCAGCTCTAGATACCCAAGTCAGTGACACAAAAGGTGAATCTGAAAATGAACCGATTAAAAGTCGCATCATCATCCTACTTACCGATGGTGAAAACAATGCTGGCTCGATCGATCCCTTACCAGCCGCCGAGTTGGCTAATTCGTTTGATATTAAAATTTACACCATTGGTGTTGGCACCAAGGGTCGTGCGCCAGTCCCCATAACCGATCCTTACACCGGCCGCAAAGTGCTTCGCATGATGGACGTGAATATCGATGAGGAGACGCTGCGAAAAGTTGCCGACCAAACCGGAGGTCAGTATTTTCGCGCTACCGATACCGAGTCATTGGCAAACATCTATGCCGAAATTGATCGTTTGGAAAAATCCAGTGTCGAATCACGCCACTTGGTTGACTACCGTGAGTTGGCCGTCGAATCATACCAGTGGGGCGCGATCGCCGTACCACCGATCGCCATGCTGAGTTTATTGTGCCTGATGGCACAGGTATTGCTAAGCAATACGCTATTCCGACGAGCAACGGCTGGCTAAGCCTAAAATTGTTGTCACGCATCATTCATATTACCAATCGGAGCGACTTCAGTCGCCAAAAATATACGAGGACCACGATGGACATCCAATACGGACAATTGGCTCAATTGAACTGGCTTTGGCTAGTCGCTGCTGTTGCGGCGGTGGCAGGTGGAGCAATGGTCTACCGACGCCGCATGTTACGACGTTTTGCAACGAGCAACTTAATCAATCGATTAATGCCTAAAAACGCGTCACGTCGACTTCTTTTAAAAACCGGAATTAGCTTGGCCTCGATGACCCTGTTGGCTATCGGGCTCGTTGATATTCGCTGGGGAAAAACTTGGCGAGAGGTTCCTCAGAAAGGGATCGAAGTCATGTTCGTTCTGGACATATCACGAAGCATGTTGGCAGATGACGCGACCCCCAACCGCCTGGAGCGGGCCAAACAGCAAATCAAAGATATGGTTGATGAAATGACGGGAGATCGCGTCGGTTTGGTGGTGTTTGCGGGTGAATCAAAGCAACAGGTTCCTTTGACGCGTCATTATTCCGACTTCAAACAGTCTTTGGAAGAAGTTGGCCCATATAACGTGCAGCTCGGAGGCTCACGGCTAGGCGACGCACTCGCATTGGCCGCCGATTCCTTTCTCGGAAAATCCGACGATCACAAAGCCATCGTTGTTTTGACTGATGGCGAGGATCAAGAGAGCAACCCGGTAGAAGTTGCAGACGAAATACATAACGATCATGGAATCCGCATTTTCACGATTGGATTGGGAGACATGGAGCGGGGCTCGCGAATTCCCGTGGGGCAAACTGCCTCGGGACGTCGCTTTTTGGAACATCAAGGCGAGCCGGTTTGGTCCAAACTCAATGGCTCCACGCTAAAACAGGTAGCACTCAAGTCCCAAGGTGCCTTCATACCGGCAGGGACGAAGCAAGTGGACATGGCCGATGTCTATCACGGTTATGTGGCCAGCGTCGAGCAGCAAGACTTTGAAACCGCAAGAATCAAAGCCTACACCCCTCGCTACCAAATTTTCATCGGTGCTGCCTTGGCACTGATTTTGCTTGAAGTGTTCTGGCCCTGGGGATCGCGCAGACCACCCTCGAGAACCCACACAAATGCAAACGGCGGAAATCTAAACAAAAACGATCAGCAAGATCAATGTCAACAAGATCAACGTCAACAGGAACAAAGGAAAGCAGCATGAACGGCGTTTTTAAAAAGATAATCGGAATGATCGCAGTCGCAGGCAGCTTGCTATCCGCGAATACCGTATTGGGACAGCAGACGGAAAACGACCGCCGCGCCCAAATCAACTCAGCGAACCAACTCTTGGTAGAAGGGAACGTAGATCAGGCGTTGGCTCAATACGCGCAGGTCGTTGACGAGGCACAAGTTGATCACGAATTAACTTACAACCGAGCCATTGCACGTTACCGCAAAGGTGAATTAGCCGCAGCGCGTGAGCTGTTCACCACAATGTTAGCAACGACCAATACCGAATTGGCGGCCAAAGCAAATTTCAATCTTGGGAATTGTGATTATTCGGCTGCGGTGGCAAATGTGGAGCAAGATCGATCTGGTGCGATCCAACAACTTAAAAGTGCCATCGAGCACTATCGCCGAGCTTTGCGTGTCAATCGAAACGACACGGATGCCCGAGCCAATATTGAATTGGCAACCCAGTTAGTCGAACAATGGCAGGATCAAGAACAACAGGATCAAGAACAACAGGATCAAGAACAACAGGATCAAGAACAACAGAACCAGGAACAACAGAACCAGGAACAACAGGACCAGGATCAACAGGATCAGGAACAACAGGATCAGGAG
>JAKVBF010000010.1:44836-93704 GCA_022447555.1 Mariniblastus sp. | reverse complement strand
AGAACAACAGAACCAGGAACAACAGAACCAGGAACAACAGGACCAGGAACAACAGGATCAGGATCAACAGGATCAGGATCAACAGAACCAGGATCAACAGGAGCAAGATCAACGACAGCAGAACGCATCGGAAAAAGAGGCTCTTCAAGAAGAACAGGAAAAAAAACCCTCCCAACCAAGTTATGCCGACTCAGCCAGTGATCAATCCCAGAAAGATCTACCTGCGGCCCAACCTGAAGGTGCGACAACAGGCTATGGAACCAGTCATGCGGGACAAACCGATGGTGACCTAGATCAACAGGAAGCCATGAAAATGCTACAGGCAATTCGCGACCGCGACATGCTGCGGCGGATGCAAAAACTACAAGAGACACGCAGTCGCCATATCCCGGTCGAAAAAGACTGGTAATCAAACGAATCACAACCTTGTACAGCTAATTAAAATCGATGGAGCAATCCAATGAAAACATATAAACGACTTGCCGCTACAATCCCTTTCTTACTCGCTTGCATGATCTCTGCCAGCTTCACAACGAGCGTGGATGGGGACGTACGGGCACAGCTCTCGTCACAAGACTCCTATGTTGGTATGCCCTTAACGCTTTACATCCAGGTTGCCGGTAAGGGAAATATAGAACCACCCGCGATCCCGCAGATTGACGGTCTGCAAATTGAGCAAAGAGGTGCGCCCAATCGGAGCTCGCAGGTATCGATCATTAATGGCCGTCGCACTGAAAACAGTTCGGTAACCTACGCCTACCAAGTTACTCCCCGACGCGCCGGCACCTTCCAGATCCCCTCGCTTGAAATCCGGACGGGAAACCTGACTGAAAAAACTCGTCCTTTAACGTTCTCAGCAATCACCAGTGAAACCGGTGACCTAATGTTTGCCGAAGTTACGGGGCAACAGAAAAAAACATTTGTCGGCCAGCCCATCGAACTCACACTGAAGATCTGGATAAAACCATATGTTGATGAGAAACGTGAAATCAAATTATCTGCTCAAAACATGTGGCAAACCATCTCCGACCAACAGACCCAATGGGGTGGATTCACGGAAACCATCGAAAACTTGGCAAAGAATCCTGAAAACGTACGTGTCAGGGAAACTTTGAGATCCGATCAAAACGGAGTTGAGCAGAGCTACTATCTGTACGAGCTGGACGCCACTCTCTACCCCAAAGCGGCTGGATCCCTTCCAGGCGAAGACATACAAATCGTGGCACAATACCCGACGGCATTAGGTAAATCACGAGATCCGTTTGAATCGTTTTTTGGGAATTCACCTTTTTCGAATGATGACTTTTTCGGTCGCCGCGGTTTCTCCCCGTTCGGTGCGTCCCTTTCCGTGACCGCCACCCGACCCATCTTGGCCCAACCCGATGTTTCTTCGATCGAGGTGACCGCCATCCCCACGGAAGGCTGTCCCCCGGATTACCGCGGAGCTGTGGGGCAATATGTCATTGCCACTCAGGCTTCACCAACGACGGTAAAGGCTGGGGATCCAATCTCTTTGGATATGGGAATCCGAGGGACCGGCCCTATGGAACTCGTACAGGCTCCCCCTTTAGGGCAGCTCAGCTCGCTCGCTAGCGATTTTAAAGTAACCAATGAACCGCTCGCGGGTGTGGTCCAGAATGATGTTAAGGTTTTTTCGACCACTCTCCGTCCACGAAACCAGGATGTCATCCAGATCCCCGCAATCCCGTTCAGCTTTTTTGACCCGGACCTAGAACAATTCATTACCGTTTACAGCAACCCGATCGAGATCAAGGTCAACAAAGCCGAGGAGTTGTCGATGGATTCGATCGTCGGCACCGGCGGATTGTCAAAGTCACCGAAGAACACAGGTAAGTCCCGTGAATCTAAAATCAATCTAGACAATCATACCGATGCATCCGTCCTAACATCCGCCGCTTTCAGCACTCCCTCCGGCGGATGGCTTTGGCTCCTCGGTGTTCCACCTTTGTTATTCGTGACGCTTTGGGTCGTAGGGCGCCGCGCAGGCAGCTGGAGACACGACGACATACGACGAGCCCATCGCCGAATCCAAACAGCCAGCAACGCGGGAACCATTGCCGAGGCGGTCCAAGATTTTGCCAACGAGAAACTCGGAAACCAACCGCATGAGTTCGAAACCACTTTGGACAAACTCTCGGCAGATTGTAACGACTTGGCATTCGCAGGAGGTAGCGCCAACTCGCTCAAGTCCCTCAAGGCAGAGGCCCGAGCAATCGTTCATTCTTTATCCAAAGTGAGAATGGAGAGGACGAAAACATGGAAAATGCCAAACCTAGAGCGCCCCGTCCGGATGTGCGCTGCGGTCACAGGCTGCGTCGCCCTGATGGCACTCGTGGCTTATGCCGCCGGATTAGCAAGTAGCGATGAGATCCTGAATGCAACCCAGAATGACCCCAAAACGATCCACATCACCCATTCTCAGCAAAAGTCGTTGCTGTTGGAAGCCACCCGCGCGTACCAACAGGGACAAAAGCTCGCGACGCAGGATGCAGCAGAAGCAAAGCAAGCATTTGCCGAAGCAACCCTTAAGTACCAAACTTTGGTCGACTCAGGAATCCAAAACTCGAAGGTCTTCTTCAATCTTGGAAATGCTTGCCTACAGAGCGACTCCGTGGGCCGCGCCATTGCAAACTACCACCGAGCGATCAATTTAAACCCCTTTGATTTTCAATCTCGACAAAATCTGCACCGGGCACAAACCATGGTTCAGAATGAAAGTGGAGAAATAAAAAGCAGCGAATACGCTTGGTTCCAAGAGACCTCGGCCACTTTTTCAAGTGGTTTACATTCGATTTCAGGCACCGCTTTGACGTTGGCATGGTTCTGTTTTTGGAGCCTTATGGCCAGTGCCCTTTTTTACCCAATCTGGAAAATGAAGACGCTCATGACCGCCGTCACTTTCGCTTTATTGATTCTGTGTGGGTCGATGGTTGCACACCATTACAAAGCGGAAAAAACGGCCGTCGCCGTCATCATCGCTGACGATGTTGCCATGTATATGGGCAACGCAAAGTCGTTCGCGGCACTGCCTGGAAATGGATTGTCGCAGGGTATGTCCGTCAAAGTGATTCAGAAGCGTGGCAACTGGTTACAGATCCGCTCTTCCGATGGTGCCGAGGGGTGGGTTGAGTCAGATAACTTGGAAGTGGTCTGACTTTCGTTGAACGGAGTTGAAATGAACTACGCCCTCGTTAACACGAGGGCGTATTTCATCAATCTTTTTATGACTCCAAACGCGACAAGTGACCCATTTAATCTAGAGCGCAAGGCTGTGTCCCGATCAGTTAACCGGAAAACCACGCTTCCTTAGCAGAGCGCGGGTATCCACGTCTCTGCCTCGAAACTTTCGGAACCCGTCGGCTGGATCCATCGTGTCTCCCACCGACATGATATTGTCATATAAGCTTTGGGCGGTCTCCTTGTCGTAGTAAGAGCCTTTGTCTTCAAAGACTTGAGCCGCATCGGCTGTCAGGGCATCCGACCACAAATAACTATAGTAACCGGCTGAATACCCATCACTGGCAAAAACATGGCTAAACTGAGGCGTTCGGTGACGCATCACAATCTCTTGAGGCATCCCTAGTTTTTCAAGTGTCTCACGTTCAAACTGGTCTGGATCGATCACCACATCTCCCGCTAAATGCAACTCCATGTCAACCAACGCACTGGCCAGATATTCCACGGTAGAAAACCCTTGATTGAAGGTGGAGGCGTTTTCAATTTTCTCCAACAGTTCAGCCGGCATCGGTTCACCCGTTTCATAATGCACTGCAAACTTCTCGAGGACTTCCGGGCTGGATAGCCAATGCTCGTTTAACTGACTCGGGAATTCAACGTAATCTCTAGCGACTGAGGTGCCCGATTGAGATGGATATTGACACTCACTGCATAAGCCGTGCAATGCGTGGCCAAATTCATGGAATAACGTGATCGCATCGTCCCAAGAAATCAATATCGGCTCGCCCGGCTTACCTTTCACAAAGTTCGAATTATTGGAAACGAGCGTGGTGATGGGACGCTCGATATTTTCCTGAGCTCGATAGTCCGTCATCCAGGCCCCACTTCGCTTACCCCGTCGCGCATAGGGATCAAAATACCAAAGCCCAACCGGCGTTCCGTTTCTTAAAACCTCCCAAACTCGCACATCCGGATGGAATACGGGCACATCGGTGACTGGCTTGAATTCAAACCCGTAGATTTGCTCGGCAGCCCACATCATTCCTTCACGCAATTTCTCCAACTGGAGATAAGGCTTCACTTCATTAAAATCCAAATCATACTTAGCTTTGCGAACCTTTTCCGCGTAGAAACGATAGTCCCATGGCTCGATCGTGATATTCGCGTTGCTTTCGTTGGCAACGGCCTGCATGTCAGCAACCTCTTCCTTTACGCGAGCGACCGCTTTAGGCCAAACCTGCATCATTAAACGCATCGCGTTATCAGGTTTTTTCGCCATCTGTGGCTCCAAACGCCAGTGGGCGTGGGTTTCATATCCCAACAGTTTCGCGCGCTCAGCCCGCAGTTTTAAAATCGCAGTGATGATCTGTTTGTTGTCGCTCTCATCACCATTATCTCCCCGACTATAATAGGTCTTCCATACTTTCTCTCGCAAAGGCCGGTTGTCAGCATATGTCAAAACGGGCTCCATCGACGACCGCGTATTATTGACCACCCATTCGGGAGACGCTTCCGCTTGCAAATCCTTATCCGCCGCATATTGCTTGGCTGCGGCACCCATCGCATCCACAACACTTTCGGGCAGACCCTGCAATTGCGATGGGTCAGTAATGATCGTCACCAACTGCTCATCGTTTAATACGTTCTGGCTAAACTCAGTAAACAACCCGGCAAGCTGAGCATTAATCTGGGACAAACGAGTCTTGGACTTCGAGTCCAGTTTTGCGCCTTGCCGAACAAAGCTCTTAAAGCGATCGTCGACTAAGCGTCGTTGTGCCAAGTTCAGCCGTTTCATCTCATCGCTACCGTGAATGGCAGCAACGCGCTGAAACAACTTGTCATTTTGCATAATTGAGTCGTTATGCTTGGAAAGTTTTGGCATCACCACCGCTTCGATATCAGGAATTGCACCTAGATTTAAATTAGAGGAAAAGACCCCAAAAATATTACTGACTCGCTGCAGCGTCTTACCTGCCCGTTCCAACGCTACAATCGTATTCTCAAACGTTGGAGGCTCCGGATTATTTGCAATCTGCTGAATCTCGTCACTGGACATTTCAATGGCACGGTCAAAGGCACCAATGAAATCATCCGTCTGAATTGACTTCCAGGGAGGCACCCCGCCATAAGGACCATCCCAGCCACGTATCAAAACATTGGAATCCATCACCTTCGATTCTCCATCCTGTCCGCACAGCCCGTTAAACGAAGCAGCAAATAAAGCGATTGCAACCGCTGCCAAACAAAACCAAACAGTTTGTTTTTTCATCATCAATCATTCCATTTTGGAGTGTGGTTTGCATTACAACACTGTTCCAAGATTTCCATAATATTAACGTCCCATAGGGATTCGTGAAGGATCGAGCGTTCGGTTCGACGAATCTTGCCGAACTAGCCTAGCCCGAAATGAATCTCAGTGGGTATCTCACTGCCTGCAAAGGCGTTCCATCGATCTTCTCTTTCCCCTACCACTTAATCAAACAGGGTGCATTCGGGCTCGATACAGGCGGGCGTATCGTTTCCAACCTTGTTCACAAAACGAGAAACCTCTTGAATCCGTAACTCTTCTTCGACATTGTTCGCGAGTCGACGCTGGAGCGTCTCTGCGCCGCCCGAGCCGGAATCGATCCAAGCCAAGTAATCTGAAGGCTCCAAAATCACAGGCATTCGGTCATGCAGTGACTGCATCGCCCCATTCGCTACGGTTGTGATGATCGCGCACGTTTCGACTGACGGTTCTCCCTGCTTCCAATGATCCCATAAACCGGCCATGCAAAAGGGCTTTGAATCCGGTCGTGTCACGTAAAACGGGAATTTCTTTCGGCCTATTTTTTTCCACTCGTAAAAACCATCTGCAATCACCAGACACCTGCGTCGCTTGAGCGATTCGCAAAACGAAGGCTTTGACGCAACCGTCTCCGCCCGCGCATTAATTAACTGCGCACCCACTCCAACATCCTGTGCCCAAGATGGGACCAAACCCCAACGTAAGTGGCTGAGATAGGGCTGCCCCTTTAAACTTCGAATGCAGGCTACTGGTTGCGTGGGAGCAATGTTGAAGCGGGGTTCCATTGGGGGAGCTCTCAGACCTTCAAACAGTGACGCAATCGTTTCTGTTGGACTTCTTAATGTAAACCGACCACACACAGCGAGACCTGCCATCATGACTCCTGAAAACCCCCCGGCATTGTACTTTGGCCGGCTCCGTTAGGGAGCCACCATTCTAGAAACCTATTACCCTGAATTGACGCATTGCCGTTTATTTGCGACGGTAAACATATGTTCCAACCCACGGCCGATATTGAAACCCTCCGCCGGCGAGCGGGCCTAATTTCAAATCTCCGGCGGTTTTTTGAAGACCGCGGTTTTTTTGAAGTGGACACGCCCGTCCTCTCCGGTGACATTGTCATTGATCGGTATTTGGAGCCAATATCCGTTCCGCGAAAAGCCGTGGTTGCGACTCAGTCGACATCTCGAATCGGTCAATCTGAAGAGTTTCTTTGGATGCAGACTTCGCCTGAGTTTGCGATGAAACGTCTTGTGGCCGCGGGCGCTGATGCGATCTATCAAATCGCACATGCGTATCGCTCGGGCGAGTCGGGGCGTTTACACAATCCCGAATTCACGATGCTAGAATGGTACCGCACCGGAGACACTCTGGAATCGGCGATGCAGCGACTCGGGGAATTGGCCACTACCATGCTGGGACGCGATGAATTTCACTGCTTGACCTATCGACAGATTTTTCAAGATCATGCGGGCGTCGATCCTTTGCAGGCTGAACTGGCCCAACTCCAGCAGGCTGCACACCAGAACGGATTTCAGATAGAGGGAATCAGTGCGGAGGACGACATTGATTTCTGGCGTAATCTACTTTTAACCCACGTCGTTGAACCAAAACTGGGCTTTGGTAATCCAGTCATTATTTACGACTGGCCAGCTTCTCAGTCAGCGCTGGCCCAAGTCCGCGAAGAACAACCGCCCGTAGCGGAACGGTTTGAGTTGTACGTGGATGGAGTGGAGCTCGCTAATGGGTACCACGAACTGTGCGATCCTATCGAACTTCGGCGGCGAAATAAGCAGATCAACCAATTACGTGAGCAGGATGGTCACCCTCCACTTCCGGTAGAAAGTCGTCTGCTGAATGCGATGGAATCCGGGCTACCACCAAGCTGCGGTGTCGCGTTAGGCGTCGATCGTTTAGTCATGCTCGCTCTTGGTAAAAGCTCACTACGGGAAGTCATCGCGTTCCCGATAGACATTGCCTGAACCTTTCAAAGATGAGCAAAAACGGCGATGTGGACGACCATTGGGCCAAACGATCCCCACAAGACTACCCTCGCTCGTGTTCTCCCGCAGGGGTCGACCAACTTGACCCAAGCTAAACGTCCAACACTGTAAAACGCGTGTTTCTCGACCGGCAATCTAAAAACTCTGAATCTTTTTGAGGTTTCTGTTAGAATTCAAGGACTCGCAGAGGGTTCTCATAGGGCGTGTCGCTTTGGGGCACGTTGTAACTTGGGACATTCGCCCCAGCGCGTTTAATCATCCAATAACTAATTTGAGCTAATAATGAGTACTACCAGTTCCCCCCTGACCAGCGGCTCGACCTCCCAGTCGAATGACCCGCTCAGATTGATTGATGTTGACTACGTTCAATTCTATGTTGGCAATGCAAAACAGGCCGCCTATTTTTATGCTCAGGCGTTTGGCTTCGAAATTGAACAGATCTCCGATTTAACGACGGGCGAACGTGAATCGGCCAGCTACCTTTTGACCCAGGGTAATATCAGGTTTTTATTGACCACCGGATTAACTCAAGACCACCCCGCCCAACAAGAGGTCGGCTTGTATGGTGACGGCATCAAAGATATTGCCTTCACCGTAGATGATTCCATCAAGGCCTATGAGCAATCGCTACGAAACGGCGCGGAATCCGCATACGAACCGGTTGTGACGTCGGATGAAAATGGAACCGTAGTGATATCCGGCATCAAAACCTTTGGGCGAGTGATCCACTCTTTCGTATCTCGGACAGATAAATACGCTTTGGAAAACGTGAAAAACCGCGGTGATTTCTTGCCGCGGTTCCGAAAAATGGAAGGGCTGGCGATCAATGAATACAATCGCCAAAACCCAACCGGACTGTTTTACGTCGACCACTGCGTCGGCAATGTCGAACTCGGGAAGATGGATACCTGGGTGAAGTGGTATGAAGAAATTCTCGGCTTTAAACTGTTCAAACATTTTGACGACAAGGATATTTCAACAGAGTATTCGGCACTAATGTCCAAAGTCATGGACTCCGGTCGCGAATTGATTAAGATCCCAATCAATGAACCAGCTGAAGGAAAACGGAAAAGTCAAATCGAAGAGTACCTTGACTGGCACAATCAAACACCAGGAATTCAACACTTGGCGTTATTGACCAAGGACGAGCTGAACACCGTCGGACAGTTGCGTCGACGTGGTGTCGATTTCCTCGAAATCCCCGAATCCTATTACGACATTGTCTGGGATCGGGTCGGCGAGATTCGTGAAAACAACAAAGAGGTCAAAGACTTAAAAATCCTGATTGACCGTGATGACAAAGGCTATCTGCTGCAAATCTTTACCAAACCACTTCAGGATCGGCCTACCTTATTTTTTGAGATTATCTGTCGTCGCGGGAGTGAGTCCTTTGGAAAAGGAAACTTTAAAGCGCTCTTTGAGTCTCTCGAATTGGAACAAGAACGCCGCGGTAACCTGTAACCTCAATCACCCATCACTAAGCCGGATCTCTCACGTCCGGCTTTTTTTGTTTTCCGATCCGCTGTTTAAATGGCAAGACTCTTTGTGAATTGGACGCTATAATAAAGCACGTTGCTTGAGATGGTTTCCTCTCGTGGATTTCCCCAAAAAAACATTGCTTGGGGGACGTGAATCGTCGACCCTGGCATGGTATTTTCTCTTCACACCCCGCAGGTAGATTATGTTATTTACGAATCGACCCCTGACAATCGGGTTCTCGGTTGCGGTATCGATACTATTCTGTTTCCCTGTCTTGGAAATCCGTGGGCAGGTCCAACCGTCAGAAGTCACCACCCCCGTGCAATACGCTAATGCTATAGCGGCCATTACGGGGCGACCTATTTTTGCCGTTGCTGGTAAATCAACATGACCTCCTTGTGCCGATTTACTTAAGCGATTAACCACCCATCGCGAATTGGCACCGTACGTGGCACAGGTTGTGCCTATCAAAATCGACACCTCCAGCAGCGATTGGCAAGAATGGACGCAACAACATAAGGCAGAGGGTAACGGCATCCCAATCGTCTACGTCGTGCGAGCAGATGGAGAAACGTTATACGCTAAATCAGGCACCCTGACCAATGAGCAGTTGATTCAACTCATGGCGGCCGCTCGGAATGACGCTGGAATGGTCCTTAATGAAAAAGACGCTCAAACCCTGGTCGAAGTGACCCGTCGTTTCACTGATTTCAAGGACGCCGGCGACCTTAAATCTGCGATTAAAACATTGAGACAGGCCAAGCGTTATCTCAACAAAGCGGGATTGGTCAACAGCTATGCTCAGGTCGCGCTGTCGTTAAATCAAGAAATCCGAGGCTTGAACGAAAATGCAATCAAATCAATCAATCGGGTTTCCCAATCACTCACAGAAGCCGCGGGCAAGACCGAGGCAGAGCAAATTCGCATTCTCCAAAAATTCATGGGATTGCGTGACCAATACGCTGATTTAAAATCCGTCAAATCCAGCCTTTCAAGAATCCAGTCCAGTATTAGGACCGACAAGCAGCTGAAACCCTTGTACGAGAGTATCAAATTATTAGACATGGCAGCCGGTGCAAAATCGGCGTCCCAGAAATTAAGGTATCAGGAAAAACTGGTGAACTTTATCGAATCCAATCCGTCCCCAATCATCAAAGCCCAAGCTGAATCGATCCTTAAAACAATCAACCAAAAAAAACCTTAATGTTCGTTGGGGTAAGCATACTGAATCTCAACGTTCGAACGTTTTTGATCGGCCAACTGATCAAAAATCCAACGCTTCGCCGCCATTCGTAAAGAAGCATCGACGTCTTTGGGACCGCGATTTCCCGGTTCAACCTCCAAACAGCGAATCAAATGGACGCCAATGCCTGTCTTCACCGGCAGACTTGTTTGCCCCGGATCTAACTGAAAAGCTAGCCGATTGAATTCATCTGGCATCGGGCCTGAAAACTCGATCCAACCTAAGAGCCCTTGCTTATCAACGGACGTCTTGGCAACAGAAAAATCTCGCACCGCCTTCCCCCAAGTTGTTGAACCCAAGACAATTTGCTGTCGCAGCGCCATGGCGCGGTTAACCACTTCTTGGCTGGTTTCCTCTCCAATGGGCCTGAGTAAAAGATGGGCGACTTTCAGACGAGTGCCATCAAACTCGCGCCGTCGTTCATTGTAGAATTCCTCTAAACGCTCATCGCTCAAATGGCTTTTTAAGAAGTTGCCCCAGACAATTTCCCAACTGATTTCGTTTTCAAACTCGCGTTGACTGATCTGGCGTTCCACCAGGTGCTCCTTCAACGTCCGGCCCAACTTCCGTAATTCCTGCCGCAATCCCTCAATTCGCTTATCCACTGCATTCCGATTGAGTCGGAAGAAGCGGGTCGTCTTCAAGTATTCCAGAACGATTTGGCGCCGGACCAAATGCTCCAAGGCCTCTTGGTGCAACCGCTGCCTTACTTCCGAGCCCAACGTACGACCTGTCATTTTATCTTCGATGAAACGGTCGACTCGTGTCGCAGTGATGACCCAACCGTTCACCGTTGCTGAAAGAGCATTGTGATTTCTCTTCGATTCCGAATCTTGCGCCAACGCGGATAATAAAACAACAAGGGGCAGCTGAAGGAGGGTCATGGCAGCGGGATCTTCTTTAATTCAATATTTACAGGCATTTTCACAATCGCTGCGGGTGTCTTGTAAACCAACATCCTGTCTCCCGGATCTTCAAGGAACAAATACCGAACGGTCACTTTGGCATTGTCTTGTTGAATGGTTTCGAAACCGATCGACTCTTCACGTTTGCCATTAGCATCTTGAAGGAAAATTTCGTTATCGAAAACCCATCCCTGGTGAGACTCTAACGCATTATTTTCCTTTTCAAAACTCAATGACAAGGTAACCATGTAGACATCCTCGTTCTTTTGAATACCGCCATAGGTAACAGTCGCGCCCGCCCTCTGTATCGTTCGCCCCACCCGTTGATCCTTGATATTTCGAAAGCGGAACGCTTCGATACGACCCGGCAGAACCGCGTCAATCGTCGCTTTGATCGATTTCAATGATTCAATCTGGCGATCAATCCGCACTATTGAAAGGGGAAATTCAAGCTCGGGGATCTCTGGTTGAATCGTCCCGTAGATGACTGAATTCACATCAGCTACCTTAGCAGGGGCATCAAACTCGTCTTGGATCGATACCTTCGAAAGCGGCAGGTTGATCGAGATCGGTCGCAAACGCGGTTCCCAGCGAACGACGAGGGTGACAGTGGTATAGTTCTGATTGGGCCACTGTAAATTCATTGAGGACGCAACACGAGCCACCTCAACATCGAAAATTCTGGCTTCATTCACCGGTTGCGGAAAAACTTTTCCCGGTGCGGGATTAGGATCTTCGACAATCGCGAGTTTGAGCATTCCCGGAGCCGCGCCATATTTGTCGATCGCCAGATTACCCTCATTCATAATCCTTCTCAAACTCTTCCAAAAGGTCTGCTCCCTGAGCTCAAGCGTTATCTTCTTATCGCCTGCGCCGGAATCTAACTCTACCTGATTGCCCGTTTGAAATTTGATAGCAGCCAATGCCTCGTCTATCGTCATCTCACCGACAAGAGTTACTTGGCTTGCCTCGGAAACGGCGGCAACCGCCTCGTCTTCCAGCTGCCGACGAATAACCGCCAGTCGATTACGCAAATCCTTTGTGGCGTCTTCATCGATTTCAATTTGATCCAGAACTAAGGGGCCCATTCGAAGCAATTCGGCCTGGGCTTTATCCCGCTCAGAAACCTCGGAAGCCTTCAACTGTTCTAGTAATTGGAGCGTTCGCTCGATGCTCTCCATCTCGTCCTGCTGGCCAACCGAGACGGGTACGAGTAAGCCGAGCATTAGAACTACAAATAAGCCCCAGCCAACTCCTCGAGATTGAAAAATAGTGCTCACCGTTCGCCTCTCCGCTCAGCCCGAAATGAATCCTCAATACATCAAGATTCATTTTAACGACTGTAATCACTTGCGCCTAAGATACGTCGGATTCCCTGGCCTTTTCCTATTCCCAAAATCGAATGGCGAAGGTCGCTCAAAAAGCCGGCTAACTCCGTGCTCGTTCTTGTGATCGGTGAATGACGACACCAAGCTGCAAAGACACCTTCAGCTATCTTTCAACCTTGAAATGAAACAAGCCGAATTGAGTGCACTGGATTCAATCCTCGAACGACCCAGTCGGCTACTAAATCAAACCAACTCTCGCTTGACAGCCCATACGGCCGCTTGAGTCCTATCATTCACATCAAGTTTCCGCAGAATATTTTGTACGTGCTCTTTCACCGTTTCAACGCTGATCCCCAACGATTTACCGATTTCCCGATTACTTAAACCCATTGCTATGTGTCGCAGCACTTGCATTTCCCGGTTTGTTAAAGGGACGTCATGATCTACCGTTTGACGAGGTCGTCGCATCCGAGCCTGGGTCTCGACCATCAAGCTGTCATTGGGGGCTGGCTCACCGAGCGTTGCCGACCTTAGCGACTGAATCAACTGACGACAAGAAGAAGTCTTGGAGACATAATCATAGCACCCCACAGCAGCCGCTCTTGCGATGTGAGTCGGATTTTCTTGCCCCGAAAATGCGACCACGTTGATATCTGAGAATTCACCGTTAAGCTCTTCTAGTTTTTTGAGTGCGTCTCGGCCTCCTAGCCTAACTTCCATAACTAGAACATCGGGACAGAACTCTCGCAGCGCTGGTTCTAATTTATCAACCGTTTCAACCTGTGAAACGATTTCGACAGTAACGTCGGAAACTTCGGCAAATCGCAAACCGTCTGCCACCACAGGATGGTCATCGGCAACCACAACTTTAATTTTCATAGCTTCTTTCCTGCCGGTGATCTTTCATCAATTGTTGAAACCTGCACCTTGGGTGGAAAATGCACGGGCCAACAAACGTAATCACTGGCTTTAACGGGTAGGAACGAGATTCAAACCCCGTCGATTTGATAGGAAACGTTGATAGGAGAACCGAAACTTCCGGTCTAACAGGAACTCTTCACCCTTTGAAATCTACACAAACGGAAATGGCAAGACGAGTCCTTGGTTCCTAATTTCAGGGCAAAACAGACGGAAAATGGTAGGAATCGTGCTGTAAATCCTATGTTGAAAAATTTTGACCCGCCTCGAATCGTGACCTAGAAACCTGTGTGACAGTTGCGTTTTATCAAAAGATCCAGTGACTCAATGACTATGAATCCGCCAGAAATACAACGTGATGCCAAAATTTTACTCGTCGATGATGACCAGCATTTACTGGAATCCATGGGCACTTGGCTGCAAGAGCAGGGGTTCGATATCTCCCTAGCGCACAATTTTGAAACGGCCTCTAACCGACTCTCTAGCCAAGCGTTTGACGTGGCTTTAGTCGATCTGAGACTCGGGGCTGAGGATGGTTTCGATATTCTCAGCCACTGCAAACAGCATTATCCGAATACCGCTGTTCTCTTGATGACAGGTTATGCCACGATCGATACCGGAATTGAATCCATTAGGGCAGGGGCCTTCGATCTATTAACCAAACCGCTGATTGATGAAGAGTTATTAATGGCCATCAATCGAGTCCTGTCGCAACAACAGGTGATTCAAGAGAATCATCAACTAAAAGTGCAGCTGGATCGTCGGTTCGGCATGGACAATATTGTAGGTAACAATCTCAGCATGAAAAAAGCTTTTGACGTCATCGACAGTGTTGCTGACACCAAAGCTTCCGTGCTGCTGACGGGTGAGAGTGGAACTGGAAAATCATTGATTGCACGGGCCATTCACCAACGATCCAACCGCCGCGATGCTCCTTTCGTAGAAATTACCTGTGGGGCACTCCCAGAAAACCTCTTGGAGAGTGAATTGTTTGGGCATGTCGCTGGGGCCTTCACTGGCGCGACCGGAAACAAGCAAGGAAAATTCAAACTTGCCGACGGTGGCACAATTTTTTTGGATGAAATCGCGACTGCATCCCCCAGCTTACAGGTAAAACTTCTGCGAGTACTACAGACATTTGAATTCGAACAAGTCGGTGGTTCTGAAACTCACAAGGTTAACACCCGAGTCGTCTTGGCGACCAACGAAGATTTAGAAATAGCGGTCGCTGAAGGGCGATTCCGCGAAGACCTGTTCTATCGAATCAATGTGATCAACCTAGAGCTACCGGCTCTGCGTCAACGCCGGAATGACATACTAACTTTGGCAGAACACTTTTTAACCCAATTTAATAGCGAAGTAGGCCGTCAGATTTACGGGTTCGAGATGGCTGCTGCTCAAGCGATTGAACAATACGCGTGGCCAGGTAACGTACGCGAATTACAGAATGTTATTGAACGAGCTGTTTTACTCGGGAAGTCTTCCAAAATCTCTGTCGAAGACCTGCCCTCCAACATTACCAGTAATTTGTCTCCGGCAGAGGCCATTGTGTCTCCGCGAGGCAAGCAGACGCTAAAAGAGGCGATGGAGGGTCCCGAACGGCAAATCATTTTACAAGTGCTGAGAGAAAACAACTGGAATCGAAACGAAACGGCTGACCAACTAGGTGTTAATCGCACAACGCTTTACAAAAAGATGAAACGGCTAGGATTGGATAATCCAAACATGGTTACCCTGTAGTTTTGACAGCAGTTGTCATTCCTCCGCCCGATCGAGTGAGCTTGGCGGTCCAGCGAGTTGCCTGAGATCTCAAATCCTCTTAAATACTCCGGACCATCAACGCTTCGCCATCATTCCCCTCAGCCAGTACTGTTAGAAGCTCCCCTTTTTGAGCTCGTTCATCTCGGACGCGGGCTGGAACATAACGACAGGTGGTCCCCGTGGCCATTCCATCAGTGCCTACCTTCTCCACCAATAACTGCAGCACTGTCCCCGTTAATTTATTCAAATAATCGGCCCGCAATTGACGTTCGATTTCTGCGACCACTTTTCCCCGTTCTCGCTTAACTTGACGTGAAATCTGCCCCTTCATCTCGGCAGCCGGCGTGCCAAGTCGAGGGCTAAAGGGGAACATGTGGATCTTGGAAAATCCAATTTTCCGGCAGGCCTCAAGAGACAAGTCAAAATCTTCCTGACTCTCTCCCGGGAATCCGACAATTAAATCCGTTGTGAACGCCGGCAGCGTTAACTCAGCGGCTACCATCTGGCAACGATCTACGATGTGCCGCGCGGTCCAGCGGCGTTTCATTCGCCGCAAAATGCGATCGCTGCCACTCTGCAAACAGACATGCAAATGAGGGCAAACCTGTTCTCGATAATCCTGCATCACCTGAATCAACTCACGTGTCACTTCAGTCGCTTCGATACTCGAAAGCCGAACACGAAAGTCACCAGGAATCTCACATATCTCGCGGACCAAATGCGACAGCCGTGTCCACTCAGATTTTGATTTCCCTTTATTGAAATCGACTCCGTAGTGGCCAAGATGAATTCCGGTCAAAACCACCTCTCGGTAGCCGTGATCGACCAAGCGGCGAACTTCATCCAACACTTCCTTCATCGGTCGGCTGTACATCTGTGGACGCACTGTAGGAATAATGCAATAGCTACACCGCAAGAGACAGCCATCTTGAACCTTAACGTAAGCCCGGTGCCGGTTAGTTAGGCCTGAAATACCGCTGGGTATATCAATCACGCCAAAACGGCCCATCAAATCAGGCAGCTCTCGTTTATCCGTCACCACCTCCGCAACACCTGGCAAGGCCGCTACCTCATCCGGCGCTCGCGTTGCGTAACACCCCATCACAACAATTCGAGCATCGGGATTATCACGATTCATCTTGCGAATCACCTGGCGGCTTTTAGAATCCCCCTCTGAGGTGATCGTGCAGGTATTAACGATACACAGGTCCGCTGATTCGGATTGCTCATTGGCATCCACAAAACCAGCGCCAACCAGTCCCTCTTGTACCAGTTGCGTCTCGTATTGATTGACCTTACAGCCAAGCGTGACGGTTTTTAGTTTTGCGCTCACGGCTAGTTCTTAAACGATTACGGGCACCTAAACGGCCCGAGACCAATAGCTGATTTAAAAAATTGACAGCCCAGCATTGTATCGAATGACAGAGTAGATCAGCAGGCTAAAATCGCTTCGACTGCCCCCTTTTTTGAGACTCGATACAAGCCCAATGGTCCGCTCACCAAATCGGCGTCAATCCAAATCAAACCGATTAAGCGTCCACCGCTTCGGGCTCGATCGTGCAAGACATCGATCCACCACAACGATCAATCAACAGATCCTTACCAAAAGCATGGATTTGATCGCGTTTGAGCTCGGCATGCTCTCTTGTCGTCGTCAGACAGACGGCGCGTCCTGACTTGTCCACACTCTTGGCAATCGTAAATCCGCTGTCGAAGTTATGACCAAACAACTGCCGCATCATGAGGATGACATAATCATATGAATGATCATCGTCATCCCACAAAATCACGTGGTAGCGTGGTTGCCGTTTGGCTTGAGTCACTCGTTCGGGAGCTCTCTTAGAACCCGGCTCAACGGTCACGGTGTCACATCCATCCTCATTCATCTTCATCATCCCTAATGTTTCCATGAATCCAGTACTAGTTATTTGAACCACTTTTCACGCACAATCAAGTTCTAAAAATCGTCCTCGTTCACAAATTAACGCATTGTGGTGGAAATCAGCGATGACCGTTATAGTGTTAAGGAGAGTGTTATGTCTCAGCTGACTTGCCATAAACGAAAACATGTCGGTCCTAGCTCTTGCAACAAACACGAGACACTCTCACCCGTGCAGCCCTGACAAAGGGCTTAAAAAACCATTGGTTTTATTTGACTTTATAACAATCAAAAGTGGCCCGACTGACTGGTCGAGCTCGTAAAACAGGAGCGTAAAATGGCTGCGTTTGAATCCTATTTGACCGACAACCGGAAACGATTCGAACAGGACCTTTGCCACTGGCTTACCATGGCTAGCATCAGCACGGACAGTGCTTACACGGGGCAAGTACGTCAAGCGGCAGACTGGTTGCACGACCGCATTGACAGCTTAGGTTTTAAAACCGAGATGATTGAAACTTGCGGTCATCCGATTATTTACGCCGAATCTCCCCCGATTCCGAATGCTCCCACCGTTCTGGTCTATGGTCACTATGACGTTCAACCACCCGATCCATTGGATGAATGGCTGACACCACCTTTCGAGCCCAGCATCCGTGACGGTAATGTGTTTGCTAGAGGGGCAACCGACGACAAAGGACAGATGATCACCCACGTCTTCAGCGTCGAAGCCTGGCAAGCGACGATTGGGGATTTACCGATTCAAATCAAATTCCTTATCGAAGGGGAAGAAGAGTGCGGGAGCGGCGGTCTACATGAATTCTTAGATGGTAAATACGACCACGGCCAAGTCGTTACGGAAAAGTTGGCTGCCGACATTGCCGTTATCAGCGATTGCTCACAATACGGGCCAGGGATGCCAGCAATTACCTATGGATTGCGAGGGATCTGTTATTTTGAACTGCTCCTTCATGGTCCCTCCCAAGATCTGCACTCTGGGGCTTTTGGTGGCTCGGTGACCAACCCAGCCAATGCGTTATCCCAAATGCTTGCAAGCATCATTGACAGCGATGGGAAAATTCAGATACCTGGGTTCTATGACGATGTGCTCCCACTTACCGAAGCCGAAAAAAAACAGTTTGCAGAACTTGACTTTGACAATGATGCATACATGAAACAACTCGGTGTCAATGACCTCAGCGGCGAGACGGGGTACTCTACCTTGGAACGCCGTTGGGCGAGGCCCACATTTGACGTCAATGGACTTTGGAGTGGCTATCAGGGAGAGGGTGCCAAAACCGTCCTCCCCGCACATGCCGGGGCTAAATTCAGCTTTCGCTTGGTCCCCAATCAAAATGTCGACAAGATCACAGCGAGCTTGCGTGACATGCTTCAAAAAATTTGCCCCCCCGGGATCACGATGGAACTGGTCGAACATCACGGCGCACCCGGATTTGTCTTGCCTCTGGGAAATCCGTTCATGCAAGCAGCGTCAGAAGCCATCAATCAAGGTTTCGGTCAGAAACCGGTACACATTCGCAGCGGTGGAAGCATTCCGGTCGTCAACTCATTCGGCAATAAACTAAATATCGACACACTCCTACTTGGATGGGGACAGGATGACGACAACCCACATAGCCCGAATGAAAAATTCTCGCTTGACGACTTCCATCGTGGAATCAAATCGAGTGCTTACCTGTGGCAGGAAATCGGAAAGATCTCGATTTAGTCAACCACCTTTCAATTCAATTAGAAACCTTCCCAGTCATGCTAGACCGTAAATACATTGTCGCAAACGCCTCGGCCGTTAAGGCCAATTGTGAAAACCGGAATGTCCCTCACGAAGTGGATCAGCTATTGGAGCTAGAAACTCAGCGCAGGGATATGCTTAGGCAAGTTGAGGAACTAAACCGTCAAGCCAATGCTGTCTCAAAAACGATCGGCCAGGCAAAGGACGAGCAAGAACGCGAAGAGCGAAAAGCCAACGGCCGAGATTTACGGGCCCAAAAAGATGCTGCCCAAACGCAACATGACGAACTAGACTTGAAAATCCGAGAGCTCGAATTGCGTCTGCCCAATATGGCCCATCCCGAGGCCCCCATTGGTGAAGATGACAAATCAAATCTTGAACTGGGGCGAGGGAAGCACGCCCCGAGAGAGTTTGACTTTCCACCCCAAGACCACGTTGAAATTGCGAAGCAGTGGGACTGGATTGATTTCGAAGGGGGTGCAAGAACCAGCGGAGCTGGATTCTACTTCCTGAAGGGCGACTTGGTCCTACTGGATTTGGCAATCCAGCAATACGCAGTCAGTGAATTGGTCCGCCGAGGATTCATTCCTATGACAACACCCGACTTAGCTCAGGATTCAATCCTAGAAGGGATTGGCTTCATGCCTCGCGGGCCGGAAACCCAGGTCTACAGTATCGAGAATTCAAATCTGTCTCTGATTGGCACGGCTGAAATCACTTTGGGCGGTTTGTACAGTGGCGAGACGTTTGATGCCGAGACACTTCCGCTGAAGCTTTGCGGCATTAGTCACTGTTTTCGGACAGAGGCCGGGGCCGCTGGCCGTGCTTCGAAAGGTCTCTATCGCGTTCACCAATTCACCAAAATTGAGATGTTTGTATTTTGCCTGCCGGATCAAAGCGACGCCCTGCATCAGGAATTGAAACAAATCGAATGTGACTTGTTTGATGCAATCGAGGTTCCCTTCCGCGTCGTCGATACGGCCACCGGAGACCTAGGAGGCCCGGCCTACCGCAAATACGATCTAGAAGCTTGGATGCCAGGTCGTGGCGAGGCGGGAGAATGGGGAGAGGTCACCAGCACCTCCAACTGTACGGACTACCAAGCCCGACGGCTGAATGTCCGATATAAGCAAAAGGAAACCAAGGGGACTCATTTCGTTCATACTCTTAACGGAACCGCCTTTGCTCTGAGTCGCGCCCTGATCTCTGTGCTGGAGAATCACCAAAACCGAGATGGCTCAGTCAATGTGCCGGAGGCGCTTCAGCCCTACCTGTCCGGTCGAAAGCAGATTGGTGGGTGAACCTCGAATAAGAGCCTAGCTCATGGCTAACTTCACGCGTGTGAATTTGCGAATCAGCCCTGTCTCGCTGGTATAGGACCCAAATAAAAAACCCCGCAGCAAAGAACTACGAGGCTTTCGTGTTTTGGAAATGACCCCTACGGGACTCGAACCCGTGTTGCCGGCGTGAAAGGCCGGAGTCCTAGACCACTAGACGAAGGGGCCAAAACATCCTGTGTATTGCTGAATAATCGGCAATTACCGTCAATCAGATTAATCTCGGTGGACGGAAGTCGTCAATAGCTACCAGATAGTTTCGCCAAGGTTTTCAGGCGATCCGAAAATTGGGAAATCACCATTCGGGCGATTGGGAGAAATCGGCTGAGAACGAAGCCTATTTTCGGCGAATTCCGCCAGTCTAGGCCAGAGGCTTAGGAATCCGCCTCATTGGACTGAGGCTCAGATTCGGACCGTTTTATTGCATCATAGACCTCGCGCCGATGGACGGGCACCTCTTTGGGGGCCTCAATTCCTAAGCGAACCTTATCGCCACGGATTTCCACCACGACGACGGTTATGTCGTCATTGATAACAATACTTTCGTTCTTCTTTCGTGATAGAACCAACATCTAACATTCCTTTGAAATGGCACAAATGGCCGTTTTCCAATCTCCTCAAGAAATTGAAGGCAGAGGATTGATAAAGTCTCAACCTAATTCTTTACATTTCACTCTACGACCTTCTAAGGGATAGTCAACGAATTCGTAAAAATGAACCGAACAATTTTGGGCTCCTCCAATCCTACTTGCCTCACAATTAGATTTTTCGTCGTATATTAACGCTTCAAAAGACAGTCAATCGATTGAGCAAATCACTACAACCGGAAGCAATTAAGGGATATTTAAAACACTTGGAGACGACACTTTGAGGAAAAACCCGCAACACCGGTAGCTTTCCATCCATTAGCTTAAAGCCTGATTCAGGGGCGTCCCTTTTTAGGCCGGCAGACGTTAAATTAACTCAGAAGTGGTTGGGTAGGTCTCTAATTCCCCTCACCGCTGCTCATGAACTCTTAAGCCCGAATTGTGGGAGATTGCGTGTTTGATACCCATGCCCATCTGACCGACCCTCAATTATTAGAAATTGAGTCAGATTTACTCGATCGGGCGACCCAGGCGGGAGTCCTTGGAATGGTGGCTGTCGCAACCGACGTAAATTCAAGTCTGGCTTGTCTCAAAATGGCCGAACGTCACAACCAAGTTTTTGCATCCGTCGGAATTCACCCCAATGACTGTCACCTGGCCCAAGCGACAGACTGGGGAGCGATCCAACAACTCGCTCAAAATCCCAGAGTCGTTGCGATAGGTGAAACCGGTTTGGATCGGCATTGGGATATCTCTCCGATCGAACTTCAGAATGAATGGTTTGATCAACACATTGCACTCTCGTTCGAGCTTCAAAAACCACTGATTGTTCACATGCGAGACTGTGAAGCAGACATCCTACAGTCATTTCGACGGAATCAACGGGACGGTCGGATCCTCGGCGTCATGCATTCCTTTACGGGCACATGGGAAACGGCCCAAGAATGCTTGGAATTCGGGATGTACATCAGTTTCGCCGGAATGGTCACGTTTAAAAATGCTGCCGATTTGAGAGACGTGGCCACCCGGGTACCCAGCGATCGCCTGTTAATAGAAACGGACGCCCCTTATCTAACACCCCATCCACATCGTGGAAAACGGCCCAATGAACCTGCTATGGTTCGATTTACCGCCGACTGTCTTGCTGAATGCCGTGGTGAGTCGATTGAAGAAATCCAGAAAAAAACAACCCTCAACGCTCAGCGGATTTTCCAAATCTCTCCATCGGCTGAGTGACGAAATGCCCATGCCGGAGAAGGGCCTCGAAAATTTGCCAATACAACAGCTGCGGGTTCCTTGTTACAATCAATAACCACCTGATTGACCTGCACCTGCGAGAACCCTTGATGCCCCGTAAAAAGAGCAAAAAAACGTTAGCCGAAAAAGCAGACAAGTACAAATGCTATCTCAAATCGGTCCAATCCCCAGAGCATGAGGTTGAATTTTTCGACCAAGCTTTTCAGGAAGAATTTGGTCACAAACCCAAGTCACTTCGAGAGGACTTCTGTGGGACTTTCGCCGTCTGCTGTGAATGGGTGAAGCGAGGTCGTAAACGGACCGCTACCGGAGTCGATCTAGATCCTGAGCCGCTGCAGTGGGGACATGAAAACAATTACCCGAGGCTGAATGAACGACAGCAATCGCGCATCAAAATATTGGAACAAGATGTCCGCAAAAATAATCGCCCTAGGGTGGACGTCCTAGCGGCCCAAAACTTTTCGTTTTGGTTATTTAAGACACGGGCTGAGTTGCTGGATTATTTCCAATTCGCTCGCTCAAACATGGCTGATGAGAGTGTCATGATTATGGACATGATGGGTGGAGGGGATTGCTACTCCGAGGGCCAGACCGACAAACGGGTTATTAAAAAAGGGAAGAAAGGATTTAATTACCACTGGGAACAGGGACGTTTCAATCCGATCACTCATGACGCCGACTTTTATATCAGCTTCAAGTTCAAAGACGGCAGCAAGTTGAAACACGCGTTTGAGTACCATTGGCGTTTTTGGACTATTCCAGAAGTTCGCGAATTATTGAACGAAGCGGGATTCAGTAATAGCTATGTGTATTGGGAATTGGAAGACGAAGATGGAGAAGACACCGGGGAGTGGGTCAAAGGGGAAGACGTTCCGAGCAACCCCAGTTGGGTTTGCTACATCGTCGCGGTTCGCTAATACTTCCATGAATCGTTTTGGCCTACTAAATTGTTAACGAAGGCCTTGTCGGGTTTACCAAGATCTCCTTTACCAAGATCTCCTTTACCAAGATTTCCGTGTTGCGACGGACGATTACGCTGCAGGGGCATTAAAAAAAGCCCGGCTTTGAAAAAACCGGGCTTCATTCGTTCTTCAAGGTAATGGCTCACTCCAGCAAGCCCTTGTAATTTCGCATTACTAAGTGACTGTCAATTTTCTGGACGAGGTCAAACGCAACCGATACGGCAATCAGCAATCCCGTACCACCATAGAAGTTGGCGACCATAAAATCGACATTGAGGGAATGTGAAATGATCGTTGGAATCACTGCTACCAAGGCAAGGAAGCCAGCTCCGACATAAGTGATTCGTTCGATCACCTTCTCTAAATAGTCCTCGGTTCTACGCCCGGGTCGATATCCCGGAATAAAGGTTCCGTTGTCCTTTAAATTTTCCGCAATCTCTTTGGGGTTAAACGTGATCGCCGTCCAGAAGTAACAGAAGAAGTAAATCATTCCAATGTAAATCAGGTTGTATATCATCGATAACGGGTTTTGCAAAACGTTACCAAAATTGGTGATCGAGTTTCCAAAGATATTATTCCCAAGCTGTGGACCTACCCACTGAAGTAGGAAAGGAGGCAGCATCAGCAAACTACTGGCAAAGATGATCGGCATCACGCCAGCCTGATTGATTCGTAACGGCATGTATTGCCGCGTGCCACCGTAAACCCGGCGACCACGAACGTGCTTTGCACTTTGGGTTGGGATCCGACGTTGTGCTAACGTAATGAACACGACACCGACCACCACGCCTACAAAGACCATGATCAGGACCAACATTTTCTCCAGACCTACTTCACCGCTGGTCAAACTAGTCAACTCAAAACGAGCATTGGCTAACAAGCCAGCCAGCGCACCCGGCATGGCTGCAACAATACCGGCCATGATCAAAAGGCTGATCCCATTACCAATTCCGTATTCGTCAATTTGCTCGCCTAGCCACATCAAGAAGACGGAACCGCAGGTCATGATTAAAATCGACGTAATCTGCCAGCCGAACGTTAGTTGATCGTTCGCCCCCTCGAATGGAGCCGCCGTCAGATTTTGGCCCATCACAAAGATCCAAAGGAATCCGGCACTCTGAATCAAGCAGAGAACGACTGTCAGATATCGAGTGTACTCGTTGATTTTTTTCCGGCCCGCTTCGCCCTCTTTCTTGAGATCTTCCAAGGGTTTGTAGACCGAACCCATCAGCTGCAAAATAATGGCAGCCGAGATGTAGGGCATGATTCCAAGACCAAAAATCGTCGCCTGGTTCAACTGACTTGCGCTGAATACGGAAACCTTCTTAAGAAAGTCACCGACGTTGCTGGAACCGATGTTCCGGGCAAATTCACTCATCGCTTCCTGATCGATGATTGGCAACGGAATTTGCCAGCCAACTCGATAGATGGCCAACAAAAACAACGTCAGTAGGATTTTGCGCCTTAATTCTGGAATCGTAAAGATGATTCGCAGTTTTTCTAACATTGGGTCAATTCCCTTTTAATACAATGCACCGCACTCTTGATCCTTGTTCGATCAGGCTGGCGAATAACGCCGCGGCAAAGAACCAATTCTCTGTCGAAACCCAATGAATGACAATAGGAATTGAACCCACCGGCTCAATCTCGCCTACCCCCAACCCAAAGTTCGTTGAAGAGTATTACTTTTTAGCCGACTTCATCTTATTCTTAACAACGGGCTTTTTGCCCGGCAATTCGACGACTTCCCCGCCTGCCTTCTCTATCTTCTCACGAGCAGATTTGCTGAATTTGTGAGCAGAAACCTTCAATTTTTTCGAAAGCTCACCGTCTCCCAATATTTTCAGAACATCGTAACGATATTTTGCTAAATCTTTTGCTCGCAAAGCGTCAGGAGTCACTTCTTCGCCGGACTCAAAATTATCTTCCAGGTCGCTAACGTTGACGGTACCCACCATCAACGCGAACTTGTTATTGAATCCTCGCTTTGGAATCCGGCGGAACATCGGCATCGCACCACCCTGAAAGTTCACATTCTGCGAAGCTCCCGCACGCGAATGCTGTCCGTTGTGACCGCGACCAGACGTCTTACCAAGGCCCGAGCCGGGCCCTCGGCCTAGCCGTTTACGGCGTTTGAATTTTTGAATTCCTTCGTGGATATCGTGGATATTCACAGCTCCACTCCTCGTAATCGTTGAATGTCTTCTTCTGTTCTCAACTGTTTCAGCGCTTCAACCGTGGCCTTCACAAGGGTCACAGGATTATTGCTACCGAAACTCTTGGTAAGGATATTTTTGATACCAGCTGCTTCGCAAACAGCACGTACGGCAGAACCAGCAATCACACCGGTACCAGGACCGGCCGGTAACAAGACCACCTTAGCGGCGCCAAACCGACCTTTGACCTCGTGGGGAATTGACCCCTCGACAATCGGAATCTCGACCATCGCTCGCGTGGCCTGCTTATTCGCTTTTTCGACGCTTGGCGGCACTTCGTTCGCTTTGCCATAGCCACAGCCGACTTTGCCGTTGCCGTCGCCCACGACGACCATCGCTGCAAAACTAAAACGACGTCCGCCTTTTACGACAGCAGCACATCGTTTGATTTTGACAGTTCGTTCAATCAAGCCCGAGCTTGTTGTGTCAGTTGCCACGATTTTTTTCCTCGTAGTAAATCTTTAAGGACTAGGTCCTTGAAATGTTCGCTCTAAAATTGCAATCCGCCTTCGCGGGCCGCATTGGCCAGCTCGGCAACTCGACCGTGGAACTTATAGCTCCCCCGGTCAAAACACGCCTGATCGATACCCGCCGACTTTGCCTTTTCGGCAATCGACTGACCTACAAGTTTGGCTGCATCACAATTGCCGCCATACTTGATCTGACCAGCCAAATCTTTATCTCGAGTACTGGCAGAAGCCAATGTCAGGCCATTCTCATCGTCTATTAATTGACAGTACAAATGCTTGTTACTGCGAAAAACGCTCAGACGGGGTTTTGCTGAATTTCCTTGAACCCGTTTGCGCACGCGGTTCTTACGCCGCCCTCGCTGCAAATTAAGTGCTTTTGTATATTTCACTTTATCGTCTCACTCAAATGAGTCTGATGTTTCCTGTTCAGACAAGCCCTTTGAATAGCTCGCCACCGGTCAAAACCGCCACGGTTTACGTCGCTGCTTTACCAGGTTTAATCTTCACGTACTCTCCAACGTATCGAATCCCTTTACCTTTGTAAGGCTCCGGCTTTCTCAATGATCTCACTTCCGCTGCAAACTGCCCGACAAGTTGCTTATCACAACCCTTCACATCAATATGTGTTTGATCGGGACAAGTCACGTCCAAACCAGTTGGAATGAGGCATTTCAATTCGTTTGCATAACCCACCCGCAATGAAAGCTGATTCCCCTGAACCGAAGCGACGTAACCTACACCTTGCAATTCAAGCTTCTTTTCATAACCGTCCTTAACGCCGATGACCATGTTGTTGATCAACGCACGCGTTAAGCCATGCAACGCTTTCGAGTTACTATCATCTTTGTATCGAGAGACTTTCACATTGTCCCCGTCAACTTCGATGTTCACCTCAGGGCGAAAATCGGTACTCAATTTGCCTTTCGGGCCTTCGACCGCTACGGTCTGTCCATCGACGTTGACTTTCACACCGTCGAGAATGGCAATCGGTTTGTTTCCAATACGAGACATTTGTCTTTAACCTGTAATCACTATGTCCTAAGACGACTAACGGCAGTTCCGCCTACCAGATTTCACAAAGAACTTCACCACCCACTTTTTGTTGGCGAGCTTCCCGGTCACTCATCATACCGCGACTCGTGCTGAGGATTGAAATCCCCAACCCATTCAAAACGGGACGCAAGTCTTTGGCTCGGGAATAAACCCGACAGCCTGGCTTGCTAATGCGCCGAATTTTGCGAATCACTTTTTCGCCACTCGGGCCGTACTTGAGCTCAATTTTCAAACAGCCCACAGGACTGCCATCCTCACACTCAAAATCCCAGATATAGCCTTCCCTCTTGAGAACTTCGGCTACACCCCGTTTGACCTTGGAAACCGGCATTTCCACTTGTGGCCGCTCCACACTTACAGCGTTACGAATACGCGTAAGCATGTCGGCAATCGGGTCAGTCATCATAGTCGTACATTTCCCTTTACATTAATCACGCAGTTTGGAATTGGCCTCTGATGGCCTCACCACTTACGAGGTCTTGTATTCTTCTCTACCAACTAGCTTCAAGTACGCCTGGAATAAACTCTTTTAACCAGTAATAAATTATCTTTTCGGCTTCTCAACCGGACTTAGTCTGCACTCGCTTTTTTCTCTTCACGAAATGGCATCCCAAACATCTTCAACAATTCTCGACCCTCATCGTCAGTCGCCGCGGAAGAGACAAACACGATGTTCAACCCTTGAGTCCGGGTAAATTTATCGGGATTCAACTCGGGAAAAACCAAATACTCATTTAGCCCCAAGCTGTAGTTGCCGCGGCCATCAAACGCTTTGCGGCTAACCCCACGAAAGTCACGAACACGGGGAAGGACCAATGTCAGGAGTCGATCTAAAAACTCATACATCCGAGCCCCTCGCAGTGTGACCTTACATCCGATTGGCACTCCTTCACGCAAGCGGAAGTTGGCGATCGATTTGCGAGCCTTCGTGAGAACTGGTTTCTGACCGGCGATCAGTGTCAAAGCGGCGTTGGCATCATCCAAATCCTTCTTATCCTGAACGGCCGATCCAACACCCATGTTAATCACAATTTTTTCAAGCCGTGGGATGGAATGGACGTTAGTATGGCCATATTGCTCGGCCATCGCTGTCCGTATTTCATCCAAGTACTTTTGTTGTAATCGCGGCTTCATCTGCCTTTAATCTCCTCCTCGCAAGCGAGGAATTCTGTTTTTTGGTGATACAAAAAACCAATATGGAATGTTTTACTGTTTCAAAATCGATCGTTCAAAAAACGCCTTAAATCACTTCATTTGCCAAACTGACGATCTTCATAAAATTCCGATCTCTCAGCTCTCGAGCAACAGCTCCAAAAATACGAGTGCCTCGCGGGTTCTTATCGTTGTCAATGATCACCGCGGCATTGGCATCAAACTTGATATAGCTACCATCCGCACGCCGTGTGGGCTGTTTCACTCGGACAATGACCGCTTTGACGATCGTCTTCTTTTTCAAGTCGCTACCAGGTATAACACTTTTCACGCTGGCGGTGATCACATCACCCAGCCCAGCAAATCGTCGGCGTGATCCACCCAACACTTTGATGCACATAATTTCCTTGGCACCCGTGTTGTCTGCGACTTGCAATCTTGTTTCTTGTTGAATCATGGTTCTATATCGGGATTCAATTTACTGTATTCGGACGAACTCTAACTTCAGTCTCTGCCTGGACATTCACTCTACTGCTGGTTCTGTGTCAGCCCCGGTTGTGTCACCAGCATCCTCTACTTCAACCTCTTCACCCGACTGCTTACGAGCAGCTCGCATAGCAGCCACGTCGACCTCCCTACTCTTCTCAACCACTTCGACCAGCATCCATCGCTTCTTCTTGGAAACCGGATGCGACTCGACTATTTTGACCGTGTCGCCGAGGCCGGATTCGTTATTCTCGTCATGCACGTAACAAACCGTACGCTGCCGGATGAATTTGCCGTACTTCGGATGGCGAACCTTCCGTGGAATTTCTACCACACGGGTCTTTGCCATCTTATCACTGGTCACTCGACCTACTGCTACTCGTTTGGGCATTATGTTTTCTCGTTATTTCCAAAGTGAGCCAGACGATCATTCGCCTTTACACTGTTCCCTAACCGGCTGACGATTCAGCCGCAGCCTCATCCGCCTGTTTACGCTGACGTTCATTTTGCACGGTTTTAATTCGAGCAATTAGCTTGCGGTTTCGCTGCAACTCACTTGGAACGTCAAGACGCTCCGTCTGAGCCTGCACTCGCAAGCGAAACAGGCTGGTGCAAGCTTCTTTCAAAGTTGCTGCCAACTGTTCATCACTCATCTCTCTAAGTTCACTAGCCGTGGCCATTGTTGTTTCCCGTATCTGCAGGCCGACTCACAGGAGTCGGTTTACATAACATTTCGTTTGATCATTCGAACTCGAAAAGGCATCTTGTGAGCCAGGCGGGCAAAACAGATTTTCGCCTGCTCTTCAGTCACACCCGCCAGTTCATACAAAATCGTCCCCGGACGGATGGTTGCCACCCAAAATTCCGGTTCTCCCTTACCTTTACCCATCCTCGTTTCCAGCGGCGTCGATGTTATCGAGCGATGCGGAAAAACACGGATGTACAATTTACCTTCGCCCCGGATATACTGCTGAGCCGCAATACGACCGGCTTCGATCGTCTGGGCTTTGAGCCAACCAGGTTCAACTGATTGCAAGCCAAAGTCACCAAAGACAACCTTATTACCACGAGTGGCTTTACCTTTTATACGTCCTCTTTGGACCTTTCGATGTTTTACCCGTTTGGGCATCAGCGCCATCGGATTCGTCTCCGTAGTTACCTTGGTTAATCCAAACCTGCACCCCGATGTGGCCCTGCGGGGTCATGGCTTCGGTAAAACCGTAGTCAATCTTCGCTCGCAAGGTGCTCAACGGAATCGAGCCTGAAATCTGTTTCTCTCTTCGTGCCATCTCAGCACCGCCCAACCGGCCCGCCAGTTGAACTTTAATCCCCTTTGCCCCAGCATCCATCGACTCTTCGAGGGCACGTTTCATCGTTCGCCGAAAACTCGCCCGCTTGGACAACTGCTCGGCAATCTTCTCCGCCACCAATTGAGCCTGAAGCTCGGGACGCGAAATTTCATTGATCTTCAGGTTAACCCGACGACCAATCAAGTTCTGTATTTCTTCCTGTAAAAGCTCGACTTCCTGACCCTTTTTACCAATGATCAGTCCAGGGCGGGCGACATGCAAAATGACTTTCACTTCATCCCGCGTTCGCTCAATCTCGATTCGATCGATCCCGGCAGCCTTATAATTTTTCGTCGGGTGCTTCTTGATAAAATCGCGAATCTTCTTGTCTTCGACCAGCAGTGTCGCAAACTCTTCCTTCGGTGCGTACCAACGGCTTTTCCAGCCTTCCATAACACCGACGCGAAATCCGACTGGATTGACTTTTTGACCCATGAATCAACTCGCTTTTACTTGTTTCCGTTAATTTCCAGCCTAAACTTCTTCAATCTTCACACGAATGTGAGACATCCGTTTTTTGATGACAAACGCCATCCCTCGTGCTCGCGGACGCATTCGCTTAAACATTGGACCACCGTCGATACAGGCTTCGGAAATAAACAGATCCCCTTCACCTACGATTCGCCCTGGATTCTGATCAGGATCCTGAGCGTTGGCCAATGCTGTACGAATCACTTTCTCCAACATGCGAGCGCCACGATGTGGCTGATAACGCAATATGTCGAGTGCTTCGTCAACAAACTTGCCACGGACCATGTCAGCCAACGGACGTACTTTCCGAGGGCTAATGCGTGCGTATTTGTGTGTCGATTGAAAAGCCATGGCTTCGATTTCTTATCTATGCAATTGTTTTCGTGTTACTTCTTCTTGGAGCCGGCGTGGCCCCGGAACGTTCGCGTCGGTGCAAACTCACCCAACTTATGACCCACCAGATCTTCAGTGACCAGAACCTTCACGTGCTTTCGCCCGTCGTGAATCAAAAATGTGTAACCAACAAACTCAGGAACAATGGTACAAGCCCGAGCCCAAGTCTTAATCGGTTCTTTGGATCCGGCAGCCTCCTGCTTCTGAACTTTCAGATACAGTTTCTCGTCAACGTATGGACCTTTTTTTTGTGATCTGCTCACTGTTTATCCCTAGCTCTTAACTTTTAACTGGCCATAACGCCTAGACCGACGACGCCGCACAATTGCCGAATTGGACGGCTTCCGCCTTTGGCGAGTTGCACCACCTTTAGCAGGCACACCAGACGGACTCACCGGATGACGACCCCCCTTGGTACGACCTTCACCACCACCGTGCGGGTGATCGATCGGATTCATCGCAGTACCACGAACATGGGGGCGTCGACCCAACCAACGCTTCCGGCCAGCCTTACCCAAACGAACACTCATATGATCTGAGTTTCCAACCTTACCAATCGTCGCACGACAGGCCGATGGAATCCGACGAATCTCGCCACTGGGCAATGAAATCTGCGCCCAATCCGCTTCTCGGGCCATCAAGGTTGCATTGGCGCCAGCGCTTCGGCAAAGAACCGCTCCCTGCCCGGGTCGCATTTCAATATTGTGAATCACTGTGCCCAATGGAATGTTTTTCATCGGGAGACAGTTACCAACCGACGGGGGAGACTCTGGGCCGCTCTCGACCATCATCCCCGCCTTCAGCGAATCCGGCGCGATGATGTACCGTTTCTCACCATCTGTATAAAACAACAAAGCAATCCGAGCAGAACGATTGGGGTCGTACTGAATGGAATTTACTTTCGCAACACAACCGTCTTTGTCACGCTTGAAATCAATCACGCGATACATACGCTTATGCCCACCACCGCGATGACGGCAAGTGATCTTACCTTGGTTGTTACGGCCACCCTTTTTCTTGAGTGGGCGCATCAAAGACTTCTCAGGCTTCGCACCTTTGGTTAGGTCAGCAAAATCACTGACACTGGCGTTGCGACGCCCAGCTGAAGTCGGTTTGTATTTTCTAATTCCCATGGCTATCCAAAGTCCCAGGGTTACTTTCTGTATAAACGCTCTAGAAGAAGTCGATCTTGCCATCACCCTTAAGTTTGACAATCGCCTTTTTCCAAGACTTCGTTTTTCCATACGTGAATTTATATCGTCGCGGCTTCCCCTTACGCATCTGCGTAGCAACCTTGTCAACCTTGACTTCAAAAAGCTTTTCAATCGCATTTTTGATGTCAATCTTAGTCGCTGCAGGGTTCACCTTAAACGTGTACTGATTCAAGGTATCCGACTGGAACATCCCTTTTTCAGTCACCATCGGCTTGAGAATGACCTGATGCGCTTCCAGCTTCAGCCCTTTTCCACCCGACATGTCTCGATTAGCCGTTCTGGCCATGTTCATTTTCTCCAGCTACAGCCTATGAATTCGCATTCTCTTTAAACGCATCCAACGCATCCCGGGTAATCAGGACACGATACGGTCGCAAAATAGCCAAGGCGTTCAAGTCACAAACGCGAGCCACCTCTACACGCTGAATGTTACGGGCACTCTTATAAACGGCCGTATCATTCTCAGCCGTCGTGATCAATGCACTCTTGCCATGCAAATCCAACGCTTTAAGCAAGCCAGCAATCTCCCTGGTTTGGGGAGACTCCATAGACAGGTCATCCAAAACAAAAACTTGCTCGTCCTTAATCTTCCCAGCCATCGCCATGCGGGTTGCTAATTGCACAGCCTTGCGAGGCAGGCGATAGGAGTAATCTCGATTTCGCTTGGCGAAACCATGGCCGCCACCGCGCCGAATGTTAGAACGACGGGAACCAGCACGAGCATTACCCGTACCCTTCTGGCGGTACAATTTTTTCGTGGAGCCTGCAACTTCAGCCCGTGTCTTGGTTTGATGTGAACCCTGGCGCCTATTTGCCTGGTACATCACCACCACATCGTGCAACAACTGCTTATTGATCGACGACGCAATGTCAGCGGGGTCAATTTCATATTTCCCCACCTCTTTTCCGGTCTTGTCGTAAACTGGCAAACTGGCCATTAAATCAACCTACTTTGTTTGTTTCCTTGACAACCACAAATCCGCCGTTGGGACCAGGAACAGCACCCGCCACCATCAACAGGTTATTCTCTAAATCCACCTGAACCAACTTCAGATTCCGCGAAGTAATCTGCTTACCTCCATACTGACCCGCCATCCGTTTACCTTTAAACAAACGACTAGGAGTGGCACTCATACCCGTACCACCAGCATGACGGTGACACTTCTTGACACCGTGCGTCGCTCGCTGACCGGAAAAGTTATGACGCTTCATAACACCCGCAAAACCACGACCTTTACTGGTTCCAACCACATCAACGCGACCCACTTCCGCAAGCGAGTCCACCTTGACCTCTTGACCCAGCTCATAGCTTGACGCGTCACCGCGCAGTTCACGAACGAACTTCTTTGGCTCGCAACCAGGCTTGGGAAGCAATTCAATCCCAGCCTCAGATCGCTTTTGAGAGCGATTGCTCTTCAAAGATGCAACGTGCCCCCGCTCAGCGCGACTCGCCTGAGCCCCCCGTGAGCGACGCTCTTTAGAAGGTCTCTTCTTATCAAGAAAGCCCAACTGCACCGCCGAATAGCCGTCTTTTTCTTCTGTCCGCAACTGCGTCACATGACACGGGCCCGCTTCAATGACGGTTACCGGAGTCACTATCCCTGTATCGGGATCAAACAATTGCGTCATCCCGACCTTTCGGCCGAGTATGCCTTTACTCATGACTATCGCCTTGTGTTCAATTGGACTTGCCGCAGGGATTGTTGCCAACAACAGAAGGTTACCCGCCCTCTGACGTGGTCAACTTATCCGCACAACTTCCGTGCCATATCTTGATAAAGGAGTATCCAAACTTGTTATATTTACTACTTTGCCGACGCTTTGATTTTAATCTCAACACCCGCAGGCAAACTCAACTTGTTCAATGCTTCAATCGTCTTAGCCGTAGCCTGAACGATGTCAATTAATCTCTTGTGTGTGCGGATCTCGAACTGCTGGCGAGCCTTTTTGTTGACAAAAGGACTCGACAAGACCGTGTAACGCTCGATCCGAGTCGGCAACGGGATTGGCCCGTGTACTTCGGAGTGAGTTCGCTTGGCAGTATCTACGATCTCTTGAGCACTCTGATCAAGGATCGAATGATCGTAAGCCTCCATTCGAATTCGAATGACTTCATGAATCGGACTTGCCACGAAATACTCTCTCCACGTCCCAAAAATACTCAAATCGCCGTAAATATGGCTATAAAACCAGTCACAGTGAACACGTGTCACTGCCGAGGCGCAATGTAAGTGGCCCTCGAGGTTTCGCTCAAGGGAATCGATGAATTTAAGGCCTCAAGATGCTATCGTCAACCGCAAAAGACTTCTTTTGCCTGATAATTGGTTTGCTCAAAATTTGTAAACCGATAAACTTTACAAGCGTCAAGGTTCATCACCGGTTGCACCGTCTAATGGACCGGCGATAGAGGCCTGAAATCAAGGAGACCAGCATGATTTCATCGCAAAAAACCGCCTTTTTATCTATATTACTTGCCATTTCTGTCGGTCCTTGGATCTCGCAGGCCCAATCTCAAATCACCCTACAAATACCCACCATCGACATTTTTGAATTGCGAACTATCGTTGCGGTTCCGGACGGGGGAACACTCCGACTAGGCGGAGTGCAACGCTCAGCTTACGGCTACACCACCCGTTCAACGGGAGTTCCAGGTGGGTTGCCACTGATTGGGCGTGGATTTAGAAACCGGGCGATCGGTTTGGCAAATTCTTCAAATGAAGCGACAATCCGGGTAAGAATTCTCGACCAAAGCGAACTGGAGGGGAACATCATGCGAGAGGCTCGGAGACGCGCCGCCCGAGCCCAACGGTCAGACCCAAACGGGGATAAAACGACCCAAAAACAGGCCGATTTCATCACCCGCAACATCGGTCGAACCAAAAATTGATAGGCAGGCCGCAAACTAAAACCGTTACATGATCGATATTTCTCTTAATCAACTTGAGTTTCAGTACCCGCGATCCGATTTTCGCTTGGTCATCGAGCAATGCTCCATACCAGCGGGGAAAAAAGTGGCGATCGTAGGCCCTAGTGGTAGTGGGAAGACAACGCTGCTCAACCTCTTGGCGGGAATACACCTCCCGGACAAGGGCCAAATCAATCTTGGAGACTCCCTCCTTTGCAACATGTCAGATGCGGAGCGACGAAATTTTCGGATCTCTCAAATCGGAATGGTCTTTCAGCAGTTTGAATTAGTTGACTATCTCACAACCATGGAGAACATCCTGCTTCCATTTGCAATCAACCAATCCCTGCAGCAGTCTGCTGAGATTCGAGAGTATGCAGATTCATTAGCCGAGCAAATGGGCCTCGGCGATAAACGAAAACGACTTCCCAGTCGCTTATCACAAGGCGAGCAACAACGCGTAGCAATCTGCCGCGCACTGGTGACCCAGCCTAAATTAATCTTTGCCGATGAGCCGACGGGCAACCTCGATCCACGAAATAAAAAGAAAATCCTCGACATCTTGTTTCAGGTAAACCAGCAACAAGGACAATCATTGATCGTGGTGACCCATGATATGCAAATACTGAATGGTTTCGAACAGGTCATTGACTTCCAAGACTTCACGGTCGATTCAAATCCAAAGCTAGAATCAAACGACCGGTTGGGAGGGATCGCATCATGACTTGGCTAAAATTGGTCGTCCGTTACCTCCAATATCACAAACTGAAAACATCGATCTTGATCGCCAGTATTTTCATGACGGCGTTTCTACCGATCACGATCTTGATTCTATTGAGTGAGTTTAATGAGAAAATCGTCTCTAGGGCTCAAACCACCCCTCTGGTCGTCGGGGCAAAAGGAAGCGGCTTGGATCTCACGCTAAATGCTTTGTATTTCACCACCAAGCGATCCGAGACAATTCCTTATGCGACGAGAAACGAAATCCATAAAACCGGTTGGGCGCGGGCCATTCCTCTATATGCTAAGTTCACCGCTCGAGACTTCACCATCGTTGGTACAACGCTTGATTATTTTCGATACCGCAATTTAAAGCTGGCTTCTGGAACCCCATTAAGCAGACTAGGGGACTGCGTAGTGGGCAGCTCCGTAGCTGATAAGCTTAACCTCCAACCGGGAGATCAACTGCTTTCAGATCCTGATAATGTTCTTGACCTCGGCGGGCAATACCCCCTCAAGATGCTCGTTCGAGGAATATTGGAACCGACGTCAACACCTGATGACGGGGCCGTTTTTGTGGATCTCAAAACCGCTTGGGTGATTGAGGGCCTGGGTCACGGGCATCAAAATCTCGAAGAGGAAAAAGACGAACTAAAAGTTGAAGTTCGTTCGGACGGAACCCTTCAGGCAACAGCCGCCGTGCTACCTTTCATGGAAATCACGGACGCCAATATCGATTCATTTCATTTCCATGGTGAAACCGGTAAATTTCCGGTGACCGCGGTGATTGCGGTCCCTCCCGATCAGAAAAGTGAAACCCTTTTGATGGGTTATTTTGAAGTCGCCGATGATGGGACTCAAATGGTCAGCCCATTGGGTGTCATCACTGAGTTGATGTCCCTTGTTTTTCAAGTCAAAAAGTTTTTCGATTTGAATGCTATCCTGATCGCAATTTCCACCGCATTCCTCTTATTACTGGTGCTTATCTTGTCTCAGCGATTGAGACAGCGTGAAATGCAAACCATGTTCAAACTTGGCTGCAGCCGTGGCACACTGTTCCTGTTGCAAAGTTCAGAGATCGCAATATTGTTCTTGTTCAGTTCCCTGCTGGTTGCCATGGCCGCTGGGATCGTCTGGTTCATGGCTGGTAATCTAGTTCAATCTTTACTCATCGGAAGCCATGTCTAGAAACCAATTCAACACCCTTCTCGTTTTATTCGTCTCGCTCGGCTTGATCCCAGGATGTCAAAAGAATATCGGTGATCAAGGAAACGACTCAACTTTTAATAATCCCACTCTTTCAAAAACCGTTTCGGCGGTGAGCTATCCACTGTTCTACCTGACACAGAGGATTGCCGGGAATGCATTAAACGTCGAAAGAGTCATTCCTCCCTCAGACAGCACACCCAATGCATCCCAAATCCGAACGTTGCAGAACTCCGATCTGATTATCGCCAATGGACCTGGAGCGCCGTTCGCTCAATGGATCAACCGAGTCTCCCTGCCTGAGACGAAGATATGCAATACAACCGACGGCCTCGATTTGAATGATTTTATCTCTGTCAAAGACTACCGGGTGGTTCACCGGCATGGTCCCGAAGGAGAGCATTCGCATCCATTTATGGTTGCCGAAACTTGGTTGGATCCGGAGGCATCGAAAAAACAGGCTGCGCATATTGCCGCGGCCCTGGTAAAAACTTATCCCGATCAGGCCGCTCTGTTCCAGGATAATTTACGGGAGCTCGAAGGCGATCTCGAATCGCTGACTGAGCTTCTATCAGACATCCCTACGGGCCCCATCATGACCGCCTCACCACGTTTAAAATTCCTGACTCGAGCGGCAAATCTAGAGGACACTCATTTACTTTGGCTCGAACTCCCAAAGGAAGCGACATGGTCTGAGTCGGGACAGCCCGAATTCCTTAAACGGGCCGCCCAAACCAAAGCAAACCATGTACTATTTGACATCCAGCCGCCTTCGTGGCTTGTCGATCGTCTTAAGGAACTCGGTTATCAGGTAACGGTGATTGAAGCATTTCGCAACGAGTCCCCAGGAAACGAACGAACCACTGATTTTATCATCGGAATGGAACAAAACCTGATAAGACTTCAGCAGGCAATGACGCAATAACCATTCGGTCATTCTCGTCCTTGAAACCCCGAAACGATTACCGGCAGTCACAGCCGTAGGGCCAAAGTCAGCGCCCCGCTCGAGGCGACGGCTGAGGAGTCACTTCGCCATTGGCCAATGGCATACTTCCAACAAACAGCCCCTGAATCACTTGGGTCATATGACGCAGTTCTAACTTCTCCCACTCATCCCCGGGTTGGTGATAATCATCGTGAAGTGAACCTGCCGAAAAGCTGTGAGCCACGACTCCCTTTTCGACAAACGAATAATTATCACTCGCTCGATAAAGAGGCTGGCTGTGCTGTGGATGTTCAAAAATCCGAACATCAATCGCCTTTGCTGCGTCGGCCAGCATTGGTCCTAGATCGGACTGATGCCAACCGGTCATCCAGATTTTACCCGCAGCCCCCGGCTCCGGACGACCCACCATTTCAATATTGATATTGGCGACCAATTGATCCAATGGCCAAGTCGGTTGATTTGCGAAATACCGCGATCCCAACAACCCCCTCTCTTCACCCCAAAAGGTCATGAAGAGAGTCGTCCGCTTCGGGGCTTTTTCTAGAGATCCAAACGCCTTGGCCAATTCAATCACTGCCGTGACACCCGTTGCGTTGTCATCCGCGCCATTAAAGACAGGGTCTTTCAGTCCCTCTTGAGTGCCAACATGATCCAGATGGGCAGTAAACAAAACCGCTTCGTTTTTCAATTGGGGGTCACTTCCTGGCAGTACCCCAATCACATTACGGACCTCAGTTTGACCCGTTCTACGTTTGGGGATTTTAACCATGACCTGCTCATTCATATCGAAGGGACCCACGAGCAATGTGGGCAGCGACTTGCCTGTCCGTGGATTAACGAGTCTTGGTTTCGCCGCCTGCCGGGCAACCCCAACCACCGGACTACTCTCATCGACCTGCAGCAATATGCATTTAGCACCACGATTGGCCAACTGACTCAACTGCCGACGAAATATAAAAAGATCTCTCGGCGACTCAATCGCCGAGGCGTCAACCAGTACCGCACCCTGAATTTCAGATTGAGATTCGACTGCCTCCAACTGGGTCACGCGGCCAAACCAAACGAAATCGTCGAGGTCGGCTGCCAACACTCCAAAATGCTCAGCCGGCTGGCCATCAACCGTAAATGCAATGCCTGCAGAGGGCATCGCCTCGGTCTTCAATTGATGTTTTTGATAAAAACTACCGTTGGCTCCTCCACTGAGGCCGGCGCCGCGAAAGCGAGCCGCCACATAGGCGGAAGCGATGGTCAGTTCTGGTGAGGGTGTGTCTCGACCTGCCATTTCATCCGAAGCCAAAAAGGTTACGGTCGCCGTCACATCGTTCTGAGTTATTTGAGCTACGGCTTGGGCCAGTTCCGGTGGCAGCCGCTGCTGAGCCCGCGTTTCCGAGACCCAGCCCATAGCCAAAGCCACCATGACATTAACCATTCGAAATAAGGTCGCTATGTTCATGAATCGTTCCATTATTGACTTTATTGTTTTCTTCGCTTCGTATTGTAATGGTTATTGACCCTTTGTGCGGCTGGTTGAAAAACCGCAATAAACGTTCGAAGATATTCCCAATCGTCGATGCCTTGAATTCAAAGCCCCGTACGGAACCTTCAAGATGAATCCCGAAGAATTAGTAATCGCTCAAGTTTATGAGTTCGAAGACGAGGCTCATCTGGCACGTTCGGTACTCGACGCAGGTGGGGTTGATGCGAAAGTCCTCGGTTCGGAAACAGCCGGATTTGGTGGTCTAAGCAATGACGCCGCCTTTCAATTAGTTGTTCGCCGTGACCTATTTGAAAAAGCTCGCGAACTGCTGGAAAACATTGAATCCGATGATACAGAGGAAACCGTTCCTGCATGGACATGTCATTGCGGCGAAGAAGTCGACGAAGGGTTTGCCATCTGTTGGGCCTGCGGAGCGGATTGGCCCGGAGGAGATGGTAACAAAGAAACTTCTTAATGATTTCGCGTAACCGCCAAGGCGACCGGCAAGGTTTGTCCCAAGAGGCGTTTCTAGGAATTGAGCTTCTGGATTTGCATCCCCAGCTCTAGGCCTGGGACCCCGTTGATGCCAGCTTGAACGCTAAAGTTAGCCCCATCGAAATCGGTCCCGATCGGTTCATACAATCCTCCCAAGTGCTCCGCCAGAAATGCTTCGCTTACGGCAAAAAAGGAGAGGTTGTTGGCGGGCCGGTCAAAGCCGTGACCCTCGTCGGGGTAAAGCAAATAAGTGACCGGAATCTCTTTTTCTCGCATTGCGGCCACGACCTGATCTGATTCGGCCTGCTTGACCCTCGGATCCTGAGCTCCTTGTCCAATCAATAGCGGACGACAAATTTTCTCGATATGAAACAGAGGCGAACGAGACTCCAAAAATTCTCGCCCCTCGGCAGTCGTGAAATCACCAACACGCTGTTGCATTAACGGCATGATGGGCATCCAGTAGGGCGGTGGATTCTCCATCAGGCTGATCAAATTACTAGGGCCGACAATATCCACGCCACAGGCAAAGGCCTCGGGTGTGAACGTTAGGCCAACCAAAGAGGCATAACCTCCGTAACTACCTCCAACGATGGCGATCTTATCAACAATCGCGATATTCTGATCGACTGCCCAGCCAGTTGCATCCAGCAAATCATCATGCATTTTGCCAGCCCACTCGAGGTTGGCCGCATTGATAAAATCTTTTCCAAAGCCGGTCGAGCCCCGGTAGTTTACCGAGAGAACGGCATAGCCTCGATCCGACAATAATTGATGCAGTGAATTAAACCCCCAATAGTCTCTAGCCCACGGCCCTCCATGAACCAGCAGCACCATCGGCAAGGGTTGCGTTGGGCGACCCGTTTCTTTCGGGTCTGAACTCAAAGGCAAGCTGAGATAACTGACCATCTCTAAACCATCTCGCGATGGGATCATCACTGGATGCATTCTAGCCAATGGGACTTGATCCAGCTCGGGGCGATCCATGAATAGAAATTGAAGGTCACCCTCCTCGGTTCCGTAAGTGTAATAACGGACGGGGCCATTGTCGGACGCAAAGGCTACGGTCCAAAGAGTATCGTCCAGTGAGCGACTGGTCACGTCGATCTCTGCCTCCCGACCAATTTCACGCTCTTGAAAAAGGGTCAGGGCGTCAAACGATGACTTCATTCTCGGATCGAGAAATTCGTGTTTTTCACGATCGTAAGTATAGGAAACCGCCTGAATGGTCTTCTCGGTCGGATGAATCATGATTCCATCCACATCCGCCTTGTCCGTGGCGAAAATTAGCGATTCTTCGCCGGTTTCAAGCTCCACTTTTTTCAAGGCTGCGGTGTTACGACCGCGACTATCGAGCAGGTACAACGAATCACCATGCTTGTCTAAACCGACGGGCCTAGTCGTCAAAACATCCTCAGATCCAATGGTCATCAAAGGTGACCAGCCGGAATCCTCATCACCATCGGGACGACACAACACCATTTCACTCGTAGGCGTAAACGCAACAGCCACACGAAGCTTTAGCTCGTCATCTGCGACAAAGCCTACGAATTGATTATTCTGATAGACGATCGCTCGGGCGCCCGTCTCAACATTGATTCGGTAAACGTCATGGAACCAGTGCTGATCTCGATCATTGATACCAACCAGTATTTCGGTAGGGCATTGGGCGCTAACGTGGACGACCTGCGCGGCAATACCCTTAAAGGGTGTCAGATCGATCACCTCACCATATTCTATTTGCCCATTAGCCGAGGATTCCAGAGGCACCGAATAAAGGTGATAGTCTTCATCTCCATTCTCGTCCTGTAAATACAAAATGTGCCGACTCGTGTGGGACCAAAAAAACTCACGAATCCCAGTGGTTCGATCGTGAGTCACCGCAACCGGTAGAGTGTCGCACGACGCACCCGATTTAGTTATTTTCATAACCCAAACGTTCATGACCCCATCGCTGGGCGCGAGATAGGCCAAGTGAGTCCCTTGTGGACTGAGCCGCGCGGAGCTGCGTTCGGGATTACCAAACAGAGTTTTTCGAGGGATCAAGTCTTGTTCTCCTGTCAATTTTACCTAACGGCATGTCACGAACATTCGCAACCTTCATTCAATGTAATTACCCTAAAACACGGGAAACAGCGGACCAAGGGACGTATCCGAGAGGTAAATCCGCCGCTTCACGGGGGAACCCAGTAAAGCAATGGAATCAGGCTTTCACCGAACATGATATCAATGTGTTTGCTAAAATGCTGGCCGCCAACCGTGCGACAAGAATATTATGAAAATCTATTTTATTATCGGGACCGATGCCTAATGAGACTATTAAAAACGAGGCCATTAAAAACCAAGTGGACTGAAGCTGCACTATTCATGGCAATGGCCATGATTGCCGGGGCGAGCAACCAGACCATGGCGGAGCAACCCAATATTTTATTTATTTATCTGGATGATTTCGGTTGGCGCGACACGGGTTATATGGGCTCGGACTTTTATGAAACACCGCACCTTGATCGACTCGCCAAAGGCGGTATGGTCTTCACGAATGCTTATTCCTGCGCCGCGAACTGCGCTCCAGCACGAGCCTCTCTGTTGTCAGGCCAATACACGCCGCGACACGAGATCTTTAACGTCGGGATTACTCCACGTGGAAAATCCAAACATCGGCGTCTCGAACATATCGCGGGAACAAAAACCCTATCCCCAAACATCCGTACTTGGGCCAACCAACTGCAGGCGGTCGGTTATCGAACGGCGACCATGGGAAAGTGGCATCTCAGTAAAAATCCCCTGCCTTACGGTTTTGATGTCAACATCGGTGGCACACAGTCTGGAGGCCCGCCCAAAGGTTACTACCCGCCACACGGCAACGCACCGGGTCTGGCAGACGCTCCAGCCAATGAGTACTTAACCGATCGCCTCTCTAACGAAGCCATTCGCTTCATTGAGTCTAATCAGGAACGCCATTGGTGCCTGTACCTGACTCACTTTGCAGTCCATACTCCGATCCAGCCCAAAAAAGAGTTGGTCCCAAAGTACGCCAGCAAGGCACCGGGCACGTTGCACCAAAACATAAAAATGGCCACCATGATTCAAGCGGTCGACGACGGCATTGGCCGAATCATGCAACGACTGGACGAGCTGGAGTTAACATCCAAAACCATTGTGCTTTTCTATTCCGACAACGGAGGTTATGGGCCGGCGACCGATATGGCGCCCCTTAAAGGCTATAAAGGGACCTACTACGAGGGAGGCATCCGGGTCCCTTTTTTTGTTAATTGGCCCGGCATTGTAAAACCGAGCCAGACCAATTCGGAACCTATCACTGGCGTGGATCTCTATCCTACATTATGTGAAATCGGCAGCGCTCCACTGCCCGTCAATCAACCGCTAGATGGAATCAGTCTTGTCCCTCTTTTCCAAGGTCAACCTGGGCCCCAAGAAACACGATCACTGTTTTGGCACTTTCCTGCCTACCTGCAATCCTACGCCCAGGTCTATGACGAACAACGAGATCCATTGTTTCGAACTCGCCCCTGCAGTGTGATCCGACGCGGGAATTGGAAATTACACCAGTATTTTGAGGACGGCGGTCTCGAATTGTACAATCTTAAACAAGATCCTGGCGAAACGAAAAACCTTGCTCAGACGTCACCCAGCAAAACCAAAGAACTATTGAATCGGTTGAAAGATTGGCAAACGGAAATCAAAGCCCCTATTCCCAGCAAGGCCAACCCAGAGTTTGATGCGGCGGCTGAAAAAGCAGCCATTGAGCTAATGGAAACTCCCCTAACACGAAAATAGCAACTGTTAAAGTTTGCGGATTGGGCAAGATCCCTCCTGCATAGTCACCCTGACGTCCGTCTCCCAAAATACTTCATGGGCGGTGATGTAACCGTGAATTAGCGAGCCTAAACCGGTCCACTGATCGTTCGGGTAAGCCTCTAGGCTGCCGTCATAATCCGCACAATCGGTACGACCGAATTTACTGGCTTGCATCACGTAACTGTCATTTGAAAAGCCAAACTACGCTGACCCTCTCATTCGGCACGATCACTTTAATAGGAAATGCGCGCCCATTCGGTGCTACATAGGATTTAGAACGCGTCCCACCGAGACAACATGCAAGGAATCAAGCAAACCAACTGGTTTTGGCCAGAGCTCGTCGTTTTGACGACCATGGTCGCTACAACCATTTTCGCATTTCTTCCGCCATCCCGTTCCAACTCAGGAACTCCAGATAAGGTTCCCGGAGAACTCAGGGGCCGTCGGAACACGCATTCCTCAGCTACTGAAACTTTGGTCAATTCGTCACCTCAGCCAACCCACAATAACTTTTTCGCGCCCCCCCACTCGGAGGTCGCCCCGCACCTTAGCAAGACCCGTCTTCTTCAGATAAGATCATTGCCCCGGCTACCGCAAAACACCCCACGCAAGATGGTTAAATTGGAAAATCTCGCACCGATCCAGAAACACAATTTGATCCAATCTCATCCTAGCCAACAACAGATGACAACTCCCGAGGTAGAAATCGCCATCGCTGGCATTCCCTCAATCCCTCGTCTAATGACCGACGAAATAACAGCAACCGTCCAGCCTAATGTCTCGCCCGCCAACGGCCTCAAGGCACCTAATGAAGTCGATGAAACTCCTTTACCCCTTCGCCGCTTGCCTTCGCTCCCACAAAAATACGCGCGGTGAATCCTGAGTCCCTGATCCCTCACACAGATGATCGCGATTCTTCGTAATACCTCTCTATCACGGGCAATGTGTTAGTTGCCCGCCCGCTCCTAGGATGCCCAATCCACTTCCCCCGTTTCCCCTTTCCTCATGAGACCCCGCTACAAATGTGGCGTGATTGGGTTTAGCAGCTTCTAACGGATAACCGGTTGTTCGGCTCAAATGACGGTTGACCCCTTAAAAAAGCTGGACGATAATCATCGCCGTAAAAAACGCCACCTTCGAGGTCGGCTTCCTCACTCCTTTCTCACAGTACTTGCGAATCGAACCGGATACGATCAATGAAAATCCATGAGTTTCAAGGGAAACAGTTATTTGCCAAATTTGGTGTTACCGTTCTCGACAACCAAGTTGTTACCAACACCAATCAAGCTGCTGAAGCATTCGAACAACTCGGATGCCCCGTGGCAGTCGTAAAGGCTCAAATCCACGCCGGTGGACGAGGTAAAGGCACGTTTATCGAAAATCCAGATCAACATGGCGTTCAGCTTGTGAAATCAGCCAAAGAGGCGATGGAAGTCGCCGAACAAATGCTTGGGAATCACCTCGTCACCATCCAAACAGGTCCCGAAGGAAAACGTGTCAATCAAGTATTGATCGAAGCAGGTTGCGACATCGCCCGAGAACTCTACCTCGGAATCGTTTTGGATCGCGCTGCTGCGATGCCTGTATTGATGTGCAGCCAAGAGGGTGGCGTCGAAATCGAAAAAGTAGCCCATGAAACACCTGAGAAAATTTTCAAAGAGCATTTTGATCCGGCACAAGGGATTGAAAGCTTTCAGGTTCGGAAACTCTGTAAACAACTTGGCATAACCGGCAAGTCGGTTCGAGCAGCTGATAAATTCATGAAAGCACTCTGTCGCATGTTCGTCGAACTGGATTGCAGCTTGATGGAAATCAACCCATTGGTCGTTACGAATGAAGGCGATCTAGTAGCCTTGGATTCAAAAATCAATTTTGATGAAAACGCCATGTTCCGTCACTCGGATATTGTCGGCATGCGGGATCTTAACGAAGAAGAAGCGTCAGAAGTGAAGGCCTCGGACGCCGGACTAAGCTACGTCAAACTGGAGGGCAACATCGGTTGTCTCGTCAACGGTGCTGGACTGGCCATGAGCACCATGGATATCATCAAACTTCACGGCGGGGAGCCTGCAAACTTCCTTGACGTGGGGGGGGGCGCCAATGAACAGCAAGTTACCGAGGCCTTTCGAATCATTCTTTCGGACAAACACGTTAAAGCGGTGCTGGTTAATATTTTTGGTGGCATCATGAAATGCTCGACCATTGCCGAAGCAATCGTCGCTGCGGCTAAATCAGTAGGATTCGAAGTGCCCTTGGTCGTTCGACTTGAAGGAACCGAAGTCGAAAAAGGCCGAAAAATTTTAGAAGATTCGGACGTGCAATTAATCACAGCAACCGATCTGAGTGATGCCGCTAAAAAAGTAGTCGCCACACTTTCACAACCGGCATGAGCGCCGCACTTGATATCACGTTTTTAAATCAGCCAACTATATTCCTTGATTGATACCGCTATGAGCATCCTAATTAATTCAGATACAAAAGTGATTTGCCAAGGCATTACTGGAAGTGTTGGAGAATTCCACACTAAAGGCTGCCTTGAATATGGCACCAAAATGGTAGGCGGTGTCACGCCTGGAAAAGGTGGGCAAACCATTGAAGGACTTCCTGTTTTCGACACCTGCGGTGAGGCCGTCGCAGCGACTGGAGCCAATGCCACCATGATTTTCGTGCCGCCTCCCTTTGCTGCGGATGCCATTCTGGAAGCCATCGATGCAGGAATAGAAGTCGTCATCGCCATTACCGAGGGAATCCCTGCCATGGACATGGTCCGTGTTAATGAGCGAGTTCAGGCCTCGAATAGCGTGTTAGTCGGACCTAACTGCCCAGGCGTGATCTCAGCCGAAGAATGCAAGATTGGAATCATGCCCGGCTACATCCATCAAAAGGGAAAAGTTGGAATCATGAGTCGGAGTGGAACCTTGACGTATGAGGCGGTTTGGCAGACCTCCAATCTCGGACTCGGCCAAACAACTTGCGTTGGGCTGGGTGGTGACCCCATCGTAGGCACATCCTTTATTGACTGCCTGAAACTATTTGAAGCCGACGATGAAACCGAAGCAATCTTGATGATTGGTGAAATTGGCGGGACCGCCGAGGAAGAGGCTGCAGCCTACGCGGCGGAATATGTCACCAAACCGGTCGCCGCATTCATTGCGGGCCGTACAGCCCCCCCCGGAAAAAGAATGGGACACGCCGGTGCGATCATCAGTGGTGGCAAAGGGACGGCTGCTGAAAAAATGGCGGCGATGGAAGCCGCCGGAATCGAAGTGGCTCAAAGCCCAGCCGACATGGGTGCTGCTATGAAGCGAGCCATTGAAAAAGCGACCAGCGCCTAATTTGTCTTCCGAGACGAGATAAACGTTGTCAAAGGCTACATTCGCTGAGATCCGGAGCTAAACCAGAGCTTCGTCAAAGCCTTGAGCTTCCCTTCTGGTTTCCATTTTTGTTCTCAAAATCAGCGTTAATTTGAACGAGTTGGCGCACTAAGCAATGGGCAATCTTTCGAAGTCACAGAACGGATAATTACCGTCCAAGGTCTGACAAACCGGTTTTTCATTCAACCGGTTTTAAGCTAAGTTTTACGCTAATCTAGATTTTTTGAGTTTCAACTCGCTTTTGAAACAACCGAGTCGTGGATTTCGATTGAATAATCGCTCACCACATCATCGGACTCTTCGGCGGACATTCCAAACGGCTTCAGCTCGCCCCTCAAAACACGTACTGACTTCGGTGCGTTAATTCCGAGGCGAATCATATTCCCCTTAATTTGGAGAATCTCAATAGAGATGTTTCCATCGAGGACGATTGACTGGTTTTTCTTGCGTGACAAAACTAACATGCTTCTCTCCTGGTGACTTAGGGGGACAGTAATCCAAACAGGAACTCATCCTTGTTCTTTCTAGTATTCGAGGGTCGACCGACTCATCTGGTCACTCAACCAAAAGAAAGACAAAAAATCTGAAATGTCCTTGAGTTTACATCTCCCTCGCTAGCACAATCGACAGTCTTTACTACGCTGGACATGATTTTCGATCTTGTACCCAAGGATTTGACTGAGGACGCTCTATCGAATCAACGCTTACAAAAAAAATCATTTATTAAAACCATGCCCGATTTAAACCGCCAACAAATCGCTCGACTTGCGGACCAATTGCGTGGAGGTATGCAACGAGATCAGTTCCGGATCGGACAAGCGATCCGGAAATTGAAAAATCGCTCGCTAAAATCTGATGAATTCCAAAAACTGTTAAACCAAACACAATTGCAGCTAAGCGAGTCCTGTCAGATACGACAAACGCGAGTGGCTCAGTCCCCAATCACTAAGCTAGATGAAACCCTCCCTATCTTTGAGCGTCGCGACGAAATCACCCAAGCTATGCGAGACCATCAGGTGGTCGTTATCAGTGGCGAAACCGGGAGCGGGAAATCAACGCAACTGCCGCTCATTGGGCTGGCAGCTGGCTTCGGGACCCGTGGTATGATTGGTCACACGCAGCCACGCCGGATTGCGGCTCGTGGTGTGGCTGCTCGTATTGCCCAACAACTAAAAACCCCGCTCGGTCAACAGGTCGGTTTCAAAATTCGTTTTGACGACAAGACCAATCGTGAGACCTACATCAAACTGATGACCGATGGAATCCTTTTAGCCGAAACGCAAAATGATCGATTCCTTGACCAATACGATCTGATCATTATTGATGAAGCACACGAGCGATCGCTTAACATCGATTTTTTACTGGGTTTCATACGTCGAATTCTTCCCAAACGACCCGATTTGCGGATTATCATCACATCGGCCACGATTGATACGAAACGCTTTGCCGAGCATTTCACATTCCACCTCGACCGGCCGGCACCCGTCATCAATGTGGAGGGCCGAACCTTCCCTGTAGACACCCGCTACCTCGACATCTCGGCTGATACCGATGAGAACGATGCCGTCATTGATGCGGTTCAGGAACTCTCACGGATTGATTCTGGGGACATGCTCATTTTCCTTCCGACAGAAAATGATATTCGAATCGTAAGCCGAAAACTGAAAGGGGCGTCACTCCCGGGCAGACAAACCGACATCTTACCGCTTTACGCGCGACTTTCCACGGATCAGCAAAACCTAATTTTCAAAGAGAACCCTCATCGCAGAATCGTACTCGCAACCAATGTTGCGGAATCGTCGATCACCGTTCCCGGTATCCGCTTTGTAATTGATACCGGAACGGCAAGAATCAGTCGGTACTCGCCACGTAGCAAGGTACAACGATTGCCGATTGAAGCCATCTCTCAGGCCAGCGCAAACCAACGGGCAGGTCGCTGCGGCCGAGTAGGCCCTGGCATCTGCCTAAGGCTGTATTCAGAGGAAGACTTTACTGCCCGACCGGCATTCACTACGCCAGAAATCCGCCGCACCAATCTGGCTTCGGTAATCCTGCAAACTCTCGTCCTCAAGCTGGGCAATATCAGTGAATTTCCATTCATCGATCCGCCCCACCCGGACGCCATCCGAGATGGTTACAAAACGTTGTTCGAAATCGGTGCCATCGATTCACAGAGACGACTTTCACCTCTGGGCGCCCAACTTGGCCGGTTGCCCGTCGATCCTCGA
>JAKVBF010000010.1:36619-44826 GCA_022447555.1 Mariniblastus sp. | reverse complement strand
TGTTGTTTGCTGCCGACCGCGAGAACTGTTTAACCGAAATCCTGATTATCGCCGCAGCTCTAGAGGTACAAGACCCTCGAATACGGCCAGCTGATAAAAAGAAAGCCGCGGACGATCAGCACGAGAAATTTTCACATCCCAAATCGGATTTCCTCGCCTTTCTGAAGCTCTGGGACTTCACCCAGAAACTTCGCAGCGATTTATCCCGCAGTAAATACAATCTTGCTTGCAAACAAAATTTCCTGTCGGTCGCCCACCTGAGACAGTGGCACGATGTATTCCGACAACTTAGCTCAATGTGTCGCGCCAATGGCCTGTCTCTGAACTCCCGAAAAGATGACTACAATGCAATTCACCGAAGCTTGCTGACCGGTTTTTTATCTGGCGTTGCAACGCTGGGTGATCGCCATGAATATACAGGCGCGGGTGGCGTCAAGTTTCACCTCTGGCCGGGCTCCGGCGTATTTAAGGAACAGCCCAAATGGATTGTGGCCAGCGAAATTCTAGAAACCTCAAGGCGCTATGGAAGAACGATTGGGAAAATCGCCCCCGACTGGATTGAGCCGATCGCTACTCATCTTTTGAAACGCCGTTTTGCCGATCCCCACTGGAGTAAAAAGCGACAGACGGTAATGGCCTATGAGAATGTGTCACTGTTCGGGTTACCAATCGTGACTCGACGGCTGACGGGCGTCACTCAGTCCGACCCGGAAAAATCTCGTGAATTGTTTATCGAGCAAGGACTGACCGAACGTCAAATCACAGTCGATTTTGATTTTTATGTCCACAACGAACAGTTGTTAGATGATCTCGCGAACGTGGCCGCCAAGACCCGTCGTCGTGAATGGATTCTCGACTCTCATCGGGTCATGGATTTCTACTATGAGCGTCTCCCTAACTCGGCTTTGGATACGGCTTCGCTACAACGATTAATCAAACAGGATCCTGGCCTGGATGACCAGCTAAAAATGAGCCAGCAAGACCTCATACCCCAATCAGACGGCGGGGGGGAAATCGAAAAGTTCCCAGATCAGGTTCTCGTAGGGTCGATGAATTTACCGGTTGAATACCAGTTTCAACCGGGTCAACGAGATGACGGAGCAACGGTAAAAATTCCAATTGAGGGTCTCGGACAAATTGATGATCTCCAGGCGGGTTGGCTGATTCCCGGTCTGTATGAAGAACGAATTATCGCATTGATAAAAAGTCTGCCTAAAACCATGCGGCGCAATTTCGTCCCCGCGCCCACGACCGCTGAAAAGGTTGCGAAGAACTTGGAGCGAGGGCAGGGCTCTTTCGTCGCGGCTGTAGCAAGGGAACTGACACGCCTTTCGGGTCAGCCAGTTTCCAGTGAACTGTTCGATCTAACAAAATCCGAACCGCATCTGAAAGTCAATGTACAGGTGGTCAACGAATCGGGTGAGATCATCGCCGAGGGACGTAGTGTCGCAGAACTACGTGACCAACTTGGCGCCGAGCATGCGTCCAATGTGGTCCAGGTCGAAGACAGCGATTGGCAACAGACCGGACTGACCGAATGGACATGGGGTGACCTCCCCCACGAGGTTCAGATCCGTCGCGGTAATACCCAATTAGCAGCATTCCCTGCGGTCTCCGACGAGGGCACCTCGGTCGGCCTGAAGCTGGTCGATTCTCTAGCCGCTGCAGAATATGAAAGTCGCCGCGGTCTCACTCGACTCTTCCAACTCGGCAACCGAAAATTGGTTCGCAGTCAGGTCGCTTGGTTGCCTGATCTTGACCAACACGGAGTTCGGTTAGCGCGTTTGATTTCAACTAACGATTTGCGGCAAGAACTGAGCGACCTTATCGTTCGAGTTGGGCTGGTTGAAAATCGACCGATCCCTCGGACTGTGGACGAATTCCAAGCAGCACAGAGCAATACCGTGGAACTAATTTCTGTGGCGACTCAGGATATCGCGCGTTGGCTACCGGAATGGGCTGCGGCCGTCCAAAAAGTATTTCTAGAACTGGAAAAAATGCCCGAGCGATTCTCGTTAGTCAAGGGTGAAATACGGCAGCAGTTGCGCGACTTGACGAGCCCCGGGTTCCTGGGCCTGACGACTTGGAAATGGCTGAAGCACTATCCTAGATACTTCAATGCAATGGCCACCCGGATCGAAAAGTTACCCAGCACACCTCCGACACGGGAGCAGGAAGCGATGGATGAAATTGCCGTGCATTGGAAACGCTACGAGAGCATGCGGGTAAATCATCTCAACCAAGGCCTGATTGATCCAGAATTGAAACAGTTTCGTTGGATGGTTGAGGAGTACCGTGTTTCACTCTTCGCTCAACAACTCGGTACCAGCTTGACGGTTTCTTCCAAGCGTCTAGAAAAACAGTGGAAAAAAGTCCGACAAGTCTGAACCGATACTCCCGATAAACTACTCCGGTTTCAAAAGCACATCGGCGTCGGCTTTTCCGGTCATTTCCATCATCGTAATCGGATCTATCGTTTGCTTTACAAACCGGAACGAGCCATCACAAAGCGCAAAGTTAGCCCCTCCACCATGAAGCGATGAGTAGGTGCATTGCGCCTGCAATGGATCGACGTGCGGGAAGTTGATTCCGCTGCCAAAATTACTCGAGGCGCACGTATCACTGTTCCCGACGCCGAAAGAGCCACACGGTGCCTTAACCACCTCCTCTTTTTTATGAACCCAGGTATTTCGGTTGACGAATTGATTGGCAGCAGCCGCTTTGTAGATTCGATCGTCAGCTCTGTATCGCCATGCCCGCTCTCCAAGCATGAAGGTGGTTGAAAAACCATCTCGGACGGCTTCGACGGCCACTGGCTCGTTAATGGCCTCAAACACCCCCGCGTTAGGAGTCTGAACCTCGGGATACACCAGCGGGTCCGCGTTAAAAAATCGAGTCGCTTTGCCGACGGTGTTCACCCCTACATAGTTGCCCAATCCGACCATGAAAGGTCCTTGGGTTTCAAGCGTTTTTGTGATGTAAGGACCGAACCACCGTAACTCATTCAATCGAGGGCCTTGATCCGCTGGGCAGACGAACAGTGGCTTTTGAAATGCCTTGCGAATCTTTTCGCTTTCCGAAGACAACGCTTTACCGATCATCTCTTCGGCCGTTTGCCGATAGGGATCGAGTCGCTCAAAAGTCGCATTCGCTTCCATATAGGGCAGGATGAAGACTTGCCAAGACCAACTGGGTGCGGCCACATCACACTCATCAGGGCTTCCCAATACTTCAGGCGGTGCTGTCGCCATTGCCGGAATGAGATCGTCTTCGGACATGAATGACAAGACTGCTAGGGCTGTGAATCGCAGATTATTTTCACAGGTTGTTTTGCGGGCGTTCACTCGTAAAAAATTCAATGCGGGTAGAACCAGCAGACCCATCAGTGTGATGAATAAAATAACGAATAGTAAATCTACTTTTGTAAATCCTGTTCGCGAAATCTTGATAATCCGGCGCCGAGGCAGACTCCGAGAATGGGTTTCAATCCGTTTGTTCCGAGTAAAGAGTTGTCGCATGGAACCTTCAAATTCAGCAAACACGCATTTTGAAAACCAGTTTGAACCCTGGTGACTCGACGGCTCCCCGATCAGCCGCCAAACGTATTATTATCAGTCGTGGGCGGTGCGACAGTACTTGGATTGACCGGTGGCACTTCAAATCCGTTATTTGAGGGCTGGCCGACTGGTTTGGGGTTTAAGGCAGGGAACGTATTCGGTGAACCAAATTCATTATTTGTGGTTGGCTGCGTCGATGAAGTGGGGGGGGGTTGCGGGATCCCTTTGGGCTGCATCGAGGGTAACCCTGTCTCCAAAACACTACCTCCCGATGGCGGGTTTGCGCTAGGCGTGACCTGAACACCACCGCTAGGAGGATTTCCCGATGACGAGAACGCTGAACGTGGCGGCGCGAGTAAGCCCCGTGTTTTGATTGAGCTCGAGGAGGGTAAGCCGGAAGGAGTGGAATCCCGGGGCACCCCACCGATTCCCGATGAGGGATTAAAAGCTTGAGACCTACCCGGATTCGTACGCACAGGTGACGAACCAATCGGTCGAGTCACTGAAAGATCCGCTGCTCGGGCGACCGGCGGCGTGTTGTTCAGAATCGCATCCGCGAGATCGACGCGAGAGTCTGCCAACGGCTTGATGATCAACATCGCTACAATTTGATCCGGTGATTTGAAATTCGGATGAACCGCAGTCGCGTAATCCGCTATCGATTGGTTGTATCGGGTCACGGTTCCGATCAGTTGATCACGACTTGTCCGCCACAGCCTTCCTGATTCCAGAACCGAGGCAACCCCTAGCTGCCCCGAAGTAAACGCCGAGCGAGTTTGGTTCATCGCCGATTTTGCGACTTTCGCGGTTTCCGCCTGCTGCACGATCAACTTAAGTTGTTTCGGCAACCGTTGGTTGATCCCGATTAACTTGCTCGGAACCAATTGACGCTTAAAAAACCAATCGTAATGCATGTCGTAACCTTTGATCAAAGGTCGATCCTTGGGCAGCGGCAATGAATCAGTAGGAACTCCGACAAACTCTTGCAATCGCTGTTGTCCTTGTTCGAGTTCGATCTCATAAAGCAAGACCTGCGATAAAGCCTCATTCCGCGCCGCGCTCAACAACGCTCGCTCGGCTTGACTTTGTGGGCGGCTGACTTGTTGCAACCATTTCTGATATTCCAAAGCGTTTCGATAATGAGCCCAACTCGCATAGGTTTGCCAGTATTGATTGATCATATCGGAACGATACGCCGGTCGTGTCTGCTGCAGCAATTCCAGTAAAGTGACCGGCTGACCCGGCAAAGGAAGCGAAGCGTTCGTCAGGTCAAAAGCATCCATCGCTTGATGTGCCAATGTCAAATCCAAGGCGTTGGCATTCCGGCCCGTATTCGGCTTTTGTTTTGCTGGTTGCTTGAAACCGACCGGCTGAATCTCGCCCTCCATGACGGATGTGGCAATCGGATTGACACTGTCAACCATTGGCTGGGATTGGCCATCTTCGACGTCTGAAGACTGAGGGCGAGTTGAACCAATTTGAACCGCTTCGTTCAGTTCCTTTTGCGTCAATGTTTCGCCGCTGTTATACCGGGGAGTCGGAAGGGCAGAACGAGCGCCTTCAAAAGGCTCTTGCACGGCACTTTCAAGAGTCTCATTCCGCGCGGGTAGGAGTACGGGCTCAGCAAGCAACTGACTGGGTTGAGGGGGCATCGGCTGCGCGTCGAAGGCCGACGATTGGCTGACCGTCTCTTCCTCCAATTGGCGCAATGCTCCCACAACTCCGCGGAATTCCTCTGAGCCGGGTGATCCAGACCGTGGCGATTCCTCCATATCATGATTCAACGAAAGAGCGCTGGGAGAAAGAGGGTTAACCGGTGGAACAGGCAACGCACTTAAGGCCTGCTCTTTTAATTCCCCCGCATTCAGAATTTGGAATCGCTCATTGGGAATGGGTAATTCAGAAAACAGTGGTAATGCGAACGTGAGCGGTTCGTCGCCCTTCGCCATTGCCGGTTCATCGACCTTGGGTGTCGTCGGTTCCTGGCCATCAGCCGTCTTAAAAATGGCCAACGAAAGTAAGATGATAAAAAGTCGACAACGGTTTGACCGTACCGAGATTTGCATCGGTGCACTCTGGGGTCTAGGGAGTTTGAAGTTCGCTACCACCATCCGGATGGTTGCACGTCCTCGTAATTTGCGCGGTTTGCGTTTTTCAGTCAATGTGAATCACGCCCGGTCAGACACGATGCTAGTGACATAAAAAGCCGAAATCAGTCCGTTTTCCGGCTTATTCCCCATTATCAACCAAGGCACTTGCCGTGAAACACGATCGTCATCTAAAAAACAAATCAATAAAACGTTTTCTATCCGCCGGTCAATCCAAACGCGACTGACTCCGTTCCCGGCCCGCATTTGATTTTTCAAGTCGTTCCATCAATTCGTTCCGACTAGCGACCGATCCGCTGCCACCATCAAAGGCAACTCGCTGTTGCCAAGTCTGATACGGGACTTTATCCAAGTCGACGTTTCCTCCCGAGCACGGGAATGTACAATGACGTCGGTGACTAAGACTCTCGGTTTCATTTCGAAGTGACTGCTCGAACATCATCGGCAGATTTTGTAAAATCTGCGTTTGACTTGCTACTCCTCGTAAACCCTTCCTTCCCAAATCTGATCGATCATGGCAACTCAAGGTTCAACGCGCGCCGTCATCGCTGCCATCATCGGCAATTGCATGGTCATGGTAGCTAAGTTTATTGCGTTTCTGTTCACCGGTTCGGGTGCAATGCTTTCTGAAGCCATTCACACGATGGCAGATCTTTTGAATCAAATACTTCTGCTTGTAGGAATCATCCGTTCCGATCGGGTACCCGATCCTGAATTTCAATACGGTTACCGGGCAGAAAGATATGTTTGGGCCCTTATCTCAGCCGTGGGTATTTTTTTCCTAGGATGCGGGGTCACGATCTACCATGGCATCCAGTCATTAATCCAGCCTCACGAACTACAAGAATTAGGTTGGGCCCTCGGCGTCTTGTTATTTTCGTTGAGCCTCGAAGCCTATGTCTTACTGGTCGCAATCCGAGCGGTTCAAAAACAAGCAGGCGGGCAAGCGTTTTTTCGCTACCTGCGAAAAGAGGCCGATCCGGCAACTGTAGCAGTGGTACTTGAGGACAGCGCTGCCTGTCTGGGCTGCGTGATCGCAGCCGTCGCTATCCTGCTCGCCGAGTGGACGGGCAGCAATTACTGGGATGCAATCGGATCGATATTGATTGGCTGCCTCTTGGGGGCCATCGCGATTTGGTTGATCTGGAGAAACAGCCAACTCTTGATCGGTGTTTCGATTCCACTTAACATTCGACGTCAAGTCAAACGGATCATCGAGCAAAATCCAGCCGTAGAAGAAATTGTGGACTTGAAAACTCGCGTGCTCGATACGGAAACTTACCGGATCAAAGCAGACGTGAGATTTGACGGAGAGGCACTTGCGGAAAAACTCAAACCGCAAATTGATCAAGCTTACGACCACGTTGATTCACGGGAGGAATTTCATCGTTTCGCAAAAGAGTACGCGGATGACGTGGTCGAACTGCTGGCTGAGGAAATCGATAATATTGAACGTAAGATCCAAGCCAAGGTTCCCAAAGCACAACACCTTGATATTGAAGCGGACTGAACCAAGTCCCTTTACCTTCACATCATCGATCATGACTCGCCCCGCAGCCGTGCCGATTATTTAAGAGAATCCGTCATTTCCGTCAACCATCCCTCAAGGCGCTCCATTGGGAGGCCCACCACATTGGTTTCACTTCCCTCAACGAGATGAACCCAATCTAATCCATCCTGATATCCAAAGGCTCCCGCCTTATCGACCCAGGCTTCCGACTCAAGATAGTCGGCCAGCATCTCATCATCGATAGGATCCATTTCGAGGAGCGTTTGCTCGACATGGCAGCATTTCTGATCCGATGGTCGGTGCCACAAGGTCACCCCAGTAAGCACCCGATGTCGACGCCCAGCCATCAGCCGCAACATCATAGCGGCCTGCTCTCGATCCGCTGGTTTACCCAATTTTTGTCCACCGCACTCAGCAATCGTATCGGCTGCCAGAATAATCCCCGCATCCAACTGCATCGCCACTGAGCGAGCCTTGCTATAGGCTGCTTGCACCACATATTCCGCCGGTGAACATGAAGAGCAAACACCCTCTTCTACTGACGGATCCGCAGGGAAAATCTCAAATAAATAACCCGCTTCACGCAATAACTCCTGCCGGCGTGGCGACTGACTCGCCAGGATTAATGGTTGTCCCATCTTATTGTTCTCACGGTTGCCTGCTAAAAAAGGGAATGGCAAATCCCTTCCAAGTCATTTACGAAGATAACCACCTGTTGGTCGTCAACAAACCAGCTTTGTTGGCGACAATGGGCGTGTCAACCGGTGAAACCAGTTTGGTGACGCAAGCCAAAGATTACATCAAACAAAAACATAACAAACCTGGTAATGTCTACTTAGGGGTTGTCAGCAGACTCGACTCTTTTGTTTCAGGGGTGGTGGTTTTGGCAAGAACTTCTAAAGCTGCTGCTAGGTTAAATGAGCAATTTCGCAATGCGACGGTAGAGAAAGTCTATTGGGCCATTGTCCCCAACTGCCTGCCAGCACCTCAAATGCACATGCAGAACTGGTTAGTAAAAAATGACGCGAAACG
>JAKVBF010000010.1:25481-36519 GCA_022447555.1 Mariniblastus sp. | reverse complement strand
TGGGCCATTGTCCCCAACTGCCTGCCAGCACCTCAAATGTACATGCAGAACTGGTTAGTAAAAAATGACGCGAAACGACGGATGATCGTGGTCGATCAAAATCACGCTCAATTTGAGCAGGCGAAACAAGCCCGACTGGAATATAAGACCCTAGGAACCAAAGGGGATCAGTGTCTGGTCCAAGTCCAACTAGAAACCGGGCGCAAACACCAAATCCGAGTGCAGTTTGAAACCATCGGCTGCCCTATTATTGGGGATCGAAAATATGGAAGCCACATTCCGTTTCGGCGGGGGATCGCCCTTCACAGTAGGCGATTAGTCATCAATCACCCAACGTTGAAAAAAGAGATGGCATTCGAGGCGGCTCCGGGACAATGGTGGGATTTGGGAGGGTTTGGTGATTTATCCAACTAAATTTTTGGGTGAAAATATTTTTTTTGGACTAACACATTCAAAACCAACCTAATTTCCGGGATACACTTTTAATCGTTGGGACAATGTAGTAAGTCCCTGTGTACCAATTTCTGACATCCCAACTCGATTCTCAACGGGTCAATGAGCTCAGAACGTCCTAGTTTCCGTGAATCCGCGATCACCAGTGGCTTGGTGACTGAGGAACACCTGCGCCTTGCCGCCATGCAAGTCAGTCACCCGGATGCTCATGGTAAAACGGCGACCCAGTTTACCGATAAAAAACTGGCAACCCAGTTGATCAAAATGAAAGTCCTGACCGCGTATCAGGCAGATCAATTGATGACCGGTCGAACCAAATTGAATTTAGGCCCTTACATCATTACCGGCTGGATTGGCCAAGGTGGAATGGGGCAGGTTTTCAAGGGGACCCACGAGATGCTGGGGCGAGACTCGGCCGTCAAGGTGCTCCCGTTACACAAGACAACACCTGACGCGATCGCCAATTTTCGACGGGAAATCAGAGCTCAAGCGAAACTCGATCATCCTAACCTAGTTCGGGCCTATGATGCCGGCGAAGACGGCAATGTCCATTACCTTGTCGTAGAGTATGTTCCGGGTACCGATTTGCGTCGCTTGGTCAGAACTAAAGGTAAGTTGTCTGTTCAACAAGCTGCTAACATCGTCAAACAATCAGCTGAAGGTCTCCACCACGCCCATCTGCGAAATCTGATTCATCGGGATATCAAACCGGGAAATATACTCGTGACAGCTGATGGTGTGGCCAAACTATCTGACTTGGGTCTTGCGTTCTACCTCAACGATCCCAACGACCCGCGGGTTGGAAAGATCGTCGGCACCGCAGACTACTTGTCACCAGAGCAAATCAAGACTCCGTTGGACGTGACGATCGTTAGCGATATTTATTCGCTTGGCTGCACACTGTATTACGCCATCACTGGAAAAGTCCCTTTCCCCGGAGGGACACCCAAAAGTAAAGCTAGGCGTCATCTTGAGGAAACGCCATGGCATCCTAGACGCTTCAATGAAGAGGTCAGCGACGAGTTTGTTGATCTGATTGGAGACATGATGGAAAAAGATCCGGCAGAGCGGATTCAAACGGCCGCTGAAGTCGCTGAACGCCTCGCACCTTGGGCCAGTGACGACAGCCCATTGCTGAGTGAGGACATGGAACGCTCTCGTTGGATGCCAGCTCCCGTCGCGGATAATCAGGACACAGACCCTAACGACGTCGCTGAAATGGCGATGAGTGAATTGAGCGGCTCGAACGTGGGGCCTAGCCCGGATGGTGAGTACGATATGGCCGGGGAGACCGGTTCCTTTTCCAACACCTCCGAATTATCTCCCGCTCTCCCGCAGGGGACCATTAGTGGACAGTACATGCAGGCGCCACGGTTACCGAAAGACGGCCCTCGAGTATCGATTCAACTGCTGTTCCTGATCACCGTATCGTCTCTTGCCTTGGGCGTTCTCATCGGTTTTATCTGTGGCTACCTAATGTCACGATAGTTTCTTTTTGCTGGTTGAGGTTTGTCGGGAATAACCGATAATTAAAAAAAATTCATCCGCGAGCGCATTAATGACCCAACCCAACGCAACCATTATGGCGGGCATTCCCGCCACCAATTCCGCACTTTACCGAACGCTACGATTTAATGTTGGTGACCCTGTCGCGTTGATATCGATCACCAATGGGGACGACGCGAAATCGATATTCATTCTACGAGATATTGAAATGCACCGTGCAAAAAAGCACGCGCAAGTCGATGAAATTGCTTGTCCCGCCAACTTTGCCCCCCATGAAGGTCTGTCAGGTGATCGTGAAACAGCCACCGCGCAAGCGGCTGCCGAATGCTTGGTCCGACACGGGATTCAAACCGTTACGGGCGATCGAACACTCCCTTTGATCTTTGCAGAAATCATTAGGGGTCGTGGAATCGAGGTGCAATGCGATACTGACATGGGAGTGACCGCTCGTCGCTCTAAAGACTCGCAAGAGATTGATTGGCTTGGACAGGCGCAAGCGGCAACTGAAAACGCAATGGAGATGGCTTGTCGGCTAATTGGTCGGGCCGAAGTCGCCGAAGATGGATCGTTGGTCCATGAGGGCGCCCCGCTGACCAGTGAACGCGTTCGGAATGCGATTGACATTCGGCTTTTAGAATTGGGGTATTCCAATGTACCTAGCATTGTGGCCGGCGGATCGGTGGGAGCCGATTGTCACGATATCGGTTCCGGAGTCTTGAGAACCGGGGACCCTGTCATCGTCGATATTTTCCCACAAAATCGTACGACGCTGTATAACGGTGACTGTACCCGAACGGTCGTTAACGGTCCCGTCTCGGACCAGCTACAAAAAATGCACACCGCTGTCTACGCTGCAAAACAGGCTGGTGAAGCAGCGGTCGCACCCGGGGTTACGGGTGAAGATGTCCACAAAGCGGTGATCGGTACGATACGAGACCATGGTTTTGAGATTGGTATTCCGGATGAATCGATGTCTGACGAATACTGTGCCATGGTCCATGGTACCGGGCACGGAATCGGTTTGGATGTTCACGAACCACCACTGTTGGATTTCAAAGGCCCAGCATTGGTTGTGGGAGATGCGTTAACGATTGAACCCGGTGTCTACAGCAAAGCGATTGGCGGTATTCGAATCGAAGATATGGTGGTCGTCACACCAGAGGGGTGCAAAAACCTCAATAAGCTACCTCAAGGGCTGACCTGGGACTAATGAAATCTGATTAACGCAAAATTGGGACGCGAAGGCGAAATCAATCTAAGACACTGCCGTCGTTGTAAAATAAATGATGATCCGTCTGTCTCAGCCAAAATAACTCTTCGCGACTAACGGATCTTAGGAACTTCAAGCGGTTTCGTCTCCCCTTCAGGAGTCGGCACCCGACCTAGTTTCAGTTGGATCTTCTTGGACTGCCCCGTTTCCCCAGAAGTGAACGTCATATCGATCCTTGTTCCGGCCTCAAAACGGTTCAAGACCTTTTTAAGCTGCATCATGTCCTGAATCTTTTCCTGATTGATTTGAATGATCACATCCTTCTTTGAGATTCCCGACTCATCCGCAGGCGAGCCCGGCACGACCTGTTCGATCCACACCCCTTTGCCATTGGGATTTTGCATGGCTCGCACCCCTAAGAATGCTGGAGCAATCTGCTCGCCTTGCTGGAGTCGTTTCAGGAGTTCCTCGGACCCGGCCAACGGGATCGCAAATCCGATTCCGGAATCGTACCACTCGACCCCGGCGCCAATTGCCTGTGACTGAGGATTCATGGGGACGCAAATGCCTAACATTCGCCCCTTTATATCGAGTAACGGACCGCCATAATTGGCGGGGCTGATATTAGCATCTGTCTGAATGGCTCGACCTCCCACCCGGTCTTTGGCGCTGATGATTCCTACCGAAGCCGCTGGATTCACATCTCCGTAGCCGACACCGATTGAAATCGCCCATTGCCCCACTGTCACTTGCTCCGTTGCGATCATAGGCGGCGGCCTAAACATTCGGCCTGCATTAATTTTCAGCATGCAGATCTTGCGAGTGTCATCGCGACCCAACAATTCGGCAACATGCCGAACGCCGTCATGGGTGATCACCGTAATGACCGGAGGTCGCTGAATGAAATTGAATGTGCTGGTCACAATATGACCATCCGGCGAAACAATGACTCCGGTCGTATTACCTTCCCCCTGCTTTCGAATGCCACCGATTCGCCCTTGTACAGCGCTCATACCACCAAACGACTCAATCGTTACTAGGCTGGGTTGAAAAGACTCCACGGCGGCCCGAACAGCTTTGGAGGTCAGCATCATGGTCCGTAATGAATCCTCAGCGGGACCCTCACCCGAGTCTGAACTCTGAGCGCACAGCAACCCGGTTATTAAACCAAAGCAAATCCAACCAAACGAACTCATAAGATTCATCACTTTTTTTCCATTGGTGTTATCGGTTGACGAATAAGTTCGACCCCGCGTTTCACGACAATGATCACCTCCTGCCCCACCACTAAGTTTCGCAACGCCCGTTCGTACTCTTTGACACTACCTATTTTTTCACCGCCGATTGAGATGATCAGGTCATCCGGTTTTAAGCGGGCCCGATAGGCCGGTGTTCCACGCCGAATGCGATCAATGTAAGCTGGGCCGGTTCTACCTCCATGGGCGAACACTCGAATCCCGAGCTCAACTTCTGGCAGATCCTCCACCTTAGAGATCTTCGGAACCGATTCGTTCAACACAAAACGTTTTAGGAGAGAGGTGGGCACCGCGTAATTGAGCCGCGTATTCGTGTCGGAACTATTGATGATTTTGCCAATCATTCCCACCAGTTTTCCTTGAAGCGTCACAATCACTCCTCCGGCAGCCCCTGGGTTGCTTGTGATCGGATCGATCAAAATCAACTTCCCTTTATACGCGACATCTCGGCGATTCAAACGCGCTTCCATGGTAGTTCGCAAAGAAATCACACCTAGGGTCGCAGAAAGCGGCTCTTCCTTGTCAGCTACCTTGAAAGCGTTCGAAATCGCAATGATCCAATCCCCTTTTTCACCCAGATCTTCATCATCCAAAGAAAAGTAAGTAGCATCCAGAACATTAATTTTCAACAAAGCCAATTGTCGTTCACGGTCCCGCCGAATCACGCTGGCCCGGTGCTCGGTTCCATCGGAAGTCAAAACGCGAACTTGATTTCCATCCAAGAAAACTCCTTGCGTCGTGAGAACCAAGCCATCAGCCGATACCAAAAAACCAGTTGCATAGCCTTCAACGCGACCGGCCGAAGCACCGTAAACTTTCACCATCCTTGGGTTCGCGTAATCAAATGCGTCTGAAACAAGATTATTGACTTGAGCCTGAATCTGGCCTGCCGGTCGATCGGCAAACCCGAGTATCCCCCAGACACACAAGGTTAAGAGCAAAGAAAAGAAAATTCGAGATCTTCCATTGATGCATTGGCTAATCATCGCTGATCCATTTCAAAACTTGTGCCCCAAAAACCCGTGGGTATCTCTTCCAACACCTCTTCGACTTCCCGGGTTTGGAATTCTAAAACGGGCGATTCAGCAAGGTTGCGAACCCACGTTCGCTGGCTAGGAATTCTCACCCCGTTTTCCTTTGTCCAACGGGAAAAAATGACACCTCCGGTCTCAATCTCGCAATTTTTATCCGCCGATAATTTGAGCAATTCAACATTTGGCTTTCCCCGCAAGTCATACATACTCAGCCAAAAGAAAAAGTCCCCCTCCAAGTCGAGGGACGCCCGAAAACGGTAAGCGTTCCGCCGCTGCGAAGAATCTGCTCCATCAAGCCGAGTTGTTGCAGCTGAAAAAAAGGGGCGAGCTATATCAATCGAGTTGGCTGATGCAATCCCCATGGCTGATAGGATCATTGGATTGCGACTGGCTTGGTTTACCGACAATCGCTCTTCCCCTCCCGGCAACACCTGATAAAAATCGCGACCATCAAACATTAAGGTTTGCTGTTCGCCTTGCAAGCTTTGTTCAATTCGAAATTTTCTAAAATCAGCCGCAAACCATATCTGCTGCCGGCCAACATGCTCTCCTCCTGCCTCGAGGATTTCAGCCACAACCCGCAGCGCGGCGAAGTCCTGCCCTTCTTTTGAAGAAGACGCCCCCTGCCAACGTTTCAACAAATCCGACACATACGCGCGATTGATATCTTCATCACGGATCGTACCTGGGGTGGCCGCCAGCAGGTGAAACATGGCTTCCTGCTGCTTTCTTTGCTGTTCCTCCTCTGGAGACGGAGCCTCCGAAGGCCGACTCGCCGAGCGCCCCTGAGGCTTGACGTAGGGCAAACCAAATAGTCGAGTATGAAAGGTCTGTAGCTGCCCTTGAGCATCACGAAAGGTCAGTCGTGCAGGCCAATCTTCCGGCAAGGTGCAGAGTAAGTTGGTAAATTGGTTTGCCGTTTCAATCGCTACCCCTTCAAAACTGACCAATTCATCACCTGGCCGCATTCCAGCTTCATACAGCGGCGTATTTTGGTAAAGATTTTCGCAAATCACTCTCCCCTCTCGATCCGTAAAGTTTGCATCCAGTGTTCCATGCTCGACTAACTTCGTGGCCAACAACTCAGGAATAAAATTCTTTATCTGATTCGCCGAAATGGCATAACCTAAACCAACATTAACTCGCCCCCTGTCTTGAAAACTACCTCGCCCATTGATCCCGATCACCTGACCTTTCATATTAAACAGCGGTCCGCCCGAATTTCCCGGATTGATGGAGCTATCTACCTGGATGCAGTTGCCATAGATCAGTTGATTTTTTCCAGCGCCGGGTTGATACCGCTTCACGCCACTCACAATGCCCAGGGTGACTGTTGGTTTTTGATTCTCCGACAAAAGGAATGGATTGCCCATCGCCAAAGCCCAATCACCGACTTGGACCTGATCCGAGTCACCAAGTGACGCGAACGGAAATTTCGTCTGACCTTCTAACTGAATGATTGCTACATCACCTCCCGGGTCCGTTCCAATCAATTTCCAGTGATACAACTGACCATCTGCTAAACCGGCCCAACCACTTACGCCCGCGCCCATGATTACGTGATGATTGGTTAGTGCAATTCCTGATGAATCAATAATCACCCCAGAACCACCACCTTGACGGCTTTCACCATAGACGGCGACCACTGTACCGACAACCTTGTCGATCACTGCAATCCGCTTCTGCTCAGCAGCAAGAATCAATTCCATTTCTTCGTAAGAAACGATCGGAGCGGGAACAATCTCTTGCACCGCTTGCTGGCCCTGTGCAGCAAACGCCGCCAAAACGAACCAACTAAAAGCCAAGGTCGACGGAAAACATTTACCGACTTGGGGTAAAACCTGCATTCGATTCACAATCATTTTGCGTTCATTCCGTGCCAACCACCTCAAGCAGACGTCAGCCGAACGGTGACGTGTTTGCCTAGATGACGAGCTTTTCTCATGGATCGATTTAAATTACTTACTTTTCAAAAAGCGAGCCTCGCACCAATTAGCGTGGTCCGCTAAATCAAATTGTTCACCCACATTTACCCGCAAGACAATCTGTTTCATTCCAGTGATGTCAATCGAAATTGTGGCCGGCTTATCAGCCCCCCTCACTCGCCGACTCCACAACTGAATCCCATCTCCCCGGATCTCCATCTCGCAATCTCCATTTCCGCGGGTTTCGGAATCAATCCCAATGGTCGCGTGAAACAGATCAAAACCATCTTTATTTTCGAACGTCAACGCCGTGAAGGATTGTGTCCCAAGACCCTTGGAATACACCACAACTTCACCCGATGCTGGATCTTTGAGCGTTAAAGGATTACCTTCAATGCTTTTATCCCGACGCCAGGAACGAGGCACACTAAAAACTGGTTTCTGCTGGACCTCTAAGGGTTCTAAATCAGACAGATAAACCACGCGATCCGACTGAATCTTGACCGATACAATATCATCAACTTGAATCGAAATCGGCCGACCAGCTACGGGAGCCAAGTGGAGAAATCCGTCGTCCAGATTTTGGATCGCACCAACAACAATCCATCTCTGCTTTGTTGTCACTGCGGCCATCACACCTTCAGGTACCGGCATCTGCAGGTCAGCCAAAATTAGCGCATTAACCTTGGATTTGGCTATTTTTCGAGATTCGCCACGATATTTGATCTTTACGTGGGTCTCATCGACGCCTTCCAAAACCCCTTCGACCAACCGTTCGCCCGAGGCGGTCTTTACAACCACTTTATCCACCTCCGACGAACGCGCTCTGACCTGATCATCCGTTTTATCAGTCATTCGCCAAACCACTGCCTGAACCACGTCCAACGCAACATCTGCTTTTCGGTCCATGAACGCTATCTGAATTTCGTCATCAGCAATCTCCAATCGGTCCGCATGAATCACACCACCGCCAATCAACCTTATCTGGACTTTGGAAGTACCACGAGGATTTTCCACGTGCCGGGTCTTAATGGACGCTATCTGATCGAGTTGGCAATCAAGCGGTATCCCTTTACCCACCACTAAACCTGTGGGTTCAATTTTTTCAATCGTCCCTGCAAGCGTCGCGCCACTGATCATCTCCATGGTCACCTCTCCCAGCTGCTGCGCAGCGCAGGGAAGCACGATGACCGGCAGCAACGTGAACAACACCAGCACCTTGGGGCCGGCACCACGCCAACAGAAATTGAAAGAGTTAACCATTGGGATAAGTCACCTGTAAAAGCTACCCCACGAAAAAACGACGCCACGCAGGTGTGCGAAACGCCGTTGAACGGATTTCGTAATCGTTACTTGTCGTTACCATTTGCCGCTTCGTAATAACGTTCAACAATATCTCGGTACCGAGCGGGCAATTTTTCTTTAATGGCATTGTTAGCCGGGTCACGACTGCGATCTCGTAATCGGCTCCATGGACTGGCCGGGCTACCATCGTAAGACTTTTGCACCACTTTACCATTGGCATTACTACTGGAGCCACCCTTCTGGCTCTTGTTGGGCTTGGGCTTGGACGCTTGTTGTTGTTGCTGTTGTTGCTGTTGTTGTTGCTGTTGTTTTGTATTTTTACTGTTACTCTTGCTATTGCTGACTTCCTTCTTTTCCTGTTCTTTGATCAGTTTGGCGAGCATCTCAATTATCTTGTCTTGCTGTTCCTGCGTCACCTCATCGGGCTCATCCAAATCTAACCGGCGACGCGAGAAATCCATTCTTTGGTAGATATCTGTTAACTCCCCCTGTTTGACCTTTTGCAATTCTTGCACCTGTCGCCAAGCGCTCACACGCAATCGCTCGGGAGAATCTGGATAATTCTCTAGAAACTCCATAAAGGCCGCAACCGCTTGCTCGTTGTTGAGCAAACCGGATTGTGCGACCCCCGTAAAAAAATGAGCGCTGCCCTCGTACACTGATTGATCGGCAAGTTCCCCGTTCAATCGTTTTAACCAGGGTAACGCTTTCTCATATTCTTCCGCGTTCATTAACGCACGGGCCAAATAGAAAGACGCATCAGCTGCCAAAAAAGGGTCGGTCGAGGTTGCCAACGGTTCTAAAAGCGCAAGGCTTTGCTGGACGTTATCGTCATCGGATGCCATTACCGCATCGGCATATTCAGGATACAGTAAAATCAAGCCTTCGGTCATCGCATCCTCGCGAGAATCTTCCGCAAACTGCCGAACGGTTGCTGTAACGTTTGCTTGTTGGGAATCATTCAGCGTCTGCATCTTAGCGACATGTGCCAAGAATGAATCGACGACATCGTCCGCTTGGGCCATCCAACCCGACAAACCGATTGGGAATACCAAACCGATGGCAATTACCGCGCTGAGGGCAAGCTGTCTGGTCCGTCTTAGCCGTTTCATGTATCAACCTCTGATCAAAACTAACTGCAAGGCAACGCTCACTTCTGTTCGTTCATCTTATCCATGATTTGCTCGGTCATCTCCAACAGTTTGCGCTGCTGGTTAGCCAAATTCTGTATTTCCTTAGCTAATTTACTTTGCATCTCGGCCGCCACCTCATTGGTCCCTATACCATCCACCTGTTTGGTGCGCCGGTTTATGCGTCGCTGAGACGCTCGTAATATTTTAAGTTCTGCGGATAGCTTGAGCAACGGTTGTTTTCCACCGCCACCGCCACCGCCACCGCCGCCGCCACCGCCGTCCTGCTTTTGCTTTGATTCCTTCAGCGCGTCCAATAAGTCAAGCAAAACCGACTCAATGTCTTTTTGTATGAGTTGTGTGAGCTGATGGGTCTGTTCCTCTTCCAACAATAAAGAGACTCGCTGAAGTTCTACCCGAAGATCTTGGACAATCTCAGGAAACACATCGCTGGTCCCATCTTCGAGCAATAAATCATAAGCCTGCTGACCCAACTCACTAATCTCAGATTCCTCAGCTGCCAAACCAATCATGGTTAAGTGATCTCTCCTTCGAAGCTCGCCCAGATTGATTTTCTTATCGTTCAACTCAGTCGTCATCACACTAACGACTTCTTGTCGCTCCAGCATTTCACGGAACCGAGCTTCCAGTGCTTTCAATTTCTCCTCGCGAGTCTCGTCCCTAAGTTGCTCCAATCGCTCCTCAATTTCGTCCACCGCCTCATCAAGTCTTCGCTCCGCTACTTTTTGATCTTGCTTGGCTTGATCGGCATCCATCTGATCCAATTCGTCACCCGCCTTATTCATCGAGCCACCCGCTTCCTCTATTTTCTTTTGGCCCGGTTGGGATGTTTGCTGCCCCTGATTTGGATCACCCTCGTCGGATTGAGCCTTGGGAGCCTGTTTCATCTGTTCCACGACCTCCATCGCCTTATCCCGGGTTCGCCGTTGCTTTCTCGCCATTTCCTCAAAAGCCTCGGGGGGTAAAGACGCGAGCCTTCGGCGCTCTTTTGCCAGCTCTCGTTTGGCCTGTTGTAATTCTGCCAAAGCCTGTTCCTCTTGTTGTTTCGCCTGAACTGGTTTACCGCTGCCCAATTTTTCTTCAGCTTGTCGTTGGTGTTCAGCTGATTTTTCTAAGGATTGTTGGCCAGGCTGAGGCACCTGATTTCCCCCCCCTGGTTTGGATTCGCCTGGTTTGGATTCGCCAGGTTTGGATTCGC
>JAKVBF010000010.1:0-25383 GCA_022447555.1 Mariniblastus sp. | reverse complement strand
GCCCGGTTTGGATTCGCCCGGTTTGGATTCGCCCGGTTTGGATTCGCCCGGTTTGGATTCGCCCGGTTTGGATTCGCCCGGTTTGGATTCGCCCTCGCTCGAAGAAACCGGCTGCTCGTCTCCCGCAACAATCTCCGCCGCCAACTCTTCCGTTTTTTGCCGTACTTCAAATTGTTGATCAGCAATCCTATCTAACGCGCGGATTCCCGCTTCATTATTTTTTCCAGTTTGCTCAATCAAGTCCTCTTGTTTACCAATCAAATCTTCAACTTGCTTGATCTGTTGGTCTAGCTGCTTAAGTGCCTCATCTTTATTGGCAACTTTCTCGGACTCTCGTCGCTGTTGATTTTGACTTTGCTGCATCTGCTGGATCGACTTCTTCCAATTCTCCAACATGTCAATTTCTTGCTCTTTGGTCAATTTGGGAGCCTTGTCATTCATCAACAATCGCACCAGATCATCCAGTTTCTGAATCACCTCATCAATTTTTGCAGCAGCTTGCTGGAATTCGTTCCGGTCGAGATGTCGACTCGCCTCTGCCATTCGCTTCGCGATCAAGGACTCCTTGGCCTGCTGATAAGCGACTACTAACTGATTCGCTCGCTCCGGTTCTTTATCCTGTAATTTGGCTGCAATGACGGTGAACATATTCTCGAGATCGACCATCTTTTGCTCGACCAGTCTTTGCTTTTCTCCCAACTCAGACTTGAGATCATCGGCATTACTCGCAACTGCAACCTCCTGAGCCTTGCTGACATTACACGCGCAAACGATCAGCAGCGAGGCAAAAAGGGCCAACCGAATGCATTGGATCATACTGCTATGCGTCATGAGTAATTCCATTCAAACTGGAAACATTATTTATCATCATCAAAAATATCATCTTCTAATCTTTCACGTTTATCCATCTCTGATTTAATCTGCAATTCACTCCTTTTGATCTCGAGTAGCTTATTCACGACCTCCTGAAAATTCTCAGAGTCCACCATAGCGTCGAGAATCCGTTTCATCTCCACCATAATCTGGGCTTGTATTTCGCCCGTCTCGTACACCGCAGACACCCATTGTTGCTCCTGGTCAATCAAGCGACGGCAGTTGTCTAGATTTCGAGAGGCCAAAGCAATCAGGTCGGCATCCATGCGCCGAATGGGCTGAATGATTCCGACATCAAACCTTTGCTCAATCGTTTGCCCGCCAGCCAGCGCCTGCTCGTCTTCGTCAAGACGATTGTTTTTTGCCTCGACTAAAAACTCTTCAAATCGTTTGGCTACGGCATCAACGCTTGTGCCCACTGCTTTTTGCTCTCTTCCGATGGTAATTAAACGCTCCTCGCGACTCGCTTTAAACTGCTCGGGCGTTTGACCATTTGGTTTCATGGCAGCCACACCTCGCAACGCAGCAGCCAACTCCATTTGTGCGTCGTACGCCTGCTCGAAAGCTTTGCGCTGTTCTATCTCACGACGCAACATGTCGTCACGAAGTTCCTGCTCTGTCACAATTCTAAGTAAAAACTCGTTCGACCGGGATACATTTGCGTTCGGCGGTCGATTATCGCGTGCCACCACTGACAACATAAAGCTTGCTCCCGGCGTCAACTGAAGCGGTGCCAAATCAAGAACTTCCACGTCATCGATTGAACGCACGGTTGTTTCCGATTCCTTCAATTGCAAAATGACCTTACCAAAGGATTGCGTTTCATTCCGAACGGCGTCCTCATCAGAATTTTTCCAATGACAATCTAAACCGATCTCTTCGAGACCAAATTCATCCTCGGCACTAAACGAAACCGGAACCTGAGCGCGAGGCACCACCAAACCGCTGATTCCAAGCAGCTTGGAACGCACTTTAGGGGGGCCATCTTCCCGAGTTTTTATAGTGAATTTAGATGTTCGCATCGATGCCAAGCCAGATTGATCGGTCAAGGCAAACTCGTACTGTCCCCCTGACAGCGATTCACCATTTGCGGGAAGCCGTATTTCATATTGCGTTGCAATGTTAGGATCACCGACAGGTTTCATTTCAAATCGCCTCTCACCAAGTCGCAATACAGCCTCGCTGACCGGTTTGTTTAAACGTGCCCCAACATCAAGCTGACTGCCGGTTAAAACCGCATGCGGTCCGGCGCCAGGTAACGATTCGGGAGCCAAACCTGTATAACTCGGAAAAACGGCCTGCAACTCTAATTGTGTCACGCTCGGTGGTTCGACCAATCGAACGCTGACCCACTCTGTAACGTCGTCTCCGCCGGAAGCCCGCATCCGAAACTCTGTTGCCACATTGTGCAACACGTACAGATGTTCACGTCCGTCCTGGCGACCCGTCGGCTTCATTGGGTGAACGGTTGTCCCACTTGGACCGTCGATTTCCAAAGAAACATTCACGTCGAATAATTGGCTCTCATCGGTTACCTGAACTAACTGCCGATGATCGACGCCCCGGGGTAAGACCAATTCACCATTCTGGGCACCCACAATCTCAAGATAGGTCGCTTGGGGCCATTGATCCTCGAGCAGCAAAATGTTGCGATGAAACCAAGTCTTCATAAACCCATTTTGATTCACGGTAATGGCCATGAACGCGACCAATAAACCGCCAACACAGAGCAACACCAGATTGTTCCGATAACGAGTCTGGTTCAATGTCGTGGCGAAATCGATTTCCGCTGCTTTCGCAATACTATGCTGAATGGTCGCATCGGCCAATGCACGAGAGGCTCCGAGCGATTCTAAATCATCTTGGCGAGCGAGCTGAGCACCGGTCAACAAACTTTCTTTTAACGTTAGGTTCTTTGCCTCCACTTCATACAACAAAGCGTCATCACCTGGACGATTTGAAAGTGGCCGGATGACTCGGTAAACCAAGTAAACCGACGCAAACGCAACCATCACGCCCAACATGATCAACCGCTGCGCAAAATCCATTTTAAACAATCGGTCCAATCCCATATCAACTACGAGCACGCACAGGATCACCGCCACCCAATGGCTGATTCCGTCAACCAACAGCCAACGGGTCAATTGACTGCGCAACTGGCTCAACCGAGCTGAGATTTCTCGGGGCAAGGATTTAGGCGTCGTAGAACTCATCGATCAAATCGCAAAAAGCGACCACTTTCTTTCACTGGATTAACTTCAATTAACCTGAACAATCATTTGGAGACATTCAAACGGAACTACAAGAGTTTATACCATTTGCGCAATGCCCATTCGAAAGTCAATAAAACGACCGGGAATAAAAAGAACATGAAACGCAAGTATGGGTTAACGTCCCATATTGGTTCCGGAGGACTATTGAATTCGGCCCGCGTCACTAATCGAGGGAGTGCTTCGGGTAATTCATTAACCTGTTCCAATTCGATGTACTTACCGCCGGAAGTTTCAGCGATATCCTTCAATAATTGTTCATTTAACCAATAAGAACTCGCCTCGGCGCTTGGAGGGACCACTCGAAAAGAGATGGGATCAATCAGTTTCTCTTCGGAATCAACTGCTCCTAGGTCAATCGTTGCTTCGAAATTACCGGTACGTTGCGCAATAAAGGTACCTTCATACCTCCCCTCTTGTTGGGGTAACAGCTGCATTTCAACGGTCTGGGATCGGCCGTCCGCATCGCGAACCAAAGCCTCGATCGCTGGTGCAGTCGAAGGCCGAAATTGACTATCCAAGACTCGCCCCACCAACAAAACTCGCTGCCCTAACTCATATTCGGTTTGTTCGCTGTCAATAAAGCCTCGACGAGAACCTTGTAATGATCGATTTTCCACTAGGAAGCGGGTCACCTGAATCCAAAATCGATCAAAAAACTGCGCTTGCAAGCCCAATGGCCTCCAACGCCAAGTCCCCTGAAATCCCATGTACAAAACGGTCCCGGCGCCGTACCGCCCCGCCACCATTAAGGGCTGGTTCCCTTCTACACTCGTCTTTTCTCCATGCTCCATTAACACCCGAGAGGTTGGCTTGGGTGCTAGAGCGGGGAAGCTCCAATAAATCCCGGGCATTTGGGCCCAACTACGCTGCGTTTCTGCGGGATCCGCGTGAAAACTCAAAACAGGATGATCCATGTTGTGACTCACCATGAGCATCTTACCGGGCCGATTATCCGTTGCGGTCGCCAACGCCTGTGTCGTGGCTATCGATTCCGAATCACCAAATCGGACAGGTAAAATCTCGCGAATTCCGTTCAAGCGATTCAATGAAACAAACTCACCGGTAAACTGAGGTCCGGCCATGTAAAAAACACCACCCGCTTTATTTTTACTAAATGTCTTGAGTGTCTCTATCCACTCCGCATCGAATTCTTGAGGGTTCGGATCCATCAGCATTACAATGTTGTATTTCCCTAATTCCTCAATCGTTCGTGGTAAACGAGTGATCGGCTCATTTCCCTCTTGAGGCCGCGTCTCATCCATCGACTGCAACCAACAACTTAAGGAGATCGTCTGGTCTCTTTGCAGCAAACGTTGCACCTGCTGATAATCCCAAGACGGCAATCCGGAGATTAACAAGACTTTGACCTGTTCATCCACCACCATCAGCTCACTTGATTCCAAGCGGTTGTCATCCGTTTGTGTTTCATTCACCAGCTCTTCAGCTTGAATCGTATACGTGTAACGGCCCGGATCACTGAGTGTGTGGCTAAAATCAACCCGGATGCGACCACCCGCGGTCGGAACCTTGACCTCCTTAGATTGGATGACTTGTGAGTCTTCGAAGAGGCCTGTCCGCTCATTAACTCGCTGTTGAACAAGATCGACCGTAAGCTGATCTGGCACATCCTGAGCCTGTTCCAGAGAATTAATTTGTAAAATCGCCTCCACTTCAAACGGCTCATCCGGGTACGCCTTACTACGCACAAAAACTTCATTGACAGATAGATTTCTCGGCGGGTTCGGATCTCCCACCCCAATCACATAGATTGGAATACCCAACGATTCTGCCCTCGCCGCAATTTCAACTGGGTCCTCAGAGCCATTGTGCTGTCCATCACTAACCAAAACGATAGCCGAAAGTCGACTGGCCTTATCAAGAGATTCGCGAAGTGCCTGCCATATGTCGGTACCCAACCCGGCCGGCAGTAACTCTGGAATCTCATCCTGAATCAAACGATCATTAACAGGCTGTTCACCAGACGCCCCTTCTTGGGATGCGTCGGTGGGTTGATTAGTCGGTCCCGTATCTGATTTAAAAACCGAAGGAATGACGGCAATCGTTTTCGTGCCGTCGGAAAAATGAATAACCTTCAATGATCCCTTGTTCCGAATCTCTCGGAGCAACTGTTTATCAGCAAGCACTTGATTGACCAACTCCGCACGATTAACCGCTCCGTTCCCGATACCGGACGCTTCGAACCCTGAGGCGGTCGCCAAGCGGCGGACACGATCCTTGTCACGATATTGATCTCCACGGGCAAACGAAAGCGAGGAGTCTAAAAGTAAATCGATCGTCGGCTTGATCTCCGTGACCTGTTGATAAAAAATCGATGGTCGCAACAGCAGCGCCAATAAAAACAGCAATGTTCCCAATCGCAATCCAGCCATCAACAATTTAACAGGCATCGGACAGGTATCGATTTCTCGTCGATACATCCAGAAGACGCCGAATACCAACGCGAAGATCACAGCCAGAAGTACAAAAACACCCCATGATTCAGGCAAATTTGTCCACTCCATACGCGGAGCTCCCGCCCGTTCAGGGTCCTGCCCGACGATCCATTTAAGAAGCGAATTGTTACCCATCAAAAGCGTATTCAAAAATCCATCCGTTTGTTTTTTATGTGCCCATTATTCCGCGTCATCTGACCCCTCATCCCCTGCTTCCAAGGATTTTCCCAGGACGTACAACCGATTGGCTCCGTGCACCCAAATTTTTTCTCCGTCACTGTACAGGTTTCCCAGCGGAGCGCCGGTTCCCAAGTCCACTTTGGCCTCGCTCATCACCTTCGGACGTTCGTTGTCATGGGCCAGTCCAAATTGCATAATCTTATTACCAACCGGAATAAAAATCCCGTTTGGAGTCAACATTCCTCGACCGTACGATCGTTCAACGCCAAACAATGGCTCGCCCCCCATGACCATTCGGCCTTCACCCTGAAGATCGTAGGCAATCAGTGTTTCGGGGCCAGCGGCATACAGAATATCCTTATAAACGCCAAGCAGGTAATTCACCTTAAGACCTAATGGATTCATCTCAGAACGCCAAACGAGCTCGCCCGTATTCCGATTAAACGCTTCAATCACATTCGTATCGCTTGAAAAACAAATCATCTGCGGCCCATAAGGGATCACTGTATCAGACAGCCAGCCGTCGAAAACGAGCTGGTTCATATTTCTCCCGTACTGCCTTAAGAGTTTGTTTTCAGCACCCTCTCGATGATAACGCTTTGCAAACCGAATCATTCCATTGGAGGGATCCATCACAAACACAACGCCCAGCCCACATGAAACAAACAGGTCACTCCCATCAATCGAAAGATTGATCGGCGACCATGGAACCGCGCCCGATTCAGGTTCATCACAGAGGAATGATTTCCAAACGGTTTTTCCGTTTTGCTTCGTGTCAAACGCGTAGACCGATATCGCGCCTCCTTGATTCACCGGCGCGATCACGAGATTGCGGTAATTCACCGGAGCTCCCATGAACCCACCCGATTGGAGATAGGCACTTTCGACCACCTCCTGATCCGGGTCCGGGACCTGCCCTTGCTCAGCGGCAAGCGGAGCCTCTTTATCCTTGCTTGGCAAAGACCAAAGCACCGCCCCCGACTGAGCGTCGTAGGCAGTGAGATGATTATTACGACTGCGACGAGCAGAAGAATTCCAATGCGATTGCTGTCGCGAGGGAAGATTTTTCAAACGTTCGTCAAAGGGCTCCCCCTCAATGGTGTATAGAACGCCATCTAAAATTGACATCTGAGAGGCAATCTGATCTCCAAACAACTGGATTTCTCGGGTTGAGAAGGGGGCCTTCGAGGGAGACTGCTCCCGCAAACGCCCGGCTCGATTCCAATTCCGGCGAAACATGATGACCAGTTTTGTAAAATCATCGATCTCAAATGCATTGCGCCAGACCGGCCTCCAATTGCATATGTCTGGGAGATTTTTGGAATCCCAACTCACGAGGTCCACAGGTGTCTTGAAATAAACTTGATCATTATAAAACAGTAGATGACCCGTTGCTTGCCAACCTTTGTCACGCCAGTTCTTTATCAATTCTTTTTCCGAACTTGTAACCGTTGCCGCAGCGCTCGCGCTTGAGGCGTCTTCACCCGACAAAATGGTCGCCTCTTTGAAGTCGGCCCAGTTGTAACTCTCGACCGGGTCAAAATAGAACTGCCAGACTGGCTGCATGATACTCGCCAAGACATCATCCGGCAGCGGAGGCATCACGCCATAGCGGCTAGGCCTGCCAAGGGGTAGCCTCCATGCCTCTAATTCAGAAACAGAAATGCTTGGATTCATCTCGCCAATCGCCGATTTCACCAGTCCTACAAGTCTGTCATCACCGACGTCATCCACTGACTCAGCTTTCGCAATACTCCCCTTCGCACCGGTGGCATCACCGAAAAAAGCTTCACACAAAGCCATCTTGAGGTAAACCTCCTGAAGCGAAACGGTGGGATCCGGGTAATGCTCAACGATTTTATTTAACAGGCGATAGGCGCCGACAAAGTCGTATTGATCAATGTAAAGCGAACTCAATGTCAGCGCCGCATCGTCTCCCGATGAACTCAGAAAATACTGCCGCACCACCTGACTAAGTGCCGGCATATCATACGGATCGCCTGCGGCCGCTAGGATTTCTTTCGCACTTGCATCGGCTTTGACGCGATAAACCCGCAACCCCTCCTCAGGCAATGCCGCAAGGATGGATTCCACTCGATCGACGAGTGAGAAATAGATTTGGTCGTCATCTGAAAAAAGTGCATCGCCACTGCGTTCCAAAACCGCTTGCCAAAATCTGGAGGCCGCCTGATAGTTTCCATCTTTTTGATACCGTTCTGCCAGCTCCAGCCACTGCTCCATATCCGGATCTGTTTTTAGTGTGGCGCCACCGGATTCAAGATCCTGAATCTTCTCGCGACCAGGTCTCAGATGTTCAAAGACTCCAACCCTTTGGGGATAACTTGCTAAACTTCCTCCTCGGGCGATCGCAGAATGGCAGCAGCCCCCCCAAGCCATCAGAAGGGCTAAGCCATAACCAATCACAAATTTTGCCAATCCGTTCATGTCACCGTTCTCGAATAAGAGATCACACTACCGCTTCTTGCCGAACCACCATCCAAGGAATTGTTCCAAAGCCAATACGGCAATCAAGAAGATAAGTAGTTGTGGCCAGATTTCAGTGTTACCCCCAACTACCTTTGCACCCTTTAATTCCATTGCTGAAACACGTTTGATTTTTTCATCAAAAAAATCACCCTCGGTTGCAGATTCAGGCAACCGCTTCAATTGACCCTCGCGAGGGTCTGTATTGGACGCAAACAAAACCGATTCGGTTTCACCTGTATTCTTCTTTAAACCGATTTCATAAAAACCGCGGCGAAGTATTTCATTAAATTGCACCCGATACAGGACATTTTCCTTACCAGCCACCGTTTCATCAGTCGGGCGGGCGACTGCTTCAACCTTGTCTCCACCTGGATCTCTCAATGAAACCCGACTGTCGTAGACCGATAAATCAACTGGGTAGGAAACTTGCCCACCTATTCTCACGTTGGTATTCTCTCCGACCGAGCCAACCAGGTAATCAATCAGGTCGATCATCACCGGTGCAAATGTTGGACTGCTGGGCCACATCGTCCAATCGCCATCCCCTGGCACCGTGTATAGAATCACCGCCCCATTACCCAACCGCCGTTCGGCCATCGCAACCGAATTACCCGGGTCACTAAGCCGCAGCGGAACCACGATCGATTTGCCTATTTCTTTGGAATCAATGATTGACGTCCACCAACTGAAAACATCGACCTTACTCAGGCTGGTGTCATCACTCTCCAGTATCACTCGCATCGATGGGTGCACCTGAGGGGCCACTTCAAAATTAACCCAACGGTTCATCGTCGGGTCACCGGCGATCGCCTCCAACCCGGCTGGTGACAATCCTGTTCCATCACGATAAAAAGATTGGTTAAAAGCGGTAGCTCGGACCTTATTACCGGGCATCAAGACCAGTGCTCCTCCATCTTCGGTCCACTGCTTCAGAGATTTAATCCGGTCGGCCGATGCTTCATCTACGTTGCATAGAAAAATGACACGATATTCGGATAGTGACACCGACTCTAATTTACTGGCGGTGACCACTCGCATGCTCAAGCCCGTTCCCAAGACATCAAGGCTTTGCAAATAATGGGTTTCACTTCGCTCAGAGACAGCAGAGGGATCTCCATCCACTAAGAGGATCGGAATCCCTTCAAGAACTCGGGCCGCAAACGCGGCACTGCTGTCCTCCATCAGCTGATCGGCCGCCAATTCTTCATGCGAAAAAGCTTGGCGATCAATCGAGGCGGACACCCGATAATTTCGAAAACTCGGCCCTAAAATCGCGTCACCTTTCCCCGCAATAAGACCGCCTTCTGAATCTTCACCCACACGGCTCGTAAACAGATAAGGGAAAATCAGCTCCGCCGTCTGCCCCGGAGGGATCGAAGGGGCGACCTGATATTGTGGCGTCGCATCGTCGACCTGTAAGACAACGCGTATATCGTTGGCTGTGGAACTACCGTAATTGGCGATTTCGACACTAAAACGCACCACTTTATCGACCGCTTGCAAGTCCAAAGACCGCAACCCAATGATGGCTAAATTATCATCATTGGGACCCCCCGTATCCACTAGAAACAACTCCGCTGCATCTTGCGCTGCCTCATTCAACAATTTATTAGGGGCTGATTCAGATCCTAAATCGACCGCCTCCAACCAGTCGACCGAACGCATATCCGAGTACACATATGCGACGCGACCAATATTTTCTGTCTGACCCCCGACGTATCGACGTAATTCACCAACCGAACTGGTGTAGTTGGCCGCTGAATCGGCAACCTCAATTCCATCCAGCGTTTCGATGAGCCCGGGCAATGTATTCCTTGTAATCGGTTCATTGGCCAACAAAGGCTGCGCCGGATTGCTGGTCAACATGACCGTCAACCAGTCATCTGTCTCATCCGATTCGGCCAGCTCAGTGATCAGTCGCTTGATCGAATCTCGTGCCACATCTATCGAAGGCTCGTTCCCATTGAGCACGCGAGTGCTCAATGAATCGTCGAGCAAGACGACTCGCTCGTATTGAGCATCCTGCTGCAATAAGTTGGCAACCGTAGAAGGCAAAAAGGGGCGAGCAAGCAATAAGCCAATGAGCAGCATGGCCAGGCAACGCAACATCAATAACAAGAAATTTTCGATCTGTACGCGACGACGGTTTTTTTTCTCAGCCTCGAATAGGAAATCCATCGCGGCCCAGTGGACGATTTTAAACCTGCGCTTGTTGAGCAAGTGGATGACGATCGGTGACAGGACCGCCAGCCCTCCCAAACCAAGCATCAATGGATTCATCAACCACGTTATCATCAATCACTTCCTAAAAGCAAATCTTTGGACGGCTACAACTTGCGGCGCGACTTTCGGCGAAAATTCAAATAACTGGAAAGGGCTGCATCAAGCGGCTGCGAGGTGTTCAGCAACACGTGATCCACACCTGCGGATGCGCAGATTTTTTTCACCTGCTTCATGTACCGCTCTACTGCTTCGAGATAGGATTGGCGCAACGCCCTAGGCTCCGTGTGCAATTGAGCCTCCGTCTCCATTCCTCGAAATAACGTGTTGTCATCAAACGGAAATTCAACTTCATCATTGTGCATAACATGAAACACGACCACCTCATGGCCACGTAATCGAAACTGACTCATGGCTTTCGCCAAATCCTCCGGAGCAAGGAACAAATCGGAAAATAGTACGATCATTCCCCGCTGACGAATCTGGCTAGCCAAAGCCAAAAACGGTTCCGTCACATCCGTTTTCCGATCGGGCTCCATTTTTTGCAGCTCGTGAAATATCAATTTAAGATGCGAAGGATGCGAGCTAGCCTTAAGATTCAAATCTACCTGATTGCTAAAAGTCACTAAGCCCACCGCGTCTTGCTGCTGCTGCATTAAATAGGCAAGACTGGCCGCGGCGGTTGCTGAGTAATCGTACTTACTCCAACCGGCTGCCTCACCGTAACGCATCGATTTACTGCAATCCAAAAGAATATGGCACTTCAGATTGGTCTCTTCCTCATATTCCTTGATGTAAAGGCGGTCTGTTTTCGACCACACCTTCCAGTCAATATGCCTCAGATCATCGCCGGGCGCGTACTCGCGATGCGCTGCAAACTCAATCGCAAATCCGTTGTAGGGACTTCGGTGTTGACCCGTGATGAAACCTTCTACCACCAGTCGAGCGCGCACATCGATCCGCTTAATACGATCCAACGTTTTGGGATCGAGGTATTTCTCATTATCGGATTCGATATTGGCCATAGTCGTTATCGCAATGAGCCGGAACACGGGTGGTCAAGCCTCCCTGTCCGACGACGCCTTCCGAAGCTAACCGGAAAATGCCTCACTCAACTCCGGTGCAATTTGGTCACCATCACAACGGTCCGGTAATTCTTCCATCAAACGATCAATGACCGCATCCGAAGTAATGCCAGCAGACTCCGCTCCAAAATTGGTAATCACGCGGTGCCTCAACACGGGACGGGCAACCGCTCGAACATCGTCGGTTGATGCAAACGTCTTACCTTCCAATACTGCACGTGCTTTGGCCCCCAATAGCAAGTATTGAACACCTCGCGGTCCCGCGCCCCAGCTTACCGACTCCCTGACAAATTCCGGGCATTCGTTCTCGAGCACCCTAGTCGCGCGCACCAACCGCAGTGCATAATGAATCACATGCGGAGCAACCGGGACCCGCCGCACCAGCTGTTGCAACCTAAGAATGTCCTCTCCGGATAACACCTGATCCACCTCGGACTGCACATCTGCTGTCGTAGTTTCGGCAATTCGAAACTCTTCATCATATGTAGGATACTTTACGAACACTTTGAACATGAATCGATCTTGCTGGGCCTCCGGTAAGGTGTAGGTCCCCTCCTGCTCGATCGGGTTTTGGGTTGCCAAGACAAAAAACGGTGATGGCAGCTCGTGGCGTTCACCTCCAATCGTCACTTGTTTTTCCTGCATCGACTCCAGCAGTGCAGCTTGCGTCTTGGGAGGCGTTCGATTGATTTCGTCGGCCAAGATAATGTTTGAAAAAACCGGACCTTTCAGAAACTTGAACTCCCGAGCGCCCGTCGTTTTATCTTCCTGAATCACTTCTGTTCCAACGATATCACTCGGCATCAGATCCGGCGTAAATTGAATCCGACTGAAATCCAAAGTGAGCGTCTCTGCCAACGTGCTGACCATCAAGGTCTTGGCTAATCCGGGAACGCCTTCGAGCAGGCAGTGGCCCCTCGCAAAAATCGCAATCATCAACTGTTCGATGACTTCGTTTTGCCCCACGATCACTTTGCCCAGCTCTTGCCGCACAGAACTGTACGCTTTGCTTAGCTTTTCGAGGGACTCGACGTCTTGATTGCTCAACTCAGCCTTGCCACCGGATGGATTTTCATTCATTTTCGGCCTTACGTGATAAATGGTCTTCCGCCACTTTCGACAGTCAGCGGATCAATGCTCTCTCTTCCAAAATGGAAAATCATCGCCTGGTACACTTAAGGGCTCCGCTCCTTGACTTGGAGAAAGCCTGGACCTCCCGATGCGAGTTTCCCTACTTACCCTCTGATTTTAACCGAAAATGACGGAAAAAGGCAGTTTGGCTAATTCGCTACTCAAACGGGTCAAAGAGCTGCAATTTCCTTAATTTTACAAAGTTGTTACGGTTTGGCCTACGGTTGGCAACTTGGTCTTTGCCCGCAAGCGTTAAATAATGGTGTTATGAGCATTTCTCACGAACCAGACATTCAAAAATCCAGCTGGCGGCCGTTTGGTTTGTCCTTGGGACTTCACACGCTGCTAATTATTCTTCTTCTCGTTTTGATCAACCGGATACCGCAGCAAAAAATCGGCGATGATATCCGAAGAGGCAGCCTTGTTCTGGCACTGAACCAGGTGGATCAACCGACCGACTACCTGACCGAAGATGACACGCCCAACGCTGAACCATCACAGCTCCCGGCTGCTGAACTCGCCGACGCCACCATGGCGCCGCCACCCAAGATTGAAATCCCACAGCTTCCAGAGCTGCCGGGACGGGCCGCCGTTGAAACGATGGACGTCAACAATATGGCTGACGTTCCCAAAAACGCGACAAAGCCTACGGAATTCACGCTATCCGAAGACGATTTAAAGATGATTGCTAAGGAACAGCGAGAGCTGAAGGCTCAACAGCCCGCAGGTCCGCCTGCGTCGATTAGTGTTTTTGGGAGCGGGCAATTAACGGGTCGCCGGTTTGTTTTCGTGATCGATCGATCAAAAAGCATGGGCAGCCAGGGGCTCGGCGTTTTAAATCGTGCTGTGCAAGAGCTTGCAACAGCCATCAACCAACTAGAGGAGACACATCAATTCCAGATCGTTGCCTATCACGATCGCACGATCACCATGTCCCGCCGCGCACTCTTACCTGCCAGCGATTTTAACAAACAACAAGCCCCAAAATTCATTGACGGTCTGATGGCATTTGGTGGTACCAGCCATCAAAACGGAATGTCTGCCGCACTGGCCTTTCAACCGGATATTGTGGTCTTAATGACCGACGCTGGTTTCCCCGAGCTCCATGGAGGGCATCTCAAAGAGATAGCAATTATGTCTCGAGGTAACGTTCAGATTCACACGATTCAATTCGGCAGTGGGCCACTGCAGAGAACCGATAATTTCATGAAACGACTGGCGGTTCAGAGTCAAGGTAGTTTCCGTTATATCGACGTCAATCAGTGGTACCGGAAGTAGCACTTCCCGAGAATGCTTTTGACGAAATGAACGGAACGTACCCAAATCCGCCCTCAAACATTATGATGAAGACAAGGCTCACCCCCTATTCATTCGCTCTAACATAGCGGTCAAAATAGCGCCGAAAATAGCGATGAAATCAGCGGACATAAAAACGGCAACAACTAACCAATCCTCTTTAATCCAATCAACGATGCAAACATTGGCAATCAAAATTTCTACAGCATTGCTAACGCTCTCCATGGGGCACTGGGTCAGCGCGCAGCCCCTGTATGTGGCGACCACGGGCGGGTCACTGATGCAAATCGCACCCGACAATCAGACATTCGAATTTGCCGTTCTACAGGGGGACGGAACCACAAAATTACGGACGTTCAAATATGCAGAGGTTCGTGAGTTCCGGCTCATCGAAAACCCTAACAGTAATTTACAGAACGAAATCTTGGCCTTGGTAGAGCAGTTGGGCTCCGTCGATTTCACCGAACGAGAATTAGCCGAAGCCAAGTTAAGCGAAGCAAAATATGCAGGGCGTTTTGAAAAACTGCTCCGAAATTACCGAAACCATCCCAATCTTGAAATTCGCTATCGCGTTCGACGTGTTCTGGCTGATTTAGTCGACCGAACGTCGCAAACTTCCTCGCAGGATCTGCTCATCCTCAAATCGGGTGAGCATCTTTCGGGAGACGCCCATCAACTCACTGTCTCGGGACAGGTCTTAGGTCAAAAGATCACATTAGAAAGAAGTCAAATTCGCCAACTCGGCGCCCAACCAAACCGTTCCCTGTTGATCCAAAAAGCCTCGCCCGTTCGAGTCAAAAAGCGACTGCTCCACTCCGATCATTTCTACAACAACGACGACGACTTTGTGTTTGATTTTGAAAGTGATCCCTTTGGCAATAGTATTTCTTTAAATCAAAATCTCAGTGACTCCTTTGTGTCTCGCGGCTTGCGTTTTTCGTCTACCGACTCAGACTACGTACGGGCTGTTCGGTTCAGTTTTAAGTTTTGCCCAATCGACGCCGGCTACAAGTCAGTCTGTATCCAAGGTGAACGAATGTTTCGCGGTGTCATGCGTATCCGCTTCTGCCTGCCAGGCCAACCCGATGTGTCGGCGGGTGTTACGCGATTCGGCATGTTCATCGAGCGCGTTGACAATCCACGCGACTTCGTGGTCCAAGCGTTCGACGCCAATGGGAATCTGATTAGCCTTGTCGAAGCGACCAATCAGGATTGCTGTTTTGCAGGTTTTCAATCCAATGTGCCCATTACGGAAATTCGAGTTCAACAGAACCCGTATTTGGTTAACTCGAATCGGACTCTTGACGAAATGTATGCTGTCGACAATGTGACATTCAACCGGCCCGTTGCGGTGCCTGCTTCATCCATCTCCTCCATTTTGAAACTACGAACGGGAGATTTTCTTGCGGTTACCAAACTGGCAATCGGACCGCAGGCATGGCGAGCAACCATTACAGAACTACCACAATCGATCTCGGTTGAGCCCCAAGAGATTGCCTGGTACCAGACAAGCAATCCGATAACCGAAACACCAAAACATTGGCGCGTGCTACTGACCGATGGGTCGGTTATTGCGGGTGAAATGGGTGAGAATTGCCCCCCCGCGCCCGAACGCCAGCCCAACGGACTCTCAGTCAATGGAACGATCTATCAGGCAATTCAACAAAGAGATGATGAATCCATAACGCTGAAAGATGTATTCCGGCCCCTCGATGATCGCATCTCCATTGACGCCAAGCAAATCGTAGCCCTCTGGCCTGCCGGCAAGCCTGCCATTTATCCAGAGCCAGAAGACTTCCCGTCAAAGCATCCCGTACTTGTTTTCCCCGGATGCCGTATCCTAACAAAAAACAATATCTTTTTTTTCCGCGATAGCATGTTCTGGCCCGCGAACTGCCAAGAGATGCTACAGAGAGTGGATTTCAAAAAATTTGAAAGTGAGCCGGAAGATACGTCCGTCCAAGGAACCGGAAAAACCATGTCGTCATATGACAGTCCAACGGCACCGAGTATCTGGTTCCAGGCCCCCAACACACTTGCCCCCCAACAAGGTCACGTCTCGACTCGTTTTGGAACCCGATATGTTTTTGGACCGGGTGGTCGGTTTGTGTTGAAATCCATCTCGGACGATCAGATTTTGCTTTCCTTCCGCGGAGGCGATCTGCTTATTCCAATGAAAGATGTCTCGAACCTATCATTCGGTCAACCACGATAGATGCAGGAAAATTATGGAATCTAACCCTAACCAACTCGATGTAATCGCGGTGGGAGCTCATCCGGACGATGTTGAAATTGGCTGTGGAGGCACGCTGGCCAGCCTCGCCAATAGTGGACTCCGAGTTGGAATCATTGATCTCACGGACGGGGAGCCGACTCCCAACAGCCCCGGCCCCGAGGTGCGATTGGCGGAAGCCCAGGCAGCCGCGGAGGTACTGGGCGTCACCCGAGTGGTACTCGATCTACCCAATCGCCGCTTGTTTGACAGCTTTGAGGCAAGAGTCTTGCTGGCGCGTGAGTTTCGCAAGTATCGCCCCAGAGTTGTGATGGGGCTCTATGGGAAAACACCGATGGCGTCGCCCGATCACTGGCAGGCCTCGCAAATTACCGATGCAGCGGTCTTTTACAGCCGACTCACGAAGTGGGAAGAACATTTCAATGAACTGCCGGTTCACACGATCGGACGTCAAATTTACTACTCACTCAGTTTTGAGCGGTCGGCTACAGAAAACTCGAGCCAACAGTTTGTTTACGACATCTCGGATACACTTGACGCAAAAATAAAATCAGTCCTTTGCTATCAAACTCAGTTTCCTCCCGCCAAGCAATATGTTCTGCAACGCGTTGAAGCGATGGCCAAAGCCAATGGGTCGGCAGCCGGATTTAACGCCGGGGAAGTCTTTACCTCAACCCGAGCGATTGGGTCAACGGACTTGATGCAAACCTTGTTTCCCAACTAACCCCAACCCACGAACTCTCCTATGACGATGCGACGCAGCGAACGCGTGAATTTCAAAAACCCAAACGGCATTACCCTCAGCGGTATTCTGGACCTGCCCGAACACTCGCCCATTGCATACGGAATCTTCTGCCACTGTTTCACCTGTACCAAAGACCTCAAGGCAATCGTCCGAATCAGCCGCCGCCTCGCGGAACATGGCCTAGCCATTTTAAGATTCGATTTCACCGGCTTGGGCAATAGCCAAGGAGATTTCTCCGAAACTAACTTTGACACCAACTGCCAAGATTTGCAGGCAGCCTACAATTTCCTAGCGGACCACCATCAACCACCAGGATTACTCGTCGGTCATAGTTTGGGTGGTGCGGCAATGATCCATATGGCTCACCGCCTGAAATCGATTCGTGGTTTGGTGACGATCGCTTCCCCATCCAGCACGCAACATTTGGCCGATCATTTGTCACAAGAAAATCCAGCGATCGTTGAGCAAGGGCAGGGGGTCGTTACCATTGGCGGGCGTTCTTACCTATTGAAAAAGCAATTGATCGACAATCTACGGGGACATGATCTGGTTTCGTCACTCGAGCAATTGCGATTGCCCCATCTGATTTTTCACCCGGATGCGGACGAGACACTACCTTACTGGCACGCCGAAAAAATGTACGAGCTTACCGGCGGCCCCAAGTCCATGATCACACTCGACCACTCCGATCATTTACTTGTTAAGCGCCCCGAGGACGTCGGTTTTGTAGCAGACATGATTCACCGCTGGTACGAGCGCTACCAGCAATCTGAGTGAGCCCTCCCGTCAAGAGACACCCAGCTCCCGAAACAACGACTGCTGATTGCTGAACCTTCGAGCCCCAGCATTTCAAAACGGGCGGTTTCTTCGACGTCTCTGGGAATTGACACGCTCCATTTGAAACAGCTCGTTAAATTCTTCGGAATCTCTGATCCCGCTGAATTCGAAGATTCCACCATCCCTGATCCCGCTTCGGTAGTTGCTATGAAATCCATCCTCCAACGCTTCTCGTAAAAACAAAAAGGCCTGTTTGTGATCACCGTGATAGGCATGCATACGAGCCAGCCGAAATCGGGCCTTATTTCGATAACGCGGAAATTCAATAGCCCGTTTTAAAGGTGGGATCGCCTGTTGCATAATACGATTCAGCTCGGCGTTCCAAGCCGTGATTTTATCTTGATCCGGATTGGTGCGACGACGTTCACGATTGACCTGCGTATAAAGTGGGAGCTGCTGACTGTCGTAACTGAACCCCAAAAAATACCAGGCGTGTCCGTTAAACGGATCATCCTTGGCCAAAGCGGCAAAATGAATAACCGCGGTTTCCCAATCTTTCTGGCTGTACTTCAACTCGGCTTGGCGGCGATCAAAAGAAATTTCGGAGGAGACCGAGTCGGTATCGGGAGCTCCAAAGAAGCGGACCAGGAGCGTCAATAAATAAAAGGCAACACCAAACCCAATTAACACTCCACCATCACGAAGTGATCGTTTTAATTTCATTCAACGTCCGTGTTCACTAGTAAAACAATGCCGATAAGCAACCAAGAATTCACTTTCCAGTTCTTAGTTTGTTAAAATATTGCTGCACATGTTCTCGTTGGGATTTCGGCAGCTTTTGATTTTCCAACGGGTCCGATTTTTTACTGAGCGCGGACTCCACTAACTCTCGAACCTGAGACGATGTTTTTCCGTTCGCATTATCACCATCGGCGTTCCCCGTGACAACCGTCTCCCCCTGCTGCAACTTGCCTTCAACTCGAGATTTATAAGAGCCGGACTCGCTGTTTTCTCGGCTTCTCTTACCACCACCTGTACCTTGACCACCTGCCCAGTCATTCCATGAGGGCTTACCCTTTTGACCATCCCCCTGACATTGACTCTTACCTTGGGCAACTTCATCCAACATCTCTTCAAGATCTTGGAGAGCTTCGATTTCCTGTTGCATTTTCTGAAGTTGTTTAGCCATCTCTTCCAATGACTGAGCCGCTGCCTCCATCTGACTCTTGTGCGACGGTCCGTCTTGCCCACCTTCGGCTGGACGCTTGGCCCCTTGCTGCCCTTGCTTCGGTGGCCCTTGTCCCTGCTTCATACAATCAGCGCATGCCCTCAAATTCTGCGACATCTGTTGCATTTCCTGCATCTGCGGGTCCTGTCGCTTCAGCTGATTCAATTGCTGCTGTAACTTAGCCGCTTTTTGAATGTCACCCTTCTTAGCAGCTTGATCAATCTGTGTTTGCAATTGCTCTTTTTGCCGGGCATTCTCCTTGGCCATCTTATCAATTTGATCGGCCATCGCGATTAGATCATCGGCCAATTTCTGCTGCTCGATCTGGTTGAGATCGCCAGCCTTTAATTTCTCCACCAGCTCTTTAATCGCTTTCCGAGCTTCTTTGAAGTTGCCTTCGCCCAGAGCATCCGTCAATTGTTTTGCCGGGCCCTGGCTGACGTTGTTCATTTTCAGCAATTGCTCTTTCAGTGCGTTGGAATCACCCAAGGCAGCCCGACGCTCATCTAATTGTTTCTTGAGGTCATTCAACTTGACTAGGGCATCTCGTTTTTGATCACCCGGCTTATTGGAAAGGTTGTCAATTTTTCTAGCGAGGGACTCGAGATCCAATCTGCTATCTTTCAGTCCCTTGGATTCCATCGCTTCTAACTGTTTTTTTAGTTTCTTCTGCACTTCTTTAACTACTGTTTTAGATTTTTTTTCGGCTTGCGTGTTTGTCTGAGTTCCTGATTTTGCAACGGCCTCAGCGTTAGGGGTAAATAGCAATCCAATCAAAAAAGCCATTGGCAGCAATGGCAACAGCACTTTCCAAGATGGTTGCAAATGGAACTGCTCACGAACATCAATAGTTTCGGCACGTCGTTGAGCGTCATGCAACAAGGCCCGCCCCGCCTCTGAATCGACCTCTTCCTTGCTGAGCGAAAGCGCGCTGGACAGGCGAGATTTAAGTTTAAAGCGCTGATCGACCTCAACAGCAGCAGCCAATTGAGATTGCCGGCGGAACGTGACCCTCAAAAGCGGGCAAAGGACGCCGACCATCAAACCAGCAATCATCCATGAGTAATTCCAGGCTTGTGTCGAAGTTGCTGGTTCTAGAAATTCCAAATGCCAAATTTTGGGAATGGTCAGGGCAATTGACGCTAACATCAGGCCAACAAATAGGCTCCAACAACCGATGGTGATGAGTTCTCCAAGCATGATTCGAAACCGAGCTCGATCGACTTGCTTTTTAATTTCGTTCATCAAAATTGCCTATCTTCTTTCCCGTCCAGTCGAAGAAATCGGCTCGATCCGATGGATTATCGCCTCTGATTTGTTGACAACCAGCCTTTATCAACTCTTCGTCCAATCACGCTCATTATACCGGATTAAAATGGTATAATACTATTGAGAATCGGGAGTCCGGATACAAAAAACCCCTACGCCAAAACGTAGCCGCCTTTCATCTCCGACCTCAAATCTATCAAGAATCTTCCGCTTTTGTGGTACCACACACATAAAGGTAAAGCCGATGGGCTCAACCCGGTCAGAGAACCATCCACCGATCGACTCGCGCGGGACCACCGCACCCAGAAAATCACTTCCTTCCATCGACGACCTGCCCGATTCAGACGTCATCCTATTCGACGGAGACTGCCGTTTTTGCCAGCGGCAAGTTCGCAATCTCAATCGGTTTGGCGCTGGGCGACTCGCTTTCATTTCGTTGCATGACAGCCGAGTCTTAGACTTGTATCCAAAACTTTCGCATGAAATGTTGATGAAGGAAATCTATTTGGTGTCACCCGACGGAACCTACTATGCTGGGGCCGCCGTCATACGCTACCTCTCTCGAAAGCTACCAAGACTTTGGGTGCTGGCACCGTTGATGCATATCCCTTATAGCCTAACGCTATGGCAATGGTGTTACGACCAAATTGCCAAACGTCGCTATCAAATTTCTGGACATGAAAGTGACCCTTGTGATAATGGGAACTGCGACGTTGATTTTAAAAAAAAGTGATGCGATTCAAGCCGGCTGAAATGAGTACAGCCCTCAGTCGGCTCGAACGGCAGTCATGCTCTCCACTTGCAAACGTGCAGCATACTAATGATAAGTCATTTGAAATGGCAGCGACCGGATTTGAATTGGTGGCGTTAAGTGTTAATGGCATAGCTCGGCGGCGCGGAAAATCGATTTAAGAAAATCGATTTAAATAACGCAGTCACTGCGATTCAACCGGCAAATTTTTTTCCCAATCCACAATTCTCCTCCTCGCTTGCTTCATATCGCCATCGGCAAGCCATTGGGAAATCTGATTTAAATGGTTCACAAAGCCTGCCGGCTTTGCACCTTGAAAGCGACGCAAATTCAAAAGCCGACCGGGTAATTTAAGATCCACCGATTGGTTTGCAAACGCGGGATCGATTACGGCTCTACGGCGTTTTTGGAGGTATTCCAGATCCCGATATCCATATTCTTGACTCGGCTCGATAGCGGTTCCTTCTCCCCAATCGTTCCACGTCGCAAGCTGGATTAAAGGAGCACCGGTGTCCAATGCTTGATCTAACGTTTTACGGAATGTTAGGCCTCCAGCATCCGGGATCCTTCCCCAGCTATCATGCACCCCCGCCTCCGCGTAGATGTCGATAAATCGCGGGTACGCCACAGGAATCGCCTGGCCTGCCAATGCCTGATAACGAATCCGGTCATTAAATGCTTCCGTAACCTCAAGGCCTTGTTTCGGCAGCGGCCAATCGAAAACGCCGGTCGCCCCCTCCCTAGCTTCCTGCTGTGCATAGTAAGCAACTTGGCAATCGAGTTTTTGCAGACAACGGGCCCATTGCTCATCCGTCAATCCCTGACGCCCGAAGGATAACAGCACAGGACAATTATCTTGTCGGACGTATGATTCCAATCCAAACCAGTGATCACTCATCCATTGGATCTCGCCTATCGCGTGTTGCACCTGATCGGTTTTCTTGATCTTTCCCAACGCAACCAATTTGGCAATCGTTTGATCCTCATAACAAACGACCACCTTCAACCCCAAACGAGAAGCCCATTCCACTAGATGTTTGGTATTGCGATGTAATAGGGGATAGTCATTAGCATCCTGGAGGCCATACCAGTCGACGATCACACCATCAATTCCAGCTATTTTCATCAACAGCAGATGATACTCGAGAATATTCGCATCATTGGAATCATAAGGCCCGACCAGTGGATACAAATGTGAGGCTATCTCTCGGGTCTGGTCCACGGTGCGATCTGGATCGTATGCGTTCATCGTCCAATGCCACCCCCATCGCTCACTCGTCGGCTTGGCTTGATACCAAGGCATGTAATGAGCCAAGATCAAGCGGTTGGGTTCCGAGCGATTTGGCTGCGCAAATCCTGAAGAGACCGAGACCAACGCCAATAAAAAAGGAATCAGATTGAACAAATTGGGATTCATCAGGGCAAATCAACTATCGAATGGAACCTGGCCAGCGTTGGAAATGTAAACGCAATCGGGTGTGGAAATAAGTTTAACGAATCCACCCTGTTTCTTGACCTCCTCATCAGTGTCCGAGAAACCAGTCATGGTTCAAGGGTTTCGGGACCCCTTAACAAGTCCTGCACAGCCTTTCCGATATCAGCGGATCGCATGAGTGATTCCCCCACCAGCATGGCATCCACACCAGCGCGAGCCAGTTGCTGAGCATCGGAAAACGAGGCGATGCCGCTCTCTCCAACAATCAACCGATCCGGAGGAAGTGATTCCTTAACACGTATCGTGTGGTGAAGATCAACCACAAATGTATTCAGATCTCGGTTATTCACTCCGATCAAACGGGCTCCGCAATCAATCACGCGCTGGACGTTGGCCGGATCGTACAGTTCCACGAGCGGGGTCATCCCCACATCTAAAACCAAGTCATGAAGCCTTGGCAATTCCGCACCTGGCAAACACTCGGCAATTAGTAAGACCGCATCGGCGCCGGCAGCTCTTGATTCGTATACTTGAAACGGATCCACAATAAAGTCTTTCCGCAGGATCGGGATTTCTAAACGCTCACGAATCCGAGTGAGGTATTCAAGGCGGCCTTGGAAAAAGTTCTGGTCGGTAAGCACGCTAACACAGGTGGCACCAGACTCCTGATACGTCTTCGCGATCATGAGGGGGGAAAAGTCTTCCCGAATCAAACCCTTGGAAGGACTGGCTCGCTTGACCTCGGCAATCAAGCTGATTTTCGAATCGCAACGAATGGCCTCTGCAAAATCGCGAACAGGAGGCCCTTCGGCCGCTTGCTCTGAGATGCGATCTAACGGGCAAGACGCGTACAACGTAGCAACTTCAGCACGTTTGTGCTCCATAATCTGATCAAGGATCGATGCCACCGTTCGCTAAGACTCCTAACACCAGAATTGAATCGACTAAACACAACAGCCTTCCACTGTATCCTGACCGAATTACCTTTCTTTTTCCAGATCAACCCTCAAAGAAGTACGATACCCCGGGAAAATCTTTCCCTTGACTGAGTGGTCATAGCACATTTCAAAAGAAGGTTTAAAATGAGAGCCTGCCAAGCAATTTTTCCCAATCCCCCGGTATGGAGCGGCTGATCATCATGTCGCAAGCACTCACGTTGGTGCTCGGAACACACAACAAAAAAAAACGACTCGAATTAGAGCGGCTACTGCAGCCTTATCCCGTTGCGTTAAAGACCCTCGAAGACTTCCCCGAAGCGCTTGAAGTAGAGGAAACCGGTGACACGTTTGCCGCCAATGCGATTTTAAAAGCAGCCGAGCAGGCCGTCCATCTAGGTCACTGGGTACTTGGCGAGGATTCAGGATTGAGTGTTGCTGGACTTGACGGCGCTCCCGGCGTTTATTCAGCCCGTTTTTCGGGACTCCAAGCAACCGATGAGACCAACAATGCATTGCTATTAGAGAAACTAAAGGGTCAACCCCAACAAGGCCGTCAAGCTTGGTACACGTGCAATATGGCACTTTCGGATCCCGCCGGCTCGATCGTCATTCAGACCGAGGCAAATTGCCGAGGGCAAATCCTTGAAGAACCACGAGGTACAACCGGGTTCGGATACGACCCATTGTTCGAAATACCAGAATACCACCTAACCTTTGCCCAACTGGGAGACAGTGTCAAATCTATCCTGAGCCACCGAGCCCGCGCCCACCGAATATTCATGCGGCAATTCTCTCATTTCTTCAACAACTGCAAGCAGTAACAAAATCAATGCCAAGGCAACCAGAGGGCCGTTTGACGCTCTCACACGAGCCTTGTAAATACTGGCAAACAAATTTTTTTTAATTCGACGATCACCACACAGCGGTTACAATCAACCGGAGTGGCTGGTTATGGCCAGCGGATGAGCGACAGAAAAACTTCTTTCTAATAACTAATTTGAGACAGGAATTTCTCCATGCCCTTACAGGAAGACCAAGTTCGGGAACAACTGAAAAAAGTGATCGATCCTGAATTGTTCGTCAACATTGTCGACCTTGGCCTAATCTATGTGGTTAATGTGTTACCGCGCGACGACGGCACCGAGGAGCAACCCAAATACGATATACAGATCGAAATGACCATGACCAGCCCGATGTGTCCGGCAGGGCCACAATTGGTCGCTGATAGCAAAGCGGCCGCTGGAGAACTCGACGGGGTAGAGGCGGTAGAAGTGAAAGTCGTAATGGACCCGCCTTGGACACAGGACATGATGACCGATGACGCCAAGGACCAGTTGGGAATTTTTTAATCCATCAATTGCAGCTCACACCACTGACCGTGGCTGAAAATCTCGATGACTCACCGACTCCCAAACCCAAGGAGTCAGTGCCAGCAAATCGCTCGTACCTCAAATGGGGCGATACTTGCAAAGCCGACGGCATCATCCAGCGTTTGGAAAAAACCACTTGGTTTCCAAAGGCCTCCATGTTCACGCATTGGCTCAGCGCATAAAAAAAGCCGGTCCCAAGGAGACCGGCTTTTCTGTTTTGATGACTCAACTATTTCGATTCCGAGTATTCACCCGATTTCGTGTAGTTCTTCTTTTCTAGGTCTTTCCTGTACTTTGCACGCTCTTCTGCACGCAAACCAGCAATTCTGACAACCTGCTGGGCCATCATCAGTTGCTGTGGAGTAAAGTACCTTTCAAAGTAACCGCCCATCAACTCAACACGGTTTTTAACCAACAACTCCTGCCAAGACAGCCCATTAGCCGTATTCCAAGCGGCTGCCTGAGCAACCTGCTGAGTGATTTCGTCATTCGCTAACATGCGACACATCTCGGCAACTTTTGGATCCGTTGAGAGGGTTTCAATCGGGGCAATCGTATATTTCATTGCTGGACGCGGATTCGGTTTTCCGTGTTCTAGGCAGAACGTTTTAATGGCTAGCTTGCCAACACGCCCCGGAG
>JAKVBF010000001.1 GCA_022447555.1 Mariniblastus sp. | reverse complement strand
TTGGTTGTTTCATAAGATCAAAATGACTACGCTTTTATTAGGCATTACCCTTTTTTGTTAGGCCGCCCAACATTGCCGCAGGGGTGATGCCCTGCAGATCAGTGTTTCAAAATCAGTTTTGACACCGGCTCTTCATTGTAGTGATTTTTTCACTGTTCCAAATCCCGCTTCCATCTCACTTATTTCGCAAAACCGAATTTTGCCAAAACCATGTCGCATTCCAATCAAATTGACCGGCTTTCTATCGACGAAGCTGGTCGCGAGCTGCTGCCATGGCTGATTAATCTAGCTTTACAGGAAGATGATTCTGCTGGATTTTTGTCCCAAACCGTGCTGACGGTTGAGGCGGCCTCTCAGGGAGCCCATTCCACCAGTATCATTCGAGGCGTTAAAGGGACATGGCGGGTGCTGGCCACCACTCAATCGCTTGAAAACTTACCGCAGGACTTATTGTCAGAAGCATTGGATTCCGAGTCTTTTCAGTATGCCGCTCCATTTTACGCGACACCTTTGAAACGCCTCGATTCATCTGGGCACCTGCTGGTCCAAAGCGCAAGGGCTTCTACCCGCCAATCAGCCTGGGACTCTATGGCGGCGGCTGTCGCATTTGCTTGGGACATCTTTCGACAACGCCAAGACTCGAGTCGCCTTGCCGAGCGTCTGGCCGCCATGCTGGAAATGACCGCCGATTGGAATCGGTCTCACGAAACGGAAGCGTTGCTTGAAGAAATCGCTAAAACGTCAACCCGTCTGTTAGGTGCAGAACGGGCCACTATCTTCTTGTTAAATGCCAATGGTAACAGCTTGGTCGGGAAGCCCGCTTTGGGCGTAGCCGATGGAGAGCTGGTGATCCCCAGTGATGCGGGCGTTGTTGGAGAGGTGGTTCTGACGGGGGAACCGAGGCGCGTGGATACTGATATTGCAGCGGAACAACGCCAAATCAACCGTGAAGTTGACCAGAAACTCGACTTCGAAACCCGCTCATTATTGTGTGTGCCACTCGTTAATGCAGCCGGCCAGACCTTTGGTGCCTTCGAGTTGATTAACAAAATACGAGGCAACTTTTCTGACGAAGATCAAGTCGCTCTTGTTGATCTTGCCGCCCATTCAGCCGTCGCAATCGAAAACACTCAGCGGGTTGAACACCTGGAAACCAAACGCCGGATTGTCGCCGACGAGGCAGCCGGGCACATTCACTTGATTGGACAATGTCCCCAGATCAAACAACTGAAACAGACGATTGAGCGGATAGCGGACACGGACCTATCTATTTTGATTACCGGAGAAAACGGCACAGGCAAAGAGGTGGTGGCTCAAATGATTCATTACCTGAGTGGGCGCCGGGACGAGGTGTTGGTGGCCGTTAATTGTGCGGCGATCACTGAGTCTCTGCTGGAAAGTGAGCTGTTTGGCCATGAAAAAGGGGCCTTTACCGATGCCCATCAGTCGCGGGCCGGAAAATTCGAGCTTGCCGATAATGGAACCTTGTTTCTTGATGAAATCGGAGACATGAGCTTAGGGGGTCAAGCGAAATTATTAAGGGTACTCGAAGAAAAAGTCGTCGTGCGAGTGGGTGGTTCAACACCGATTAAAACCAGCGCCCGAGTCATTGCCGCCACCAATCAAGAGCTGGCAAAACTGGTAGAACAGAAAAGGTTTCGTGAAGATCTTTTTTTTCGACTCAATGTGGTGGCCATTGAAATCCCTCCCCTGAGAGATCGGGCTGAAGATGTTGTCGAACTGGCCAACCATTTCCTGAAACTGTTTTGTTGCAAAGCAAGGCGTGAAACTCCAGCCATTTCTCTGGCGTCCCAAAAACGGCTGCTCGAACACCAATGGCCTGGCAATGTTCGCGAACTGCGAAACTTAATGGAGAGGTTGGCTTATTTGTCGTCTGGCAACGTTATCGAGCCCGATGATTTAGCGTTTATCAATTCACCCCGCTCTCCCGGTTCTCTCGTCCCGATGAATCTTTCTCTAGCGGACGCTACTCGAATTTTTCAATGCGACTACATTCAGAAACACGTCAAGGCTTCCGGCGGAAACATGACCGATACAGCATCTCAACTGGGCCTCCACCGGTCCAACCTCTATCGCAAGATGCGGCAACTCGGAATGGAAGACAATAGCGAACCTCTGGAATGATCCGGTGATTAATAGCGGAAGACCAAACTAGCCGGCGAATCGAAAGCCGCCAAATGTCTCGCATGCTCGCTTTCGCGATTACACTGTTTCCAAGAAGGCTGTGACGCTCTTTTTAGCGGCGATGCGGCCAACAACTCCTGCTCGATTTTCTGTGCATCACTTTTAGGAAGCTCTTGCTGACAAACCAACCGATCCGACAGGGCAGCGATTAAACCGAGCACCAACAACAGGTTTATGCCATTGAAACGTACGGAAACCAATGACATCTTGTTTTTTGTCATTTCGATATCCCATTAGACGAAAAAGCTCTGAGGCCATTATACGCTGATCCTTTGATTTATCATCTAGCGAGCTGAAATTAATTATAATTTACCTTAAAAAGCTACAGGGGCGTAATAAACCTCTTTAATGTGCGGTTTGGCCGCCCAGGGTTAAATTAAGGCGGGTTCGCTGGGGATGATTTATTTGCTTTGTTCCTACTGCTCCCAAAAGGGTTAAAATAAATAGGTCGACTTAACCCTTCCCTCCGCTCGGTCCAAACGCATGTATTCACGCATTGTCTTTCGCGCAATGATTGTCGTTCTCATTTTAACAACGACGGATCTGATCCTGGCTGATGAGCCAGCCGTCAGCTATCAACAGCAAATTCGCCCGATCTTTCAGGCTAGGTGTTATGGTTGCCACCAACCCGCCCGTGATTTGGGTAACTACACAATGGTTCAGTTCGATGCGTTAATGAAAGCCGGAGACTCGGGCGATCCAGCAATTGTGACTGGTGATCCAGCCGCCAGCCATCTGATTGATTTGATCACACCCAACACCAACGGTGAAGTTGAAATGCCCCAAGCCGGGCCGCCACTAGAAACCCAAGAGATCGAGTTGATTCGGCGATGGATTAAAGAGGGTGCCATCGATGACTCGCCCGCTCAGAGCGTCCATTTTTCCAAGAATCAACCGCCGGTTTACACCCGCCTACCAGTGGTCACTTCGCTCGATTTTTCCCCCGATGGCAGCCTCCTAGCTACCACTGGATTTCACGAAGCGATTTTGGTTGATACGAAAACGAAAGCGATTAAGCATCGTTTAATCGGCATTTCACCCCGGGTCGAATCACTTCGATTCTCCCCGGATGGAACTCGGTTGGCGGTCGGGGGTGGCAACCCAGGGCTCGCCGGCGAAGTTCAAGTCTGGAACGTCGCCTCGGGAGAGCTCGAGCTATCCAAGTCTGTGGGCTACGACACTGTCTACGGAATAAGCTGGTCACCGGACGGACTAAAAATTGCTTTTGGATCGACCGACACCAACCTTCGCGTTATCGACGCCAAAACGGGTGCTCAGGTGTTATTTCAGGGCGCACATGACGACTGGGTTCGAGAAACAACCTGGTCGGTGGATGGAAGCAAGTTGGTTTCGGTCGGCCGGGATATGACCTGCAAGCTGGTCGATTTTGCTACCGAACGATTTATTGACAACATTACATCCATTACACCTGGTGTGTTGAAGGGTGGAATCTCTTCCGTGGCGCGCCATCCGTTGCGCGACGAAATTTTAATTGGTGGCTCTGATGGAATCCCAAAAATTTACCGGATGTTTCGGCAAACACAACGGCGCATTGGGGATGATGCCAACATGATTCGACGCATGCCGCCCATGAAAGGCAGGATTCAAGCAGTCGATATATCACCTGACGGAAAGTGGTTTGCTGCCGGCACCAGCCTAGACGGGTCTGGCGCCATTGCCCTGTATGCCTACGACTTCGACACGACGCTATCCGATGAGCTAAAGTCCGTTCTAGGTAAAACCGCCTCCTCGAGAACACCGGAGGAGCGCAAAACAAGGGAAGATTACGTTACGCGGAATATTAAGCTTGCGGGATCAACAGACGTTCCCACAGGTGTTTATGCTCTACGGTTTGACCCCTCCGGTAACCAATTTGCCGCCGGTGGAAGCGATGGGCTTGTTCGCCTATTCGATACCAGCACGGGGCAATTAACCGACTCGTTTGCGCCACTGGAAACTGCGGTGAAGCGTGTGAAAACGTCCACAGAGACAACCGGCAACTGGCAGTACGCTGTGGCCGACCAAAACAATCCAGCCAAGCTGCCTGTTAAAAATATTGTCGAGATGGAGGTGCAGCCACCGAGCATCGTGCTCGATTCGAAAACGGCGTACACTCAACTAATCGTCAGGGCTTCGACCCTAGATGGCGCCTGGCATGACATTACCTCCAGTGTTGTTTTTCAAACTCCCGGCAGCCAAAGGGCTCCCTCCGATTTTTCGGTCAGCCAATCCGGCTTGGTTCAACTGCAGCCCAAAGCCCAAAACCGCAACTCGCAGATTAAAATTCAATACCAAGGGCAATCGGCGGTGGTCCCCGTCAAGATTGACGTGGATCCTGAGTGGACGCCCGATTTCATTCAAGACGTGAACCCTGTTCTTTCGCGCCTGGGCTGCAACGCCGGAACGTGTCATGGGTCCGCCGACGGCAAGATGGGCTTTAAGCTTTCACTAAGAGGTTACGATCCTATTTTCGATATCCGGGCATTCACTGATGACCTGTCTGCGCGACGCGTGAACCAGGCATCACCCGCTGATAGTCTAATGCTGCTCAAGCCTACAGCATCGGCACCGCATCAAGGGGGCCAACTGCTGACCATGAACCACAAATACTATCAGATCATCCACGACTGGATTGCGGCCGGAGCGAAGCTGAATTTAGATGTTCCGCGGGTCGCTTCACTAGAGGTGTTCCCGCGCGACCCGATTCTTGCCAATGCAGAGGATCGCCAACAAATGCGAGTGGTGGCCACCTACACGAATGGTTCGCAGAGGGACGTCACTCGTGAGGCCTTTTTAGAAGTCAGTGATATTGAAATCGCTTCCGTTGACGGTGCCAAGCTGATTGCTCAGCGGCGGGGAGAAACGCCTGTTCTCGCTCGCTTTGAAGGTGCATTCACGGCCACCACGCTGACGGTAATGGGAGACCGAAGTGGTTTCGCGTGGGTCCCGCCACCGACATATGGCCCTATCGATGAGATGGTGGCAGCCAAGTGGAACCGAATGAAAATCTTGCCTGCAGACCTCTGCTCGGACGAAGAATTTGTTCGGCGAGTTCATCTCGATCTCACCGGCTTGCCCCCTTCCAGCGAGGTCGTGAAGCAATTTACCGTTGACACCCGCCCCCGCCGGCAAAAAAGGGATGAACTGATCGACTTGTTGGTCGGCAGCCCTGAATTTGTCGAATACTGGAGCAACAAATGGGCTGACCTACTACAAGTCAACCGAAAATTTCTAGGGGTCGAAGGGGCCACGGCATTTCGAGAGTGGATTCGTGGGCATGTCGAAGCCAATACACCCTACAACCAGTTCGTTAGCCAGATCTTAACCGCCAGTGGTTCCAACAAAGACAACCCTCCCGCAGCGTACTACAAGATCCTGCGCACCCCCGAAGACACCATGGAGAACACGACGCATCTATTCCTCGGCACACGATTTAACTGCAATAAATGTCACGACCACCCTTTTGAGCGATGGACTCAGGATCAGTATTACGAAACGGCTGCTTTCTTCGCTCAATTTAAGCTAGAAGCTGATCCCGCCAGCAGTGGCAAGACCATCGGTGGTTCTGCTGTTGATACGGCCAAGCCGCTTTATGAAAAAGTTGTCGATGCTGACAGCGGTGACCTCAAACACGAAAGAACCGGGCAGATCGCGGCACCCCAATTCCCCTATGATTGCGACTACGATATTGAACCGACGGCATCACGTCGCGCAACATTCGCTGCCTGGGCGACGTCGGCCAGCAATCCGTATTTTGCGACCAGCTATGTAAATCGCTTGTGGGGCTACCTGTTTGGTGTCGGGCTGATCGAGCCTCTCGATGATATTCGCGCGGGTAATCCACCAACCAATCCGGAAGTGCTGGAATACCTGACTAATGAATTTGTGGCTCAAAACTTCGACATGCAGCATGTGATTCGATTGATCTGCAAATCCCGAACTTACCAGCTATCGGTGCGAACGAACGCTTTCAATGAAGGCGACTCTCTCAACTACTCCCACGCTCTCCCTCGTCGCCTACCTGCCGAAGTATTGTTCGATTCCATTCACTTTGTCACGGGCAGCCAATCAGCCATTCCCGGCGCTCCTCCTGGCACCCGAGCAGCATCGTTATCTGATTCGGGCGCCAAACTGCCTAGCGGCTTCTTGTCCACACTCGGGCGGCCCGCAAGAGAAAGCGCTTGTGAATGCGAACGCAGCGATGACCTGCAGTTAGGGTCCGTACTGGCTCTGGTTAGCGGGCCAGACGTCGCGAGAGCCCTGAGCGATCCAAAGAATCAACTAGCCCAACTGGTTGCCTCCGAACCAGATGATGAGCGATTGATTGCCGAGCTCTACTACCGGATTTTAAATCGTGCGGCAAGCGCGGCGGAAATTAAAATCGCGGTCACTGCATTTGCCGACATCCCGTCCGATCACCAACAGTTGCTGGCCCAGTTGAATGAGCGACGCAAGGTGGCGAACCAGCTGCGCCCCGGTTTGGAAAAACAACGAGAACAAATGATCACGTCGACACAAGAAGCTTTGAGTCTGGCTATTCAGGAAATTGACCCAACACTCGAGGCTCGCGAAGCAGAACACCGACAGCGGCTTACCATCGCCGAGGCCAAGTTAAAACAACACCAAGACTCAGTCGGGGGATTTGAAGGCTGGAAGCAACGGCAGAAAACGGCTGTCAACTGGCTGCCCACCCTGTTTGATCAAGTCACCACCCAGTCAACAGCTGCTGTCACGGTTCAGGATGACCACAGCGTTGTCGTCGCGCCATTCGACAGTAAAGACTTGTACACTGCAGTAAGCAAAACCAAGCTAACGGGTATTACAGGCGTTCGCCTAGAGCTGCTGACCGATGACAGCCTGCCGGGAAAAGGGCCCGGCACCTCCGACCAAGGGAATCTTGTTTTAACCGAATTCCAAATGGAAATTGCTAATCCTGACCTGCCCGATCAGTGGACACCCGTAACATTCAAAACAGCCATTGCAAACTTTGAACAGAGCGGTTTCCCGATCGTAAACACCATCAATGGAAAAACTGGCGATAAGGGCGGCTGGGCTTTGTACGGCAACACGGGGCAGGTTAACTGGGGCACCTACCAAATAGACAAACCGGTCGGTTTTCCAAAAGGGACGCTGGTAAGGTTCCGGCTGCACCAGAACTGGGACAACCAACACCAGTTGGGTCGGTTTCGCATCTCGCTCAGCCAATGCGAGGGAACGCTGGGTGCCGGTTTGCCCGAGGCACTGCTGACCCAGCTGGACCAGCCTCAAGACAAGCTGACTGAACCAATTAAGAAGCAGCTTCTGGCTGCGTACGCAAAGAGCGACCCTCATTTAAAAGCCCTGCAGGCAAGCTTGGCCGAGGCTAAAAAACCGCTGGCCATTGACCCAGAGATCACTCGCTTAAGAGACAAGCTGACTCGCGTCAGCCGGCCCGTCCCTGCGGACGCCACTCTGGCTCGTCTGGAGCAAGAGTTTGGCCAAAGCACATCCCAACTTGCGAACCAGCGCCTTACCGCCGCTCAAGATTTAGCCTGGGCTTTAATCAACAGCCCTTCGTTCTTATTCAATCGTTAAAATTTTCTCAAAACCAAACAGATTCATCGAGGAACTCATGTTTCGAATTATCGGTCGACCCGGAAAAGATTTATGTGACCGGGAGCTGGGAGTAACCCGTCGTGACGTCCTGCGAGTAGGCGGCTCTGGCATGCTCGGCATGACGCTCGGCACGATGTTAAACCTGAAAGCTAGCGCTGATGACGTGGTGACGCACGGACGAGGCTGGGGAAAAGCTAAAAGCATCATACTGGTTTACCTTCAGGGTGGCCCCAGCCATCTCGATTTGTGGGACCCTAAAGAACATGTGCCGGATAATGTTAAAAGCGTCTTCAAACCAATCGCTACCAAGATTCCTGGAATCCAGTTCACCGAAAACCTGCCGCTTTTATCTCAATTGAACGACCGGTTTACGATGATCCGCTCCATGAGCTACACGCCCGTGGGGCTGTTTAACCACACCGCGGCGATATACCAAATGATGACCGGATACACGACTGACAAGGTCAGTCCCTCCGGCCAGCTCGAGCCACCGACTCCAAAAGACTTTCCCAATTTCGGCTCTCACATCATTCGTTTTAAGCCTGTCGAAGTGCCAATGCTTCCGTTTGTCATGCTGCCGCGTCCACTTCAAGAAAGCAATGTGGTTGGCAAGGGCGGCACGGCCGGGTTCCTTGGAAAAGCATTTGATCCATACACATTGTTTCCAAGCGGGGACGATATGAATATGAAAAAAATGGCTAATATTAAGATTGATGACCTTAAACTTCCGCCGGATGTATTCTCAGTGCGGCTCAAGCGTCGAGCAAAACTACGTGATTTAATCACAGGCCAGATGCCTGATATCGAACGAGCGGTCGAACCAATGAAGCTGGATCAACACTATCAACAAGCCCTCGACCTAGTGGTATCCGGCCGTGCTCGCGAAGCTTTTAACTTGGGCGCCGAAACGGAAGCCACCCGGGAACAGTACGGCCGAACGACCTTTGGCGACAGTTGTTTGTTGGCTCGCCGCCTAGTCGAGGCCGGTACTCGCGTGGTTGAAGTCGTTTGGCCTAAAGTTGCTAATTCTGACAATCACAGCTGGGACCAACATAAAGACCTTAGCAAGCGAATGAAAAACCAATCCGCCCCTATGTTTGACCGGGGTTTGAGCGGACTAATAGAGGATCTTGATGAGCGTGGCATGTTGGACGAGACCCTGGTTGTTGCGGTCGGGGAGTTTGGCCGCAGCCCGCAGCGCGGAGTGAGCACTTCCGGCAATGACAATTCTAACGACGGCCGTGATCATTGGCCCTATTGCTATACGGGTGTGATCGCCGGGGCCGGTACTAAGCGGGGGTATGTCCACGGAAAATCCGATAAGACCGCCTCAGCCCCCGTTGATGACCCTGTGCATCCGGGTGAACTTTTGGCAACGATTTACCATGCCTTTGGGATCAGCCCCGAGACCATGGTCATGAACCACCTAAACCAGCCTCGCGAGCTCGTGAAGGCGCATCCGGTCTCCGCACTGTTTTCGTAAGGACTGGGTTGTTACACTCTGCGGCATCCAGCCGTTTGGTTAAATTTCACTCCGACACTCGACGACCCCTTTTTTATGAGCAGTAAGTCACTGGCAATTTCTTGTGAGGGCGTCACTAAAACCTATCCTGGCAAGCCCCCTGTTAAAGCGGTTCAAGGCGTGGACTTGCAGATTCAGCGCGGGGAATGCTTCGGGGTCTTGGGTCCCAACGGTGCAGGGAAGACGACCACGATCGAAATTCTTGAAGGGCTGCTGCCGCCCACCGCCGGGTCTGTCCATATTCTGGGAATGGACTGGCGAACTCACGAGGCTGACATCCGTCAGCGAATCGGTGTTTCCCTACAAGAAACGCAGCTAAGCGATCGCTTGTCCGTGGCCGAAACCCTCTCGTTATTCCGTAGTTTTTACAACGACGGCCTGACACTGAACGAATCACTGCAGCAGGTATCTTTAACCGACAAAGCAAGCGCGTGGGTTAAGAATCTGTCGGGCGGACAAAAACAGCGATTATCAGTGGCCTGCGCCGTCGTTGGAAACCCTGACTTACTGTTTCTCGACGAACCGACCACCGGCCTAGACCCGAGCAGCCGACGACAGATATGGGACATTGTTCGGTCGTTCCGAGAACAGGAAAAGACCGTGATGATCACGACGCACTACATGGAGGAGGCCGAGCGTCTTTGTGATCGTGTGGCTATCTTTGATCAAGGCCGTGTGATTGCCTTAGGCACCCCAAACGAACTAATCGCTTCACTCGGGGCGGAACATGTTATTGAGTTCACCGTCAATGACGACCCGTCCCGACCGCTACCATACGATTGGCTGCAGGAACTGCCAACCGTTGAGCAAGTCGACATCCACCACGGAGAAATCCGCATGACGGCCGGCGAGTCTCATACTGTGCTGGGACCGCTTTTCGAACAACTCGACCGACGAGGCCTTGCACTCACCAGCCTGACAACCCGGCATGCAAGCTTGGAAGATGTGTTTGTCCAGCTGACCGGCAGGCAGCTAAATGAAGCCGCTCGCAAATCAACGACAACGGAAGCCCCGACAATGGAAGCCCTGTGACTAAATCTAAATCAAACAGGCTCTCACCCCTTTGGAGTCTCACGCTGGCAAGGCTGCGGGAATTTTATCGTAAGCCCGAGGCTGTTTTTTGGGTCTACTTTTTCCCCATCCTGATGGTCGTTGCGCTGGGCGTTGCGTTTCGCAATAAGCCGATTGAACAAATCACCGTAGATGTCGAAGATTCCCCTCAATCGGCAAACTGGATCCGGGCGCTGGAGCTTGACTCGCGCGTCCTTGTGTCCAGTTTTGACTCAACCACTTGCCGCAAGCGGCTCAGAACAGGTCAATCGGATCTGTATATCACCCCGGGTGAAGAGCTTGGGTCTGTCAGTTACGTCTTTGACCCCACTCGCCCCGGAAGTATTGTAGCCAAAGATTTGGCCAATCGGTTAATCCAAAGTGCTGCGGGCCGCACTGACCCTGTTGCAGTCAACATTCAAGAGTTTGCGGAACCTGGCAGTCGTTATATCGACTTCCTCATTCCAGGCCTACTTGGAATGGGGCTAATGGGGGGAGGGTTGTGGGGTGTCGGCTTCGCAGTTGTCGATATGCGAATACGAAAGTTGCTAAAACGGTTTCTGGCAACACCCATGAAAAAAAGTCACTTCCTGGTTGGAATCATGACAAGCCGCCTGTTTTTCATGGTGCCTGAAATAATTTTACTAATCGTTTTTTCGTGGCTTTTTTTTGACGTTCGGGTTTACGGCAATTGGTTCGCGATTGTTTTCCTAGTCCTGTTAGGCGCGGTGGAGTTCTCCGGCATCGGCCTGCTGGTCGCGTCGCGAGCAAGAACCTTGGAGTCAGTCTCGGGCCTGATGAACCTGGTGATGCTGCCAATGTGGACCCTTTCAGGTATTTTTTTCTCTTACGATCGGTTCCCCGAAGCCGTTCAGCCTGTCATCAAGTTGTTGCCATTGACTCCGTTGATCGATGCTCTCCGCAAGGTGATGCTGGAGGGGGTGACTCTCGCCATGCTGGTGCCGGAATTGTTGATCATGTCCTGCTGGGCGGCCGCCTGCTTTGTCGTGGCTCTAAAGATTTTTCGGTGGACCGATTGAGCGAGCTCAAGACACTCTGGTTCACGGACTGGCTGAATCCCAGCGGGTCACACAACATCGCCCGACCTTAATGGGCAGGCAATCAGGTCGGCCTCACCCTCGACGGGGCAACAACCGAGCGGCCGAGGGGGGAAACATCAACTTTACCCGGTAAAACGGCCATTTCTACTCCAACGAACCAGGTGGTTCACCGATCTAAGGAATTGACTGATCGGCCTCGGTTCCCTGTTTTTCCCCTCGACGCTCTTCGGGCCATCGACTAAAATTCGTGGCTCGTTTAAGCAAATTAAAGCAAATATCACTCTGTCATTAGATTTTGGTTAGATAAAAATGTACGCGATTGTTGCTGACGGTGGACGTCAATATAAAGTCGAAGAGGGCCAGCTTTTGGAGATCGATTACCGCGAAGTTGAAGCGGGTTCCGATTTCACTTTTGAACGCGTCCTGGCCGTTTCAGACGGTGAGTCTTTCAAGCTCGGACAGCCCACCGTTGACGGCGCATCGGTTACCGCCAAAGTCATTGGCGAAACTAAAGGCGAAAAGATATACGTCCAAAAATTCCGTCGTCGAAAAAACAGCAAGCGTCGGACGGGACACAGGCAAAAATACGTGAAGGTTCAAATCAGCTCCATCGCTGGCTAAGTTAGCCAATCGAAAAAATATTGCAGCCCAGAACCTCGAAAGCCTGATGTTCTGGGCGATTTCGTTGGGTTTTGACTGCGGGTTGGCGCGAAGCTTTTGAAACTTGGTTTTCACTCGGTTTTGAGTCTTTCTAAACCGACCAAAAATCGTTGAAATGGGTTCCTGCCACCACAACGAAATCGAGACCATGAGTTCCAACGGAAATCTTAATTCACTGGCTTCCACTGAATTGGCTATTGAAAATATCATCGGCCAATCCTCGGCTATGCTGGAGGTCCTTCGCCTTACCCGCAAAGCGGCTTCCTGCAACGCTTCTGTGTTGCTCTTAGGTGAAACCGGTACGGGTAAAGAGCTGATCGCGACGGCGCTGCATCGTTACAGCAAACGATCTAGCGGGCCTTTCGTGAGAGTCAACTGCGGCGCGTTGACTGAAAGCTTGCTAGAAAGTGAACTCTTTGGGCACGTCCGAGGCTCGTTCACCGATGCGATACGTGACCGAACCGGTCGATTTGAAGCCGCTCACGGGGGCACCATTTTCCTCGATGAGATCAACTCCACATCCACCACACTACAGGTCAAGTTGCTGCGGGTTCTTCAAGAGCGGGAGTTTGAGCGAGTCGGTGACACGAAAACCATTCATGTGGATGTTCGCGTGGTGGCCGCCAGCAACTGCGATTTGAGCGGGGAAATTGCCGAAGGTCGATTTCGAGAGGACCTGTTTTGGCGAATCAACGTACTGCCCATTCACCTGCCCCCGCTTCGTCGGCGACCCGAAGATATCGAACTGCTCGTTTTGCACTTCCTGAAACACTACTCCGAAGCGAATGAGCGGTCCGTTCTAGAAATACACCCCGCAGCGCTTCAAGCTCTTTCTGAGTATCGCTGGCCCGGAAACGTTCGCGAGCTCCAAAACTATATCGAACGGTCCGTGGTCTTGGCCGAGGGAGCCGAATTAACCCCCGAGCTGCTACCTCGCTGCGTTTTAGGGGATGCTCCAAAAACCGAGACCGCTATTTTCCGACCCGTTGATGACAAATCCTTAATTCAAGAGTTCGTCTACAATGGGATTGAGAAAAACAACGGCGACGCTGTTGATCTGCATAAACAAATTGTGGACCCCGTGGAGAAAGAGCTTTTGATTCAGGTGATGGACGCCTGCAATCAAACCCAAACCAAAGCTGCTGAGCGTTTGGGGATCAACCGAAACACACTGTATAAGAAGCTAAAAGACCACGGACTCGAAAAAAACAGCAGCAAAATACCAGAGAACAAAGACGAAACTTAGCGGTTAGAACAAGGCGGGGCACGTCTTTCATCTTCCCGGCAATATCCCAGCCGGTAAGGCTGGCCGATCTCACCCCGGTACCATTTATGAATTGGCTTTATGGCATTTCGATCACTTGTTTTGCCGCCAGCTACCTGGTTGCATTGTGCTTGGAGCTGACGCGAGTTTTTTTTCGCGCGCCATTGAGGAAGTTTTTGATCACCGGCATCATCTTGGCCGGTTTTTTTGCTCACACGATCTACATGATCCTACAAACTCAAATGCAGATCGCGGGGATGGGTTTATTTATGGGCAGCTGGGCCGGCTGGTGTTTCGGGGCGGCGTGGGTCCTGATTGTCGCCTATCTATGGATACGTTACCGGCAGCCCGAAACTTTGGCCGGCCTGTTCGTTCTACCAATGGTCATTTGCCTAATCGCAACGGGTACCGGCTTAGGACCAGATCTCGCTTTTCCGTCCACCAAAGCTAGAACCGTGTGGAATGCGGTTCATGGATTATCTCTTCTCGTTGGAACCGCCACGGTCATTCTTGGCTTTGTTTTTGGTGTCATGTACCTACTGCAAACGCGACGGTTGAAAAGAAAACTGCCACCTTACCGACGCATACGCTTTCCTTCACTCGAATGGCTTCAACAGTCCAGCGAAACACTGTTGCTGATCTCGATGGTCTTACTTGGGGTTGGGCTGCTGTCCGGGATTGTGGTGAACCTGATCAATCAAAAAATTGGTGAAGGTGTTTTGCCTTGGGACGATCCAGTGATTGTGTCTTCGGGGGTGCTTTTTATCTGGCTTTTAATCGCCACGGTGTTCAATCTCTATTACCGCCCCGCTCGTCAAGGCCGCAAAGTCGCTTATTTGGTGCTGGCTAGTTTTATTTTCCTGGTCGTGGAAATAGGGATCGTGCTTGGGTCGGGCCATGCCACCCGGGAGCCCAAGGAACCCGGGGACGCTGTGGCGATCAAGCTGCCTGCTGAATTAGGCATCCGATCACCCCTTACGGGACTGAGAGGTGGCTCGTGATCCTGCAAATTGTTGGTTGTAGCCACCATCGTAGTAGTGTCGAGATTCGTGAGCGACTGGCATTCAGCCCCAAGCAAACCTCCACGTTCCTTGAGGCGTTCCAAAAGAGTTATCCGCAAAGCGAGGTAGTTCTGTTGTCGACATGCAATCGAACGGAAGTTTATACGGCAGGCCACTCCTCTGACCTCATTCCCAGCACCCAAGAAATGAGCATGTTCTTGGCTGAGTCATGCGGGATCCGACATGCTGACATTCATGACTTTTTGTTTGAGCATGCCGATGAACAGGCGATACGTCATCTTTTTTCTGTGGCCGCCAGCTTGGACAGCATGGTGATTGGCGAGGCCCAGATCCTCTCACAGGTCAAACAGGCTTATCGACAGGCTGCCGATTTGAATCAATCGATGCCGCTAACTCACCACGCCTTTCAGGCTGCGATACGAGTCGCTAAGCGGGTCGCCCGCGAAACAAATATCCACGCCAATCGAGTGAGCATTCCCAGCATTGCGGTTGGCGTATTTGCGCGTCAGATTTTTGAGCGTTTGGACAATAAGCGGATTCTCGTTATCGGCGGCGGAAAAATGGCCGCAGAGACCTTAAATTATATTCAATCCGGCGGTGGCCATGATTTTGTTGTGGTCAATCGCACCCAAGAAGCCGCTCGCCGTTTAGCTGAAAAATTCCACGCCGAAGTTGCTACCTGGGATGATTTGCCCAAACAACTACAACTCGCTGACGTGATCATCAGCACCACCGGCGCTAGCCAGCCTGTCGTGACGACTGAGATGTATCGTCAGATAGAGCGAGGTCGACAGCAGCGACCTTTGTTTGTCCTAGATTTGGCGATTCCGCGGGATTTCGAACCCGCCATCGGCGATTGTTTAAATGTCTACCTCTATTCGATCGACGATTTGCAACAAGAATGTGAACGAAACCGAGACGCCCGAGCGAGTGAATGGCCTAAGGCGCAAAAAATTCTCGATCAGGAAACGGCTCGGTTCATGAGCGATCTAGCTCATCGGTCAAAGGCCCCCACGATCCAGCGGTTGAAGAAACAAGCACAAGAAATCAAAGAGGCCGAGTTTGAGCGACTGATGAACCGGCTGGGTGAAATCGATCCGGTTCACAAAAAAGAGATCGAGGCGTCGCTTCACCGGATTGTTAACAAGCTCCTGCACCCACCTCTCGAATCGTTAAAAGACGAATCGGAAGCTGGATCCGCTGGACTGCTAGACGCCCTAAAACGCCTCTTCCAACTCGGCGACTAATCCGCCCCCCAGGTGAGGCTTGCTATGAGCTACTTTATGGTTGACGTTGAAGCCGACGGGCCCATTCCTGGTGAGTACTCGATGATTAGTCTCGGTGTGATCATTGTCGAACCGCAGCTGGATCGCACTTTTTATGGACAGTTGAGGCCCATTTCCGAGCGATGGCAACCCAAGGCGCTTTCCGTATCCGGCTTCGGCCGTGATGACACGCTGGAGTTTGATGCGCCTGAAGAGGTTATGAAAAATCTGGCTCAGTGGGTTCAAAGAGAGAGCCTGGGCAAGCCGATTTTTATATCTGATAACAATGGATTTGACTGGCAGTTTATCAATTATTATTTTCACCGGTTCCTTGGATCAAACCCCTTCGGCTTCAGCTCGACCAACCTCGGCTCGCTGTATAAAGGGGTCGTCCGCAATCTCTCGCGCAATTTCAAACACCTAAGGGTTACCAAGCACACCCACCACCCGGTAGACGACGCTCGCGGCAACGCTGAGGCTCTGCTCTCGATTGCGAAAAAATACGACTTGAACATCCGCTTAAAATAGCACCCCTCGCGATGCTTTCCAAGTGACGGCGGGCAAGCGAGCACACGCATTAATCCTCCTGTGCGTCGTCGTCATCCCAGTCGCTGTCCCCCCAGTCTTCGTCGTCATCTAAATCGTCATCTAAATCGTCATCTAAATCGTCATCTAAATCGTCATCTAAATCGTCATCTAAATCGTCGTCTGAGTCGCCATCTAATTCGTCGTCGTCATCCCAGTCGCTGTCTTCCCAGCCATCGTCGTCGTCAGTCACTTCTTCCCAAATATTGTCCGCGTCATCTGGATCATCCGGGTCGTCGGTGGTGGCATCAGGATCCTCGCCGTTGGCGTATTCATAATCGTCTTCTTCGCCTTCTTCTTCGTGCTCACCTTCTTCGTACTCACCTTCTTCGTACTCTTCTTCTTCTTCGTGCTCACCTTCCTCTAGCTCGTCTTCCCCACCTTCTTCTTCGTACTCTTCTTCACCTTCTTCCTCATGCTCATCTTCCCCGCCTTCTTCTTCGTACTCTTCTTCGTACTCTTCTTCACCTTCTTCCTCGTACTCACCTTCTTCCTCGTACTCACCTTCTTCGTCTTCTTCCTCCAGCTCTTCACTCTGAGAGGTTACCGGCCATCGGCAAACTAAGCCTTGTGGCGATTGGGGTTCTTGGGGCTCTAAACAAATTAAGTCTTCGTTAGGGCTGAACTTAATAGCCGGTGGCTGGAGACAAAGAGTCACGTGCGATCCTCCCAGTTACATCACTTTAATGAAACGGCTTAGTGAAAACGTAGTAGTACGGCTGCTTTGGTGAACAGTTCACATTACGAGTCGTTATGTTCATCGGCTAATTGCCGTTCAGAACTTGGCTTTTTGTTGTCTTCGGCCCAGCTCGGCAACCCCTCTCCAACCAGCCTACCGAATCGTGGCAGTTGTTCGAGAGAATTCAGACCGAAATGGACCAGAAAATCTCGTGTTGTTGAGTAAAGATAGGGCCGGCCCAGTTCTTCACTTCGACCGCTTATTTTAACAAACCCTCTTTCAAGTAGTTGTCGCAGCATTTCACCACAACTAACGCCTCGCACTGCTTCGATATCCGCCTTGATAATCGGCTGGCGATAGGCCACTACCGTCAGTGTCTCCATTGCCGGGCTACTGAGTCGCGTTGGCCTAGGGATATGCTCTAGCCGCCGAAGCCATTTAGAAAATTGCGGGCGGGTAAAAAGCTGATAACCTCCAGCAATTCGCTTGATGTGGAATGCTCGGTTTTGCTCGTTGTAACACTGGTTGAGATGCCGAATAATGGTTCTGGCTTGAGTGCCATCATCTAATCCGGCTAGTGCTGCTATTTTTCGTGTCGTCAGCGGGCCGGCGGAAAAAAACAACACCGCTTCGACCCTGCGGCGCTGTGATTCTGGCTGGTTGCTCCACTGAACCGGCTCTGGCTGGCTCAACTCCGCTTCGGGGCCGTCACTCTGAGTATTTTCGTTTGCGACCAAAAATCGACTCTCCTGATAGGCTATTTCCGGTAGATTGGATAACCTCTGCTAAGGGGGAGTATGGTTTTTTTGCGGCCCAATAACAATATCAATCTGTTCATTTGTTCCTTAGATGAACTCTCCTCCAAGATCTTGTTATGCCCGACTTTTAGGGTTTCCTGTTATCATTTTATATAAGTTTGCTGGAGGCTATTAACCGGGGGGGCTTTCTCTTGGTATTTTTTCGAGATGAAAAGTCTCCCACAGTATCATCCCTCTAGTCGACCACGCTTTTATCGGCGTCGCGTATGTGAATTCTACCCCTATTTTGGAACAACTCCTAATCTGGGCTCGGGCGATCGTTTCCTTGGGTGGCGACCAGCCGAGCCGTCGAGATTTAAAAGCGGCTGGAGCCTTAAATTAACATCTCGTTCCCGAGCACCCCTCTTCCGATTTACCCTCTATTCTTAACCTGATTCAATGCAACAAGTTTATCTCGACCACAACTCGACCACCCCCATCGATCCTCGAGTTACTGAAGCGATGGTTAAGTGTTACTCCCAAGGTTACGTAAACCCTGCCAGTCAACACCGGCCGGGTCAGGCTGCCCGAAAACAGCTAGAGCGGCTTCGATCTGACATCATTAACATGTTAGGCGGCCAAAGCGCTGGCATGCAAGCTGATCGTTTGGTGTTTACCAGTGGTGGGACGGAAGGGAACAACTTGGCTGTGCTAGGCCTTAGGCCCGAACCGACAGATTCGCCTTTGGGCCAGCTTTTGGTTTCTGCGGTAGAGCACCCTAGTGTCATAGGGGCTGGGGATCATTTACGGCGACAAGGCGCGACCGTAACACAGATTCCTGTCGACCAAGACGGTGTGGTCAAGTTGGACCAGCTTCGTTGTCTTTTAGAGTCACCGGTACGGCTTGTTAGTGTGATGATGGCCAATAATGAAACTGGTGTGGTTCAGCCTGTCCGCCAGATAGCCGAGCTGTGTCATGAAAAATCGATTCTCATGCATACCGACGCTGTGCAAGCCGTAGCTAAAATTCCGGTTAACTTTGCTGATTTACACGTCGACGCGATGACCTTAACCGCTCATAAATTTCATGGACCTCGCGGCATTGGCGCCTTGTTGTTGCGACACTCTGTCACACCCGACCCTATTGTTTTCGGAGGGTTCCAACAGCAAGGCATTCGACCCGGCACTGAGGATATAGCCTTGGTTACCGGCCTGCATCGGGCTTTAGAGTTGTTTCACGAAGAAGCTGAGTTTCGTTTGCAGAGCATGCGAGAACTAAGGGATCACCTTGAGTCGCGAATTCTCAACGACTGCGACCACGTCCGTGTAATCGGTTCCGGCGTTTATCGCACGCCCCACTGTCTTAATGTCTCTTTTCCTGGCATCGACCGACAGGCGTTTCTTATGGCCGCTGACATTCAAGGTTTGGCGATTTCCACCGGCTCAGCTTGCGCCAGTGGGTCAAGCGATCCCTCGCCCGTCCTGTTGGCGATGGGCCTGGATCGCGACACGACTGAAGGCTCGATTCGGCTGAGCTTGAGTCACCAATCCTCCCTTCAAGAAATTAATCTGGCGGCCGACCGTATCGCTCGTATATACAACGACTTGCGAGGCTAAAAAAGGCATGGTTTTAGCCTCACAATGGTCGTTAATGGTCTGTAAAAATGCTACAATCTTTGAATTGATTCTGTGGCTGCTCTGCGCCCCGTTCTGGCGAATGATTAGATGGTGTTCGTACAATCCAATTCGGCTTTTTTTATCCCTTTCTTGCGTCCTAATTGCGCTTTTGGGGCCCTTTCGGAATTTGTCGGCGACGAAGCCAATGAAGCCCTGCGTTATTTGACCAAGTCCGAAACCATGCGTTCTAGCGACTGGCCTGTAGTGTTGTTTGGTCCAACCGGAACCGGGAAGACCGAATTAGCCTATTCCGTTGTCGCGCAAAGCGAACCAACCCCTTCCGCAAAACCCATCTATCAAACATCGATTGAGTTTTCCAGGTTGTTTAAATCGGCCGTTGATACTGACTCCACGCGAGAATTTCGACTTAAATACGAAAAGGCTTCTGTGCTGGTCTTAGATGACCTACATCAACTCTCTCGATTTCCTTCTGCTCAACAAGAACTCGTTTATTTAATTGATCAGTTGGTTTTAAAAAATATCCCTATTATAGCGACCGCCAACCTGCCTGTTCACAATATAGACGGTTTAATTCCTCAACTCGCTTCCCGGTTATTAAATGGGTTAAGCATTAGTGTTCATCCGCCAGGCCCAACCGCCCGCAAGATCATTATTGAAAAATTATCAGACTTTCACGAAGCGACCCTCGACGATAAATCAGTTGATTTTTTAGTGAAAAGACTTCCCGTCACTGTCCCTAAAATAAATCAATTCTTTATTCAATTCCGATCGTCTAATCAATCTTCTTCACGAAATACTATTTCTCTAGCTGAACTGGCTGAGTATTTCGACCAACTACATTCCGGTGACCAAGATCGGTTTGCTGAATTAATTATCCAAACAGTAGCTAAAGAGTTCAAATTATCTGTTGCCGATCTAAAAGGTTCATCTAGAAAACAAACCACGGCGATGGCTAGGTCTATCGCTATTTATTTACAGCGATCCCTATTAAAGCTTAGTTTTACTAAAATAGGCTCCCTTTATAGCGGTCGCGATCATTCGACTATCATGCATGCCCATAAAAAAATACTAGACATTATCACCGACCATAAAAATGAAAACGTTATTCGAATTAAGACTATTAAATTAGAATCCCAGCTTAATGAATTGCTCGCTGTAAATATTTGAAAACGTGTTCACTATCTGTTTATTCGAGTTGATAAATAACCGTTTATTAACGTTTAAAATCAAATCATCATTTCTCAACTATTAAAAAAACATTTTATTAACATTTTACCGACGCTTTATATACTTGTTTTCCATATTAAGTCGTTCTTCAAAACCTCTTACTTAACAACCGTTTACGGGTTTAAAAATCGATTTATCAACAGTGTTTTAGAAGACTTTATTACTGATACTAAAAAGAAAAACAAATCATTATTAATAGGTAGTGGCTGTGAAAATCAAAATTAAAAGAGACTCTTTTTTTAAAGCATTTCAAATTGCTTCAGCAGTAGCACCGGCTCGAAGTCCAAAAGTGATTCTGCAAAACGTCAAGCTCGATGTCAGTGATAAAGAGACAATCTTGACAGCTACAGATATAGAGATTGGTGTTCGTTTGAATGTGCCCGATGTAGAAGTGGAGTCGGAGGGAAGCTCGGTCATACCGGTGGGTCGTTTGAGTATGATCTTAAGAGAGTCAAGTGATGAATACTTGGTTATTGAAGCTAATCAAGAGAGAACATTAATTACTGGAAATAATAGTAGGTTTGAGTTGTCCGCTCAAAACCCAGATGAATTCCCAGAGGTGGCAAATTTTGGGGAAGATGATTATTTCGAAGTAGCGTCAGGCGTGTTTAAAGAAATGATTCATAGAACGCTTTTTGCGACGGATGCAGAGAGCAGTCGTTACGCTTTAGGCGGTATTTTGTTAGAGATGAGCAACGATACGATGATAGCGGTGGGTACCGACGGCCGTCGGTTAGCGAAAATGGAAGGGGTAATTAAAAAAGTAGGTAATCCCCAGGTAGAAGGAACGGCTACGATCGTGCCATCAAGGGCGATGCAGTTAATCGAACGCATACTTCCAGAAGGGGATTCTCCGGTTCAATTGGCACCGCGGTCAAATGATTTATTACTAAAAGAGCCAAATGGTATTTTTTACACTCGTTTAGTGGAGGGTAGATTCCCTAAATGGCGAGATGTTTTACCTAAACGACAAGTTTCTAACCGGATAGATATACCAGTGGGCCCGATGTATTCCGCATTAAGGCAAGCAGCGATCGTTTCTAATGAAGAAAGTAGGGGTGTGGATTTTACTTTTGGGAATGGTTCTTTGGTGTTAAGTAATAACACAGCCGAAGTAGGGCAATCTAGGGTTGAAATGCCAGTGCCTTATAACGAAGAAGAACTAACCATCACTTTAGATCATCGGTATGTAGCGGATTTTCTTAAGGCATTACAACCAGATAAGACATTCACGATGGATATTGAAAATGGTGAACAGGCGGCTTATTGCGTGACGGATGATAATTATGGTTATGTAATTATGCCGTTATCAAAAGACCGTAGATAAAAAACGAGAGATGGAAGTCAAGCTGAATAATGAATCCTTCGGAAGACTATAGCGAACTCGATTTCGATAACGCCCAAGATCAAGTGCAGCGTCGTCAAATTTATAAAAGGCGAATCAAAACAGCTTCAAGCTTTATAGGTCAGATTATGGCGAGGCGGGGGATCGCTCAAGAACAAACATCAAATGAGCTGGCGGAAATATGGGCGCAGGTAGTAGGTGTATCGTTTACAGGTCATACGAGGTTGGGGAATTTAAAAAGAGGAACCCTTGAAATCTTTGTGGCCAACTCAATGATTTCACAACAGTTATCATTTAAGAAGAAAAACATTTTAGAACAGATCCAGAAGCAATTACCAAATAATAAAATACGCGATCTGCGTTTTCGCATAGGAAGTATTGGTTGATAAATGGCAAAGAAAGCAAAAGCAGAATATCAAGGCGAAGATCTTCAGCGATTATCTGATTTAGAACATGTTCGCGAACGACCAAGTATGTATATCGGTGATACGACCGCACGAGGTTTGCACCACCTGGTTTATGAAGTGGTCGATAACTCGATTGATGAAGCAATGGCTAAATTTGCTTCGAAAATAAATGTGACGATTAATAATGATGGATCGGTGACTGTTCAAGATGATGGCCGCGGAATACCGGTGGACATTCATGAACAGTTAACCGAACAGGAAGACCGAGAAATCACCACACTTGAAGGCGTGATGACATTCTTAAAGTTTGGTGGCAAATTTGAAAAAGGAGCTTATCAAACGTCCGGTGGTCTTCATGGTGTTGGTGTGACCGTTGTTAACTTTCTATCGGAGTGGTGTGAAGTTGAAGTCTATCGTGATGGCATGGTTCACCAGCAAGAGTATGAGCGAGGGATACCGGTCAGTCCTGTTAGTAAAATTGGGAAATCAGACGGTCGAGGCACTAAGACGACCTTTAAGCCGGACGCGCAGATTTTTCAAACCACTAAGTTTGAATACAGCATTCTATTGAAACGATTACAAGAACTCGCTTTCCTAAACAGTGGTGTTCGAATTATTTTTAAAGATGAACGAAATGGTGAAGGCGAAGAATTTTACTACGAGCGTGGAATTATAGAATATGTAGAGCATATCAACCGGGCCAGCGACCCACTTCACCCAGATGTTATTTACTGTAGTGGTGAACAAGAAGGTGTGGGTTTTGAGTTGGCGATGCAATACACCTCAGACATATCGGAAAACGTACATTCTTATGTGAATAATATTAACACCCACGAGGGTGGGACCCATGTATCAGGCTTCCGGACCGCACTGACGCGAACACTCAACACTTACGGTAAAAAGAATAATCTATTCCCTAAAGATCTTTCGGTGACTGGTGAAGATTTCCGAGAAGGGATCACGACAATCATATCAATGAAAGTCCCGGAGCCTCAATTTGAAGGCCAAACAAAAACAAAACTGGGCAATAATGAGGTTGAGGGGGTCGTCAGTTCAAACTTTGGTGAATATTTAAAAACGTTTTTCGAAGAGAACCCAGGCGTGGCAAAAATCATTGTGCGTAAAGGGGTTCAAGCAGCCGAGGCGAGGGAGGCGGCTCGCAAAGCCCGAGAACAGGTTCGGCGTAAATCCGTGCTAGGCGGCGGGGGCTTGCCAGGTAAACTACGAGACTGTTTGTCTAGTGAGGTGGAAAAATGTGAGCTGTACCTTGTCGAAGGTGATTCGGCGGGCGGGAGCGCCGAAGGGGGGCGGCTTAAAGAGTTTCAGGCGATTTTGCCGCTTCGAGGAAAAATCATCAACGCATATAAGGCCCGGGAAGACAAGGTGTTGGCTAATGAAGAGGTTCAAAGCATCATCAGCGCAATTCGAGTTGGAATTGGCGAAGACCAAGATTTAAGCAAGCGGCGTTACGACAAGATCATTATCATGACCGATGCGGATGTGGATGGCTCCCATATTCGGACGCTGTTGCTCTGTTTTTTCTATCGACAGATGTACCAATTATTAGAGTCAGGAAAAATCTATGTAGCCCAGCCGCCGCTTTTCAGAGTAAAACACAAAAAACGAACCCATTACGTTCAGTCTGAAGAAGAGATGAGGACCCAGTTAATGGATCGGGGCCTAGAAAATGCGGCGCTGGAGTGTTCAAACGGCGAAGCGGTGGAGGGTGAAGATATGAAGCGGCTGTGCACTGCGTTGGGAAACATGGAAGAAGCGATCACGGCACTTGAACGTCGAGGTATCAACCTTAAAACCCACTCTGAGCGAATGAATTTCGAAACTGGCCGACTACCTGTTTTTCATTTAGTGCGAGACAATCAAGAGCATTGGTTCACATCGCGCAAAGAAATGGATGAATACCTGAAACAACAAGAAGAGGAAACTGGCCAAGAGTTGACGATCAAATCGGAAGGTGATTCGGCGGGCGACAACGAAGAGCCTGAGGAAGACCGTGGTACGAAGATCTTGATCACAGAATTTCACGAAGTACGGACCATCAATACAGGGCTAAAAGACCTAGAAGTGTTTGGGTTTACCGCGGAGTCCCTGATGCCGGTGGAACGAACGGGCATAGAGGAGCCTCGGTTCGTTTTGCGTCGAGGTGAGAACACGACCAGCCTGCACGATCTGCGAAGCCTTCCACCCGCGATTCGAACGGCCGGAGAAAAAGGGATGAGTGTCACACGCTTTAAAGGGTTGGGTGAGATGAATGCCGAAGAGCTTAGGGAGACAACCCTAGACCCGGACAATCGCACGCTAATTCAGGTGAAAATGACGAATGCCGCCGACGCTGACGACATGTTCCGTATTCTAATGGGCGACAAAGTAGAGCCGCGACGCGAGTTTATAGAGAAGCATGCTCTCGAAGTGAAAAACCTCGATATTTAGCAGCTGTTTAAGCCGTTTAAATAGCAGGCAATCAACCGCTACAACCCTCGCTTCCGTCATCGCTTGAAGGGAACGTAGGGAAAATGAGAGCCGGGCCTCTGCGACTCACCAAAACACAAGCGGAACCCGATTTTACCGATAGGGAGAGGGTTTGTGCTGGTCGCCAACAAAACTGCGGGGTGGTTTTGAAATGAAAACGATTTTTGTTCTAGCGGTCTTTTTCGTGGGATGGCCGTGCCTTACAGCATCGGGTCAGCGGCTGGTGATCGAAAGTCGGGCTGCCCCGGGAGGCCCCGTCACGGTTTCAGGGGCGGTGGTCGAAGTTAGGAAATACTCCTTTGTTTTAGACACAATCGACGGGGAACAAACGGTCAGGCTGGGTCGAGGTGCCGAGCTTCAGCTCAAACTCCACAAACCCATTTTCAAGCCTCAAGGGAAGTCGTTGTTGGTTCAACTCCCCAATACGGAAAAGCCATGGAGCCGAAAAACACTTCAGCTACCCGAACCGCTGTATGTGAAAGTAGTCTTTGCCCACGAGAACCAAATGAAACGAGTCATGTCGACCAAAACCAAGCGATTCAATAATTATCAACTGTCAGAAACACCGTTCAAAAGTGCCAGCGGGGCATCCGCCGTAATAGGTCAGCTGGTGGTGGTAGAAGGTCAAGAGCGGTACCGACTAAAAACACCGGACTCGACCGAGCACGATATTATACTAGGGCACCAGAACGCGTTAATGAGCGGTTTTGGCATTCAAGACCTGACACCGATAACCACACAGGCGAAAGTGGTAGGCGTGAACAGCGGGGGTGATATCATCGCTAGTCAGGCGCATTTTTGGCCGATAGAAAAAAACTAAAGTTTTCTCATTAAGCTTCTTCTCGATAACACCCGGCTCGAAAAAAATTCTCGCTCGTTTATCTTGTGAGTAAAAATTAGAGCGGCGCAAAAAACACCAAGAAGGGGGGCTTGGCTTGGTGAGGGATGTTGTGACAGCCGAGCAGTCGATAGACTGTAGCCATGGATATCATCTCCCTCCAATCAGGAAGTGCCGGCAACTGTTTTTATATAGAAACGAAGGGTGTCAAGCTTTTGTTTGATGCGGGTATCAGCGGTCGGGCAGCACAGCAGCGATTGGACCAGCACCGGAAAGATATTCGTGATGTAGATGCCCTGTTTGTGACCCACGATCACTCAGACCACAGCCGGTCGATCGGGGTTTTCCAGCGAAAATTTGGAATGCCCGTTTACATTACTAAGAAAACGTTGGCGGCGGTTAATCGAGGGTTGAAGCTGGGGATTTTGAGCGAGGTGAGATTCTTTAGTGCAGGAGATGTTTGCACGGTCAAAGGCGTTCAGGTTCATTCGATACCAACGCCTCACGACAGTGCTGATGGCGTAGCGTTTGTGGTAGATGACGGCACCCACCGTGTCGGTATACTCACCGACTTGGGTCACGTTTTCGAAGGATTGAAAGAGGTGCTTCGGTCGCTTGATGCCGTGATCCTAGAGAGCAACTACGACGAACAGATGTTGGACACGGGGCCCTATCCGTTCCACTTAAAAGACCGCATTCGTGGTACGGGTGGGCATATATCCAACCGTGAGGCGGCAGATCTGCTGAACGAGTGCGCCCCTTCCCACCTTCAGTGGGCCTGTTTGTGCCATTTGTCAGAAGAAAATAATAGCCCAGAAGTCGCTCTCCAAACTCACCATTCAACCCTTGGGGAAGCAATCCAGTTGTTCGTAGCCAAGCGAGACGGTTGCACGGAGATCATGCAGCTTTAAAGAGTCGACCATCACCTCAAGTCAGGCGAGAAATAAAAACAGCCCGGCTCGACAAACGAGCCGAGCGGAAAAACGCTTATTTTTGGCCCGGCAATCTTTCGACAGGAACACCCAGTCCAGTCGAAATCAGTTTGCCGGTTGCCCGGTTGTATTGCCAAAGCTCCATCTGCCCGTTCCGCATCAGTCGCATTCTAACAAGTGTGTTGGCGTCCGGCTCGACCTGATAAGTGTCGCCCGTTTTGTTAATATTTAGCCTCCGCGTTTTGCCGTCATATTCATACTCGAATCGGCTGCGGCGAAATTGAGCGCTCGTAAAAACGACTTGCTTCGGGGTCCCAAAACGCCACACGGTAGATTCGACGAGGGCCGGGTCGTCTTGGTAGGGATCAAAAAACTCAAGTAACGGCTGCAGCTCTTGTATTCGTAGCCGTGTTTTCTGAGCCTCAATACCGGTGGCCGCTTGATTGGCTTTTTCGTACCAACCAAGGGCGTGAAGGAGCAGGGCACGAGCCGCGGCGCCTTTGGTTTGATTCCCGAGCTCATACCAACTGTCAGCCAGTGAGAGAGCTGACTCTTGGGAGTCACCAGTTAGCGAGAGCTCTTGAGCGGCGGCTGCAGCGTATTCTTGGTTGTCGGATTTGGCCATAAAGGACGAGCCAGTCGCCCAGTCACCCTTAACGAAACAGAGGTATTGAGCCATCGCCATATTGACCGCGGGGTTTTCGGGGTCCGACTCTAGCAGCTTGACCGCCACGTCAGACTGTTGTGTCCACTGCAGCATCTCATCGAGCTGTTTACGGTACTGGCCGAACGTGTTTTGTTGATTCACGACGCCTATCGATTTCGCGGTGGCGAACCCCCTCCCCGAGAGCTGCAGAGCCAGATCGTATTTTTCTTGGGTTACGGCGAGGTTGATGCTGTCGAACAGACTGTTGGTAATTGTGGCGTATTGGGCGTCCGTTTTGGCTTTTCGGCGGGCCGATTCTAGGCGCGTGACTAACAGATCCCAAAACGCAATTTCATATAAATCATTCATTTCAGCGAGGGCGGTAAAAACGACTTCGCCGTTCCCTGTAGCGACGGCTAACTGGCTGGCTTCTTCGAGCAAGGCGTAATGAAGGTTTGGGTCACTCGTCGCACTCGCATCGTCCAACCATTTTCTGGCCAGGCGATCTTGGTTAAAAAAATCATCCGCCTGAAGGTCGTCTTGGTACAAATCGCGTATGGTTTTGCGAGCTTCATCCAGCAGTTCTTTATCGGGGATGGGCTTTTTTGCAACAGTCTCAAGGCTGGGCGTGTTGTCGAGATTATTCGGTAACGATCCATTGACACCTGCGGACAACTCCAGCGGTGTCGGCAGGTTTGCATGCAAGAAATCATACTTAGCGAAGGTTTCGATTAACGGCTCCACGTCGGATGAATCACGGCGAGCCAAAGCGATTGCGAAGTCTCGGTCCATTGATGAGTGGCGAGTCTTAAACCGTTTCACTTGAGCGGATTTTGGATCAGTCGATTTGGCGGGCCAAGTCAACTCAATGGATCGGTCAGATACGCCACTGACTTGAACCTCTCGGTTTCGAAAAACGAGCGTTTCACCCACCTGAATATCCCCTGCTGAACGACCCACGACCAACCAAAAATTTTCCAGCTGATTGAGATCACCCACAACGTTGATCGGTGAAGATAAAGGATCTCCCGAGGTCGCGACGTCGGGAAGGAATCGTTTCACCGATTCGTATTGTCGCATCGCCAAGCCGATCAATGCCGGATGAAAGGCTCGTTCGGCTGCATTGCTTGGCTTGGCTAAGAAGTCGGGCACTTCGGGGAAGCGATTTTTTTCATTCCAAGGCGCAATCTCTTTCGGGCGGTTGGTTGGATTTGTGGGACTGGTTGCGGGACCGGGTGTGGGGCTAGGCGGTGTAGCCAGTGGTTCGGCCGCAGATGGAGCAGGGGTTCTTTCAACCGCTGTATCGGCTGCTTTATCAGGGTCCAGGCTGGAGTTTGCCAGAGGGGGCGAGAGTGGCGAGTCGACCAGGTTGTCGGGGCCGCTCTTGGCGGCCGGCGGGACAGCCGCGGGGCTGGAGCGAACCACTGAGGGCTTCATCAGATCGGAATGGATAATGAAATAACCAGCAACAACCGCTGCGACACCACCGCCAATCCAGCCCACCAGGTCGATCATGAACCGGTTTGTTTTTTTGGATCGCCTCGCTATCACGGCAGGTTGGGCTGAGACAATGTTAACCTGGGTTGGAGCAGGAGGGCGTTCAATAGACTCCGCTCGCATTTGCAGATCGTAGTTGGTGCGCGCCTGTGAGTCTAACAGGCAGCGGCGAGCAATCGCCAGTTCGCTCAGTATGGTCTGAGACAGATCAGCATGGGCCCCCGTCTGAAATGTTCGGACGTACGCCATTCGTCGGTCAGCTGCACTGTTAATCACCTCGCGGTCTGATTCATCTAGATCCACGCCTAATAAGCGATAGTGGTTTGGTGGTCGCTTGGGGTCGCGAATGCCCAGCCACTTTAAATAAGGGTCAAATGGTTCGGACATAATGGCTCATGTGTGAGGGTGGTAAAGCTCGGTGGTTTCATTGTATTCATTACATAAATAGCCACAAAACCGGTAGGTATATATTTATTGGGATTTCTATTTGAAACCAACGACACCCGGCTCAGAGAGCCGGTTAACGGATGACATTTCAGGGGAATTGAACTAAGTTCTAGGGACTTGGCAAGCCTTTCAACCGTCGAACAGGATTTTTTCAATGCGACATTACGAGATTTTTTCATCACTGATAGCACTGGTGATTTTGACAGCGATGGTCATGGGTCCGGCAAAAGGGCGGGCCCAAGAAACAGGGAGCTGGTGGTCAGCAAAGGTTCAGCAGCGAATAACCGATGCAGGCCAAAACAAAAGCGAGCTGGTCGAGGCGCTAAACCAAGTGGCGGAAGACCAAAGGGACTGGATGGCATTTCTTGTCGAAAACATGCCTCAGCAGGATTTGCGGTCGCTCAGCAGCGACTATCTGCTAGAGGACATTCAAAAGGCGGCGCAAATACAAGCCGCCGCGCCGTGGAGCATTTCAGAAGAGCTGTTTTTGAATTACGTTCTGCCTTACGCGAATGTCGATGAAACCCGCGAAGCATGGCGGGCCAACCTGCACGCGATTTGCCAGCCACTGGTTAAGGGCTGCAAGACACCTGGAGAAGCGGCCCAGCGGTTGAATGAAAAGCTGTTTGGCCAAATCCAAGTTAAATATTCAACCCAAAGAAAGCGGGCTAACCAAGCGCCAAGCGAAAGCATTGAGCAGGGGTTGGCCTCCTGTACCGGGCTGTCGATCTTACTGGTCGATGCGTGCCGGAGCGTGGGAGTGCCTGCTCGGCTGGCCGGAATTCCCAGTTGGCCCAACAAGCAGGGCAATCACACCTGGGTGGAAGTTTGGGACGCTGGTTGGCATTTCACCGGAGCCGCTGAGCCGAGCGGACAAGGCCTGAACCATGCATGGTTTCAAGGCGATGCATCTCTGGCCAAAAAAGATTCTCGATTGAATGCCATCTATGCGGTCAGTTTCAAAAAAACCGACACCGTCTTTCCAATGGTCTGGTCGCGAAATCCGGACAACCCAGTGTATGCAGTGAACGTGACGGATCGGTATACCCGCAAAGTAAACGATCTAGCCCCGGGAAAGAGTCGGGTTTTCGTTCGCGTGTGGAATGCCGACCGAAGCAAGCGATTGGTGGTTAGGGTGGATTGTGAAGAGCCAGCGTCTCGATCGGGCGAGGTTTCGTCCGGCGTCACCAAAGCAGGGACAGCCGATATGAATGACATGTTGTCGTTCGACCTGGATCAGTCGTCGACTTTCCAGCTGAGATTAAATTTTGAAGGCAAGGACTTTTTCTCTTCCCTAAAAACGACCGACCAAACAGAGCAGCTGGTCGACATCTCCATCGACCCAAGCTCACCGAATCCGGCTTCGGACGAGTTGGCTCAAGGGCTGGATGAGCAGGTTGATTTGTATTTTGCCGCCGATACAAACCGAGACGCACCGGCATTTCAATTCTCATCCGCAGCCCAAAAAGCATACGCTGCAAAACCCGCCGCGATGCGTCAACGAATATGGCAACGCTATTTGCGGTCAGGTTTTGTTCGCAGCTGTTTTAAGGATGATTATGATGCCAAGCAGGTCCAGTTCAACGAGCACCTCAGCCCCTATACGGTGAAAGAAGTCGGCAAACGCCCGGCAAAAGGCTGGCCCTTGTTCATCGCCATGCACGGCGGCGGCGGCGCGCCGGCACGGGTTAATGACAGCCAATGGGAAATCATGCAGCGTTATTATAAAGACCAAGCCGGTGTAATGGGTTACAAGTACTTGGCCCTGCGGGCGCCCAACAACACCTGGAATGGTTTTTACGCCGATTATGTTTACCCTTTGATTGAGAATCTGGTTCGCCAGATGATTGCTTTTGGAGATGTCGACCCCAACAAGGTCTTCATCATGGGCTATTCTCACGGAGGCTATGGAGCGTTTGCGATTGGTCCCAAAATACCCTATCGTTTTGCGGCGGTTCACTCGAGTGCGGCAGCCCCGACCGGTGGCGAGACGTCGGGCAAAACACTTCGCAATACGCGATTCACCTTTATGGTAGGTGAAACAGATACAGCTTATGGTCGCCGCCAGCGATGTGAAGCGTTTGCCGAGCAGATAGAGGCTTTAAAAGAGGATCACCCCGGAGAGTATCCGGTCGAATTTTTATTTAAACCTGGTTATGGGCATGGCGGACTCCCAGATCGTGACATGATTGCAGCGATGTATGACTACACACGCCTCAATCAACCCAAGAATCTGACTTGGGAAATGACGGACTCGGTCGTCGATCAATTCGACTGGCTATCGGTCAAGGATCCAGCGAAAGGGAAAATGGTTGAAGCTTCGATAGAGAACAACCATATCAAAGTCACACCAACGAACCTCAGTGCCGTGACGGTCTGGATGGACTCCCGGTTAATCGACCCCGGGCGGCCAGTTGTGGTCCAGGCGTTTGGTCAAACACGCGAAGTGGACTACCATCCAAACATCAAAACCTTCTGCGAGTCATTGCGAAAGACGGGGGATATCAACCTGTCCTATGATTTTAACGTTGACCTCCAACGGACGGCGGAGCTTCAACTAGAACGATAACACCCTCCCGGCTATCGGAACCTGAAAGAATCGCGATGAACGAAACTTGGCTGAAACCACTAGCAGGCATCTTTTTACTGCTGACCGCTTGCGCGCCGTCACCCGATCCTAAGGCTGAGGTCACTCAGCCGGCAGAATCTGGCGAGCAGGTTGAGGGAGGAGAGCCCCAGTTGTCAGTCGGAGAAACTAAGCCATCAGGGCGGCATACAAATCAGCTGGCCAGTGAAACTAGCCCTTACTTGCTGATGCATGCCCACAACCCGGTAGACTGGCGGCCCTGGAGCGAAGAATCTTTGGCGTTGGCCCAGCAGGAGGACAAGCCGATTTTTTTGTCGATTGGTTACTCTAGTTGCCACTGGTGTCACGTGATGGAGCGCGAGTCCTTTCTGGACGAAGAAATTGCGGCCCTCCTGAATGAGAAATTCATCTGCATCAAAGTCGACCGTGAAGAACGTCCAGACGTAGACGTGATTTACATGGAGTCGTTGCAGGTGTTGAATCAGCTAATGAAAAATGGACGTGGAGGCGGTTGGCCGCTGTCGATGTTTTTGACACCGGACGCCAAGCCATTTTTTGGGGGCACCTATTTCCCGCCCCGCGACGGCGACCGAGGGGCTGCAGTCGGTTTTTTGACAATCCTTCAAAAGGTAACCGAGGCTTGGGGAACTCAAAGAGAACGAGTCCTCTCGGATTCGGAGGTTATCGCCGACCTGACACGCCGCTCCTTAGCTGGGCAAGCCCCGGCCGCAGACGCCAAGATTCAGTCAGGCTGGACAGCCTTGGCGCAGGTGGGGCTGAGAGAGAGATTTGACCTAAAGTATGGTGGCTTTCGGTTTGACGAGACCAATCCGCAGGTGCCAAAATTTCCCGAACCGGGAAACCTCTTTTTTTTGATCGACCAACTCCAGAATAATCCGGACAACTTAGAAGCCAAGCAGATGCTGGTCACAACCTGCGAGCGAATGATGTTAGGCGGGATCTACGACCACTTGGGCGGGGGATTTCATCGCTACAGTGTGGATCGGTATTGGAGCATCCCTCACTTTGAAAAGATGTTGTATGACAATGGCCAGTTGGCAACGGTTTACAGCGAAGCTTACGCGCTCACGGGTCGAGTCGACTTTAAGCGAGTGGTTGAGGGGATTCTGGAATACACGACCCGCGAAATGCAGGATGAGTCGGGTGGTTTTTACTCAGCACTGGACGCCGACAGCGAAGGCGAAGAAGGAAAGTTTTATCGCTGGAGCCGTGAAGAAATTCAGCTGGCGCTGGAGCCTGGCGAGTACGCGCTGTTCGCCAGCGTTTACGGTATCGACCAAGAACCTAACTTTGAAGGTGAGTATTACGCACCCCAGCTAAAGCTCAGTTGGCCGGAAACGGCAAGGCAATGGTCAATGACCGAGGGTGAACTAGAGGAAAAACTGGCCCCGATCCGAAAGAAGCTGTTTGATATTCGAGCGAATCGCCAAAGGCCATTGACCGACGATAAAATATTGGCCAGCTGGAACGGTTTGATGATCCGAGGTTATGCCGATGCAGGCCGAGTGCTAGACCAACCCGAGTATCTGGAGACGGCGAGTCAGGCGGCCAATTTTATCCTAGATAAGATGGTCGATGACCAGGGCCGGCTGATCCGGACGGTGACCAACGGCCAAGGTAAGCTGAATGCCTATCTGGAAGACTATGCTTGCATGGTCGACGGATTGTTAGCCCTGCACCGAGCGACAAGCGAGCAGAAGTGGATCGAAGCGGCGACGACAATTCAAAAAAAACAGGACGAACTATTTTGGGATGATGTTCAGGGTGGCTATTTCTATACATCGGGTGACCATGAAAATCTACTAGCACGGACCAAGAAGCAGGTCGACGGTGCGATGCCCTCAGGCAATAGTGTGTCGGCCGGCAACCTTTTGTATCTCGCCGATCAAAACGAAGAGGGAGCCTATCGGGACCGAGCGCGGCGGTGCGTAGTTGCGGCGTCACCCTTGATTGAACGAGCCCCTGTTGCAGCACCTCGCCTGCTGATCACTGCGGGGCAGCTTGTGGATTCGCCCGAAGAATAACTTTGGACCACCGAAGCGGTTCCGAATCATCCCGTTCATCGCGCTTGCGGTTACTTAAAATCACTTAAAGAATCTTGGACTTGAGGGATTTCAAGACCAAGCTTTCTTGCAGAGGACTCGCCGGTTGGCTGGCTCACTGTTGTCTGGTTGACGAACGGACAAAGATGTTAATGATGAGACGTCGGAAGATGCTCCGGCAAGCAGCGGAATCATCTTCCGTCGTATCTTTAATTAACCCACCCGGCTCGCGGGCAAGCAATCAGCCTCAGTCCGCCAGCTCACCCAGGAAAGAACACATGAAATCTTTGTTTACCATGACGCTTGTTTTGTTGCTGGCCAGCACAACACTGGCTCAAGACGGCCAAGAAGCGAAAGATGCCCAAGAAATTAAGGCGTCCATCCTCAAAAACAATGAAGAGACTAAAAAGAATCTAAAGCTCAGCAAGAGCCAAAACTCAGCGAAAGGTTCGCAGGATTTTTGGTCGAGTGGCGGCTTGTTGGTTGATCTGTCCCCAGAGTTCACCTATGAGTTTGACGCATACAACTTGACACCCAAACACATCACTATCATTTCACTAGTGCCCGGGAAGGCTGCCGTTGCAGCCTACTACAACGAAGGTTCGTTTAAACCCAAGAATAGCGAGAAGGTAGATCACTATCTCTGTCGAGTGAGTGTGGTGTTTGTTAATGAAGACGGAGAATGGAAAGCGAGGCACTCACATTTTTCACCCGTTCAGGGTGGCTCTGGAACCACTCAGACCAGTGCGAATGACTAACGCTTTTTAAGCGAGCGATCACGACAGGGCCTCGTCGAGGACCATCTGGCAGGCCCTTCGGTTTTTCCGGAGGGCTTTTTGGATTTTTGCAGTGACCGAAAGTTTCGGATTGGCTGTGGCCCATTCGGGTTTCCAAAAAGCGGGTGAAGGGGGTCGAACCCTCGACATTCAGCTTGGGAAGCTGACGCTCTACCACTGAGCTACACCCGCGCATGGAATCAAACAAGGTTCCAAGTATAACCGCCAAACCCAGAGTCCGTCAGGACCGCTCCCTGGATGTCATTGGCCGCCGAGTCTTTGGTAGATTAGAGGGGGGAGTGCATGCACTAGAGAGGTTTTTGATTGGCGCAAATACGGTTTGCCGATAAATTATTGGGCCCGAGGAAGCGATTAGTCAATCGCCACCTTGTGGATTCGATTTGTTTAACGGGCTAGGCAACCCGCCTGCGATTCACAGCACGACAGGAATTCAACCGATGCATCAAAAAATGATTTACCAAAACATGCTCCAATCGTTGTTGGCAGCGTCTCTTCTGTTCCAGTTTTCAATGAGCGGGACCTCCGCCCAAGAGGCCCCTTCATTGGCGACTCCCGCACCTTTTCAAACAGTGCTACTTATCAGCCCCTCCAACTCAAGTATCAACTTTGTGGGCAAGCATGTTGGTGACGACCCCAAGCCAAGGCTGGGTGGGTTCGCGGCCTTTCAAGGCGTTATGCAGGTTGATCCAGACAATAAAAAAATCAACACGATTGATGTCGGGATTGAGGTTGGCTCTGTCTGGACCGAATTCGCTAAGCTAACTGAACATCTTAAGAATGTGGATTTTTTCGAAGTGGAGAAATTCCCCCATTCTAGATTTGTCAGCACAAGCATCAAAATGGGTGGCACGGGCGAGTGTTTGGTCACGGGTGTTTTATCGCTACACGGCCAAACCAAGTCGATCAGTTTTCCGGCCAAATACGAATTTAAAAATGGGGGCTTACTGTTTACGGCACGATTCGTATTGGATCGGTCAAAGTTCGGAATGGACCAAATGTTGAGCGGCGTGGAAGCGGCCGTGGATCTAGAGATTTTGGTGGGGCAGCCAACCGTCACGTTGGAGGCTCAGCCGGGACATGGTGGTGACCGCAAGAAAAAACAGGCGAACAACACCAAAGGCCCTCAGCGACAGCTGGTAGCGATCAACCTTCCCAACATGACATGAAGTGGCTGTGAAGCTTCCGTGCGAAGCGATTTGAAAGCCGTTGCTGGAATAACCAACATCCAAACGAATTTAGACAATCAAACCTGCTCCTTCGAGATTGAAGGAGAGGTGAATGTCAGCGAACTGATCGACAGCTTGGCAAAAAACAACAATAAGATTTTAGATTGGACGCTCGCCAAGTAATGCAGCGGTTCTCGGTATCCGGCGGCAGCCGGTCGCCGGAGCCAGCGGCAAACCGTAAGTTTAGTCGATCGATATCCGATGGTATTTATCGCGAGCCGGCGTCGTCTGGCGAGCTAGGGCCGCCACCGCTTTCCGGCGGCCCCGATGGCTGCGTTAAGATCTGTTGTTGAGTTTCCATCTTTTGGCGGACCTCCAACTGTTGGCGGGCCTTGTCTCTGGCGGCCTGAACGGCTGGTAGCACCAATGCGACGATTAACGCGAGAGACCCAACGGCAGACATAATGGCTGATAGGGTCAGACCGACAACCGCGATCCCAGTGCCTTTGATTTGGCCGCCGCTGCGGTTGATTTTCACAAGGGCGACGATGCCGAGGATGCCCCCAGCGAAACCAGTCAAACAAGTTAACGGAACCGATAAAATACCGAGCACGAGACTGGCAATTGCCAAACCGCTGGTGGTACTTTCGCTCGGCGCCGGTTGGACGCTTGACGTCGGCGAGGAAAACGGCGGCTCGTTTTGTTTCATAACCAAGATCCATTTCTGAAAAATCACATATTGGCTAGAGATGCCCTGTTTGTGCAAGCTCACCAAGCCAAAAGACGAGGCTCGCTGTCAAGGCTTTACGCGTTCCATAGAGACGTTTTGAGATCTTCAGGTGTCATCACAAAAGAACCCCCTCGCAATTGCGTTAGCTTTTGCCCCGATGAACCATCTAGCATCCTACAGTAAGCAAAAGAAGTGGTACATAAGAAATAGAATATTATGGGCTGAACTGCACCCGGCCCGATTTGTCGAAACGGGGGCCGGTGATTTTGAATGCTTGGTTTCGGCCAATCAGCCTCCTCGGTCAATCAGACCTTGGCAAGTGCTGGGAGTGGGGGGCTCATTACGGCCAGGCACTTATCGCATTGTGGAAAGAAACGGCGGAGCGACTATAATTTCAAGCTGCTGTTATCACAGAAATCATTAAATATTCACGAGCCCGATTGAATTAGTGACTGAACCGTTTATGAACGAAGATCCAAAAGATCTAGGTGAAGACGCGCCGTTGCCTAAAGAATCTCCACCATCGTTGATGGCCGTTCGACTGCCGATCCCCAAGCTTTTTCACTCGGTAGAGAAGGACGCCCCTTTCACCCACTGTCTTCAGTGCCAGCGACAACTGATCGGCTCTGGCGAACAGTACGTCATTGAAAAAGTTTTTCGAGGAACGGAGGCAATTATAGAAATAGCGATGTGTTTGGATTGTCGTGACGCGTCGGGGGACTCGGTGTCGGCTGAGTCGGCCAGGGCGTTGCAGGTGTTTTTTGAAACACGAGCGGATTTCGCGAACCGCTTGATGGATCTATCTCTGAATAGCGATGAAGGCTCGGTGAATCGCTGGGTCGATCGGTGTCTTTTTACCGGCCAGATGCGGGATGGTTTGCGCGAGTACCAAGTCGTTGCGCTCTGCCAAGACGAGCAGATTGTCCGAGATTTTTTCCCGATCATGATATCCGGATCGGTGATAAAAGAGATTTCAGGAGTGCTGTCGGAACAGACGAAGGGGTGGATGAATGATTTTATAGACACACATTTTGGGATGCCACCAGAGTTTTGCGAACCCTCGGGTTTTCGGCCGGTACTTATTTGAACGAGTCCGCCGGTTGCTTCATCTCTGATCTAGTAAAACCGGTCGAGCGACTAGGGATCAGGCAGTACAATAGGGTAACGAGGGTTGATTCCTGGGGTTAACCAGCGGACTCAATCTTCTCGAGCGAACCCGCGAGCAATCCTTATGCTGCCTCTGGTGCAATGAGTGGACCGAACTCGTTCCCTCTGGCAAGATGCTGGGCCAAGCGTTTGCGTTACTTAACCAAGGGTGTTCGATGGCTAAAACAGAACAACAACGACAAGGGCCAGGCACAACTCAATGATGACCATTGAAATATCTACTGAACCCCTCGGCTTGCCATCCTTAACGCGGGCCAGAGCGGCCGAGACGTCGGTCGTCCTGACGGCCGGCAGTCGGGAGTTAATCGATCGATGTCATCAAACCCTGCTATCCATTCTCGAATCGGGTCAGACGGTCTACGGGATTAATACCGGGTTTGGATTGTTGGCGGGCGAGCGGATTTCGTCCGAGGACTTAGGCCAATTACAAACCAATCTAGTCCTCTCTCATGCGGTAGGCACCGGCCCAGCGCTCTCTGATCAGGTGGTACGATTGATTCTGCTTATGAAAATACATTCGCTGGCCCAAGGCCAGTCTGGGGTCCGGTTGGAATTGGTAGAGATGCTAATGGAAATGCTTAATGCTGACGCATTGCCGGTCATTCCGTCCAAGGGAAGCGTCGGTGCCTCGGGAGATCTAGCGCCCCTTGCCCACTTGGCAGGCGCGCTAATCGGGGTGGGGCAAGTTCGCCTCCACGGTGAGCCCATGCCGGCCGAACAAGCGCTGGAAAAGCTTGGCTTATCTCCAATGCAGCTAGGACCCAAGGAGGGGCTGGCATTGCTTAATGGGACACAGGTTTCGACGGCCTTGGCCATTGACGGCCTGCTCCGCATCCGGCACGTTTTTCAGTCGGCATTGATCGCGGGCGCCATGAGTGTTGATGCCGCCATGGGGAGTGACACGCCCTTTGATGCCCGGATTCACGAGTCGCGAGGTCACTCAGGCCAACAGCAGTGCGCAGCCATTTACCGAACGCTATTATCGGACAGCCAGATACGAGAATCCCATCTGGATTGTGGACGGGTACAAGACCCCTACTCTTTGAGATGTCAGCCCCAGGTAATGGGTGCCTGTTATGATCAAATTCAATTTGTCAGCAAGGCTCTTTTAGACGAAGCCAACAGTGTAACGGACAACCCGTTGATTTTCCCAGAATCCGGAGACGTTTTGTCGGGGGGGAATTTTCATGCGGAGCCAGTCGCCCTAGCAGCCGACAACTTGGCGTTGGCGGTTGCCGAAATTGGCGCACTGTCGGAACGACGAATCGCCTTATTAATTGACGCAAATCTAAGCGGATTGCCACCCTTCCTGGTTGAGCAAGGTGGATTGAATTCTGGTTTCATGATTGCGCATGTCACCGCGGCCGCACTGGCCAGTGAAAATAAATCATTAGCCCACCCGGCCTCGGTCGACAGCCTTCCCACTTCGGCCAATCAGGAAGACCATGTCAGCATGGCGACGTTTGCCGCTCGGCGTCTCGGTGAAATGGTTGATAACACAGAGACGATTGTCGCGATTGAGTTACTGGCGGCCGCGCAGGGGATCGATTTTCGTCGACCCCTTAAAACCAGCTGTTTTTTAGAATCAATCCATTCGGAAATCCGCAGGCGGGTAGCGCATTATGATCAAGACCGATTCTTTGCGCCGGACATCGAATCTATCAAAGAACTGGTTGCTGAACAGGCGGATTTCCCGCCCTCCATCCCGGTAACAATCTGGTGAACTCTGCGGACGATGGGTCTGTGCAGCTAAGCAGAGGTTGCACGCATGCCACCACGGATTGCACCGGCCCGGGTGTCACCATAATTCCCCGCGAACAGAGGGTCGATCGGTCGGCTGTTCGGCATGCTGAGCCAGGCTCGCAAAATGTGTCTTCGATGTTCTGGATTTTCAAAGTCTTCAAATTCGGTTCGTCGGTGCAAAGTGACCCAATTGTTTAAGAACAACAGGTCGCCGGATTGTTGACGAAAGGTGTAGTGCATGTCGGGTTCGGCAGCGATGGACTCGAGGCAGTCCAACGCTTCGCGCTGTTCAGCAGACAGGTCTGGCAAGTCCGGATTGGAATGCGCGCGTTCGATAAGCACTCTTAAAAAATTCGCGGCAAAGTGGCCTTCTCTGAAAGAAAAAATGGGCTGCTTCGTATAAGGCTCTTGGTTGGCGGTGTCTACGTTATGGCGTTGGTAATGAAACGGCTGCATTAAAATCTCCAGCAATTCCGGCTGCCGCCTCAGCATCTCATTAAACAGAGCAGCCGAGCTGACCACTTGGTTTTCACCGCCGGAACGCGCTTGACGGATACAAAGGAATCCAATGACATCGCAACGGTCGGTATGAAAGCTCAGTTTTTTTCGAGTGTTAGGCCCTCGAGCGCGCGGGTCGTCATCGGCATAGCCGGCATTGCGAACGCTAAAAATGGTTTCACCCGCGGCGCTCTGTGACAGAGGGTGCCCAATTGTTTGGGCCATTTTGAGAAAGGCCCCGCGAATGGATTCGGGGTCTAGATCGCTAATATGCAGTCCACAAAGGTGGACGCCGCCGCAACCGGTCTCAAGTGAATCTTGGATCGAGCCACAGCGCTTTCGTAATAGAGGTGCTGCGTCCATGGAATCGCCAGAAGCCAGGCGGTTGAACTCCAGTTGCTCGTCTGAAGAAATTTGTTGCGACCAATCGGGGCGCCTTGTGATTTCCAGGCCCTTCCAGACGCAGGGGTGGCTAACAAGCTGTCGTGTCATCGCGATTTCCAAATGGCATTGATAAAAAGGTTAGGCTTGGTTTGCGGTAGGCTATCTTTCGGTAAGCGGGCTGGCGAAATAGAGAGGTAATCATCAATCAATAGCGTCGTGGCCTGTTGTTTAAAAAATTAATGTTTGGGATTCCATCGGCCTAACACCCCGTCGGCCCCGCTCGCCCAACCCACGGTTCCATCGGTAGTGAATTGCACCGCATGAAATCCTTGGTCCGATGCGGCGGACCAGTTTTGACCAAGGTCCCACGAGATATCCGTCCCCTTGGGGCCTACGGCGACCAGAAATGCTTGGTTTTTGATTCGGCCTAATGCGACACCACTGCGATAGCCGCGAGGCAGGTTTCCGGAGGGCGCGACCCAAGTCTTGCCACCGTCCTGTGACCGAGCGGCGATGCCTTGGCGCTCGCTTTGATTCAGGTAATCTCCCCCGACGACAAAAGCGTTTTGTGGATCGATAAAGACCATCGAAAAAACACCGCTGCTGGCATTGCGAGGCATGGGCACTGAGGCTGCGGCCCAAGAGTGAGCCCGGTCGTGAGAAACGACCACGCGACTGCTGTCTTCAGACTGGTTTTTTTCGGCCCCCCCTAAGGCGATGTATACCGAATCGCCCACAACCCGCATGTTGGTACCGCTGGCCGCAAAACCGGCTTCACCTTTCTCTTTGATTGGCCGTCGGGCGGCGGGTAACTCTTTCCATGTTTCACCCCCATCTAATGTTTCAATCAACAACACCCGATCGTCGACAGGGTCGCTCATCGCGATTCCGTGTTGATGATCGAAAAACGAGATCGCATCAAAAAAAGATTTTTTATTGGGATGTTCAAATTGCAAGCCCCACGTGCTCCCGCCGTTGTCGGTTCGATAAACGCGCGCCGGCTGGCCGGCAGTTAGCAGGACAGCGGTTTTAGAGTCAAAGGCATGTAGGTCCCGGAAGTCTAAATTTTCAGCATCAGGAACCGACACATTCTCCCAGTGATGACCACCATCCACCGTCTTGATCACGGTACCGCCGCTGCCGCTAGCCCATACCGTTTCCGAATCGACAACGCACAGCCCTCGCAAGCTCGACGTGACACCAGAGTCTTGTAGCTGCCAGATAGTTTTCTCAGACTGCCCGACCAAGAGGCTTGTCGGTGAGCTGCTGAGAATGAGCAGGCTAACAGAAATAAACAATCGCGAGGAACAGTCCATCGATCTTCCTACAAGTTGCGTTTGCATCTGGGGAAACTGCCAAGCACGGTCAATCGCTTGCAGTGCGCTCGGGCTTCTCCGATGATCTCAGCAAAGCCGGGCTCTTTCGCGTGACCCAGTGTGTCAATAAAAAAAGTGTAATCCCAGTTCACTTCGAGGCTGGGCCGTTTGTCGATATGCGTCAAGTTGATCCCCGCACGTTTAAAAACATTCAAAACGTCGACGAGTGAGCCAGGCCGGTCGTCGGTGGTGAACATGATCGAGGTTTTGTCGTCCCCCGAAATCTCAGTCTCGCTTTCAGATAGAATCAAAAACCGGGTCACGTTATTTGTATGGTCTTCAATTTTCTCAAACAGCGGGTGGAGGCCGTGGATTTCTCCCGCTAATTGAGAGCCGATGGCGGCTGAGCCCGCCTCGGGATCCTTGAGGTTGTCATTCTTAGCGCGCTCCGCAGCGACCGCCGTGCTTTCAGCGGGGACCAGTTCCGCTTGCGGGTATTGGGTGATCAGCCAGTTACGACACTGAAGAAAGGCCTCCGTCTTTGAGTAGATCCGTTTTATTTTGTTGGGCGCGCAATTGGCGAGCAGACTGAAGTGGACGACCAGCTGGGCTTCGCCATAGATATTCAGTTTGTCGTGGTAGGCCATGAAGGCATCTAGTGTTTCGGTAATCCCTCCACCGGTGCTGTTTTCAATAGGGACCAAGCCGTAATCGACATGCCCTCGCGCCACCTCTTCAAACACCCCCTCGATTGCGCGGAGATTTTCAAATTCGACACTGGAGCCAAAGTGACGTGTGGCCGCCAAGTGACTGTAGGTGCCGACAGGCCCTAGATAGCCAATTCGCAATGGCTGTTCCAGAGCAAAGCTTCCGCTCATCAATTCGCGGTAAACGGCCTCGATGGTTTGATTTGAAATCGGGCCTTCGTTGTAAGACTGAATCTTTGCCAAGACAGCCGCTTCCCGATGGGGGGCGTAAATTGGGATTCCAGCATCGCGTTTGATATGACCCACGTCGACTACTAATCGAGCGCGTTGATTGATCAGGCCGATTAGCTGCTGGTCAATATCATCAATCAGGATCCGCAAATCGTCGAGTGATTTTTCGGGTTCAGGAGTCATTGGGCGTACCGCCATAAGGTCGCATTTTTGGTCTGGTTAATTGTGCCATTGTGGGCGCGCCTTGCCGGACTGTCGACATGCCAACGGGATGCTTCGCCTGCTGGGAGGCAAGGAGTCGAACCATAGGCATCCAGTTGAGGCGACAAACTGTCGTGTTTCACGTCAGGCTAGGTGGGTGGCGGGCTTTTAAGTGATTGTTGAACACGATTATTTTTTGGGTGGTAAGTCTGGCTGCATCTCAAGGTGCTTGACCAGAAACGCCCATTGGTCCGCCTTCTCCTCGATTTGCTTGGAGGTCGGTTTGCCGGCCCCATGCCCCGCCTTCGTTTCAATTCGAATCAAAATGGGGTTGGAACCTTTTTGAGCTTCCTGCATGCGAGCAGCAAACTTAAAACTGTGTCCGGGAACCACTCGGTCGTCGGTGTCGGCAGTGCTAACCATCGTCGGAGGGTACTCGGTGCCGTCTTGGATGTTGTGATAGGGGGAGTAGTTTAGGAGTGCTTGGAATTCGGGTTCACTCGCCTCAGAGGAGCCATAGTCATCGACCCAAAATCGCCCGGCGGTAAATTTTTGAAATCGAAGCATATCCATCACGCCAACCGCGGGAAGGCAAGCGCCAAATAGATCTGGCCGTTGGGTCATGCATGCGCCAACCAATAAACCGCCATTGCTACCCCCCTGGATGGCAAGATGGCCTGGTGATGTGTATTTGTTTTCGATCAGCCACTCGGCAGCTGCGATAAAGTCATCAAAGACGTTCTGTTTTTGCGTTTTGGTACCGGCTTTGTGCCAAGTTTTTCCATACTCACCTCCCCCTCGCAGATTGGGCATAGCAAAGACGCCGCCCATCTCCATCCACTGGAGTCGAGAGATCGAGAAGCCGGGGGTCAGTGAAATGTTAAAACCTCCGTAGCCGTAGAGCAGGGTGGGGTTGGTGCCATCTAGTTGGAGACCTTTTTTGTAAGCCAAAAACATCGGGACTCGAGTCCCGTCTTTACTATTGAAAAAAATCTGCTTGACGACAAAATCATTCGGGTTAAAGCCGACCTCAGACTCTCGAAACAATTTACTGTCGCCGGTCTTCAGGTCGTATTCGTAAATACTAGGTGGGCGATTAAAGCTGGCAAAGCTGTAAAAGGTATTCTTGCTTGATCGCTTGCCACCAAAACCACTGGCGGTTCCGATCCCAGGAAATTTGACCTCCCTAACGAGTTGGCCTTTTTGGTCGAACAACTTCACCTCAGATTTTGCATCTTTGAGATAATTGACCACGATAAAATCACCCACCATGCCGGCGCTGGAAATGGCCTCGGTGGATTCAGGTACGATTACTTCCCAGTTCGTCTGTTCAGGGCTTTCTAGATCGATTGCGAGGATGCATTTTTTGGGCGCCTTAAAATCTGACTGGAAATAGAACCGCGTGCCGTCATTGCCAATGTAGGTATAGTCGTGTTCGAAATTGTCAATCAAATCGATCATGTTGCCCTGTGGCTCGTTCAGCTTCTGATACATCACGCGATAGCGATCGTCTGTGCCTTTCCAGACCGTTAGGATCAGGTAGTCCCCATCTTCAGAAACATCCACTTGAAAGCCCCACTCTGGGTGTTTGGCGTCTGCGTGGATTAAAATATCCTTCGATTGAGGTGTGCCCACCGCGTGGTAGTACACTTTTTGGTTCTTGTTTAGGCCTTGGAACGCATCGCCTTCTTGAGGTGTGTCATAGCGGCTGTAATAAAACCCCTTGCTGTCCGCGCCCCAAGCGACTGAGCCGAATTTGATCCAACGAATTTCGTCATCTAATGTTTTTCCGGTGGTGATGTCCATTAACTTCCAAGTGCGCCAGTCGGAACCAGAATCTTGAACTCCATAGGCGACGTATTTTCCATCGTCGCTGAAAGCGAGCCCACCCAAAGCGACAGTACCGTCTTTTGACCATTGATTGGGGTCCATGAAAATCTTGGGTTCTGAGTCAAGCGTGTCCATCTGGTAGACCACGCTCTGGTTTTGTAGACCATCATTTTTTGAAAAGTAATACCGACCGCCTTGTTTGGAAGGAATCCCGTATTTTTCAAAATTCCACAACTCCGTCAGTCGTGATTCTATCTCCTCACGAAATGGCAAATTTTCTATATATGAAAAAGTAATCTTGTTCTGATCGTTCACCCAATTCCGTACGTCATCTGATTCACGGACATCATCCTCAAGCCATCGGTAAGGGTCGGCAACTTTTAAGCCAAAATACTCATCGACCTGGTCTACGGTTTTGGTTTTCGGATATTGCATGGGCTGTATGTCGTCCTGAGCCGAAAGTGGCTTGTTGGTCAAAAAAGTGGCGGAGGTTATCAGGGCTGCAGCGATAAGCCGCAGTGTTTGGCGATGAAAGCGGCTTTCAAAGAGATTCATGTCTGGAATTCCTGAGCGGGTTATCTGACGATCGTTTGGCGAAGTTTCCTCAGCAGATGCCATCATCTGAAACATTGGTGAGTCGAACAGGGGGGAGGGTTGGTGAGAACCCTGAAATCAGCCGATTAATCTGTCAATCTGCGCCAGCTGGGGCGCTCTAGGGGCCTCACTGGGGACCCATTTAGCAAATACGGATAAATTTTAAACCTTTTAATCGTATTGGTTTGCGAGGGCGATGTTCCACTGAAGGGGTGGCGAATAAGCGTGCTGTGGAAGAGACTCCCGTTCACTCTTGTAAGCGGCCAAGCCCAGGCCTTTTCACTTTTCTCGCCGCCGCCGCACCTAGCCCTGTCGGTTTTCAAGCGAATGCCGGGGGTCGATTAACTCTTTTCTCATCAAAGAAAGCTTAAGATGTTACAACAAAAACGAATGCTCGAGGCGGAAATGCCCGAGCAAAGCACTTTGAGCGCTGTCGGGACACTCAGCCGTCCGGAGTCCGAGCGAGTCGAGGATCGGTGGATTACGGTCCAAGAGAAAAAGTCACATAAGACGCCGGTCTGGGATGTGGAACGCAGGGAGTTGAGATTGGGCAATGAAGTGATAAAGCACTTTCGCTGGCCCGCCCAAAATCAGGAAGCGGTTGCAAGCGCTTTTCAATCGCAGGGGTTTGTGCAAAATCGTTTTGCCTTTTTAAAAGGGAGCGACTCGTCGTATATCGGGCCGCTTTTTGTAGAACGATAAATTTGCCCGAAACGCCTATTCAACCAGTGACGCTTGGCCGGGAGATCGCTAGCACCAACTTCACAGCGACCCTCAGGCGTAGGCGTTTCAAAATCTATGAAATTCCTTAAGCGGGACGTCTGAGGTTGTCGAATACCAGAAAGAGAGGTTGGTTTCGTAAAACCGTTCCCATTTCGATTCCGATTCCGATTCCCATTGGCTTTTTGGGCCCCGGCTTTGGCCCTCCTTGGGTGTTGGAAACCTACGTTCTTCTGGACAGCAGTGAATTGCCAAGAAACGGCCACCAAAGAGAGTTAGATGTACACAGAACTGGAATGGCAGATCATGAGAAGTGTCTGGCGAAACCAGCCGACAACCTCTCGAGACATCATCCAGGATCTCTCTTCTCAGTGTGAGACATCGCCGGGCACGATCAAAACAATGCTCCACCGGCTTGTCGACAAAGAAGCGCTGCGATTTCGTCGCAAAGGCAATCGATATCTCTACTCTGCACGGTGTTCACAGGCTGAGTCGGTGACCGAGGCTTGTGGGCAGCTGGTGCAGATTGTATTCGACGGCCAGCCCGCCGCCGCCATTGCGTTCTTGGCATCCTCCTCTAACCTCAGTCGGCACCAAGCAGAATACTTGCAAGAATTGCTTGCCGACATCGAAGATGCCTGCCAGCAGAGTGAGCAGCGCGAGGCCCGACAAATCGCCGCGGCCGCTCCAGCATCGCGGTATCGAGTGGCAGCCACCTAGCCGCCTGACATCGCGCACTAGAGATTGCCGTGTTTCAGGTCGCGGCCAAGCCTCTTCGGCCCTAATGGTTGGCAGGACTGCGGCGTTTGTGATGAGTTGCAAGGGCCTTCAAGCATTGTTTCTAATTTTCCGTTCCGTGGGATACAATAAAAAGACAGGGCCTGCAATCACCAGCCAGTTCTCGTTTCAGCCCGCCTCTCTTAGACGGAATAGAACGCTTACGAAATTTTATTAGACGGATTTTTCTTGAATTACTCATTAAGTCATAACGACTCAAAATCAACCAGCCAAGAGTTTCTAAACGACGTTGTGTCCGGTTTAAGCGGTCCGCGCAAAAAGCTTAAGTGCAAGTATTTTTACGACGAGCGCGGCTCGGCGTTGTTCGACCAGATCTGCGACCTCGACGAGTATTATCTGACCCGAACCGAGCAGTGGATCATGGAGCATTACATTGACGAAATGGCTCAACAAATAGGCAGCGGTGTCGCGTTGGTTGAGTTCGGTAGCGGCAGTAGCGTCAAGACTCGGACCCTAATCGAGGCGCTGGACACGTTGGCTGCTTATATTCCCGTTGATATTTCGGAAGACCACCTTTTGAAGACGGCTGAGTCCCTGAGGGTGCGGTATCCGAATGTTGAAATCTTACCTCTTGTCGCGGACTTCACTGTTGAATTCCAGTTGCCGCGACCCTCACACCCAACATCACGTGTTGCAGTCTACTTCCCGGGTTCAACCATAGGGAATTTTCCGCCGAGCGAAGCCAGTCGAATGCTGTCGTTGATCGCTCGTTTGCAGGGAGTGAACGGCAGTCTATTAATTGGTATCGACCTGCAGAAAGACCCGTCCATCATCGAGGCAGCCTACGATGATGCCGAGAACGTCACGGCGGAGTTTAACCTGAACTTGTTGCACCGGATCAACAAGGAGCTAGGTGGCGATTTTGAAGTCAGTCAATTTCGGCACCATGTTAAATATGACCCGGAGAACGGTCGCGTCGAAATGTATTTGACCAGCCTTTGTGATCAGACGGTGAACATCCAGGGAAGGACGTTTCTGTTTGCAGCGGGGGAGGGCGTGCTCACCGAGTATTCTCATAAATACACCATTGACGGTTTTACCACGATGGCGGGTGCCGCAGGATTCGGCCTCCGCAAATTCTGGACGGACCCGGATCGGCAATTTGCCGTACTGCATCTCGTCAATGACCAAGATTAGCGACGAGATAGCCGTGTTAAGACTTTCAAAAATCAGCAAGCATTACGAAGGCCTGAGAGTGGTCGATGAAGTAGATTTATTGATTGAGAAAGGCCGCACTTACGCGCTGATAGGCCCCAGCGGCTGTGGTAAGTCGACGTTGCTCCGCATGATTATGGGTTTGATCCCTTCTGACGCCGGGGTCGTTTACTATAACGGCCGGCGGCTGGCTGAGCTTGACGTCCGAACGGTCCGAGCGGGCTTCGGCTATGTGATCCAAAGTGGTGGTTTATTTCCCCATTTGACAGCCCGTCAAAACGTTGTGCTGCCAGCCGCTTACCGACAATGGTCCAGCCAGAAAGTGAGCCAGCGATTGGGCGAACTTCGTGAGTTGACCCAGCTTCCGAAAGACTGCCTCGATCGATATCCAGCACAGCTTTCAGGAGGGCAGCGGCAGCGGGTGAGCTTGATGCGAGCGCTAGTCTTAGATCCTGAAGTTTTATTGATGGACGAACCGTTGGGTGCTCTAGACCCGATGATTCGGAGCCAGTTGCAGGTTCAATTGCGACAGATTTTTCACTCGCTCAATAAAACGGTGTTGATGGTGACCCATGACCTCAGTGAGGCGGCGTACTTTGCGGATCAGCTCATTTTAATGCGAGGGGGAAGGGTGGTTCAGCAAGGTTCGCTCGACTCCTTCGTTCGTGAGCCGGCCAGCCCTTTTGTTACCGCGTTTATCGACGCGCAGAAAAGCCATCTAGGACCAGCAGAAAAGAGCCAATGATGAATCGTTTTTGGTTATTTCTATTGGTGCTGACCGGTCTGGCCGCCGCCCCGACCCCTTCCCGGGAAACGGGAATTAAAATCGGCTCCAAGAAGTTCACTGAAAATGTGATCGTTGGAGAGATGGTTGCTGGCGCGATCCGTTCAGCGGGGGTCCGGACCACACACTATCAAGAGCTAGGCGGAACGCGGTTGGTTTTTAATGCGTTGGTGCAGGGAGACATCGACGCTTATCCCGAGTACACCGGGACGATGATTGAAGAGACCTTTGCCGATCGCGAGATTGAAACGGATGCCGAATTGATTGCGGCACTGGCTGAAAAGGGGGTTTTGATGACGCAGCCGCTAGGCTTCAACAACAAGTACGCGATCGGCATGCAGAAAGCGAGAGCCCAAGAGCTGGCGATCACTAAGATATCGGATCTGGGACGGTATCCCGAACTAAAACTTGGTTTCAGTAACGAATTCATCGACCGGGATGATGGGTGGAAGTCACTGCAGCAGCACTATAGTTTTGAGTTTGAAAAGGTTCAGGGTTTAGACCATGACATAGCCTACCGCCAACTAGCGTCAGGTGATTTGGATGCCATTGATGTTTATGCGACGGATGCCAAAATAAAATCAATGGATCTAGCCGTGCTCGAGGACGACCGCGAGTTTTTCCCGCGCTATGACGCAGTCATTCTTTACCGGAGCGATCTTGGTAAGCGGTATCCAGCTGCCGCTTCTGTGATTCATCAGCTCGCCGGAAAAATCAGCGACCGTAAAATGATAGAGATGAATCTAGCAGTGGAGGGCGTTGAGAGGGAGACCGAAATTCGTGTGGCGCGTTTGTTTCTGAATGAATCACTAGGGCTAGATATCCCGATCGAACCGAGAGAATCTTTGTTTCAATCGGTTTTAAGTCGGACCATCGAGCACTTAGACTTGGTTCGTCGGTCATTGGTGCCGGCGATCTTGCTCGGTATCCCGTTTGGGATTATCGCTTTCAGCAATCGAATTAGCGGCCAATTAGTGTTGGGTGTCGTGGGGATTTTCCAGACCATTCCAGCGCTCGCGCTGCTCGTTCTTGTGATGCCGCTGGTGACGGCTGTGGGAGCGAGGTCAATTGGAGTGGGCTCGTTGTCGGCGGTGATCGCATTATTCTTGTATAGTCTATTGCCGATCGTGCGCAATACATACGCCGGTTTTCAGGGGATCGAGAACCAATACCGAGAATCGGCGCTCGCTCTGGGGCTATCCAGACGCTACACACTGTTTAATATTGAAATGCCGCTGGCCATGCGAAGCATCTTGGCCGGAATCAAAACAGCCGCCGTGATGAATGTTGGGTTTGCCGCACTAGGTGGTTTGATTGGAGCCGGTGGTTACGGACAGCCAATCATGACGGGTATTCGTTTGGATAGCTTGAGCCTAATCCTACAGGGCGCTGTTCCCGCCGCATTGATGGCGGTTGTGGTTCAGCTACTGTTCGAGTTAGTGGATCGTTGGGTTGTGCCGCGGGGATTGAGGCTCAAGCCGGTTAATTAAAACAAAAAAACCGAACCGATAAAGAAAAGAGAGCGAGATGCCCAAAGCCATTTGGAATGACGCCGTAATTGCCGAAAGTGACGAAACAGAAGTGGTCGAAGGAAATCATTACTTTCCGCCGGTCTCAATTCAGCAGAGCTATTTTGCGAAAAACCCTAAAACGACGATGTGTGGATGGAAAGGAAGCGCCAATTACTACGACATCATAGTCGATGGAAAAAAGAATGAAGGGGCGGCTTGGTATTATGCCGACCCCAAACCGGAGGCGGCTAATATAAAAGGTTTTATTGCGTTTTGGAAAGGCGTGCAAATCATCGACTGAACCCGCGTTCGCAGCGGTTGCTGACACATATAGGAGCAGACGAATGGCTTCGATCTCAGACCCACTCGTGACTCACGAGCTGTCGCTATTGGAGCGATTTCAGCGGGTCCGTCGGTTCACCGACCTGATCACGGGCCCGCTATCAGCGGAAGACTGCATGGTTCAGTCCATGCCGGATGTCAGTCCGACCCGCTGGCACATGGCGCACACAACCTGGTTCTTTGAAACCTTTATTCTGTGTCATGAAGAGGGCTCGGTTTTCGATCAAGAGTTTAACTACCTTTTCAATTCCTATTACAACGCAATAGGGAAGCAGTTTCCACGCCCTCAGCGGGGACTGATTTCGCGCCCCAGTTTAGAGCGGATTAAAGAGTATCGCAGCGAGGTCGATCGGCGGATGGCCGATTTTCTCGCGGGACCGAATGTCACCCAATCGATTGCACAAGCGGTGTTAATCGGGCTTAATCACGAGCAGCAACACCAAGAGTTGATGCTGACCGACATCAAACATGTTCTTTCATGCAACCCGACCTTACCGGTATATCGAGAAGGCTCGTTTGCAAGCGGCGTGACAAGCTCGGACCACTGGTCTGAATTTGAAGAGGGGATGTATGAAATAGGCGCCTTCGAGGGTTTTGCGTTCGACAACGAGTCCCCCCGGCACCGACGGTTTCAAGAGTCGTTCCGCGTGGCAGGCTCGCCTGTAACCTGTGGCCAGTGGATTGAATTCATCGAGGCAGGCGGCTATCAGCGCCCGAACCATTGGTTGGCGATGGGCTGGACCGCGGTCCAAGAGCAGCAATGGGACGCCCCGCTTTACTGGGTTCGGCAGAATGATTCATGGATGGTGTTTACGTTGGCTGGCTTAGTCCCAGTGCGGCCAGAGTGGCCGGTCTGCCATGTTAGTTATTTCGAGGCAGATGCATTTGCTCGATGGTCAGGAAGCCGGCTGCCCACCGAGTTCGAATGGGAAGTGGCATCCAGAGAGGGAGCTGGCAATCAATTCGCGGACCAGCTTTGGTCGGCCGGCCAAGCGCTACACCCAGCGGCCGAACAACCGACGAGGGGCGCTATCAATCAAATGATGGGCAGTGTTTGGGAGTGGACCAGCAGCAGCTACGCGGCTTATCCTGGCTACTCCCCGCCTGCCGGAGCGCTGGGTGAATACAACGGGAAGTTCATGTGCAATCAATATGTCTTGAAGGGTGGGAGTGTTGCCACCAGTCGCGATCATGTCCGGCCGACTTACCGGAACTTTTTCCCACCGGATGCTCGTTGGCAATTTAGTGGCTTGCGATTAGCCCATTAAGATGGTGATCAAATAGGCTAGTTATTTTTTAAACCGTAGATCCAGTGTCAGGGGCCGGTGATCGGAAACAATGGGTTCATCAATTACGTCGATCTCCAAGATGTCAAATGCCTCGCTGGGGCGATACATAAGGAAGTCGATCTCCTTGGTCGGCTTGTCCGATGAAAAGGTTAAACGGTCGGCACCCTTGTTAGGCACCGTCCATTGCTCGGTAAACAGATCGAGTACGGCGGAGTCAGGGGTCGAATTAAAATCTCCGGCGATGATTGTCGGTAAAGACTCGTCTTTGAGGCGGGATAAAAGTTCTTCGGCTTGGGCCAGCCTCTCTTGCTCTGTTCGGTAGAAATGGACATTAGCGAGGCGGAACGAAGCGTTTTTGTGTGGACCGCTGACGGTGACGTCGAGCGACGTCCGCGGCTCGGCTCCATCAGGTAGCCGATGATTCAGCTGGCGTCGGAGGACGTTGCGCGACAGAATGGCCATCCCGTATTGCCCACCTTGATAATCAAAGAAAGATCCGAAGGCGTGATGCGGAAGCCCTGTCAGGCGAGACAGCTCGGCGGGTTCGTCGATCTTTCCACTTCGCGCCACGTTCACATCAATTTCTTGCAGAGCCACGATGTCGGGGTTTAATCGGCGTATCACCTGGGCCGCGCGTTCCAAATCGATCTTGCCATCATTGCCACGACCGTGTTTGATGTTGTAAGCCAGCACTCGAATCGATTGAGGTTTTGGGTTTTTAGTAAACGGGTTGGGCAAGTCGAGTGGTGGCTTACGATCGTGTGATTGCAGCTGGGTGATCTGGTTGAGTGGCGTATTGTCATTTTCCACTTCGCCACCGGTTGCCAGAAAAAACCTGTCATCTACAACACCCGAATCAATGTTGCGCGTGGGGGTCGGGTCGGCGGTAAACCGAGCGCGGGTCAGCGGCAGCCATGTTTGACCGGCTCGGACCCAGCCGTTACCGAACCGTGCCAGTCGCGTCTGGGTTGCCGATCGACCATCGCGACGAAAATCTTCTACAAACGAATAGGTCCCCCGCAGGAGCTGGCCGCCAGCGAGTGTTGAGAAGGTGGCCATGTGTTGCCAGCGGTTTTCCTGTGGCACGTAAAAATAGCCCGCAAACTTTGTTCGATCGCCGTCCAGTTGGGCAAATACCACGAAGCGGCAAGTTTGACCGACTTGCCAGTCGTAGTCGTAGAACGATTGGCCTCCCGTCCCCTCACCCCCAAATCGTTTTACGCGGACGTTGTTACCGGCTCTCACGGTTTTAACACGGCGTTGTTCGGGGGTTGCGTTGGGATCGTTCTCGGCCCCAGGCTCCCAGACCGAAAACAGAACCACTTTTTCGCCATTGGCCAGTTCTTGAATCCCAAAATATCCCATGTTGAAACCACATGACATAAAATAGGTACCGGCCGCAGACTGCTTGACGGTCATTTCGTGATAAAACGCCTCCGACTCAGGGGGGTTAGGGCCTTGATCGGTAGCGTGCCAGAGGTGTACCGACCGGCAGGCTTGCGGAGCCTGTGCTGCAAGTGCGCAGGGAACAGCAACCAATAAAAATCCCAGCAAGGAATGAAGAGTCGACGGTTTTCGGTGAATCATAAAAAGAACTCGTAATAGGTTTTTACCATCCGAGACAGGCGGCTATCGGCCATTGATTTATCAGACAAAAAAAGCGCGTCCAAACAGACAACGGTTCAATTGGAAGAAAACAAAAATAATCTACCCGGTTTCTTACTGAGACACAAAATAAACCCAAGGTAATAGGTTTTCTTAGAGTTTTGAGCCTTCCGGCGACAAATTGCCGCATCTCGATACGACCTTCAATGGGAATAAAGATGCTACAATTTCTCCTTCACGTTTCTGTAACCACTCACTTTCCCTATGAGTATTTTTCAAATGGATAGCCGCCAAGCAATCAAAGCAACGATAGACACTGCCGACAAGTTTTCTAAAACCTACTTGGAAGATTTGACCGATGAAGAAATGATGAAACGCCCTGATCCAGGGTGCAATCATATCAACTGGCAGGTTGGGCATTTGATTGCTTCTGACCACGCAATGATCAGTGGCTGTGTTCCGGGCGCCCTTCCGGAATTACCCGAGGGATTTGCAGGCAAGTATACCAAAGAGGCGGTTGGCAGTGACGACCCGGCTGATTTCCATTCCAAGGCGGAGTTGATGGCGGCCTTTGAAAGTCAGCGATCGGCGATTGTTGAAACATTGGCCACAATGACTGACGAAGATTTTGATAAACCGGCCCCCGAAGCGATGCAGTCCTACGCCCCCACCGTAGGAGCCGTATTTAGCATGATTGGATCGCACTGGCTAATGCACACAGGCCAGTGGGTTGTGGTTAGGCGGCAATTGGGACGGGAAATCTTGATTTAGGACGAATCCTGGGTCGGCTCTACTCGGATAGCGAGACGCGATCGGAGAGCCGAAGTATACTGTTGTTTTCGGCTTGCGAATCTTTGGAAACGACGATGGCTAGAAACACGTTTGAAATTTGGCTGAGCACTACGCTATGCGCTGCCGTGATAGCGGGCGCCGGGTCTTCAGTCTCGGCCCAGTGTGCGACGCCGCTGCGCGGGCAACCCATTGCTTTGTTTGATGGCCAGACGCTCGACGGCTGGACGAACCGAAATGGAAAACCCCATCCGGGATGGACGGTCTCCGAGGGCTCGATCTATCGGGCTAAGGGTGGTGGCGACCTGTACCACAAGCACTTTTACCGTGATTTTGAATTGACCTTTGAGTGGAAAATACAAGAGAATGGAAACAGTGGAGTGAAGTACCGAGTTCAGCCCTTCGGGCGACAAATGCTCGGGTGTGAATTTCAAATCCAAGATGACAAACAGCGAGATTACAACAACCAGGCTAGTGGAGCGCTATACGCGGTGTACGAACCAGCGAAGAACAAAGTTCCGGTTGAGTTGGGTCTATGGAATCGATCGAAGATAGTCGTGTGCGGTAATCAGATTGAGCACTGGCTCAATGGCGAGCTGGTCGTTAACGCACGGGTTGGCAGCCCCGAGTGGTTGCAGCGGGTGGGGCAGAGTAAGTTCCGGGACAAGCAGCAGTTTGGCGAGAATCGGGAGGGCCGGCTTTTTCTGCAGGACCACGGCCAACCGGTCTGGTTTCGCAAGTTAGTTGTTGTGCCTTTGGATTGCGGTGGCTAGAGTTGAGAGCTCGTTCAGCGGATAACGTGTCAGGAGAGACGAACCTTTGACGAAGCCCCGTTATTTTCACCGCTCTCGGGCGGTTTGGATTATCAAGAACCGAACGTATCGCTGAATCTTTGAGACAAACGACACCCCGGCCGTGAATCACTATGCAATCTTACGAACATGAATTCTCTTCGATTGAAGAATATCTTCACCATCGCACGCCCTACCTGCTGGTCAAACAGATTGAGTCAGTTGAAAAAAACTGCATTGTGACTCGAACATCTTTTGATGGGGATGAGTTTTTCGTGCCGGGGCATTTCCCAGGAGCTCCGATTCTACCCGGCGCTTTGATGCAGGAAATGACCACCCAATCCGCAGGCATTCTGATTGCGGCTCGCCATAATCCGATGCAGGAATATTGTACTGCCGATCCATTTTTCAATGAGTACGCCCTGGGTGTTTTGGTGCGAGTGCGAAATGCTCGCTATCGAGGGTTTGCCCGGCCAGGGGACCAGTTGACGATCACGATTACCCTAAGTGAGCAGGTTGGGCAGGTTTTCGATTTTGTCGGGAAAATATCCAATGGCCAAGAAACGATCCTGCGCAATGAATTTCAACTCGCCAATATCCCATCCAAAGCCCTTCAAGGGGCTGTGGAACCAGCCGCAGAAAACTGAGGATTTCAGCTTGGGTTGATTGAGGTTGATTGAATCTGCGCGCAGAATAGACGGCGTAATTCAATTCAACCTACCAAACGAATGGCCCCCCATGTCAGAATCTTCGCCGGAGCAGCGTCCCAAATCAGAGCGTAAAGGTTTCATTGTCCGATCGCTAGATCATCTTGAGTGGATGGGGAATAAACTTCCCGACCCGGCGGTTTTGTTTTTAGTCGGTTTGATCATTACTTGGGTGTTATCGGCTTGGCTATCGGGCATGAATTTCACCGAAACCAAGCCGAATGCGACGGAGCCGGTCAAGATCACCAACATGTTGACCCAGGAGAACATCGCCAACTTCCTGACCACCATGGTTCAGGAGTTTGCCAACTTCCCACCGCTTGGGATCGTTTTGGTGGCACTATTGGGCGTCGCGGTTGCAGAGCACTCGGGCTTCGTCAATGCCTGTCTCAAGTCGATGCTGAACATCACTCCCACCCGGCTTTTGACACCCATGCTGATTTTGGTGGCGATCATTAGTCACACCGCCGCGGATGCAGGTTACGTTTTGGTGATCCCGATCGGGGGCGTGATGTTTTACGCGGCAGGCCGCCATCCATTGGCCGGGATCGCGGCTGGCTTTGCCGGCGTATCGGGGGGCTTTAGCGCTAACTTTATTGTCTCGGGCCTCGACCCGTTGCTTTCATCCCTCACTCAGACAGGCGTCGATATTGTGGATAGTGAGCGAATCGTGAACCCGTTATGCAACATCCTTTTTACTGCGGTGTCCTGTATTTTCATCATTCTCGTTGGCTGGTTTGTGACGGATAGAATTATCGAACCACGGCTCGAGGGAACCAAGATCGATGGCGATCCGGCTGACATCCCTAAATTCGAAGAACTAACACGACGGGACAAATTAGGGATGAAGATGGGATTGCTATCCATTTTCATCACAATGTTTTTGCTGGCACTGTGGGCTTGGCCCGCCAATTCCGTATTGCGAGATCAATATGGTTCCCTAACGGCCTACCGCAACACCGCTTGCGATTTCGGTATTCAGTTTAAGGCAGATGGNTTTCCAGTGATCGGAGCGGTTTCGGGCGCGGCGGCCGACGCAGGCGTACAGCCAGGTGATCGTTTGATATCGGTCACTCAGGCGGGACCTGATGGTCAGCCGCTGAGTTTAACCTTTCCCGATACGTTGGACTACCTTTTGTTTACCCGGGATCGAAGCAAAACCAAGCCGGCGGAGTTCACGGTAGATCGGGGAGGAAGTGCCTTGCAAGTCAGCTTAACGCCCGTCACAAAAACGTTTCCTGGTGCACCATTGATGAAGATGATCGTGCCGCTGATCTTCTTCATGTTTGTGGTGCCCGGTTTAGCCCATGGATATGTTTCAGGAAAATACAGAAGCCACCGCGATGTGATTCAAGGAATGTCCAAAACGATGGAAACGATGGGTTATTATTTGGTTCTCGTCTTTTTTGCGGCCTTGTTCATCGCCGCATTTAAGAACTCAGGCATCGGTGATTTGATGGCGCTCAAGGGTGCGAATTTTATTCAGGAATCGGGAGCTCCGCCTTGGCTGACGATTGTCTGCATGATTCTTTTGGCGGCCGGTGTTAATTTGTTAATCGGTTCCGCGTCTGCTAAGTGGGCTATGTTGGCCCCGATTTTTGTTCCCATGTTAATGTATGCTGGAATTTCACCGGAACTGACTCAGGCGGCCTATCGGATTGGTGATTCGACGACGAACATTATCACACCAATGATGCCCTACTTTCCGCTGGTAGTCGTCTTTAGCCAGCGGTACGTTAAGAGTTCAGGGATAGGTACGGTCGCGGCATTGATGATTCCGTACTCAATGGCCTTTCTGATTACTTGGACCCTATTGCTGTTGGCTTATTGGGGTCTTGGGCTCCCGCTTGGAATTCCAATGGATGTCCCTTATGACTACGTCGCGCCGGCCGTCAGCGGAGGGTAAGCCCTTTTTGGTGTATCGCATTTTAAACGGGCGTTTTTTAAGCGTTGATAGAACGCTAGAACTCTGGTGAGCGGTTGACGAAACAAGACAATCAAGGAAAGCCAGGGAAGCCAAAGATGGGTAAACAAAACAGACCGAAGAGCACTCTGTTCGTCGTGACCGTGTTGCTGACCAGCCTCTCCTCTCCTTTAGCAGCGCAGCTGCCTGATCCTGACGGTCGGCCCGCCGATATGTCTAAGCCGGTGCAGGTTTATATCTTGATGGGGCAGTCCAACATGCTGGAGATGGGCAAGGTGAGAGGTGGCGAAGGATCGCTCGAACACGCAGTGAAAGAGAAAGGCCTGTACCCCAACCTGATCGACGAAGATGGGAATTGGACCGAGCGCAAGGACGTTCGCTATGTACGGGTGATGGGTAGTGGTGGTCCTGGCAAGACCCGGCAGTTGAACAATGAGTGGATGACTGTCAAAGGCCAAAAAATCGGCGTCGAAATTGGCATCGGGCATCAAATCGGCGAAGCGGTTGATGCCCCGGTGATGATTCTAAAAAGCGCTATCGGCAACCGCGCCCTGGGCTGGGATTTGTTGCCCCCCGGTAGTGAGGGGTTTGAGTTCACAGACTCCAAGGGGGTGACTTGGGTGCACCCGGGCTACAAGGGCTCCCCGGAGAAGTGGAAGAAAGGCGAAGACCCAAAGCCAATCGGCTGGTATGCCGGTCTCCAGTACGACGGCGATGTCGCCCGCGCGAAAGCGGTTTTGGCCGAACTTGGCAAACACTACCCAGGCGCTCGGGTGTACGAAGTTGCCGGCTTTTGTTGGTGGCAGGGTGATCGGGATAGTCGCAGTGCCGCGCTGGCCGGTCGATACGAGAAGAATCTGGTCCACCTGATCAAACAGCTCCGTAAGGATTTCAACGCGCCCCACGCGAAGTTTGTTTGCGCCTCGCTGGGGCAAAGCGAGAAAGGGGATACCGATGGAGGTGGGAAGATTTTAGAGGCGATCCTCGCAGTCGATGGCGAGTCGGGCAAGTATCCAGAGTTTAAAGGGAACGTCGCCTCGGTTTATACCCACCCGCTGTCTCAAGGAAGCGGCTCCGGTAGTCATTATGGTGGCAACGCAGAGACCTACATGAATGTAGGAAACGCCATGGGCGAGGCGATGGCCCGGTTGGTCAAGGACGATTGACTCAGATGATTCCGAGAGCGTTAAACATGGCGATGGCCTTCGGTTAAATAGGGCAGCAGAGACTGATGAAAGTGTTGAGGTGGTGGCAGTCGGACGTATTCGCGGTTCCGCTGGCCGGTGTGGTGCTTCCGCCATTACAAGGAAAAGCCGCGGTGCGTGCCGAGGGCAGGTCGATGAAATGTAACCACCGATTTGAGGATGCGTCATGTGGAACTTCAAAGGCCAGTCGCGACCTGAATTCGCGTTGCCTGTCAAATCAGGTCAAGAGTCGGTATGGGATTATCCTCGCCCGCCGATTTGCGTGCCAGATAGCCGAACAGTGACGGTTAAATTAAACGACACGGTGATCGCGAATACCACGTCGGCCATTCGCGTGCTCGAGACGGCAAGCCCTCCCACAATCTACATTCCACAGAATGATGTTCATCTCGATTGGNTGCGGCCAGCGGTTGGCAGCTCTTTTTGTGAGTGGAAAGGGAGTGCGGCCTATTGGTCCGTGCACATTGCTGGTCGCACAGTTCCTCAGGCAGGCTGGAGCTATCCCGCCCCAAGCAGCGCGTTTCGCACGATCGCCAACTACCTATCATTTTATCCGGCAAAGGTGGTGTGTCTGATTGATGGAGAGATTGTCCGGCCCCAGCTAGGGGGTTTCTACGGAGGCTGGGTGACCGATGAGATCATCGGTCCCTACAAGGGCGAACCGGGGACGTTGGGTTGGTAGCGGCTCGACAAGACTGTAGAGATTCGAATCGCTGTCAATAGAACGCAAAAAAATAGAGCGAAAAAAAAACTGCGGGTGGTTTCACCCGCAGTCTGAGTAACACTCATGGAAAAGACGACTTTATTCGCCATCTTTTTCTGTGTCATCTTCTTCTTGATGGACAATCGAAACCTTTTCGCCCATTTCGGCCAACAGAGTTTCTAAAGCCCGATCCATAGCATCACCGCGAACATTTTTATAACGGATGACTCCTTTGGAATCCAAAACATAGATGGTAGGCCACCCTGTAACGCCCCATTTCGTAGAAATGGGTCCGCCGGTTCCGTTGGGTCCGTTCCAAAAACTTCGCCATGTCAGATTTTTTTCTTTGACAACTTCTTGGATCTTTTCCAAATCAGGGTCACTGTTGACGCCAATCAATGCAAAGGATTTGTCAGAAAGTTGTTTTACGAGCGACCGCTCGTGTGGGAACATAGCCCGACAAGGTGGTCACCAATCACCCCAAAAATCGAGGACAACTACTTTGCCGCGATAATCGCTTAGCTTAAAGGCGACTTCGTCCAGATCAGCTCCCTCGATGTCAGGAGCGACCATCCCAATTTGTAGATACTTCAGTACAAATAGTTTTGACTCGGCCATTGCGCCGATCGTTCGGCGCCCCATTTGAACATCGCCGTATTTTGCAACGCAGGTTTCTAACAGCTTCAGTGAAGCGTCATCGATCGCTTTAGGCGTCCATTTAGCCATGTAAGCTGGACCGTCTTCACCCATTGATTTGGCAAACTGCTGCTTGACCTGATCGTCCAGCTCGGCGTACCGTTTAAGGCTCCCTAGATAATTAACCAAAGAGAACATGGCTTGACCTTGAACCTCAGGAGAAGGGTTCTTTTCCATGATGGTTCGCAGCATCTGTTCTGTTTTAGGGCTGGGCTGCTGTCTGGCCAAACGCCCGGCCAGCGAACCGATGGCAGGTGACTCGATATACTTGGTCATCAAGACTTCGGTAGCTTGGTCGGCAGCATCGCCCGGCAGTGATGAAGCGACCCAAGAAAGGACCTGAACGGATGCTTCGTCGTCGTCCGATTGCTTGACTAGCGTCATCGCTTTCGTTGCCAGCTCAGCTTCGACATCGCGGCGCTGTTGCATGATCTCCGCTTTTTGGGCGGGATCTGTTGCTGCGCGAAATTCACGCCCTAGCTCCATCATCATTTTCCGCTGATCACCTTGCAGGGCTCTCAGCTTCTCTTGGGTTGAGAGCTCTTTTTCTTCGTCCTGGGTTTCAGCAGCCGCGGCTGCTTGACCCGACTGGGTCTCGCCCTTCTCTTGACCCCAGACAGCCGAGCATGCTGCCAGCGCCAAGATCAAGAACCAATTGAGATGAAATCGCATGAATTATCCTTGGTAGAACCGTTAAGTTAAAACATCGTGCCCGCTGGGCTACTGCAACTATAAGGAACCTTGGGGCGGTTGAAAAGTTTCGTTTGACCCTTATTCGCGTCTAAATAAGTACCGCGAGGCTAAATTAAGGTGTTTCTAGTGCTTGATTGCCGGAAACGGTTCTAAATTTATTAGCAAATCGGGGTAGATTTCTGGTCGGTCCAGCCCTTAGCTACCAGTAGCCAAGTGGCATACCGAGCGGCCTTTCTTGTGGCTCTTGGGATCACACACCCAGCAAGCGAGGCCGACAGGCGACGCGCCCCATCAAAACCGGTTGAAAAAAGCCCGACGCAACGTGCCGGGCAAGTGTCACGAATAAACCAACCATCATTTAATGGCTGGTATGCTTCGACCTGGTGTCCAAGGGGCACCGGCCGCGTCGAGTTTAGCATTCAGCGCTGGAAGGTCCACGTCGAGCAATTGGCTGACCTGTTCGGCCACCCCTTGGTATTCGGCGACGATAATTTCGTACTGTTGCCGGTGAGTGTCGGTTGGACCTTCAGTACTGCCCATCGCGCCGGATGTCATGGTCCGCAACCGGGACCGAAAACCAGGGTACGCTGATTCATTGCGACGTGATTTTGTGGGATCGCCGCTAAAGGCTTCGTTGATATCCAACAACTTCAGCTCCAAAGCTCGCACTTCGTTTAGCAGGGCGGGGTCTAGTTCTGGGTTGGCTTCTACAACTTTTTCAATCGCGCCCAACTGTTCCTGCGCCTTGGCGAGAACTGCGGAGGTCGCCCCAATCGCGTCTCCTAGGTCGCGGGCCCGTTTGGCGAATTTTACGATCTCTGCCTGATGGGTCGGGCTGGTTTCGGAAAAGGCCAGCGGTTCAATCTCAAAGCTGACCGGCTCGACCAGTTGCGTTATTTCGCCTTCGACCTGTTGAACCAGATCGACCGTATACACTCCCGGAGGAGACATCACACCGCCGCGGGGGCCGACAGTGAAATCCCAGGCTTTTCGATGCAGACCTTTGGACGTGCTGGCGGGTAAACGTTTCACCACTCGACCATCCGAATCGCGAATGGTTAGCCAGATGCGGGGTGCCACTTCACGGTCTTCTGCTTTGAGATCATCCCAGCTGGGGTAGGGTGAATCTTTGCCGGCGGCCGCCAATTTGCGATCAGCAGACTTGCGTTTTGAGCGTTTTGTTTTCAGGGAATCATTTAGGTGGTAGGTAAAGGTGACACCGTAGGCAGGGTTTTCGCCAGTGTAAAAATTAGCCCCTTGAAACGCCCTTTGACCGACGGCCAGAGGAGCGACCTTTGGGAACATCAAGCCTTTTTTAACCGGGAAGATTTTGTTTTCAGCAATGCCCTCTCCAGCAATATGTCGCAACGGCGAGTAGTTGTCTAGTATGTAAAACCCGCGACCAAACGAGGCCAAGACAAGGTCGTTCTCGTCTCGCTGAATCTCGATATCGCGGATGGCGACGGTTGGCAGACCCGCCCCTAGTTCGGTCCATTTTTTGCCACCGTCTACAGTAAAGAAACAGCCAAACTCGGTTCCACAAAACAAAAGTTTCGAATTCACGTGATCCTGCTTGACGGTATAAACACTGCCCCGTTCGGGTAGGTTGCCGGTGATGTTGGTCCATGTCGCACCGCGATCCGTAGATTTGGCGATGTAGGGTTTGAAATCGCCCCGTTTGTGGTTGTTGACCGCAACGTAAACCGTATCGGCGTCGTGTAGATCAGCTTCAATATCATTGATGTAGCCGTATTCAGGAATCTCCAATTCGCCGAACTTACTAATCCCATTCCAAGTTTTTCCTCCGTCGGGGCTTACTTGAACCATCCCGTCATCGGTCCCGACATACAAGAGACCTTCCGTGAGAGGTGATTCGCTGGTTGAAACGATCGTTCCGTACAGCGAGGTCGAAGCGTTCTTGGCGACCGCATCGACACCCCAAACACGGCCCATCACTTTCAGTTGATTTCGATCCATGTTGCGCGACAGGTCGGGGCTGACGGCGGTCCAGTGATTACCCCGGTCTTCGCTGCAAAACAGGATCTGTGAGCCGTAATAGATTCGCTCGTTAGCGTGTGGAGAAATCATCAGGGCCGAGTCCCAGTTCCAGCGGAGTGCAGGTCCGCCCTGCTGGGGCTGGGGTTTGATGTCCACCCGCTCGCCCGTTTTACGGTTGAAACGAACCAGCCCGCCATATTGCCATTGGGAATAAATCGTATCGGGGTCGAGCGGGTCGACTGCTGGATCGAATCCATCCCCAAACACAGTGATAAACCAATCGCTGTTTCGAATACCGTGAATGTTGTTAGTTTGGGAGGGCCCGCCTTGGGTCGCATTGTCCTGAGTCCCGCCATACACATAGTAGAATGGTTTTTCGCGGCTGACGGCGACTTTATAAAACTGCGTGATGGGTAAATTGGCCTTAAAGTCGTAGTGCTGGCCACGATCCCATGTTTCATAAACTCCGCCATCACATCCAATGATTAGGTGGTTGGGGTCTGTGGGGTCGACTACCAAAGCGTGGTTGTCGACGTGTTTATCCGCTTCGCCCAATCGGTTAAAGCTCCGACCCCCATCCTCGCTAACCATCATGTATGTATCGAGTGCATAGACCCGATCAAATTGGTGGGGGCAGGCGACCAGTTCTTGATAGTACTGAGGGCTGCCGGTGACATAATCACTCATTCGGCTCCACGACTCGCCACGATTGGCGCTCCGATAAAAACCTCCGTTATCGGCCGCTTCCACGACGGCATAGACAACCTCAGGCTCGATAGGCGAAATGGCCATGCCGATTCGGCCCTTGTCACCGCCGGGCAGCCCTTGATTGATTTTTTTCCAAGTCGCTCCCGCATCAATTGATTTATAGAGCCCTGATTCGGGGCCGCCGTCGATTAAAACCCATGTGTGTCGCCGCCGCTGATAAGCCGAAGCGTAAAGTGTATTCGGGTCTTGGGGATCCATGTGAACTTCATTGATGCCTGTATCATCGCTGATGTGCAGCACCCTGTCCCAGGTTTTGCCACCGTCGGTCGTCTTATACAGTCCGCGGTCTCCACCTGAACTCCAAAGAGGGCCTTGTGCTGCAACATAAACCGTATTGCCATCTCGCGGGTGGACCACGATCCGCCCGATATGTTCGCTATTTTCTAGGCCGACTTTCGTGAAGCTATTGCCACCATCGGTCGACTTATACAAACCATCTCCATAGCCAACACTGCGTTGCGAATTATTTTCTCCGCTACCGACCCAGATGGTGAACCGATCGTTGGGGTCAATCGCAATGCAGCCGATTGAATAAGAGCCTTCGCCATCAAAAATCGAACGCCAAGTCACGCCCGCGTTTTCGGTTTTCCAAACGCCCCCGACGGTCGCCAGATACCAAGTGCTGGGCCGTTGAGGGTCAACGGCGATATCGAGCACCCGTCCGGACATTAAAGCTGGGCCAATGCTGCGGAATTTCAAAGCCGACACGAGGCCTGAATGAATGGCCGGAACCGAGGCCGTTGGCTCGTCCGAATCTTGTCCCGTCGCAAACGAGGGGCAAACAAGCGGCATGAATAATAAAACAGTCCAGAGGTAACGTGCCATTAAATGGATCTCCGAGGTCGATCAAGGTGTTTGGGTAGAAAGATCTATTAAGTTTAATTAAAGAAAGAGGGGAGTTGTATCCACGAATTTGTAGTCACCCAGTTACCCCGTTAAATTTCAGGAAACCACGTAAAACAGACGTAACGAAGGACCTCAATATTAGGCTAGAATCTGGTTCAGACCGGTTTTGTTTTGGAAAGGCTCGAATGTTATTGGTATTTGTCTAAACTACGAGCCCCGTCAGAAACACGGTTTTTGAATCCCACCACAACTCTCCCGCCAGGTTTTTTCATGTTGATATTTCCCCGCCCCCGACAACTCTCCGTCTCGAGCCGATGTCGTTTGTTTCCCATCGTTTTTTTCTCGGCCAATTTAATCGCCACGGCGACTTGCTTGGGCCAGTCTCCTGGTGCCAAGATTGCCGGTGTCAAAGATGCGGTTCTCTTTGACGCCCAGCGACTTGATAGGATTAATGCCCTGATGGAGAAAAACATCGAAGAGGGTGTGATTGTAGGAGCCAGCGGTTTGGTCTTACAGGACGGCAAAGAGGCCTTTTTTAATACGTGGGGCTATCAAAACCGGGCGGAAAAAACGCCGATGACAAGAGACACGATTTTTCGCATCTACTCGATGACCAAACCGATCACCAGCGTGGCGGCGATGCAGTTGGTGGAACAGGGAAAAATGGAACTGGACGAACCGGTCTCCAAATACCTTCCCGAATTCAAGAACCTGCAGGTTGCCACGGCGGAAGGCGGGGCCAAGGAAAACCCCGACCGACCGATGACGGTGCGAGATCTTTTGCGACATACCTCAGGACTGTCATACGGCTTTTTCGATCCAACTCACCCGGTCGACCAGCAGTATTTAGCGAATGGGGTGATCGCCACGAGTTCGGATCTGGCCGCGACGGTACAGAAGTTAGGCAAGATTCCATTGAAACACTCGCCAGGCACTCAGTTTGAGTATAGCGTCTCGACAGATGTGCTCGGCCGATTGATCGAGGTCGTTTCGGGTGAGCGGTTTGACCATTACCTACAGAAAAACATTCTTGATCCGTTGCAAATGAGTGACACACACTTCATCGTTCCGGCGAACAAGCGGGATCGACTCGCGGCGATGTATTCAGATGACGGATCAGGGGCTTTGGTGCTGGCAGATCCCGCAGAGTCTCTAAAATTCATCGACGACACGAACCAATACTTCTCGGGCGGGGGGGGCCTATGTTCGACAATCGATGACTATTTGGGCTTTATGAAAATGTTGATGAACGAGGGAGCCGGAAGTGAGGGCCAGCTCATTCTCAAACCGGAGTCCCTGAATCAAATGTTTACTAACCAGCTAACAGAGATTGAAAGCCTTCCGCAGGGAGAGCGTCACGCGGGGACTCCGTGGGGCGNTAAGAANTTTCAATTTGGGCTAGGTTTCTCGATCGAGGAGCCGCGGGTTGGANNAGATTACAACTGGAGCGGCATTGCGGGTACCCGTTTTTGGGTGAATCCAGAGTCGGGGACTGCGATGATCTATATGGTGCAGGTATTCCCTTTGATCGGGCACGATCTGTCGGAAGACTACCGGGGATTAGTTTACGAGGCCCTGAAGAAATAGCGGACCTATCGCAATCCCTCAGGCGATTAGGGAATCGGCGATTCAATGCTTTTTAGGCGCCCTCGGATCCCTTATGATGATCCATAATCAATCGATGGACTGGATTTTCCGCAAGCCTAACTACCAAGGTCGCGCTATGACCAATCGATTTTGCGATGGTTTCATTGCCAACAAAAACCCACCTGACCCCTTTATCTTACTCTTGGTTTCAATTGCTTGCAGTTTAGCTGCGGCTACAGCGGGCGGTTATCAAACGGAGGGCCAACTGGTTCAAGGCGCGCCGCGAGTTGACAAATTCGATGCTGAACGACTTGATAAGATTAACTCGGTTATGGAGCGGGGGGTGGCGGAAGGTCAGATTGCAGGATGCAGTGCTTTAATTTTTAAAGATGGGAGGGAGGCGTTCTTCAACACGTGGGGCTACCAGGACGTGGAGAACCAGATCCCCGTCTCGCGCGACACAATTTTTCGCATCTACTCAATGACCAAGCCGATTACTAGTGTGGCAGCGATGCAGTTGGTAGAGCAGGGCAAGATGAATTTGGACGATCCTGTATCCAAGCATCTGAAAGCATTCAGAAACTTAAAAGTCGCCGACCTAAAAACAGATCCCACCGAAGGTGGAGATCTGGCAATGGTTGAGCCTGTTCGTCCAATGACTGTGCGCGATCTGTTGAGACACACCTCCGGCCTGACTTATGGTTTTTTTGACCGCGATCATCCGGTGGATCAAATTTATTTAAAAAGAGGTGTGATGTTATGGGACCGAAATATTGCCGAGACAGTTGAGAAGCTGGGTGAGATTCCGCTCAAGCATCAGCCCGGAGACCGGTTTGAATATGGCGCGTCCTCAGATGTGTTGGGACGACTGGTGGAGGTGGTTTCGGGTGAGCGGTTTGATCGCTATCTGCAGAAGCATGTTTTCGAGCCACTGGAAATGAGCGACACCCATTTTGTCGTCCCGAAGGAAAAGCGAGGTCGGCTTGCGGTGATGTATCGCGACGACAGCAAGGGTGAATTAAGGCCTTCGGGCTCCAGATCGTCCATGCGTTTCATTACGGATAGCAACCAGTTTTTTTCCGGCGGCGGAGGCCTTTGTTCTACCATTGGTGACTACCTAAATTTTGCGAGGATGTTGGCCGATGAGGGCCGGTGGAAAGGTCATCAGATCATTCAATCAGCCACGCTTAAAGAAATGTATACGAACCAGCTAGGTTCCACTAAAAATTCGTCTCGTGGATTTCAGTTTGGCCTGGGCTTCAGAATATCAAAACAAAAGGCCGGCCGCGATTACAGTTGGGGTGGAATCGCCGGAACCCGTTTTTGGGTCCACCCGGAATTGAACATGGTGACCCTGTATATGATTCAAATTAACCCTTATGGTGACCGTGCGTATGGGAATCGTGTTCGAAAGATTGCCTACGAAGCATTGGAGCATTAAGGCGGCCAACATTAAGATTGCAGAGGTCGCCTGTAGGGCGAGTGTTTTCAGAAGAACGAAAGACGCGGCAGTGGTACGGCAATGAAACGAGTCGATCAACATCACACGAGTTCGGGGGTGACTAAAGCCCAGTCCAAAATGCCGAGGAGCGAGTCAACTCGTTCGCCGCAACAGATCGGTCGGTTTGAGATAACGCAGCAGGTCTCCCAAACAGAGCATCTGGCGATTTGCGTTGGCTGGGATCCGCGATTTGATCGGGAGGTGATAATCAAGTCGTTGTCGCCGTCTGCATTTCGGTCGACCGACGACCAGTTAAAGTTTCAAGAGCAAACCCGCGACGCTCGAATCCTCAGCCACCCTTCGATCATTCCGGTGGTCGGATTTGGCAAGATCGAGTCGCGGTCGTTTATCGCTTACGAGCGATGTCCTGGCATTGCCTTGACCGACTGGCTTAAACAGCAGTCACTACCGATGGAGCCGATGTGGACTGCGGTGCTGGGGCAGTTTTTGGCGGATGCGGTTCAACACGCTCATCAGCGCAATTTATATCACGGCGGTTTGAGCTTATCCAATATACAAGTCGACCCACCCGCGGATCCGAGTCAACCATGGGAGCCTGAGCAGGTCCGAATCATGAATTACGGTTGGTATTCGCCATTTGTTGTAAGCGGATTAACCGCGCCTTCGGATCGAAATATTCCGGACGGGAATGGACCGGTAAGTCGATCGGAGGATCATCGGCAGGATGTAGCATCCGATCTCCGAGCGTTGGGGTGGATCTTGTTTGAACTTTTGGTCGGCGGCCAGCCAGCAGGCTTCGGGGATCAGGGTGTTCTGCTCGAANTGATCAAATCAGGGCCGAACGTAGATGCGGAGATGAGCTCGATTTGTCTAAAATGCATGGGCGATCCTAACAGCGACCGTTATGAAACGGCGTTCGAGTTAGCCGACNAGTTGATCCACTGGCAAGTTGCTGCGACTCGGTCCGGCGGCAAGTCAGCGGACCGGAAAAAATATTTGCCTTGGTCTCGATAAGCGGGGCACACTCCCGCTTCGACGCGCTCGTTGCAAGGTGGACGGACAACTCAGCGAATTACCGATACTTTGTTTTTGAGTTTTCATATGACATCGCAAAAATTATTCATTCGACTCCTGTTAGCTTCTGTGATTTTAGGACTGGGCTGGGGGAGCCTGCGGGCCCAATCACCCGTTCGCTCGGGCTGGTATAAAGGTAACTTGCACACTCATTCACTATGGAGTGATGGTAATGATTTTCCGGAGATGATCTCAAAGTGGTATGCCGATCGCGGTTACCACTTCTTGGTCATGACAGATCATAACATTCTCAGCCGGGGGCAGCGGTGGATGCCGATCAAAACGGTGGAAATACGAGGTGGCGAAGAGGTGATGAACAAGTATCGCGCAGCGTTTGCGGACCAAGTAGAGGTTCGGCAAACCGCAGGGGGCGCGTCAGAGGTTCGCCTTCAGCCATTGGCGGAGTACCGAGGCCAGCTGGAGCAGCCAGGGCGTTTTTTATTGATGGCGGGAGAAGAAATTAGCGACTCGGTGGGAGGCTTGCCTGTTCACATGAACGCCACCAACCTCACAGAGCTGTTGCGCCCCGTAGGGGGTGCGACGGTCCGCGAGGCGATCGCGAATAACTTACGCGCTGCCATGGAGCAATCGCGGGAGACAGGCCAAGAGATTCTGGTCCATCTAAATCATCCAAATTTTGGCTGGGCCGTCACGGCAGAAGATTTGGCATTCGTTACGGAAGAACGATTTTTCGAGGTTTACAATGGACATCCAGGTGTGAACCAGTTGGGAGATGCCCAACATCCCCCCATCGAGCGAATGTGGGACATTGCCAATACGCTTCGTCTAGATCGCCTAAAAAAACCACCCCTGTTCGGGCTGGCCACAGATGACTCTCACCACTACCACGGAGCAAACACCAGCCAGCCAGGGCGTGGCTGGGTCATGGTCCGCGCTGACAAGCTGACACCCAGCATGATTCTGCAATCGATTAACGCGGGTGATTTCTATGCGTCCAGCGGGGTGGGTTTAGACCGCGTTGAATTCGATAAGTCGAAGCAAAAGATACACATCGAAGTGACGCCCGAGTCGTCGGAAGAGTACACGATCCAGTTTATTGGCACCTTAAAAAATTATGACCAAACATCGAGTATTCGCCGGGACAAAAACAATGAAGAAGTTCGTACGACACGGATCTACTCTCCTGACATTGGCAAAGTTTTGTCGACGACAAGCGGCCCTTCAGCAACCTACTCCCTGACGGGTGACGAATTGTTTGTGAGAGCAGTTATCACGTCTAGTGCAGGCCACAACAATCCGTCGTTCAAGGGTCAGAAAAAACAGGCGTGGACCCAGCCAGTTGGGTGGGAATCCCTGAACGAATGAGCGTTGGTGGCGGGTTCCCGGTGCGGCGGTTTTACAGAGTGTCTACTAGGCTCGAGCTTTAAGTCACCTCGATCCAGCTTCGGTCGAATAGAGGGGTGTGTGCCCCGTCGAAAGAAAGACTGCTTCGGCCAACGAGACTGGAGTATTATGTTTTGAACCGTTAAAATCGGAGAGCTTTCAAAGGCCCAGCAACGTTGTCAGATCGTAGAAGGTGGCGGGGCTTAACTCGAAAAGTAATTTTTTACATGGCTAACGACCCATCGACTGCCGCTGACCTAGAAGCAACCGCGATCCCTCCGGAGCAATGGATTGATCAATACGGGGACTATCTCTATCGGTACGCTTATTCACGGTTGCGTGATGGAAACGCCGCCGAAGAAGTGGTCCAAGAGACATTTTTGGCGGGCATTCGCTACGCTCATCAATACGCTGGCACAGGGAGTCAGCGCGGGTGGTTGCTAGGCATCCTTAAACGAAAAATCATTGACCACGTTCGTCAGCGAAATCGGTATGAACGGGCTGGTTCTTATGTGGACGAAAACGACCCCACATCACAGCTGTTTGACGCACAAGGAAACTGGAAAACGGGTGCGTTTCGCTGGTCGCCTCAGCCGGATGACCACATTCGAGAGGTCGAGTTTCGGCAGGTTGTCGAGGGTTGCCTCGAAAAGTTGCCGCACACTCAGCGGGATGTCTTTCAGAAAAGTGTTATGGATGAAAAAGATTCCGAAGAAATTTGTAAGGAATTGGACATCACGCCCTCTAATCTGTGGGTTCGAATGCATAGGGCTAGGCTCGCGTTGGCTAAATGTGTTGAGTCCAAGTGGTTGAATGATAAGGAAAAAACGGGCCATGCTGAATGATCGCAAAGCATCCGAGCTGGTAACAAAATCGCTTCACCACTCTCTAAGTGATGCTGAGTTGAAGGCGCTAGAAAAGAATTTGAGTGACAGCAAAGAGGCGGAGTCATTTGCCCGACTTTCCAACAAGATCCACGATTCGGTAGTGGAGATGGCTACCCTCGCCGAAACGGGTGACGAGACGATTGGGCCGGGGCTCACCGACGAAGCTAAGCGGCGATTACAAGCCTCGATCGAGGGAGCCCAGAGGAGCTCGGTGAATTTACCCGAGCCCGGTAAGACGTTGGGCCGGGAAGGCCGGATGAATGAAACGCTGGATGGTCAGCTCGACACCGCCGGCTCGTGGGGCCGGCAAATGGTGGCAGAGGGATCAGCAGGCTACGAGCCGGTGAGTGGTTTGAGGGCTGGGGAGTCGCGATTCACAGTGATTCGTCCCTTAGGCAAAGGCGGACTGGGGAATGTTTGGCTCGCGCGGGATGAGCGACTTAAAAGAAATGTGGCGATCAAGGAGCTCAACAAGGAAGCGCTTCAGTCGGATAAAGCCTGGCAAAGATTCCGTCGAGAGGCTGAGATTACAGGGATGTTAGAGCACCCAGCCATCGTCCCGCTATACCAGTACGGTTTGGATAAAAATACCGGCGAACCATTTTATGTGATGCGGTTTGTTGGTAAACGAACCTTAGCCGACGCGATCATTGAACATCACGAACGAATTCGATTGGAAGCTGGAGATGACGGCGGTCTTGGGTTGCACCGCCTGCTCAGCGCTTTCTTAGACATTTGCCAAGCAATCGCCTACGCGCATTCCCGAGGTGTGATTCATCGAGACCTGAAACCCGAAAATGTAGCCTTGGACAATTTTGGCCAGGTGATCGTGCTCGATTGGGGGCTGGCTAAAATATCAGAAGACAGCGAACTGGCCAGTCAACTCTCATGGGACAACGGGGGCAGCGAGCCAGCGCTGTCGCAGACCGTAGATGGTGAAGTGGTTGGAACGCCCTTGTACATGGCCCCCGAGCAGGCTTCTGGCGATTTAGACCATGTCGATGAGCGAACGGATATCTATGGTTTGGGGGCGATTCTATTCTCGATCTTGACCGGCTGTGCGCCGCATGAGGGCAGCGGCGAAAAAGAAAAAGCAAATATCAAGCAGGTCCTAAAGGCCATCGCAGAGAAACGCTCTCCCGAGCCAGGGGAATTGGCTCGTAATGTCCCGAGAGAGTTGGAGGCAATTTGCGTTAAGGCGATGGCCTTTAAAAGCTATATGCGGTACGAGCAGGTTGCTCGCTTGGCAGAGGCGGTTGAGTTGTGGATGGCAGGCCAAAGCGAAAAAAAGAGTCGGTATGAGCACTTGCGAATGGAAGGCCGCGAGCTTAGGGCGGATCTCCAATCGTCGGTGAGGGACCTGGAAACCAACTCTCGATTCATGGCTTGTTTGCCACCGATTCAAGAATTGATCACTGCTGCCACGGAGCAAGAATTAGCAGTTTGGCGAGACCGTCTGACGACGATCTATCGTGGTTTGCTGACCGCCAACGCCGACTTCAAAGCGGTGGCCTACTGCAAAATTGAGGGTGAAATTTGCACGGAAATCGTTCGGGTCGAACGACATTCCTCTGAGTTTTCAACAATCCGAGGTGTGCCGCGAAGCCGATTGCGCCGGGTGAAAACCAACGCGTTTTTCAAACAGGTCATGCAACAAAAGCCGGAAGAGGTACTGACTTCACTGGTTTGTGATGCCCAGTGTGGGCCGAATGACGGTTATTTTGGAGACGAAGAGGTTCACCTAGTCGCTGCCGTTCCCGTATATGACAGCAACACCGAAGAGCCTTTTGGCGCTGTGTTAATCGATTGTGATATTGATCGGTTGCTTCGCCGTCAGATGAGTAAACACACAACGGCATCAGAAATCGTGGTCGCGTGTGATATCCATCATGTCATGATACGCAGTCAGTTGGGTCACATTGACGAAGAGGCGGTTTCTAAGAGTGTGGTGGACGAAACGCCCTACTTCAATCGTGCGGTCGAATCGCTGCAGGAGCATCTGGAGTTCATTGATGAAACCGATGCCGAAATTTACGGCGCCCGCATTTGGCTCATCCCGAATGAACAGGGTTTGATGTATTTGCTGCGAGCCGGCCGTGGCCAGAATCAAGTGTGATACTGGGAGAGCCCGCTCAGGAAGGGCCGACGTTGTATCGCATCAACATTCGCAATAACCGAGTGGTAAGCGGGGTCAGTCGGGTTTTGTTGTATTGATCTCCCAGCCGCCGGATGGCATCGGCTTGGGTCGGGTAAGGGTGAATTGTGGCACCAACTTTCCCCAGCCCGATCCCGTTTTGGATCGCAAGCGTTAATTCCGAGATCATGTCGCCCGCGTTTTCCGCGACGATCGTCGCCCCGACAATTTTGTCAGTGCCTCGTTTGACATGCACCTTGATGAAGCCATCTTCTGTTGCGTCCAATATCGCCCGATCATTCTCGGTCAATTGCTGGACGTAGGTGTCGATCGCTAGGCCTTGCTGCTGAGCTTCATGCTCGTACATTCCAACGTGAGCAACTTCAGGGCTGGTGTAGGTGGCCCAAGGGATTAATAGCCGGCTGGCCCGCCGGCTCCCAAAAGGGCCTAGTCGAAACAGTGCGTTTTGAATAACGATGCGCGCCATGAAGTCGGCGGCGTGAGTGAATTTGTATTTGGAGGCGACATCACCGGCCGCAAAAATACGGGGCTGACTCGTGCACAGTTGATCGTCGACACGGACTCCGTCCGAGTCGTATTCCACTCCGGCTGCTTTGAGATTCAAGCCGGTCGTATTTGGGGTGCGACCGGTGGCTACTAAGACCTTGTCTACACAAACATCATAGGGAGCATTTTGCGAGGTGCCAGTTATCCTGACACATCCATCCGCTGTCGATCTTAATCCATCAATGTGATTGGCAGCGAAGACATCGACTCCATCTGCCCTCAGTTGACGATCGACGATTTTCGCTGCATCCGCGTCTTCGCGGCCCAGGATGTGATCCGCGCTTTCAAAGAGCGTGACTTGGCTTCCAAACCGGGCAAATGCTTGAGCCAACTCAACCCCAATGGGTCCACCCCCAATCACTCCTATCCGTGGAGGTAATTCGGTCAGAGAAAAAACAGTTTCATTAGTCAGATAAGGGATGTCCGCGAGGCCGGGAATCGATGGCACCGCAGCCCGGGTTCCTGTGGCGATCACAGCCTTCCTAAAGCTGAGTGTCTGAAGGTGACCGCCTTTGCTAATCACGTCGATTTCATGACCGCTTTTGAAACGAGCCTGTCCGAAATAGACATCGACTCCTAACTCGGTAAATCGCTCAGCGGAATCAGCCGGACTGATTTTAGCCCGCAATCGTCGCATGCGCTGCATGGCGGTCGCAAAATCTAACGTGACCTCACCGTCAATCCGAACACCAAACTTGTCCGAACCTTTAACCTGAGCTGCCGCGCGCGCGGCGCGAATCAACCCTTTGGATGGAACACAACCGACATTCAGGCAGTCGCCACCCATCAGCTCGCGTTCGATGAGGGCAACCCGCGCACCGAGTCCGGCCGCACCGGCTGCAGTGACCAAGCCGGCGGTGCCTGCACCCACAACGATCAATTGGTAAGGTCCTTTGCCCTCAGGGTTTTGCCAGTTTGGAGGGTGAACCTGTTTACCGAGTTCAGCATTGTGTTCATCAAATGGCTGCAGCTGGATAAAATCGGACATCGAGCACCGTTATGAGAGGTTCCAAGGGTAATGGGATCGGAGAAAAACCTGCTCCTGCAGTCCCAGGCTCCGGCTTTTCGAGTGAGCGTAGCCGCACGCAGTTTCAGACCGCACTATAATTTCCAGGGCTGGACTTCGGTGGTGAGCTGGCCCAATCCACCACCGAAGGGCGTTTCGTCGCCGCGATTAAACGAGTCAGGTTCCGGGTCCAGTTGCATGGCGACCAGAATGTACAGCACAGGGAGTGTCAGCAGAGCTGCAAGCCCGGCAATACACCAAACGATTATCTTCCATTTCTTCATATCGATTCACCTGAACGGCATTGGACCAAAAAGCCTGACGACGGGTTCTCAATAATGCATTGTCAATCAGCGGTTAATAGCTGTAAATGGTGGCTGTAAATAGCCGGTCGTATGGCAATCAGTTAAATGGCTTGAGAGCGGCTGGACCGGAAATAATCGACCGACTTGCGAACGATCAAGGGAAACGTTCCCAGCAGCAAAAATGCGGCAAATAGCTGTGGCGTGATCAGTCCTGCAACTCCTTTCCTTGCCAGCTCTTCTAGACTGGGAACAGAGGAGCCTGCCCAGACAAAAACAGCCGTGCCCGCCACCATTCCGACCTGACTGACCCACCAAAAGGTTCGGGTTTTCATTGGTGTCAGACCCATCACTAAATTGATTACAAAAAACGGCACCGCGGGAATCAATCGCAGTGTGAAGAGGTAAAACGCACCCTCCTTTTCAAGATTGGCATTAAATGAAACGAGTCGTTCACCAAATCGGCTTTGAATCAGATCACGCAACAGATAGCGGCTGAGTAAAAACGCCAAGGTGGCCCCTAAAGTCGAGGCAAAGCTGATTAAGATCATGGCGCGCCAAAAACCAAAATACCAAGCGTAAACCACCGAGAGCGGGGCGGCGCCAGGAAGTGAGAGCCCGGTGACGCCCACGTAGATCAGAAAGGCCAAGCTCAGTACAAGCCGCGGGTGGGTTTGATAATACTCCCTTAGATGGCCTTCGCGAGCGGCAAGATTTTCAAGAGTCAGGCTCCCCCGAAACAGCAGGAACAAGGAGGCGGATGCACCCATCACCAATGCCAGCAGGGCCAGTTTAAACCAGTACCTCTCTGAATGCGGCCTAGTCTTGGTTTCAGCTTCGACGTTCGAACCACGATGTTCGCCGAGCAGGTCGTCTTCCGGAGCTCCGGGGTTTTGATCGTTCATCAGGACTCACAGGAGGAAGTCAGCGTTTTCCAAGTATCCATCCAACCCGTTGTGACCATGTTGGAAACCAAAAAAGTAATGCATGTATTGGAGGCGATGCGGGCGGTCGCCAGCTAGCCATCTCAAACAGGATAAGCCAAATCGAGCCAGTTCCAAACCCGGGCATTTGGGCAAACCGAATCCGGTGTTTTGCGATTGTGGGATTGATGAAAAGCCATAGGATAACGGAGCCGTTTCGATTCAACTGTCTTTTGCGGAACGAGCCGAGCGCGGCTCTCACAACCGATGTCCGAATCTCACCGTATCCTTAAACAGGTTTTTGGGCATACTGAATTCCGAGGGACGCAGTCCGAAATCATTCAGCGTGTCTTGGCGAATGAGCATGCGCTGGTGATCATGCCGACAGGCATGGGGAAAAGCCTCTGTTATCAAATTCCAGCAATTCAAATGGCTCAGCGAGGTGTCCTTGCCGAGCGACCGGGTGTCACCCTGGTGATTTCACCTCTGATAGCCTTGATGAAGGATCAAGTTGATTCGCTCGTTTCCAAAGGTGTATCCGCCACGTTTGTGAATTCGTCTCTGAGCCGTCGCGATCGCGAAGATCGTTATCAACAAATTGCCAACGGCCAATTCGACTTGTTGTACGTCACGCCTGAGCGATTTCGAAAACCAGAATTTTTGGCAGCGATTGCCAAGCGGGAGATACAACTTCTGGCCGTTGATGAAGCGCACTGTATCAGTGAGTGGGGACACGATTTTCGTCCGGACTACACGCGAGTTGGCGAGATTCGGGAGTCTTTAGGCAGCCCCCCTACGCTGGCCCTTACGGCGACCGCGACCCCGGAGGTTCAGGCGGATATCGTGCTGCAACTAGGCCTTCAGCCTGACCAAGTCAAGATGTTTCATCACGGTATCGAGCGACCCAATCTCGAACTAAGGGTCGAACATGTCTGGGATGATGACCGCAAGTTAAATGCGATGCTGGATGTTATACAGAGGATCGCAGGTAGCGGGATTATCTATTTCACACTGATCCGTACGTTGATTCAGTTTAGTGACTCGCTACATGAAAAAGGCATCCCGCACTTGGTTTATCACGGTGACTTAACGCGGGATTCAAGAAGGTCCTTACAGGATCGGTTCATGCGGCAGCCGGGCCAGCTGGTTTTGGCTACCAACGCCTTTGGGATGGGGATCGACAAGGAGGATATCCGATTTGTGGTGCACGCGGAATTGCCAGGCTCTTTGGAGTCGTATTATCAAGAGATTGGACGCGCTGGACGAGACGGCCTGCTCTCGGAATGTTCACTTTTATATGACCAGCGAGATTTGGCGACTCAAATGGAATTCATGCGATGGAGCAATCCCGACGCTCAGTTTTATCAACGGGTTTACGATTTTTTGATTAACGATCTAGAACAGATCAATTCTTTTGGGGTCGAATGGCTGCGGGAAAAATTACACCACAAGCAAAAGCACGACCGAAGATTAGAAACGTCGCTGGCAATGATGGAGCGATGGGGCGTGGTTGGGGGAACGCTGCACCCTTTAAACTTGAGCGTTGAAACAGAGCTCCCGCCCCGTTTTACCGATGCGATCTTGGTGGAGCGCAAACTGAAACGCGATCAACATAAATTGCTTAAAATGGTCGAATACGCAAATAGTGAGGGGAATCGTAAAGCGTTTTTGCACAACTATTTTGGCCTTCAGCTTTCGGACCCTGCGAGTTGATGGTGAGTGGCGCACAAAAGAACCTCGCCAAAGTTAAGCGAGGCTTGTTAGCTGTGGGTCAGTTTTGACGAACGATTACCGGCGACGGCTCGAGCTAGGGCGCCGTACTTGAGGGGCGGCCCGATAGTAATTGCGCCTTACGGTGTTGCCGTAAAAATGTAACGGTCGGTAAGGGCGTTTTTCGATAGGCGTTGACCGGATTTTTGCGCGGTCTTGGGGGCGAGCAATCACGTAAGGGTAGAATCCGGTTTGAGCTGCTGCGGGCTCAGCCACGAGTGTGCCCAAAAAAACGGCGCTGAAAGCGACCGCTACGGCAATCAGGAATCTTCGCATTGTATGGTCTTTCGGTTTAGATTTTTAAACGAATCAGGGTTTTGATTTCGAAGGCTCCATCCCGTCTTAAAAAACGTTCACCCCAAACCGGTTTCGCGACGGCAGATTCTGTTTTCTTCTCCCACGAATGTGGGATCCTGTAACGGTGAGAACGGACCTATGGGTTGAATCGATTTGAATCGATATGGGGGGGCTGGTCTTAAAAAGAGTGGCCAATCAGAATTTCAGCCTCAAAGCCTCGAACATGCGCAATCCCCTCGATGAAGGCGGACCGGTAGATCGCAGCCCGGAACCTGTCAGGCCAGTTGCAGCCGGCGGCCCGCGAAACGGGTAGCGCCGAATTCGGGTGCAAAAAAGTGGGTTTCGCTGGAAAAGCGTTCAAACTGACTGCTTCCGATATGGCGATCAGGCGGTCTCTAGTTATCTTGGATAGAAGAACCACCTTATTCAATCAGGTCACAAACGTATGAGATTTCTTTCCAGATCCGTTTTTGTTTTCTTCTTGGCGTGTACTAGTCTTTCAGTTACGGCCTATCCACTTCTTGCTCGACAGGAAGATGATACCCGGCCGCTGGAGCATCGCGATTATGATCGATGGAATACGCTCAGTGGATCGAAGCTCTCCCCAGACGGAAACTGGGTGATGTACTCGGTTCGTGACGGAAAAGAGAACAGCACTCTCAATTTCCGACACGCCAAATCCAATAAAGAGTATTCTATTGCGGACGGCTCGGGTGCCCGTTTCACCGACGACAGCCAGTTTGCCATCTTCCGTGTTCTGCCCAACAAGGAGCTAGTCAAGAAGCTACAAAAAGAAAAAAAGAAGCCCGAAGAAATGCCAAAAAGTCAATTGCGACTATTGCATCTTCAGTCGGGCCGGATGACCACGATTGATAATGTAACATCGTTTAAACTTCCTCGAGACGATTCGGGCTGGGTCGCTTTTTTGTTAGGCAAGGAAAACACCGAGACGACCATAAAAGGGAGCCAATCAAAAATCAGTCAGACCTTCGAGGTGACCCCTGAGGGTCTTGCTCGCCCTAAGCGGCCCGCCTTATCAGGCGCCCGGAAATCCAAACAGACCAGCTCTTCGGCAGAGGGTAAAGTCTCAAACGAGCCAGGCCAAAAAAAATCGACGAATCGCCAAGCGAGTGCGGCAAGCAAGCCCGCCGGTAAAGAAGGGAAAAAAGAGAAAAAATCGGGTTCCGTTTTGGTTCTCTACAATTTGGAAACAGGCGTGCAGCAACGGTTTCCTAATGTCGTCAGTTTCGAATTTAGCAAGCCGGGCAATCGACTGATCTTTAGTACATCCGCCAAAGACCAACCGGCAGCCGACGGCGTCTGGGCAATGGATCTTAAGCGAGGCGTCGTCACCCAGGTTTTGGCAGGCCTCGGTGATTACCGCGGCCTTAGCATTCATGACAATGGGAACGAGATAGCATTTCTCACGAACCGGGATGATTACGCTTCCAAAACACCTTCCTGGAGTCTTTATCATTGGCGAGCTGGCCAAAAGCAGGCTCAAGAGATCGCCTCCGCAGAAGCAAAGGGCATCCCTCAGGGCTGGTCCGTTTCCTCAAATGGGACGCCGGCATTTAGCGAAGATGGGCGTCGGTTGTTTTTTAGTACGGCCCCAAAGCCGGCACAAAAAACAGACGATGAGGACGGCGAGCCCAAGGCTAAGCTGGATCTTTGGCATTGGCAGGACCCTCAGTTGCAGCCCCAGCAGTTAATCCGCGCAGAGCAGGAACGAAAGCGTAGTTACCGAGCTCTGTATGATTTGAAGTCGAAAAAAATAATCCAACTGGCGACCAAAAAAATTCCCGATATTTCGATTGATTTGCGATCCAAAGCGAACGTGGCAGTGGGCGCCTCTCAAGAAAAATACCGCAAGCTTATGTCATGGGACATTCCCGGATATCAAGACACTTACTTGGTTGATTTAAATACGGGACAATCCCGATCGGTGATTGAAAAAGGGAGGACCGGCGGCCGCTTATCCCCTGATGGCAAGTTTGTTCTCTGGTGGGATACGGGCAAGCGGGCTTGGTTTGCTAAGTCAACGAGCCTCACGGATAAAGAAAATCTACCCGTTGAAATTAGCGCTGGTATCGAACACGAGCTGTACAACGTACTCCATGACACACCCTCCGACCCGCGACCCTACGGGGTCGCCGGTTGGCTCGATAGCGACGAGGCGGTTCTCGTCTATGACCGATATGACATTTGGCAGCTAGACCCTACGGGGCAGGCACCACCCCAGTGCCTCACCAAGGGAGAGGGCCGCGATCAGACCAAGCGGTTTCGGTATGTGCGCTTAGATCCGCTTCAGCGATCGATTGATCCGCTAGAACCGATGGTCCTTTCGATGTTTGATGAAACCACCAAGGACAGCGGCTATTCTCGCATGACGCCCGCTTCAAAACCGGCCCTGAGTCAATTGTTGTCGCTTTCTGAGAATGTGACGGGACTTCAGAAAGCCGAGGATTCGGACGCAGTCCTCCTGACACGGTCCACCTTTCGTCGAGCTCCCGACCTTTGGTACAGCGATCTGGATATGAAATCGATTAGTCGAATCTCAAAAATAAATCCCCAGCAATCGGAATACTCATGGGGGACTGCCGAGTTGGTTCACTGGGATTCCGTCGATGGATCAGCACTAGATGGAATCCTCTACAAGCCCGATGATTTTGACCCAACTAAAAAATACCCGATGCTGGTTTATTTTTATGAACGTAACTCGGACAATCTCCACCGTTACTACGCGCCCGCGGCGGGGCGTTCCATTGTTAACTTTAGTTTTTATGTCAGTCGGGGGTATTTGCTATTCATCCCGGACATTCCTTACAAGACGGGTTTTCCTGGTCAAAGTGCTGCGGATGCAATATTGCCAGGCGTTCAGAGCTTGGTGAAGCGGGGTTTCGTTGATAAGGCTCGAATAGGGATGCAGGGTCACAGCTGGGGCGGGTATCAAACGGCGTTCTTGGTCACTCAAACCGACATGTTTGCTTGCGCGGAGTCAGGGGCTCCAGTCAGCAATATGACTAGCGCGTATGGAGGGATTCGCTGGAGCAGCGGGATGAGCCGAATGTTTCAGTACGAAAAGACCCAAAGTCGCATTGGCGCAACTCTGTGGGAAGATCGAGAAAAATATATTTTAAATTCACCCGTGTTCCATGCGGACAAGATTAACACCCCTCTGCTTATTTTGCACAACGACGAAGACGGAGCGGTTCCTTGGTACCAAGGGATCGAGTTATTTGTGGCTTTGCGGCGCCTCGAAAAACCAGCATGGTTGCTAAACTACAACGGTCAACCTCACTGGGTCATGAAGCCGGAGAACCGGCTTGATTTTGCCCGTCGCATGCAGCAGTTTTTCGATCATTACCTGATGGACCAACCGATGCCGGTCTGGATGTCCAAGGGGATACCGGCTGTCGACAAAGGGAAAGAGTTCGGCTTTGAAGTAGCCGAGTCAAAGGCCGGAAAACAGGCCGCAAAAAAACCAGACAAGGCGCCCGCTAAAAAAGCGGCAAAGCGAAAAGCACAGCAACCGAAAAAATGACGGTCGGCCGCTCAACTCCGGCGCGCCTGAACGGGCCTCGAGAAGCGGATCGCGACCTAAAATTGGTTCAACAGGTGACTACTCCGTTGCGATCGACGTTTACAACAGGCCGTGCGCGGGCCGGCGGCAAGTCGACGATTATTGCTTGCGGGCCGTCAACCAGCCGATTCCGACGAGGAAGGAATCCATTTCCTGGATGGTTTCTTTGTGTTTTCCGTTCTTGCGGCCGTTGTTGAAAAAGCCATGACCTTGGCCGTCGTAACCAAACAGTTTGCAAGGGTTTCCAGCGGCTCCCCATTCTTTTGCAAAATCTTAGGAGCTCGTTGCCTATCAGCCGAATTAGCAGAAGCGAAAAAAATTTGCAAACGAATTTGAGAGCGTCATCATGTGAAGGGTAGCCGCTTGGTTGGAAACAGCAAAAACGAGGTCCCTTCAAATTCAAAGGGCTATCGTTTGAGCGAGCCCATTCGAAGCGTTCTCAAAATCGTTCGGTAGAGGCGTTTTAGTCGAACAAGGTTTTGCTTCCATGTCAGATCATCTACACCACAAAGAATATCAAGAAGCCGTTGAGATCATTCGCGACCAAACAGCATTCCGACTCGATGATCTCAAGACTCAGTTAGCGAGTCAGCCTGCAGCCTTCCTCACAGAAGTGGTTCACGAGCTGGCAAGCCAAGGCTGGCTGATCAGGGAGCCGGGCGCTGATTGGAAAACAGGTTGTTATTATTGGAATCCTGATCGTGGCGATTTCGATCTTAACCGTTGGCTGGCCCAAAAAAACAGAGGCGTTCGTATCGCCGAGACACCACCTAGCGACCGACCTCGCGAGCGATTACTGAAGATCGGTGCCGAGAATCTGATGACCTCTGAATTGCTGGCGATTTTGATTCGTTCGGGCCGCGCCGGCGAGTCGGCCGTTCAGGCGGGGGTCAAGATTGCCAATCGCTATGCTGAACATCTGGATAAGCTGCCCGCCGCAAGCCCGCCCGAGCTTAAATCGACCAGCCCCGTTGTGGCGACCACCGCTTACTGCCAAATCATGGCTGGCATTGAATTGGGCCGTAGGATTGCCGAGCTTTCCCTGGCACCTGACGAGCGCGTTAAAATTTGTTCGGCCGACGATGCGATTCAGTTTTGCGAGCGTCATTTTCGCAGGCTGATTGTCGAGGGGTTTAAAGAGGAGTTTCACATTGTGACGCTCGATACGAGAAATCAAATCATCAATACTCACCAAATATCCATTGGAACGCTGGATGCGAGCCTGGTACATCCGCGGGAAGTTTTCAAACCAGCCATCAAGGATTCGGCGATGTCTCTGCTTTTGGTGCATAATCATCCGTCGGGCGACCCTTCACCTAGTCGGGAGGATTTTCAGGTAACCGATCGATTGAAAATGGCCGGACAACACTTGGGCATCGAAGTACTGGACCACATCGTGCTCGGCGCGTTTCACAGCATCAGCATCAGCCAGTTCCAAGACAACCCTTCCGAGCACTAAGCACTCTGAGTCACAAACAGTTCAGGGCAACAGGCCGCTCCGGCTCCGACGTGGCCAGTAATCAAGTCATCTTATTTAATTTTCCTGTCAGTCCGTTCGCCAAACTGTTAGCTTGGCGCGGTAGTCGTTACAAAACAATCACTCGGGAGAGGCTGAGGAAGCTAAAGGACATATCCCTGAGCGAGAAAACAGAAAGCCAGCGGAGCTTTCGAGCCTGACGGGTTGCATTGATGCTAATAGGCGATTCGATACCTAAGACTCACCCATGTGACAAGAATACTGCGTGGAGGTTCAGATCGCTCGCTGACGTTAGTCGGATGGTGAGGCGGTTTCGACGATTTGCCGTAACAAATCGGCTAATTTTCCGCAGGGAGCCCCTTGCAGGTTGGCCATGATGGCAATCACGATTTGTTGCTTCGGCAAAATCATGAGGTAAGTCGATGTGCCAGCTTGTCCCCCAGAATGAGAGACCCGCGGTGACGCATCCGCTGAACTAATGACCCAGCCTAGCCCGTAGGATGTGGTTCGCCCATCGGCAGTCGCCTGCCGAGCCCAGGCTGTATTGCGGGTTGCGCGCTGCAGTAGCTGATCCTTCAACATCGCATCCCCCAGTTGAACCAGATCGAGGGCCGAACAAATCAGGCCACCACCGGGGATTTTCATACTGGTGTCATGCAACTGGCAATTAACCACATCGCCGGGTTTGAGTTGGTTTTGAACGATCGGCGGCAGTCCTCGGTGTTGCTGCTCTCCTAGTTTGGCATAGCCGCGAGTCCGGTGGGGAATCACCTGGTAGAGGTTATCCAAGCCCGCTGTTTGCATGTTGGCCCGGTCAAAGATTTGCCTCTGCAGATAAGTGTCAAACGATTGCCCCGAAGTCGTTTCGACAGCTCGACCTAAAAGCGAGTATCCGTAGGTCGTGTAAATAAAACGGGTGCCTGGAGGGGCCAACAGCGGATCCTCAATAAACAGCTTAAGCGAATCGGCCAAGGTCGGAAAATAGCGAGTTCCGTTTGGTTCACGAGAGTTTTTGTAATGGCGAATGCCACCTTGATGGCAAAGCAGTTGTCGGACGGTCGGTGGCGTTTCCATCTCAGGGAACTCTGGGCAATAATTACCGATCGGCTGATCGAGTTGAATTTCTCCCCGTTCGACCAATTGTAAAACCGCAATCGCCGTCAGGGGTTTGGCGATGGAGGCGGTTCGGTAGACGGTTTGAGGGGTTGCCGCCACCCGGTTTTCGAGGTCGGAAAAACCAAAGCCGCGATTAAAGATTGTTTCATTCCTCTGACCGACGGCAACGCTCATTCCCGGTATCTTGTTTTTTTGCTGGAAAGCGGTGACGGCCGACTTGAGCTGCTCTGAGATAGTTGACGCGGTGGCGCTCTGCTCAGAGCCTGCTTGTTGTCCGACTAGGGACGACCAGCCGTTGATTAGCAAGATAATGAAAACCATTTTAATGATGTTTACGGGCATCGGTATTTCCGGGCTTAGTAAAAGGAGCGAGGCTTTTAATCGACCACACGCTTCAAGAGCTGTCAAATCGAGCCGTTCTTGGGGCGTACGAATTTTGGATCACTCTCCAACAAATAGGCTGCTCTATTTAGGCAGGTCGTTTATCATGAACAGCCATGGATCAACTGACTGACTCAAGCTGGAGATAGATATGCGACTTTTGTTTTTATTGGCTTTGGCGAGCTGCAGCTTGAGCGATGCGTTTGTCTTGGGTGAGACGCCCAAGCTCGCTGACAAGAATATCATTCTATTCATCACCGATGATCAGGGGCAAACCCTTGGTTGTTATGGCGATCAAGTCGCTCAGACACCTAATATCGACGCGCTAGCGGGCGATGGAACCCGATTCAATGAGGCCTTTGCAACGACGGCCAGTTGTAGTGCGAGTCGGTCGGTAGTGTTATCCGGACTTCACAACCACAAGAACGGGCAATACGGTCATCAACACCACTTCCATAAATTTGCCAGCTATCACAACGTGGTCAGCTTGGCGCTACCGCGGGTGCTGGCCCGTGCCGGTTATCGAACCGCGCGATGCGGCAAATTTCATGTTGCTCCGGAGTCTGTTTATCACTTTGAAGAAGTGATTCCTGGCAATCAGCGCAATCCGGTTCAGATGGCCGATAACTGCCAAGCGTTCATGACTGAAAAAAGCGAGAAACCATTTTTTCTTTATTTTGCGACTTCTGATCCGCATCGGGGCGGGGGGAACGACGAAACGTCTGAGCTGAAGCTCAAGCCTAACTTGTTTGGCAACAAGAAAAACAAAGGTTCACACCGCAATATCAAAGAAGTGTTTTACAAGCCCGAGGAGGTTCCCGTTCCCAAATTCCTTCCCGACACGCTGGAAAGTCGCTCGGAATTGGCGCAGTACTACCAGTCTTGCTCCAGGATCGATGCCGGCTTGGGCCGGCTTGTTGAGATCCTCCGACAAAGCGATTTATACGACCGCACGATGATCGTCTTTACTGCCGATCACGGGATGGCATTTGCGGGGGCCAAAACCACGGTCTACGACCCCGGGCTTAAGGTCCCGTTTGTTGTGCGGGATCCCTATCAGTCTCGGCGGGGCGTCGTCTCCGAGGCGTTGATCAGTCATGTGGACATCGCCCCCTCGCTATTAGATTTTGCCGGCGGCTTAGATCATGAAACAAATGGCCCAGCCGATTGGCAGGACCCGAATGAGTTTTGGGAGCAGCGCGGCGAGGCAGGGCAAGAGAATCGAGACGGAAGGAATCAATTCCGCCAGTATCAGGGTAAATCTTGGATCCCCGTCCTGAGTGAACCCACTGCCGAGCACCACGGGCATGTGTTTGCTTCGCACACCTTCCACGAAATCCAAATGTACTACCCGATGCGGGTCATTCGGGACAAAAAGTTTAAACTGATATGGAACATCGCCCACAAGTTGGACTATCCCTTTGCATCCGATCTTTGGGCTGCTTCGAGTTGGCAAGCTCAGTTAGAAAAAGGGGTGGATGCCAACTATGGTCAGCGAACGGTAGGCCAATACATCAACCGGCCCAAGTTCGAGCTTTACGATATCGAAAACGATCCGGACGAGGCCTACAATCTGGCGGGGAAACCAGAGTATCAAGAGCTACTCAAGAGGTATCAGGATCAAATGAGAGCGATTCAGGCTGAGTTGAACGATCCGTGGATCATTAAGTGGAAGTATGAGTAGAGAGCGGAATCAAAAATCTCAGGGCTCAATCAAACAGGTTTTTTTGCTGCTCTCGATAATGATTAAAAACACCTGGGCTGACTTGGGCTAGGCGCTTCGCTAATGAGTCATTAAACATCCGGGCCATTTCCGGTGCCCATCGATCATTGGGGGTGTGGGTAAAGATGTAAGGCGAGATGCCAGCTTCGATCCACTGGGCCGTCTGTTCTACCCATTCTTCAATCCACGGAGCGACAGTGGCAAGATCGTTGCGTCCCACTAGGCGAACGACCGGCCGCGGGCCGGTTAGTTGGGTTCGAATGGGCACTTTGGGTTTGCGTTTTTGTGATTGAACTTCGTATTCGTCCTCGGGAGGTTTTGAGTACAGAGGCCGTGAATCGAAAATAACACGATCAATCGACAGTTCTGTTAATAAGTTGTCTAGCTGAGATTCTGGCCCGGACAGAAAATATCCGGGATGACGCACTTCTACAGCGTACCGAAATTCCCTCGGCAAGCCGAGTAGGTATTTTTTTAGCGCACCGAACTGTTGAGGCCCGAAGTGAGGGGATAACTGAAGAAACGTCGAGCCCAGCCGTTTGGCTTGCTGCAAAACTTGCAAGCCTTCAAGAAATTGCTCGGTGGGTACCCGAGCGTTGACCAACTGGCGATCGTGAGTGATCTCGCGAGGGAATTTAAGCGAGAATTGGAAGCCGTCTGCCGTTTCATTGGCCCAGCGTTGAAACGTTTCCGGACGGGGGATGCCATAAAAAGTGCTGTTGCCTTCAACTGAGTTAAACGTCTCGGAGTAAGCACGGAGCCAGGAATCTCGCCTCGCATTTGCTGCATAAACCGACCCTCGCCAGTCAGGGCAGGCCCAGACAGGGCAGCCCAAGTGGTAGCAATCGTTCTTGATGGGCATGAGGTAAAGAAGTCCCGTATGATCGAACCAACTGTTTTGGACATCATACGTTGTTGCTGCTTGCTCGCAAGGCAGTGCAGTCTGTGATGGAGATGCAACTTGCATTCGCCCCGGTTCAAAGTCAAGATAGATGTTTTCCACTTAGCGATTTTAGGGCCTGACCATGCGTTGTTTGATGTTCCTCTGCGTTTTTATGCTGATGACGGTTTCCGTGGCCGCACAGAACCCGCCCGAAGCGGCGGCCCAACCAAACATCGTCCTGATTTACACTGATGACTTTGGGTATGCGGATGTAGGGTGTTACGGAGCTAGGGGAGTCAAAACCCCTAATATCGATTCGCTGGCCACCGGGGGGCTGAAGTTCACCGATGCCCACTCGCCCTCGGCCACCTGCACGCCGTCGCGTTACGCAATGCTGACGGGGCAATACGCTTGGCGTCAAAAGGGGACTGGGATTGCCAAGGGCGATGCGGCCGCGATCATCAAACCAGGCAGAACGACTATGGCTTCTTTGTTGCGGCAGGCGGGCTACAGAACGGGCGTGGTCGGCAAGTGGCATCTCGGCTTGGGAGACGGCCAGTTGGACTGGAATCAAGCCATTAAGCCAGGTCCTTTAGAAATCGGGTTTGATCATTGCTTTTTGATTCCCGCTACCGGTGATCGCGTACCCTGCGTTTATGTTGAGGATCATCATGTGGTGGACTTGGATCCCAGCGATCCGATTCGCGTCCAATTTGGGAAAGCGCTGGATGACCAGCCCTCGGGAAAAACGGATCGCGAGACCCTTAAGATGGATTGGAGCCACGGCCACAACATGACGATCGTCAACGGGATTAGCCGGATCGGCTGGATGAGCGGCGGGGAGTCAGCGAGGTGGGTGGATGAAGACATGGCCGATCGGATTACCGAAAAAGCGGTTCAATTCATCGAGAACCAGAAAGGAAGTGGCCAACCTTTTTTTCTCTATTTTTCAACGCATGACATTCATGTCCCGCGGGTGCCTCATGCTCGGTTCGTTGGAAAATCGACGATGGGCCCCCGGGGCGACACGATCGCTGAAACGGATTGGTGTGTGGGCCAGCTATTGGACGCTTTGCAAGCATGCGGCATGACGGAAAACACGATGGTTATTTTTACGAGCGACAACGGCCCTGTTTTGGATGATGGCTATCAGGACAGCGCCGTAGAAAGTTTGGGTAGTCACGACCCAGCTGGCCCTTTTCGAGGGGGGAAATATTCAAATTTTGAAGCGGGAACTCGTGTGCCGATGATCGTGAAGTGGCCTGGAGTGATTCAGCCGGGAACGGTGTCTGATGCCTTGATGTGTCAAGTTGATTTCCCCGCCACTTTCGCGTCTTTAGGAAAAAACCAATCAATGATCAAGATTCCCAAGGGTGCGATTCCTGACAGCCAGGTGATGGCTTCGGCGCTGCTGGGACAGTCCAAGCAGGGACGAGAGTATCTGGTAGAGCATGGTGGCGCGCTGGCATTGAGACACGGCTCTTGGAAGTACATCGAGCCCAGCAAGAAATTGAAATATAACCCGAGAACCGATATTGAGCTGGGCAATCATCCAGAGGGGCTACTTTATAACTTAGCCGATGATCCAGGCGAGACGACCAACTTGGCCAACGCGAAACCAGCCCGAGTCAAGGCGATGCAGGCCAAGCTGGCTTCCCTTCGCAAGGTGGGGCAAACAAGCCCTAAGTCAAATCAGTAGTGGAGGATATAAGATGGGGCGTGCGATAATTTTTACTGTCTGGCTGTTGATCATATTTGGGCCCCTGGCCGGGTTACAGGCTATGGATGACCGGCCCAATATCCTGTTTGCGATCGCTGACGATTGGGGCTGGCCGCATGCGGGTGCTTACGGTGATCCAGTGGTAAAAACGCCCACCTTCGACCGAGTTGCTAGAGAGGGGGTCTTGTTTGAAAATGCGTTTGTATCGGCTCCCTCCTGCACTCCGTCGCGGAACGCTATCCTGACAGGACAATATCATTGGCGATTGGGCTATGGCGCCAATCTCCATAGCCGCTTAGATACCAAGCATCAGACCTACCCGCACCTTTTAGAGGACGCCGGATATTTTACGGGTCACTGGCGGAAAAGCTGGGGCCCAGGCAAGCTCGATAACTGGGACCGCCACCCGGCGGGAGAAAAATTCAAGAGCTTCGACGACTTTCTTGAGCAATGGCCGCGTGATCAACCTTTTTGTTTTTGGTTTGGCGCCTCCGACCCGCACCGCGGTTACAAAAAAAATTCGGGTCGAGACAGCGGCATGGATTTAAGCCAAATCGAACTATTTCCCCATTTCCCAGACAGCCCGGAAGTTCGTGGTGATGTGGCCGATTACTATTGGGAAGTTCAGCGGTTCGACCGGGAGCTGGGGCAAGCGATGGTAAAACTGGAGTCGATCGGTCAACTCGACAATACCGTGGTCGTGGTGACGGGCGACCACGGCATGCCGTTTCCAAGGTGCAAAAGCAATTTGTATGACTCGGGATCGCGGGTGCCGATGGCGGTTCGGTGGCCGGCTAAAATTCAAGCGGGCCGCAAGGTGACCGACCTAGTCAGCACACAGGATTTAGCGCCGACCTTTTTAGCTCTGGCGAATGTTCCTGTACCTCCAGCCATGACGGGACGGGATTGGGTCTCATTGTTGGAATCTCCCCGTTCGGGAAGAATCGAATCGGATCGGGGACAAGTATTTACCGGCAAGGAGCGACATGTTTTGGCTCAGGAATCGCCTGATACCGGAGGGACACCGATGCGGGCCATCCGCACGGACGACTATCTGTTGATCCGAAATTTCACGCCGGATCGCTGGCCTGCCGGTACACCAAACTACGGAAAAGCGACGATCCCTGGGGTGTGGCTGGGCGATTGCGACAATGGCCCCACCAAGACCTACATGGTGGATCACCGCGATGACGATGCCGAGCATCGACTGAAATACGACCTGTCGTTTTCCAAACGTCCTGAGTTTGAATTATATGTGCAAGCCGAAGATCCCGGCCAATTAAATAACGTGGCCGAGCAACCCAAATATAAAAGCGTCGTCCAACAGTTAAACGCTAGGCTGACCGCCGAACTCAAGCGGACCTCAGACCCTAGGATCTTGGGTTTAGGTGTCGAGGTATTTGACAAAACGAAATACATGGGCCAAGGGCCGAGGCATCCAGACAGTCGAAAGAACCGCCAAAAGAAATAGATTTAGTTGTCAAGCCAGATGAAAGTCTGCAGTGCTGTCGCGAGCGTAACCCAAGCTAGGTATGGCAATTGGGCCCATGCGACCCAGCGATATTGACGCCAAACGGCTCCCATACAACAAAGGATGGTCACCCAAACGATAACGATGTCGATCAGTGCCAGATCGAGGTTTCGTAAACCGAATTGCAAGGGTGTAAATGCCAAGTTGGCGATCAGATTGACCATGAATGGCAGGCCTGTCGCCCAAGGCAATTTTTTGCGCAGTATCTGAATTAAGATAAACCCAAAGCTAATCGCTATGATTGGGTAGAGGAAGCTCCAGATCAGTCCGATGGTTGCCGGCGCCGGAGTCCAGCTAGGTTTTTGCAGCGCATCGTACCACTGCATCCAATCTGGAGAAAACATCATGATTGCAGGTATTGAGTGGTGGACAGGCCTAAAAAGTCCATCGCGTTATTACACATCAAGCGCTCCAGTGAATCACCAGAAACCTTGGGGTTGCACCGAATCAGCTCGCCAGGTTTTTCGCCTAATGGAAACGGGTAATCCGACCCCATGCAAATCCGCTCGGAACCAAAGATTCCAAACAGCGTCCGGAGCGAGTAGGGGTCGTGGACAATTGAGTCTACCCAAAAACGTGCCGGCTCTCCCGTGCTTTGTTTGAGGTACTCGCGAGGATTGACAGGGTTGTCGATCGCTGTCAAGTCGGGGCGGCAGTTGAAGCCGTGTTCGATTCGGCCGATCGTGCAAGGAAACGAACCGCCTCCGTGGGCAAAGCAGACGCGAAGCTGTTGGAACTGCTCGAAAACGCCACCAAAAATCATGCTGCAAATGGCGCGCGAGGTTTCAGCGGGCATACCGACCAGCCAGGGGAGCCAATACTTTGACATTTGGTCATTCCCCATCATTTCCCAAGGGTGGACAAAGATGGACATGTCCAAATCGTGGGCGGCCTCGAAAAACGGTCGCAACTTGGGGTCGGACAGATTCAAGTCGTAGTCTCGACCCGTGAACGCGTTGGGTTCGACGTGGCTGCCAATTTGAACACCGGGAAAATTGAATTCTTCTTTGCAACGTCGGAGCTCTTTGATCGCCAGATCGGTATCCTGCATGGGCACCGTTCCCAAACCAATGAATCGGTTGGGGCGTTCTGCGATGACCTTGGCCATGTCGTCGTTGAGAAAGCGACTGATTTCCGCTCCGTGTTCCGGTTTGGCCCAATAGCTAAACATTACGGGTACCGTGCAAATCACTTGCACGTCAATCTGGTTTTCATCACACTCGGCAACAACCACGTTAGGGTCATAGCAATTTGGCCAAACCCTGCGAAACATGGAGTCACCGCGCATCATTCTCATGCAGTCCCGGCCCTCATCGTGTCCGTGTTCGGGATAGATAAACCGCTTCCGTCCGTAACCAAACCGTTCGGAAAAATCGGGCCAGTTGCGCGGCAGAATGTGGGTGTGTAAATCAACCGATATCATCGGGTTCCATTTCTGTTTGACTATTCGATAGCTGGTTTAGCCTGGGCCAAGTTGAACTCGCCTGCTCTTTCAATGACAGCGCTGCACATTTGGCATGCTCTGTTTTTGACGGGTCCATTCCAGAAATCGTCCATGATTTTATGTAAGTCTTGATCGATATGCTTGAGGCGAAACTCAGCCTCGTAAACCAAGTGTTCGCATTCATCACAGTACCACCGCAGTCCATCATGTTGCCCCTCGGGCCGCGGAAATTCAACGATCAGTCCAACCGTGTTCTCAGGTCTTTGGGGTCGATGCGGGACCATGCGAGGGAGCAAATACATTTCACCTTCGCGAATAATGACATCGTGTGGCTTGCTACCATCTAGTGGGCGAACGCGTAGCGCGATGTCACCCTTTAGCTGGTAAAAAAGTTCTTCGGTTGGGTTTACGTGGTAATCATTTCGCGTGTTGGGTCCCAAAGAAACAAACACGATCACATCGTCTGCTTCTTTATAAAATTGCCGATTCATAACAGGGAATTGGAACTCATCCTGATGGTCTTCGATCCACTTCATCAGGTTGAATGGCTTGCTTCCGACCATGATTCATCTCCTTGGCAATGCGTGACAACGGAAGCGCATTAAAACGGCTTTAGGATGCTCACGCAAGGCTGTGCTACAAAATACCGCGTTTCCGCAATCGTGAATCGGTGGGACTGTGGTGAAACGCGAGACTTGAATGATTTGGAGTGGCGGTCGACATTTGGCTTGGGGAGGTTAATGGTCAGGTGGTACGTTTCCCCTAACGGCAGTTTTCCGTCGGAGTGCCAAAATTGGATGCCAGCGTTGATGCTGGCATCCGGCAGGTGAGAAGGGGTTAAAAACCACCTAATCCGAATAGTTTATTGAAGCGTCCGGCTGGAAATGCCGAAGAAGATTAAGTGAAACCGCAGGGGGTGCGATTCATTCGAGGTGCGCGCTAAACGCGGGCCGTATTTATCGTGTCTTCAGCAACCAACACTCCCAGGGTCAAAGCGATTAACGACTCCCTCATAGGAGGGTTTTCGTCTTGGGTGGCCGATTGGGGTAAGTTGGTGATCGACTCGCTGATTGCATTTGGCGCGTTCAGCTTGTTCAACTTCAGAACACTCCGGTGGATGACGACCCGCCTTCCCCGCTCGGAAACGATTTGGCCTAACTTCTACCGAGTGGGCGTTTCCAGCTTGCCCGTGATTGCTTTAACCGGGACGTTTATCGGCATGGTGTTGGCTGTGCAAAGCTATTTTCAGTTTCGGCAAATCGGACTGGAGACACGCCTGGGAGCCGTCATCAATATGACGCTCGTCAGAGAACTCGGGCCGGTGTTGGCCGCCACGATGCTGGCGGGTCGAGTCGGGAGCGCCATGGCCGCCGAATTAGGCACCATGCGCGTGACGGAGCAAATTGATGCGTTGGCAGCGATGGGCGCTAACCCGATTCACTATTTGGTTGTGCCACGGTTTTTAGCCTGCCTTTTTTTAATACCAACGTTGACGGTTATGGCGGATTTCATGGGCGTGGCGGGTGGCAATTTCCTGGGTGTTTACTGGCTGGAAATCGATATTCACCACTACTGGTCCAACAGCATCCGTGCCGTTACGAACTTTGATTTGATGGTCGGTCTGATCAAAAGCGTATTCTTTGGAGCAGCCATTGCGATGGTCAGTTGCTATCAGGGGTTTAATTGCACGGCCGGTGCCGAGGGCGTTGGTCGAGCCTCTACTAATTCGTTTGTGCAATCGTTTGTGATGATTTTATTATTGGATCTCATTCTTGGGATTATCCTCGATAACTTTTACTTTTTGTTCTATCCGAATGGAGCCAGTTTCTTTTAATCGGCGCAATAGCGACTTTTGAGAGAGATGAAACAATTCCGATGATGATCGAACAAATACTGGACGAGCAGCAAGAGCCGCTGGTTAATATTCGAAACATGAGCGTTTCGTTTGATGGCCAAGCGGTCCTTCGTGATATCAATTTAAAAATTCCAGCGGGTGAGACGTTGGTTTTGCTCGGTGAAAGCGGATGTGGCAAGACGGTCTTGATGAAGACGATCATTGGGCTGGTGCAACCCGACTGGGGTGAAGTCTTGTTTGACGGCCAAGATATCAACACACTCAACGAACAGCAGTTAAGTCATTTACGGCTGCGATTTGGATTTGTCTTTCAAAACGCGGCATTATTCGACAGCATGACCATTGGTCAAAACGTTGCGTTCCCATTGCGACAACATGGCCGGTTTAGCGGGGCTCAGGTAAGAGACATGGTCATTGCCCGCCTATCCGAGGTGGGACTGCCTGACTCGGTCGTTCAGAAAAAACCAGCAGAGTTGTCAGGCGGCATGCGGAAGCGAGTTGGGTTGGCCCGAGCCCTCATCATGAACCCAGAGTTGATCATGTACGATGAGCCGACGACAGGCTTGGACCCCATCATGAGTGATGTGATCAACGAATTAATCATTCGAACCCGGCGACGAAACCCGGTCACCAGTATTGTAGTGACCCATGACATGAATACGGCTCGGAAAGTGGCTGACCGGTTGGTCATGTTAATGCCGCTGCATCGGCTAAAGCCCGGAGAATCACAAATCGTTTTTGACGGAATACCGGCGGATCTCGACACGACGCGAGATCGTCGTGTGCGACAATTTGTTAACGGTGAAGCGGGCGAGCGACTGATGGAATTGCGCAGCCAAAACCCATACGAATCGACGCAAGTCGGTGACCATTCCTAGCTGGACTTAACAACCATGGACGAAAAAATCCTTCAACTTCGCGTGGGCATATTTGTCCTGTTGGCCATGATGATTTTGGCGTTTCTTATTTTTCTATTCAACGACAATATGTTGATGGGGCAGTACAAGCTGTATCTCAAAACGGTATCAGCGCCTGGAGTGACGGCGAATACTCCTATCCGGAAAAATGGCGTGCTGATTGGTCGCGTTAAAGACGTTGTGAGCGGTGACGAAGATGTGACGATCGTCTTAAACATCTACGATGACGTGAACGTTTACTCAGATGAATACGCGTCGATTGGAATGGACTCGTTCCTCGGGGATGCGGTTGTGGAAATCCTGCCACTTCCGGTGGATCAGCGAGGTCAACGGCTGGAGCCAGACCAACAATTGACCAATGTGACGGTCAAAAGAAACCCTTTGGAGGTCATGGATATCGCAGTGGATATGGCCAGTGACATGCAAGATACAATGGGGATCATTAAGAAGTCGGCGAATAGCTTTAGTAGTGTTTCTGAAAAAATTGACAAGCTACTCGGAGACGATGAAGCCCAGGAGCTTCGCTTCGCAGTGCAGCAGTTCACGCTGACGAACCAAAGGGTGCAGGCGGCGACAGAGAGCCTCGACGAGTTTTTTGGAAATCTGAATGGTGTGGTTGGGCAGCCGCAGGTGCAAAACAACCTGAGAGGGGCCCTCAGCCAGTTGCTGCCCTTGGCGAATCAGGTTCTGGACACTATTAAAACAGCCAAGCTGACGATCAAAGAGGTGGGTGGTAACGCCACCGAAAATCTTGAAAACCTCAAGCCCCTCACAAAGTCTCTCGGGAGTGAGGGGGCGGATATCGTGACTCGAATCAACGCCAACATGGGGAAGTTGGATGCGCTATTTACCGAGCTGGAAGGGGTGACGACTCTGCTTAGGAATTTACAGTCTTCCGAAGGGACGGTGGGCAAACTTTTAAACGACCCGGCCCTCTATAATAGCGCTCTGGAGACGGTAGATAATGTTCGGGTCCTCAGTACACGGCTGGAGCCTTTAGTGAACGACCTGAGAATGTTCGCTGACAGTATTGCTCGTGATCCGGGCCAACTGGGCGTGCGAGGGGCAATTAGCAATAAAGGGCAGGCGCCTAAAACAGGTTATAAAGGAATTATCGGATCGGGCTTTCGTCGCGAGTAAACAGACTGAAAACGGGGCGTCTTGAAATGATTTAGCGCGCTGTGGTGTTAGCCTTTTCTCGTGGGTCTACCGGTTTTTCTTCATTTTGTTACAAACTTGTTTTCCGCCCGAGCTGCTCAAGCCAAGCATTCCGATAGCTGGACCCATCCCATGACAAGCGAAAAATCCAAGATCATTTACACCTTCACGGACGAAGCCCCGGCTCTGGCAACACGCTCTCTGTTGCCTATTATCGAAGCCTTTGCCGGGGCGGCGGGAGTGGAGATTGAAACCCGGGATATTTCATTGGCTGGTCGTGTCATCGCCAATTTTCCAGATTTTGTTCATGACGATCAGCGGATGAATGACGCCCTATCTGAGCTGGGTGAATTAGCAAAACGCCCGGAAGCCAACATCATAAAGCTGCCCAATATCAGCGCTTCCATACCTCAGCTAAAAGAGTCCATTGAGGAGCTGCAGACTTCCGGCTACGCAGTGCCAGATTACCCTGACGAGCCTGCCAATGATGCAGAGCAAGCTATCAAAGATCGTTACGACAAAATCAAAGGAAGTGCTGTGAACCCAGTTTTGCGGGAAGGTAATTCCGATCGACGAGCCCCGGCCGCTGTCAAACAATATGCACGCAAACACCCGCACTCAATGGGCGCCTGGTCACCGGATTCAAAATCGCATGTTGCGCACATGAGTGAAGGAGATTTTCGATCCAACGAACAATCCGTCACATTGGCATCTGGCGGCCATCTCAAAATCGAATGGGTGGGCAAAGATGGGTCAGTAGCAGCGCTGAAGGAAGGAATTCTTGTTCAGGCAGGTGAGGTCGTGGACTCGACGATGATGAGCCGCAAAGCCTTGGAGGCTTTCTTGTCTGATCAGTTGCGGCAAGCCAAGCTCGAGGGTGTTTTGTTTTCATTACACATGAAAGCAACCATGATGAAGGTTTCCGACCCAATCATTTTTGGGCACTGCGTGAAAGCTTACTTCGCGGAACTGTTTTGCAAGTACGGGGAGACGTTTGAAGAACTGGGCGTCAATGTCAACAATGGTCTCGGTAACTTGTTGGAAGCGATTAAAGGTTTGCCGGATGAGCAGCAGTCGGCGATCGAAAACGAACTGCAGGCGGCCTATGAAGACGGCCCCGATTTGGCAATGGTGGACTCGGACAAAGGAATCACGAACTTACATGTTCCCAGCGACGTCATTATCGACGCTTCTATGCCTGCCATGATTCGAACATCGGGACAAATGTGGAATGCCAATGGCGAGCAACAAGACACCAAGGCGGTCATTCCAGACAGCAGCTATGCGGCGGTCTATCAGGTGACGATCGATTTCTGCAAAAAGCATGGCGCCTTTGACCCGGCCACCATGGGGACCGTGCCGAATGTGGGTCTAATGGCGCAAAAAGCTGAGGAATACGGGTCGCATGACAAAACCTTTGAGATTGATCACGAGGGGGTCGTCCGAGTGATCGATGATCGAGGGGAAACGTTGATGGAGCATGCCGTGCAGCCAGGTGATATTTGGCGGATGTGTCAGGCCAAAGATGGACCCATTAGAGACTGGGTTAAATTGGCCGTTAGCCGCGCCCGGGCGACCGGAGTACCCGCGGTGTTTTGGTTGGACCGGCACCGGGCCCATGACCGGGAATTGATCAAGAAGGTCACAAACTACCTGAAAGACCACGACACCGAAGGTCTTCAAATTGAAATCATGTCGCCAAAAGATGCTACCCAATTCACCTTAGAGCGGATGAAAGACGGACAGGACACCATCTCGGTTACCGGCAATGTGCTTCGGGATTATCTGACGGATTTATTCCCGATATTAGAGCTTGGTACCAGTGCCAAGATGTTGTCCATCGTACCGTTGATGAACGGGGGCGGCTTGTTTGAAACAGGTGCTGGCGGTTCGGCACCTAAGCACGTTCAGCAATTCAATCTAGAGAATCACCTCCGATGGAACTCACTTGGTGAATTTCTCGCACTCGCTGTGTCGCTAGAATTTTTGGGCGAGACAACGGGAAACGAATTCGCAAAAGTGTTGGGTGAAACCTTAGATCAAGCCACAGGAAAACATCTTGAACATGACAAGTCGCCCTCTCGTAGGGCGGGCGAGCTGGATAATCGAGGGAGCCATTTCTATCTGGCGTTGTACTGGGCTGAAGCCTTGGCAGAGGTGCTTCAAGATTCAGGTCAGCGAGATAAGTTTGCCGCACTGGCCTTAGAGCTTGCCGAGAGCGAGTCGGAGATCATGAAGGAGCTCAATGCGGTGCAAGGGGAGCCGATTGATATTGGTGGCTATTATTTCCCCAACCCAGAACTGGCGTCGGCTGCAATGCGACCCAGCGTCACGCTGAATAACGCGATTGCCAAGTTGGCCTCCCAGGAAAGTTGAGTCGGTCTGAATGACAAGCGGAATAGTCTTTCATCTGTAGTAAGACGAAAAAGCTGTGAGACGCTATGTTTACAATAGTCTGCACGCTGTTGGCCTTGATGGCGTTTGCCGCTAATTCGGTGCTGTGTCGACTAGCATTGGGTCAAGAGTCGATCGACCCTGCCAGCTTTTCTACCATTCGATTGTGTGCCGGAGCTGCGACTCTGGTCTTGATTCAAGGTTGGCGAACCGGCGCTTGGTCGCGACCTGCGGGCAGCTGGTTTTCAGCGAGCATGCTGTTTCTCTATGCGATTCCATTTTCATTTGCGTATGTGCAGCTAGAGGCTGGAAGCGGTGCCTTGATCTTGTTCGGCGCGGTCCAGCTGACGATGATTATCTTGGCGTTGATGCGAGGGGAGCGTCCCCATGTATGGCAGTGGATGGGATTTGGTTTAGCGATTGGTGGATTGATTTATTTTTTGTCCCCCGGGCTGTCGGCGCCATCACCCACAGGGGCGGCCTTGATGGCGATCTCCGGATGCGCCTGGGGAGTCTATTCCCTGCTGGGGAAGGGCCATGCGAATCCGCTGGAACGCACCGCAGGTAATTTTTTACGGGCTTTGCCATTCACACTCGTAGTGAGCTGGTGGATGCTTCCGGACCTAAAAATTGAATTGCGAGGGTTTATTTTGGCGGTCGCATCCGGCGCCATAGCGTCGGGGATTGGATACGTTCTCTGGTATCAGGCGTTGCAAAAATTGACGGCGACAAGAGCGGCGGTGGTCCAGTTGTCCGTGCCTGTGATCGCTGCAGCCGGAGGCGTGCTATTTTTATCAGAGACGATGAGCCTCAGGCTGGTTGTTGCCGGCGTGGTGGTTTTGGGGGGCGTTGGTTTGGCTTTGGCTGCGCGGAAACCGACGGATACCTTGCAGGGTAAGAATTCGGGCGAACCAGATCGGATATAAAAAAGCCATGCCGAAAAAATTCGACATGGCTTTCCGTTCTTCATCACGACAGAACTTATTTTCGGACCACGATAAATCGTGATCCTTGGGAGGTTCTTGCCAAAAAGAGGATTCCGTCTTCGAGATCAGCCTCAATGACCGCGTTGCGAAAATCCTCAGCCGAATCAACCTGGTATTGATTGACCTTGGCAAGAACCATTCCAATTTTCAAACCCGAGGAGGCCGCAGGGCTGTCAGACTGAACACCGGTGATCACGACGCCTTGTAAACCGGAAAGATTCAATCGCTGGGCGATATCTGAATCCATCGATTCGACTTGCAAACCGAGATCATCGTAGGCAGTTGGTTCAGTCTGACTGCCCGTCGAAAAGCCTAACCTGTTGACGGGTCGGACCTTAGCCTGCTGGGCGACGCACTCGAGCTCGAGACGCTTCCCCTCACGCAAGACAACCAAGCCATATCGTTGCCCAATCTTGCTGCGTTCAACCTTCATTTGAAGCCTGTGGGCGGAGTTCACCTCGTCACCGTCAAATTCAACGAGGATGTCGCCATCCCGTACGCCCGCTTGTTGCGCGGGCGAACCGGGCATCACCTGAGTGATCAACAGACCTGTTCGCGGTGGGAGATTGAACTGGTCTGCCAACGGCTGGGTAACCGCTTGGATGCCCACACCCAGATACGCTCGTTGGACGATACCGTCATCGACCAATTCGTCAGCCACCCACTTTGCCAAGTTGATTGGCACAGCAAAACCGACGCCGTCATTACCGCCGCCTCGCGATGAGATGGCAGTGTTGATACCGACAATCCGGCCGTCCAGATCGACCAAAGGCCCGCCGCTGTTGCCTGGATTAATGGCTGCGTCGGTTTGGAGAAAGTCTTCTCGATCCATGATTCCCATTGTGCGACTTTTGGCGCTGATGATGCCTGCCGTAACCGTGCTTTCCAAACCAAAAGGCTGTCCCATTGCCAGAACCCAGTCACCTACTTGTGTTTCATCGCTGTCGCCAATTGTCGCGACCGGAAGCCTCTCGTTGACTTGGATTTTTATTAACGCGACGTCTGTCTTCGGGTCGGTCCAAACTTGATCGGCCTTAAATTCACGACCGTCGTGGAGTCGCGCCGTGATGATTCCGTTTCCCTGGACCACGTGGTTGTTAGTCAAGATCAGCCCAGATCCATCTACGATCACTCCGGAGCCAACGCCCGATTGTTGAGGAGTCCTGCTCGGCCGCATACCGGGCAAGCTATTTAGAGGACCTCCTCCGAATGGATTTTGCAACGACGGGCTAAGCCCTTGCGGAGACAGCCCCCGTGCTGGTTGGCCGGGTTGAAGCCGCGGGTTATTATCGATAGCAACGATGGTTGGGAGGATTCGCTTCGAGACGCTTCGAAAGGCGTAAGATAGGCTTTTTGCCGCTGCGATCGCTGCATCCTCTTTAAACTCGTAGGACGCCTCGTCACCATTATCAGGATCCCCGATCTGCCAGTTAACGCGACTGGCCTTTGACGTGGTGCCGGCCTCTAGGGGATCGGCAAATAATCGCCGATCGTCGGATGCGGCAAACAATCCATAAACCAAAAATGTCATGGCGACACAGCCCATGCAGTACTTTGTAAATATCGATCTGTTCATATCTAGGGCTCCAGAAAATGTTCTCGTCCGAGTTTCTTGTTTGACAAGGCCATCAATTCACACAACAGCCGGAGATTGCGAGCGGATTGCTTTGAGGTCACCCTTTCACGCCCTTTGCTTGCTTGAATGCATCACTTCCGGCTTGGCGGCCGACGCTTCACCATCGGCGATGAATTGTTTTTGTGTGAAACAGAGTCAAAGCAACCGGCATGCCAAACAGTGATGAGGTTTAGAGCGGCCCGCTAAAAAAGTTGTTTTGTGCGAGTAAGCCTGGGTCAAAAAAGCCGGTCCTTAGAGGGGTTTGATTGAAAACCCTAAAAAAGCGGCCTGGTAGGGGGGCGTGAAGCCCCGCGCGAGGCGAAATGCCCCGGCCTCTCAAGCCGAGCCAATTTAATGAACGCGTCTCCCGTCCCTGTAAGAATTGGACCACAATAGAACTGAGAGGGGATTGGCATCAAATTTGTAGTCACTCCTTTCCGCGAACTGCATTCACAGGAAACGAAAGCCATGAAACTTGCCGGTAAGTTCATTCTGATTTTTATCTTGGCCGTCGTCGCGGTGACTGCCGTGTCGAGTCATTTTACAAGCAAGCAGTTTTTTGCGTCGGTCGAAGAGCGGCACGAAGAAATGACAGACTTGATGACCCATCAGGCTGGATTTCACGAAGCGATTGATTCGGGAGACCCCATTCACATCAGGCAAGTGGTCCAAACGGTGAGCGATGAGTTGATGCAAGTTCGATGGGTCTGGTTTGAGCAGACCACGAGCCGGGAGTTTCGGCCTGCTTTGGATCAGGCGAGTATCGTTTCCGAGCGGGGAACCACTTCGTCCCTGGTCGGGATGGCGAACGGGGAGCGAGCGCTGTTCACCTACTACCCGGTGGAATCGAAAGGTCGGAATGGCGCGATCGAGATTGCCTCGTCGCTCGAGCCCGTGGACGCTCAGTCCAAACAGACTTGGCTGACCGCGTTGCTGTTGATTGGCGTTATGGGGCTCTTTAGCATTGGCGTCGTGATGACGGCTGGGGTTCGCTGGATCGCTCAACCATTGAGCGCGTTGACCCGGAAAATGGAGCGAGTGGGGCATGGGGATTTCTCTAGCGATTTAGAGATTCACTCCAATGACGAACTAGGGCAGTTGGCCAGCGCGGTGAATCAGATGTGCGAGCAGTTACAGGAACAGAAATGTAAAATTGAAAACGAAACCAATCAGCGGCTCCTTGCGATGGAACAGTTGCGTCACGCAGACCGACTTAAAACGGTCGGACAGTTGGCGGCTGGATTCGCGCACGAAGTAGGAACACCACTTAATGTTGTGACGGGACGAGCATCCATGATTCTAACCGATCATGATATGTCACCCGAAAAAGTCCAAGAGAATGCGCGAGCGATTAAGTCCGAGTCTGAGCGAATTTCAGCGATCATCAAAAAACTGTTGGATTTTGCCCGAAGGGGTGGGAGTCAGCAGGCCGTCGGCGACTTACGACAGGTTGTGCACCGAGCCGTCGATCTCATTCGGCCCTTAGCAGCGAAGCGCAGTATCGGGATTAAAACAACGATGCCGGATAAGGGGGCGTTCTGTGAAGTCGACTTTAATCAAATGCAGCAGGTGGTGATGAATTTGATTGATAATGCAGTGGACGCGTCCGTCGATGGCGACCAAATCGATATCTCGCTGACTCCTGATATCGATCAACAGAGTTGGGTGTTGGATTTCACAGATCATGGTGAGGGGATGGATCTAGAAACCCAAGCCAAGGTCTTCGAGCCGTTTTTCACGACTAAGGGTGTTGGCTCAGGCACCGGCCTAGGGCTGTCAATCGTTCATGGTATTATCGATGAGCACGGTGGGAAAATCGAGCTGAAGAGCGCGGTTGGGCAGGGGAGCCAGTTTCGAATCTCACTACCCGTAGCAGACGCCGGGGACGCCGGGTAGTCGACCTTTGAGGCGAGTGAACTCACTCATCCGTTTCCCGCTCTTTCAGTTTCCGATAGAGTGTTTTTCGGTCGAGTCCAAGAATTTTCGCGGCTTCCGTTTTATTTCCCCCGGTCTGTCTCAGAACATACTGGATGTATCGGTGTTCAATGATATCAAGGGACGCAAGCGGCTGGTTGTCTTGGTCCCCGATCACCAGTTGGGTGGATTGGTAGTTCGCTATTTTATCGGGCAGCTCATCGATGGTGATCTGTTCTGAGCGAGACAGGACTTCCCCTCGCTCCACTACATTTCTTAGTTCGCGAACATTGCCGGGCCAGTCATAAGCCAGTAATTTTCGAGTGGCGTTTTCGTCAAATTGGCGAAGTGGTCGACCCGTTTGGGCGGCGAATTGGTCGAGAAAGTGTTTGGCCAATATAAGAACATCGGTTCCGCGAGTTCGCAATGAAGGGATGGCGATTTCTAAGACATTGATTCGGTAGTAAAGGTCTTCGCGAAACCGTTTCGCTTCGACTTCATTTTCCAGATCCCGGTTGGTTGCGGTAATGAGGCGGACGTCAAAAGGCTGCTCGGTCTTGCCGCCCACGGGCCGAACCGTTTTCTGTTCTAGACATCGTAATAGCTTAGGCTGCATTTCAATCGGCAATTCACCGATTTCATCAAGGAACAGGGTGCCACCATCGGCTTGTAGAAACAGGCCGTCACGATCCTGGCGGGCGTCGGTGAACGCTCCTTTGACATGTCCAAACAGCTCGCTTTCGATTAAAGACTCGGGCAATGCAGCGCAGTTTACTGCGACGAACGGCTTGTCGTTGCGCTCGCTCTGTGAGTGCAAGGCCCTCGCCGCAACCTCTTTTCCAGATCCGCTTTCACCCGTCAGCAATACAGAGGCAGATGAATTAACCACTCGAGAAAGTTGATCTTTGAGCTTGCGGATAACCTCACTATCACCAATCAATTGATCGAATTGATTCAACCCGGTGTGAGCTTTGAGTGAACGAATCTGCTGTTTGAGGCGAGAGTGTTCCGTCGCGCGCACCAGTGAAGCCCTTAGCAACTCCAGTTCAACTGGTTTGGTAACGAAATCAAAAGCTCCGGCTCGCAGGGCTTCGATAGAGGTCTCCATGCTCCCGTACGCCGTCATCACGATGACCGGCAAGTTAGCTCGGTACTCGCCTAAGATTTGGCAAAACCGAAGACCATCCAAACCTGGCATTTTAATATCCGTTAAAATAGCATCATACGGCGCGAGTGCTCGTGAGGGCTGTAACTCATTACCTGAAGTGGTCGCTCTATTAGGCTCGGAAAAGTTGAATTCCGCATCGCCACCTATCGAGCCCAGCCCAATCTCTTGGAGGGCGGCTTCAGCACTTGGGAAACAATCGACACAAAATCCTTGCTGCTCCAGATATTCCTGAAGCAGTTCGCGCATCGAGGCCTGATCTTCAACGACCATCAGGCGGGGAGGATTTGATTGAGATTTCACGTTGGCTCGATCAGACATCAAAATAGCTGGATTAATTTTTGCTGTCGGCTTGGTATGACAGACTTGAGTCGCTTTTGGCCCTTTATTCTAGATGATGCACGGTCGGATTAAAGCCACGGTAGCCAAACCGGCACAATCTTTTATAACTCGCCTTAAAACAGTCGGTAGTTTGAGGGCCACTACCCTAAACGACGTGTGCCAGTTCCTGTAGACTTGGGCTGATTGCCCGTACAACCGCAAGGCCGGACATGAATTTGGACTCCCTGATGAACTCATCTGATGACGAGCAGGAATGTTGGCTTTGCTATTTTAAGGGCCAGCCGGATGAAGAAGGTAATTGCGTCAATTGCCGCAGGCCAATTCAACCGGTTGATAAAGATCCACAGGAGGAATTGCAGTTTTTCTGTGTTTTGTGTGATCGATATTTTATGGCGGCGCGCGATCAGTCTGGGTTTGATCAGGCGGTATGTCCAGACTGTGGTGACTTGTCTAACACGCGTGAATTTCACGCTGGGCAACGGGCTCAACAACAAGGGCTCAATCCCGCGGCCTGGCAGGCTATCGCTCCTATCATGACCATTACGTTTCTAGGGACGACCCTGCTGTGGGCCCTGTTTCGCTGGCTAGCTTCTTGGTGGTGATTTTAGGTTTCAGCCTGCTCAAGCAGCGCGGGAGGGGGGCAGCCAATTGGCATAGCCTTCGTTGAGTAGCGCCGGACGGATTTCCGATTCGAAATTTTCGATACCCATCCCAAAAGGTGGGTACGTTGGTTGTGAGATTTGTAATGGATGGGTGCCCGCGAGTCGCAAGTGATGGCGAATGGGGGCGGCCAACTCCTCTGCCAAGGCCCCTTCACTTTCGGCCAGAGTTTCAGCTTGAAGTTCCAGGCAGTGCGTCGATGCCAGCCAACGACAAACAATAGACCGTTGCTTTTTGTATGATCTGAGCTGTCGCACGACCTCTGTGGCGCGCAGCCTTAGGTTAGGCTGCTTGGCGGATGTGACTGGCGCTTCAGTCGGTTTGGAGCGCCGCCTGACAATCTCGTGAACCGCTGCTTGTGGCAGATTGTCGCGAACAACATGAAGGATAGGGTATCTATTTTTGGCGAGCCAGTCCAACAGTAGGGGGCGCGAGCCCGGCGGGTGCCAGACATGGTTCAGGTGGTGCAACGAAGAATAAGTGACATCGATTAACACACCAGCAGGGTTGCGTTTGCGTTGAGTGTCCAAAAAAGACTCGAATAGCTCCAGCTGATTGGCGGCAGTTGGCAAAGAGAGTTCGGGGTTGCGACTAATCTGCTGCCGACGGAAGGGCCAAAATTGCAGGTGCTTGGGGTGAAAAATTTCGTTCAGTTCCGTCAAGGAACTCTGGTTTGTTAGTGCGCCACGCAGCCCCCCTGCGTCGGCTTGTTGCATTGCGATTAAAAAAATGGGCTGCCAGGTTGGGTTGACTCGAGTGCGAGGTTGGGGCAATCGGTCGCGAACGGTGGTTTGGATGACTTTGCGCACTTGTTTTGTTTCGGAGGATTTTAGAGCATCGCAGCGTCGGGAGCTGTGGTTCGCAGCAGGGCTTGGGTGAATGTTTGGGCGACCGAATAGTTTGTCATATCCGTGTTGAATCAAGTGGGGCTTGATCGCGGTATCGAGATTGACGACGACCTCCGAAAGGGATCGCCCCATTTTTCGTGTCGACGGCTGAAGGAGCGGCAATGACTCGCACCCGAGGAGTTGGGTTAGTGATTGTGCCCATTCATCCGTGAAATGACCTTGTGGACAAAGTAAATTTTCATATTCAAATTCAACGCAGTTGGCGTTCTGGAGGTAATGTCGAAATCGTCGCAACTCTCGCTCACGACGCTGCACCTGCTTAAGCGTTACCTTGGGGTCCAGTTCNAGTTGCAGCGAGCGGCCGGGAAGGTCTTCATCGCGGCCGACGATCCACTTGGCCGATTCCGTTCCCATTGCCATGCTGACATAGTTTTCTAAGTGGTTGGATCGAGTCAAGTGAATGACGGGATATTGCTTGTCGATTAACCATTGAATGAACAATGGGACATCGACGGGTGAGTGCCAGATAGGATTAAGGCAATGCGTGGAGTTGTACTTAACATCGATTAATGTGAACGCTTGGGGGTTGGTCAGTCGCGTTTTGAGAAAAGACTCGAAAATAGTAATTTGATGATTTGGAGTAGGGACACTCATAGCGGGCTGGTGGCGAAGGAACGCTTTTCGGTAGTGCCAGTACTGCTTGTGTTCTGGATGGAAGACCTCGTCTAGGTCGCGAAAGTCGGGTGTGGAAGCAAGTGATTTGCGCAGAAGATTGGTTCCGCTGCGCTGCTGGGCAATCACAAAAATAGGGCGCGAGGATGGGTGCTTGTTCATTTAGGCAGCGTCCAATAAGGTCTCAATCCGAGGGCAGTGGAGGGGGATTTTTTTAGCTGGCGCTTCCGGTTGGGCTAACTTCGTGAATAGGGTTTCTAGTAAGGTTTCGTATCGATCGGCCATGCGATTCGCTGATAAACCGTGTTGGTGTAGAGTCTGTTTGGCTGCTCGGCCCAATGCCATGCGAAGGGCAGGGTCTTGTTGAAGTCGGGCAATGTTGTCGGCCATGGCAGACGGATCACGCAACGGGGAAATCATTGCATTGTGGGAGTCGGTTAAAATCTCGGTGATCCCGCTCTCGACGGCCGTCACGATGGGCACACACTCGACGGCCATCGCCTCGAGGAGAGAGAGTGGCAGGCCTTCATAGTCGGACATCAGAGCGAATACATCATGCTGCTCCAACGCTTCTCGTACTTCTTGTGGGTTGAGTCGACCTGCCAGTCGAACCAGCCCAAGCTCGACGAAAGGCTGCATCTCAGAGGCCAGTTGTTCTTCTTCAGGGCCGTCACCGATCAGGGTTAGCTGGAAGGGCACCTGCCGATCATGTAAGCATTTTACAAGTTGGATGAAATCGAAAACGCGCTTTTGCTCTTGGACCAAACGGCCCGAGTAGGCGATTCGAATCAAAGAGGAATAGGTGTCTTGGGGTGGGCGTGATTCAGGGACCGGGACGCCGTAAGGGATCGTCGTCAATCGATCCTCAAAGCCAGGATTAAGCTGTAGTATTTTCGAGGCAACCGTTTGGCTGACGGCCACCATGGAGTCCCAGTAATGCCCCATACGATAGGCGTGTAAGTAGTGCTCGTCCTCGTCACAATGAAGGACTCCCAGCACCCCGACGGAAGTTGGCAATTCGCGAGTGATGCTGGACGCAATATAATCGTAGTTTGGAACGAAAACGCAGGGAGCATTTGCGCTGATGTAGTCCTGTAGCTGCCGTCGCGTTTCTTCTGGTGTTAGGGTTTTCCCCGCCAAAAAACGGTAGGGCACTCGGGGCATCTGGCTGACTTCGATACGGTCGGGATCTCGAGTGGTGAATAAGATTGAGGCGTCGTAATCCCGGTTCCGAAGCTCGCGAATCAAGTTTTCGACAAAGGTATTAACGCCGCTCACGTTCCAGGCGGGAAGAGTGAACAACACACGTTTTTGGTCTGATTGAAAGTTGCTAACGCGGCAGCGGAACTGTTCCGCTATTTTAGGGTTAGCGTGACGGGAAGGGTCAATGGATTCAACCAAGCCGTCGGCAATTCGAACCACGTAGTCGTCGAATTTGAGATGTTGTTTTACATAGCCATGGTTTCGGTTTCCCATTCGCTCCCGCTGGTGGGGTGCGCTGCATAGCTTGGCAAGACCATCCGCCGCCGCAGCCACGTCGCCATACGGCACGACTAAGCCGCCCTCGGATCCGACCATGTCGACACAACCGCTTCCCTGGTCGAACAAAACGACGGGTTTGCTGGCCGCCATCGCCTCATTGACCACACATGGAAAGGGATCGATTCGGGACGGGAGAAAGAACACATCGGCAGACTGAAAATAGGAGGCAACATGATCGACCGCTCCGAAGAACAGGATTTCCTCTTGCCGCCCAGCGGTCTCCACATCTTTGAGGGCCCAGAACGCCTGCTCTGTATTAAAATGGTCCGGCAATCTGCCAAGCCATCCAAAGACAACGCTATGTTTTGGGACTCGGTTGAGCGTGGATAGGGCAGTGGCCACGAATAAATCTAACCCTTTGCGACCATTGCCCGTGCCGCAGCCTAGAACCAGCTTGGTCGCGGGGGGAATGTTCCAATACTTTTTTATGTCAACCGTATTAGGGCCGCCTTGGGCCTCTAGCATTGTTTCGTCTAGCAGGCCCTGTGGCAGGATGGTTGGTTGCTGTTGACGAAAGTCGGTAGCAGCGAATGCTGCATCGGCAACTGATTGGCTAGGGAAAATAACACGATCGCTATATTTGGCGATAGCCTCAAATGCATCCAAGTCATAGCAGCGGGCATTTTCATGAACCAGCGAGTGGATTGGCGCTCCGATCTTTGCCAATTCAGGTAAAAGGTGGCGCGATTCGGCGGAGTTGACGAGGATCGCGAGAGGCTCTGCTTGGCGAGTTAGTAGTTTGATTAATTCCCGATCAAACGGGTGCAGTTCTCTCGCGCTATCTTGTAGGCACACGGTGGGGCCGAGGGTTTCGAATTGACTAAGCAGCTCACCCCCGCTGCAAAGGATGGTGAAGATATTCGCGTCGTATTTTGACTGTAACTGTTCGGCGATTTTTTGAATGATACGAGGAGCGCCCGTTTTGGAAGCGGAGTGGGAAACACATAAAAGAGTTGGTTTGTCTGCTTCAAAATCCTTCAACGCCCGAGCCAATTCATGATTAGGTGCCGGGAAGTGCGACAGTAGATCTAACTCAGCGCTCGTCATGGCGGTCAACACTGGGAACCGACCAAAATCCAAGAACGCTTTTCGGCCATTGGCATGACCCCGGGACAGATAGTTAACCAAAGGATTGGCTTGGCATCGCCGAATGTCGTCGTGATACTCCAGATAGCGCTGGCTCGAAAACAAGGGTGAGGGTGATGCTAGATTTTCGCGATTGTGTTTCAGAAAATGCTCTAGAGGTGTGATCTCGTGCGGCTTCTCTTCCAGTTGAGAGAGATAAAATTTTCCGCAAAACAAGGGATGGGTATCGAGCGGGATCCCTTGGTGTGCCATGTAGTGGAGCAAGGGGTTGATCGAGTCGTCGCCGTTCAAATATTTATCCCGATAGAAAGCGGTGTGAAACGCCGGATGTGGATTGCGGTTTTCACGCATTCCATATTCGCAATAGTGCTGCCAGGGATCGATGTTGGCGATGCGAACATCTTCGTACTCGCGCAAGTAGTAAGCGGAGTCAAATAATTTTGGGGCCGCGCCGACGGCCGGAAAGCAAAGCCGCCCTTTGTCGCGACCATGCGCTAAATAATGGAACAGCGCGGGCATGTTTAGCTCGTCAACATCAGGATAAAGCTCTAAATACCTTCGGCTGCAAAAGGCGGTGGACGGCGCGATCTTCCATTCATTGTTATGGGCCAACAGGCACTCTAGCCAAGTTTGATCGCCCAGCTTGGTGGCCCGCTGCTGCGTTGAGAGCTGATCAATAAAAAAAGCGCAGTCAAACAGCGGGTGGGTTTGAAGACATTGATCCGGTCGCCGAATGTAGTGTAACAGCGGGTTAACATCTGGCTTACCCGACAGGTGTCTGTCTCGATAAAACCGAGTGTCGAACAAGGGGTGAGGGTTGAGGTTTTGCTTAAAACCGAATTGGCAAAAATGCCGCCATGCCTGAAGGCTGTTGGATGCAACACCCGGATTTTGAGCCAGATAAAACCAAGCCGCAAACAATTTTGGGGGATGGGACATTTTGTTTTCCATAACGGTTGTTGGCCGAATCTTGTCGAGTTGACCGGCGTGTTGCGGGAGTCGGCGATCTCGAGGCGGTGCTCCTCCTTCGCGCGCTTCGCCGATCGTGGCCATCCAGTCTCTTGTATACGAAAAATCGAAGAACTGGGCGATATCGAAATGAATCACGACAGCACGTGGTAAATGCGTTTATGCCGTAAAAACTGGGGTTTTCCGATCTTCCGANCAGAGGTTCGCGATTTAGATTTTGATCCGTTGTAAAACCATCGCCTGTTTGGGTGATTTGAATCGGTAATCTGGGTGCCCCAGTCGTTCGAAAGCCTTGCGGACTTGGGGCCGTATCACATCTTCGGCGGTGTAGGATTCATTAAAAGAACGCTCAGTAAAATGGCTGGCAAACATTTCAAACGAGGCGTAGTGTGTGAAGCTGTGATAGAGAAAGATGTTTGCCGATTCAAACCTTGGCACGGCAAGTTCGTGAATCGCTTGCTGAGCTTTATGACGTTCGTTATCTTCGTCGTGAAACAGTCTCATGACCTGGTTTAACGGGCCATCCATGGGTTCGATCACGCACAAAAACCCATCAGGCCGCAACACGCGAAACACCTCTGAAAAGACCGATGGGTACAGATGAGCAGGAATGTGGTGAAGTGAATAGCTGAAAAAAATACCGTCGGTTGATTGGTCACCGGCCGGAAGGCATTCTGCACCCGCTTCCACAAATTCGAGTCCCGGTATTGGCTCGGCTGCTCGGTTTAAAGCAGCTTGAACGGGGTCCGGATCGACTCCTAAGACCCGGGCACCATGCTGCAGTAAAGGTCGAGCGAAAGCCATGTTCCCGCAACCGATGTCAAGCAACTGCTTGTGGTTCAAGGCGAGGCGGTCTGCAATGACGTCGATGCTGGTCGTGCAACCCAACTCAGTACGTGGAACGGTAGCTTTCATGATCGATTCGATTGGATGAGAGTGACATTGGATAAGAGTGACTTGGCAGTGGTGGATATGGACGGCTTCAGTGGGTTAAAACCGCCTTGACTTCGACATACTCTAACAGGCCTTCGTCGCCCCACTCACGCCCGTTTCCCGATTGCTTATAGCCGCCAAAGGGGGCCTCTGTGGTGAAGTGAGCCCCTTGGACAAAACACTGGCCGGCGCGAATCTGGCGAGCGATCGCGAGGGCCTCGTCGGTTGTTTTGGCAAACACAGCAGAGGATAAGCCATAAACCGAATCATTGGCTAGTTGGACCGCTTCGTCGACTTCCTTGAAAGGGATCATGCACAATACGGGGCCAAAAATTTCTTCTCGGGCGATTCGCATCTGGTTGGTCACATCGGCGAAGATCGTAGGTGGTAGGTAAGCGCCGTGAGTCATACCGGGAGGCATATGATGCCCCCCGGTAACCAGCCTTGCCCCCTCCTGAATTCCTTGATGGATGTAATCGACGACTGTTTCTTTTTGAGCTTCTGAGCAGAGCGGTCCCATCGTGGTTGTAGGGTCGAGTGGATTCCCGACGACATTTTCTTCGGCGACCCTTTGAGCGATTGAGACAGCTTCTTCATACCGCGATTCCGGGACCAACATCCGTGTCAGTGCCGAGCAGGTTTGTCCGGTGTTCATCATGACGTCCTGAACGCCATACCGGACGGCCGTCTCCAGCTCTGCGTCCTCGGTGATGATTAAGGGAGATTTTCCGCCTAGTTCGAGGCAGACTCGCTTGATGGTAGGGGCCGCAGATTCAGAGATATGAACTCCGGCACGGGTCGAACCAGTGAAAGAGACCATGTCGACACCCTCATGGGCACAGAGGACAGGGCCCACTTCGGGTCCGATGCCGGTCACCAGATTAAAAACACCTGGCGGCAGACCAATTTTTTCGAATACTTCGGCCACGATGAAATCCTGTAAGGGCGTTTGCTCGGCCGGTTTCACGATCACGGTACAGCCGGCTGCCAGTGCTGGGGCGGTTTTACCAACCAGAATCGACAAGGGGTAGTTCCAAGGGTTAATCAGCGTACAAACCCCGACAGGTTCTTTTAAAATGTGGATCCCATTTCGCTCTTCGACCTGATCCATCAATTTCGCGCGTTCGGCATAAGAGCGAAAGGCAGCGATCGAGCCCAAGACTTGTAAGTTCGGGCAAAGGTGGCGCGGGCAACCCATGGTCATCGTGATCGCGTCGGCTAGATCGTCAGCCCGTCTTTGCATTTCATCGGCTGCCGCGGTAATGAAATGGCTTCGTTCTTGGGTGGACGTCTGGGACCATTTAGGCAGCGCCTCGCAAGCGGCGTCGATTGCTTGTATGCAGTCGGCCTCATTCGCCAGTGGGGTGACAGCGCAGACTTGGGTCGTAGCAGGATTAATGATTTCATGGACCCGGGTGCTATGAGGCGCGGTCCACTGTCCATTGATGTAAAGGCGGTCGTGAACTTTCACGGAGGTCCCTGTTTCAGACTTGGAATGTTGAGCCCGCATCATAAACCATTGGAGCTTGGTGTAACAACCAAGAGGACTTGGCATGATCGGTTCGCATTATCTTTGGATAGATCAGTTCGCTTCGGTTTCATGAATGGTGACCGACTCGTTTGGGTTGACAGTCTTGATCACCTGAAGCCCTGATGGAAAACGCACGGCCACTTCAATCGGCCCGGTGTGGCTGGCCAGACCAAAGTGCGTCACAAAAGGGTTTTGGTTGCCGCTATTGCCGGCTTGGATTTCTCGCACATACGACTTGTTACCGGCGGTGATCGTCACCCGGGACCCAATCGCTGAATGATTGGAAGGACCGTCTCCGATCGCTCGGACTTTGAGCCATGAATTTCGATTACCACGGTTTCGCATCAAGGCGCCTGCTGTGCTTAAGTCGAGATCGCCGTCGTTGTCAAAATCAACCCACGCTACTCCATAGCCATCATTGCCGCGAACTCCTGCTTGATCGCCGACGTCGGTGAATTTACCGCTCCCGTCATTCTCGAAAAGCGTACCGTCATCGTTGGGGTAGACCGTGGTAATGAACAGATCTAAATCACCGTCATTGTCGTAGTCGCCCAAAGCACCTTTGGCATAACTCTCCTGGTACTGGATCCCGGCTTGGTCGTTTTCATTGATATTTTTAAAGCGGTAATGGGGCGGGCCTGAGTTGATCAACACCATGGTCCGGTCTTGAAATGCAGGAGGGTGAGCAAAATTGACTGCAATCAAGTCGATATGACCATCATTGTTAATGTCACCAAAGCAGGATCCGATCGTATGGCCGCTGTATTGATAAGCAGGAGTTTCTCCCGAGGCAGATTCCTGACCTCCATCATTGGTTCCCATAACACCTCGCTGCTCTGCTTGTTCGCTAAAATTACCGCGGCCGTCATTGACCCACAATTGATTAGGCATCAGGCGATAGTTGGAAATATAAAAATCTTGATCGCCATCGTTGTCGAAATCAGACCAATTGACCCCCCGGCCACGCCATTGTTTGCCTCTGGGATGTGGGACTGGTTCGGCAAAAGAACCTTGACCGGAATTCCAGTAGAATAGGTCGGGAAACGCGCGGGTGGGCCAGGTCTCGTAGTTCGTGACAAACAGATCGACCCAGCCATCATTGTCGGCGTCAGCCCAGGCTGCGGCGCGGCTCATTCGGTGGGGGTTTTCTGGGATCCGTGTTTTTTTGAATTGTCTATTTCCCAAGTTTTTGAGTAGTTGCCCTGTGCCGCTGGTGGCGTAAAAATCGAGCAGACCATCGTTGTCATAATCGCCCCAAACACCGGAGCTGGCGGAAAAGCCGTCGAGCGCCGTAAATCGCCCCGCCCCATCGTTTTCAAAGAGACGGCCCCCGGTTACCAAATCGATGTCGCCATCCCGATCGAAGTCAGCCCACGCGACAAAGTCACCTCCGCCCAACCCGACAGCTTCGGTGACGTTTTCAAAGGTCGGCTCTTGGGCGACCAGAGAAGGGGCGGATTCGAGGTAGGCGGCCAACGGGCTTAGTAAGACACCTGCCAACAGTAGAGTCCTTGTGGCTCGCATGGTTATCTCCTGATATAGAAATCATCGTCTTAGTGGCTGGTGATATCAGTTGGGTTTAAATGGCTCGCTGATAACTTTGGAAGATAGGCCTCTTGTTGAGTAATGTCAAACACTGCGTGGATCAAAAAATGATCGTGCGATACGATAGGTCACATGCGGTCGTCGTTAGTCCTTAGGATCGACGAAAACAAAATGGGATACGTAGGCTCTCATGGAACTCGAACTCGTTACCAATAATGATCACCGTTTTTTATCAGGAGTTTCAGGGCTGGTTGGAGTTGCCCCCACATTTTTCTCCATTTGGGAGACGTGTTTCGGCTAGTTTGTCTGGTTGAGTCGCTGGTGCGTGGACCCGTTAAGACATTCGAACCATTTGCTGGCAAGCTAGCTGGTTACGCTTTGGCCGAGCAGCAGTGTGTCCGCCAGAGTTTGTGAACCGCCGCACTAAAGATCCCCTAAGACCGACTGAAACATCCCTAGCCGAAATCCAATGTAGGCCAAGGTGAATGACGTCATGATCACAATTCCTGCCCAAGACCAAGCCTGCAACCAGAGTGAAGGGCGCGACCCCAGCGGTACCTCAGCAGAATGAACCACGCGATGGTTCAGCAAAGCCAAAATAGGGGCCGCAACGAAAGAAGTGATGGTCACAAAGTCGACGAGCTGTGTGAACCCCACACCTTCTCGACCGAGGGTGTAAACCAACACCAGCATGGCCCCAATCGCCCCAATGACAAATACAATCCAGTAAGAAGTTTTAGAGCCTTCGGGGCCTTGTTTGCGATTGGGCCAAGCTTCCGAGACGAGTGCCGCGACGGCGCGAGGGAATCCGTCAGCAACTGTAACAGTGGTCGACAGCATCGCTAGGAATGCCGCCCCGGCAATCAGTGGCCAAGACCAATTGCCAAGCTGCTCGGTGTAAAGCGAAACCACTTCTCCAGCGAAGGCCGCCGAAGAACTGCTAAACACGCGTCCGGTGTTGTACATGATCGAAGCCCCCATCAGGACGAAGCAAATGGCCAAGATCAACGTGACACAGTACCCGAGATCAAAGTCTTTCAGAGCCCCGTGCGAGTCAAGTGCGTTGCCCGAAGTGCGAGCACGAGCGAGAGCCCACAGAGAGCTCCAGACAGCGATATCTAAGGGCGCGGGCATCCAACCAATCATCGCGGCAGTGAGCCCAATTTCGCCTGGTGTGTCGACTGAAGGCAGGAAAGTGAGGCTACCAAAAGAGAGCCTCGCAATCGCGATCAACGTAGCGGACAGAGTGGCTACAATCAAAATAGGCATCGCAACCTTCATTGCCCGATCCAGCCAGCGATAGCCACCTAAGGCCAGCAAGGCTCCCGTTCCAAGTAAGAGCGCTAGGGAAACTAAAGATGCGTTGTAGCGTGGCTCAAGTCCCCAGCTATTGAACACGGCTTCAAGCTGCAATAGATGGATCAACAAACCCGCAGTGACGACGGTCACTGCGGCAAGTGTTGTGAATAAAATCATCGCTGTCAGCACGCCAAACAGCCCGAGGACCCAGCGACCCTGCAGCCGATAGCCGGTCAACAGTGAATTGCCGGTGGCCGCCGCATAGAGCGGGCCAAAGCGGAAAGCGGGCCACTTGACAAGACAACTAGCCAACACGATTAACGCCGCCGCAGTTCCGAACGTCGCCCCCCCACGCGTCGATTGAACGATATGTGAAACACCGACGGCCGCCCCGGCAAATAACAAACCAGGCCCGATCGCTTTCCAGAGATTTGACTTTTTAGATTGATCCGTCATGCGTGCACCCTCGGCTTGTAACACGGTTCATTTTGAATCGGCGACTCCTTGCAGCCCTCTCTTTTAACGGTTTTTCACCGCGAAAACCATTTGGCAGGGCCGTCGGTTCACAGTTTATTGCAACAAATTTGAGGGGGTTGGACAGGGACATCCTTAATGAGACCAGCCCATTGTCGACCGGCAGGATGGTTTGAACCCTGATGGTGAAGCGGTCTCTTGAACGGTATCTTGCTTGAACTTACTTTTGTTTGACCGTCAGAAACTGGAGCCGATATTCTCATGACTGCCGTTCGATTGAAATGGATGTTTGCCGCCTGCCTGATCAGTCCGTCGCTCGGATCCTGGGTGGAAGCCCAACCTCTGTCCCGTGTTGTGGACCGACGGACTGAACTAGAGACCCTGTCCACGGAAATGGGTATGGCAGATGGTCCCTGCTGGGACGGTTGGTCGCTAGTGATCCCCGACGTCAAAGGGCAGACGCTCTACCGCTTTATCCCCAGCAAGGATGAAATGAAGGTCTTGCGGTCAAACGCCGGCCGCATCAGCGCGACCTACTTCAACCACGGCCGCACCTTTTTGTCAGACAATTCAGCAGGCCAGATCGTTTTCTTGGATGGCGGAAAGAAAGTCCCGATTGTTGATTTCAAGTCGCTTGCGAACGCGGCTGGCGAAAAGGCCTATCGCCCTAATGATTTAGTGGTTGATCATCATGGTGGAATTTACATTACCTTCACACCCCAGGGAAAAGTGATTTACGTCAGTCCAGCCGGAGATATTTCGGTCGCGGTCGATCAAATTGATACACCCAACGGTCTTACTCTTTCGCCGGATGAGGCTACTCTGTATGTCTCGTCTTTTGTCCCTAAAAAGATTTGGGCTTATGACCTCAGTCAGCCGGGGCAAGCCCGCAAGGGACGGATGATTGCGTCGATGGACGACGGGCCAGACCGCGGTGCCGACGGCATGGCCGTTGACCGAGCTGGAAATATTTATTGCGCGGGCCCCACTGACGTGTGGATTTGGAGTCCAACCGGAAAGCTGATCGACAAAATCGCCTGCCCGGCCAAGCCAATTAACTGCACGTTCGGAGATCAGGATATGCGATCCCTGTATATCACTGGCCCCGGGGGGGTTTTTCGTCAGCGGATGAAGATCGCTGGACGGTCAGCCACTCCAGTATCGGTCCCGCTAAAACCGGTGGCGAACAACCCTCGCAAGCCCAATCCGGCACAACCGGGGACACGAACTCCCGAGCAATTGCAAGTGGATTTGGATGTGGTTTATGCCCAGCACGGGGAACGCAAGATGTTGATGGATATCACATTTCCCAAATTAGCCAAAGCGCACGAACCACTCCCTTGTATCGTTCTGGTTCATGGCGGTGGCTGGCACAAAGGGGATAAAACCAAGTATCGTGCGTTGGCAAATAGACTCGCCAGTCGTCGTTATGTGGTTTCGGCGATTGAATATCGATTGGCTGACGAAGCAGCGTTTCCAGCGGCCATGCACGACTGCACCGCGGCAGTCCGATACCTGCGAGCCCACGCAAAAAAATATCATCTCGATCCCAACCGCATCGGCGCAATCGGGGGGAGCGCTGGAGCCCACCTTGCCGGTTTAATGGCCTCGGCAGGCTCTCACCCAAAACTTCAGGGTGAGGGTGGTCACCCCAGTGAATCAGCAAAAATTCATGCCGCGATCGTCATGGCTGGGCCAATGGAAATGTTAACCGGCTCGGTTGCTGAACGCTCTCGCAGTGGAAAGGGGTTCTCGAATTCTAACAGTTGGTTACGTGGGACCGTTGACGAAAAGCCAGAGCTTTACCAGTTGGCGGATGCCTACGCGCAAATTGACGAGAATACGTGTCCGATTCTGTTTATGGCCGGTGAGTTTGATAAGCCTGAGCGGAATCAGGCGTCGCGCGACAAACTTCGCTCTTTGGGAATTGAGACCGGAATCAAGATTTACGAGGGCGGCAAGCACGGTTGCTGGAATCAGCTGCCCTGGATTGATTCGATGGTGGTTGATATGGATGAGTTCATGCGAGCTCAGCTCAGCGCGGGCAATAGGCCGTAAGTCCTGTTCTACAGGCTTTCTAGTACAGCTCGAGGTTGCGATTTAGCTCCCCGCTAAATCGTCTCCGCATGAACGCCTAGCCCCAACGATCAAATAACTCTAGTCGCGATATCAATCTACAGTATCACCGGCTCTGATTGAGTCGCGTTCGATTACCAAAACGAGGTTTTGCTAGGAGAGCAAGTCCGATTGAGCTGGTCTGGATCACGGCGAGATAAAAGTTGGAAGTCTCCCGTTTGCCCGGTTTCTAAAAAAAAAGATAAAAAGCTGTAAGCACAGAGAGGGCCAACCGTCTACCGAGCAGATGAACCCGATCGCAAGCAACAGCGTAAACCTACTAGACCACAGCGAATGCTGGTATCAGTTTTCCTCGAAATAAGGAGTTTTGTGATGATGCAAGAGGTGAAAGCTTATCTTGAAAAGCTACGGGAGAACGATCCAGAATGGGCATCATACGTGCGGCTGCTTGTCAATAACTCTGACAAGGAGTTGTCGTTGAAAGAACTGAAGCAACTGGCCATTACCGAGCGGTTTTATTACTGGGATGGTTTACCGATGGATGAGTTTGCCGATGGATGACACGTTTTGGGTATTCTTAAAATGTTACAGCCACTCTCCTGATTACGGTCAACAACTTAACGAGAACAACGAATCACACCTGTCTTTTATTCCCCCCCTCTTTTCTGGAACAGAATGATGACCCATAACCAACCATCACAACATGAAAATCGCCGAGGACTTCATGCGGCGTTTCAAGTCTTTGAGCGAGACTACGAAAGCTATATGAAGACTGGTTTCGAATCCCACTACAACGCTTTGAGTGAATCAATGGGCTGGGTTTTTGGTCAGCTTGGGCTTCACAACCGAGCAGATGCAGAAATCCGAGACTTTGAGGCTCGGGTGGCAGATATGGTCGACGAGGCCTATTCGCGGTGGGAGAGCGTGGCAGCAGAGATGGCCTCCGAAATGGTGTGAGCTTCGGTGAGAGAATAGCTTAGAATCGATCTTGGCTATGGCTCGGCTTGCTATGGCTGTTCTTACTATGCGTGGCGGGTGCGGCCCAGCAGCGCTGCGTCGATCATTCGTTCTCGGTGATCGCTCGAATCCTTAGGCACTTTGTTGAAGGGCCGGCACTTTATTGGCTACCTGTTCTCCAGGGTCGTGGTGATCGACTGGACGCCCTAGAATGATTTTGTGGAAGGTTTTAGATCTGAGACGATCGGACCATGAAGCGACCAAAAAAGGGAGTTAGAGACTTGTCGAAGGTCCTTCGATTACGAACAGCGGGGATACCCCTCAGGGTGGCTCAAACAGGGTTGCTCTCTGGGCTGTTGATGATCGGGATGATCATGGGTGAGAGCGATGTTAAGGGCCAGCGAGTTGTCGCTCACCGCGGTGCTTCTCGCGACGCGCCGGAGAATACTTTGGCCGCTTTTAGGCTAGCTTGGAAACAAGGGGCCGATGGAATCGAAGGTGATTTTTACTTGACCCGCGACGGCGAGGTCGTCTGTATCCATGACAAAACGACCGGTCGCACGGCTGATCAGGATTTGACCGTAGCCGATGCAACCTTGGCCGAACTACAAGGGTTGGACGTCGGCAAATGGAAAGGCGACGAGTTTACCGGTCAAGCAATACCAACCTTGCGACAGGTCATCTCAACCGTACCCGAGGGAAAGTGGCTGATCATCGAACTGAAGGCGGGGCCAGAAATTGTTGAGCCGGTCCGGCAGGTGTTGGCTAAGTCCGGCTTACCGGGCGAGCAGGTTTGCATCATCAGTTTCAACCAGCAGACGATCGCAGCGGCGAAACGACTGATGCCCCGCATCAAGGCACACTGGTTGACCAGCTATAAACAGCAGGGCCAAACGGACTCCTGGTTGCCAAGTGCCAGCGAGTTGGCGGAGACGGTCAAACGACTGAGTGTCGACGGATTGGGGATGGAAGGGAATCGGCAGGTGGTGACCGTCGAGTTCCTAGCCGAGCTGCGCAAACGGGGGGTCCAAGAATTTCACGTTTGGACCATCGACGACTCGGCAGATGCTAAATTTTTTGCTGCCCAGGGACCCTTTGGTATCACCACTAATCGTCCGCTTGAGATTCGTAAAGCACTGAAAAAATGACGCACCCGTAATGTGACAAAATTCGCTTGCCGGCATATCTTGCTTTATACTTCAGCGCTAACGGATCACTATTTTTCGATCACGCCAATATCGGCCGCCGAAGCCCATGCCTTGCCGTTGACTTCCGACAAGATCTGGATCTGCACATAGCGACCCTGAACCGGCCGGTCGAAGATGGCTGTCTGGACCCGACGCGTCTTTTCAAACGTCTTGGTCAGAACCGGTGCGGGGAACTGGTGGTGTGAGGAGCTGACTGAAAACGTAGTTTTGCTGAACGCGCCGTTCCAGCCGTTATCCTGCCGCGCTAGGTAACGTACCCCCTCGATCGTTCGCTCGCGTCCTAGATCGATCACTAGGCTGTGCGGAGGTTCGGCTAGGTCGTCGGAGAACTGAGTGTGCCAGAGGGTTTGAGGGTTGCCGTCGATCGCGTAACGGGCTAATCGGTCATTGCTCCGGTTTTCACTACTGACCCGAACCAGTTTGACTTGGTCGACCGGCACTCGTTTTTTATCCTCGATCCCGTTCGGCTTCCCGGGTTTGCCGCGCTGAGGACGGGGGGGTTGTTTGGCGGTTCCCCACTTGGCCTGTCGATCTCGCTGGTGCCGAACTTCGGTCGTGAACTCTCCCGAGCGAACCGGCTGGTGGGATTGGTTGGCGAACGCCTGCATCTGTTTCACTAGTTCAGGTTTCTGTTCCATTAGGTTGTGCTGCTCGCTTGGATCTTGAGATAAGTTGTAAATTTCCCAGTCGGCTTTGGGCTTTGGCCGAATCCCTTTCCAATTCTCGATCCGGACAGCCGTTTGTGGACCGAACTCCCAGTACAAGAATGGGTGCTGTTGTTGGGCGTGACCGACCACTTTTTCGCCGAGCAGGCTTGGTAAAATCGATAGGCCGTCCGCGTCGGCTGGCGTGTTGGCACCCGTTAATTCGGTCAGTGTGGGCAGTATATCGATCTGGTAGAACAGCAGGTCGCTAACCTGCCCCGGCTTGATTTTTCCTGGCCAGCGGACGATGAAGGGAATGCGCAGCCCTCCCTCGTAAAGGTTTCCTTTACCGCCGCGAAACGCAACTCCCGTTTTCGGATTGACATTTGGGCCGAAAAAGCCGCGGGGATGCTTCGAGTCGCGAAAGCGATCTTGTCCCCCATTGTCGCCGGTAAAAAAGACGATAGTGTTCTCTTCAAGGTTGAGTTCCTTGAGTAGGTCCAATACCTGTTGCACATTATGATCGACCATCGACACCATTGCTGCGTAATTTTTTACGTCATCCTTGATCGACGGATCCTGAATCCATTGGTCGCTCTTGTATAGCTGCCAGGCCGGATCGTCGGAGGGAATATCGTACATGCCATGAGGCGGCGTGATCGGCAGGTAGCAAAAAAAAGGTTGGTCTTGGTGATCACGAATAAAATCGAGTGCTTCGTCCATGATCGCATAGTGCGAGTAAGTCTTGCCGCTGCGTCCCCCAATGTTGCCGTCGAGCTGGACCTCTTCACTATTGCGTATTAAATAGGGAGGGTAGAACGAGTGGGCGTGGACTTGATCATAGTAGCCGAAGAAAACATCAAAGCCGTGTTTCTCGGGCACGCCGGTTGAATCACGCCCCCCGGCACCCCATTTCCCAAATCCTCCTGTGGCATAACCTTTCTGTTTGAGCAGGCTGGCGATCGTTGTTTCGTCACTCCTGAGAGGCGTACCGCCTCCATTGGCCCGGACCGATGCATGACCCATGTGTTTGCCCGTCATGAGTGCGCACCGCAGCGGTGCGCAAACGGGCGCGGCAGCCAAAGCTTGCGTATAACGGATACCCTGTTTGGCCATCCGGTCGATGCTGGGTGTGCGGATATGCGGGTTGCCCATATGAGAGAGTTCATAATATGCCAACTCGTCCGACATAATGTAGACGATGTTGGGGGGCCGATTTTCAGAACCAAAGTGGCTCGCTTGTGTCGACTGGAGACCGGCAGAGGGTTGCCGCGGGGTTTGTTTCGTGGCGGCCAAGCCAGCGGATCCACAAAACAAGATGATCAGGCAAGCGGATAGCAACGGTTGTGTTTTCATGATTTGTTTCCTTATAAGGTTCTCAGGGGGTTAATTCTATCTGGCACGACTCATCAACGCAAAGCAAGCCAATTCGTATGAGTTACCGGAGACCGATAGGATCCTGATCGTTGCGGAAGAGATGGATGTGGGGTGATTGCCAAGGAGAGCGAGTTAGGGCGTCTGTTTACGGAGGGGCCTTTTCAGTTTGCCAAGAAGGCTATTTATTTGGCACTTTGACGTCGATCAAGACTTTTACCTTGTCCGACAAGACTTGCCCGGAAGTGGTCGTCCACTTAAACGTGACGTGATAGGTACCGGTAGGAATCTCGAAGTCCCGTACAATGGTTACCGAGTGAACGGCCAGCGGGAAGAGATCGGGCATGTGAATATTGAAACGCGAGCCGTCAAACTTTTGGAACTTGAGCAAATTGGTGCCAGCCGGAACTCGTTTTCCCTTGAAGTGGATCGGCTTGTCGAGAGTCAAGCTCGATTTATCCGTGACGGTCGGGTTGAGTATCTTGAATGGTTTGGGCTTGCTTCCTTTGGCAACCGTGTACTTGGGTAGCACGTCAAATCGAATCCCATGTGTCAGTTTTTCCGATTTGGCGTCGAGGGTTTTACCTTCCTTGGTTATTCGATTGATGGGTACTACGGTGACAGATTGGAAAGTGTAATGACCTCCGGGGAGAGGGTCGTCAGCGCGGCATGTGGACGGGGGAAAGATCGATCCAATTAGAGCGAGGATGCAACTCGTGAATTGGATGACGCTTTGGAGAGGCTCAGTCACGGGTGTTCTTTCCGGCAAAGCGAGGGAGTGGAGGGTGAAGAGTTGTTTAACATGAGTTGGTTAATAAGTCGGGGGACGAAACAAGTTGCTGTTGATGGTTTTCTGAGAACATTAGGCTTCGGTGACGATAAAAACCTCTCCTTCGAGGGTCACTTCATCACCGGCACACAGTTTTTTGCGACGACGCGTCTCGACCTGACTATTGACTAAAATTTGCCCCGATTGAATCAGTAGTTTGGCTTGACCCCCGGTGGGTACGCCGCAAGCTTGTAGGAAGTGATCAAGTCGAATGGTCGGTTGTTCGGCGTTAGCTTCGGGCACTGAAAAGTTACCTGGTGAAGGAGGTTGCGGTATGGACATCCGATGCGACAACTTGCCGGCACGGATTTTGGCAGGTCTATTGTTTTTTGGGTAGTGGTCGAGAGGGAGACCCCCTGCTGGTGTTAAGGGTAACGGATGCATGGTGATCGATGAACACGAGCGAACAGCCTATCACGAGGCGGGGCATGTTGTGATGGCTATTCAGCTGGGGGCTACAATTGTTCACGCCTCGATAGAGCCGGACGGCGAGGGGCCCCATCGTTCTGGCGAAACCATTACCCGCTGGCCCCCTCAAAGTGATCGACAGGTGGGCTACGCCTCGCTATGTGTTAGTCTGGGCGGGCCTGTCGCTGAAATGATCCATACCGGTGATGTAAGCGAGCTGTCAGCAATCAGCGAGTGGCGAGTGGATCGCGAGCAAGCGGTCGAGGCGGCCATGCGTTTGGCGGGGCACCGGGATGAATTGCCTCAGCTGATTGGCGGGGCAATGACGAGCGTCCGAGAGTTTCTCAATAGCGAGAACGGCTGGGCCGCCGTAGCTGCCATTGCCGATCTGTTGCTGACGCATGATACGGTCGAGCATGTCCAATGTTTGGAAGCGGTTGGGTTCTGGTTGGGGGGGAGCGGTGAAGTCGGCTGAATGTATAAGCCATCGCGCAAATTGAAAGCCTCTTTCAGTTCGCAGAGTTTTTTGGATCGCGAAAACGGGCTGACTCTTTTACAATTCGAGCTCAAAGGTCGCGCAGGCCTGTATGGCTTGCGGCTCCTATCCCCGGTTGATTGAGGAACTTTCACTGATGAGTTCGGAAACAGCATCTGCTGCAGCGAAACAAAATCCGGTGCAGCGGGAGAAAACAGAAACTCCTGTCGAAAACGTTCGTCTGTTAAGCCTCGATGCTTTACGGGGTTTCGATATGTTTTGGATTATCGGTGGCCAGAAGATGTTTTTGGCGATCGCGGCATTGACCTCTGCTGCTTGGGTACAGTGGGTAGCGGCCCGCATGGAGCACCCGACATGGGATGGCTTCGAGCCTTGGGATTTGATTTTCCCTCTGTTCTTGTTCATTGCTGGTGTGTCGACGCCAATGTCGATTCATCATCGTCGCTCTCGAGGGGATAGCGAACGTAAGATTTATATTCATGTGGTTAGCCGAGCGATGATCTTGATTTTGCTGGGTGTGTTCTACAACGGCATTCCGGCTGATTGGTCGACCGCTGAAGGCTGGGCCAGTCAGCGATACCCGAGCGTGTTGGGTCGGATTGGTCTGGCCTACATGTTTGCGGCCTTGATTGCCATGAACACGAAGCGATTGGGGCGCTGGTTCTGGTTGATTGGTTTATTGATTGGTTACTGGGCAGCGCTGCGTTTCATCCCGGTGCCCGGTTTTGGGGCAGGTGATTTATCACCAGGCCACACGCTAACTGACTACCTTGATCGACTGCTGGTTCCCGGCAAGCTCTATCAGGGCGATCGCGATCCTGAAGGTTTGTTTGCGACCATTCCGGCCATCGCTACAGCGTTGTTGGGAGTGATGACAGGGCAGTTGTTGATGCGGCGAGATTATAGCGGTTGGCGCAAAGCGCTATTGATGGTTGTCGGCGGCTTGATCTGTTTGGCGGTTGGGTGGGGCTGGGACCAAGAGTTTGCCCTTCGTTTTCCGATCAATAAAAATCTGTGGTCTAGCTCGTTTGTTCTATTTTGTGCCGGTTGGAGCCTGTTATTGTTGTCGCTGTTCTACGTGGTCATTGATGTGCTCAAGTTTCACCTTGGGATCACTTTTTTCACGGTGATCGGTGCGAACTCAATCTTGATCTACATGGCCCCGACGTTCATTGATTTTAATTACACGGCGAATCGTATTTTAGCCGGCCCCAGCTCCTTGTTGCCAACCTATGGCCCGTTAATTCTCGCCGTGGGAGTGTTTAGCATAAAGTGGTTACTGCTGTACTTGTTGTACCGCAAAAAGATCTTTCTTAAAGTTTAGTTTGCGGGTTGGCTTGATCGGTTTGTTGGAGCCATCGCTACAGCGATTGTGATAACGAAGCGGAAGCGAAATCCATGGCACCAACCCTCCGGAGAGCGGGCTCATGAAGTCGCGGAATTGGCGAAAAGTACATCGGTATTTAGGGTTAGTGATCGGCATACAGCTTTTCCTGTGGACCGTCAGTGGGATGGTTTTCAGTTGGAGTTCTATTCAGGCTGTCCGTGGCGAAAACATGATTCGGGCTCAGGCCCCCGTGGATTTGTCGGCGTTCGAGCTAGGAGATATCAATCAAATGGTCGCCTCAGTTGGACGACCGGAGAATGGCTCCCTACAGCCAGTGTCCGTCAATCTAGGCACACTGCTGGGCCGACCAGTTTGTGAGGTGACCCTTCGAGATAATGCTTCGGAGCAGTTTCTTCTATTAGACGCTGTCTCGGGCGCCCGGTTGTCGCCGATCGAACCAGAACTTGCAGGCAGGATTGCGCAGGCCGATTTTTCACAGGCGGTTGGTGTGCGATCGGTGGAGCTGATCCAAGAGGTTGGCCCTCATTCGGAATACCGAGGCAAAGAGCTGCCGGCCTACCGTGTCGTGTTGGATCATCCATCGGGAACGGTGATTTATGTTTCGGCCGATCGAGGTCGCGTAACAACTCGAAGAAACAATCGTTGGCGAGTGTTTGATTTTTTTTGGATGCTGCACACCATGGATTATCAGGGACGGGACGGTTTTAACCATTGGTTGCTTCGCCTCGTCTCTGCCTTTGGATTGGCGACGGTTGTGTCCGGGTATGTCTTGTGGGTTAAAACCTCCCCGCGATGGCAGCGGAGAAGGGCTCGGGATTGAGCAGCAGACGAGCCCTTGTTGTTGCAAACGTTTTTTAAAAGCCTCAAACGTTATGGGAGATGATTTATGCCCACGAGCCGCCCCGAGATGACTGGTTCAGGGCCTGCCGTGAGAGGGGTGGATGTCCATGCCGTTCACAAGAGCGCGACAATGTTTCTTTACCAGTTTTTTGGAAGGCTATCCGAGAAGCAAGGTTTTGATTTCTATTCAGAAAACAACTCCCCAGCCAATCAGTCTGGCTTGTCTATTGATAATCAGCGCGATTTTTGCAGGTGTCCCATCCGTAGTTTTGAGGTGCTTAAAACAGAGCTGGATCATCCTACGCAGATCTATCGAATTTTTCATATACGAGACCCGCGGGACATTTTAGTATCCGAATATTTTTCGTTTGGCTGGATCCACCCAACGGAAGGGACGGGGCTTGAGGCTGCGAGGCAGGAACGCCAAGAGATCCCGATTGATGAATATGTTTTGACGCAGTGTGAAAAGCGAACTTGGCCGCTGGAGGCAAAGTTTAAAATCCTACTCGACCGAGATATCGACCCCGAATACGACATAATCGTAACTTATGAAACGATGGTGACCCAGTTTCGTTTGTGGGCTGAGCGGGTGCTGCCGGCTTTTGGGGTGCGATACCCTAGGGTCGCTGCATTGCAGTGGGCTTGGCGATACCGAAAAGAATTTCAACGCACCGGAGAAAGCATGACTCACAAACGGCGCATCACTCCAGGCGATCACCGGATAAAGCTAAAGCCCGCCACTATCGATCAGCTGAATCAACGATTCGAAACGATATTGACTCGTTTTAATTACTCTTTCTGAGTGCTGGCCTGGGAAGAAGATGATCAGAATGAGCTGTCGGAAGGGCAAATCAACCGTTGGGTGTCGCAAGTCAAACTGGAGCTAAACCGAATCAAGCCGGAATTATTTTCTATCATTTCCAACTCAGAAGCGACCGAAAGCAGCACTTTGAATGGGTAGCCGGGGTGCTTGCGATCCATTCGGTATGGTTTTTAGTCTGGGTGAAGTAGCCCCAGATTCGCGCGAGGCTTGAGCACGGCTTTTCTTCTGGTGCTCTACAATGACGTGTGGTCTATTGAGTCATCGGACTGGGGTCGCAGAGGGCGGGTTCAGTGTTTTGGATCATTGACCGAAGTTTGGTCGCGACATCGAGTATAGCACAGGTTTTCAATGAAGATTTTTGACTGTTTATCCTATTCGATCGTACGGTTCCGGTCTTACCGTGTGTTGGCGGGCGCGACGGTATTCCTTCTTGTCGGCCTCTGGATCAGCGTTTCGGTAGAGGCGCAAAAAACGAGTGGTAATAAAACGCCTAGCAAAAAATCTTCGACTAAAAAGAAGGTACCAGCTCCGTTTCGCTGGGTGAATCCTTTACCCAAGGGGCGGTGGCCGAATGGCCTTAAGCACGCGACGTTCAAAAGTCCTTCAATGAAAACCGATGTCGGTTATTGCATCTACTTGCCTCCTGGATATGACAACCCGAAACGAAGCGGGAAGCGGTACCCCGTGGTGTATTACCTACATGGTGGTCGGCCGGGAAATGAAACCAAATCTATTCGACTGGCCCGACTCATCGACCAAGCCATGAAAAAAGGCGACGTCCCTGAAATGATCTACGTTTTCGTCAATGGTGGAAAAGTTAGCCACTACAATACGCCTCAATTCAATTCGTTTGGTGAGGATGTGTTCGTGAAAGAACTGATCCCCCATATCGACTCGCATTATCGAACCCTGGCCGACCGTGAACACCGAGGCATCGAAGGATTCTCGCAAGGCGGGCGAGGGACCACTCGAGTGATGTTTCGGCATCCCGACCTGTTTTATTCGTGCGCGCCAGGTGGTTCGGGTTACGCGACAGAGCAAAAAATCTCGGAAAATAACGGTCGCGAGAATGACAACCTGACGTTCGCCAAAGGGGACAACGCTTGGGATCTGGCTCGAGCCTACGCCCAAAGCCCCAAGCCTGCCATTCGCATCTTGGTCCATGTCGGTAGCGAAGGGTCTAATTACCAAAACAACTTGGCGTATATGAAGTTTTTGAAAACGCTCAACCTTCCTTTTGAGCGGCTCGTGGTTGAGGGAGTGCCTCACAGTGCTTACCAAATCTACCAACAGCAGGGCGTCGACCTGATGAATTTTCATGCTGCCAATTTCGGACTTGAAACGACGGCGAAAAAGCGTTGATTGAAAAGTTAATTGGCGACTTGTAAGAGCGCATAAAAAACTCTCTGACGGGAACGAGGTTCGCCGAGAGAGAGTTTGGATGAGGACTCGTTTAGCGGTCCCCCGAGCAACAGCTAGATAGGAAACGTTTAATTGCGAAGTCGCTCAAAGCCTGAAAATTACTCAATCCCCCTAGATTTATGTTTAGGCAAAAATTTTCGCGTTTTGACTTGGTTCTTGAGCATGGGAGTTAGGTTGCATGTCGGAGTCGTCGGTGGTTGGCGAGTTGGCTGATTCGGGAGTCAGGTGTGTATCAAAAAAGTGATTTTCACGCGGTATTTTAGCTTTTTCCAGACCTGTTGATCGAGTCAGCGGGTTGGCCTGGGTAATCGCAAATTTATGTTAGGCCCAGTTGGCTCCTTTTACTTGAGTCTGTCAAGCGACGGCAGACCTGGTATAAGCTTTCGCAATACGGGAGGTCTGCGGCCTTGTCTGCTATACTGGCAGGACGTTCTTGAAACCGTAGTTTCCATCCCCATTGAGCCGATGCGCACTTATTTTGTCCTCACTTGGATCCTAGGCTTAGGGCTGTCATTATCCTCGACAGCGGCGGATGAAATCGACTTCAACCGCGATATTCGACCGATCTTGTCGAACAAATGTTTCCTTTGCCATGGTCCCGATCCGGATGGTTTGGAGGCCGGTTTGCGATTGGATCTGAGGGAGTCGGCAATTTCGGTTTTGGAAACCGAGGCGCGGGCGGTGGTCCCGGGCGCGCCCGAAGAGAGTGAATTGATCACACGAATCATGGCCGAGGATGAGTCGTTTCGAATGCCACCCTCGGAACACGGTGCTGGGCTGACCGAAACCGAAATAGGTTTATTCAAACAGTGGATTGCTCAAGGGGCTCACTATGCGACTCATTGGTCTTATGAAGCACCAACCCGTCCGAGTATCCCGGCGGAACCCGATCAAGATGCTGACTGGCCCAAGAATGCGATTGATCGGTTTACGTTACATCGGATGCACGAACGCGGCCTGCGACCGGCACCGCAAGTCGACCGGTACGCGCTGGCGCGACGCGTGTACCTCGATCTAACCGGTTTGCCACCAACCATTGAAGCGGTGGATCAGTTTGTTAACGACACCGATCCGCAAGCTTACGAAAAACTAGTCGACGGCTTGCTCCAGCGCCCCACCTTCGGAGAACATTGGGCTAGGAAGTGGCTAGATTTGGCTCGGTATGCGGACAGTGCTGGTTACGCGGATGACCCCCCAAGAACGATTTGGGCCTACCGTGATTGGGTCATTCAGGCCTACAACGACAACATGCCGTTTGACCAATTCACTAAAGAACAATTGGCCGGCGATCTTTTGGCCGAACCGACCGAGGGCCAGCTGATTGCGACGGCGTTTCACCGAAACACGTTGACCAACAACGAAGGTGGAACCCAGGACGAGGAATTTCGGAACGTCGCTGTCGTCGATCGGGCAAACACGACGATGGCGGTGTGGATGGGAACAACCATGGCTTGCGCCCAATGCCATACGCACAAATACGATCCAATCACGCAGGAAGAGTACTTCCAGTTTTTTGCCATTTTAAATAACACCCAGGACGCGGATCGTCGTGACGAATCACCTGTGCTCCAAATCTATTCAGATGAACAAAGGCAGCGTCAAAAAGAATGGAAGTCTCGGATAGCTAGTTTCGAAACGAAACTGAGGCAACCGACCGCCGATTTAGCTGCTGCGCAGCAGCAATGGGAGCGACGTTTGTCGGTTGCCCCAGATTGGCAAACGTTACGGCCTTCGGCGGTTACGCGACGCAGCCAGCTGCAGGCTCAAATTCTCAAAGAGGGTCAGATTTTAGTAACGTCTGTTGCGAAACAGGATGAGTACCTTGTTGAGATTCCTATTGAGGCTAGTTCGGAGCGTGTGGTGCAATGGTCGGGCTTCCGCTTGGAAGCGATTCCCCACGCGGCTCTAGGAAACCACTCCGGTACCAGTGGTGGTAATTTTGTCGTCACAGGAATTCAGGCGGATGTGACACCGGAGACTCTGCAGTCGCCAGTGGCTCAATTCGTACGAATCACCAATCTTGGCAAGAACCAAATTTTATCGCTGGCCGAAGTGCAAGTGTTTCAAGGTGACGGAAACATCGCTTTGCAGGGGGTGGCGACACAGCATTCGACCGCTTTTGGCGGTCCTGCTCAATATGCGATCGATGGAAATACAGACGGCGTTTTTGCTCATAAATCGGTGACCCATACGGCGACCGTCGAAAACCCGTGGTGGGAGCTCGATCTGGGTAGAGAGCAGTCGATCGACAAGATTGTGCTGTGGAATCGCAAGGAGGCTTCAAATCGGTTGAGTAACTTTTCCGTGGAGTTGCTCGATTCCAATCGACAAATCGTGATGACGCGGCAGATTGATTCGCACCCAGACCCTTCCTTGGTGTTGCCAACCGATAGCAAGCGGAGCATCGCCTTTAAAACGGCCTTTGCCGATTACGAGCAAGCCGATTTCGAAGCGCTCGATGTGTTAGCCGGTAAAAAAGGGCCGAAGGATGGCTGGGCGATTGGCGGGTCGGTAGATCTCCCGCACCAGTTGGTTTTAATTCCCGAGCAACCGCTGGTCGTTGATGAACCAGCCCGGCTCCGCATTCGGGTGCAACAGGACTCGCCGCATAGCAACCACCTGCTAGGCCATTTTCGATTGAGTGCGACCGCAGACGCAGTGGCCATTGAGCGTTCTCGTGTTCCCGCTGAGATTCTCAAGTTGCTCGACACGCCAGCCGATCAGCGAAGTACCGAGATCAGATCGCAGTTGGCGAGCTATTATCGCGAACAAGTGGCTCCAGGCTTGCAGGCAGAGCGTGAAGGTCTTGCCAAAGCGAAATCAGGATTAGCGGCGCTGAAACCGGCCACTTCGGTTCCCGTTCTGCGAGAGAGAAAAGGTAAGCGACGTGAGACCTACTTACAGTACCGTGGCAGTTACCTCGACAAAGGGCAAGAGGTGGAGCCAGGCTTGCCTGCCGTCTTCCATTCGCTTCCAGAAGATCAAGAGATTGATCGTTTGGCCTTGGCTGAATGGCTGACCCATTCTGACAACCCACTGACGGCCCGAGTGCTGGTTAATCGATATTGGGAAAGCTTGTTCGGCAAAGGGATCGTGCCCACTAGCGAAGAGTTTGGTTCTCAGGGCGAGATGCCATCCCACCCCAAGTTGCTAGATTGGCTGGCGACCGAGCTCATGCAAAATGGTTGGAACTCCAAAAAGTTGTTAAGAATGATTGTTACGTCGGCGACCTATCAGCAGAGTGCCGCGGTCCGCCAAGAGCAGCTCGTGTCAGATCCAGACAACCGCTGGTTGGCGCGGGCGCCTCGCGTCCGGCTGAGTGCCGAAATGGTCCGCGATCAGGCTTTATTCGTTAGTGGCTTGTTGAGTCCCAAGATGTTTGGGCCACCGGTCAAACCACCGCAGCCCAGTATCGGTTTGAAGGCCGCTTTTGGAGGCTCGACGGATTGGCAAACGAGCACGGGTGAAGACCGTTATCGTCGAGGGATTTATACGACTTGGCGTCGTAGCAATCCCTATCCGTCGATGGCCACCTTTGACGCGCCGAATCGAGAGGTCTGCACGGTTCGCCGCAATAGCACCAACACGCCCCTGCAATCACTGGTCACGCTCAACGACCCTGTTTATGTGGAAGCGGCTCAAGCGCTTGCCCGTTTGGTCCTGCAGCAGAAGATGAGCGATGAGGAGAGAGTGGCTCTGGCATTTCGGCGATGTCTATTGCGGCCGCCTGCCAAGGCAGAGGTTGCCGCCTTAGTGGCCCTATTAAATGATGCTCGGGCCGACCTTTCAGCAGAGCCGGAAGAAGCGAACAAGTTGGCAGCGGACCCATTGGGCCCATTGCCGACAGGGGTTCAGCTAATGGATGCTGCGGCCATGACGGTCGTTTGTAATGTATTGTTAAATCTGGATGAAATTTTTCTTAAACGATAAGACTTTTGGGAACCACGCGACAACGGTTTGATCATGAATCCTTTCCTGCAAAACCTGCAAGCACAAACGCGGAGGCACTTTTTATCCACCTCGGGTGTGGGTCTCGGTGCGTTGGCCCTTTCTTCTTTATCGGGTGCCAAGGCGTCGGCTGATATTACAGTCGACTCGATGCAGCCGCTGGCGAAACGGGCACCGCATTTTCCGGCCAAAGCCAAACGTGTGATTTATTTGCACCTGACGGGTTCGCCACCAAATTTGGATTTATATGATTACAAACCTGAGCTGGTCAAACGTGACGGTCAGGCTTGTCCCGATGAGTACCTGGCAGGCCGAACGTTTGCCTTCACCTCGGGTGTTCCCAAGCTGATGGGAACACCACGGACGTTTGGTCAGTACGGCCAAAACGGAACTTGGCTCTCGGACGCGGTTCCTAATTTTCACGCCAAAGATATTGTTGACGAGATGTGTTTCATCCATTCGATGAATACGGATCAGTTTAACCATGCCCCGGCAGAATTGTTGATCTATACCGGATCACCTCGTTCAGGCCGGCCTTCGATGGGGTCTTGGGCCACCTATGGGCTAGGCACCGAAAACCAAAACCTGCCGGGTTTTGTGGTGCTGATCAGTAGTGGCGTGCAGCCGAATGGGGGGTCTAACTCCTTTGGGAGCGGGTTCCTGCCCTCAGTCTTTCAAGGCGTACAGTGTCGTTCTCAAGGCGACCCGGTGCTGTACGCCTCAGACCCCAAGGGGATGAATCGCGAGCTTCGCCGTCGTTCCCTCGATGCACTGAAAAGCCTGAATGAACTGCAGGCTAAAAGCATGGGGCACCCCGAAACATTAACACGGATTGCTCAATATGAATTGGCGTACCGCATGCAGGCTTCGGTTCCCGAGGTGATGGATATTAATCGGGAGACCCAAGCGACTCACGAAGCTTATGGAGCGGTTCCAGGCCAAGCTAGTTTCGCTAACAATTGCCTGCTTGCGCGGCGTCTCGTTGAAGGGGGTGTTCGGTTCGTGCAATTGTTCGACTGGGGTTGGGATTTTCACGGAACGTCACCCGGCGAGGGACTCAAGGATGGTCTTACCAACAAAATGGCGGCAACCGACAAACCGATCGCAGCCCTGATTCGGGACCTGAAACAGCGGGGCCTTTTAGACGAGACGCTGATCGTATGCGGGGGTGAGTTCGGACGAACGCCGTTTCGTGAAGGGCGAACGGCAAACAGTAATGTGCTAGGCCGTGATCATTATCCAGACTGCTTCACAATGTGGATGGCAGGGGGAGGTGTCAAAGGTGGGTTCAATTACGGGCAAACCGACGAACTTGGTTTTGGAGTGACTGAGAACAAGGTACACGTTCACGACCTGCAGGCGACGATCATGCATTTAATGGGTTTCAATCATGAGCGTTTGACGTATCGCTTTCAGGGTCGCGATTACCGACTGACCGACGTGCATGGAGAGGTGGTGCATGACCTGATCGCCTGAGCAGGCGGCCAAGGAAAATTTTTAAGATTCCTTGATCGACGGAAAGTGATTTTGCTGGAGAGTTCTTTGAAATGAAAGCAGAACCAATGTCAGAACCAATGTCAGAACCAATGTCAGAACCCAGGCCGGACCCCGACTCGGATTCACCCGCGATGGCCGACGATGCCGTGGCCGACGATGCCGTGGCCGTCGATCGTAGGCCGCGGTTCACGATTGGTAAGATCATGTATTGGACGGCCGTCTGTGCTGGCGGCTTGGCGGTGGTCGGCGCCACCGATGACGGATTGTTGTGGCCGGTTCCCGGTGTGGCCCCTTTTTACTTGGCAGTCTACCTAGCCGTCATCTGCGGGTTGACAACCATCGTTCGCTTTCCGACCTCGCTTGACAGCTGGATTCCACTGGCAGTGATTCCGTTTTTAATCTTGTCGATGTTTCTATACACTTCAATCGAGCTGGGTGGCCCGAGGCAGGACTTTGCTTTGTTGGTTATGCTGATCGGATCCGTTTACGGGATCTACCTTTTAGTCCGTAATATCAAGCGGATAAGAGGAACTGGTTTTTCTCTGGCCGTCGCTATATATCATTTGGCGAGTCTAGTTAGCTGGATGTCTTGGGGCCTCCTGATGTTAGTGTTTAGTCATGGCTGGGATTGAAAGACTGTGTATTTCGCCGATGATAAGGGGCTGAGTAAGGGGCTGAGGTTGATCTGTCCCGAAACATAGAAACGCACAAGAGGTCTTCTTGGTTGAAAGACTCTTTGGTGATTTTGAGAAACTGCTTGTTTGAGAAACTGCTTGTTTAACCGATGAATGCATCAATGAAAAAATATATTACCGCGATCGTTTTTGTGATTGGAGTCCTGGCCGCTCCGTACAGTACTTCAGCCCAGACAAGCCAACCTCCGAAATCGCCCCCCAGCGAACAGACCTTGGATCAACCAGTCCAGACGCCATCGGAAGAGGCGAAAGGAAAGCGGTGCCTGTTTATTGGGCATAGTTTTTTTATTCCGGTGGCTAGGGTCTTTGACAAACAGGCACAGAAGGCAGGTGTAAAAAATCATTCGCAACAAAGCGTATTCGCGGGTGGCATGAATGGATCGCCACAACGGCTTTGGCAAAACCAGAAAAAAAGGAAGCAGATCCAGAAAATTTTAGACCAAGGTGACATTGAGCTGTTTGGAATGACTTACTTTTACAGCTCTCTGGGTGATTACCGAAAGTGGATCGACTACGCTTTACAAAAAAACCCGGAGACCGATTTCTTTATCGGGATGCCGTGGGGGCAGGATGGCCCGAGTCGCTCGGTTGATGGCTTTGCCTCAATCAGCGCCCGCGCGCAGGCAGAGTTTTACCCGGAGGTCATCGAAAAACTGAGAGAGCTGTATCCTAAGAATCGGTTTTATTGGATCAATTATGGAAGGGTCGCCGTTGAGCTGAAGCGAGCGCACAAAGAGAAGGCTTTACCAATGGTCAAGCAGCTGGTTTCCCGCCAAGGGGCGGATGCCATTTTCCGCGACAAGATGGGCCATGCGTCTCCACTCACCATGGAGATGGCTTCAATGGTTTGGTTGAGTGTTCTCTACCAAGTAGAGCCGTCCAGCTATTCGTGGCGGCATCAAGGTTCTGAGCCTCTCGAGGCGATCTTGAAACGAATCTCGGAGCAAGAAAACTCCTACAATCGGTAACCCATTCGTTAAAGTTATCGACTTCTGCCAAAGAGAAGGTCCGAAAGGTTATGGGATCTCGCTCTTAAGCCGGCCCCAACGTTGGGAATCTCACACATTTTGATGGGTTTTGAGATTTCCAATAATTCAATCAAAGAGTTGCTTGCAACCGGCCAACCCCTCCCCTAAGGTGAAACGCGTGCCCCCTAGCAGGCGGTTTTAGTTAGTACAAATCACCTTCATGGCACGCACAGCCCAACGAATGGAAAAAGTTTGAAAACGCCAAATTGTTTAACATCTTGAGAGCTGCGATGAAACTAAAAATGAAAGCCCTTGTCCCAATGATTGCGATCGTAATCGGGCCGTTGTTTGTCTCTGTCTCTTATTCAGACATCGCCGTCATTGGTTGGCAAACGTTCCAAAATTTTGGCGGGAATAACAACACCGGAATTAGTGATTCGACACCAGATACCAATTCGACTTACGACTCAACTCCAGTTGGTTCGAATGTGAACAATTGGTATTTGACCGGTACCATCGGGCCTGGTGCTTCGGCAACTGGTCGCAGGGGTTTGGGTCAGGCGACCAACAATACGTTCCTCAATGGTTCGACTTTCGGTTCCGATTTGAACATTGTCGATTACACCTTGGCGGATGGATCGGCGGGCGAGCGGATAGGGCCTTTCGGTGGAAGTGGCTGTAGCTCATGGAAATTTGGAAACAATAACAACGCGTTTTTGCAGGGCGATTTTCAGGTCACGAATGTTAGTGATTATTATTTCAAGCTTGAGAAGGTCCACTTCGATGCCCGAGGTCTTGCGGCCGCAGCATCGCCGAACGAGTTGACGTTGAAATACCTAGCAACGCCATCCAACCTGATCAATGTGAACACGGGAACGGAAGTCCAAGATGGTAAGACGTTCTACAACAATGTCTGGTCTGAAAAAGGTGTAGAAAATGTTTCCCAGGGCATCGCAGCCGTGATCAACTCATCGGCCCGACTGGCTCCTGGGGACTCGGCTTCATTCCGGTTCCTTTGGTCCGGTCAGACCGGTGGAGGTCAGGCACAAATTGACAACTTGGCTTTCTCGGGAACCTTTCTAGATCAAAACGATGGGTTCAAGCCGATCAATCCATGGGATTTGACGGCAGTCCCCGAGCCGACCTCGATTGCCATCTGGGGGCTGGTTGGGCTTTGCGGTTTTTCGCAACGCAAGAGACGCGCTTCTTAAAAGTACCGACACAAGGCAGAATGAAGGGTAGCCAGAGCTGCCCTTTTTTGATGCGCGATCAATCAAGTCGTTTGATTCGTAGGTCTTTGAAGTGGACGACCATATTCCGGTCATGGATTTGAAGCATCAGCATGCCTGGCCCCAACCGTCGGTTGGGAGGTAGGTTTTCGGTAAATTCAGATGCCAGTTTGTGGTTGATGTAGAACTGAAAATGGTTGTTCCGGGCAATGATTCGCGCGTCATTCCAATCTCTTGGTCGGATGTCGTTTTTGGTCAGCCCGTCTTTAATCGGTGTGACCTCCGGCTTGTCCTGCTTGTCGATCACGAGACGGTCGCCTCGGTGGCAACGGTGTTCGGTTCGTTTGGGTGTATGGAAATCCCAAGCGCCTAGGATCTGCTTGCCAATGCCTGCATGGCCCAAATCGGCGTGGTAACTCTGAAAGAGCCGTTTTTTGGTCGGATCATGAACCGCGCGAATACTAACGCCACTATTACCTCGGCCGACAAAGCGGTAGCGGAAGCGGAGTTCGAAGTTAGAGAGCTGCTTGTCGCGCGTGTAGATCAGATAGCCAACCCCGCGGTCCCCGTTGCCGACCAGAACGCCGTCCTGAACGGTCCAGGCATCGGTCGTCGAGCTCGGTGCCGCCTGCCAGCCGTCTAAGGTTTGTCCATCAAACAGTGAGTGGAAGCCAGGCTCCCCCGGCTCGTCAACATGTGTGTGCACATCGGAACCGAGGAATATCAAGGGAACCTGAGCCACTAAAGGGTTCGTTAGCAGGTTCAAGCTGCACGTGATGAGGCCGATGCAAACCGGTAAAATGTGTGCGGGACAGGTTGAAAGGCATCGTTGGTTGTAACTTTGGTACATCGGTTCGGTTGGCTGAAAAAATAGTTGTGGTTGAGTGTTTCCGCTCGCTTATTTTCGGATCCGAGCTCACGTGTTATTCTACGCTTACTCCCCGATTGCCCTAGAGGTTTCAGATGTCCCGGTATCAGATGTCCCGGTATCAGATGTCCCGGTATCAGATGTCCCGGTATCAGATGTCCCGGTATCAGATGTCCCATAACGGAGGAGTGTTATCGGTTCTATGGAGTATGTGACGAGATGAACATTTCAGTTGCGCTATCGGTTCTCATTTTGCTACTGGGCGGGCTCGAGCCACAAAATCTGCTCCCCCAAGTGACAGCGTTCAAATCGTTTTCAGCGGGGGATGGGACAGCAGCCGTACAGAATGTCCGTTGGATTCAAGACAATGAGCCGGATTGGGATGAAGTTTACGAGGAGTTCCTAAAAAACGACCCTGATTTACAAAAAAAAATCACCTCGGGCGAAATGACCAAGGACGAATTGGTTCAATGGATCAAAGAAAATTTAGATGATGGCGAATTCAAAAACAGAAAAAACTGGGTTGATCGTAACCTGGCCTTATTCATTACCTTGGTTCAGTTAGCCTGGATCGTCCCCACCGTTTTGAGCTTGGTGTTTTACCATTTTTATGTGAAACGCCGCGAGAGGCGACGATCAGAGGCTTTGCAGGTCATTGCCGAAGAAATGGGCCTCGATTTCAAACCGGAGGGCGACGCAGTATTTCAGGAGGGGCTCCCAGCGTTTCCTTTATTTGAAATTGGTCGGGCAAAAAAGCTGACGAATTTATGGCAGGCTGATACAGACGATCTCAAGCTAGGAATGTTTGACTATTGTTTCACCGTCGGCCATGGCAAGCATAAGAAGGTGCGACGCTTGACCGTGGTGGTGGTCGGTTCCGAAAGCCTGCAAGCTCCGAGCTGTCACCTGAGGCCGACCGTTGCCTTTTGGGACCCGATTGGGGCAATGCTCGGCAAACAGGATATTAATTTCGAAGAACACTCGGCGTTCTCTAAAGCGTTCGTTTTGAAATCGCCAACGGAACCGGAGGCGCGCGATTTTTTCGATTCGGAGTTGATGGACTTTTTCGCCCAGCACTCTGACACGTCGTTTGAGTCACGTGACGGCGCATTTTTGTATTTTCGCCAATGGAAGCGGGTCGATCCGACCAGTGTAGCGATACGTGATTTTCTTGGTGAGGGCTACGCAATGCTCGGTGCATTGCAGGACCGCGAGGCACGGTCCTAAAGGTACCAGTTGCTATGGGTCAGAGGTGTGATTAGCGGGTGGTCGAAGAGCCAACGCCACTCGATCGCCGGGTTTTAAATCGGTAATGAATCCGAGAGATCGCGAAAAAAGCTCTTGCCCGGTATGGGTGTTTCTAATCCTGTAGAGGTGGGTCCGGCCCTCGTGCACCACGGAGTCTAACTGGTGAATTGCAGAAGGCTCGTCCGTTGGCATAGCGATAAGATTCTCCGGTCTTATCATCGCGACTTGGGCGTTTTGACTCGCATGCGGTTGCGGCCAAAGACCAAACTCTGTGGTCATTCCCTCTGTAGCAGGTGTTGCTGCAATACGATTGATCTTTCCAAATAATTTGGCGCACGGTTCGTCACGGGGGTAGAGATAGACATCCATGGCATTACCGGTTTGAATGACCTTGCCAGCCTTCATTAAGCTGATTCGATTAGCGCTGGTCAGCGCTTCTTCGGGGTCGTGGGTTACGAGGATGACCGTGATGCCCTTCTTGCGTAAAATATCGAAGGTCAAATCACGTATCGTTTTTCGCAAATGGGTGTCCAGGCCTGAAAACGGTTCGTCCAGCAACATGATGCGAGGTTGTCGAGCCAAGGCCCGAGCGAGGGCAACCCGCTGCTGTTCTCCCCCGCTTAGCATATGGGGCATGAAGTCGACGCGATCCGAGAGACCCACTTGAGCCAACAGGCTGGTTGCCTCTTGGCGACGGGCTGAGGAATGTTGATTTGGCATCGCGAAAAGAACGTTTCGGAGCGCGCTTAAGTGGGGAAACAGTGCGTAGTCTTGAAAGACAAAGCCGATCGATCTTTTTTCCGGTGCCACGTGAACGCTAGAGGATGTTTGCATTTGGGTTCCGATCACTATGTTGCCGGCGGTCGGGACTTGCAAACCAGCAATTACGCGAAGCAGTGTCGATTTGCCGGACCCCGAAGCGCCTAGCAGACAGTGGACTTCTTGGGGCTGGATGTCCAGTGAAATCTGGTCCAGTGCCGTGACGCTGCCGAATTGCTGCGACACATTATTGATCTGAATAGCGGGCTCGGTATTTGTCATGGCCTTGTCAAATCTTTGGGTTAATGTCGAAGTGGTGTTGTTTTTGCTGATCGATTATCCGAGCCAGTAAAACAACCGGAATGATACCAACGATGATGATGGACAGAGCGGAGGTGGATGCCTCGGAAAGCCGTTCGTCGGATGCCAGTTCGTAAACCCGAACGGCCAAAGTCTCAAAGTTAAAGGGCCGCAGCACCAAGGTCGCCGGCAGCTCCTTGAGCACATCAACAAAGACTAATAATCCAGCCGCAACCAAGGTGCCTCGGATAAGTGGGATCTGTACGCGGACGAGGCGACTTATTTTACCCGCGCCAAGGTTGGCTGCCGCATCTTCGACGCTTGGGGGGATACGCCCCAGACCGGCTTGCAGGAAGTTAAGGGGAACCGCCAAAAACCGAATCAGATAGCCCAACAGCATCGCCAAGATGGTCCCGCTGAGAAATAGTCCGGGGCTCCAGTCATATCGTGTTTCGGTGAAATCGCAAACGCGATCTTCGAACCACCAAATCGGGGTCATGATGCCGATGGCGACGATGGTTCCCGGAACGGCGTACCCAAGGCCACACAGAAAGATTGGAATGTTGGTCACTTCCCCCCGTGACTCATGGCGGATGAACGCCAAAGTCAAGCCAACCAAAAGAGTGATCCCTGCGGCAACCAGCGCGACCAACAAGCTGTTTTTGGAAAGTTCGTAAAACAACTCCAGGCTTCTTGGGTCTGCATGTTGCCAGGTTAGCCAGGCGAACCGGGAGGCGGGCAGCAAAAAACCAAGGCCGATCGGAGTCGCGCACCAGATAACGGCCAGCCAACTTCTCCACCCAGTTAACGGGGTGGGGCGGATACCTTGGGATCGGAGTGAGGGATTGTAAAAGCGGCTTTTCCGCCTCGCAATGCATTCCACAAGGAACAGTAGGCAGATAAAACCGAGTAGGCAGCTAGATAACTGGCCGGCTCCTGCCAGTGAGCCATGGGCCGTCCAAGTTCGATAAATGCCCGTCGAGAAGGTGTCGACGGCACAATATTCAACCGCCCCAAATTCAGCTAGAGTTTCCATCAATACGAGCATTAGCCCAGCAAAAATAGCTGGCCGGCAGAGAGGTATCGCAACCCGCAAGAATCGCTGCCATGGTCCCAGTCCGAGCATTCGGCTACTTTCGTAAATGGATTCCGAGAGGGTAAGGAATCCACTTCGGGCTGCAACAAAAATGTACGGGTAAAGACCGAGTGTTAGTATGATGATTGCACCGTAGAGAGTTCTCAGATCAGGGAACCAGTAGTCACCTTTGGCCCATGAGAACAGCTGGCGAAGATCGGTTTGAACCGGTCCGCTGAATTGAAAAAGGTCTGTCAGCGCATAGGCTGTGAGGTACGTTGGGATAGCCAGCGGTAAAATAATAGCCCACCGAAAACAGCGAACAAAGGGAAACTCATAGGCCGTCACCAACCAGGCTGTCGATACGCCGATAATCAGCCCGGCAACCCCTACACCCAAAACGAGCATGAGTGAGTTGAAAACGTACTTGGCCAGTACCGTTTCCACGAGATGCGGCCACACGCCCTCAGAGTTTTGTCCAAGGCTTCCAAGGATGGCAATCACTGGGAGCAGGATGACTAGGCAGATGGCCCAGCAACCGATATTCCAAAGAAGGCGACGTGTTCCAAGGGAAGTGTGCATGGATGGGTCAAGGGTAGCTCAAGACGGACGGGTTACCGGCTTCCCCAAGGCGAAGAAGTGTCGACGGGAGATTGAACCAGTTTAGCAACTGGCCGATCGAGTCCTAGCTGTTTCACTGGATTTGAGGGGGGAAACCGTGTGGCCGTGATTCGGATTCTAAAAAGTCGGCCGGCTGTTTTAAAGAAAACGACCGGCCGGCTTCAACTTCGGAGGCCCTTGCTTATCGCCAGCCAGCCCGATCCATTATCTTGATCGCTTTAGGGTTATTGTTTCCAAGAACCGCTGCGTTGACCGAATCTTCTTTAAACGGGCCCCATTTTTTAAGTACCGGAGCGACTTCTGCGTTGGCAGCTGCTGGAAATTCATTGTTCCCGGCAGCAAATACTTTTTGAGCTGCATCAGAGCTCAAAAACTCAATGAACTTAATTGCGTTCTCTTTATTAGGCGCGTTTTTTGTAACGCCGGCTCCGCAAATATTAACGTGAGTCCCACGGTCAGCCTGATTAGGGAAGACCACGGCCACTTTTGCGGCCGCCGCTTTTTCCTCATCGGATCCATTTATCATGCGGGCAAAGTAATAGCTGTTGGCCACGGCGACATCACCTTCACCTGCTGCGACGGCTTTGATCTGGTCTCGATCACCACCCTGGGGCTTCCTCGCTAAATTTGCCACCAATCCTTCACACCACTTTTCTGCATCTTCGTCACCGTGAGCGCTGATGATGGAACCGACCAAGGACTGGTTGTATACGTTGGAACTACTGCGGATCAGCACTTTACCTTTCCATTTTGGATCGGCCAAATCTTCGTAACTACTGATCGCGCCTTCCGGCACTCGGTCTTTGGATCGCAGTAAGATTCTCGCTCGCTTGGTCAGGCCAAACCAAAGGCCGTCTGGGTGACGCAAGTTTTCGGGAATTCGCTCATTCAGTACGGTGGATTCAACAGGTTGAAAAATTCCCTGCTGCTCGGCCAAGTAAAGACGGCCGGCGTCTACAGTCATGAAGACGTCGGCAGGACTGCGCTTGCCCTCTTTCTCTAAACGCTGCAGTAAGACATCGGATTTGGCCTCCAGTAGGTTGACCTTGATACCCGTTTGAGCTTCAAAATCTTTATAAAGCTGGTCGTCGGTGTCGTAATGCCGGGCCGAATAAAGGTTAACTTCCTGACCGTGGAGCTTAGCGCCCGTCATAAGAATGGCGAGGGCTATCAAAATAGATTTTATCATTATTGTCTCGAAAGGGTTTGATTTAAGGGGGTTGCTATTGAGACTAATTCTCAATAAAGATGTTAATCGGTTTTCCCATTCGAAACAATGGGCTGAGATTAAAGCGATTTTTCGGAACTGGCTTCGCTCGATTTCGTCTAGTCGGCGAGGATGTTAAAAGGCCGGTAAGAGGAAGGCAAATTATGGAGTCGAACGGGGGACATGCAGGGGTGGTAAGCATTGAGAGCGAGCGTTGGAGCTCAGTGTATCCCAGAGAAATGCGGTGGTGATCGTTATTGTATCAAGTTGAATCTGGGGCTTCTTCTTACACAAGGCTATCCATGGTTCTCCTGTCGACCACACCGAGGGGGCCCTGCCGGTTCCCCTGAATGAGTGTCGTTCTCGAAAAAAGCCTATGGTCGCTCTGTCGTGTTGAGTCGCTCTAATAATTTCGGATACGATTGATCCGTATCACCGTTTTCCTGTTTCAATTCGGCAAGACGTTGTTTTAGTCTTCGCGTAACGGATGCGTATGCTGGGTCTCCGTAGACGTTGTTCATCTCTTGGGGGTCTTTTTTTAAGTCGTACAGCTCCCATCCTGCGGTTGAGGGTGGAAAGTCCCCCGTGCCTAGATTCGCGTCGAGCGGCAGTCCGTAGAAAAAAGCGAGTTTGTATCGTGCGTCGCGCATGCCATAATGCCCCGGTATATGATGATGGGCCAGATGCATCCAATATCGGTAATAAACGGCGTCCCTCCATTGCTCGGGCGTACCGCCCGATAGGATTTCACGCAGGCTTTGGCCCTGCATCGGTTGTGATTCTTTATCGACGGTCACGTCTGCAAAATCGAGGAAGGTTTGGGCGAAATCAAGGTTCGAGCAGAGATGGCTATCGTTGACGGCGCCCGCAGGAATGACCTTGGGCAATCGCGCCACGAAGGGCATTTGAAAACACTCTTCGTAGATCCAACGCTTGTCGAAATAATCGTGTTCGCCTAGGAACATACCCTGATCCGAGGTGTAAATAACCAGTGTGTTCTTGGCGAGTCCGGATTCGTCTAGATAGTCCAGGACACGGCCGACGTTCTCGTCAACTGCCTTAACGCAGGCCAGATAGTCGTGCAGGTACTTTTGGTAGGCGGCTTGGGCTTGCTGTTTTTCGTTCATTCCGGTCATGTCGATCGGCCCGGCGGGCCAATCCGGTTTCTGTACATCTTCAACCATCGTCCGAAGCGGCGCTGACCGAAGCGTGATGGATGTGCCCATCTCACGCGTCGCCGAGGAGCGGTGTGAAAAGTCTTCCCATAAACTGGCAGGCTCGGGAAAGGTGACATCCGCGAGGTAATGCTTGTGCCGCTCAGCCGGTTCCCATTTTCCATGAGGTGCCTTGTGATGAAGCATCATAAAAAACGGCTTTTTCTCGGGACCGCCGGAACCTCTTTGTTGCAGCCAATGTAATGCGTCATCCGTGATCAGGTCGGTGTAATAACCATCAGTGCGAGGTAACTGCTTTGCTTTGCGATAATTGTATTCGACGTCATCTGTGGATTCGATGAACGCGGGCTGATGATAAAACCCCTGACCGGGTCCGACCTTCCAGTAGTCGAATCCCCAGGGTCGTGATCGCAGGTGCCATTTCCCAAACAGCGCGGTTTCATAACCCGATTGTCGGAGGATTTCGGCGACATTTGGAGTTCCTGACTTGGGCCCTGGAAACGCATCGTTCAGAGTACGCACGCCGTTGAGGTGGGAGTGCTGGCCTGACAGGATCACCGCTCGACTGGGTGTGCAGATTGAATTGGTGACGAAGCAGCGGTCCAATCGCATCCCCTCTTGGGCTAGTCGATCAATGTTGGGTGTGGGTGCCAGCTTGGCGAGTCTTCCGCCATATGCGCTGATCGCATTGCAGGCATGGTCATCTGCCATGATGAACAAAATGTTAGGGTTCTGCTGAGCGGGAGCGGCGGTGACCACGGTCAACAGTAAGAGAGGGGTGAGCGTGAATGATTTTAACAACATGTTTGGATCCCAGTTCGAAGGTTCTGGCGGCGGCGGTCTTTCCGTTCAGTTTATTATAAACCAGCGATTTGTTTAGCGTAGCGAATCAATGACCGCTTGCAGCTATTGAATTAATTTTCGAACTAAGCTTTCGATGGTTTGATCACCTGTGGCTCCTTTCCAATTCAGCTCGCCTTGCCACCACTGGCGGATGTAGCCGTCCCGATCAATGACATACACAGTAGGCCACATCGTGTTGGACCAAGTTTTCCAATTCTCCGAATCCAGATCGACCAAAATGGGAAATTTTAAGCCGCGTTTTTGAGCGGCCGCTCGGACGGCGTCCGGTTTTTGTTCGAGAGAGGTTTCCGGAGTTTGGATCCCAATCACGACCACGTCGTCACCAAATTGCTCGTGCCATTTTCGATAATGTTCAAAATTGGCATGACAGTTGTGGCATTGGAAGGCATAAAAATGCAGCAGGACTACCTTGCCGCGCTGACTTTTGAGCGTCAGCGGCTCCGAATTGATCCAGTGGCGGACTGGAACGAGTTCTGGGGCCATGGGGTAAATGCGCTGCAACTGGCCTGTGTTGAACGGCGCTCCTAGGATTTGATCAATGGCTCTCAGTTGCTCGGTTTTAAGGACCGTTTGCAGGCCATCTTTTTCAACGCGGATGGCGTCGGCGACGGCTTGCTTTAGAGATTCTGTAGGTTCGTTTTTCCTGACGGCCGATTGAAGCTGTTGCTTCGCGTCTTCGGTGGACCTTGCCAACGCTGCCATCCGGTCAGCCTGTTCGGTGGTCATCGATAACGCTTTATTGATGTCCGGTCGAAGCAAAATTCGAATATCCTGGGCCTGCAATTCAAGCTGCCGGAGTCGATCGCGTTGTTTCGGTTCGGTGTTTGATTCAAACCATTGGCGGGCTTCAGATTCTAATTGAAGCAATTGCTCTAATTGCTCAGCCTGAGGCTGGTTTCGAGCCCGAAGCCAGCGACCATCGATGATGGCAAATAATCGCTCTAGTTTTTTAGTTTGGTTGGGACTCAATCCAATCTCGGCGTGAACCTCAGGCGCGTGGATCAAGCCGAGATAGAAACGAGGGACCAATTTTTCAGTATTACGGACCCTCTCTTTAAATTGTGCGGTCGCCACACAATCGTCAAATGCGTGAGCCGAGATCACCGTAATAGCCACGATAAGCAAAAGCTGTTTCATCGTTGATTGCTCAGGGGTTGAGCCCCTTCGCCTGAAGGGGTGCCGGGTCGATTCGATCGTATCATGTTTTTGACAATCACATTCGTGTTTGAATTTACCCAACAAAGGCGAACGGTGAAGGGTCAGTCTGAATGCAGTCATTAATCCTTAAACAGAATCAGTTTGCCGTCGGTGGGTGAAAGTAGCATGATGGCAATCACACAAGCGATCCGATCGGTTCCCAAGTAGCTATCGCCACCATTATTCCGCTTACCGCCAATGTAGGTGATCTGACCCCGATGATCCTGCATCAGGCTTAGATACCACCGCCATTCTTGGAGAAACCGCTGGTAAGCGGCTCGATCATGCCGCCAGAGCACGGCCGGGGCCAAGATCATCCCCATCGAGCCGACGGCGTGAGCCTCCCGTGTGCGGGCAGCGTGTTGATCGAGGTAATTGGAAAAGCCCTCCACTAATTCATCTTCTTGCCCGGCGATCGCTAAGCCGAGGGCCATCGACGAGGTCCGCAGCGAGGCATCGGCGGTCCCCGTATTTTTCATGGTCCAGTATCGGACGCCACCATCGGGATCGACTGACTGCCGGACTTGCTCTAGGCTTCGGTTCCAACTTGATTCATCAATCGGAACCCCGGCCTGAGAGCCCATCGCCCAAGCCAAATGAGCTAGGGTGTTGATGACATTGAAACCTTTGCCACCGTAGCCGGTCGTCACGTCGTGGCCAAAACGCCCCTCTGCATCCATGCGCTGGCGCAGCGCACTACAGATGACCTGGATAGCCCTCTTTTCATCAGCGTCGGGTTGCCCCTGACAACCTTCGACCAGCGCTACGACGCTTGCTGTCAAAGCCCAGTTGCCCAAGTTGTCCGGTCCTTTCTGTAGGGCGTTATCCGGAACCCAAGACCGACCCTCTGGGCCCCGCAACCAAGTGCGGCAACGTTGCAGCGCTTCCCGGTCATCAGCCTTGCCCAGCGATTGCAGTGCGACCGTGGCCCAGGCGGTGAGGACGCGGTCCCCCGTGAGGCCGACGGGTGAGTTCCAGTAACCTTGCGGCAGGCAAGTTCTACGAAGATGGTCAGCAGCCCGGTCGATCAACTGCTGTCGGCCCGATGCCTCTAGAACTCCGGCCCGATAGGGGAGGGAGCAGGTAATCTCGAGAGTGGATGGGCCCCCCTCACCCGGTCGCTGGATATTTAGAATGAGGTTTCGTGCGACCTCGTCTTGGCGGTCTGCGATCTCATCGAGGGCTTCGCCCAGCACTCGCTGTGGCCCACTACCTCCCTGGTCCACCTGATTGCTGTGCGGCGGGAATGAGTGTCCTGCGATACCGTTTATTTGGTCGCCTGTTTGCAGCCCAGCTTGATGGGCCGGTGAGCCGTCCAGGACTGCAACGATCTCGATGTGGGCTAGATTGGGAGTGACCCTTCCGGTCCCCCCGAGAATACCGAGTGGGAAATTTTCATACGCGCAGAGTGTGCCGCCGCCGAAAACTAAAAGCACGACCCCAAAAATTGTCCAGTAATATCGTGATGCGTGATGCATAAATAAAATCACATTTAATTGCTGGGTTTGTCTGGACGGGCGGTTTATCCATTTTATGGACGGATTTAGTATAGAACTCAATAGTCAGAAGGAGATACCCCAAAGCGACGGTTAGATTTCGCCAGCCTGTAAGCTTTTGGGAAATAGAGAGACTTGGCAGGATGCGTTTCCTATCAGCGTGATTGCCCAAAAACACACATGTTTTAATAGGACCGTCTCTCTCCAAATGGGCAGCGCGATTCGATTCCGGTGCTGATTGTGGCGGTCCTTTTAAAGGCGGGTTTGATGAATTGTTTTACAAGGAGCCCTCGTGAAGTCGATTGAATTATCCCGTCGTGAATTAATGATCGCTACTGGTGGTTTTGCCATCATGAGTCTTGAGTGGCCATCGCTCTCATTAAGTCAAGAGCCAGATCCGTTGGGAAAGGATCTGATTTTTCGGACCACGGATCCTCGTAACGCCGAGCCGGAACTGGCGAAGCTGGTGCAATCTTGGATCACTCCGGTCAAACACTTTTACGTCCGATCTCACGCACCGAATCCTGATATTGATGTCAATCAATACGCGCTGACTGTGGAGGGCTGTGTTCGAAGTCCGCTCACGCTGACACTAAGTGATCTTGGTCGACTGCCCCGTCATTCCGTGACGGCTACACTGACTTGTGCGGGAAATCGGCGGGCCGAGTTTAACCAAGAAGGAAAGGTCGGTGGCGTCCAGTGGGAATCCGGAGCGATCGGTAACGCTCGTTGGTCAGGCATTGCGTTGGCCGATGTATTGAAGCAAGCAGGAGTTCTGGAACATGCCAAGCACGTCTGGTTCGAAGGCCTCGATAAAATTCAGAGGAAGGACGAGGTGATTCCGTTTGGGGGATCGATCCCGATTGAAAAAGCGATGGTGCCAGGTGATTTGCCAGGGGCTTTGTTAGCGGATCAAATGAATGGTCAGCCACTAACGCCGGACCACGGTTTTCCATTGCGTACGGTCGTGCCGGGCTACATTGGTGCCCGCAGTGTCAAATGGCTTGGCAAGATCGTAGTCAGTGATAAACCATCACCCAATCATTACTTGGCGACGGCCTACAAAATCGTCAAACAAACGGGAGCGATTGACTGGGCTGAGTCAGGGCCGATTTACCGGTATCCGATCAATGGAGCCATTGCCACCCCCGATTCCAATGCAACAATCCCCGCTGGCCAGCTTGATGTATCCGGGTATGTTCTACCCACAGGTCGGCTGGGAACGAAGGTCCAGCGAATCCAGATATCTACCGATCAAGGGGCGACTTGGAAGGCGGCTCAAACGTTTGGACAGACAAGCGAATTTTGCTGGCAGCTATGGCGTGGGCGGGTTAACGTAACACCCCAAACCAAGGCGTTATACCTTAGGGCGTCTGATACGTCTGGCGGCTTCATGCCTGCTCGCGTGCCGTGGAATGCCAAAGGCTATTTGCAAAATTCTTGGTATCGCCTGCCCATTCGGGTTTCTTGATTGATGGCGGTTGCCACGATCGACAAGATTGCAAGGAAGCCATGTTTTGACAGCCCGAGCGACTCAAAAAGGCCGGATGTTCAAATGAATAACTAGCATTAAGCACAAACCAAAACCCTCTTTTCTTTTGTTGGGGCTAAAAAAACGTTGAGGCTAAAAAAACATTGAGGCCGAATTTAAGAACGTTTAATGAGGAACAGGAAATGAAAGGGCGTTTTCAAACAATCATGGAGAAAAATCGGTGAACAGTCAAAAAATCAATCGAAGATCATTTGCGCTGGGGTCGGTGGGCACGGCGTTGGTCGACCCTTTTAGATTGCAGGCCTCAATCGCAAGTGACGATGATCCGGCGCGCGCTCCAATCGAAGCGAAGTTTGAACGCGATTATCCAGCTCCCTCTTTTAAACCAAGTTGGTCAAAGCCACAAATCAACCGATTGATGGCGCAGGATTTCGTGATCTATGCCCATATGGATTTGGGGATGGTGAAAAAACTTTTACAGCGCGAGCCAAATCTGTTAAATGCATCAGTGGACTGGGGAGGGGGTGATTGGGAAACGGCCTTGGGTGGATCGTCCCATATGGGTCGCAAGGACATCGTTGGTTTTTTGCTGGAGCAAGGGGCGAGAATCGATCTTTTTTGCGCCGCGATGATGGGTATGCTCGATGTGGTTCAGGCGATGTTGACCATGCAACCAGCTTTAATCGATATGCGCGGCCCCCATGGATTCAATCTGCATTTTCACGCTCAGGTAGGCGGGGACGACGCGGAACCCGTTCTGGAATATTTACAATCGGTCAAGGAACTCGAACTGAGACCTGTTCCGTTTCTTAAAAACAGGAAGAAAGACTAAGAGAAAATGAATGATCAATGACAAGAATTTGCGCACGACTGTGCTTCTCTTTATTATGGCATTAATCATCCCAACTGACCTAATGAATGCCCATTCTTTTTGAGTCTGTTTTGTATCACAGAGGTACAGCGTCGTTTTCATTATGCCTCTTGCCACATCCCGGGGATTTCACCACGCAATGGCCAAAATCAGCCCACAGCGGGCAGTGCTGCAAGTAACGACAAAAAAATAGACCCGCCATGGGCGGGCCTTGGTGGTGGTTGCGGTGAATGGGGTTCACCACAAGCTCCCCCGGTAGGGCTCGAACCTACGACAATGCGGTTAACAGCCGCACGCTCTACCAACTGAGCTACAGGGGAATATTCATTGGCGATCAAGTAGTCTAGAAAAACTGAATTTGATCGACAAGGCTGATTTGGCCGAGAATTTAATGGATTTCGCTGAGATTCCCATCGCTAGGTTGGTGGTTCCGGTTTTGCCGGTCCTAACTGCCTTCTCGAAACCGATACCCGATCCCACGAACCGTCTGAATCAGTTTGTTGTCTTCGCCCAGTTTTTTTCGCAGGGAACGAATGTGGACATCGATGGTTCGCTCCAACACCAGAGTGTCCCCACCGAGTGCCGAATCGATTAATTCGCTGCGGTCAAACGCGCGACCCGGCTGGCGGATCAGCGTGTCAAGCAAACGGAATTCACTGGGAGTTAGGTCGATGCTTTCACCGGCCATCGAAACGCGGTGCTTGATTCGATCAATGGTGACACCTCCTCGGGTGACCAAATCAGAACCAATTGTTTGAGTCTGGTTTTGTCGTCGCAACAGAGATTTGACGCGTTCGAGTAAGATCTTGACGCTGAACGGTTTGACAACGTAGTCGTCAGCGCCGACCGAAAATCCGATCAACTGATCCGATTCCTCGCCCTTTGCGGTCAACATCAAAATAGGAATCTTCACGGTTTCAGGGATGGATCGCAGACGGCGACAGACCTCTAGTCCGTCGACGACAGGGATCATCAAGTCCAGGATGATCAATTGAGGCATTTGCAGCCGAGCTTGGTCGAGACCTTGCTGCCCGTCGGTTGCACAAAAAACTTCATATCCGACGTTGTGCAAGTTGTACTCAAGCACCCCGATAAGCGAGCGATCGTCTTCGATGATAAGGATTTTCGCCTTGGCCATGATGGGACAGGTATGGTTAAGGTTTATGGGAGATGAACGTACCATGCCGATGGCGGACAATATCACCGTCGACTAAGTAAATGACGTCTTCTGCAATGTTCTCTGCGAGATCGGCAATGCGCTCTACATGCCGTGAGGCAGAGAAACAATGCAAGGCAGGTTCGGTAAGACTCGAGTCCTGTTTTATCAAATTCTTTAGCTCTGAAATGATCAACAGATTGTTTTCATCCACGGCATCGTCGCATTGGATGACTTTTTTAGCCAGCTCGGCATCCGAGTCAACAAATGCATCGAGCGTCATGCGAACCATCATGGTTGCCTGACGCACCATTTCGGGCATCTGTTCGGGAATCGGAAAATGCGCGTGGTCATGAAGGCACTCGGCGCGCTCCGCGATGTTGCAAGCTAGATCCGCCATTCGCTCGAGCTCCACATTGATTTTTAAGACCGTAGTCAGTCGACGCAAGTCCGCCGCTACGGGCTGGTGAAGGGCTAATATTTTGAGGCACTCTTCCTCTATCTCGACCTCCATCGAATCGACCTGATGGTCGCTGGCAATGACCTCTTGCGCCAACTCAACACGTTTTTCACAAAGGGCTCGAACCGCGTTATCAATCATCTGCTCGACAATGGCGAACAGACTCATCAGCCGTTTGTGAATTTTTTCAACATCGCGTTCAAGATGCTTGGACATGAAATTGCTCCTTATCCTGATTAGCCGAATTTACCGGTGACATAGTCTTCGGTCTGTTTTTCCTTTGGACGCGTAAACAATTCTCGTGTCGGCCCCGCCTCGACAATTCGACCTTCGAAGAAAAATGCAGTGCGATCGCTACAGCGGGCCGCTTGTTGCATGTTATGCGTTACAATCACGATCGTGTACTGTTTTCTAAGCTCATAGATCAAGTCTTCGATTCGTGAGGTCGATGCGGGATCCAGTGCCGAACACGGTTCGTCCATCAATAGGATTTCAGGTCCGATCGAAATCGCTCTGGCGATGCAAAGACGCTGCTGCTGTCCACCTGATAATCCGAGTGCTGACTGATTCAGCCGGTCTTTGACTTCGTCCCATAACGCAGATTTTTTGAGAGACCATTCGACGAGGTTGTCCAGGTCGGAGCGCTGCAGCCCGGTATAATGCAGCCGTGGCCCGAAGGCGATGTTGTCGTAAATAGATTTGGGAAACGGGTTAGGTTTTTGAAAAACCATGCCGATACGGCGGCGCAGGGCGACGACGTCGGTACTGCGGGCTAGGATATCGATATCTGGCAATCGCAGTTGGCCTGTCGCACGAGCCGTTGGGATCACGTCATTCATCCGGTTCATCCATTTAAGCAGAGTGCTTTTTCCGCAGCCACTTGGGCCGATGAATGCGGTGACACGTTTCTCCGGGACGGCTAGATTCAGGTCGCACAGAGCCTGAAAATCGCCATACCAAGCATTGAAAGATTGCATTTCAATCATCGATGCTCGTTCGGGTTTCGTTTCGCTCTCTGCCGCCATGAATTGCGTCGGCTTTTTGGTCGCGATTCGCGGCTCGTTGGTATTGGTTTCGAATGTCATGGTTTTGTGGCGTTCAGCTAAGAAAGGTTCTTTTGGGTAAACTGACGAATTAACACGGCGGTCAGGTTGAAAACGAATAAGATTGCCAGGAGGACTAAGATTCCGCCCCCGGCGAGATGGTGAAATTCAGGTTGAGGGCGACCTGCCCAGTCAAAGATCTGTAAAGGTAACACGGTAAAATCATCCATTAAATTACCGGGGTTGTTGGTGAGGAAAATGGCTCCCGCTAGGATCAGAATCGGGGCGGCTTCGCCAATCGCTCGGCTCATCGACAGAATCGCTCCTGTCATGATGCCCGGAACGGCGGCTGGCAGAGTGATATTCCGAACCACTTGCCATTGAGTCGAGCCGAGCCCCATACCGGCCTCGCGTAATGATCCTGGGACCCCTCGCAATGCTTCTTGGGTCGAAATAATGACAATCGGCAAGATGACCAGCATGAGGGTCAACGCCCCCGCCATCACGCTTCGGCCGAAGGGCAGTCGAAAGTAATACCAGCTTCCGTCTTGGATACGGCCAGACGTCTTGCCTTCCACGATTGCATAACGGCGATCTTTAAGGTTGCGCGGTAAATCGCGACGCGATTTCACTACATTGATTTCAACCCATTCGTCATCCGCGTTGAGCGCTTGGAGTCCCGGAGTCGCCACCGTTTGTGGTTGGCTGGGATCAGCGATGGGAACGCGGAGCGCTTTTTGACCTGCCGTAAAAAACTGATCGAAATACTTCACGCCTACCGAAGCGAAGGGTTCATTGGGTGATCCAAATAGCCCTGCCATCGACACAAATAACGTCAAGCCGATGATTCCATAGACAACACTCGGAACGCCGGCCAGATTGTTGATGTTGAGCTGAATAAAACCGTGGAGTTTCAGCAGCCATTTATTGGACGGTTTGAACTCCTCAAGGAAGACCGCCGTTGCAACGCCAATGGGTAACGCGAAAAAACCACAAACGACGCAAACCCAGACGGTTCCCCAGATGGCCGGGCCGAGTCCTGCCTGAGTCGCGTCAGGTTCAGGATAATGGGTCAAGAAATTCCAGTTCAGAGAGCTGACACCGAGATAAAAAACGGCAACTAGCAAGACGGCCAAGATCAGAATGGAGACGGATGCGGTAGCAATACAAAACCACCGAAAGAGCCTGTCCAGCAGCGAGCGGTCGCGGGGCTGGACGCGATCCGCTAATTGACTGAGGGGGTGAGCACCGGTTGCGTGATTCACTGGTACTCCTCTCGAAAACGATTCCGAACGATGTTGCCCGAAATCGTCAATGACATTGTGATGACAAATAGCACGGCGGCGACGGCATACATTGAGAGATAGGTCATGTCAAAGTTGGAGTTGTCCCCTAAGGCCATTTGGACCATCCAGCCGGTCATGGTCTGAGTATCGTCGCGCGGGTCGACCGTGAGGTGGGGGCGGCTGCCTGCCGCGAGTGCGACAATCATGGTTTCGCCCACAGTTCTAGAAACGGCCAGTAAAAAAGCGGACATGATGCCCGAAAGCGCAGCCGGCAAAACAATCTTGGTGGAGACCTCGAATTTCGTCGCACCCATTCCGTAGCCGCCTTCGCGTAGAGAGCGGGGGACAGCCTGTAAGGCGTCTTCGACCAGAGAGCTAACAATCGGCAAGCAGAGAACACCGACCGCTAGACCGGCAGCCGTCGCATTAAACGTGTTAAAGCCATCATGGAAAAACTGCAGACTTGGTGTGATTACCATCAAAGCAAAAAATCCATAAACGACCGTGGGGATTCCGGCTAAGACCTCAAGTGTTGGTTTGAGAATCGCGCGCACGCGGGGGTGGGCGTACTCGCTCAAATAAATGGCGGTAACGAGTCCTAAGGGAATCGCGACCAACATCGCAATCAAACTCACGATCAACGTTCCAGAGATGAGGGCCCAGACACCAAATTTTTTGTCGGTCTCTTTTCCGATAAGTGGATTCCACTCAGTGCCCGTTATAAAATCGTAAAACGTGACCGAGGCAGGTAGGATATGGCTGGCGCCGCACTCCGGGCAGAGGACCGTATCTCCGGCCGTTTCGCGTGTCGACGTGGCCACATAAACCCCGTCGCAGACAACTTGGTCCGCATGGAAAAAACGCGTCGCCTCGGTAAACAAGACGACGACGATTGCCAAGGTGGTCAGGATTGACATCAGAGCGCAACCGGCCAACAGAAATTTAACCCCCCATTCACGGAGGTAAATCCCATTGAGCGATCGAAAACCGAAGACACGGCTCGGATCAGACGGTTTTAAAATAGGATGCTCTGGTGTGGCCACGATGAAACACTATTTCGTGAGGTTTTCTTTGACGAAGATCTCGGTAACCGGTCCGGATCGTTTTTCCATCGCTTCGGTCAGGTAGTGAGTGCCATCGTTACCGTCGATGAAATTTTCCATGCCGCTTTCATAGATCGAAGTGGGTAGTGGAACGTACCCTACCTGTGTTGCAAATTCAGCGGCGTTGGCGATGTAAAAATCCACGAACTGTTCCACTTGCGGTTTGTCGATGGATTTTTTGTTGACATAGATAAAAAGCGGTCGACTGAAGGGTGCATAACTCCCGTTCTCGATGGTTTCTGCAGTGGGTCCGACCGCTTGATTGGTCTTAGGGTTAACGACGTTAACTGCTTTCAATTTGTCGGTGTTTTGGAAGTAATAGGCAGCTCCAAAAAAGCCTAGCCCATATTTATTCCCCGCGACACCGTTTACCAAGACGTCATCGTTTTCACTGGTCGACATGTCGCTTCGAATCGACCCTTCTTTACCGGCGACAACTTCTTTGAAGTAGTCAAACGTTCCCGAATCGGTGCCGGGCGCGAAGACTTTTATTTCTTCGGCAGGCCATTCCGGGTTGACGTCTTGCCAAGTCTTGGCTGCTTTGTCAGCTAAGAAAATGGTTTTAAGCTGGTCCACCGTCAGTGTGTCCAAGAAGTCATTGTCTTTGTGGGCCACAATCGTGAGGCCGTCATAAGCAACAGGGATTTCAATGAATGCAATTCCTTTCTCTTGGCAAGCCTTTAGCTCTTTGTCTTTGATCGGTCGAGAGGCGTCAGAGACGTCGGTCTCGCCCGTTTGGAATCGCTTGAAACCGCCGCCGGTCCCGGACTTACCAACGGTAGTGTTGACGTTGGGGAATACTTTTTTGAAGGCCGCTGCGGTCGCTTCGGAGATTGGATAGACGGTGCTTGAGCCATCGATTTTGATATCACCTTTCAGTTCCCCATTTTCCTTAGCGCTGGCCCAGCTTTGTCGGGCGGAGTCAAGGTCGGAAGTGGTCGCAGCAGGCGTGTCGGTGGTTGTTGATGCTGTTGAGGGTGGGGTCGGGCCGCTTGGGCTCTTCTCCGAGGTGGTGGATTCACCACAGCCGGATAGTAGAGCGCTCGTCAAAAACAAGCAAACAGCAAGGACAGATAAAGGGCGTCGATCCATTGGTTTCAAACTCCTGTTCGGTTCGTAAACGGCACTGATAAAACGACTCAATCGCAACATGCGACCAGAACAATCTCCAATTGTGAAGGCTTATTAAGAAAACTTAAAATTTAAGAATTTTAGCCGTGCTCAGATTGGTTTCTAAATGTCTCTTTATTCCTAAAAAACGCAGAGAAAGCGGGTTTTACACCAACTTGTTGATCGCGTCCGGCCTGCCTGCCGGCGGGAAGCAAGGGGCACCGCAAAGTCGGCTTCGGGCTGTCGAAGTGAGTGGAGCTCGGCGTTAAAGAGAAGGGTTCCTGGGTGGTTCAGGATTGAACGGCTCGCGGAAGAAGGACCCGCAAGGTCGTTCCTTGTCCCAGCTCGCTTGTTAGCTCGATGGAGCCTCCAAATGATTGTACAAGGTGCTTCACGATCGCTAGCCCTAAACCGGTCCCCCCTTTGTCTCGAGAGCGAGCCTTGTCGACTCGATAAAAACGTTCAAAGATTCGTGCGTGGTGCTCCGAGGCTATTCCAATCCCAGAGTCCTGCACTTCAATCGTAACACAACCGTTCTTCTGGAAGGTTTTTAGTTCCACTTCCCCGCCGTCTGGAGTGTAATGGATGGCATTGCTCAGCAGGTTGGTGACAATCGTCAGCAGGCCGTCAGCGTCCGTCATTGCGGTAGCCAAGTCGGAGCCGGTTGCGATACGCAAATTGATGTTCTTGTTTTGGGCGGGGGCAGTGAATTGCTGGAAAGCCTGCGAGCAGACTTGATTCACATCGACGGCTGTGATTTCCCAGACTTCGTTTCCAGATTCCACGCGAGCCAACTGCAACAGATCCTGAATTTGTTGGTTGAGTACTTGGGCTTGGTCTTCAATTTGTTTAATAAACTGAATGCTGCGGCCTTCATCGTGGATTGCCCCCAACCGGAGGGTTTCAGCGTAAGCGATGATCGACGCTAGAGGTGTTTTTAATTCGTGAGAGACGTTGGCCACAAAGTCGCGCCGCATGTTTTCTAGTTGTCGCAATTCTGTCACGTCATGCAAAACCACAGCCAGCCCTGCTTGAGGGTTTTCCGTCGAAGGGGTCGGGGACAAGATGGAGACTCGAGCGCTAAATGTCTTACGATGGGGGGCCAAGATTTGGAATTCCGTTTTGCAGTATTCGTTTCGGCGAGCCGTCTCGATTGCATCGGCCAATTCCGGAATGCGTACGATTTCCAGCAATTTTCGGCCAACCAGTTCCGTGCGGTCCATGTTCAGCATCTGGCAAGCTGCCCGATTGGCCAACATCACGGTTTCATCAGGTTCGACGGAAATCACACCCTCGATCATGCTGCCCAGAACGGCTTCCTGGCGGGCGCTGTTTTCAATCAGGCCAACTTCACGTTGTGCCAGTTCGAGTTCCATTTTACGAAAGGCTTCGGCCAATAGTCCCCATTCATCGGAACGGCCGAGCATGGCCGGAGCGGCATCGTATCGCCCCATACCAATCTGTTTGACGGCCTCCGAAAAAGCACCAAGTGGCGCCAGCGTTCGTGAGGCGAAGACAGTCATGATCAGGGCGGTCACGGTGCTCAGCAGAAATGTAAACGCCCAGACATAAGCTTGAAGCGATTGGATGGCGTCGTTGATGGAAACGGCAGGGACCGCGACTCTAACAATACCGGGTGCGGAAGCCGCCCCTGATCGGGAATCGTCACCGGGACTGTAAAGGAACGCCAAATACATCATGGGCATTTCTAGGGTTTTGCTAAATCGCTCTGAAAATCCGATACCGTCTTTTTCGGCAAGCTGGACTTCAGGGCGGTCGCCGTGAAAACCGATGTCAGCAACCCCAGTCTCCGAGTCGCAGACCACCTCCCCTTGTTCGGTAATCAAGGTGTAGCGGTATTGGGTTTCGAGTCCGAGAGCCCTGAGATGGTTAGGTAGGCTGGGCGCGAGGAATCCCGAGTCCAGCGTGTTGATGTGTTCCGCCAAGATTTGGGCCATCGCCGTCATTCTTTGGCGAGCATCTTCGATCATCCGTTCTCGGACAACCGCGGTCAAAATCCAAACCAAAAGCCCGGTAGCTAACAAATGCAGGACAAAGTAGCTCAGCAAAAATTTCCGCAATGCCTTGGGTATTCTGTTCATTGCAAGCTTTTCCAAACCAATAAAACACAAGAATTTGATTTTCGAGCCGGTGGCCGCTTTTCTTAACAATTTCTTAACATTAGGCTTGTGGCCTTAATCGCAATCCTCGGAGCGCCGGATATGAGCACCATTGGCAAGTTGTTTGGAAGTTCTCCTTTCAGCCAAATTCAATTGCATATGAGCCAGGTTGCCAAGTGCGTCAATAAGTTGAATGAAGCGCTGGAGGTGTTGCAACAGGGGGACTTTGACAAGCTGGAAGGGTTTTCTCAGCAGGCTTCCCAATTGGAGCATCAAGCCGATCAAATCAAAGACGATATTCGCAATCGTCTTATTCGGCGATTTTTCATGCCGATTGACCGCTCGGAAATTTTGGAAATTGTGGCTTTGCAAGACAGTCTGGCTGACACCGCCGAGGACCTGTGTGTCGTGATGACGATGAAAAAGCTACCGATCTTTGACGATTTCCGGGAAGACTTGAAGAAGTTTATCGATTTAAACCTAGAGTCTTTTTCAGTTGTTGAGCAGATGATATCGCAATTAGACGAGCTGATTGACTCAGGGTTAGGCGGCCCAAGTGGCGAACGAATTCGCGCGATGGCGCACGATGTAGCGTATGCCGAACATCAAGCGGATTTAGTTCAGGCCCAGCTGCTGAAAAAACTGTACGACCATGATCAAGAATTTAGTATTGGCGAGTTTCATCTTTGGATGCGTTTAACACGATTATTGAGCGGCATCTCGAACAACTCAGAAAACCTAGCCAACAGACTTTTGAAAACGCTCAGTATTAAGTAAGTAACCCAGTAGTCCTTCTACATAACCACCATCACTGAAACCTCGCGGGCTCGATTTACCTATGCCATCTTTCGAAATCGTACTGATCGGTTTGACGCTTCTTTGTGGATTTTACGTCGCCTGGAATATTGGCGCGAATGACGTTGCTAACGCCATGGGGACCAGTGTAGGTAGTGGTGCATTGACCCTGCGCCGCGCCGTGCTGTTGGCTGCCGTGTTTGAATTTGCCGGCGCGTATATCGTCGGGTCTAACGTGTCGGAAACGGTCCGTAAAAAAATGTTTGATCCGGCCATGTTGACCGAGATTTACGGTGAACAGGCGGCTTATATTTTAGCTTGTGGGATGATCGCCGCCTTGATGGCGGCGGGGACATGGCTATTGATCGCGACGTGGGCCTCATGGCCTGTTTCGACGACTCATTCGATTGTGGGTGCGGTGGTTGGTTTTGGTGTGATCGCACTGGGGATGGAAGGCATTGAATGGGGTAAAGTCGGCTTGATTAGCGCGGGATGGGTTGTTTCCCCTCTGATCTCCGGCGCGATTGCTTACCTGCTATTTGGGTTGCTTCTAAAGCTTGTGTTTTTTAAGCGGAACCCCGTTCGCGCGGCGAAACGGGTAACGCCCTACTTAGTCGTTTTAGTGATCTTGGTGTTGGCTGGAGTCACGACCTACAAAGGTCTCAAGCCATATTGGAAACAGCAGGGCCTAGATCCTTTCAGCTTGGAGTTTGTAGGAATCCTATTGATCGTTTCATGCGGACTTGGCGCGGTGAGTTTCTTTATTGCCAAAAAATTGATTGCGAGAATCTCTCCCCGGGAAACCTCCACCGAACCACTGAACCCCGTCCTGGCGGCTGAGGTATCTCGCTCTCTGGCCAAAGCCCTGATGCACCTGAAGCGGGTCCGCAACAGCTCGGAAGGAGAGGTTCAAGTCCGAGCCGAAGAGTTGTTGACCGAAGTCGAGGGAGTGCAGGAGCACACTCGCCAACTTGAAGTGGCCAATGCTGACTCTGACGAATTACGGCAGGTTGAGAAAATTTTTGTGATCCTACAAGTGCTCACAGCTTGCTTGGTTGCGTTTGCCCACGGAGCCAATGATGTAGCCAATGCCATTGGTCCCTTGTCGGCCGCCTACCAGGCGATTCGACAGGGCGTGATCGAAGTGAAATCGACGACTCCCAGTTGGGCTCTGTTGTTAGGAGGGACCGGAATCGTAATCGGATTGGCAACCTGGGGTTGGCGCGTCATTCAGACGGTCGGTAAAAAAATTACGGAACTCACGCCGAGCCGCGGTTTCTGCGCCGAATTTGCTGCGGCCATTACCATTTTGGGCGCTTCGGTCTTGCCCATAGGTCTGCCCGTTTCGACGACGCACACCCTAGTGGGCGCTGTTCTAGGAGTCGGTTTGGCGCGAGGCATCAACGCCTTGAATCTGAAAACGATGCGAGACATTATCGCCGGTTGGGCGATCACGATTCCGGCCGGAGCTGGCTTGGCCATCGTCTTCTACCTTGTGCTGAAAGCGATCTTTATTAATTCGGGCTGGGTTGACAGCGTCCTTCCGTAGATGACGACGGGCTCAAGTCGTTACGCATTGCCTGCATATGCGGTTTCCCTCACGGTCAGAAGTCATCCAAAAACGTGACCAATGCGACGCCATCAACCAATCTTTGCCAATAAAACCCGTCAGATACGAACCACTTCGGGATAGAATCCTAGTATTGCGATCTCCATCAGCTAGAGATTCGAAGGGTCTGCTGGGGTTTAGGCGGGCTGTTATACTGGGTTCCTCGTCAACGTTTTGACCAGTTAAAGGAAATGGGTAGGTTCACCAGCGTAATGATTCAGATAAAAACCCACCGAATCCCTCGAGTTACAGCCGGATGCATCTGGCTGGTTTTGATCGTGGTGATGAGCCTTGGAGTGGTTGGTGCTACGGCGCAGGATGAGGTTCCCCTCCAGCAAGTTCCTCTTCGACCCGCTCGTTTGATTCGGATTCCCTTGCCAATCACAGCCCAAGTGACTGCGTCGGTCGAGCAAGCACTGCAGCAAGCCATTGAAGAGTCAAGTGATGTGGTTCGCAATGAAGACCGTATGACCGTGGTTCTCGAGTTCGACACATCTAACAATAAGACGGGGCAGGGGAGTCAGCTAGGTAGTTGCTTGGAGCTGGCTCGTAAAATGACCAGTAACGAGATGAATCGGCTGCGAACAGTGGCATTCATCCCACCTCCAAGTGGCGTAAAGTTTGTTGACGAATTCGAGGTAGCTGAGCTCAGCAGTCGGTTGATGGGGCATGCGATTTTGGTTGCCTTGGCAGCCAATGAGTTAGTGATTTCGACCGATGCCTCGATTGGTAACGCGAGTGTCGATGAAGAGAAAATGTCGAACCTGATTCGCGAGGTCTATCGAGAGATAGGGTCGCGTCGACTGACACTTCCGGTTCCGCTGGTGATGGCCATGGTGGATCCCGCATTGGAATTGTATCGGGTCAACACGGACGAAGGCGTTTTGTATGTGACTGCCAAAGAGTTAGCGGATTTAGAATCCCAAGGGAAGGCGATCGAGACCAATACGCTGGCTACGGCCGGACAGTCGGCGGTTTTTGACGGAGACCAGCTTGTTCGATACGGCTTGATGCGGTTCGAGGCCGAAACACGGAAAGATCTCGCTGAGAGGCTGAAATTGCAACCGGATTCTTTGGAGGACGACCCCTCTTTGGGGCGCGGATGGAAAGCGGTTGAAATTCAGATATCAGACACCGTTGACAGCGAATTTGTCGACTGGACCATCCGAGCGGTCGATCAAAAAATCGCCGACAACAAAGGGAACTTGTTCATTCTTCGGATCGACTCGAGGGTTTCGGACATGGAGGCCTGTCTCAGGCTGGCCAGACATCTTGCCGGGTTCAACGCCAGTGAGGTGCGAACTGTCGCTTTTGTGGAGCGGTATGCCCAGGGCGGCGCCGGGGTCCTGGCGGTGACCTGTGATCATTTATTGATGAAGCTCGGTTCGACGATTGGCGGGGTATTTGAGCCAGCCCTAGAAGATCCTTTACGGTCGGATGCAGCGACCGTTGCTGAGTCCGTTGCAGCGTCGCGGGATAAAGACACGGCGGTTGCGATGGCCATGGTGGACCCGACGATTGAGGTGATGCGTTACCGGCAGATTGAAACAGGACAACAACGTATATGGACGGCAAACCAGCACGCAGAACTCCCTCAAGCTGAGAAATGGGCGCTGGTCGGGCCATTAGACACTCTTGACGGGATCCCCGCAGATTCGGCCGAACAACTGGGGATCGCGCGTCGCGTCATTAACGACTTTGATCAATTGAAAACGTTCTATCAATTACAAGAAGACCCAAAATCAATTGAGCCTACGCTGACTGACAAATGGATCAAGCGAGTGGCAGCAGGGTTGGCGTCACCCTTCGTCGCCCCTTGGCTACTGTTTGGTGCCATTTTTTTTCTATCCACTGAAATGTCGGCACCGGGGCTCGGTATTCCTGGATTCTTAGGCACCGTTTGCGTGGTTCTATTCTTTTGGAGTCAGTATTTGGATGGCAACGCAGATTGGCTGGAGATTTTGTTGTTTGCTGTTGGCCTGATTTTCATCGTGATCGAACTGGTGATTCTGCCAGGATTTGGAATTTTTGGCTTTGGCGGAATTGCTATGGTGATCGTATCGTTAGTTTTGGCCTCGCAAACATTTGTCATCCCGGTCACACCGGAACAGTATCGTAGGGCTTCTTTTTCCTTGTTAACTTTGGTGGGTGCAGGGGCTGGGTTTGCTGTCGCGATGTTCGCGTTACGCAATGTGATTCCCAATGCTCCGTTTTTCAAGCAGGTCATGCTGCAGCCCCCCGAAAGCAATTCTGCCGAATTGAGTTTGAAGGGTGATTCAGAGTCGATTGTGGATTGGAAGTATTTAGAGGGAACAACGGGCGAAACAGTGACCAAGCTCATTCCGTCGGGCAAAGCCAAAATCAACGGCCGCTTATTTGACGTGATTTCAGATGGACGGATGCTGGAGGTCGGGACGAAGATTAAGGTGGTCGAAGTGGCCGGGAATCGAATTTTAGTTCAGTCCGTTCAAGGTGAGGCCTGAATGGCCCCGAAAGCAGTGCGCCGCCGTGAGGCGTGATCGCATGGTATTATCGTATAATAAGATTTGTACTGTCACTTGTTTTTTGGAAAGCCATCCCTATATGGATTCGTTTTATTGGTCAATCTCACTGATATGCATTGGTATGTTCGTGGTCCTGTTGGAGCTTTTCGTCCCGTCCGCGGGTTTGTTAGGGGTTCTGGCGGCTGTCTGCTTGGTTGCCGGTATTGTCATTGGCTTTTCAACGAGTGTCATGACGGGCGTCATATTGTTGATCATGACGATGGTGATCGTGCCAGTGATGCTTGGGTTCATGATCAAAGTCTGGCCGAGCACGCCGATTGGGCGTCGCATCTTGATTCGGCCGGCGGATTCACCGGATGATGTCCTGCCAGACTCTCAATACTTGAACGAGATTCATGAGGCGGTTGGGCAATTGGGGTTTGCCAAGACCAAGATGTTGCCCAGCGGAACGGTTATGGTTAACGGGATTAAATTTGATGCGCTGAGTGACGGGCTGCCGATTGATGAGGGCGACGCCATTAAGGTGGTTGCGGTCAAGGGAAATCGCATATTGGTAGAGCGTTACGACGGTGAGCTGTCTACATCGGGTGATTTACCGGCTGCCGATATCGATTTGCTTTCTCAGCCGATTGAAGAACTCGGTCTCGATGCTTTAGATGACCCATTGGGCTAATCCCTTGAAACTCTGGGTCGGCCCGACCGACTTGAACAAACAATTGATTTACCTGCACGTGGCCGTAACAATGATGTTATCCATTCGTCTTTTCCATTCCTCCATTCGATTGATCGATCGCATGCTTCACCGCCACCGTGGCTCGTCCGGCTTCGTTTTGATTTTGTTAACCTGCATTTTTTCGAACGCGGGCGACCTAGCCGGGCAAGACCAACGACTGCAAAGTCAGCTCGAAGCGGAGAGCGTTTCGCGGCTGGCCTCTGATGCCGAAAAGTTTGGGGACCCGGTTCGCGGCGCGTTAGCTTTTTACCAGCCGACCATGAACTGCGCTAAATGTCACGAGCAGGGGAGTCGTGGCCGACGGCTGGGGCCCGACCTGGCCGAGCAGCGATCGGTTGAAACGTCTTATCTGGTGACCAGCCTGCTCGATCCATCGGCCAAGATTCATGCCAATTTTCAGACCGCCCTCGTAGAGCTGATGGACGGCCGTGTGTTGACTGGCGTGCTGGTCAATGAGACCGATGATCATCTGGTGATTGATCAGATTGAATCCGAACGGCCCCTCCAAATTTCCCGAGACGAGATTGAACAGTGGCGTCGTTCCAAAACGTCCAGCATGCCCGAACAGCTGGTCAATCAGCTGGTTGACCGGGGGCAATTTATCGATCTAGTTAGTTACCTGCGTGAAATCGCCAATGGGGGTCCGGCGGTAGCGGCGTCACTCAAGCCGGTTGGCTCACTGGCACTCAAGCCGCTACCGGAATACGAAATGCGAATTGACCACGCCGGCCTGATCGACAGCCTTGACGCTGAATCGCTTCAGCGGGGGGCGGACACCTATCGCCTGCATTGCGCCAGCTGTCACGGAACGATCGAGGCAGAGGGCTCCATGCCAACGTCGATGAGGTTTGCCAAGGGTTCGTTCAAAAACGGATCCGATCCACTGACAATGTACCGGACTTTGACGCACGGCTACGGAATGATGAACCCACAACGATGGATGGTGCCCCAGCAGAAGTACGAGGTGGTCCATTACATTCGCGAGCACTTTTTGAAGGATCGGAACCCGGGCCAGTACGTACAGGTGACCCCTAGCTACCTGGCTGGTTTGCCGGCCGGCGATACTCGGGGCCCCAAGCCGGAGCTGCGACAGCCTTGGTCTGAGATGAATTACGGACCCTCGACCCACAACACGATCGAGGTGTCACGCGATGGATCGAACATTGCGCAAAAGGGGATTGCGATTCGACTCGACAACGGTCCGGGGGGAGTGGAGTCGGGCAACTATTGGTTGCTGTACGACCACGACACAATGCGGGTCGCGGCTGCTTGGACGGGAGATTTTATTGATTACAACGGCATCCACTTTAACGGAGTGCATGGCCGCCATCCAAAGATCGCGGGGGACGTTCAGTTTCAGAATCCGGAGGGTCCAGGCTTTGGCCGTCCGTCGGACGGGAGTTTTGAGGATAATCGTCTAGTAGGTCGAGACGACCGCCGCTTTGGCCCCATCGATCGGGACTGGGCGCATTACAAAGGAATGTATCGGTTTGGCACGAAGACCATCCTAGAGTACACGGTGGGTCAGACGCGTATTGTCGAATCACCCAGCTTGGAGTTTGTTGATTCGCAAGCCGTCTTTGCTCGGACGCTTAATCTGGGACCGCGGAAAGAGGATCTGGTGATCCAGGTCGCGCGGGTACCTGATTCAAATTTTCGTTTGCTCGCCCAGAGTCCCGGCACGGCGGTCGTCGGAGTTTCCGAAGAAGAGCCAACCGACACCGAGTTGAGTGGTCAAGTTGTCTTTGACGGATCCACATTTCTTCAAGATGAACAACGTTTGGACATGGCCCGGGACTTTACGATCACGGCCCGGATCAAGACCCGTCAGGACGGGACCATTTTCAGTCAGACTAAGAACCAAGCCGACTGGGTGGCTAATGGACAGACATTTTTCATTCGCGATGGCCGCCTCACGTTTGATGTTGGTTGGGTCGGTGCGGTGACTGGCCGAACCAAAGTCACCGATGACAAATGGCACGATGTGGCGCTCAGCTGGTCGGTCGAAGATGGTGAAGTCCGCTTTTATGTGGATGGAAAACTGGACGCCCAGCCGGGTGAATTAAACGGCAAGAAGCAGCTCGCAAAATCGGTCAACCGGATCGGTTTTACCAACCAGGATTTTCCATCTACATCGTTTTTCGATGGGCAGATCCAGGAGGTCCGGTTCTATCAGGCCGCCTTGAAGCCGGATTCGATCCGCAGCGCTCCAGAGAAATATCTGGTGAGATCCTGGCTAAATGGTGAGCCGCTCGTCTTTGGAAACCCTACCAAACGGCAATTCGAATTCGCGTTGCACAGAGAGGGCCATGCTGCGACCCACGATGTCAAAGGTCTGATTGCTAATCTAACGCCCGCTGACTCGGGTACCTGGGAATGGGCAGGTGGGCAGGATCTGCGGCTGCGCATTCCGGCCGGGCCGCAACCGTTGAACATCGCGGTTCGCGCCGTGGCCGAAACGACGAGCGAATTGACCGCCTTGGTCGATTCTTTTCGTGTTGAGCGGCCTGTCACCCAGCTGGCGCCGATGACTCGCGGCGGTCCCCGCAATTGGCCTGAGACGCTCGAGACAGAGTGGCTGACAGGGGACGAGGCGGGTCCATTTGCCGTCGATGTGCTGAAGCGTCCCACGGACAATCCTTGGGCGGACCGCTTGCGGTTGACCGGGATCGATTTCATGGAGGATGGACAGGAAGCGATTATCAGCTCTTGGGATGGTTCGATCTGGCGCGTGCGGGGGATCAAGCAGGGTACGAGCGACGATGATGCAACCGTCACCTGGCAGCGAATGGCGGCTGGGTTGTTCCAGCCGTTGGGTGTCAAAGTGGTGGATGACCAAATATTTGTGACCTGCCGTGATCAGTTAGTTCGATTGCACGATCTGAACGAAGATGGAGAGGCGGACTGGTACGAGAGTTTCAATAATGACCATCAGGTCACCGAGCACTTTCACGAATTCGCGATGGGCTTGCAAACCGACAAAGAGGGTAATTTCTATTATGCCAAATCAGCTCGGCATGCCCTGCCGGCCCTTGTTCCACATCACGGGACCCTGTTGAAAGTTTCGAAAGACGGACTCACAACCGAGATCGTGGCGAACGGTTTTCGGGCGGCCAACGGCGTCTGCATCAATCCGGATGGGACCTTTATCGTGACCGACCAAGAAGGGCACTGGAATCCCAAGAACCGAATCAACTGGGTAGAACCTGGTGGGTTCTACGGAAACATGTATGGCTATCACAATGTGACCGATTCATCGGATGAGATGATGGATGACCCACTCTGTTGGATCACCAATGCATTTGATCGGTCGCCATCTGAGTTGTTGTGGGTTCCGGACGATTGTTGGGGTCCTCTCGGAGGTTCGTTGTTGAATTTTTCCTACGGTTACGGGCAGATTCATGTGGTGCCGCATGAGCAACTCAATGGTCAGATGCAGGGCGGAATGTGCGCCTTTCCATTGCCCCGGTTCCCGACGGGTGTGATGCGAGGCAGGTTTCATGAGGATCAAAATCTATATTGCTGCGGGATGTTTGCTTGGGCGGGTGACCAGCATCAGCCTGGTGGGATGTATCGAGTGCGAGCGACGGGAAAGCCCTCGCACTTGCCGGTGGGTTTGCGAGCTCATACCGATGGCGTAGAGATTACACTGACCGAACCGGTGAACCGCGAGTCCGCAATGGACGTGTCGAACTACGCTATCAAAACATGGGATTTGAAACGAACTAAAAATTACGGCTCACAACATTACAACGAGCAACGATTGACGGTTGACCGAGCGGATTTATCCCAAGATGGACGAACCGTTCGTTTGACCGTGCCGGAAATCAAGCCGACATGGGGGATGGAGATTGTCTATTCGCTTGAGTCCACCGAAGGAACAGTGGTCCGCGGTAAGATTCACAATACGATTCATCGTCTGAGTGACGAGCGGTAAACCGCTCGTGTCCCGCTAAGCCAAAAACGAACGCAGCAAGCTCCGCCTTGGTGAATCACTCTGCCGATTCGGGATCCAGAAGTTCGCATTTACTTATCATCCACCAGTTTTTGAATGGAGGTTGGTAATTTGAATTTACTGGCGCTGATTTCCTCGTTGAACTTGATCGAGTCCACTTCCATAGTTAGCTCTCCTTGCTCCATCGAGGTGACCTGTTTGAAGGGGACTGAAATGCCGTCGACCTCTTTGAAATCAGAAGGATAGACTTCGACCTTCACTTCGCCGGCCGGTCCTTTTTGAACGGCATCCATGCGGAGCATTTTTCCCGAGTCGACGGCGAAAAAGCGAGTCATGGGGGTACCCGCCGAGGGGGCGAATTCCAGTTTGTAGCACTGAGTCCCATCCACGTCTTCTTCACCTTTCATGGTGATTTTTCCGTCATATCCTTTCAGCCACTGGAGGGCTGGGAAAGGGCTGGAGAATTGCTCTTTCGCCATTGCCATCTCTTCCTTATCCATGAGTTTGTCACCCTGAAATGGGTTGACCGTCCAGAAGTGTTTTCCATCAGATCCTTGCTGAATTTCGCCCAAACCGGGGAGATTCATAACCATCAGAAATTTATTACCGTCCTGAATTTGATCCACCTCAGCTTCCATGTCACCGGTGGGCCCCGGAAGGAGCATGACCGATTGGGTCTCGATCGTTTTGATCGATTTCAGCTTTTCCTCACCCCCGAGTTGTTTAATGTGCATTTTGATGACGTCTTCGGCTGTCACCTTATCCTGAGCCATCGTTGTGTTGGTTATCACCGTTAGCCCGCACACGATGAGGTAAGTCAGACAGCGGGTGGATTGCAAAGGGAGATTCATTTTTTCACTCATTCAGCGGGGTAAAAGTTGATGGGTCATTCAGATTTGACTGAGCACCTCAAAATAACAGCCCAGATCAGGAACTGCAAATGGAGAGATAAAACCGCTCTGTTTGTCTTCGGGCTGGTGAAGCGCTCGTCGAGTGAGCTGGCGGGCTAATCTGACCATCGAGTTAGGGTGCCGCTTCGTCTCCAAATTGAACACGCAGATCATTCAGTATTCGCGCGCGGACTTGGTAAACCACATTGGTCGAGACGCCAAGTTCCTCGGCAATATCCGAAGGTTGACGCTGTTGGATGACGTATTCAGTAAAGATCGAGACGTGTTGTTGATCAAGACGTGTTGTTTTGGTTAATTCTTGGAAATCAAAGCCATGACCTGTTTGTAAATCGCTGCTTTTTCTTCTGATACATCAGTCTGGTCTACAGAACTGTTTTTCTGCGGGATCGAGGCTAGTGTTTCGTGATCCGTTGCGCGGCAGCGCATCTGCAGGTCATTTTTCCGAAATTCGGAGACGATCTGATTGCGAGTGATCGTCTTGAAGAAGGGTAAGAACGATCGCTCCCCATCGTGGGGGTGGAAACGGCCTACCGACCGGGACAGCCGGGTAAAAACTTCTTGTCGAAGGTTATCCAGCTCCAGATAGGGAACGCCGTATTTCAATCCCCAGTAGTCAATCAACCGAGAGTATCGTTCGACGATTTTCTCCCAGATCCCGGGATCATTTGACGCTGCCACCCAGGCAAAGTCGATTTGAGGCCAGCTGTCGGCAGCCAAGCAGCTGGAGTCAGTGTTGTTGGGCATCAGGAAGTAGTCTCGATTGTTCCGACTGAAAAGAACGGCCTTAAAGGGAAAGCCGGAGCAGCGAAGAGTTCCGCGAACCCATCTAGGCAATGAATAGGCTTGTTAAATTCGCAGAAATTTTTTTATCGGTTGAATCCAATTGGGGAAACGCTGCGAAAACTCCTTTATCAGCTGAAAAAACCATCAATTCAAAACGAATTAGTGAAACACACAACGTTTTAAACAAGAGAGAACAAAATGAAGAAAATGACCCTGACATTGGCAATCTTGGCGATTTTGGCAACGGCCAACATGGCTTTCGCCCAGCAGTGTAAAAAACAACAAAATGCTTCTTTCGCGTCGACCTCCGCCTCTCAAGAGCAGGATATCGTCGCGACCGCCGTGGGCGCCGGTAGTTTCAAGACATTGGTCGCAGCGGCCAAAGCCGCAGGGTTGGTCGAAACACTTCAGAGTAAAGGTCCTTTAACTGTTTTTGCTCCGACTGACGAAGCATTTGCAAAGATTCCCAAAGCAGCGATCGCTGATCTTCTCAAGCCCGAAAACAAAGAGAAACTGGCTGCGATCCTGACCTACCACGTGGTGCCTGGCAAAGTGACAGCCGCCGACGTAGTGAAGGTGAAGAAAGCCAAGACGGTAGAGGGCGCTGATGTCAACGTGAAGGTTTCAGACAAAGGGGTGATGATCAATAACGCCAAGGTGCTCAAAACAGACATCATGTGCAGCAATGGCGTGATCCACGTGATTGATACGGTTCTGATGCCACCAGCACCGAAGGACATTGTCGACACGGCTGTTGGTGCCGGAAGCTTCAACACACTGGTTGCTGCTGTCAAAGCGGCCGGCTTGGTTGACACACTGAAGGGAGACGGTCCCTTCACTGTATTTGCTCCTACCGACGACGCCTTTGCTAAGCTGCCCAAAGCCGCCATCGCAGATTTGCTCAAGCCAGAAAACAAAGGCAAATTAACCGCGATACTGACTTACCACGTGGTCCCCGGAAAAGTCATGGCTGCAGACGTCGTGAATCTGGATTCAGCGAAAACGGCTCAAGGCTCGAATGTTGCGATCATGACAAAAGACGGAAACGTCATGGTTGATGGTGCCAAAGTGGTAGCCACCGACATTGAGTGTGCCAACGGCGTCATTCACGTCATCGACACAGTGATCATGCCTAAATAGTAGGCTTCGAGACTTTCGAAAACATGATTTTATCGACGTCGCCCAAATTTTGGGCGACGCGTTTTTGTAACCCCTAACTTATGGTAGTTTAGGTTGTCCATCGCACTTAACTATCCGAATCCCCTACGTCAAGGACGAAGCTCTTTGCCGGCCGAACCTCCGATTTTGCATCGCGTCGCCTCCGGTCAATCTGCCGCGGTCGCTGATTGTATCAATCAGTACGGGGGATTGGTTTGGTCTTTGGCGCGACGATTTTCTCCGGATGTTCAGGCCGCCGAAGATGCGGTCCAGGATATTTTTGTCCATCTTTGGAAATCAGCCGAGAGGTTTGATCCTAAAGTGGCTGCGGAAAAAACATTTGTCGCCATGATCGCCCGTCGAAGATTAATCGATATCAGCCGTCGTAAATCCTGGCCAACGCCGAGTGAGTATGAGTTTGAGCGGATGGACTCAAAAGAACGTAGTGGTCCCGAGCAGGCCGAGTTAAAGGACGAAGCGGCCAAGGCTGCAAAGTTGCTTGACGAACTGCCGGAGGATCAACGGAAGGTGATTCGTATGTCGATTTATGACGGGATGACGCACACGCGGATTTCCGAGGCGACTGGCCTTTCGTTGGGAACTGTGAAAACACATATCCGGCGTGGATTATTAAAGCTACGTCAGTCGTTACATCCCGCGTCACGTTTGATTGACGCCCAAGAGACTTATCGCGAAGGGGCCGAATCATGATGCACCCTGACCGCAACGTACGGCTGATCGAGCTATTAGTAGACAATGCAACGGTAGGCTTGGCCCCGTCAGAATGGAGTGAGCTCGAACAATACGGCTCTGAGGGGCGAAGTCCGAGTGAGGCAGATATGTTCGAACTTGCCGCTGCCGCGGCCGATCTAGCGTTTTACGAGCAGGCTCAAGTTGGAATGCCCCGGGCATTGCGTGATCGACTATTGGTTTCGGCCGGTCGGGAATTAGACCAATTGCCCGGTAATCAAGGTCACTCATCCGCGGTACCCGCTAGTAACAGGGTTGAGCGGCGGCGGATTCTGACGACCGCTCCGAGATGGCGCGAGGTGGCCAGCTTCTTGGTTGCGGCGGCTTGTGTGGTCATCTTGCTTGTGAATCTTGACGGAATCATGGAGCCCGTTCCCAATCAGGCGGGATCGGGGGTCGCCCAAGTGCTTCCGGTCAGCGCGCAACAGGAGTACCAGAGACTCGGCGCCGAACTGGGGCAGTCCTACAGCCGACCGACTTGGTATCGAGGTCCGAATGATGCGGACGAGACCGGATTGGGTGCAACGGGTGATCTCGTTTGGGATCAATCGGCTCAACGTGGTGTCATGCGATTCACAGGCTTGCCCGTGAATGATCCCTTGCAGGAGCAGTACCAGCTGTGGATTTTCGAGTCGGGCGACCAAGCACATCCGATCGACGGTGGCGTCTTCAACATTACGAAGTCGGATGAATACATTCCGATCAATGCCAAACTTCATGTTGGCAATGAACCGGTTTTATTCGCAGTCACCATTGAAAAGCCGGGGGGTGTGGTCGTATCGGATCGCAGCCGGTTGCCCCTTTGGACGGCCGCTCCCGCCTCGTTGCCCTAAGTGGATCGCCTCGATTTTGATATCTGATTGACGGTCAAGCTTCGATGCATGCGTTGGTGTTGATGTCGCTGATTGCAAGATCGCCACTAGCCAGTTGCTCACGTTGCGTTTCGGTGATCGGTACCAGCCACAGCAGATTGGTGGGATCACCTCGGAATGGTGGTAGGTCGACGGGTTGCGGCTGTTGTTGATCGCTGACCAGCAAGGCGTATCGATATTCTTTTCCCAGTAGCTCGGCAAATGCGTTGAATGGGACCGTGTGGCCTGAGCCGAGCCAGGTCAGTCGTTGCCATGGGTAAGCGGCTAGGCCTCCCAAGGCTTGCCACACCGGCTCGAATGCTTCCAGATTTCGTGCTGTTTTGAATTGCAATCCGAGCTCAACGCGTCGAAAGGCAGCGGGTGTTTCAGCATTCAACTCGACGTTAGGCTGAGGGCACAGCGACATCCCGATTGTGGTTCCAACAATCCCTTGGTCGCCCGCATACAGCGAGAGCCCTCGCGGTGGGAATTCGCCCCCATCAATCGAAAAGTAATTGCCTGGTGTCTCCGTTCCGAACCGTTCATTGAAAAGGTGTAGCAACTGGCGCTGTAATTGCTGGAAGAGATTGTCGGTTTCATCCTGAAAAGAGAGCCAGAATTCGGCGGATCGCGCCAACCGTTGGTGCAGTTGGGCCGTGGGTGGCATTGGCCAGCAAAGTTCATTTTCTGCGGAGCAGGCCGCCGCATAACCATGAAATCCGTCCACTCCGCTCCAAGGTGGAATGAATGCAATGGCCTGATTATTTTCCAGTAATGCCGCGCCATTACCTTCCTCCAGCCAGATAACGTTTAGCGTTTCCGGATCTGGAAGCGGGAGCGCCAAGGGTGTGGTGCAGTGAGTGCGCGGCATCATCGGAGTTTGGCCACGCTTCATCGCCTCGGTATCTAGAATATAGGGCCCGGTTTCAAGGTTTCGCACCCAACAGGCCCGCGTTCCAAATGGGCTGGGACCGTTCAGGTAAAAATAGACCGAATGGTCGTCGTGCTGAACCATTGCATCGAGATTGCCATAGGGAGATGACTCGAACAGCAGGGTTTGTTGCTCATCTGTCTGGTGATCCCCATCAGGTTTTAGTGGGGAATCCGAATGATCGTCGTTGTGAAGTGCCATGGGCCTGATCGGATTCTCTGAAACCGGGTAACCAACTTGAAGGTATTCTTTTGGACAGCAGCGATATTAAGCAGGCCCGTTACTGTCTATAATCGGGCAAAACGCCGGCGAAGGCTAGGCCTTCCGCTACGGTTTTCCATCGGACTCGTTTGGGTCAGCGGAAAGCCAGCGGTAATGGACTCCACTTTATTTGACCATGGCATCTTACGAATGATCGAATCTCCCGCGATTCAGGTTGAATCACTTAGCAAAACCTACTCCGAAGGTCTCATCTTTCGCAAACGATTCAAAGCGTTGAGCGAGGTCTCCTTTGAGGTGAAACGGGGTGAAATCTACGGGTTGCTTGGCCCTAATGGCGCCGGCAAAACGACCTTCCTAAAAATCATGCTGGGCATTATCTCAAAGACCGGGGGTCGGGCTTCGATGATGGGGTACCCGGCCGGAAGTCGGGCCGGCCGGCGCATGGTGGGATATCTGCCGGAACACTTGCGAATCCCGCCACACATGAACGCCTACACCGCCTTGGAGTGCTACGGGAATTTAAGCAATGTCTCGAACCGAGTGGTGCGTCAAAAGCGGGATGAATTACTCGAGCTAGTGGGCCTTGCAGATCGCGCCAAAGATCGTTGCAGGCAATATTCCAAAGGGATGTTGCAGCGGTTGGGTCTGGCGCAGACACTCTTGCATGAGCCCCAGCTGGTTGTTCTCGACGAACCCACAGACGGCCTCGACCCCGGAGCTCGGGCAGAGATGCGGGATATCATTCACAAGCTGGCGGATAAGGGTGTGACCATTTTTCTTAACAGTCACCTTTTGCATGAAGTCGAGATGATTTGTAAACGCGTTGCTATTTTGGACCGTGGCCATTTGCGTTACAGCGGAGCGGTCGATGAGATCGGCAGCTTTGTCGAAGGCCTCGCGGGACAGGCCGACAGTGCAGCCAGTGTGGACATCACGGTCTTGGGCGACCCGAATGCGGTGAACCAAAGTTTTCAAGGGCGAGCCTTTGAAATTCTGAGTCAGCCGGGCGAAAACGAATTTTCAGTGCGGGTTCAGTCTGCGGACCAAGCCGCGACGGATCAACTGATGGATGCGCTGCGAAAGAATGACGTCAGTGTTGTCGAGCTAGTGCGGAATCAGGTCTCCCTAGAAGACGCGTTTTTGGAAATCGTAAAAGACTCCAAAGCAAAAACCTAACAGGAAGTTTTATGCGCCCTTATTTGGCTATTATCAAAGACTCATTCCGTGCGGCACTCGCCTCTCGAGTTCTGTTCGTCCTGCTATTTGTGATCACTTTATTATTGGTTGCCATTGCCCCGTTTCATGTGAGAGAAACAGCGGAGTGGCAATTGAACTGGGAGTGGCGGGGGCCGAATCAAGGTCGAAATAATGTCAATGATCCCGGTAAAATTATCGACCGGCTCGTCAATCGACAGGACCAAGCGGATGAAAAACCGATTGCCCGCATCTGGAACTTGTTGCCTAAAAAAATCCAGAGTACGCTGCCGGATCTCGTCCAGGGTGATGCGGGGGATGAAGTTGATGAAGAAGGCGAAGAGCAAGCTGACGAGGAAGTCGACGAGCAAGATCGAGGGCCGGGGCCCTCCGCAAAAACAAGAAGAAGGAATCGCCAATACGGTGAATTCATCGATGCGCTCAACGAGATCATCGAGGACCCAAGTTTTTATCGCGAAGAAGACTGGGCGAACCGTCCCCTACCGACCGAGGCCGAGGATTTGATGGAACGGGGCCTCGCCTCGTTGTCACCAGATCGCCAGCGACGCTTCAATCGATTGTTGTTATCGACCGCTTTGTCACCCGAGGTGACTCAGGGTGAAACCGCCCTTGATTTTTACTATGGGTTTTGGCGAGTTGATATTTTGTCGCAGGTGTATCGATCTCATCAAGCGTTTTCTCAAACACTGACTTCGGTCATCCCGTTTTACTTTGACAAGTTCGTGATGTCGATTGGTTTGTTAATCGCGATCGTGGTAACCGCTAACATGATTCCCGATATGTTCGAGCCCGGTTCGTTGAACCTATTGCTTAGTAAACCGATTTTCAGATGGGCTCTGTACCTTTCCAAGTTCATCGGCGGGTGCGCGTTCATTGCACTTTGCGCAGGCTACCTGTTTTTTGGCGTTTGGTTGTGGATGGGCCTAGCGCTGGACGTTTGGGATCGCGGAATTCTGTTGAGCATACCGCTCTACATCCTGGTCTTTGCCATCTATTTTTCGGTTTCAGCCATCGTGGGCCTGTTGTATCGGAGTCCGACGGTATCGGTCATTTTGACCCTGTTGTTCTGGGCATTTTGTTTTGGCATCGGGTTCTTGTTCAACCTAGCCGACGCGCGACAGAAGAGCGTGGCCATCAGTGATGTGGTCCCCCTCGCCGATGAGGTGATGACGGTTGGTGTGTTGCAAACGGGTTCGGTTTGGAATGCGTCTGACGCAACGTGGCAGGCGAAGCTGGAACCTGCCTTAAAACCCGAGGAGCAGGTCGGTTTGAGTATTGGGACGATGTTCGGCACAGAAGGGTTTCCCAAACCGGTGGGTCCGCTGTTGAATCCCGCGACGAATCAGCTATTGGGTACGAGGCTGAGTATGGAAGAGTTACGTCCCGGTAGGGCTCGCAAGATGTATGTTGCGGATGCCACGAAAATGAAGTTTGTCGAAGCGGGGAAATACCCGCCAGGCGTGACCCGGCTGTCTCTGGCTGAGGGTCGCGTGCTGGCGATTTCAGGGGAAGGGTTTTATGAACTTGACCAAGCTGCGTTAGATTCGTTTTTGCAAGATCAGTCAGCGCAGCAGGGATCCGAGCCCAGCCTGCCGGGGGCAGAGGATGAGCAGCCAACAGCGGTTAAGACCGCCGGCAAGCCTCAAAGTTTCTTTAATCGAGTGGGACCTCAAGTTGCTGTCGATGTGCGTTCCAAAGGGTACGTTTCGGTGAATCAAAAAAACGGTCAAATTGCTGTTTATGATCGAGGAACCGTCACGCTCTTCAAGCGCAATGAACAGGGTTACCAGCGATACGCTTCGTTGGATATCAATCTCGATTTCAGCGACCGGATGAGCTGCACCATTGAATATCAAGGGGATACGATCATGCTTGTCTTTGGCAATGGCTTGGTGGTGACGGTCGATGCAGACAGGCTGGTTGAGTTAAATGAGTATTCTCCCGAGACGAAATCACCGGTCAACAGCGTGCAAGGTTCGCCAGATGGACGCTGGTTTGCGATGTTGTATCGCAATCGAGAGTTATGGATTCTGGATCGACAAAATGACGCTCAAATGAACAAGGCAAAGGTGCCGGGACAGGGGACGATCTCATCGGTTGCCTTTGGGGGCGATGATCAACTATGGATTGCCGACCGAACGGATCGGGTGACGCGTGTCAATTTATCAAGTGGCTCAAATGAAGAGCAGCTCTCCCCAGCTGGCGACTGGTTGAGCAAGACCTACCGCTATGTACTCGCTCCGTTTTATCGAGTTTGCCCCAAGCCGGGTGAGTTCTACAAACTGGTGACGCATCTTTCTGCAACGGATGGTTCGACTCAGGGTGAAGACGTGGATCTGCGAGATATGGTCGAGCAAGCGGACCCCTGGGGCCCGCTCAAGAGCGGCATTGGATTCATGGCGATCATGCTGTTTTTCGCCTGCCTGATTTTTCAGTGTAAAGACTACTAGGTAAGTCGCTCGCAATTACCAAGGGGTTTGACCGACGAAGAAGTGCTGCAACTCTTCTCATCTCAGTCGCTCCACTAGCGCCCGTTGCAGGCGATGCTTGGTGTTACGCATGTTTAAGCGCGTGCTTATCTTAGCTGGCCACACAGAAGCCCCGCCATGATGATTTTAGCCTCAAGAATCACGGCGACGCCGGCCAAGCAGTAGTACAGTAGCAATCGTCAGGAGACTGGCCGCTGCCGGTTCCGGAACGACAGAGATGCGGCCCGCCATGCCTGTATGGGAGGCAACGCGGCATGTGTACCAATAGTCTCCCATCGACGGTCGCCACTCGATGGTGTCTCCCGATGGGAACGGATCTGCAGTGAAATCTTCAATCGGTTTCAATGTCGCATTGTCTAACAGGGATCCGTTTGTCGTCGTTCTAAAATACTGCCCATCTGTTCCACTCATGAAGGAACCAGCCGTCTCGTCCATAATGATGAAGGGATGGGCAGGAGAAGTCCGGACGAATGTGTAAAGTTCGCCCGCTTTCAAGATCAGCGTAGGATCTGCCTCCCCCGCGAACGTATCACCATCAGGGTCTGACCAGTTGAACAGGAAGTCGCTGGCGCCCGCATTGCCAATCTCAAAATCGACGCCTTCGGTGATGGTAAAGATCCTGCCATTTTGTACCGTGTCACCAACTAAGTTGGACGTCAGTAGTAAGGTACAGATGGCGATGAGCGACGTTATTTTCATGGTGTCTCAGTCGATGTAGATCGTCAACATGGATTGCACGATCCTCATTTACCGGACAAAGTGCCATGTGTTAACCCATGTCAGTCAAAAAATTCGCCCAGTTTCTTCGGCTTTGTCGACCCGGTCTCCCCACGTTAGAATTTAGATACCGGGCGTCGCACAGCCATAGGAAGACACCCCGCCCCCTTGGAAACGACAGAATGACCGAGAAACAAATCAGAGTGTCCCAGCTAACGGGCCGAGCTCTCATTACCCTAGTGGCCATCGTATTGATTCTGGCGGGTACCTTAAAACTGATTGGAGTGGGCGCCGAAGACATGCTGGAAGGACTGAGAAAAGCTCGATTAGATCAATACAAAACCACCATTAGTTACTTAGCGATAGCTTGTGGGCTACTGCTGATGATGAAACAGCCGTTTCAGAGATTTGGACTGCTGATGTCAACGGCATATTGGGGTGGAGCGATCGTCGCTCACCTTACGTATAACGATTCAATCTTGATGCCGGCTTTTTTTCTAGGTTTACTTTGGCTGGGTGCGTGGCTGAGTCTTCAACAGGAGTCAGGGTCCAAAAAAGCCCCTGAAGAAAAAATTAAAAAAGCAGGCGGGCAATGAACCAACCCACCGGGCCGTTGCCTTGGTTTCACAATCCAAGGGCGGCCATCTGTTGTTTGACCTAATCAAGATCCCTCTGACGCTCCACTAGCGCCCGTTGCAGGCGATGCTTGGTGTAAACGCTTACCAGAAGCCGCCCGACTTGCGACGATGAAGGCTACCTATTGCGCGGTTAAACGCGCAAGGCGAGTGTCGCCATCACAGAGCAGTCGATTCGTCGCTCGCATCGGCCTCTGCGATTGCACGCATTGCGCTGGCTAGGCTTCCGTTTAGCCTAGGAATAAGCACTTTTTGCAGCGTATCGATACCTTTGATACTTAAAGACTGCAGCTTCCTGTTGTCCATTTCGTCAGCCACGGAGCCAAAGGTTTTCGCGACAAAACGGATTTTGTCGGCGAGCTGCCGCAGTTCTTCTGCAGTTAGCTCTTTTCGGTTTGCCATAGATAAACCCGCCACAACATTGATGTAGATTAGCCAGCGTACCATTACCCGTTCTTTACGGGCGTTGTTTACTTCTTTAATAAAATTTTTTTTTGTGGAGAAAGTACGTGATTGAAGAATCCCCGACGGTTTTAGTTTTTATGTGTACTGATCTAGTTGTATTATAGACATTTTTCGTTAAAAAAGCCCTCAGTCGCCTCAGCCCTCAAAGTGTTCCTACCACGGGTCGCAAAAGTTGACGCTCGGGCTTTTCTTTCTGGTAATTACAGATAGCGCGGGGTAAAGCAAAATGTTTCGAACAAGTACACACCTGAGCCGTTGGCAGCTTTGCGGCTTGATGGTTGCCGCCACCCTTCAGCTCGGAATGAGCGCTCAAGCCCAGTCGGTTGAAGGGCAAGCCGCGCAAACATCCGCAGATGAAGCACCTCTTTTTGTCTGTCGGTTTATTGAAGTTGCGCCCGAAAATGTCGCTGAGTGGAGGGAGAGAGTCGCCGAAAAGAATGCGAAGTTCGGTATGTCCGATGACCCAGCTCGCTACGGGACTTGGCTCATTATGTCTGGCAAACGAACAAACCAATACGCGAGAGGTTTTGTTACGACGGCAGAGCTCTACTCGAACCCAAAACATGCGGTCCAAGGCATGGCAGTGACTGCAGATCTTCCACAGGCGGCCTACTGGCAAGAGAATATCACACCGCTGCAAAAGTCGTCGGGGAACCGAGTGATTAGGCAGATGATCACAGACCTGCAAGTGACGCACATGGATGCATCCCAAACGCCTAAGTTTTTCAAACACTTTTCATGGCGATTGAAGCCCGGGATGTTTGAGCGGTATTTAGCCAACGAAAGCAAAATGATCGAGGTATACAAGCAAATGGACCTCTCAGTTAACTTCTTTGTTTCAAGAATTATTGATGGGGGTGACATCATGACGATGACCCATACCTATGCTTTTGACAAGATGAGCGATTTACCGTCGCCTGAACTGCGAAAACAAGAGTTCAACAAAGTTCACGGTGAGGGTGCTTGGGATAAGTTCCGCGAAGAACGCATCCAACTAATGCAAGAGAATGCCGGCATCGAGGCCGAGACATGGAGATATGAAGAAAAGCTCAGCAATCTTCAACCATAGCTTGCCATCAGCCTTCTTGGGTGACAGCTACCCGAATGGGTCGCAGGTCTCTACCCGCTTCGAATGCTTTTTGCGCTTGATCTAGTGAAAACGTTGCCGTCACCAGTTTGTGAAATGGAAATCGAGTTTGGTTGCGTTCGAGAAATCTCAATGCCAGCTTCAGATCGGCAGGACCATAGTTATGGAGCCCTCGAATCGTTAGCATTCTACGCACGATCGTTTCGGGTGAGATACCGAGTTCGTCCATCGGAAAAACTGAACCTGCGAGTAAAACACATCCACCTACGCGAGCGGATGTCAACGCGGTTTCCACAGCCGGAAGCACACCCGCAAAATCCAAAGCAATGTCGACGCCACGTTCTTCGGTCTCCAAGTCAATCGCAGTTGAAAGCGAGTTCGCGTCGCTGGAGTCAATGCACTGGGTCGCTCCAAACGAACGACCAAGTTCCAGACGCTTCGAATCTGGATCGGCTAACAGAATTTGGCTTGCCCCGGCAACAGAGAGCTGAGCTACAGCGGTCAAGCCGAGTATGCCAGCACCAACGACAAGTGCCGAGCAGTTCTGAATAGTATGCGTTTCTGTGATCAAACGAAGCGCGGCGGAGACCGTCGCTGTCGCGCAGTTGGCGGGACATGCCACTGCATCCGAAAGGGAATCAGGAATCCGAAAGATGGGTGTGCCAGGAGCCAACATGCAGTATTGACTTAACCCGCCGGTTGGAACGTCTCCCGTTGGAGCCTGATGTCCATACTTAAAAAGCCGTTCACACTTTTGAGGCAAGTGGTTGTTGCAAAAAAAGCAATCGCCGCACCCTACAGCCATCGCCCAGGTGACACGTTGCCCCACCGCTAGTTCGCGACCTTCGACATCTCGCGGGGGCTCGCCACCCCACGCGTCAATCGTTCCAATGATTTCATGGCCGAGGACGCAATCCGCCGGCGCGGTTCGACGTCTTTTCAGCACTTCGGGCACGCGGTATCAAGGTGGTTCTCAATACCGGTTATGACCGTTCGACCGCTGAAAAGTTGATCGACAAGATCGGATGGTCAATCGGCGGAAACATTGATGGATTAGTCACCGCCAGCGACGTGAGCAAGGGACGACCGGGTCCTGAAATGATCCAGCTGGCGATGAAACGAACAGGTGTCGCAAACGCTGAAGCGGTTGTCAAAATTGGTGACTCTCAGATTGACATCGTGGAGGGCAAGAACGCCGAATGCGGGCTCACCTTTGGGATTACGACCGGGGCTCAGACCGAAGCGATGTTGCGGGTCGCATCACCAAGCTATGTGGTTCAGAGCCTTTCAGAGTTTTTGGCATTGATTTCGAACCCTCCATAGGGGCGATGGAATCAACTGAAATCACTGGCTAAACGTTCTCTACCGGCAGCTGGCTGTCCAAACCCGCCGTCTGCAATCAGTGTTTTCAAGCCTTCAAAAGATCACAGCAGGATCCCATATCTCTCACGGTCTCACTTGGCTGTTAGGTCTGGGTCCTGTTTATCCACCGGGCCGATAACCATTCCGAAAACGATCTAACAGGAATCCAATTTCCTCGACAATTATTTTCTTTAGGCTATAACCAAGTCATAGAGTAAGTCACCGGTGAAACGACGCTGCCTTTTCGATGCCTTTTCGTTCATTTTTTGACCTTACGAACTTGAGCACCATGAGTCAGAAATATCGATTACCATCTGCCATGATTCAAAGAACCTTCCTGGTCTCTTTCCTTGGAATTAGCACACTTGCATGCCAAGCCCTGGGGCAAGAGGTGGTCGAAGCGGCGGCAAATTTTTCAGCCGAACAGATTGAATTTTTTGAGACCAAAATACGTCCACTGCTCGTCGAGAAATGCTATCACTGTCACAGTACCGACGCGCCGGAACTGCGGGGTGGCCTGTACGTCGACAGTCGACTTGGATTGATTACCGGCGGCGACTCAGGGGCTGCAATCTCACCGGGGCACGCGAGTGATAGCCTGTTGATCGATTCGGTGAACTACACCTCCATGGAAATGCCTCCCGATGGCAAACTCAAGGCAGAACAAATTGCTGCGCTCACCCAGTGGGTTGAAATGGGAGCGCCGTGGCCAAGGGTAACCTCGACACCTGGAACTCGTCCGCCGTCTGAAAAAACGGACTGGTCTAGCTTTGATTGGGAGGCGGCACGGAAAGACCATTGGGCTTGGCAACCGATAAAGCGTCCCTCACCGCTCGATACAACGCCAGCCTCCAGCCTGAGTCCGATTGACCAATTTGTCTCTGCCAAACGGAGCGCTGCAAACTTAACGCCAAACTCCTTGGCAAGTCCCGCAATCCTCGTGCGGCGAATCTACAACGACCTGGTCGGCGTCCTACCCACTCCCGCTCAAGTGGATGCGTTCATTTTATCCGCAGCCGAGGATCACCCCCGCGCGGTAGCAACCTTGGTCGACGAATTATTAGCGACCCCGCAGTACGGCCAACGCTGGGCAAGGCACTGGTTGGATGTCGCCCGATTCAGTGATGGCCGGGGCGGCTTTATGGACAATAAACCGCTAGATCAAGCTTGGCGTTTTCGCGACTGGGTGGTTGAGTCGTTCAACAAAGACCTGCCTATCAACGAATTTATAAGGCTTCAAATTGCCGGTGATCTTCTCGCGCAAGGCGATCAGGCCATCGCAACTGGATTTTTTGCATTGGGGCCAACCTATCAATCCGACGGCGGTGATCCCGATAGTGTCGCACAAGCAAGAGGCGAAACTCTGGATGATCGAGTTGATACTCTCACCCGCGGACTCATGGGAATCACAGGATCTTGCGCGCGATGTCACGATCACAAGTTCGATCCAATTCCACAAATAGATTACTACTCGCTTGCCGGCATCTTTAACAACACAGCCGTACATGATCTCCCCTTAGCGCCAGTGGAAATCGTTAATCGATTTAATCAGCACCGACAGGAAGTCGATGCACTCAATAAAAAAATCAACCCGTTAAAAAACAAACTCCGACAGGAAAAGCGGGAGCCAACGCTAGATGAACAGGAAAGTCTTGATCAGTGGATTCCTAACCTAGCAGCACTGCTCGCAGATCCGCCTCCGGGGTATGAAACTGCACATTCTCTCCGCGATACGGGCAATGCAGATATGAAAGTTGCCATTCGTGGTAATTTGCGAAAAACTGGGGTCGTCGCCCCTCGGCGATTCCTGCGTTTAATTACAGCTGGAAACACCGAAACGTATCAAAACGGAAGCGGACGAATCGAACTCGCTGATGCGATCGTTCACCCGGAAAACCCGCTTACCACACGCGTCTTTGTGAACCGAATTTGGATGCATCATTTCGGAGCTGGATTGGTTTCGACACCTAGCAATTTTGGAACACTGGGAGAAAAACCAACACACCCAAAACTGCTTGATTGGCTGGCAAGCGAATTCGTTGCTGACGGCTGGTCCTTGAAATCGCTTCATCGAAAGATCATGAATTCGCAAACGTATCAATTAAGTAGTGAAAACAATCAAGAATCATTTCGTCGCGACGGTGACAACCGTTTGTTGTGGCGGATGTCACCGCGCCGCATGGATATTGAGTCGTTTCGAGATTCGCTTTTAGCGGTCACCGGCGAGCTCGACATGCAAGCTGGCGGACCCTCCTTGCCGGACACAACCAACAATAAACGCCGGACGCTCTACGCTAAAGTAAGTCGCAACGGCGATGTCTACGAATCCGATCGTTTTCTTCGGCGGTTTGACTTTCCACTCATGCGAGCGACCGTCGCCCAACGCCCAAATAGTATTGTTCCACAACAATTTCTTTTTCTTTTGAATAGTGATTTCATGATGGCGCGAGCAAAATCACTTGCACGTCAACTCAATAAGTCAGTCGCTAATAACGAGTCAGGCAATTTGGAAACGGAAAAAATTAAATTGGCTTATCGCTGGCTCTACCAACGCGAACCGACCCCCGAAGAAATTGAAATGGGTTTGCAATTTATTAAAACCGACCAAAATACAGACCACTTACCGAACTGGGATCGTTACGCCCAGGTCCTCTTGAGTGCAAATGAGTTCATGTACATCAGGTAAATCTCCCTACTAAACCTCCCCCTGCTAAAGCAACCCAATACAGGTCCATTGCATGTTCCATCGCAACCCCATTCCATCCCTGACTCGGCGTGACGCATTACGAAAAATGGGTGCAGGCTTTGGCACCATGGGACTCGCCGGCGTTCTCTCGCAAACAGATCTGCTAGGTGGTCAGTTCGCGCCCACAAGCCTGGACCCCTCACCGCTGGCACCCAAAGCGCCGCATTTTGCTCCAAAAGCAAAACACGTCATTCAGCTATTTATGCCGGGAGGACCCTCGCAAGTTGACACTTTTGACTACAAACCCAACATTGCCAAGCACGCCGGCGAGCGTCCCGACTGTGTCGACCGAAAGTCCCTAAGAAATACAAAAATGGGGCTGATGCCTTCTCCCTATTCGTTTAAACAGTATGGCAATAGCGGGAAATATGTTAGCGAAATTTTTCCACACACCGCCCAATGTGTTGACGACATTTGCTTCATCCATTCGATGCATACTGATATCCCTGAGCATGCCGGGGCGATGATGATGATGAATGCGGGACATTTGCAACCAAGTCGACCCAGCATGGGCTCATGGATGGTTTATGGACTCGGGACCGAAAATCAAAATCTACCTGGATTCATCGCAATGAGTCCGCGGGCTCAACCGCGTAACAAACTAGCGAACTGGAGTAATGCATTCTTGCCGGGCGCGTATACTGGGACATACGTTAATATTCACGAGATGAAACCCGAACGCATCCTCGATGACCTTAAGAACAAATGGCTCCCCAAAGTCGACCAACGAAAACAAGCTGACCTCTTAGCCCGACTCAACCAATTAGACCTCAACCGACAACAGGGTGATCAACAGTTAGAGGCCAGCATTCAGGCCATGGAGATGGCATTCCGAATGCAATTTGCCGTTCCCGATGCGTTCGACACGTCCCGGGAAACCAAATCCACGCTGGAAATGTATGGCGACAGCGAATATGCCAAAGGTTGTCTCTTAGCTCGCCGCTTGATTGAACGAGGGGTTCGAACCGTTCAGCTGTCACTCTCCATCGATGGCTACGATATCGCATGGGATACGGGCCATGGCAATATCGTCGATGGCCATCGCAAACTCGCGACGGCCTGTGATCAAGGAATTGCAGCCTTGATCAAAGACCTGAAACAACGTGGCCTCTTCGAGGAAACCCTGATCATCTGGGGAGGTGAATTCGGGCGGGCTCCGACATCTGAGGGGCAAAAGGGACGCGACCATGATCATTACGGATTCACTACCTGGATGGCCGGAGGAGGTGTCAAAGGCGGAATCAGCTATGGAGCCACCGACGAATTTGGGTTAACAGCGGTCGAAGATCGCGTGCATGTGCACGACCTCCATGCCACCATCCTCCACTTGATGGGCCTTGACCATGAACGATTAACGTACCGGTACAGTGGGCGTGATTACCGTCTGACCGATGTTTCGGGAACCGTCATTTCAGACATCATTGCCTGACCCTAGCTTTTTAATTCGTCCTTGGAATCTTTCCAAGATCCGAACATTACCGACGAATAGCGGGTGGAAAAATGGAGGGCTTGATTGTGAAAGATATAGGTTCAAAAGAGTGTATCGAGTTTTTTTATTGGCTCGGGTCGGGGTATGGATTCGCAATGATTATGGCTGCTTTGATGTGGGACATGTTTGAGATATCGCTAATGTTTTGAAAAAAGGCCCACGGGCAATGAACCCACCCACCGGCCCGTTGCCTTGGTTTCACAACCCAAGGGTGGCTATTAATTGATTGACATAATCTCGATCGCTTTGACGTTCCACTAGCACCGGTTGCCGGCAATGCTCGTTTGAATCCAATGAGTGATTTCCGACAAACTGCATCAGCTGTTCCCGGTGGTTTGATAGCGAGGGCGACCAAGCGGTCGCCTGCGCCGCAGCAAGAACGCCGGCAAAGCCAAGGCCCCCAACACGCTGACGCAGCTCGGCTCAGGGACGCTTGCCAGTTCGGCCAAGTTCATCTGGTTATATAAGAACCGCGTGCTGTCTTCGGCGAACGTCAAACCGGCGTCTGTACGAGAATTAAAAAATGGCTCAAAAATCGAATGACCGGACTGATGGGTATGCAGAGTATGGGTCAATCCGACATCGAGCGCTCGACCTAACAGTCGTTCCGCGTTTGAGTAAGGGACCGTCGTATCATTTGTGCCGTGCTGAAACCAGAGGGCTGGATCGTCCGCATCGACTAGGTATTCGAGGCCGTACAAAGCGCCGGCCAGACTGATCACCGTTCCAAAATCATTCTGCGGTCCATTCGCATGATCTCCGTAACCCGCCATCAGCGATGTGATCGCCCCGGCTGAACTGCCGGCTAATGCGACGCGATCCATATCGATCCCGAGTTCTATCGCATCCCCGAAGAACTGGTTGGCGAAATAAGACGTGTCGTTATGGGCCGCATTGGCCCCGTTGGCGATTCGCGCCCCGTAATTGAATGGGTTATTGGCCCAATTGTTGTAGTCATTCGGATCGGTCGGCGGAAAGACTGGGAACGGTCCCGCTTCGACCGCCGGGTCCAATAGGGGATTCCCCGTGTTGATTAACCGATAATTGATCGAGGCGACCACGTAACCCCGCTGTGAAAAATACTCGGCCATCTGGACGATTCCTGAATTCGTCTTGCTCCCCTGCACAAAACCACCACCGTGAACTAGCACCATACCGGGAAGCGTTTCTGGAAGAATCGGCCCTCCACTCAACGTCGCCGGGCGATACAGGTCATAGCGCAAATTGACGGTTGTCCCTCCCACGCGTCGGGCGCCGGGCCGATAGATGTCGTTGACGACCACTTTATCGGTTCCGTACAACGGATCGATAAAGATCTGATCCTGGCTCCATCCCTCGGATACCAACACCGGAATCACCAAACAACCTAATAAATAATTCAGTAGTCCGATTCGATATAGATAGAATTGTCGCATCGTCATTAGCTCCCAATCGTGAATGAATCAGATACGTGGAAACGAGGCAGGCAATTTCATCGTACCTCCGAGCCTTGACCTGTCAAAAAAAATTCGCTCATCCCGATCGTGTTCTGTAAGCTACTTCCCCTCAGCGGGTAAGAGGACCTTGATCAACCCACCCGAATGAGTGAACGCACTCTCCCTCATTTTGGTGACCCTATCTGATGGCGGCCCAGACCTTTTAGCAGAGACCGTGAAATCTTCGACCTGCTTGGCAGGTGGTTGTTCGTCTACCTGTCCTTTGATCTGGTTGTGGCGAATCCGTAGGTGATGGATGCGTTCATGCCAAGGTGCGGTATGCCACAGGCAGATCGTAAAATCATGACTTCCGCTGGCCAGAATTGTCCCAACTAGGCTAGACACTACGGAATCGACGGCATTGTCGTTTATACGAATTTTTTGCCGGCGCGCGACTCTTCGAAGTACTCAATCGGCTTCTGGCCAAACGTCCTGCGCAAAAGTCCCATTTGACCGATATGTACGTGTTCGTGGTAAGAAAGCCACTCCAGCGAACCTCCCTTGGTGGTGAAGATCGGGTGATGATCAAAGTCGGGATGGTCAAAAGTACAAGGCTCATCCAACGCCTCGACAGCCATCTCTCTCGTTTCCATCATCACCTGATCATGCACCTGATTCAGTACGGCTCGCAGTTCATCCGGACTTGGATAGATTGCCCGGTCGGCTGAGACTTCCGAACCATATCCGAACAGACCACTGTAAGCCTCGGGAATGATCTCGGTGTCCGTGTCTTTTGCACCGCGCACTAAGAATAGCCCTAGATAATATTCTGCAATGGCGATGTGCCCAACGTTCCAGGCGACGTGGGTCACCCCCATCGGCATCTCAAACCATTGCTCATCATCAATTCGATCCATCATTTGAAGTGTCAGTACGCGAGTCCGACTCAATTGAAACAGTAGTCGATCTTTGCTAAACATATCGCTCGTTAACCTATGGTATTAGGGTTGTGGGTTTTTCCGCCCAAAGAAAAAAGGCTTGCGTCCATTATTACCCAAGAGACGGGGTCGATGAAACCCACGTCGTTACTGCTCGGTCGAATAACACAACCAACCTGCCAGCGGCTCAAAGGGGGTAATGGCAAGGCCGCCGTCAGTGGATTCACTCTTCGCCCGGAAACGAACTCACGTATTTGATTTTGAAGTCCGGAAATGATTCGACGATTTGAATTTTGAAGTCAGGGAAAGAATTGACGATCTGCCACTTGCCCGACTTGTCAGGAAACGAGTTGACGACTTGAACTCTTAAATCTGGAAAGGAGTCGACAACCTGAACTTTGTAATCGGGAAAGGATTCGACGATCTGAATCTTGCCGTAGATCTTCGAGACATCAATCGCGGACGCGGGATTTGAAACCTGGCCAGTCTCCGCATCAACTCCAACTGCTCGGGGCGGCTGAGATAAGACCATCCCGGCAACGCACACCAAGCCAAGGCAAACCAGTACCCCGACACACGCAGCTCGCTGTTTCAACATACCTTAGCCCCTTTTCTCAGAATCGACGATCAGATCAGTCCTTTTTATTACAGCATGCCTTGATCCAGAAGTAAACGTAAAAGAATTTGGACGCTGCAAACCCCGGGACTCGGCCGACAGCAGTAGGGAACAAAACGATGGTAACGGGCAACATGCTTCGGCCGGTGTTCAGTCAAGCGTACTTCGAGTTGGGGGAGCGTTGAGTGTATACTTGATTTACACCTATTTGATTTACGTCTACTTGATATGGGTTGACTGGAAGTGCAGCTGGCGGCGCATTGCTACTTAGGATGATGTGGCGATAAAGTAATTGAAGCAATAAAGGGAAGATGATGGACCAGTGGGAATACAAGCGACGAGTCTTACCTGTTCATGACAGTGGCGATGCGGTGGACAGAATGATGAATGAAATGGGCTGGGACGGCTGGGAGCTAGTGGGCCTATCTAATTTTAGGGGCCGGTCACAAGTGACGACAGAAATGGCATCGGGATCCGTTTTCGGTTTTAAAAAAGAAGCTGTGGTGAAGGGGTCAGAGGTTCATGACCAACTGGATCACCACGGGATGATCAAGACCATTGGTGTTTTCAAACGACGACTCACTGAGGAGCGCAAGCAAGAGATACTTGAAGAACAAGAAAAGGCCGATGGACAATGAATCAGCCGCCACGCGTTGAAAAACTAAGACTAGCTCTAGCATTCCAATTGTAAAAAAAAATGGTCTCACGGTTTTCATGCCCCTAGCCCCCCCGCCCGGCAAGAGCCTTAACGATGAGCGAAGAGGAAGTGTCGGTTTCTATTCAACCGTTGGCGCCGCATGACTGCAGAAAAGTAGAGTATTTTTAATTCTCTAAAATAAGTCGTTGCTCGTATGGTTTTCGAGATCTGAATGTTGTAGCTGCCATTCCATGATAGATTGGCCAGTGTCTGGAAAAGTTGCAGCAGGATCGATTTCGAGAATCTCTTCAAGAATGGCATCTTGCCGTTCGTTCGCTTTATCGAAGGCAGCTTTATCCATTGGCTCGGTCAATTCGATTGTCCGAATTTCTTCGGAGAGAACGCCGTATTCTTCCAAGAGTTTTGATATTTCTGGTTTCGCACACCCCGAAATGAACAGTGACGATGAAGCTAAGAAAAGCAAGCAAACGAAAGATCGCATGAAATTTTATCCTTAATGAGAATCGAATTTAGTCATTCGGATTTTAACTCTGGATGCGTGGCCATTAAAAGCCCGATCTGTCGGATCCATTTTCTGGCGTTTGATCTCGCAATAACCTCATCTGTTCATGCATTTCTTCCATTTGTTTTTGCATCTGTTCTTTCATCTGTTGGATCCGTTGGTCGAAATCTTCTAATTCTATTTCGCCACCGATAATTAAATCTGGCGCGATGGGGCTCCATAGTCCGCGACCGAGTCTCTGTACGTCAGTAGGTCGCTTTATTGGTTCTACTTCGATGCCCAGCTCTTTTCCTTTGCGTAACAGATTCAATGAAAGAGGGAGCCCTTCGTTACCTGCCTTTGTAACGACATTGGTCAGATTTTGAACAGAAATCAGATCCTCCTGGTCGGCATAGAGCAGGATGTCGTACTGCTGAACCCCGGCTTTAGCAGCCGGTGAATTCTCATCAACCTTGTCGACGATCAAGCCGTTTTGATTATTTAAATCTAGATGGTGTCGTAGTGCTTCCGTGATACGGCTGCATTTAAGGCCGATTGTAAATTCACCCATGTCACGACGCTTCGGTTGCCAAGGCATGGGCATTGCAAATCGGTGCTGTGGCAACAGATTGTTTATCTCCGCGTTATCCGAGAGGGTTTTTAGCAGCCGCTGAACTCGATCGAGTCGACTTGGTAATCCTAAATCATTCAGGTCTTGATTCATTTCTAATGGTTTGGCTAAGTCGAATTCTGTCCGTGTGCCATCGGGACCAATCATGATAGCCTTGCCTTGAACGCGCATCTGTTGTTCACCGTTTTCGGTGATCGACTGAATGGTCTGTTTCAAGATGACGCCATCAGCGCCGGAGGTGTCTAGCTCAAGCTTTTTTCCATCTGGCCCGATGACAACAACTTTGCCTGGGGTGTCGTACGGTGTACCTTGGCGACCAGACGATTCTTGTTGCACTCCCGAGAGCTCTTCCTGATTTGGTTCTTTACCATCTGGATTTTGCAAGACGGCTGGCTGCTCTTCTGGTTGCTTATTTCTTTCTTGTGAGCATGCATTGGGTGGAAGCATGATAAAAAAAGTTGACAAGATAATAAGAAGTGAAACTTGCGCCGTTTTCATCGTTTCCTCCGTTTTCCGTTTTCGATGCGTGTGATCAAAGGTTTGCTTTTTGTTGTACGTTTTCTTTTATTATTCCTGAGATTGTCCTTAACGAAAATACAAAAATCTTAGATGCTACCATTCGGATAACTCGGGCTCCCCTAAAACGGCCCGTAAATGCGACTTAACTGGCGGTTTTATGACAAAAAAAGCTGAGTCTTTCAGGCCGTGCGGGATTGGATTTGTCGAGACAGGGTTTGGAGAATGATCGAATTAAAAACGGTCGACCATTTAAAATCCCCATCATAAATTAAAAATCTGGATAGGCTCTGAGGCCCACCCGAGGTGATGAATGGTGTATCTGTCTGTCGAAGAGGTGATCCTAACAGTTGTTCTGCTGTGCGGTGGTTATCTGCTGATTAGGTGGGCAAACGCTGGCAGCTAAAAAAAGCCGGTGGGCAATGAACAAACCCACCGGCTTGCTTCGCCTTGATTAGGATTTTTAGATTGAGCGTTTTCGACGCATTGGCAAGTCTGCCTGTAAGCAGTTGCATCTTTAGAGACTGGCTGTGAGATGCGAAATGGCTATTCGATTTTGTAGGAAGTGCCTTTCCACGTAAGCGTTTCCAGTTGCATGACACTTTCGCTTTGCATCTTACCTGAGAGGCTATCCCAACCTTCCATTTTAAGCGTCCAGACGTGGTCGCCCGTTGTTTCCCAGGTGCCCTCAGCCCAACCCATCGCGCGACTGCCGTCTGGAAGAAACGCTTCTCCCTGCCACTGGCAAGAACCACTTGTTGCATTTGGATTAGTCATATCGTGCTCTACGGTGAGTGTTCCCATCACGGCACCGTACTTTTCAATATCAGTATCGGTCTTCCAATTGACGTGAACCCGCAAAGTATCGCCATCACGGTTGTATGTATTATTGATGTGATGAAATTCAAAATCACAAATTTTTTCTGCCATCGTTCTTCCTAATTTATAAAAAACAAAGTTAAGCAACACAGGGTACAGTTTTAGCTGCTTCAAGATTGTTTTATAAGCTCGGGAGAGGGAATCGCCAACCGCCGTCGGCCTTCATCTAGGTTGGGCTCATTTAAGATTAAATCCCATTGCACGGAGTGCGGTAAAAAAGATTGGCCTAATTCAAAGAGTGTGGTCGAAAAGACCGGCCTTATGTTAAACGCCTACGGGAGTAACTGAGTTGGATTTATCAATTAAAAGTTCTCACTTAAAACAATTTACTCCTGCCAACCATCACCCGCTCTCTCAGTATATCGACCGCTGGTGCGCTGAGGTTGGCGGTCGGGAAATGAACTCGCCGGACAATCCTCGCTAATGCAGCACACGGGGGTGACGGGCACCAACAGACCGCGTATCCCACGCGGATTATTTTAAAAATCCAACCAGTAAGAGCAGCCAATCAGCGAGATTTTCTGGGGCAGAAAACAAAAGACAGATTGACGACCGATATTCAAGGTAAATGGTTGTTTCGGGGTTTAAGGTGTTATCGGGTCACTTTAAAATCGGTCTTTGTGGTGATGACTCGAATGCAAAACGAAAACAGGTAAGATTCAGCGCCCATCCTCTTTTCATGTTGCCAATCTCTTTTAGCGAAGTTAAGGTCCTGACTTAACTCCACAAAATCCAGTCCAAATTCTGACGTCGAATGAACGAAAACGAGATGAAATTTGATGTCCGCTCGAAGCAGGAGACGCGCTTCACTTCAGCGATTCTGGAAAAAATCAATTCGCTCATCCCAAGCTTGACCGATGCAGATTTCCCTTTGTCAATCAAGATGCCGCACGCAGGTTTGAATGCTTGGGAATTTCTTAATGCAAACCAAGAGTCGGCAAAAGTTGCTTGGGTCGATCGTACATCCTCCATCGTGACCGCTGGTGTCGGGATCGCCTCAGAGATCAAAGTCAAAGCCGATAGCGACATCTCGCAGTCCGTTGCTCAGTGCCGGGCCATCTTGAAAGGTAATCCACACCTAAAGTTCTATGGTGGTTGTTCGTTCAATGCGTCGGCCTCCAACTGGGAAGGTTTCGGGGCCGGAAGATTCATGCTGCCTCGAATCATCGTGTCGGAAGACACGCTCGCATTGACCATCATCAATTTGGCTGATGTCGAGCAGGCGAAACTCGATGTGCAGCAGATCTCGTTTCAGCCAACCCCCTTCAAGGCAGGCTTTCCCGCCGCTCAGTCCACAAGCTACTCACCCACGTTTGATGGGTGGCAGTCTCGAATTGACGAAGCCCTTTCACTCATTCGAAGTGAAGTATTGGAAAAGCTTGTTCTCTCTCGGAAGACCGTCCTGAAGTTCGGAAACGTACTCAATCCGATCCACCTNGCCTCCGAGCTTCAAACGGCGACGCACGACTGTTTCGTTTTTTGTTTTAATTTTGAAAAGGGGAGCGCCTTTGTAGGGGCGACGCCGGAGCGGCTCTTTTACCGGAAGGGAGATTTTCTTGAAAGTGAAGTGGTTGCCGGAACGCGAATGAGAGGCGAGGACCCCTCAGCGGACGAAAAACTGGCGATCGAACTATTGACCAGCGACAAAGATCAGCGGGAACACGACATCGTGCGAAAAAGCATTCGTCAAAAGCTCCACAAATTTGTCAATCATCTAAGCGTCGACTCCCAAGCATCGATCTTGCGATTGGCGAAGAAGCAGCATCTCAAATCCAATGTGGAAGGGATGTTGAAGCCGGGCATCAATGACGGGATGCTTCTCGCGCGACTGCACCCCACGCCCGCGGTGGGTGGTTATCCCACAGACAATGCGCTACCTGAAATCGCCCGCCTCGAGCCATTTAGTCGGGGATGGTACGCTGGCCCAATCGGCTGGATCGGTAGCGACAGCATTCACTTTGCCGTAGCGATTCGCTCCGGTCTGGTCCGCAATGACGAATTGAGCCTCTTCTCCGGAGCCGGAATTGTAAGAGGCTCCGAACCGGCGCAGGAATGGCAGGAAGTGGACAACAAGATTCAGGACTTTATCAACGTGCTTGGACAATCATAGCCCTCAATTAGACTTAGAGTGATGTGCGGTCGCAAAGGTCCTGTTATGTTGGGTTACCAAGAAACAGCAAGACCGAAATCTTATAGCATGATCAAGGTAAAGCCGGCAAAGTGATTGACGAAATCTGGGCCAATTTCATAACGGAATGTTGCATTCAAAATGGCATCGATCATTTCTTCGTTGCCCCTGGTTCGCGATGCACTCCACTAACGCTGGCTATCGCAAGGCATGCTGACGCCCAAGTCACCCGACATTACGACGAACGAGGGCTTGCCTTTGCAGCGATTGGGTTCGGCAAAGCGACCGGGATCCCCGGTGTTTTTGTTTGCACCTCGGGGACCGCCGTTGCCAATGCTTATCCNGCCGTCATCGAAGCGTCGATGGAGAAAACGCCGCTGATNTTGTGGACTGCGGACCGTCCACCGGAACTGCTTGGTGTCGGGGCAAACCAGACGATTCAACAACAAAATATCTTTGGTGACTATCCCGAGCGGTTCCACGCGATGCCCGTTCCAGAAGATCAACAAACCGAGGAGGATCCGCACGGATTGCAATATCTTTCCTCAGAATTAACCGCCGGATTGCAGGTAGCTAAAAAAGGCCCTGTCCATTTCAATTGGATGTTTCGCGAGCCGTTTTCGATTACTCGTGAACAATATCCAGAACATCCCAGTGTGGATGCAAGCCCGGTCAACATTGCCTTTAGAGATGAATCGGAAAACAAGTTTCACATCGAGCTAGCTGGCAACACAGTCATTGCCTTGGGACGATGCAATCCGAAAGAGGCGACAGAAGCTCAACAGCTCGCAAAGAAATTACAAGCTCCTCTGCTGACGGACATCACCAGTGGTCTCACCCAATCATCATTTGAGTTACCGACCGAGTTTTCACTTCCGGCGCCCGACACGATCTTACATTTGGGAGGACGAATCGTTTCTAAATCTTGGCATCCATGGACGAGTAGTCTGCAACAATCAAACACTCAGTACTTCCATATCACGCCACAAGATTTGGTGGTGAATCCAGAGCATCTCAATCTACGGCGTTTCGTCAGTCCGCTATCGAATTTGACCGGCAAGCTCTCTGGACCGGTAACAGCAGGCGAATTTTCAAACCAATGGGAAACAGCGACCCATCATCGCAACACCATTCTCAAACACCATTTGGGTCAGACCTCGCGGTTCAGTGAACCGGCCATCGCCTATTTTTTGAGTAAAAACTGTCCCAGTTCAAATGGTCTGTTCATCGGAAACAGCATGGTGATCAGAGACATGGACTGGTTCCGTGCCTCAGCGTCAAACGATCCGCGATCTGTTGTGGCTAATCGCGGGGCGAGTGGCATTGACGGGCTGATCGCAACGGCCGCCGGATACTGTTCCGGCTTGGGACAGCCGACGACGGTTGTGTTGGGAGATCTTTCGGCATTACATGACCTCAACTCGCTATCCCTTGTGGCCAACTCCGATTGGCCAATGACCATTTTAGTGGTCAACAACCGCGGCGGACATATCTTCGATTCATTACCCATACGAGAGTCAGCTCATTTTGAAGAGTATTTTACAACGCCCCACTCCTATCAATTTGACAAAGCGGCTGAAATGTTTGGCATCGATTACCGCTGCATCGAAACGATGGATGCTCTCGCAAAAAATTACTCCGAAGCACTCGTGAGCAACCAGTCGATCGTGCTGGAGTTAGTGACCCATCGCCAACAGAATCTCGAAGTCAGACAAGCCATCAGAGAAGAGATTTCCAAGTGCAGTGTCCAACCCTAATTTTTTTGCCTGGATTCATGGGTCGCGCTTGTGATTTCGACACATTGCGGAGCGAACTCACCGATTACGAATCGGTCGGCATCGAAACCCCAACGGCAGACAGTTGGCAAGAAAACATACAAATCTTGGCAGACGCAATTCCGCACCATTCGGTTCTGATCGGATACTCGATGGGAGCTCGACTTGCCTTGGGGACAGCCTTATTGGCAAACGAGAAATCGATCGGATTGGTTCTTTTATCCGGCAATCCTGGCTTGGAATCCGACTCGCAGCGGAAACAGCGATGGGAGGCGGACCAGCAATGGGCACAAAGACTCGACTCGGAGAGTAAGGCCACCTTTTTGCAAGACTGGTACGAACAGGCCGTATTCTCCCACACGCCGACGGCCATTCGAGCGGATGAGTTGAGGCGTAAATTAACCTACGACTCGGATGCTTGGTCAAAAGTAATGCGAGTTAATTCGATCGCGAAACAACCGAATTATTGGCCCCAATTAGGAAGCCTGAGCGTACCGGTGCTGACGGTTGCCGGAGAAGCGGATGAAACGTATGCCAAAATTGCGGTTCGTCTCAATAAAAGAAGTCCGTCTCCGTTATCGCAAGTGAAAATCTTTGCCGAATGTGGACACATCGTTCACCACGAGCAGCCAGAAAAACTGATTCACTCCATCCGCCATTACTTATCCAGCCTAAGGTAGATGGTGTGATCCCCACGTGAAGGTTATCTTAAATCAACCTTATAAAGATCGCCCCAATTTTAAAAATCACCGCACGACAGTTTACAAATTTTTTCAATCCGGTTCATTGAGTAAGCCTTTCGATGTCAGCGCCCGTCTCTAATATTTTTGACCCCAAGTTATGGAATGAAATGGATCAATTCCGTTTCACCGATATTACTTATCATCGAGCGAAGGCGGTCAACGCGGTTCGTATCGCATTTAATCGCCCCGAAGTTCGCAACGCCTTTCGTCCTCAGACAGTCGACGAATTATTTACCGCATTGGATCACGCTCGCCAATCAAGTGATATCGGAGCCGTCATTCTCACCGGCAACGGTCCATCACCCAAAGATGGAGGATGGGCTTTTTGTTCTGGTGGTGACCAAAAAGTAAGAGGTAAGTCGGGATACGAATATGGGCAAAACGAAAATTCGGCCGCAACCGCACCGCTCACGGGGCGGCTGCATATTCTCGAATGCCAACGACTCATCCGCATGATGCCAAAGGTCGTCATCTGTGCCGTGCCTGGCTGGGCGGTTGGGGGAGGGCATAGCCTGCATGTGATATGCGATCTCACAATAGCCTCGAGGGAGCATGCCAAGTTCAAACAGACCGATACTGATGTCGCCAGTTTTGACGGCGGATTTGGATCGGCCTATCTGGCCAAACAAGTCGGTCAAAAAATTGCACGTGAAATATTCTTCTTGGGGAAAACGTATTCGGCCCAAGAGGCGAAAGAGCAGGGCGCGGTCAATTTGGTCGTGCCTCATGAACAACTCGAGACAACCTCTCTGGACTGGGCTGCCGAGATCTGCGGTAAAAGCCCGACCGCTCAGAGGATGGTCAAGTACGCTTTGAACCTCACGGATGATGGACTCGTCGGCCAACAGCTATTTGCCGGGGAAGCGACACGGCTTGCTTATGGCACGGAGGAAGCCCAAGAGGGACGAGATGCTTTTTTAGAAAAGCGAAACCCGAATTGGTCTGGCTATCCCTACCATTTTTAGGCTTTGCGGGGTCATAACAAACACACCATCAACGACTCGAAGAATCAAACATCAAATGATGAAACATTGGCTCCTTGCTGCACGCCCTAAAACACTTCTGGCCGCCCTCTCACCGGTGGCCATCGGGACTCAGATGGCGTGGGTCGATAGTGAGTTTCACCTGCTGGCAATGCTGGCAACATTGGCATGTGCCATTTCAATCCAAGTCGGCACCAATTTTTGCAATGACTATTGTGATTTTCATCAGGGAGCTGATACCGAATCTCGCAAAGGTCCGACTCGAGCCGTTCAATCGGGACTCATTTCACCCCGCGCAATGCTAATCGCAACCATCATTGCCTTTGCCATCACCGGCGGATCTGCGTGGCTACTATACGTTCGGGCCGGATGGCCGTTCTTGCTACTAGGGGCGTTGAGTATCTTCTTGGGTGTTGCCTACACAGCCGGACGTTTTTCGCTGGCTTATTTGGGAATCGCAGACCCCTTTGTGCTCGTCTTTTTCGGTCCAGTAGCGGTTGCGGGCACGCAATACATTCAGTCTCTTCAATTTGACGGAGCAACGATCCTTGCGGGTCTCGGCCCCGGATTGATATCCACAGGATTGCTAGTCGTGAACAACTTGCGCGATATTGATGAAGATCGAATCGCCAACAAACGAACGTTGGCTGTTCGTTTCGGTGCGACATTCAGTCGTTATCAGTATGCGGCTTGCATAATGGGCGCTGCAATCGTTCCCGCTATCTTTGCGATCAGCCAAGGTTCTTGGCCTCCAGCTCTGGCTTGTTTGATAGCCCTCCCCGGTTTGCTGTTGGTTAGAAACGTTTGGCGATCAAGTGGAACGGAACTCCGTCCATGCTTGGGAATGACGGCTGGAATTTTACTCCTGTTCACCGCACTGTTTTGTTTCGGATTGGGACTTGGATGAGAGCCTTTCGATTTCGAATCCCATTCAAAGCCCCAGTCCTTTTAAAGGGCCGTAGTTATACAGGTCGTCAAGGCGTTCTGCTGGAAAGCAAGGGACAGTGGTCAGAGGCATCACCCTTACCCGGATTCAGCTCGGAAACCATCGATGAGGTGGTTGCGGCTCTTCGCGGTAAACAGAAGCCACCCGCCTCACTTAATTTTGCCTTGTCAGCGCTGGATGAGCCTTTCATAGAGTCCCTTTCAGTTCCATATAATTTTTTACTACTGGGTGCAGCGAAACAGATCGCCGAAAGAGCCGTTGAATGCCAGCTCTCAAATTGCAGAGCCGTCAAAATCAAGGTGGGCCAGGATTCACTCGAAGGCGATATCGAGTTAGTGAAGGAAGTCCGCGAGGCTCTCCCTGAAAATATGGAACTCCGCTTAGACGCAAATCAGGCCTGGGGTTTTGAAGAGGCTGTTTCGTTCGTTGAATCGCTTGAAGATCTCGATTTTCAGTATATCGAAGAGCCTTTGCGAGATCCTCTTCGAATGGAAGAGCTCCATCGCTTGACCGGTGTTAAATACGCACTTGACGAATCACTCGTCGACGCAAATAGCCTTGATCCTTGGCCCAGTGCAGCCGCCTTAATCTGCAAACCCTCTCTCCTTGGAGGACGACAGGCAGTCGAAGAACTCGCCCGGTCGGGTAAGCCAATTGTCTTCAGTGCCGCATTTGAGTCAGGCGTTGGAATCATGCGTATCATCCAGTTGGCCGCCGAATTTTCTCCTAACATCCCAGCAGGCTTGGACACCCTCGCCTGGCTAGCTGATGATCTTTTATTGGAGTCCCTTCAAAAAAAGGATGGTCTCCTCACCACACCACGACATATCGAGGTAAATCAGGTTGAGTTAGAAGAGGTCCTGCTATGATGTCGCCTCTTGGATCGACCATCGATCGTCACAGGGATCAATTGGCGTATGACGATGGTAAAACCCAAATCCAATATGGCTCGCTTCAAGCAGCACTCGATGAGTCATCGATCATGCAGCTCACCAACATTGAGCTTGGCGACCGTATCGCCTGGTCCCCTAGAAATGACTTGGAATCCTTTTTAACATTCTGGGCGCTACAGCAGCGGGGATGCATCGCCTGTCCAATCAGCTCTCGTGTTTCCGACAGCAAACGTCACGAAATGGTTGAACAAGTTAATGCAAAGTGGCTGGCGTCCATGTTGAATCACGAGGAGGAGGTAAAATCCAAGTCGGTTAATCCTCAAATACATGACGACTTGAATCGACCCGCAACGCTCATTTTCAGTTCTGGAAGCACCGGACAGCCTAAAGCGATTGTGCATGCGATGTCGGCGCACCTTGCTAGTGCGACCGGAGCTTCCAAAATCATTCCGCTGAATGCGGGTAACCGGTGGCTGTGGTCTTTACCGCTCTATCATATCAGTGGGCTGGCGATCCTTGTTCGCTGCGCGATTGCCGGGGCGACCGTCGTCGGATTGCCAGTCGATCGCGAGCTCAATGCCGATGTGCTGGATGAACTGAAAGTCACCCATCTTTCGGTGGTCATGACCCAGCTGCGCCGCTTGCTTGCTGAAAAAACGTTTCCTTCTAAGCATCTCCAAACCGTACTGCTGGGCGGCGCCTCGATGGACCCACAGCTGGTCGAGGCGGCGAGAAATCGCGGGATTGATGTAAGGACAACGTACGGTCTCAGTGAAATGGCATCTCAAGTAACGACGTCGACAGGGGACGGCACCCCCCAAGCAAGCGGCAAGCTCCTTGAAAACAGACAACTTCGGATTTCCCCCTCAGGCGAAATTCTTGTGCGGGGGAAAACACTGGCCCTCGGCTACTTCCAAGATGGAAGCGTCCAATCCTTGACCAACAAGAATGGGTGGTTTCAAACAAATGACATCGGCTCTTTTAATGAACATTCAGAACTAATCGTAAGCGGCCGGATCGATAACATGTTCATCTCAGGAGGCGAGAATATCCATGCGGAGAATATTGAGCGAGCGATGACTGCCCTTTTCAACATCAAGCAGGTCATTGTCGTCCCATCGCCGGATAAAGAATTTGGTTTGCGACCCGTCGCGTTCGTTGATGGGAAATTACCGTCGGACTGGAGAGAAAGAATCCTTCAGTTGCTCCCAAAATACGAAGTGCCTGTTGAAATTCACACTTGGCCGACGAAGACCGAAACAGAAGTTAAACCGGATCGAATCCAATTAAAGCATTTTGTTTCCGGCGAGACACCATAAGACGCATCACCCGAATCCACTCGATTTTTTAACCTCAAAACCCTTGTCAAATTAGAGCCCCGCCCTTGAACGTTGAAGTGTTAAGAAAGAAACAGTCCGCCAATGAAGGGTTTCGTTTATCAGGGTGTTTTACCTAGTTGTCAGCGGGATTGCGTGCGTGCTGGGTGTGTATACGATCGTGTGCGGTAGAGGCAGATTCTAGGCTAGACAGATTCTAGGCTAGACAGATTCTAGGCTCGACAGATTTTAGGCTAGGCGAATTTTTGGCCGGCCGTTGGGTCTTGGCTGGTACGACTGCGCATGCGGCGGATTGCGAAATATTACTCGTGCCGCAATGCCTCGATCGGGTCCATCAGTGCGGCTTTGCGGGCCGGGTATAATCCGAATAGAACCCCGGTGCCCAAGGCGATCCCGACCGAGAGGATGATCGACCATAATGCAATGCGGGGTTCGATCGTCTCGACAATGGGTGGAAGGATGTCCGGGTTGAACGAATTGACCGCGAGTCGACCCATTTTAAAGAACCAGCCGCATAGCAGGCCGCAGCCGACGCCCAGCAAGCCACCCGTACTTGTTAGGACGAGTGTTTCGACAAGGAACTGCAAGACGATGTCACGTCGCCGCGCTCCCAGAGCCCGGCGAATGCCGATTTCACGTGTCCGTTCGGTGACCGTCGCCAGCATAATATTCATGATGCCGATCCCTCCTACCAAGAGGGAAATCCCAGCGATCACCACTAGAAGGACATTGAACATGGCGCGGGTGCGCCGCGCTTGGTCTAGCAGCTCTTCAGGGACGACCACCGCGTAATCTCCGATCGGGTGGTAATCAGATAACTGTTTCTCGATCAGGCGGGCCGAACCCGCGACGTCGTCGACGCTATTGAGCTTGATGGTGATCTGGTTCAATTCAACAATTTCGCCCTTAAAAGAGAAACCGGGGCCCGTTCGTCGCATCACCCAGTCGCCAATCCGTTCGTGAAAGGTCTCGATGGGGATGTAAGCGTCAAGGTTGTACTCCCTTGAATCGAGGCTGCCACCGATGGCCGCCGATGCGGAGCGTTCGTCGGTCTGACCGACCACGGTGTAGAAATCGGTCCCCACCCAAATTTTCTTGCCAATGGGGTTTTCATAAGGGAACAGGGTTGCGGCCGTTTGGTGCGCCAAGACCACCACCTTGTCGCCGTCGTCCCGTTGATTGATCCACCGCCCGCGGACGATCTGCAGGCGATTCATGTTCAGGTGCTCCTCAGAGCAGCCGACTAATTTTACCTCAACGGTTCGGTGTTTGTAACGGAGTTCAAATCGTGATTCCCGAATGGCGACCGTTTCCTTGATCTTGTCGTTGACAGCGATTCGCTCGAGGTCTTTCCGAGTTAGGCCGTAACGCTTAACGCGGCTGTCGGCCGATTCGTCTGTCGTGTTCGGTTCGACCGAACGGATAATGATGTTCTGCGCGCCTAAATCAAGAATCTGTTGCTGGGCTCGGTAACTTACCCCTTCGCCGATCGCCACCAACCAGATTACCGTCGTCGTCCCGATGAAGATCCCCAGTGCGGCTAACCCCGACCTCAACTTGTGGAGGACGAGGCTTTTGACACCCAGTTGCAATGTTCGGATTAGATTTAGCATCGGGGATTGGAGCCAAGATCAGGGGTAAAACGGAAAGCGATCCGTGCCGCGGGGATTAAGAAGGATCATTTCGAGGATTTCGCGGGTTTCTCGGGTAAGGATTCGGTCTCGTCTAGCAGTGCTTCTTGGGCGGCGCGGAGTGTCAACGCCAAGTCCTGCGCTTCCTTGATCGAAGATTGCGGGTTGAGAACCACTACTTCATCGATGGCCAAGCCTTCGGTGACGTGAATGAAGACATCGTTGTTATCACCTAGCGTCACGGTTCTGCGGGTGGGAGTTCCGTTTGCCACGACCCAGCAATAGGCGCTCTCTGGCGTTTCCAAGACGGCCGAGACTGGGATGTTTAGAACATCTTCGTATTCGGCTAGGATGACGGTTACCTCGGCGCTCATTCCTGGGTTCAAAGTGACCACATTTGGCAATTCGACAATCGTGTCGTATTTGACGACATTTCCCGTCCACCATCCGGCCGGTTTGGCCACCGAGGCAACCGTCTTGATCTTGCCAAGATACGTCTGTTCGGCGATCTCGACAATCGCTTTCATGCCCGGTTTGACACGCTCGATGATTGACTCATGGATCCCAACCTTGACTTGCATCTTCGTCAAGTCGGGAATCAGCAATAGAATCTGATCCTTGTGAACTGTGGCGCCCTCGGCGACGTCGGGCGTCTCCTTCCACTCAGCTGCCGAGGGGTAAATAGCCATGCCTGATTTTTCGGCCACGATTTCACATAGTTCGTACTCTGCTTTGGCCAAATCGCGACGATTCTCGTCCAGTCCGGCGCGCTCCAGATTCGCTGCATGGGTCGATTCAGCCGCCTTCAAATCACCTTCTAATTTCTTCAGTTCAATTGGCCGGGTATAGTTCTTCAGGTCGTCAATCTCTTTGTTCTTAATCTCCAAGTCCGTTTTTAGTTGTGCCAATGCGAAGCGAACCTGTTCGAGGTTCCGAGCGGTGGTAAAACCACGATCCTCTTTTCGTAAGGTGAATTGCAATTGGTTTTCAGCTACACGTAGGTTGGACTCCAACACAGCTTTCTGTTTTTCCAGCGTCACTAGGTCCATCACGAATTGGCCCTGTTCATAGGCGTCGATTGCCAGCTTGGCTCGCTCGACCGCTGCAGAGGAGGTCTCGGCAGCCGAACGGGAGAAATAGGCGAATTTGGTTCGCTCGTTGATCGTGTCTTCGATTTCCAGAGTGTCCAAGCGAACGAGGGGATCGCCGACCTTGACCTCGGTCCCGTTCTCGACAACCCAGATGACCGTGTTTTGCCCTCGGACTTGGCATTTCACCTCGTGGTTGGCGGCGCTTTCTAAGACACCCTGCTCAATCACACTGACAGCCATGTCGTCCCGGTTGACGGCGTAGGTCAAAAGCGGGCCGGTAGGGCGGTTGGCGAGGCTGTCACTTGGAGTGTCGAATAGGGCTCCAGCCCAGGCCAGACCCGTTACCAGAAAGACAACGGTTAAGATGCCTGCGTAGAATCGGGAACGTTTCATGAATTAGGCTCCCTGTCCGGTAGGACTGTCGGTCTTTCAAACATACCCTGCAGCAGATCTTTAATCTCCTCCAGATAGGGACTGGGGTCGAGTAAAATCACTTCGCCTTCCTCTAGGCCCGACTTCACTACCACGAACACGTCATTGCTGGCCCCCAGTTCGATTGTCCTTCGCTCGACCTGGTCACCCCGCTGCACCCAGCAAAAGGATTGTTGCCCTGTGTCGACCGCGGACGAAACCGGGATGGTCAGTACGTCTTCATGCCTATTGATCACGATCTCGACGCCAGCACTCATGCCTGGCTTGACCCCGGCGGGGTTGGGCAACTCGATCACGGCATCGTACTTGACGACATTACCCGTCCACCAGCCGGCCGGTTTGGCTACGGTGGCAACGGACTTCACGATGCCCTGCAGATCGAGATCTGGTAACTTGACATTTGCCCGCATCCCGGGTCGCACACGGTCGACCATTGATTCATGGATGCCGACTTTGACTTGCATCTTTAGGAGGTCGGGCATCAGTAAGAGGATCTGGTCCTTGCGGACATTGGCCCCAGGGGTAATGTCGGGGGCGCTTTTCCATTCGGCCGAGGAGGGGTAGATGACCATACCGTCCCGCGGGGCACGGATCTCGCAAAATTCCAATTCTCTGATCGCCCGGTCGCGGCGCCCCTCATCCATCGCCAGCCCGGCTTCTTCCGCTTTCAATCTTGACTGCAAAGCGCTGAGGTTTCCTCGCAGCGTCGTCAACTCCATCTGTTTCGTATACTTCTCCAATACTTCGATTGCGGTGCGAGAGACTTTCAGGTCGAGTTCGGCATTTTTCAGGTTAAATTTTCGCGCCTCTACATCGAGACCAGGAACGTAGCCGCGCACCATTAAAGACTCGGAATCCTGTAGGTCGGTTTGCGCGTCCTTATAGTTCTGTTGAGCCACCTCTTGGAGTTGTTCAAACGATTTCAATTGAGTCCGGTAAGATCCTTCCAGGTAAGCTTCGATCGCAACTTCAGCATTAGCCACATCGGCCTTGGCCCGCTCGTAGGTCGCGCGGGACATGTGGGCTTCGGTGGATTGGGTGCCAATCTCGTCTTCTAGACGTTTGGTATCAAGGCGAACCAGCAGGTCCCCCTGTTGAACATCTTCCCCAACGTCAACAACGAAGGTGACCGTGCTGAACCCACGGACCTTGCATTTAATCTCAGTATTGTTGGAACTCTCCAGTTGCCCCTGCTCTAGGACGGAGACGATCAGGTCGCCCCGTCCAACCGTATAAGTCAGCTGTGGTTCGACTGTGCCGAGAGACGCGAAGCGAGGCAAACCGAAAGAATTCACAAACCAGAAACCGCTCGCTGCGATAGCGACCAAGATCAACAGCCAGCTAACTCGACGTGTGGTGGGTGATCGACGTTTGTTTTTCCGGGTCGTGCCCCAATCACCCTCTCCGCGCGTATCCACTTGCTGGTGAAGGGTTTCGATTAAAGTCGGTTCGTTGGACATGGAATCAAGTCGAAACAGCAAGAGGCAGAAGGCTAGGGGCACTGCGTGTAAAACGATCAACTTGCACGCACGCCCAAGAGACTCCATGTTAATTAGTTTTCCCGATCAGGCAAAACGATCGACCTCGAATTATCGAATCCGGTTAAATTGTCGGATTCGTTATAAATAGACCGGTTGCCTGTCCCTGTGGGCCTCTTTCTTAACGTTGTAAACACACAACGTTGATGTTGAGCCCGCAGCCCATGAAAAAGGCGGGTGAGCAATCAGACCAACCCGACTTTTTGGGCTAAGTTTTAATGCCAGAACCCGAATTCCTATGATTAATTATTTTTTCCAGCGGTAGACATAGGGCATCTTAAAAAAAACGACTTGGACCAGAAGCGTTGCTGAAGGACAATGCGTTGAGATGTTTTGGTCATTGAGATGTTTTGGTCAACTTGGCAAGCCCGATCATGCGATGCGTTTGAGTCCACCCTTTTGCTGTAGTGATATTATTCTATCCATTGTGCTTCTTTGCGCAATTGGCTTGTGCTCCGATGCGTTTGCCATTCAAGACATCGGTAAAAATATCTACACTGCCCAATGCGCGTCGTGTCATGGACAGGCAGGTGAAGGCCATCCCGATCATTTTGCCGATCCGCTATATGGTGATTTGTCGCTTGATCAGTTGCGCCAACTGATCGTAGATACGATGCCCGAGGAGGACCCTGAACAATGCGTCGGAGACGAGGCCGCTGCCGTGGCCAAGTATGTTTTTGAAAGCTTTTACTCCCGCGACGCTCAAAAAAAATTAAATGCGGCGCGTATTGAGTTGTCGCGATTGACGGTCCCCCAGTATCGTCGGTCCGTCGCCGAATTGATCGGGTCTTTTGGTCGAGATGGGATGGTGCGTGAAGAACGCGGGATCGAAGGGGACTACTTTGCCGCCCGTAGAAAAACAGCCAACCGTCGTTTGGCAAAACAAATTGACGAAACCATCGATTTTGGTACGGGTGTCCCGCATTTTGATCCAACTGGAAAATACGAAGCCCTCAATATAAAGAAAAAAAAGGGCGAGAACAAAATGAATGACGGTTTCTCTGTCTATTGGGACGGAGGGCTGATTCCCAGTGAGTCGGGAAACCATCAGGTTGTGGTTCAATCTAAAAATGGATTTCGGCTTTGGGTGAATGATGCAGAAAGCGCTTTGATCGATCGTCAGGTGCGATCGGATGAAGTCTTAGATCATTCCGCGACGATCTACTTATTAGCTGGGCGGGTCTATACGCTAAAGCTTGAGATGTTTGCGTATCCGGATCCCCCAGCCAAAATCCGTTTGCTCTGGAAGCCGCCTGGCAAACCCCTCGGCCTCATCCCGCCGACGGCGTTTGTCCGCCACGGGGCTTCGGAAGTCGCCGTGGTGTCAAACGATTTCCCAGCCGACGACGCGAGTTTCGGATATGAACGTGGCGTCGATGTTTCGCGGCAATGGGACTCCGCGGCTACCGCCGCGGCAATTGATGTAGCGAATTGGGTCGCGAAACGAGTTTGGAGATTGGCCAGAACCAGAGCGACCGATACCGACGCAACAGAGAGAGTCCGACAGTTTTGTCGTCAATTTACCGAAAGAGCGTTTGTCACTTCACTCTCGAATGAGGATCTTCACTTTTATGTTGGTCAACACTTTGAAAAAGAACTTCCGATTGAGGATCAAGTCAAGCGTGTTGTGATCATGACGCTGAAGTCCCCCCGCTTTCTTTACCCGGCCTTGGAAAAACGCAACAAGGACGATGAGCTGGCTCGCAGGATGGCACTTGCCCTCTGGGATTCGCTACCGGATCGACGGCTTTACGATTTGGCGGACCGGAAAAAGCTTTCGAAGCCAGCTGTCTTGGCCTCGGAATTGAAACGGATGGTTCGTGACCCGCGTTCAAAGCAAAAGCTACATTCGTTTTTTAGCTATTGGCTTAAAACGGACAAAGCTTCTAACGCGACCAAAGATAAGCAAGCGTTTCCCGGTTTTGACGAAGCGCTCGTTGCTGACTTAAAGGAGAGCCTGTTTCTTTATTTGGATGGGGTGGTCTGGAGCGAAACCTCTGATTTTCGAGACTTGTTCTTGGCGGACTACCTCGTTGTCAATCGACGAATCGCCGATTTCTACGAACTGGGTCAGGAGGAGGGTGAAGAAGGTTTTTACAAGATTCGTATTGACAGTGAGCAGCGAGCAGGAATTTTGACTCATCCCTACCTGATGACAGGTTTTGCCTATCACAAAGATAGTTCCCCGATCCACCGGGGTGTCTTTGTTGCTAAAAGCCTTCTCGGGAGACGGCTTCGCCAGCCTCCCGATGACGTCAAGCCGCTGTCCGAAGAGTTCAACCCGAAGATGACGACGCGAGAACGTGTGGCCCATCAAACCAGGGAAACGGCATGTATGAATTGCCATAGCGTGATTAATCCGCTTGGGTTCAGTTTGGAAAACTACGATGCGGTCGGTCGGTTTCGGACAGAAGAAAAAAAGAAACCCATTGATGTCTCGTCGGTTTACAATACACCGGACGGAGAAAAAGTCGAGTTGAATGGCGCGCGGGATTTGGCCGAGTTCTTGGCGAATAACAAGACAGCCCAGCGAAGTTTTATTCAGCAGCTTTTCAATCATTACGCAAAGCAGTCACTGGACGCTTACGGGGACGGTCAGCTTGACAAGATCCATCAACGTTTTGTAGAGAATGAGTTTAATATTCAAAAACTTTTGGTGGATATTTCCCTGATGTTTATCGAACACGAGTGAGGTGGGCGGAGGTGTTTCCGCCTAGGTGAACCAGATCAACGCAAGTTCAAGGCGGGTGCCACCAATGCCCGACCATTCAAGCCCTGAGATAATTGAGTGAACAAACCCTTGAGTCAATCATGAAAAATAGAATCATCCGCCGCGATTTCTTGAAAACAACCGGTGCGGTTGCCTTGGCATTTCCGGGGCTCTCGAATTGGGCTGGCTTGAATTGGCTCGCGCCCGATCGGAGTGATCAGGCGCCCAAGCGCCTCGTGATTATGTTTTCGCCCAACGGAATGGTGCGAGATGGGTTCTGGCCTAAAACGGAAGGGCCCGATTTCGAAATGGATTCCGTTTTAAAACCGCTTGAGTCCTTTCGTGATAAAACATTATTAGTCCATGGAGTCTGCAATCAAATCCGAGGCGATGGTGACAACCATATGCGGGGTATGAGCTGTCTCTTGACAGGTAATGAGCTTTTCAAAGGGAACATCCAAGGGGGGAGCGACAGGCCTGCGGGGTGGGCAAAGGGGATCTCTATTGATCAGGAGATAAAACAACATCTGCAATCGGTCGATGCAAGCCGAACACGGTTTGGAACACTTGAGTATGGCGTGCGCGTTCCGGACAAAGCTGATCCGTGGACTCGCATGTGTTACGCAGGTCCCAATCAGCCCGTCGCGCCGATCAGCAATCCCTACCGCATGTTCGAAAAAATGTATGGCAAGATGAAGGATCGTGAAAACCTTCTGAGCGTCTTGGGGGACGTACAAAAAGAAATCGAACGCTCCAAAACGGCAGTCGACGTGCGAGATTTAAAGTTGCTAGACTCGCACGGACGGTTTGTCGAGCAAATGGACGATGATCTGAAAACATCAGCATCAGATCGAATGGATTATCATGTCGCACCCCTCAGGCTTCCCGCGAACGTTGTTGATACCAACGACAACATGCCAGAGCTGGCCAAAATCCAGATAGATTTATTGGTTAACGGATTTGCGAATGATTTAAACCGTATTGCGACGCTTCAGTTCACGCAATCCGTCGGCGGCGCACGAATGCGGTGGCTGGATGTAGACCAAGGCCATCACTCACTATCGCATGACCCGGATAACAAAGAAGATTCACAGGATAAACTACGCCGGATTAACACGTGGTATTGCGAACAAATGGCGTATCTCTGTAAGCGGCTTGAGGCAACCAAAGAACCGGGGACCGATCGATCGATGCTCGATAATACGCTGGTTGTGTGGACCAACGAGTTGGGTCATGGGAATTCACACACGCTCGACAATCTACCTATGTTGATGGTGGGTGGTGGATTTGGATTTGAAATGGGCCGGTTCACAAAAGTGGAACGCGTCTCCACAACGCGACTGTGGTTGGCGATTGCCCATGCAATGGGTCATCGACTCGATTCTTTCGGTTTGGCCGATTTGTGCAAAGAAGGGCCAATCAAGCTGTAGCCCTCAGTCAGCTAGGACCCTCCTGAAAATGGATGGCTTATTGCAGCAAAACAATGCAGCAAAACAATGCAGCAAAAGAAAGGCACGTCTTATCCACCGTTCTTTTGCTAATCATTGACGATCAAGCGAAATAACTTTTGCGGGAGGTCGCCGTGGAGGCAAACTGCAAGATCCTACTGGGTGGCTTTGCTGGCGGATTGCTGGGAGTTACGGTCGCTTTTGGGGCAGCCATTATGATGGGTGCGCTAAGGGTTTATCCATTTGTTTCTGCGGGTGGAGGTGCCAATAGTGGGGCCGGAATGGCTTTCATGGCCTTGCTGATGGGTTTGACCCGCACTCAAGGCCCTCATCACCTTCGATGCCTATCGCGACCGGTCATCCCGCGGTGATTATCAAGAGCCCAAAGCAAGCCTATTCCCTGCGGGATAGCGTGCTGATATAGTTGCTGAAGATCTCAAATCGGAGACGATTTGATGGCTGTACCATTGGTTTGGAACAGCGTGATCGACAATTTAAACAAGCCGATTGACCCACCAAAACGAAACGACAGATCTATGAAAAACGCAGCTTTTATTTTGTCAGTTCTTTCCGTAACGTTGCTTCTAATTTGCAATACTCCTGGATCAGCAAACGCACAGGAGGACAAACCTGTTCTGCCAAAAACATGGGACGAGTTTGTTGAATTCTACCAAAACTGTGGTGCTTTCGGTACGTTCGTCACCGAAGGTGAAACAAAAAATTTGTGGGAAGGAATTGACGCAGGTCAGAAATATACAGCGAGCTACACGCTCAGCCTCAGTCCCGATCAAAAAACGATCCACGCGTCCCATCGAATGGAAACCGAGAGTGGAGATGTCATTTCCATCGGCGTCGGGGTGCAGTACTGGAATGCCAAAACGAACAAGGTCATGTCAAGCTATTCCGGTTTTGATCAAGGAAAATTGTTTACCGGTCAATCGACGCTGGGTGGAATGAACTTTGAAGACCAGGTCATTATGTGGACCTATGTTGAAAAAAGCCAAGGAAAAACGAACACCTACAAACAGGAGATCACCCAAACATCGCCTAACGCTAAGTCTCAAATGTCCAAGAAAAAAAGTGGCGGGGAAAGCTGGTCCGAAGAATTAACGCGAGTGACCAATCGTGGAAAAGAGAATTCCCGCGGTAAATGGTTACCAAAATTACTGCGACGACAAAAATAAGCACTCCCGCCGAGCGTTTTTCACCACCGGAATTTTTACCAAAAGAGCACCGTAATCATTTCGATGGAACCACGCCAATGACGTCCGCGCTGCCCTCCGATTCCCCCTCGGTGCCGCTCCCTTCAGCAATGAAGCGTGATCTGCATCTGGGGGTGTTGATCATCATTATGATTGGGGGGGCGCTGGGCGCGCTCTCGCGAGAGCTTTTGGCTTTTTGGTTTACCGGGACCGCTACCACTGCGTTTCCTCTTGGAATCCTACTCGCTAATCTGATTGGGGCGTTCCTGCTTGGGGTCTTCGCAACTTGGATCGACGGCCTGATCCGTCATCCCCTTTTTCGGCCTTTCTGGGAGGTTGGTTTCATACGCAGTTTCACCACGATGTCGACCCTGTCTGTCCAGAGTATCGTTCTCATTGAAGCGGGCGCTTGGGGGGTAGTTGCCCCTTATATCGCACTGTCCGTGGTGGGAGGCTTGTTTTTGTTTTGGTTTGGTGAGCGCCTGGGCGTGCTGATGGCCAGGGGAGCTGTTGGGAACGTGGATCGTGTTCGTGTTGAGAGGGAGCTCTGATGGACTCGCTTAGCCCGGTCAGCTGGATCGCGATGGTACTTCTCGGCGGAGGAGTGGGGTGTTTGCTTCGTCATCTTGTATACGTTTTCATGGAACGCCAGGCTCGCACGACGATGCCTCTTGCTACTCTTGCGGTGAACATCACCGGTTCATTCGCGATCGGTCTGCTGTTCGGTGCACATCAGGCTGATGCGATCGGTGAAATTGCTGTCTTTTTGCTGGCAGGCGGAACCTGTGGTGCTTACACCACGTTCTCGAGTTTCTGTGCCGACGAAATACGACTTATGCGATCAGGAAGACCGCTGGCGGCCCTCTCTGTTTTTATTCTTACGATTCCTGGTTGCATCGCAGCTGCAGGGCTCGGTCTCGCAGTGGCGAGGTATTTCTTCGGTTGAGTATCATCCGAAACGCTATTGAATTACGATTTTTCTCAGACAGGGACAAAGGTTTAGTTCATAGAGTGCTGCGAAGTACCCGTTGGCTTGAACAGGTGCGTTTGGGATTTGATATCTTTTAGATATAGCTTGGGTGACGAACTCCAACGTTGTGCTAGACTGGAAAAGATACTTGGAAAGTTGATTACGAGTCGGAATCATGAAACAGCCCGGATTAGAACAATCGGAAAACATTAAACACACGATTCGAGAGGCTGGGTTACGAGCGACAACAGCAAGAATTGCCACGCTCAAATTGTTGCATACGGCGACCTCCCCGTTGACCCATGCCGAGGTTGCTGAAGAGTTACGAGACTTGAGCGTGGATAAGGCGACCGTATTTCGCAATCTCAACGACATGGCCTCCGTCGGACTGCTTCGCCGGACGGAACTAGGTGATCGAGTGTGGAGGTTCGAATTGGTTACCGAAGAGGGTGTAAACCGGTCGGGACATCCTCATTTCGTATGCGTCGACTGCGGTACAGTTTCCTGCATGGATGAGATTAAGTTAACAGCCGGAAGCATTCGATTGAGTCAGGAGTTTGGCGAAGTGACCGAAATCCTACTTCGGGGTCACTGCAATGATTGCAGCTAGTCGGCTCTGACAATGGTTTGTTCATACGTACGTGAATTCGGATAAAGGAAACCAGCCCCCAGGAAACCAGCCCCCTTTCCAACACAGTTCCGAGAGACTTAAAAGGCTGACGGCGGCCATCGACGCTTGTGCCCATCCGAGCGGCTGGCTGGTAATACGACGAGCCAAATTCGCCCCCACCCTGTAGGTTGGTTTTTTGATACAAAAACAAATCATGGCCTTAAGACGTAGAAACCGATTGTGTAATCGACCGGATTCCACGCTGGTTGGGAAGCGGTTTTGATTTCAACAGAAGAGCCCCGATATGCATATTCAATTAGTCTTTCGTAAATTAATGATCACGATTAGCGCAATCAGCGTTTCATTATTTGCCTCCAGCTTACTTGCCAACGTCCCGATGTCAGGATTGTGAACTCTTCTCGTCGGTGTGGGTGGCTGACTGCCTCCAACCAATGCACTGGTTGCAGTGCATGCGATGTGGTTTTCGATCATTGTGCCAATTTTGGTTGGAGCAGAGTGGATTTGGCCACAGCTGCGGGTACCGAAGGTTTGGTTTCGTTTGTCCTGGCTGGCTTTGTCAGGAACGGTGCTCTGGCTGGGGGTGGATTTGTATCACTATGTCGAGGAGCGAGGTTTGTCACAAAGCGTCGGTCTTCGCGTGATCTTTTTATTCTTACGTGAAACTGGGGTTCCTGCCCTGCAGTTGACATTCGGATTCTTTATTGCCGGGTTGTTCTCATCGCGATTCAAAAAACCGAATATCGTAGATTCGGATTCAAGAATTTCCTAATTGACGTGGGGAGTAGGGATGTTGGCGAACGAAGGCTGCCTCTTGGTGAGGTATCTGCTGTTCATATCATCCACCTGTTAAATTGCTGGCAATCATATGCCAATGAGGATAGCGATGATCGTTATCTCAGAAAGGCAAAGCCCAAGGCCTCCCGCAAATGGAGCCAAGTCTGGTTAGGCGTTAACCCTTTCGGATCCATGATGACGGCTTTGATTTGCTTTAAATCGGAAAAGCCAATGATACCGGCCAGACTGGCTGGAATGCATAACGAGCTCACCGCAATTCCCTAGATCCCTAATATGAATACAACATGTCCGCGATCCGGCTGAAGATGAGGTGGTACGGGGTTGGCACGGTTAAATTTTGTTTTCAAGAGACCTAAATAAGACCTAAACAACGGCTACTCCTGAATCGACCCTTTCCAAGCTCGTGAAAAGTCCGAGACTTTTCGTCTCGGTTTCGAGTTACTTTGATTTCACGTTCACGGTCTACTTTTTAGACCGCGAAAAACAGACGCAACGTGACCAAGTCTGTTTTGACTCTTTTCAACAGCGTGGCCCCCTTCAGGGATCCACCCCGAAGCTAGAAGGAACAAAAAGAATGAACACCGAACATACAAACAACTGGCCCGACCTTGCGATCGGCCTATACGAACGCCTGACTGGCAGCAACGCCGAGATCACCTATGGATTTGAGGAGATGCGAGTGCAGGTCCCCAGCGGAACCGGGCCAGAAGCTCAACACGCGGAATGGGTTCTTAATGGCTCCTTAACGATCAGCACGAACGACAAAGGTGCCTCCCCAAAGTCTTAATGGCCGGCGAGATCGATGTCACAATCGTCGGCCACGTAGCGAAGCTGGTGTTTCAAGGTGACCGCATCGCTCTACGTTGTGCGGACCTTCGAACTGCGTTGGCCATCTTGAAAATGCCGACACCCAATTTGAAGCCGCTTGGAAAGTTATTGTTGTTTTCCGAGATCAGTTTGTTTGCCCAGGTCGGAAAAAGGAAGCCGCTTGAAATTTTTCCTAAACCAGGCCGCGTCGCCCGTTGGCTCAGCCCTCAAATTCGCGACATGATGAGCAACTCTTAATAAGAGGCGAAACCCTCTCGATTGCGGCGGACGGGTCTCGCTGTTTGGTTTCCCAGCTTGGCGGGAAACCTGACAGCAGGGCCCTTCTCGTGCTTGGCTCTCAGGCTCCCGAAACGATCCCATCAGCACTCTCCGATGCGGTTTCCGCGGGAATGAAGTTAAGGCTTTGTGTCCATCTCAAATGACCACCGACGATCTTCACATTTCTTTTGGTTTGGCCACTCGAGGCCATCCCGTTCTTCTGGGGGAGACAGGGCGCTGGAAAAGTGATTTAATTGTCACTGACTAAAGTGTAATCGAGTTGCCGACACCGACCGATGTGGGCTGGTTTGGGCCGGTCTGGGCCGGTCTGGGCCGGTCTGGCAGCCCTTTCGCCGACTAGTAGAAGGGAACCGATGAATCAAAACAATCCATATCAGCCGACTCCGGAACAACCGCCTGTGCAGCCCCACCGAGGTAATCTCGTCCTGGTCCTGGGCATCTTGGGGATCGCGTTCAATGTCTGCGGCATTCCGGGAATATTGGCTTGGATTTTCGGTGCCTCTGATTTGAAACAGATGAAAGCCGGGAGAATGGATCCCTCCGGAGAAAGCACGACGAGGGCCGGTTATCTTTGCGGGATTATTGGAACCTGCATGGTGTTGGCTGGCATTCTTTTGTACCTCGTGATCGGAATACTGTTTGCGGGCGCCATTTCCAGCATGAACTTGTAACCAATTTCGATATTCCTTTCTCTGAGGGTCAATACGAACTCTCAGAGGCAGCAGTCACAGGGGTGGCACTCTGCTTGCTGGTCGTTAGGCCTTCAATGCCCGAACGTCGGATCCAGATGGGCTTTGGTACACTTGGAGATCAAAATGGGGCGCGGCCGCCAGAAGGTGGTCAAAGATGTCGGCCTGGATCTCCTCGTACTGAACCCAGCGATTATCGTTGCTGAACACATACAGTTCGATCGGTAGACCGTTTGGACCCGGTTCGAGCTGTCTCACCAGAAAGGTGAATTTTTCTGAAAAAATCTTTGGGTGATTATGCAAGTAGGCTTTGATGTAGGCGCGATAGATACCCACATTCGTTTGCTGCCGACCGTTGACGACATTCGTCGTGTCGACATTGTGCCCTTCATTCCATGCGGTAATATCATCGGTGGTATGGCTGAGGTAGCCGTGAACGAGTGAGAATTTGCGATATCGATCGATGTCGCTTTCATCGGCAAAGCGGATCGAGTTAATATCAATGGGGATGGACCGCTTGATGCGACGCCCGCCCGATTCACTCATCCCGCGCCAGTTTTGGAAAGGTGTGGTGATGAGGTCGTAGGCCGGTATGAGTACAAGGGTCTTGTCAAAGGCCCGTATATGAACGGTCGTCAGTGTGATGATCTCGACGTCGCCGTCGACCCCTTTGCTGGGGACGGTAATCCAGTCACCCACGCGCACCATTTGATTGGCGGCAATTTGAACCCCGGCGACGAATCCCAAAATGGCATCCTTAAAGATGAGCAGTAGCACTGCCATCATGGCGCCAAGCCCAGAGATGAACCACAATGGAGACTTGGCAAAAAGCGCGCTCAGGATGAATAAAAAACCGATGAGCAGAACGATCATCTTGGCGGCTTGTGACATGCCCACGATCGGCATTTTGTTTTCGAAACCCTTTTCAATGAGGGTTCGCTCACTGACCTCGATGACCCCCCATAATACCCGCACCATGACCCAGATGGCTGCGACCTCAAGCAGCGGCCGGAGCCACCATTCGATGCCGTACAGCTTGAACGCGGGTAAGGCTAGGCTCAATAGAACGATGGGCACAAAATGTGACATCCGGACGAGGACCTGCTGCTCAATAGTCTGAGAGGCCCATACGGAAGAATGTTTTCGAAGGGGGCTGTGTATGACTCGCTTGATGACAAGTTTGCCAACCAAATTAGCGACAAAGCAGATGACCAGCACACCGGATATGGCGGTCGCCATCGCAAAAATGGAGGCCGCTGTTGGGTTGAGTCCCCAGCCTTGCGACACCTTTTCCAACCAGGCTAAAGCATCGGCCAGTTGGCCACTGGCGAAGTTGTCACCAATGAGTGAGGTGGGGGATGAATGAGCGGCCGGCTGATCAGCCGCGGCGGCAGAGTCGGTGTTTAGAAGCATTTGGGCCAAGGCATCCGCGGGGGCATCTTTGGGAGTTATACGAAATCCTTTAAAACATCGGATCTAATGGACACCCGGTGACACCCGGTTTCAAGTACCGACGAAAAGATTGGCAAAAAATTGGCGAAATTCGTCAGTCGAACCCCCTTAGTTTCCTGAAGATTTTACGAGAAAATTAGGAGCACAATCCAGCGGGTCTATTAACCTTAGAAATACGACCCGTCTACCGTTTTATTTTGATTTTGGAAAAAGGAAAGCCGTGTTTACTGCAGACTCAATCCCATTTTTGGTGGCTGTCGCAGCCGCTACGTTAGTGGCGGTGATATTTATATTCGCTGTTCCCGCATACGCTCGAATGGAGGATAAAAAGAGAAAAGAAAACAGCAAAGGGAATCAAGAAAAATAAGAAGTTAAGCGCTATTAAGATCTCCCGTTGAAAGTAATTCACACCTTGCAAGGCAGTCGCGATGACGGAACTCCCTACCGAGAGGGTATCGGCAGCCCCGCTGTTTAGCGTCGTTGTGCCTGTCTACAACGGGGCTTGCTCACTGGCGCAAACTCTTGATTCGGTTCTGCAGCAGACTTGGGAAGCGTATGAAATCATTGTGGTCAACGATGGATCGACGGATGCCACGGGTGCGATTGTCGATGATTATGCGCAACGCTACCCCGATCGTGTTGAAGCATATCACCAGGCGAATGCAGGCGTAGCCATGGCACGAAATGTTGGGATCGCAGCAGCGCGAGGTACCTGGGTTGCGTTCCTCGATGCCGACGACGTCTTCCTTCCCAGAGCCTTGGAGTTGCGAGCGAGGGCGGTGGCCTTGATTTCAGAAGATACCTCCTTGTTGTTTACTGACTATTTTACCGAGCGATTCGCGGGATACGTGCGCCGAATGGCATCTGCGGGTGCGTTTCAGAGATTGCTCTTAGCTGTGACGGAGTCCGAGGTGGACGGGGTACATCAACTCAGCTCGGAATTCGATAAGAAACTGCTTGATCTACCTAGTTGTATCGGGACAGCGGCCGTGACGCTTCGCCGATCGGTATTTGATGAGGTTGGAGACTTCGATACGACAAAGCAGGTATCTGAGGATGTCGACATGTGGCACCGGAGCCAACGCCGTCACCGGGCCGCTTTCCTGGATGCACCAACGGGAGTATACGCGCAATATCGGGGTGCCCCGATCAAGTACGAGGGCATCCACCGAGAGCGGGCGGCGCAAGCCGAGACAATTCTTGAGCAAGGTGGGCATTCTCGACGAGAGCGTCGTGCATTGCGCCGGCGTGTTGCCAACGCCTACATGTCGATCGCATACAAGACCCGCATCCCTCAAGGGGATCTGCCGGGCGCGAGGGAGCTGCTTCGTAGAGCGATTTGGTGGAGCCCTACAATGGTCGAATCTTGGCGACAGCTGCTGGTAGCTTCGCTGCCGCCGAGGCTGCGCCGGATTCTCTTAGAAACACGTTATCGCAGGACTCGAATTGCTTGCCCCGGCTTACCGCAGGATTTTTACAAACCTTGATGTGAGGGAACGTGTATGTTTCGCAGGCTGTCGATCATCGCATTGGCGATCAGTTACTTGCTGATGTTGATAGGGTGTGATCGAGGTTCAGATAAAAATGCTGAGGAGATCCTTGATAGGCAGCTTGAGAACGCTCAAAAGAGTGCGTTGCAGGACCCTTGGGGGCAACGTTAACAGGCTCTGGCCGTGCATCAAAAGCCGGTGGGGTCCACCCTAATGTCGACCTGCTATCGGGGTGTATTGAACAACCTACAGAAGTCTGAGGACCAAGCGATGTGCCAAACTGATGAGGGTTGAGTGACCTACCAATGGCAAATGCTCGTCTTGTGGTTTGGGTTAAAAATTCCAGAACCAGTTAGCTGAAACGACGTGGTTGATTGGGTCCTCGTCGATTGGGTTGCGGATGAATTGGTTGAGGTAGCCGACTTCAATGCGAGGCCGGTTGAGTCCCTTTAGATTGCAGCCTAAACCGGTGAACATTCGGTTTTGAGAAAAGCTACCAATTTGCCCCCAATCCGTTTCGTTTAGGTCAAAGAACATTTCGTCCCACACCACCCAGCTCCAACGTTTTTGGCAATCCAGCGGGACACTCAATTTACAGAATTGCCGCAGTCGCCATCCCGTATCATCACCAGCATCTCGAAATCGCTGCTCTAAACGTGTTCGGGACATGTAGCTTGAACGCCCAATGGGCCGGTTCCATATCAATTGTTGCCAAAAACGATTTTCATCAAAAATCGGTCCTTGGTTGGTCGGCAGTTCGTTGATCCAGCCGTAGCCCATCCAGATACTGGTTCGATCATTCAAGGCATACCCTATCCCCGGCCGCATGATTGTTTGGTGGAATCCACCTGAGTCGGTCAGGTAGCGGAGGTGGCCATCAAACCACCACCGCAAACGGGCTGGGGTATTTTGCTTGACGGTCAGAGGCCCCTGCGTGTTGAGTGAGAACCAGGTGCCGAAATCATGCTGATCCTGAGCTTCGGCTGAATTCTGGTGGATGGAGTTCAGACCTCCGGCCAGTGCTAATAACAACGCAGTAAGCAATCGGCGGTGCCGATAGATTTGGTTTGTCACGCTAATGCTCTCAACTAGGTAACTAGAAGACTTGTGGGGCATCACCACGTATTTCCACAAGAACCTTATCGTCTAAATAAGTTTTGATTTTCCAAAAAAATAAGAGAATATTCTCAGCCGCAAGCACGAGTGACAGCAATCATGGCTGTTCCGTCGCGAGATTCGATCAGACGAGGACAAAACGGTTGTTGAAACTAAATCTCTAAATACTTATCGCGGCTGGTCGGATGGCCTCGCGCACTAAAGTCGTTTATAAAAACGTCTAGCCGAGGTTAGATTTAGAAAAGAGGGGCCATGTCGATAAGATTGTTTACTGTTGTGATGGGATTGGGTTCAGTGCTGTTGTCGGTTGGCTGTGACGGCAGCACCGATTTGGAGTTACAGATGGAAAACGGGCCTGTGGAAATGCAGGCGGACGAAGCTCAGCGTAAGGCAATGCGAGATCTTGAGACGAAGGGCTGGAAGCTAAGCCAATAGGAGAACCGAGCAGGGGATTCACCTCGATGATCTAGCCGTTCCGAAACTCTCGATGGCTCCCGGATTCGAAGAAAGGGGCCGGCGGCAACGAGCTCACCGGCCCTCAGTATCAACTTCAACACTTAAAGTGACCGTCCTATCCTAGGGGTCTTAACAGGTGTTTCCAAACAATCATCGGTATTGGTCAGGCATCATTGCGCGGCCACTAAGTAGAATTGGTTCCCTTCAAGATGTTGAGTTCATGGATCAAACAAGGATCGTTCTGCTAAATGAGTGAAGCTCGTATTTCGCACGCCGCAACGACTGCGCGGATCAGCGCCGTTGTCACGAATACCGCTTGCCGGCAATTTGCCTTTCCAGGTCTCACGTTATCGCTAAACAAACAAAATATGGCTGCGGCCCTAGCAGAGATTTCTAGCTGGCCAGGTTATGGGGCGGCCCCCCTGCATAGCCTCCCTGCCATTGCGGCTCACTGCGGTGTGAAAACAGTGCTGTACAAAGACGAGGCGGCTCGGTTTGGGCTAGGATCCTTTAAGGCATTGGGTGGAGCTTATGCTGTGGCTCGCCTAGCAAAGCAGCACCAAGCTGATGGACGAGAGCCGTCAGAGATGACGGTTGCAACCGCTACCGATGGCAATCACGGCAGATCGGTTTCGTGGGGCGCTAAGCGCGTGGGATGTGCAGCCAAAATTTTTATTCACCAGCAAGTGAGTGGGGGTCGTGCGCGAGCGATGCAAAGTTTTGGAGCGGATGTGATCCGGGTGGATGGTAATTACGAGGCCTCGCTGGCAGCCTGCAAGCGCAAAGCCGAGTCAGAGGGTTGGCATATCGTTTCAGACACGTCTTGGGAGGGCTATCGAGATATCCCACTGCAAGTGATGGCGGGTTATTCAGTGATGGCCAGTGAAACGTTGGAGCAGTTAGGTGACCAGCAGCTGAGTCACGCTTTCCTTCCGGTCGGTGTCGGTGGACTGGCGGGCGGTGTCGTCGCTCGGCTTTGGCAGGCAATGGGAGATCGGCTTTGCAAGATCATCTCGGTCGAATCTAAAAAATCTCCTTGTTTACAACAGAGCATCGCAGCGCAAACGCCCAAGTTGTTTGACATTACCGAAGAGACCCTCATGGCGGGGTTGTCTTGCGGCGAAGTCTCCCAGCTGGCTTGGGAAATTTTACAACCCACGGTGAGTCATTGCTTGTCGATTACGGATCAAGCGGTCGCACCGCTCATGCGGCTGTTGAAGCGCGGGTTGGATGGCAGTCCGTCGATTGAGGCGGGTGAATGTGCCACTGCGGGTTTAGCGGCAATGCTGGCGGCAAGACAGGATTCGAATCTCTGGTCGGCACTTGGGTTGAATTCGGATTCGGTGGTGCTGCTGATTGGTACGGAGGGGGCGACCGATCCAGAGCTCTATCAGTCGATTACGGAGAGACATTGACGTCGGTCGGCTGTCAAACACGGCTGCATTGAGGGTTGAGTTATTTTCCTCCCTTTTTGTTGCCTTGCCTTTGGCACACTGTGGCTATCGGATAAGATTGACTAGGCGTTTACATCGGAGTGAAATCGGGTCTGCGATATCGAGCCATCCAGTGGATGTATTCTCCTGAGCCAGTCTGGCAAAGACGGGTCACCCCACCTCGCGAGGGTTGAGAGAGCAATGCGTGTTCACACAATCACCACAAAAGGAGAATCAATGCGTTTTGCTATCATCTCTGTTGTTGCAATCAGCTGGNTCGCCGCCTCTTCTTCCATACTGCTAGCTCAGGAANGTTGGCCGGGATTTCAAAACGGTGGTGATCTTGATATCGCTGAATCTTCACTACCGCAAGAATGGAAGCCAGATCAAAACATCGCCTGGCAGGTTGCGTTGGATGGATATGGCCAGTCGACTCCGGTCGTTTATGGCGACTTGGTTTACGTTACCTCAGTGGCCGGGCCCAACAAAGAAAAGATACGGTTGCAGGCATTTCACACGAGTGACGGAAAACCGATTTGGAAGTTTGAGGGACAGAACATTACGCCGGAAAAGAATACAACCTACGTCAGCCGGGCAGCCCCGACACCGGTGGTCGATTCCATGGGTGTCATCGCTTTTTTTGAGGGGGGTAATCTGCTGGCGCTAGATCACAAAGGGGAAATTCGGTGGCAGCACGACTTGGTTGAAACGTTTGGCCCGATCGCTGCTCGGCATGGTCTGGCGTCGTCTTTGGAACAACAAACAGATCAGGTTTATGTCTGGGTGCAGCGCTCAGAGGAGCCTTATGTTTTGGCACTTTCCAAAAAAACCGGTGAGGTCCTCTGGAAGGCGGAAGGGTTGATTAGTGAAAACCCGATCACGTCTTGGGCCAGCCCCCGATTGGTTCCTGTGGGCTCGTCATCGCATCTAGTCTTGAGTGGTTCGGGTAAGATCGCGGGATATTCCCCGGAGACGGGAGAAAAACTGTGGACCTTCGACCAGATCGCCGGAAATACGACCCCGACTCCAATCCCTCTGGGGGCGGGACGCTTTTTGATGGGTGCCTCAGGTGGGCGTGAATCAAGTGGCGGATCCAAGCCGGCGGAATCCAATGGCGTGATTGAAATAGTCGCTAGCGAGGGAACCTACACGGCTCGATGGGATTGGCAGGCTGATAAGGCAACTAGTTCTTTTGGTTCCCCGGTCGCATTTGACCGTCGAGCTTACTTCGTTAATCGCGTAGGCGTCTTGTTTTGCCTCGATTTAAAAACGGGTGAAGAGGTGTATGCCGGGCGGTTGCCGTGTAAAAGTATTTGGGCGACACCCCTAGCAACAGAGAAGCACATTTATTTTTTCGGAAAAGATGGATCCACGTCCGTGATTGAACGTGGTGATACATTGGAAGTTGCGTTTAAAAATAAGCTTTGGGAGGCAGGCCAATCCCCATCTTCCGAGGGGGAGTCGGCAGCCAGTTTCGGTGGACCCGTGTTGTACGCAGGAGCAACCGACGGGGCTCATTTGTTTCTCCGACGAGGCGACATCCTTTACTGTGTCAAAAGCCCTGAGTAGATAGAATCGCATCCGTGCTAGCGGGATACGGTTTTCGGGGACTTTTTTGAGGGGGCGAATCTGTTTCGGTTAGGCAATTCTTACTCAATATTTAGTGCAATGACCGACGAAACAATGAAGAAGGTGTGAGGTTTTACTGCTTGCAGTAACTTTTTGGATTACACCTCCTCTTTTGTTAAGCGAAGAAATACCGACATGCCAATTCGAATATTTGCGTCGCTGATCCTGCTGCTCTTTATCAGCTCGGCGGTGGCTGGGCAGGACTACTTTGGGGGAAACAATAATTCTGGCTACTTGAGCCACCCTAGCGACACGCTTGCTCCCTCCACAGAAGTTTTTATCGCTTTTGAGGATTCCGCAAAAGAGAAGAGTGAATCGAAGCCGGTCTACTCTCCCGCTTTGGGAAATCTTGAACCACGAGGAATCAATGTTGAAGCCGAGAGAAAAGCGGTGACGCCTGGTTCGATCTCATCCCCAAATGCTGAAGAGAAGCTGGATTATTTTGCGGCCTACGATAAAGGCTTTGGGATTTTTCCTTACGATAAAAAGAAAAATCCGTTTGAACTAAAAATCAATGGCTGGATTCAGTTTCGACAGCATGCATTCGCACGTGAAGTGGATAGTTGGACGGACAATGCAGGGATAACGCGCCCGGTAAAAAATCGAAATGCTTTTGATATTGAGCGAGCGCGACTAAACTTTTTAGGAACTGCCCTTGATCCGCGTTTGACTTACTTTTACCAACTCGACGGCGATACTGATGGCCGGCACACCGTAGACTTTTTTGATTATTGGTGGGCGTGGAAGGTCAGCGATCGTTTCCGTTTGCAATTTGGAAAACGAAAAGTCTCGGCCAGTCGTCAATGGCTTTTAGGTGCCAGACGGACTCGGTTTATTGACCGGCCGATGGCAAATGACTTTTTCCGTCCCGATCGAACGATTGGAATTTGGGGTGAGGGCAAAACGGGTGAGAATGGACATTACGAACTCATGCTTGGAAACGGCTATCGAACTTCGAATTTGCCAAACCGGCTCACGGATGACAAACTCACCGTTGCAATGACTCAGTACTTTGACCCCTTTGGGGATTTTGGTGGCCAGTTGGTCGATTTTGATTACAACTGTGATCCGCTGGTTCGATTCGGCCACTCATTTGTTTATTCCCCTATTACGTCGGATGCGTTAGGGAATCCACTCGCGGAGACCGATTTCATCCGGATGACCGATGGAACGCGTTTGGGTGAGGCGGGAGCACTAAGCCCTGGTGTTACCGTCTCTGGTGTAGATGTGTTCTTTTACGGCATTGATTTTGCCATAAAAGCGCGAGGGTGGAGTTTTGACTCAGAGGTGTTTTTTCGATGGCTTGAAAATTTTGAAACCGATGGCGCGGTTCCAGTTAATAGCCTGATGCAACGCGGCTTCTATGTCGAAGGCGGCAAGTTCATCGTTCCGCAAAAGTTGGACGTCAATTTCCGTTATTCCCAGGTCTCAGGATTGTTAGGTGACCGAACAGAGTACGCGGCCGGTTTCAACTGGTACCCGATGGAGAATAACTACAAGCTCAAATGGTCGTTCGACGTAACCGTGCTCGATGGAAGCCCGCTTAACAATGCGTCGTCGGACATTCTTGTAGGTGATGACGGAACCTTGTTCCGCACACAAATCCAGGCAGAGTTTTAGAGGCTCCACCAGATGGGTTCATCTCTTTGAGGTCTGCATGAAAGTGGGCCGTGCAAGTCAAGTTTTGATGAAGTTATTTTGATTTTTCAAGTGTGACTCGAAAGAGTTGACCTTCGCTGCCAGCGATCGCGATGTCTTGGTTGTTTGGGTGGACGGCCACTGCGTAAGCCCAACCTTTGATCATGGGAATTGTTTGAAGCACTTTCACGTTTTGGGTGTCCACCAAGCGTAGTTTGCCGTCCACGCAACTGGCGACAAGCAGTGAGTCACTGGTCCACGCAATATCTAAGGGCTCAGACTCGAGCCGAATATAACGCATCATGCGGCCAATCGTGGGTTGCCAAAAACGAATGGTGCGATCGCCGGCGGCCGTAGCGACCATTGGCATTTCTAAGGAAAGAGGGCAAACTGCCATTGAATTGACGGGTTGGGTGTGTTGGTTCAAGCTTCGGATTAATTCACCCGATCGACTGTCCCAGACGCGAACCGATTGATCGTGTCCGGCGGTTACCGTTTCTCCATTGTTCAGAATGCAGGCGGCGCTAACTCCGCGCGAGTGACCTCGATAAGTTTTTATAGGCTTTTTCGTCTCGACATCCCACTCGGTCACCAGCCGATCAAGACCGGCGGAAATCAAGTATTGATTGCTGCGCCACGCGATCGACAGGACAGAATCATCATGGTTGGATAATTCTATTTGCGAACTACATTCGGGCCATGAGAAGATTTCAACGAGCCCCTCCTCAGATGGGTTACCGCCCCCGACGGCTAGTAACTTCCCATCGGGGGAAAATTGAAGGCATTGCAGGTTGGCAAAGGAAACCGAGACGGTTTGTTGCGGTTTTAAGTCGGGCCAGCTGAAAATCTGTAGACCCTTTTGGGAACATTGGAGCAGCGACTTGCCATCAGGCGAGAATGCAATGTCTGTGATGGGTGGACCTTCGGTCGAGCGAGTGGAATCGCCCAGCACTGGGAGCATCGTCGACGTTGCGATCATCGCAAAGCCTAGCCACCAATGGATGCGTTTGATCATACTAGCAATTCCCTAATGACGCTCGACTCTTGAGGCGCGATCCGAATCGGCCGACCCTCCGGCGTTTGCAGCTCGTGTCCCGGTTCGATGCCAAGCAGTGTGTAGATGGTAGACGAAAGATCGCCAGGATGAATCGGTCGATCTTTGACAAATTCACCTAGATCGTCACTGGCGCCGATTACCTGCCCGCCTCGGATGCCACCCCCGGCCATAGCCACACTGAAACAGTTGGGCCAATGATCACGCCCGCCCGTGCTGTTAATTTTGGGCGTTCGGCCAAAATCAGTCATGACCAAAACCAATGTCTCGTCGAGCATCCCGCGATCTGAAAGATCTCCAACCAACGCGCTCAGTGCTTTGTCCAACCCTGGAATCAACGCATGCGATGCGGAGCGAGGATCACCTGGATGACGATTGGCGTAGGTTGCCAAATCAAGATGGTTATCCCACCCTGTATTGTTGACGGTGACAAATGGCACACCTCGCTCAACCAGCCGCCGAGCCAGTAAGCATTGCTGACCAATGTTATTCGAATCCGCGAGATTTGCCCGCGGATCGAGCGTGTAACGCTCCCGAATCTGTTCGGTTTCGTCGGTCAAATCAAAAGCCGCTTTGGCCTCAGCGGATGCGATCAGGTTATATGCCCGTTCTAGATCGGGATCAGCAGAGCCCTTCGCGTTGGATTTAAGTGCGCCGAACTCGTTCATCGCCCGGACAATTTTTCGACGTTGATCGAGTCGAGAAATATCGAGACCTTGGTAGAAATCGAGATCGCGAACCTGGTAACCCCTTTTGCCAGGATCACTACCCAGTGAAAAATGTTTTGTGTTGTTGGGTAGAAATCCATTCCCGATGGTTGCCGCGTCGCGGGAAATAAGGTGGGGGATCGCAATGTTTGACGGCAAAATAGCGTTTTGCTCTCGCATATGAGCAACCACTGAGCCCATCACGGGATACTGAATCGCCGGAGTCGGTTGGTAACCGGTCATCAGATATTGGACCGCAAAGTTATGGACTCCGAATGGAGAGGTCACACTACGTAGCAACGCGAATTGATCCAACATCTTCGCGGTTTGCGGCATGTGCTCACTAATACGAATGCCGGTAAGCTGGGTGCCGATCGATTCGAACGGACCTCGCACCTCGGCGGGCGCGTTGGGCTTGGGGTCGAATGTATCGAGGTGGCTGGCCCCGCCATCAAGCCAGATCAAAATACACGATTTAGCAGTACCCTTTGGCCTGGGCCCTCGGTTTGGACGGGCGGCAGCTTCTCGTTGCAGTTTCAAAAAAGGGCCTAAGCCCAAACCCAAAGCCGTAAGTCCTCCCACGCGAACAAAATTACGGCGAGTCAGGCCATCGCATCGTTTTGCAGTGCTCATAGAAATGTTTTTCCGATTAATGATTGGTAACAAATTCCTGACACGTCACGATGCCCCAAACAAAGTCTTCTAAAGTCTCTCGTTGTAGGGCGGCAGGCCGGCGGTCATCAAACAATGATAATAGAAAATCAACTTCCTGATCGTTTGGCTGCCGATTCAAGGCGACCTCGTAAAATTCACGGACGATTTCCAGGGGTTTCTTGCCCGCTCGAATTTGCTTATCTAGCCGACTGCCCGGCGCCCCGACACGATCGTTTAACAGCGTTCCATTAAAGAGGTGAAGTTTTTGTGCCAGAGGACCAGTGGGTGAGGGCGCTCCTTCGCAAGAGTTGGTGCGGTCGCATCGGCCGAGTATGTCTAAAGCGTCGGAAAGAATCGAGCCGTCGCGCAGTTCAACGGCCCGAGTGCCAGGGGCTTCGTCACCGTATTGACCCTCGACGCCGAGTACATCCGATATCGCATCGGCGAGCACTTCGGGCTCGAGCGGTTTTTTCACTAAGTGCGAGTAGAATCGAACATCTGCTTCATTTCCGGCGACGGGAGTGACGCTCCGCGAATAAGTCGAACTAAGGGCGATGACTTTTAAAGTATGGCGGATATCGTAGCCATGTTCGATAAAGTCTTTGGCGAGTTGATTCAGTAGCGCCGGGTGAGTCGCCGGGTTGGTCGACCGAAAGTCGTCGACAGGCTCTACCAAGCCACGACCCATCAAAGATTTCCATAAGCGGTTGACGATCGCTTTGGCAAAGTACGGGTTTTCCCGATCGGTTAGCCAGTCGGCAAAATCACTGCGGCCATCTTTGGTATCTTTAGGTAGGAAGTCCCCTCCGGGAATCTTCATCAAGGCCGCTTCTCCGGTATTCGGGTGGATATTTTTGCCGAGCGGGTTGAACCGAATGACTTGGCTGCGGGTCAGTTTTGAAAACATTGCTGTCAGGCCATGAAAGTCATCTTGTGTCCACTTATCCAAAGGGTGGTTGTGGCAGTTGGCACACTTCATGCGACTTCCCATGAAGACCTCGGTGGCAAACTCCGTTTGCAGTCTCGCATCCTCAACCGCGGTATAAAAAGTCGCCGGACCATATGTAGAGGAATCTCCGGATGCTGTGATGATTTCCCGGGCGATCTGATCGTAGCCCACCCCGTTGCGTAACTGCCGGGCGAGCCAGTCGTGAAACGCTAGGGCCGCTTGGGGTGTCGTGGTGACTCGGTTTTTATCAATTTTTGATTGGATTCGCAGTAGTTTGGCGAATTTCAAGGTGAAGAAGTCCACGAACTGGTCCGAGACGAGTAAATCATCCACAACCGCCTCTCGGTTCAAAGGCAAACGATTTGGTGGCGCAAGATACTCAGGCAACCTTCCCGTCAGATCCAAGGCGATTCGCCGCATAAAAGTAGAGTCGCCGACCTGTGGTGAAGCTGGCAGGCGTAGGTCCGAGAGGGACTTGAGAATTTCGCTATCGATAAAGTTGGTTCGCAATTCGCCAGAGAGGTCAACAATATTGTTTGCTGGAACGATCAGTTCGATCGGGATGACTTCGGTCGAATATCTGGCGATCACGATATGCCGACCGGGGCGAGTGGTCTGGGCAGTTGCTGATTTGCTGTCGACCATAACCGCCGACGGATCATCTGCCACGAATTGTGTCAGACGGGTCACGTCACGCGTAGACCCATCGTCATAATGGGCCACGACCCTCAGCGACGTTTCGTCGCCGGCTTTGGCTGCGACGAACCGCTGAGGAGCCACAGAGATAGATTTCAGTTGTCGCTGCTCAAGGTAGTTTGCCCCCTGTTTAATCCACTTGATCAAAAGTCGAGCATTTTGATCTCCGTCGTGAATGATGGTGCCACCGCCGTGGCCCACGTACTCGGCAGGTTTTAGAAAAAGAAGACTTGCCTCGGGGTCCACCAAGTTAAGCCGCCTTCCGCCAAAACGTCGAACAATCTCGTCATAGTCGGCTTTTGGGGTTCCCCCGTAAAGTGACAACTTGAAATCGCCGCGGCCGATTGCTGAACCATGACATTTACCAGCATTGCATCCCAATTTCGTAAACATAGGGATCAAATCATTTTTGAAGTCGACAGGTTCATCAAGATGACTGGTTGTCGTCCCGTTTTTATCGACGATTCCGAAAACCGGAGCTTCTGTGGGTGCGCGGCCGGTAAACAAACTGAAGCCAACCACGACGGCCGCGAAATTTAACAATACGGTTTTCATGTTTTCAGCGGGGCGTCTGCGCCCTGTTCCATTGACTTGCGATCAATCAAAGAATCGATTGGCTCCGGCATGGATTAACGATTGCGTTTCCCGACACTCTGACCCGTTAATGCCATTTGCTTGTTTACAGCTGCTTGATACTGCTCTGGATTCGCTTTGAATTTTGCCAGACAGTTTTTGCAACAGAAAAATACCTTCCCACCCTGAGCGGTTGCAAACAGATCACGGTTCGCATCACGGGATGGCATCACTGGACATTTCACTGAATCCTTATTCCGCGGCTGGATCTCATCCACCGGCTCGGTTGCCAGCAGTTTGCCCGCCGCTTCGGCAGGGAGTTTTTTCGATTCGACGAATTCCTCAACCTTTTTCCGCAGTGCGGTTGCGTCACCAGAAAGTCTGAATAATTCTGCGGCTTCCGCCCGCGTAATCGTTTGGTTTCGCACCAATGGAGCAAGCTTTTCTTTAAACCCTTGGCGTGTCTTTCGATCGCCTAGACGATTTGCCGCCGTTACCGCATCGCCAGCTTCGCCGCCGATATAGTTACGTAGGGTGTCGTGATCGATCTCCATCGCGCTGGCAATGGCACCCAAGATATGAGGCTGCGTGTAGAATGCGTCCCCGCTGTAGGGCAGGTTATGAATCACTTTACCACCTTTCGCGACAATGACTGTCGCCGTGAGATTCTTGTCCAATCCATAAGCGGGAGGGCCCGCAGAACCATCTTTAGAGAGAGCGACGACGAGGTCTTTGGGGTACCGTTGGTCGAGTATGGTAAAGCTCTTCTCAGCGTTGTTTGCATCGTCCGTGGAAACAATCACCGACATCGCCCAAGGCTGCTTAGATCGTTCTTCAATGGCCTGCAGTTGTTTCTTTAGCTGGCCCAAAAAACGTCCGAACGTTCGGGAGTTACTGACAAAGAACATGAGGTGGAGTTTATCACCGGCCAATGCCACGGGGTCAAATTCTTGACCAGCTTGCTCTCCCCGCAGATTGACCGCCATGAGTGCGGGTACTTTTTCACCTGGCTGAGGTCCCGAATAGACGGGTTTCTCAAGGCTCTTGATCCAATCCGCTGGAGCGGCGATCTTGATTTCACCAGCGCCATAACCCTTGTTACGGCTGCGGTTTCGTTGCATTCGCGCAGACTGTAGCACCCGAGCTTGAGAGCCACTTTGAGCGATTCTAGGATTTAACGCAGCTCGGTAGATGGCGACTTCTTCGACCGGAGCTTTTTCCGGATCGAACCCGGCGTATAGCTGGTACATGATCGAAGCCACGTCGTAATCATACATCTCCCCCCGTTCGTTGGCAGCAACGAGACGCTGATAAACGGCCTTTCGATTTGCAGCACTCACCTCACCCGGCTGAAAGGAACCACGTGACAATTCTTTGGGCTTGCCAAACCAACCGTGTCGACTCTCCACAAAGGTGACATCCATATCGAGCAAGGGTAACAAGCGCGTAGCTTGATCTTGCGTCAGTTCGTTGGCCGCAACGGCCTGTCGTAAGAGTTTTTTGACCGCCGCTTTATCGGATTGGATTCGTTTCCAGATATCGTAGCCTTGCTTTTGTGTCAGTGAGCCATCGCTCACTAGCTTGGTGATTCGCTTGAACCGGAAATCCTCACACATGTCAAAGTCTTTGTTGGAGCCCATACGATCATCGTATTTGATCTCCTGAGCCAGTAACACGTTCGCCGACACGGCTGTCAACAGCCCGACAAAAAAAATGGTTAGGCAGCGCCGAACTAAAAAGGATATTAATTGATGGGTCATTTGAACCAGAATCTCCAATGGAAGTTAATTGATCTGTTTAGGTTTTGATTTAGTTGGCTGCGGTTTTTATTTCCAACGCCGAAATTTCAAGCCCAGCGTTCGTTTGCGAGTTCAGGCAAAAACAGTTCACGACCTCTATTTCTGCAGACGAGGGTGCCGAATGCCCCTATCCCAAAGTGGATCTCTGTTGCTCCAGCGACATTGCCCCAAACTCGAAACATACTTTGCTCATTTAGTATAACGGGATTTGGTTTATTCCGATTGACAAATCACGTTGCAATTTGGATGACATTTCCGAATTGGCTGCGTGATGTTTGCTTTGGCTCGACCTTCAAAATACCAATCGCCCCGTTGATCTCGAGCATTCGCTCTTCGTAAATAGGGGGATTTTCCACGAGAATCCCAGAAAACGCCGGATGTTTTTCCAAATAAGCCTCACACTCGTAGGGCGGTACGAAGTTCGCAAACAGCTGTAAGGGTAAGGGGAGGTAAGGGGATTTCACTTTTGAGAACACCTCTGACCGGGATCCATAGATATTCGATTTGCCCAACTAAATGCGGATCACAAGGGCAAGTGCTGAGGCGGCCCACCGGAATAAATAATAACCGAATTGCTGGGAACCGAAAGGAAAGAGGTTGAGAGTCAGCCGATGGGTAATCAGGCAGAGGAGGAGTCCCGCTAATCATTCAACCAAAACCGACAAGCTTCTTTTGTAGCGTGTTTCAGAGCGAGTTTTTCAAAAGGCCACTGTTTCCGCACGGCAATTTTTTTTAAAATTAGAAAAATAAATGAGCGTTTTCTGGCAAGCCGATGCAGTGCTAGGGTCTTGTCCAACTGTTTCTGTTTTGACATGAAAGGGAGAAAAAATGAGTGACGTTACAAGAGAACAGATTCTCGATGCGCAGCAAGCTTGGGGTGACGGCATTGTTCGTATCTCCAAAGCGCATGTCGACGGCCAAGACTTTGAGGCGGTGGCTCGGGATCACATTGAGACACTTTATGGGTACGGTGATGGGCCCGTCTTGTTCAAGCCCACGCTGGCTGCGGAGGCCCAATTCCGATCGTCCTTTGCAGCTGCTCTCTCATACTTTGTGGCGACTAACAATGAATGCCCTGAGGACACCGGGTTTGCGATCAAGGGGTGGACCGCGGTGCGATTCGAGAACGTAGATATCATCACCGTGGGTTCCACTGCCACGGCGATGGGTAACTACTTCTTCACAACCCCAGAGGGAGACGAGGTGAAGGTAGAATACTCATTTGGTTACTATGTCGATGATGCGGGTGCGGTTCGGATCAACCTGCACCATTCCTCGATGCCTTACTCGGGTTGAGCCGGTACAGCGAGTTAAGCTTTTGAACAATGCGCCCAAGCATTGGCCGCCCAAACAGTAGAACATCGCAACGCGGTGCTGATTAAGCGGCAAGCTGGGCGTTGTCTGTCGGTTGGGTGGTTTGAACGCCCGCCAAAACTCAAAGATAGGCCCGCCAGAGTCAGCGGGCTCACTCAGCCGACGGGTCAAGTGAGCTCGGCTGTTGGGCTTTTGATTCTTGAAAGCGTTGACCAGCACAGAGTTTACAATCGGCATAATAATACCGACGATTTGGCTACAATTTGAATGTCTCAGCCGTTTTGTGTTGAGGACCGGGTATGTTTGATGGGCCAGCCGGGAGAGCTGTCACTTTAAATGGTTACTAACCAGCTTTCCTTTCACTTGCCCTCAGATGTCACCGCTTTGGCGATCACCATCATATTAGGCCTTGGGCGCCTGAATGGATCGTGAATGAAGCAACCGAGCTCAGGTATCATGACCAAGTATTACATTCAATCCGGAAACGCTTCATGGACCGTCCAAGCGAAGGATGCGGAAGGTGCTGCGTTATGGTTGTTGAATCAAACAATCCAGCCCTATTTACCTCTGACCAAGCCGGGCGAATCGTCTAGCGAAGACGAAGATCGTTTGTTTGGAATTCTCGAAGGTTTGGCCCAGCTCGCCCCAGAGATTCAGGTTAGCCAAATTGGGCCGGGCCATACGGATGCCGGACGATTCGATACCGGTGAGATCTTCAACACGTGGCGACGATTATCAAGTTCCTTGGATCGCCTGTTCGATTCCTTCAACTAGACGAGATTCGTTTCAGTAAACCGAGGTGAAAAGGTTGTGCATCCAGTACTTGGAGTGAATCAATCGCCAACCCCGATTTCTTCGTTGCACAACCGCAGCATCAGCTCCATTTCGCATTGCTCGTGTAACGCTAGATCCGAACGGAATTGGTGAAATTGCCGCTCGACTTCCGCCATGGAGACGTTCGTTTCGCGATAAACAATCTGCTCGACCAGTTCAATCACATCATTCAGCCGCAAAAAAAGCGACTCGTGTTCCGCCATTAATGTCAGAGCACCATGCGAAACCGTTGGATTGCTAAGTTTTGCCTCATTGAAATACCCATAGAACTCTTCTAGCGTAAAGTAGGTTTCCAATTCTTCGCGGACGCGATACAACAAATCCATGACCACTTGGGGAGAGAGAGCTGGATGGTCAGCCAAGGCGTCGGCGACCGATTCGATCCGTCGCCGCAGAGGAAGATTTTCCTCTTTGATTTCCTGCAGAAAAGCGACGTTAATTGTGATGCCCGTGGCGACGGCGCCGCTTTGACGGAATTCGGTTTCCGTTAACCAAATACTCATAATTCACTCCTGCGGTTGAGAAGGCACACGAACATGTGGCATCCATTCAAGGCCGTTTGAACTGCGTCGAATCGAAGCGGCGATTCGGGAGCATTTGGCTGTTAGATCCAAGTCCGTGACATTGCTGTTTCAACGAGGGCTGTTCTGAACTCTACCTTTTAAATCGGGCTAAGTCCAATTTTCCATTTCTCAATTTTTTATCTTGGTTAATCGCAACACTAAAGGCGTATTCAGCAATGAAATCACATGGGCCGTGGAAGATAAAGACAACGAATCAAGTCTACCAAGATCCCTATCTTCATGTTTGGGTGGATGACGTCGTTCGCCCAGACGGTCGAGATGGAACGCATGTCGTTGCCAATATGAAACCTGGTGTTTCTGTGCTCGCAATGGATGATTCAGAAAAGATACATCTGACCCACGAGTTTCATTATGGCATTGGCCGTTACTCTTTGGAGGCGGTTAGTGGCGGGATTGAGCCTGGGGAAGATCCTGAATTGACCGCGCGTCGCGAGCTAAAGGAAGAGTTGGGCATTTCAGCCGAGCGCTGGGAATATCTCACTGAAGTGGACCCGTTCACGACGATTGTGGTCTCTCCGTGTCGCTTGTTTTTTGCCCGGGGACTGACTTTGGGAACGCCAGCCTTGGACGGGACAGAGAAGATCGAACACGTGGTCCTGTCTCTTGAAGAAGCTGTGCAAAAGGTGCTGCATGGGGAGATCACTCATTCCCCAACTTGCATTTTGATCTTATGGGCAGATCGGCGTAATCGTGAAACGCGGAACTAGGGCTAAGGCTAAATGGTCCTCAGGCTTTCGAACACCTCGCGTCGGTCCGCCGGCCCTTGTTGATCCCGAGGTTTTTTGACGATGAGGCAGATACCCACAGCGCCGTCCTCGTCAACGGAGCTCCCCTGATCACGGTGGAATAAAGGCAGCGAGCTCGGCGCTCTACGTTTCATGAACGACCTTGGTCGGTTTTTCGTTGATCATTCAAATGAGCGTCTCGTTATTGGCTTGTTTAGATCCAGGAAGGTAAGGCGGTCGGACTCAAATACAACGCCCGGCCCCTGTTGAAGACGCGTTTTAGAGGCCTATTCGCGGAAGAGGGTGCCAAATTATCGGAAAAACCGGGCGCGGGAGTGAAAAACCTAATTGTTTTGCCGGGAAGTCCGATGAGTCTTAGGAAAGCCGGTCCGTCTGAAGCAAATTACTTCATCGACGGGTGTCCCGGTGCACATCGAGATAAGATAGTTTCCGCCTCCTAATCCAGATTGTTAGCGATGACAGAACGATCCAAATACCAACAAAATGTGATTCGTAACTATTATGATAACCGCGAGAATATTGCTCTCCAGCGAGCGCAAGAGCTTGTCACCGAGCTGTATTTGTCAGAGGGCAAAAAACGAGAGAAGTATTGGAAGAGTCTCGGGAACCATCTTTTGAAATTAGATGTCAAACAAGAGACGATTGACCATCTTGTTTCCCAAGACGACCCACAACTCGCGGCTCGTATGGTGGAGCGACTCGCCAAGAGTGCTTAGGAAATAATCATGCTTAACCAAAATCAAATGGCGGCTCTCGAATCGAGCGTTCGAACCGTTCAGATCATTGCATTTGCATTGGTTATGGGAACCGTCTCGTTTTTTATCCTGTTAGGCGTCTTGGTTGAATGGGGGACGATACACGCCGATTTCTCTTTGCTGGCCAATGCCGGTTTGGTATTCGGGGGTTTGACGGTAGTCATGGCCTCCGTGATCGCTCGGTTGGTGAGTCGTTCAGCCTTGCAGGTGGCCCTCAATCACCTCAAAGAATCAGGGATCTCCACTAAGGACGAACTGGGGATGCGAACGTTGGTAGGGGTTTTTCAATCCAAGCTAATCGTTCAATACGCCCTGCTGGAAAGCGCCGCATTTTTCAACGGAGTCCTTTTTTTTCTGGACAATAGTTTGGTTTCCCTGGTGGCCGGCATCGCGGTAGCTCTGATGATGATCGCCCTCTTTCCTCGGGCGAGCCAGATCCACGAATGGGTGGACGATATTTTGAGAGGCTGAAAACGTGCAAGCTGAGAGAATTTGCTAAGCCTTCTCGGACAATCCACGGCGAGGGACTGGTTTCCTGAAAAACCGCTTGTCTCATTCTGCTAGCTGACGCCAGCCCCTATTCTGCCAGCGTCTCTTTCTCTAGTGATTTCAAAACTTTCCTGATAGACTTCCGCCGCCTCCTTAACCGCAGATTGCATCTTACATTCTGGGTGATGGAAGGTTGCATTTGGAACCAACCGTTGATGAGTCCATAGATGGGAATCAGATTGGCCAGTATCGTCCTTAGAACAAAGCGTTTTTGGCACGTGGCTGCGGTGATCGTATGGATCCTCTGTAGTGGGTTGGTGGAGACGCGCGGGGTGGATGATATCGTTCGGGAACAGCGTCCGGACTCATGGCGACAAGATGCAGATATTAACGACGTCTTTTTTCTGGATCCGCATCATGGTTGGGCAGTCGGCAATCAGGGCTTGATTCTCAAAACCGAAGATGGTGGAAACCATTGGTTTGAACTGGGGCGAGCCGGGGTGGAGCAGGATTCCCGCTCTTTGTTAGGCAAGCTTAATGGAATGCAACAATTTCGCGAGTCGGAGAAACAGAACCCAATCCGTTGTCAATTAAACTCAGTCCATTTCATCGATACCAAACAGGGTTGGATTGCTGGAAGTTATACTGTTCCGTATGTCGGCCGAAGCCGCGCCATCATTATGAAAACAGAAGATGGTGGTAAGTCATGGATCCTGATCGAAGGGATTGTATTACCCAAAATCAATCGAATCAGTTTTCAATCGCAAACGCACGGATGGGCTGTGGGCCAGGCCGGTAATCTTTTTAAAACAGGCGTCTTTTACACAAGCAACGGTGGGCAAACCTGGTCAACACAGGGAGCTCAGAAGCTGGCAAACTGGCAAGATGCTGATTTGATTGGCAGGTTTGATCTGGTGACGGTTAGTGAGGCCGGTGGCTTGGGCGTGATTCGAAGTCACGAATATGAGCCTTCGGTCATTTTGAGTCCTACTCGTCCAACGATCCGAGCTGTTCGAATGGTGGACGAAAAAAATGGTTGGGCGGCTGGCGATCATGGGGTCATCTTAAGGACCTTGGATGGGGCGGCCAGTTGGCGTCCGCTGGATATAACCGGAGTGCCGGGGATTAAGGAGTTTGATTTTTCTAGTCTGACGGTGGTCGATGACCGGTTGTTTGTAGCGGGTAATCCAGGGACGCACATTTTCTCAATCGGGACCGAGACGGAAGAGATTCAGCCGCATCGAACCCCCATCAGCGCGCCCATTAGAAAAATCAGTTTTGCCTCACCGACTCACGGTTGGGCGGTCGGAAGTTTGGGTAACATTCTGTCAACTGAAAATGCAGGGGTCACCTGGAGCCTTCAACGTTCAGGGGCCGAGCGGATTGGAGCGTTGATGGTAGCGGTCAAGCCCCAGCAGCTCCCGCTGGAAATGATGGCACGTTTTTCAAGCGAAGAAAATATATTGAGCTCCGCGCTCAGTCTTAGCTTGACCTCGACATCGGGTCTCGATGGTCGCTCGGCTACCACCCGTCTGGGTTGTTCGATGTTCCACGAGATCGACTCAGCGGCGGTTTCACCTAGCGAGATATCACGCCGACTCGTCCGAGAAATCCGGACGTTGAAACCCAATGTGGTGATGGTGAATGAAGATCCGAGTGGTCAGGTTGGTTTGGTCGGACTGATTCGCGATTCGATTCGGAAAGCGGCGGACCGCAGTGAGTTTCCAGAGCAAATTGAGACCGCTGGTTTAAACGATTGGCAGGTCGATCGACTGGTGTTCACAACGCCTTCGCTGGACGCTGAAATCATGGTTGACAGTAAGAAATTACTGCCTCGCGTTGGGCATTTGGTGGAGGACTACATTGCCATCAGTCGAGCCCAATTGGGTTTGTCGATTCGCCAGGAAAAACAGTCGCTAAAGCGATACGCATACGATAATCACGGCGTCAGCCTGTCGGTCCGAGACGGCAATCCTTTTTCAGGTTTAGGTTTGAGTGGCCACGACGTGCCAAGGCGACATGGTATCACGAGGATGGGTAATTTGAACGCCATCAGTCGCGCCTCAAGCAAACAGCGCCAGTTTGACCATTTTTTAAGCTGGAAGGCCACTTCTCCGGCTGACATCCTGAGCTGGCGTCAGCAAATGCAAGGCTTGGGGGTGGGTCTTGAATCGACCGCGGTAGGTGTCTGGATGATGCAATTAGCGGACGAGTATGTTGAATCAGGCAAACCAGAGATGGCCGCGCACACTCTGGAGTTGATGGTGAACCGAGTGGGCACTCACGCGTTGACACCAGGAGCTTTGGTTTGGCTGTCGCAATACTATAGTAGTGATGAATTTGGCTGGCAGGCTTCGGTGCCATCATCAAGCCAAGCCACCCGTTCTACCGTTGCCGTTAGTCAACCGCAGACGCCGCAGTCGGTGGCTCGTAATGTGACGGTTGATGGAACGACTACGCTGATCTGGGAAGCTTTGCCGGTTGAGCCAGAAACGAAGGGGGAGGTCGTCCAAGCCAGCTATGAGGCCAACACGGAGTCAAGCGAACGGTTAAACGTCGCTCGCGACGCCCGGTTAGCCAACGCCAGCCGCTTTCTTTCGAGACTAAAAAGATCGGATCCAGAATTGGGATTAGATTCTCGAATTCGATACTTGGAAGCGCAGGTTCTGCAAAAGTTACAGGGACCTGCAATGGCAAAAAATCAATTCCGCGCGCTGATTCGCTCCGCGCAGGATTCGGATCCGGTGGCTCGAATTGCCGCTCAAGAGTTATTGATGGCCGAACAACGCGCGCTTCCCGCTGATCGACTTCAGTGCTTTCCGGCGGCTTCTCGGCCGCGGCTGGATGGCAAGCTGGATGACGACTTGTGGCAGCAGGCGTTGGCTGACGGTCGGGCGAAATTCAAACAGCGAACGGTTGCAGCCTTAAATGAGAGGTTAGAGCCAGATACTCTAATGCTGGCCTATGATGAAGAATTTCTATTTGTCGCGGCAAAGTGCCTGAAAATTCCAGGCCAATCCTATCGGGTGTCTCGAGGTCCACGGACGCGTGACCCGAATCTTTCTAATAGGGATCGGTTGGAGATCACGCTCGATCTTGATCGCGACTACCGATCTTCCATTCAGTTCGTGGTGGACCACCGGGGGATGGCGGGTGATCGTCTGGGGGGCAGCGTTGGCTGGAACCCTCGCTGGTACATTGATCAGACTCAAGATAATGAGGCGTGGATCGTGGAGCTGGCTATTCCCTTTTCAGAAATCCTCAACGGCGATCTGGAGCCAGGGTCCGTGGTTGCTGCTCGAGTCAATCGGTTGAGCTACGACTCGTCATCTCTCTGGGTGTCGGAACGATCTCGCCAGTCACAAGCAAACGTATTGCCCGGGCTATTGGAATGTATGAAGATTAACGCGGGATCGCTCCAACTCCTAAAGTTCGAGAAATAGTGAGCCTCCGCCGATTTTTGGTAATGCGTCAACTGGGCAGGCAACAACTGCGATCCGTTACCGCCATCTCTCTGTTACCGCCGTCTCTCTGCTACCGCCGTATTACCAGAAGCTTGAAGCAAGTTAATCGCTCTAACCAAAGTTTAGTCTGCTTATCGGTGACAAGGCTTCGAGCCTGGTGGTTCATTGAGCGGATGAGTCGACACCAACTCGAAAGAAACAGCTGCTCCGCAAGTTAGAGATCCCCCCCCCTTATAGGGCGCGTATGATTGAGCGAAGTGATGTCGGTTTTAGCTAGCAGCAAAACAGGGATATCAGAATGATTTGATCTGAATTTCCAGATTTGGATTGATCCAAACGGGAGTAATCTTTACAAAATGTCATGCAAATTGTTCCCGTTGTATGAGAACATAGACCTGGTGAGGCGGCTGATTAATGGCGGTCCCACATTATTAGAACTGTAAAACATGGCGGCACGATTTGTGCAGTGCTTTTTACAAGAACAATCCAAGCGACGGACCGCTCGGTAATAAAACAGGATCGAATCGATCAATAGTCAGGAGGACAAAAAGTGAAATCTCAATGGATCAAATCGTTTGTGGCGGGTCTGGTTGTAACCTGCATATCGCTCCCCGTGTTGGCTCAGCAGGGCGAAAACACTGGCGGCGTGGTTGCAATTTTAGATGTTGCAAAAGTCTTTAAAGAGAACCCCGTGTTTGATGCCAAGATGAAGGAAATCAAAGCTCAGGCTGATGCTTTGAAGAATGAGATTCAACAACAACAAGAAGTGATCCGAGGTGAAGCTGCGGGTCTTGAGCAGTATGCGGTTGGGACTCCCGATCGCAACAATCTTGAGGCAAGCCTGGAGCAGCGTCAGGCTGCCTTACGGACGAAAGCGCGGCAGGCCGAAACGGATTTATTGAATCGCGAAGCAGGTGTCTATTACGACACTTACACTCAAATGCAATCCGTAGTGGGCAATCTGGCCGGCCAGTATGGCATTTCACTGGTAATGCGATTCGACAGTACGCCGATCACTCGAGACAATCGTCCGGAAGTCATCAAGGGTGTCAATCGCGCAATCGTTTACCACCACAAGCTTGACTTGACCAACATGGTGATCAAAGCGATGAACCCGTCATCCGCATCAGCTGGCAACTAACGCCGCCAAAGATCGATTCGGAAACCAGGCCGTCACCTATGTGGCGGCTTTTTTGCGCAATCATCAAACTCAACCCGACTTGCCGCGCGCGATCTCGATCCCGCCCGAATTTCAAAGGAACGATTGAGTAACTCAACGCATCGCCTATAAATACAGAAGAAGATCGGTTGGCTTTTGAAGGGACCTGAAATAGTGCCGGTCCCTTTTTATTATTCTCGTGGGATCACAAATGAACATCCTCGTATTTGAGGACGAAGGTGTCGAGCAGTTGTTCCCGATCACCACGGGGCGCCCGGCCTATGCGATCACCTGCGCCTCGTACCAATTGATCGACTGGCTAACACGTTTGAGTGATAACGTGGTGGGGTCAGTCCGCAGCTATCTCGAGCTGATTCAGACACTGGACTTCCCATCTTTGTCTCATCAGCTAGACATGAATCGCCGCTGGACATTGGTTGTCAACGCACGCCTGGTGCCATCCGTTTCAAACTTTCGCCGGATTGAAACATTGCTCGACAATATGTGCGAAGAAGGTTTGGCTACGGGGCAGGTGCAGAGGGATGGTTGGTCTATCGCCTTTGCCCTTTTGCCAACGGAAGCATTGGTCAATGCAGAGCGCGGGCAACTGGTGAAATCCATCGCGAAGGCTTGCGAGAATATCCAAAAAATCGGCAGCGAGGGAGAGGCGGTTCAGTTATACCAATATCCCCACGATGTTGTTCGAGCCAATTTAGAACATTTTGACGCGAATCTTGAGCATCGAATTACCAATCAGTCATACCAAGAGGTTGCTGAGAATGTTTTTGTAGCGCCCGGTGTGAAGTTACACGAGTTCGTCGTCACAGAAACGAAGTCGGGACCGATCGTGATTGATGAGAACACCACCATTGGGCCGTTCTGTTTCTTAAGGGGTCCTGTTTACATTGGACCGAATTGCCGGCTTAATGAACATGCGGCGGTGAAAGATTCTACGACCATCAGCCACACGACAAAAATTGGTGGCGAGGTTGAAAGCTGTGTGATTGAGTCGTTTACCAATAAGCAACATCATGGGTTCCTCGGCCATTGTTACCTCGGTAGTTGGATTAACTTAGGAGCTGGGACGTGCAACAGTGATCTCAAGAACACGTATGGTCAAGTCAACATGACCTACGGTAATGAAAAAGTCCCGACTGGAATGCAGTTTGTCGGTTGTATTATGGGAGACTATGCCAAAACCGCCATCAACACCAGTATTTTCACGGGTAAAGTGATTGGCACCTGTAGCATGGTTTATGGATTTGTAACGACCAATGTCCCGAGTTTCGTGAATTACGCGAGATCCTTCGGTCAGGTCACTGAGCTGCCTCCGGCCGTAATGATCTCGACACAGCAACGGATGTTTTGCAGGCGCGATGTGGAACAGCGACCGGTAGATGTTCAATTGCTCAAGGAAATGTATGAGCGGACGAAACGCGAGCGACAGTTGTCAGAAGAACCCCTGATTTTATAGGTAACAAGCGGGTATTCTCGAATGTTTCTTGCCGTTTCAATTCCGGCGGGTGCGTGGCCCTGGATTCGGCGAGGGGATGGAATCGCATCTGAATGAGCCGGTTTTTCTGGCTATCTCCGCGAGGCTGCCTAAAGAAGCGTGGCCGAGGACGTCGAAATTTGGTATTCGGTCCTTTAAATAGACGGTTACCCATTTGGTTGACGAGCGGATAAAATCTAGAACGAACCGCCGTTATGAAATCCTTGTTAGGCACTGCACTTTAGAGTTATTTAGTAGTACACCATGTCGCTTTCAGAAATTTTTCAAAAGAACCAGCTGACACTATCCTGTGAGTTTTTCCCACCTCGTACTGAGAAGGGAGAGCAAAGCTTGTATCGGCATGTCGAAAGCCTGATGCATTGCGATCCCGATTTCATGACTTGCACCTATGGCGCAGGCGGGTCGACGCGAGACAAGACATTGGAAATAGTCAGCAATATAAAAAGGCAATTCAAGATACCCGTTGCCTCTCATTTAACCGTCGTTGATAGCACGATTGAAGAATTGACAGATTACTTGCAACGGGCGACTGATTTAGAGGTTGATTACATCGTTGCGTTGCGAGGGGACCCGCCTCAAGGGACGGATTCATTTGTTCCGACTAATGGTGGTCTGGGCTATGCTAACGAACTGGTTGACTTGATCCAGCAAAAATATCCGCACTTCGGTGTTGTGGTTGCAGGCTATCCGGAAGTTCATCGTGAATCGCCGAGTCTCGAAGACGATTTGATGAACCTCAAACGAAAGGTCGATGCCGGGGCAGATGCGATCATCACCCAACTGTTCTATCACAACGATGATTTTTTTCGTTTTTGTGATCGCTGCCGAAAGATCGGCATTGAGGTGCCAATCATACCTGGCTTGCTGCCGGTTGTTAGTCTGAAGCAAATCCAACGGATTGCCGGCTTATGTGGAGCCAGATTGCCACAGCCCTTCATTGACCGTTTGTCAGAGCGCGATGATCCTGAGTGGCAATTCGAGGTCGGTGTGGAGCAGGCCGTGGCACAAACAGAATCTTTGTTGGAACATGGGGTCGCTGGCTTGCATTTCTATGTCTTGAATCGCAGCGACGCGACCAATTCGATTTTACAAGCTGTCGATATTGCCTCAGCGCGGGCCAGTTGAGGCCAACATAGTCAGGGCGTATTTTCTGGAACGGGAATCTGTTTTGCCATAGAATGATCGCATGGCGGGCGAGCTAGCTCGTTAACTACTTACAAGGAACGGCAATGGACCAATATTTTTTGATCAGATCATGGCTCGCGTTTGTGCTACTCGGATGCGCTGTTTCCCATTCTGGTGGTCAGGATTTTGCCAATGATATTGTGGACCGCGATCGCCCTCAAATAAAGCAGCCAGCGGCCCCTAGTCAGGTGCCCGACAGCCAAGCGTCCAACCGGGCTCGGGTGGTGGCGGCGGTGGTCAAGGAGTTGAACGAGTTAATTCCGGGAGAGGGTGACCGAGGCAAGGATCATCAGGCGCTGTTAGCCGAGATTGCCAACGCACTGGTACAAGGGGACTCCGCGGCCATCGACTCGGCGTTTACACGCTTAGAAGCTATTGAACCCAGCCTGCCGCCCAAAGGACTGTTGCTTGCCGGTGCGAATTTCACGGTCAGCAATGCCAAAGGAGGTCAGGCACTGTTGGAACGCACAGCAATTGACTATCCGGATCATCCTTCGTTGTCGCTGGCCTTCAGTCGGCTTGCCATCAGCCAAGGTCGCTTAACCGACGCGTTAGCTTTGGTCGAAAAGGCGGCAAGTCAGCTGGACGCAGCGTTGAAGCAATCTGTCCCCAGCTTGAACTCAATCGAGCAAAATCACTATAAGATTCAGACGCTAGATGCGATGCATGTGATTGCGATGCGCCAAAAACGACTTGACGACGCTTTGGCACTAGCCACCCAGTGGGAAGAACTAGATCCAAAGAATCCCAAGATGATGGTCAGTCGTGCTGAAACCGAGTTTCAGCGGGGCGATATTGAAAAATGCCTCTACTACTTGGGTAAGTTCCGCGCAACGGTGCCCGACAGCCGACCCACGGAATTGGTGCTGGCTACTTGGTATCAGCAGCAAGGAGATTTGGTGGGGACCGAAGAGTGGGTAAACAAGGCGGCGAAGAACTATCCGGAAAATCCATCGGTCCAGCTCGAATACGGCAGCTGGGCTCTCAGTCGTGAAGATTTCACGACTGCCGAGCAGGCGATTGCTACCGTCGAAGCAAAGGTGGGCGCAAAACCCAATACGAATTTAATGAAAGGTCGCATCGCTTTTGCCAAGGGAGATTATCCGGCGGCTGAAAAGTTATTTGAGGTGTTGTATCAGCAACAGCCTAATAGCTTTGATATTTCCAATATGTATGCCCTCACGTTGGCTGAAAGTACGGATTCCCAAAAGAAAAATCAGGCAGTGCAATTGGCTCGTCGCAACGTTCAGGGGTTGCCTGATAATCAGATCGCTCAAGCTGCATTTGGCTGGGCGTTGCTCAAAGGAGGGAACGTTCAGGATGCAAAGACGGTCCTCTCCCGCGTTGCGAGGATGCCCAGATTACCTCCGGAGATTGCGTACTACTTGGCGGTTCTCTTGGAGCAGCAAGGGGAGGGTAGCCAAGCCAAGATCATTCTGGAGCCAGCGATTGAGTCTCAGGGTATGTTCCTGTATCGCGGCAAAGCAAAAGAGTTGTTGAAGCGAGTCGAAAGCACTTCGGGCTCGCCAGATCCAAATGGATAGCGAGCCATGGCCAAAATCAATCGACCAGATGATCTGCGGCGAGTTGCTTTAGCCGTTTAACCATGGAAAAAAGGCCATTGCGCCGTTGCGGGCTCAGGTGTTGATTGAGTCCCAGCTCCTCGAACAATTCGAGTGCGTCTGATTGAACAATTTCCGTGGCAGGTTTGCCGCTATAATGAGACAGCAAGATCACAATCAGACCTTTTACAATGATGGAATCACTGTCGGCCTGAATATCGATGTTTTGTGTCTCATTCTGGTGGACCTCAGTGGCCAACCATACGGTACTCATGCAACCCTGCACGATATTTTCTTCGGTCTGCAGGGACGCATCCAGCGCTGGTAGCTCGCGTCCCAAATCAATGATGTAATCATATCGCTCATCCCAGTCTTCCATCTCCTGAAATTCACTGATTAGCTCGTCAACGGTAGGTGGAAAGTTAGCCATGTCGCTTAATGGGTTAGGACGCGTCAATCTGAACGATCGGGTATGCTCGTTGCCCGGTCCGCCGATGAAGCGTGATCTTACCTGAACCAGACGTCAACGGGGACGGGGGGCTTGCAAGGATTCGTCGAGAATCAATGGTTAGTTACCAAAGCCACGCAACGTTTCATAGGTTCGTTGGGCCCCAAAGGGGCCGTTACTATAAACCGGAGGAGCGGCAGAGCGAGTCGCTGACAAAACCGATTCGATCGTACGGGTCGTTGACTGCTGCCGAGGGACAGGAGGCAACGTCGTTGTCCATGGCCCGGGCGCTGTCGATTCCAGTCGAGAAGATTCAGTGCCAGAGCGATGCCAAGGTGCACGTTTCAGCGTCAGTGGGGGAGGGCCGGGCGCCATCAATTCGGACTGGGGGGCTTCCAGGGCTGGTTCCAAGGCTGGGGTGGGAACCCGAGGACTTGGGTTGGTTGGTTTTGGCAGGTAGCTCGGTGCGGGTATCGCGGGGGTTGGTCCTAACTGATAGGTCGGTTGGAGAAACCGACCGTCAACGCAAAGGCTGTAAACAATCCCCTTGCATTGGCCGAGCAACTGGTAAATACAGTCAAGGCAGCCTGGTTCAATGGGACGGTCCAACCCGTAGGCGGCCCTCAGCTGAGCTTGCGACAGCAAGGCTTCCATTTCGCAAACGGCCTGGTTAATCCGCCCGATTTCTTCAAGCCAATCGCAATTTCTCTGAATGCGAGCCCGACGATTAATTTTCCGTGCGCTGGATTTGACCCAAACGGTCCGGACAAGGAGTGGGCCGTGGACGGATGAGCGACGAAGCTGGTCAGTGAACTCGGATCGTAGTTTGGTGGCCAACACTTTTAGTTCATCTGTTTTGTCCAGCGTGACGGAATAGTTTCGGTATTCTTCAGCCTGTCCTGCGGAAGTGAGAGCAAGGGTGACTGCAAAGCAGGTGGACCAAACGGCTTTATAAGAAATCAGGTGCATTGGATTCCGATGAAAGTGGAGGTGAAAGGGCTTGCGTCGCACGAACGTAAACAGGGGACCGGTTAGGTTGACCCATCACAATCAATTATTTCTTGGGAAACCGTAAAATACAACGTAAAATCGGTTGGATGGGCGATTTACTGAGACCGCCACTGAAGACCTATGAGACCTTTCCAAGATTGGCGTTACCCGGCTTTTAGGCGGCTTAACCTTCGGAAAGTGGTGTGATCCGGAGCATCGGCCGAGGAATCGCGTCACGGACCTCAGAGTTTTTGTAAACGGGATGCGATCGCAAGAGGGTTCGTTCCGTTTTGAAATGTCAGCAGGGCGTTTACCAATTTTGAACGAGAGGTGCTGCATTCGCGTCGAGGGAAGAATCACCGGTCGCTTGCTGCATGACTTCCATGGCCAAAGAACGATAGTCTTGGGCGCCGTTGGAGCTGGCAGCATAGCTGAAAATGGACTGTCCGTAACTGGGCGCTTCGGCCAAACGGATATTGCGGCGAATCCGAGTATCGAAGCTGTAAGCCGACGACCAGACCGATTGAGAATTTCGTTCTTCACTCAAAAACTGCTCCACATCGCCGATCACTTCACTAGCCAATCGTGTGCTATCAAACATGCAATACAGAACGTTTGACAATATTAAGCCAGGGTTCAATCGGCGGGCCACGAGCTCAATGGTTTTCAGCAATTTACTGAGGCCGTGAAGCGCTAAAAAATGTGGTTGTAAAGGTAGGAATACTTCGTCCGCTGTCGTCAGCGCATTGAGTGTTAAAACACCTAAAGAGGGTGGGCAGTCAAGGATGACGTAATCGAAATCCTTTGAAGCCTCGGCCATTGCGTCGCGTAAAATGATTTCACGACCGACTTCGCCAGCCAACTCCATTTCAGCTGCCGCTAAATCGAGATGAGAGGGAGACAGCCACAATCCAGTATCGATAGGATGAATCACGTCTTGAATCGAACAGTCGCCAGTGAGGACATCGTACATTGACGGCGCATCATCGCGCATGGTCAAACCGAGATGCAGAGATGCGTGAGCCTGAGGATCGAGGTCAATCAGCCAAACGCGCTGGCCCGCTTCGGCCAATGCAGCGCTGAGGTTGACGGCGGTCGTCGTTTTTCCAACACCACCTTTTTGGTTGATAATGGCAATTGTACGCATGGCGGAAACTCCATTTTCCAAAAACGGCACTCCGGCCTGGATTCGACCGATGCCGGTGGGGCTAGTGACCCGACCTTGAGAACCGTAATCCGAGCAGCTTAGCCGCGCGAATTATAAGATGAGCCGCCGTTTAGATGCCAGACGAATTGCCCGGGAAACGCTAGCGTTGAGTTCTGGTTTTATTGTTTTTTTGGCGAATCCCGACGGTTGAAGGGGTCAGTTCACGACCGAATGTTTCTCTGAAACCACTGTCGCGAACGCCTCAAGTGCAGATTGGAAGCTCGCCCGCCCGAGACCAAACCGGACGAAGCTGTCATCGAAACCCAAACACTTGCCGGGCAGCAGTACGATCCCGTCGTTTTGTGCCAAGTGGTGGCAATAGGCGGTAGCGGACGCAAAGCCAAAATTTAAAAGGTTCAGTTCTACGAAGGCTACGGAACCGGCTCGGGGGCGGCGCCAAGTGAAATGGTCTGGGAATCGAGAAAAAAACTGTTCACACAGTTCTAGGTTTCTTTGGATGATGGATTTGCTGCGGCTGGCCAACTGTTCTTTAACCAAGAGTGCCTGACTGGCCAAAAATTCGGTTGGCGCGGCAGGGCAGATGGTTGTGTAGTGTTTCCAGTTGATCAGCTCATCGCGCAGCGTCGCGTTACGAATGACCAGCCACCCAGCTCGCAACCCGGGCAGGCCATATGTCTTTGATAAACCGCCCAGGACGACCGACTTTTCGTAACGGTCGGCTGCTGATGGAATGGGTGTGTCGAACTCGAGTCCGCGATAGATTTCGTCGCAGAATAACCAGACGTCGTTCGCTCGAGCCAGCGTTATTAATCTTTCAAATTCAGCCGCCGAGGGAACGAATCCAGTCGGGTTGTGTGGAAAGTTGACCACGATCATACGTGTTTGCGGACCGATCATGGATTCGAGCTGGTCAAAATCTAGCTCCCATTGGTCAGCCCGAGCCACAAGATTCCAAGGGATTACTTCACGGCATAAATGGCGGGCGACATTATTTAGCGCATCATAGGCCGGTCGCAACGCGATGACTTCATCGTCCGGTTCAAGCAGGGTCTGCATCGCGAGGTAGATACCCTCAACTGGAGAGGTTAGGATCACGACATCTTCTTTGCCGATATCGGTATACATACCCGCGACTTGTGACCGAAGCTGTGGATCCCCTTGGGATTCCGTATATCCGAGAGTGACTTTTGCGAATTCATCCAGCGTTGAGCCTGCCATTTGTAGCAGCTCACCGATCGCCATCGTTTCACAGTCTGATGAGGCCAGCAGGTGAGGTGCTGAAAATTCATATTGTGTGAAGAACTGCTCAGTCAAAAACGGTTCTATTTTCATTGGGCACTCAGTCAATCATTGGAAGGTTCAAGTTTTTGTCGCGGGCGCAATCGACCGCGATATCGTATCCGGCATCGGCATGACGCATCACCCCGGTGGCGGGGTCGTTGACCAAAACACGACCGATTCGAGCGTCTGCCTGTTCGGTCCCATCACAACAGATCACGACTCCAGAGTGCTGGGAAAAGCCCATTCCCACTCCACCGCCATGATGCAAGCTGACCCAAGTTGCTCCACTGGCCGTGTTTAACAGGGCGTTTAGCAGAGGCCAGTCAGATACAGCATCCGAGCCATCCAGCATCGCTTCGGTTTCTCGATTAGGGCTGGCGACACTCCCTGAATCGAGGTGATCACGCCCCACTACGACAGGGGCGCTCAGTTCCCCGCTGCGGACCATTTCGTTAAAGGCGAGTCCAAGCCGATGGCGATCGCCCAGCCCAACCCAACAAATTCGAGATGGGAGTCCTTGAAAAGCGATTCGCTCTCGAGCCATATCGAGCCAGTGATGAAGGTGAGTATCATCCGGAATCAACTCTTTGACTTTGGCGTCGGTTCGATAAATGTCTTCTGGATCACCCGACAGAGCAACCCAGCGGAATGGTCCTATCCCTTGGCAAAACAAAGGTCTTATGTAGGCCGGCACGAATCCGGGAAAATCGAATGCATTTTCAACGCCTTCATCCTTAGCGACTTGGCGAATGTTGTTACCGTAATCAAAGGTCGGGATGCCTTGCTGTTGAAATTGGAGCATCGCACGAACGTGCACCGCCATCGACTGTTTGGCTTCTGCTATGACACGGTCCGGCTCGGTGGCTCGCAGGGTTTGCGCCTCCTCGATTGTCCAGCCGATTGGCAGGTAGCCGTTGAGCGGGTCGTGTGCGGAAGTCTGATCGGTAACGGCATCGGGCCGGATCCCTTGTTCAATCATCTTCGGCAGAATTTCGGCGGCATTGCCAAGCAGGCCTACCGAGATGGGCTGTTTCCTTTCACAGGACTGGTGAATGATCTCCATGGCTTCATTCAGATCTCGCGTCCAGCGATCGAGGTAGCCGGTTTTAATGCGCTTTTCGATTCGCGTCACATCACATTCAATCGCCAGCATTGAGGCTCCAGCCATCGTGCAGGCTAGGGGCTGCGCCCCACCCATGCCACCTAGCCCGGACGTTAAAAGCCATTTGCCGGCCAAGTCCCCCTCGAAGTGGGTGCGGCCAACAGAAACGAAGGTTTCGTAAGTGCCTTGCACAATTCCTTGGCTACCGATGTAAATCCATGAGCCGGCCGTCATTTGACCGTACATCATTAAGCCTTTTCGATCGAGTTCGTGAAAGTGTTCCCAGTTCGCCCAATGGGGGACGAGATTGCTATTGGCGATCAAGACTCTGGGGGCATCTGGATGAGTTTGAAACACTCCAACCGGTTTGCCGGATTGAACCAGCAATGTTTGGTCGGTCTCCAGATGACGCAGGCAATCAACGATTTTGTCGAAGCACTTCCAGTTGCGTGCGGCCCGGCCAATCCCGCCGTATACGACCAGCTCTTCTGGGCGTTCAGCGACGTTTGGATCCAGATTGTTCATCAACATCCGCAAAGGGGCTTCCGTCAGCCAACTTTTACAGCTGATTTGAGTGCCCGTTGGGGCTTGGATCATCCGGCTCGATTGGCGGTTGTTGGGATCGGCGATCGCCATAATTTGATTCCTGTGATAGCAACAAGGAGTGAACGACTGGTATGATAACGACCTTGGTGACAGACCTCAGCTAACAATTTGGCTAAAAGTTAGGCTAGGGCAGGGGTTGTAAGTTAAAGCCGTTGCGGCTTGTTCCTTCGTCTCGACCGCGTCTTAGGCGATTCTAAACGCCGGTGCAATTTAATGTCCAACGGGCAAGTCATGAATCTGTACGAATTTCATGAGGGTCAACTCCCTTTAATGATCAGTTTCCCCCACAGCGGCACTTGGATTCCTAGCGAATTGTTGCCACGGATGACCCCACTTGGCCGAAACTCCGTCGACACGGACTGGTTTTTGCCGCGCTTGTATCAAATTTCGGAGATGCCAGAGGTTTCTTCGATTATCGCCCGACCCAGCCGTTATGTGATTGATCTCAACCGATCACCCGATGGGAAAAGTCTCTACCCGGGGCAGGACACGACCGGGCTTTGCCCACAAATCACGTTTTCCCAAAACCCGATCTATGCCGACTCGGAGAAACCGCAAACGGTCGAGGTGGAGCAACGAAAAACCCAATTTTGGCAGCCCTATCATCAGCAATTGAGATCCGAATTGGAGCGTTTGGTTGAGATTCACGGAAAAGTTGTTTTGCTTGATGCGCATTCGATTGCTAGTCGGGTTCCCATGTTTTTTGATGGAGTCCTGCCAGACTTTAATATGGGGACTCAGCGGGGAGCGACCTGTGAACCGTCATTATCCGCGCGGATTCGAGGATTTTGCGATGGTTTATCGGAGTACTCCTATGCCGACAATGGCCGCTTTATTGGGGGGTACATCACCCGCCATTATGGTCAAATGCATTCGGTCAATAGTGTGCAGTTGGAATTATCACAAGCCACTTATATGAACGAGTCGAATGGGAGTTGGCAGTCTGATTCGGCCGCAAATGTCGCCAAAGAAATTCGCCGATTGATCGAGCTTTTGTTGGATTGGAGCCAATGCTAAATCAGGTACGAACCAACGATTGGGAACAAGTTTTTACCAATGCGGACTTCATCACGTTCGACCCTCAGTTGGACCCGGGCTGGGGCTTGATCCAGCAGGGTGCGCTAGCGGTCCAGAGCGGAAAGATTGCTTGGCTGGGTGAATCTGCTAACCTACCTCCGATCGAGTCTTCGCCCGAAGTCATTGATCTGAAAGGCCGCCTAGTCAGTCCTGGCATGGTCGACTGCCACACGCACCTAGTGTTTGGTGGCAACCGAGCCGATGAATGGGCGCAGCGATTGGAGGGGGCCAGCTATCAGGAAATCGCTAATGCAGGAGGGGGTATCTTATCGACCGTTCGCGCTACCCGCGCCGCGACAGAGGAGCAGCTTTACCAATCCGCCGCGAGCCGATTAAAAACATTGTTGGCGTCGGGAATCACGACGGTTGAGATAAAATCCGGATACGGACTTGATCTGGAAACCGAGTTGAAAATGTTGCGGGTGATCCGCTCATTAGGAGCGTCATTGCCGGTGGATGTCCACGCAACGTTTCTTGGGGCCCATGCTCTGCCACCGGAGTTTGCCGAACGGCCTGATGAATACATTTCGATGGTCTGCAACGAGATGCTGCCGGCGATCGGCGGGTTAGCGACCGCAGTGGATATTTTTACAGAATCCATTGCGTTCAATTTGCCGCAAACGGAGCGGGTTCTGCGAACAGCCGTTGATCATGGGTTTCAAATAAAGATTCACGCGGAACAATTAAGTCACATGGGTTCTGCAAAATTAGCAGCCCAATTAGGGGCGATTTCTGCCGATCATCTAGAGTATCTCGACCTGCCAGGAATCGAGGCGATGGCAGCGTGTGGATCGGTGGCAACGCTACTGCCAGGGTCTTTTTATTTTCTCAATGAAACCCAGCGGCCGCCGGTCGCAGATTTGCGAGAAAGGCATGTTCCTATCGCGCTGGGGTCCGACATGAACCCGGGCAGCTCACCCGTTATGTCACCTTTGTTGGTGGCCAATATGGCTTGTACTCTGTTTGGCTTGACACCGGTTGAGAGCGTCCGCGGCGTGACGTTGAACGCAGCTCGCGCCTTGCGAGTGGCACATCAAGTAGGATCATTGGAGCTGGGGAAGTTGGCGGATTTGGCGGTTTGGGACCTGAGTGTTCCCAGTGAACTGCCCTATTTGATCGGCCATCAGCCCTGTACGGCAGTTTATAAAGCGGGTCGCCGTGTGGCCTAATGAGATAAGAGCGGTTGACGGGTGATGTAAATTTAGAGAGTCAAGATGAAAAAATACTGGACGCCTCTCGCTTGGGTTGGCAATCGCTGGATAAAAAACGTTTTGTTGACGGTCGATTCTACCGGAAGGCTTCATCAGGTTTTGGGCGATCAGTTATGCGGCGGCGCCCACCCCCTAGAAGGCCCAGTGATCCCGGGGATGCCAAATGTCCATAGCCACGCATTCCAGTGGACTTTTGCAGGATTGAGCGAGTTTCGAACCCGCCAGCGGGATAGTTTTTGGAGCTGGCGAGAGCAGATGTATCGCAGCGTTGAACAGCTGACTCCGGAGGAATATTATCATCGCGCTTGCAAGCTGTACCGGATGATGCTGGCTGCTGGGTATACCGAGGTCGGGGAGTTTCACTACATCCACAACGAGCCGGACGGCACACGTTATCCCCAACTGGAGCGTCTGGCGGATCAACTCGTCCAAGCTGCTGTGGATACCGGAATCGCTATATGTATGTTACCGGTGCTCTATCAACGCGGGGGATTTGATGGCAGGCCACTGGAGGGAGCCCAGAAACGATTTGAATTAAGTTTTGACGAGCTGTTGAGCCTTAGTCATCGACTGCAAGATAAATGGGGTGACCAGCCATTATTTCAATTGGGAGTCGCCTTCCATTCGTTGCGGGCTGTCGATCCTAAAACCATTGGGCCATCGGTAGAAGCCGCGAGAGCGATCACCGGTCCATGCGGACCGGTGCATATCCATGTCGCAGAACAAGCTGGCGAGGTGGACCAGTGTCAGTCGCAATTTGGAAAGCGACCGGTTGAATTACTTTTGGACCTAGCGGATGTGGATGCCGGATGGTGTTTGATTCACGCTACGCACATGAGTGAACATGAGATATGTCGGTTGGCCGAAATTGACGCGGTGGTTGGCTTGTGCCCCACCACCGAAGCTAATTTGGGGGATGGGGTTTTTCCGGCAGCTGAATTCTTATCTGCTGGTGGGCGCATTGCTATGGGAAGCGATTCTCATGTTGGCCTCGACCCATTCGCGGAATTGCGTCTGGTAGAATATGGACAGCGGCTGACGACTCATCGCCGCGCGGTCCTGTGTGACAATGACCATTCTTGCGGTGAACGGCTGTTCCGTGATGCGTTAGCGGGCGGCGCGCAGGCGGTCGGACGATCTCGAGTCAACGGTCTCGAAGTCGGTGCCCCGGCCAACTGGGTGGTGCTGGATCCGGATCACGCCACCCTCTCGGATTGTCCTGCCGAACGAATCATGGACCGATTGATTTTTTGCCAATGGGGCAATGCAGTTTTAAAAACATTCGTACACGGTGATTTGGTCTTTGAGCGTCATCCGTTGCAGGGCTCCAGTTAATGTCCTGATGATTGGCGGAAACTATCGAAGTGGGCTTGGGGCTAGCTAGGCCAGAAACAAAGAGTATTGATGAAACAAAAACCAATGGGATTGCGTCAGAAAATTCGCCAGCTGCGAAAGGATATTCCGAAAGCCTACGCGGTGCAGGCTAGTTACCGGCTTTCGGAGCAGGTTGCTGCCCTGCCAGGGTACGGGGCCAGCCAATCCATCTCGGCATTTTTGCCCTTTGATGGTGAGGTGAGCCCGCTGCCGCTCATGGACCGAGCGATACAGGATGGAAAACGGGTTTGGGTTCCCGTGATGCAAGGCAAAGCCAGTCCCTTACGATTTGCCCCGTGGGATCGGGGGTCATGCATGAAAACGAACCGATTTGGAATTGATGAGCCCGATGTGCCAGAGTCGGACTGGATCGCGGCCAGCGAGTTGGATTTGGCCCTTTTGCCGTTGGTCGGATTCGATGAGGATTGCAACCGGTTGGGTGTGGGTGGTGGTTATTATGATCGGAGCTTCGCTTTTTCGGTGGGCGTTCCTCTTGGCCAGCGACCGTTTTTGGTTGGTTTGGGATATGAATTACAAAGGGTGCCTCAATTACATCCCGAGAAATGGGATGTTCCCTTGGATACGGTGGTTACTGAGTTGCAGATCTATTGCCGAGAGGGCTGATGGATGACTGTGGGGCCAGTTTTTGTGACCGTTCTGAGCGGCTACCGATCGGACTCCATCTCTCGAGTCAATTTGTTGAACTCCTCTTTTAGACGTGAATTGTCAAACGGTCGCAGATCAGGAACTGATAGTTTTGAGATGGACTCGAAGGCTCGTCGGCTGACGGCCATCAGTGACGCCAAATCCTTGCTGAGCGCGGCCGTTCGATACGTGTTTACGGCGGTGAGGATGTTTTTACGGGTATCTCGGTTAGCACGCATCATTTGTGCTTTCTGTTTGGCCAAACTCTGCTTGTAAAACATGGCGGTGTCATAGGTGATTTGATTATTGAAAATATTATTTTCAAGCACACTGAGATTCCCTCCATCGCGAATGGCTTGTCGCGCGTCGGCGATGTTCAGCTTGGCTTGCTTGGCATATTCATCCAGTTGGGGGTAGTAAACGTCGTCTACGTTGTCGATAAATTTGTTTTGAAGTTGGTCGATGGTTTTTAACAGCATTAAATAGACACCGTAGTATTTCTTGGCGGTCTCCAAGTCCTCGCCCGTCTGCTCCGTCAATTGTTCGAGCGCTCGAGCAAATTCTTTTGCGTTGTCGAAAATCACAGAAATGCGAACAAATTCATCTCCCGTGATGGACTCCAGCAAGATGTCGACATTGGCGGGAGAAATCTGCATGCCTAGCTGATTGAGTTCGGCAACCAAAACCTCTTTTTCTGTTTTGATATCCGCCTCGGCATATTTTATTTGAGCTTGTTCGTAGGCGATTTTTTTATCGTATCCAGCTTGGCTGACGGTCAGTGGGTTGTAGGTTGATTCAGGAGCTGAAATCCGCTTGCGTTGATAGATGGAAATATTCTGCCGAGAACTGACGATCTGTTGCCGCAGTTTTGAGATTTTGGCCCGCCGATCATTGACGTTGGAGATTCCGAGGGCTTCAGCCGCGACTTCTAAATAACCTTCGATCTTCTGTTGCTGAGACTCTTTCGTTCGGCTCAGGAAATCATAAAAGGCCAAGTCGTCGTCGTTGGGCATTTGGCGCTGTTGATCAAACATCTCTAACGCGGTTTCCAAAGCACCGTGGGTGCGTTCAAAAAAAGCGGCCGTATCCGCGGGGCTTGCGGATTTGAGGTCTTGAAGGGGGGTGCCAAAGACGGGAGAAGCGCAGGAAACCCCGCACAGCAGAATCCCAAAGATTGAGATCTGCCGGAGGTTTATTTTGCTGAGATTTAAGTAATTATTAATTTTCACACCATCTGTTAGGTGATTTCATGAAAGTTCCAACAACCTCTCAATCCTATCCAACGGGGACAGCGAATTATAAATTATCGGGAAAAGTGACCCGGGACCGCAAGGCACAAGAATCCTCTTAAAGGGGTTTCGCCCTCCTTTATTGCAGCTTGGCGTCTAAACGGGTGTTTTTGGCAAATTATACTGGTCGGGGAGCTTGGGTGAGTGAAACCAGAACAATTTCCACATCCTTTGCGTTCAGCCTTGAAGCTGTTTTTCTCCCATGAAACAATAGGTAGCTTTGACCCCCGAGCAAGCTGGTAGGTTACCTTCTGGTTATTAAGTTCGGCGACAAACCTCCCATTTGGAATTTGAAATGAGAATTGAACCCCTTGGCGACAAAATTGTGGTCAAGCGAATGGAAGCCGAAGACGTAACGGCTGGTGGCATTGTTCTTCCTGAAAGCGCCAAAGAGAAGCCCCATCAAGGCCGAGTGCTATCGGTGGGCGAAGGCTCTATGTTGCGAGACGGCACGCGGGCCAAGCCTCAGATTGGCGAAGGTGATCGCGTACTGTTTTCGAGTTATGCCGGAACAGAAATCGACGTCGATGGCCAAGAGCTGTTGATCATGGGCGAGGCAGATATCCTCGCGATCATGAATTGACAGATTCGACTTTGCATAAGTGTCATAAAGTGGATCGATTTTGAAACTGCGTGATTTCGTGGTTTCGAATTGCCACCCGTTGATGCGCCGTAACAATACACCCTCAGCGAAGATGGCTACAGTCGCTCGCCGAAGCTATCAGAAAAGTCCTTGCTCCCTCAGGAGAGATCCCTTGAAGTGCACTCAATCCAACTGTTTTCTGCTATCTGTTACTCTTCTATTTTGGATTGCCATTGCCTCGTGTTGGCTGCCATGCGTTGTCGCGCAGGATGAAGTGACGGTCAAACCCGTTGATGCCGCGAGTTACCAAAAAGTGGTTGCCAAGGCGATTCGCTATCTCGAAAACAATCAAGCGGCTGATGGTTCTTTCAGTGCTCAATTGGGTCCGGCAGTGACGGCAATGTGTACTACGGCATTGCTGGAAAATAGAGTACCTATGAGCAGCCCGGCGATTCAAAAAGGACTGGGCTATCTGCAGGGGTTTGTTCAAAGCGACGGTGGTGTTTATGCACCCAATAGCAACTTGCGTAATTACGAAACGAGTGTTGCCGTGATGTGTTTTGCGGCGGCAAATAAAGATGGACGCTATGATAAAACCATCCGCAACGCCATTGATTTCCAGAAGAGAATACAGTGGGATGACGCTGAAGGACACACGACATCCAGTCCTTTTTATGGAGGGCAAGGCTATGGAAAGCACAAGCGTCCTGATATGTCGAACACATCATATTTCCTCGATGCTTTAAAAGCTGCAGGTGAAGATGCGTCCAGCGAGGCCGTGCAAAAAGCAGTTGTTTTTATGTCTCGAGCCCAGAATTTACCCACAGAATTCAACGACCAAGAGTTTGCCGTGCAGGTTGCCGCCGATGATCGAGGCGGCTTCATTTACACGCCTGTGGGTGAGGGTGAAACCAAGGTCGTCGAAAATGGCGGACGAACGCCTGAAGGTGGTTTGCGGAGTTATGCTTCGATGACCTACGCTGGTCTAAAAAGTTTTTTGTATGCCGGGCTGTCGAAAGATGACGTTCGAGTTCGGTCTGCTAAAGATTGGATCTCACGTCACTATGATTTAAAAACGAATCCGGGTATGGGATTGCAGGGGCTTTATTATTATTACCACGTGTTTGCCAAAGCGCTGGACGCTAATGGCGACCGATGGATCAAGGACGCCGATGGAAAACAACATAACTGGCGGGCTGATCTGGTGGATGAATTTGAGGCCAAGCAGCAAGCCAGTGGAGCTTGGACCAATGAGGCTGATCGGTGGTACGAAGGCGATCCCAATCTGGTCACGAGTTATTGTCTCTTGGCCCTACAGTATTGCCACCCCGATAAAGACAAGTAAGTGTTTACATGATCTCACCGCCCAAACCGTTTTTGGTCGAAGTGTGTGTTGACTCTCTGGAGGCGGCACTGATCGCAGAAAAGTCCGGTGCTGATCGCTTGGAACTGAATTTTGCTCTTGAGCTTGATGGTTTGACGCCGTCTCTAGGATTAGTGGAGTCTGTTCTTGAGCAAGTTAATCTACCCGTCATCACCATGGTACGACCGCGTTCCGGAGATTTTTTTTATCGGCCGGCGGAATGGTCGACGATGCTCCGCAGTTCGGCGTGGCTGTTGGAGTCCGGGGCCGCTGGAGTGGCCTTCGGTGCTTTGAATCAGGACCGTACGGTCGATGAAAAACGGTGTCAGGAAATGCGAGCCTTGGCGGCTGATCGCGAACTCGTTTTCCATAAGGCGTTTGATGAGATTGCTGATTGGTCTCAAGCGGGACAGCAATTGATTGATATCGGCATTGACCGGGTCATGACGAGTGGCCGGGAGACCGGCTGCCTAGAGGGAGTGCCCGCGATGAAGCGTCTCCAATGTGAATTCAGGGGGCGTTTAGCGGTTTTACCGGCCGGTGGGATCACTGCTACAAACGTGGTCGAGGTGCTTGAAGCGGTCGATGTAGATCAGGTTCACGGGAGTTTCTCAGGGGGAAATCCTAGAGATTTCTTGGCGATTGAGGCTGAAATTGTGGCCGCTGTAGGGAATTTGAAAACCCATTTCAACCAGTAAAAATAGGGATTATGCCTTGACATTGGCGAGGACTTGTACGAAGATTCGCGGTTCGAAATCGATCGTGATTGGTGCCAGTTCGCACCTCAATAAAAATAGAGTAGTAACATGAAAATTAGCGTCGGCGATGTGGTAAAGGTGATTCGCGGTAAAGACCGTGGTGTGACCGGTAAAATAGTATCTGTGGATCACGAGAATAATAAAGTTCTCGTTGAAGGCGTTAATATGGTCTACAAGCACGTTAAGCCAAGTCAGCGAAACCCGCAGGGTGGGCGTCTGCATAAAGAGATGCCGATCCACGCATCGGTCGTGATGGCGTTATGTCCCAAGACGAATGAACCAACGCGCATTGGATACCGGTATCTAGATGACGGCAGTAAAGAACGATTCGCCCGCTCTAGTGGAGCCTCCATGGGAATGGTTTCGCCCCCCAAACCGGCTTATGCCAAAAAGTAGCCGCGCTTGAATAGCGAAAACACGATGCGTCACGATAAAAACCCAGTTCATACACTGGGTTTTTTATTTGGCCTGTTGATTCACGGGAGGATTCGACGGGGTCATTTGCGAGCTTGACGTACCGAGTTGGGAAGATCAACCACGCGAATGGTCATTTCATCAACCATCGCCGTGCCGATGCCAGCCAACCCCAGCGTCACGGTGATATCACCATCCTGAGGGACGCCGCGATAAATAGTGAATTCTTGCCATCCATCAGTCACCGGAATTCTCTCGGCTAGAGTTTCTCCGCCCAGACTGTCGGTGATCATTAACCCATCATGACTGCGCGAGATGACCTTGGGAACGTTGGCCCACCCGTGGATTCGAACCAATTGTCCTGACTTGACAGCAACTGGCGCGCTGGTGATCCAAACTGGAGTGGCCTGGAGGACGCCCAGTGTGGGGTCCGCCGTGACACTAATTTTTAGACCGTACGTCCCCTCTGCCTTTGCTTCTTTTGAGAGCTCGACTTTGGTTTCTACACCTGGAAAATCTAAGCGTCGATTGATCCATCCAGTTTTGGTCATGTGTCCAAGGTTTTCGAAGTCTCCGCCGGGCAGGCTATTTGGTTTCCACGTGGACTGCTGTAAGTAAGTGGCTAGTTGCCAATGCAACGGCACCAGGCTGAAATGGGTTAACAGCGGAGTGGATGTCTTTGAAGAAAAGGTTCCGAGTGGCTCGGTCATCAGTTCGCGGCGAACAAAGGCTAAACGTTCATTGGTCCGGGTTACGTATTTGAGACCGATACTATCACTGCTAGCCATTTGCAAACGGTTGGCCTGTCGCATGGAATTAGTGGCCTCGTTCAACGCGCCGCTGGCCACGGAGGTGCTTCGGCCTAAATCGCTCATTTGGCGTTCGATGGTTTGCATGGTCGCCAACCATTGCCGTGTCAGTTCCATGTATTGTTGCATTTGACTTTGCTGCCCCGGCTGGTCGTCGTAGGCGCTATTCAGACGGCTGACAATCAATGGGTCTTGGGTCAATACGACGGCCGTAGCGAACGGACAGTTTTCAAGAGTTATTCGAATGCCGCCCGGTTCTCGTTCGTGCGGCACGGGATTCAATCCAGCCGGAGTGATTTGATAGGCACGATCCGTGAACGATGCGGAGCTATCTCGAAACGTGACGGTCTTGGTCGGCGTGTCGCCGGCCCAATACTGTTCATGATGGGTGGGTCGCTGAATCAACAGCAAGCGACTGCGATTGGTATCGAGCGCAGTCACTTCAAGTTGTTCATCAGTTATTTTGAGCTCGCCGCGAACAGCCCCGCCTGCTGCCCAGGGCTCTATCTGTTGCAGTTGATTCAATACGTGAGTGATGGTGAGCGATCGCAATTTGGTTCCACTGTCTTCACCATCTAGTCTCGTTCTTGACAGAAAGCGAATCCCCCTCGCTCCGCCGGCTAAAGCCTCGTAAGCTAAGAAATGAATTTGCTGGGATTCGATCGGCGTGGGTGGCAGATTCGGTATGATTGATTTTGCCTGCCGTTGCATGTCGGGGGTGGATTCAGTCTGTAGATCAGCCCAGACCGTTGCCGTACCCGCAGATGTCGCTCGCTCTTCAATCCAGGCGCTGTAGCCGCTGGCAATAAAACTTGTTCCAACCGGTTCTAAGCCGATCGATAGAATATCGATTTCACGACCCAGTGCCGACCAGTGCGACGCAACGTTACAAACCACCGGTCGGCCAATGCGTAAGTCAGACTCCCGGATTTCTCGAATTGTGGCTTGGATGTTTTGTAAATCTCGCAAAGTCTTTTGCTCACCCAATGACCAGGCCAATACGCGATCATACGCGAACGGGATAGAGCTTATACCAATCGAGCTTGGAGGCGGGCAAACTAACCAAAGATCTAGCTGGCGGGCTTCGCGTAATTGTTGTGGCGTGGCGGTTGAGCGTAACTGAATCGCGTTAAACCCGAGTGATTTGAGGAATTCAAAAGTTTCACCATTGTGTTGAATGAGGCGTGTGAAGAAGGGTTTGTCTTGGGTCAGTAGCACGGTGCCATCCCGCGTCACCAAAGATTTTTGTTTCTCATTCATTTGAATTGCACTAGCGGGTTGGACGTTTTCATCCCGCATGGGATTCGCCATCGCCTTCACTATGGTGCCATGGATGTTGACTTCCTGGGCCGTTTGTTCGGCAGACACGATTGAATTGACCTTGAGGTCGTCAATCTCGATATCAGCCGTGCCGGGGCCGGCGTAGACGTTCAAAATGATTTGATCAACGTAGGCGTTTTGAAGGGTCACGTGGGGCCCGAATTGCCGTCGCAGCAACCAGAGTTTTTCACGCAAACCTTCGGATAGCTGGCCGGCCGTGAACTTCAGTGTTTGCCATTGGTCGGTCGTTTGATACTCCGGTCCGGAAACATAAGTCGTAATCGGTTTGTCATTGTCCCGCTGCGAAGAGTGTGGCAGGACGATGCGTGCCATCAATTGCGCGCCAGGTTGGCGTGAACGCAATCGCACCTCGACAGATAGTTCGGGAATCACAAATGCGGGCGTCACCGGGTGGGCGATTAATGCCTTGGTACCCGGACCGCATTGAAAGTAAATTTGTTCATAGGCTCTTGGTGGCTCGTTTTTGCGTTGTTGCAACCACTTTGATTTTGGGATGCTGCAATCGGTTTCCTTTAGCGACCAAGAGACTGATTTAGCATCGAACGTTTCGTGAAACTGGGCGACAGAGGGTGTCGCAAGCCAGCCCATTACCCCGAGGAGAAGGCAGACCGAGAGAGTCCGTAGACGCCCGTATCTCGTTCGATTTGAGGTGGATTTGCAACACATGAAGACTGAAAGGGAGTGGAAGCGTTTCGTTTAGTCACCAATACAGTAAAGACGTTGAATTTAACGTAAGTCGTTCTTGTAGCGTTATTTAAGATTTGTAGCCAGATCAGTTCGTTGCTTTTTGGCAACACGGATGCATGGGCTTAGGAAGCGTTCTTTCTCTGTAAGTCTAATGATAGATTTGCTTTATGGTTAATGGGCTGGGATTTAAATGGCTTGGCATTCGGTGTGCATCTATCGGAGGTATCAATTATAAAAAAAGGAACACCATGACTGCCAAACGTTTGACGATCACGACCGACAGTTTGCCCGCAGACTTGTCGGATCTCATTGCCCAAGTTGGCAGCCTTCCAGAAGAGTATCGAAATCAACTGAATCCCAGTTTGAATCGGGTTGTGGAATACACACGTCGGCGACGGCGTATTCTGAATCTGATCCAGGAAGCGTTGAGTCAGCTCCGCTTGGATATGAAATACCTGATGTTTGATCTCGAATCGACCCGAGTAGAGAGAGATAAATATAAAGAAGCGCTGGACGGAGAGTTTTAATTCCCCGCGGCGAGTAAACTGCGAGCTACAATTTACCCGATTTAACGAATTTTCCGATTATTCTCTTGATTTGCCCATATTTAGAAACGACGGGAAGCTCAAACCGGGTAAAAGTTGCCGGAAAATAGGGAGTTGAATAAACTGGCATATTAGAATGACGGGTTAGTCAATGAGTGCCCGATCATTTAAACATACGGCCTATTTAAGGGTGGGCCAAATTCCCGTAGGTGATAGTAAGTTCCATCTTCGGGTGACATAGAATGAATTATTGAATACCCAATTCCAAACGAGTCTTTTTTCTTAATAAACCACATGCCGGACCTATCAGCAGAACAGTTATCGCAACGAGCGCATGAATGTCGCTTGCTGGAGACAGCCCAATTAGACCGAGCTATGTCTGCGGCTGGGGGTCGCGGTACGTCTTTTGATGCCCTGCAAAGTGTTTTACTGCAGCAAGAGTACCTCACCAACTGGCAGATTCAGCGATTGATTGAGGGCCATCGGCGCGGCTATTTTTACGGCAGCTGGAAAGTTCTTTACTTGGTTGGAGCCGGTACATTCGCCAGAGTGTATCGAGCAGCCCATCAAAAAACGGGTGACATTAAAGCGGTCAAGGTTCTCAGAAACCGCTACGCCACCGATGTTGATACGCGGGATCGATTCATGCGGGAAGCGCGGATGGTGATGCGTCTAAGACATCCCAACATCGTTCCCATTCATGAAGTGGCGGAAGATCGAGGTCGGACGTTTATGGTGATGGATTTTATTGAAGGTCAAAACTTGCGAGATTTTGTCAAGGCTCATAACAAAATCAAGCGGCATACAGCAATAAAAATCATTCGTGATCTCGGGGCCGGACTGGATTATGCATTCAAACTTGGAATTAGCCATCGTGATATGAAGTTATCGAACGTCTTATTGTCAACGAGCGGACAGGCCAAAATTGTCGACTTTGGTTTGGCGGCGGTTAACACTGAGGTGGACGTTGATGCGGCGAACAAGACGTCGTTTAACCCTCGAAGTATCGACTATGCTGGTCTCGAAAAAACGACCAATGTGGCCCGGAATGATGCGCGAAGCGACGTGTATTTTTTGGGCTGTATTTTATACCATATGTTGACGGGTCAGTCGCCTCTTTTGGAAACTCGTGAGCGGATCAAGCGTCTGTCGCCAAGGCGATACAGGGAGATTGTGCCCATCACTAATCTCGAGCCGGATATGCCACACCGTTTAGTGATCCTAGTCAATCGTTTGATGGAATTAGATCCAGAGAAACGACCTCAGACGCCGGGCGCCGCTTTGCGGGAAATCGACCAAACGATCGACGCGTTGGATCGCGGTAAAAACGAACGGTACGATCCGCAGGCGGCTCAGCAAGACGCGGAGCATTACGCGAAAATCACGCACCGCGAAATTGAGGGCGACGGAAAAACAGTGATGGTGATTGAGTCCAATCAAAAAATTCAAAACACGCTGCGGGAAAAGTTGAAAAACCTCGGTTATCGAGTTCTGGTGATTGGAGATCCTCAGAGGGCATTGGTCCGGTTTTCGGAGCTTGATCCGGCGGAGGAGCGCCCAGCGGATTGTGTGATTTTTGGTTGTTCCGGTCTGGGCTACGAGGGTATTCAGGCGTTCAATATGTTTGCCGACAACGAAGAAACGGCGGAGATTCCGGCGTTGCTGCTGCTGACGGCGGGGATGAAAAAATACCTTCCGGATGCCAAGATTTCTGAGTGCCGTTTGCCCCTGGACATGCCGCTTAAATTTAAGTTGGTCCGAAAAGCTTTAAACAAATTGTTGGCCAACTCAACGCAAGTTTAACAACCGCGAGTCTCTCTCTTGGCAGCTGACTTTCGACGCTTGCCCTGTAGGCCATCCCGCTTGGTCAATACGCCATTCCGCTTGAGCGTTTTAGAGTGTCCCCGTACCTACCGGGTAGCCACTGGGGCGGCTATCGCTTAGAAACCAAGCCAATGCTCGCTGTATGCAATCCGGGGTGAAACGCGTGGAAGAACTTCAGGCTGATATCTATGACTATCCAAAGTACTACGATCTGATTTATGGTTCGGATTGGAGGGCAGAGTTTGATTTCTTGGTCAGTTGTGCTGAGCGATTTTTAGGGCAAGAGCCGAAGTCGATGTTCGAGCCAGCCTGCGGAACGGGACGACTGTTATTTCGTTTATGTCAGGCAGGAATTTGCGTTTCAGGGAATGACCTGAACGCCAAAGCAATCGCGTTTTGCAACGAGCGTTTGACGCGGTACGGCTTACCAGAAACCGGGATGGTCGGAGATATGACGCAGTTTCAGTTGGATCAACCGGTGGATGTCGGGTTTAACATGATCAACAGCTTTCGGCATCTGAATACCGAAGATTTGGCGGTTCGGCATCTGACATGCATGCAACAAGCGATACGGTCAGGTGGGATTTACGTAATCGGCATCCACTTATCTCCGCTCAATGGGGAGACTTGCGATAGTGAAGCTTGGTCGGCCACTCGGGGGCACTTGACCGTCAATAGCAACCTCTGGCTGGTGGATCGCAATTGGTCTGAACGTTACGAAGAGTATGCAATGCAGTATGACATCTACACCCCCTCGCGACAGTTTCGTATTCGAGATCAACTCCGGTTTAGAACCTATACCGCGGATCAGTTTTGCCAACTCGTTGATGGGGTCAATGGAATCGAAGTTGAGGCCATCTATGATTTTCAGTACGATCTGACACTTCCGGTGACGTTGGATACCGGGACAGAAGATGCGGTGTTTGTGTTGAGAGTTAAATGAGCACAAACAAATAACTTGGTTGATTCCTCGACCAACAGCCTTTGCTCAGGTTTGAGCTGCTCGATCTACTTGTCTTTCATAAGGAGCGAAGATAATAGGGCGAGGAATCCCAAAGCAGCGACGGCCATGAATCCATATGCGATGTTTTTGAGGTAGTGGGCCTGTCTATTAAAGCCCATCTCTTCGTTCTCTTGCCATTCAGGTAACGGACCTTTTGCAAACATCTCGTCCCAAGCATCCCATACAGCGGCTGGACTAATATTGGCGAGTGGTTGATTGGCTTTTTGCACCGTTTGATCAATATCACTGATCGTCACTAGGCTGTCAGCGTAGAACCAGATCGCGAAGCCAGCGATCGCAGCTAAAACCAGAACTACCAAACCGCCGGAAAATAGCCATTGTTTCGAGCCAATATGGCGTACTGTTGTCGCACTCGCCGCCGAATCCACCGTAATGCCAGAGATATCGGAAAGTTCGAGTTTTTTAATCCCACCCATCGTGGGTATGTTGATGGTTGCTTGGCACTCGGGGCAGGGAATCTCGCTTCCGGCTTGTTTGAGTTCGATTTCGATCTTGGTGTCACAACTGCCGCAGGGCAAAAGGTAAAGCTGAGCCATGGATTTGCCGTATTTGTTAAGTTTTAGAACCTTTTTGAAATCCACATCAGTTCTTTTGGTCGCCAATTTTTAATACGAGAGGTCGGTGAAAATAACTTCAGATGGCTTAAAAGAGGTCGATCTCAAAAGGTTTACTTATTGGTAACTTATTCCAGTCGTTGAATTTTACCCAATAGGGTAAATCTTGGTGGATTTGTCAATTGCCTATCTCAATTCACTAAAACTTAAGTGTTAGTGCGGAAAAATCAACGACCTTACGATGAGAGTGGTCAATCCTTGTAGCGACCGGCTTATTGATGGCATTAAATTGGAGATAGTCCCGTTTTCTGTCAACTCCGGCCTTTTTACTGCTGGACCCTAATGGGGTGGTAGTTAAAATTATGTCATCGCAAACTCATGCTCTGTCTAATGCCCAACAGTCCTGGTTTTCTATGGGATGTTTCGTCTTAAAGAGCAAGCGGTTGCGAAGTGGGTTTCCATTGAAACCAAGCCTTTACGGGTACCCCGCGGGGAGTCGGGAAAGAACCTTAGAGAAGCCAATTCCAGAAGCAGGACTGTTCGTTGCTGGGTTGAATTTTTGAAAGCAATAATCAGGATGGGTCACGGTCATCGCCGCTTGGTGTGATTGTGAATCAAGACAGGTAGGTCTCAGACATTCAGGCATTTGTGCCTGCCCCAATCGCTTTCAATTGATCAGCATTAAACAGGAGCGAGTCCATGTCATGTGAATTGGTTTTCTAATCGGAATCTCTTTCCAAATAAGACTCTTATCAGGGTAGATGTAAATAGAGTGGTAAACTTAGAAAGTTTTTGTGGTTGAACAGTAGGTTGTCATCGTAGGCCTGCGAACACAACTCGAAATAAAGTACTAAACGCCTGAGGAGTGCGAACTTGTACGACGCAATACTCGATAATTTTGAAGATGAAGCGACTAGGACTAGAGGCACCGGTGGCGGAGCATTTGCGGATCCCGGGGTCGAGTCTGATGAGCACCGCACCGCCTCATCGCCAGTTGACGGTCAAGTTTCAGACGCGGATATGAAGGCTAGCGAAGAGATGTTGGCTGGAATTGACGAGACGGAGTCTTGGTCGGATGACCCTGTCCGGATGTACCTGACTCAAATGGGCGAAATTCCACTGTTGACCCGGCAGCAAGAAATTGCGCTCGCCAAGCGCATCGAAGAGACACGCCGCGAATTTAGAACCAAGTTGCTTGAATGTGATTACGTCATTCAATCTGCTTACAAAACATTACTCCGGGTGCATCGAGGCGAACTACCATTTGACCGAACGGTTCAGGTTTCGGTAACCGATCGTTTAGAGAAAGAACAGATCCTCGGTCGTATCCCGCATAACCTTCGAACGCTTGATGTCTTGCTGAAAAGAAATCGCCGCGATTACATGACGGCATTTTCTCTTTCGGAAACGAAGACATCTCGCCGAAAAGCCTGGCAAAATTTAGCTCGTCGTCGCAGACGCTCGGTCCGGTTGATCGAGGAGCTTGGTTTGCGCACCCAGCGAATCGAATCCATGATCCGTACCGTCGAAGATTTCAGCGACCGAGTCGACGAACTACAGCAAAAAATCCAAGTTCACAAGAAGGCAAAAAAGCCGATTGAAGAACGGCAGCCGTGGATGGACGAAATGCGTACCATTTTAGTGGCTTGTCAGGAATCACCGGCCAGTCTTCGACACCGCATCAATTTCTTGCGGTCGATCTACTCCAAGTACCAGAAAGCCAAACGTGAGCTCTCCGAAGGTAACTTGCGATTGGTTGTCTCTATCGCCAAAAAGTATCGCAACCGAGGCTTGAGCTTTCTTGACTTGATTCAAGAAGGGAATGCGGGTTTGATGCGAGCTGTAGACAAGTTTGAGTACCGTAGGGGATTCAAGTTTTGTACGTATGCCACGTGGTGGATTCGACAGGCGATCACCCGAGCGGTTGCAGATCAGAGCCGAACTATTCGGATTCCGGTCCATATGGTTGAGACAATGTCGCGAGTTCGGACCGTATCACGACAATTGCTTCAGGAGTTGGGGCGTGAGCCGACGCTTGAAGAAGTGGCCCGACGTTCTGAAACAACTGTTGATGAGGCGCGGCGAGTTTTAGCGATGAGCCGTTACCCGATCAGTCTCGACCGACCTGTTGGTAATAGTGAAGACAGTCATTTTGGAGATTTGTTACCGGATGGCGAGGCCAAAAGTCCATCCATTGGAGCGTCCCAAGAAATGCTGCGAGGGCGTATTCATAAGGTATTAAAAACCCTGAGCTATCGAGAGCGTGAAATCATCAAGCTGCGTTACGGCTTGGGAGATGGCTACAGCTATACGCTTGAAGAAGTAGGCCACATTTTCAAAGTGACCCGAGAGCGTATTCGCCAGATTGAAGCGAAAGCAGTTCGGAAGTTACAACAGCCGAGCCGCAGTCAAGAATTGGTTGGCTTTCTAGACTAGTCTAGAGACAAGATCAGCTCAGTTTCCTCCAGGTTAGAGAATGAGGCAGTCACCGTGAGTGGCTGCCTTTTTTTCGTAATCACTCGGCGGTGTTGCCTTGGTTTGAATCCATACAACGCAGGGGCACGCACCTCAAGAAGAGGCTGTCTGCAAACCATTCCGAAACCACAATTAGTTCGTCAGCTGGATGGGCGTGGCAAATAATTCTGAAACATATGCCCTGAAGTCGTTTTTATCCTGCCATCCATCGTTCGATCGATTGGACTCGATCTGCGAGGTTGCGGTGTCGGCCGGCGTTGTGTGAATGAAAAACAAGACGAACATGAGGACGCCAAAGCCAAGCGATTCCAAGAGTAAATTTCCAATCACGGTAGAGACTCGGCGGTTCTTGCTGGATCGTTTTCGGCGGGTAGATTTGGTTCGACGTTGTGACATGTTTCAAGATTCTCCAGAATACGGATGAATTACCGGGGCCGGCCGGGAACGATTCCCTTAAATTCGAACAACGCCTCGTTGGTCGGAGCGGCGGGCAAGTCTCTACGTCGTGTAAAGCAAGAGCGGCGTATTTTCGCACTTCTCTTACGAGCAACCACGATGCCAAGTTCGCCAAGGTTTGGAATCTCTCGGCGCAAATCGATAATGATAAAAGAGTTAAAATAAATTTCTCTCAGGTAAGTGCGAGATGCCACCTGTCGCGAAATGGAATCGGCGTCAACAATTTGATGACGGGGTTACCTCAAAACAAACCCGTCCCGCTCAAACTGCTAGCAAAATAAAGTGATGATGGAACAACTTCAAAACCGGCGGGATGAGATTGCCCAAGAATATTTTGATGCATTGCCTTTTGAGCCGTATCCCGTTCAGGAAGAAGCCCTGTTCGCCTGGTTCTCTAGCGAGCAGGGGGTGTTGATGTGCGCACCGACTGGAACCGGTAAGACATTGGTTGCCGAAGCGGCTATTTACGAAGCATTGAAGCTTAGAAAAACGGCTTACTACACAACACCCTTGATTGCGTTGACAGATCAGAAATTCCAGGAATTGCAACGCAAGGCTGTCGCGTGGGGTTTTTCCGCATCGGATATAGGATTAGTGACCGGAAATCGAAAGATCAATCCTCAAGCTAAGATTTTAGTTGTCGTGGCAGAGATCCTACTGAATCGGCTGCTGCACCGGGAGGCCTTTGATTTCGGCGATGTTTGGGCGGTCGTGATGGATGAGTTCCATAGTTTTAACGATCGAGACCGTGGGATCGTTTGGGAGTTTGGCCTTAGTTTATTACCCAGCTCGGTTCGTACATTGTTACTGAGTGCGACCGTTGGTAATGCGTCGGAGTTTTGCAGTTGGCTTCGGGCGCGTCACCAGAGAGGCTTAGATCTGGTGCAGGGGACTGAACGCAAGGTCCCTTTGACTTATCAGTGGGTTGAGGATCAGTTGTTGTCAGAGCAGCTAGAGTCGATGGTGGGCGGAGTCGCCGAAGCTCGTTTGACTCCGGCGTTGCTGTTCTGCTTTAACCGAGAGCAATGCTGGACCATTGCCGAACAGCTCAAAGGCAAAAAGGTGGTCACGCCGGATCAGCAAAAAGCGATTGCGGGTCGGCTCGATCAAAGTGACTGGTCGAAGGGAGCGGGGCCCAAGCTCAAACAAATCCTGATGCGCGGGGTGGGGGTTCATCACGCCGGGATTTTGCCACGTTACCGCAGGATTGTGGAACAACTGTTTCAGGACAAGCTTTTGTCGGTCTGCGTGTGCACGGAAACTCTGGCAGCGGGGATCAATTTACCCGCCCGCAGCGTGTTGTTGCCTACGTTATTAAAGGGGCCCCCGAGGAAAAAGAAGGTAATCGAACCCAGTGCCGCGCATCAGATGTTTGGTCGGGCGGGGCGGCCGCAGTTTGATGATCGCGGGTTCGTGATTGCACTCGCCCACGAAGACGACGTCAAACTCCTTCGCTGGCGAGAGAAATACGAGCAAATTCCTGAGGACACTAAAGATCCAGGTCTTCGAAAAGCGAAAAAAGCACTTAAGAAAAAGATGCCCAAACGAAATTCGGAAGTACAGTATTGGTCGCAGCAGCAGTTCGAACAGCTTAAGGTGGCACCCCCGGCTGATTTGGCCAGTCGCGGGCCCTTACCTTGGCGAATGTTGGTTTACATGTTGGATCTTTCACCAGAGGTCGAACCGATTCGGCGGTTGATTGATGGCCGGCTTTTGGACAGCCGTGGACGGGAGCGAGCGCATCGAGAACTGAATCGGCGATTGATCACGCTTTGGCGAGGAGGTTATGTCAGCTTAGAGCCTAAGCCGCCTCTGGCTGAAATGTCGGCAAAACCGGATGACAAGCCGAAGCCAGCATCTGAACCGTCGACCCATACTGAGCCCGCAGAGCGTGTTGAGCAACCTGCCGCTCCGACGTTAGACCTGGGGCAACGCGCGAGCGAGCCGACCGATCAAGGTACAGAAATGAAAGATCCGGTCGCCAGTCGATCAAAACGGGCCGCGGCCGCAATGGCTCCCTCAGCGGATCCCTTATCGGACTACCGACCTGTTTTCGCCTATCCGACAGAGACGATGGAAGGTTTACTTAATTTGCGAGGCGTCCATCCGCTGTATGGGCTGTTCTTAATGAATCATCTTGGCATCGCGGATCGAACGGAGCGCATCCAGGCGATGGAGAGTTTGCTTGAATTGCCCCGTTCTCTGGGTAAAGCGATTCGGATTCCGCCGCTGGATGAAATGCCATCCGGACCTTTGGCAGCCACGCGACTGGATGCCCAGCTATTGAAATTAGGATTGGCTACGTCCGAAGAGCTAGGAGCGGTTGATCCTGATGAAGAAGATGAGCGGGGGTGGTTTGACGAAGAGCGGGCCTTTGTGTTGACGCTGCCACATAAACTACAGCGTCTATTTCAATACGACTTTCCCGGCGTGGACGATCTACGAGTCTGGCCGGCCTGGGTAGCAGGCGCGGTATTAGAATTTGGTGGTGACTTCAATAAATACATCACCAGTTATAAATTGCAAAAGCAGGAAGGGATGGTGTTTCGGCATCTCCTAAGGATGGTTTTGTTGATCGATGAATTTGCAACGCTTTGCCCGCCGGATATTGAACCGGCCATTTGGAGGGAAGAGATTGGGCAGATCGCGGACGATTTAGAGGATATCTGCCGAGTGGTCGATTCGGAAAGTACCGAAAAATGGCTGGAAAATGCCAGAAAAACCGAGTTGAATCCTTCCTAAAGGGGGGGCGATACCTTGGTGAACGTACCGCAATTCTATGGCCTGAGTGTTGGGATCGCTGCGATTGACATTCCCGAACCGAGCACCTTGGGTTTACTGGGCGTGTGCGGGCTGGTTTTGGTACGGCGCTGCATGCGTTAATCATTTGGCCGGTGGACTCTGCACCAAGCCAACGGGTCTTATCCGCAAGCGATTCTATACATCGATATCGTTGGCTTCTTCGGCTCGTTCCATGATGAATTTAAACCGCGCGGAGGCGTCTCGTCCCATCAGGTCGGATACGACGCGATCCGTTTCTAGATGATCGTCTACCTCGACTTTCAGTAGCCGCCTAGTTTTCGGATCGAGCGTGGTTGACCACAAAACTTTGGGCATCATTTCGCCAAGCCCTTTAAATCGGGTTATTTCAGGCGTGGATCGGCTGTTCTCATGCTCAGCGAGAATGCGTTCCCGATCTTCCTCGTCAGCGGCCCAAAAGGTCTCTTTGCCGACATCGATCCGATACAGGGGAGGCATGGCGACGTACAGCTTGCCCTCGAAGATCAATTGCGGCATGTGTCGATAGAAGAATGTTAGCAACAGCGTGGTAATATGATGGCCATCGGAGTCAGCGTCGGCCAATAAAATGATTCGGTCGTATCGAAGGTTGGTGATGTTGGCATTTTTAGCGATTCCCATACCAGTCGAGGCGATGATATCTTGGATCTCTTTATTCTCAACAATCTTCTTGAGGGTGGCGCTTTCCGTGTTGAGTACTTTACCTCTTAGCGGCAGGATGGCTTGGAAATTTCGATCCCGCCCCTGCTTGGCACTTCCGCCGGCAGAGTCACCTTCGACAATAAATAATTCAGAATCGGCCCGTCCCGAATTCAGACAATCGCTTAATTTTCCCGGCAACATCGTTTTCTTGCCGCTCGATTTCCGTGACACGGCGGCGGAGGCTGCTCGCGAGGCCGCCCGGGCTCGAGCCGATGCGATGATTCTTGCAGCGATACCGTCGGCCGTGCTACGATTGTCATTCATCCATTGCTCTAAGGCGGGGCGCACGGCACTTTCAACGACCGCGGTTATTTCCGTGTTGTTCAATTTGTCTTTGGTTTGACCCTGGAATTGCGGGTCGGCCAAAAACACGGAGACGATGGCCACGAGTCCTTCGCGGATGTCTTCCAATGAAATTTTGACACCTCTGGGGATCAAATTATGCATGTCGAAGTAATTTCGAACGGCTTTGGATAATCCCGACCGATAGCCATTTTCGTGAGTTCCTCCGCTGCCGGTGGTGATCCCGTTTACGTAAGAGCGTACATGCTCATCGGTGGACTCGGTCCACTGCATCACGAGCTCAAGGCGGACTTCTCCATCCATGCTGAACGTGAAGGGCAGCTCATGAATCGAGGCAGTTTTTCGCTGTTTGATCACTTTTTCCAAATAGTCAACGATTCCCCGCTCATGGAGGAAGACCTCTTTGGTTTTCGTTGTGTCGTCAGCAAACGAGAATTTGATGCCGCGATGTAGGTAGCTGGCGATTTCCAAACGCGACCGAATCGTGGCGGGATCAAAATCAGTTTTTGGAAAAATCGTTGGATCAGGCGTGAAAGTAATCAGCGTTCCGGATCCACGAACCGAACCCTTTAGTTTTTGAAGCTTTGACTTGGGAAGGCCTTTGCTGAACTCCATTCGATACTGAGAGCCGCCTCGCCGAACGATCGCAATCAATTTCTTGGATAATGCGTTGACCACCGATGCTCCGACTCCGTGAAGTCCCCCGGAGGTCTTGTAATTGTTGCCATCGAACTTTCCACCGGCGTGCAGCACGGTTAGCACGGTTTCAAGAGCCGATTTTTTGGTTTTGGAGTGTTTGTCAATCGGAATGCCGCGCCCGTTATCGGAAACCGTAATGGTTTGCCCGTCTTTATGGAGCTGCACCTGAATCTCAGTGGCGTGGCCATTCATGGCTTCATCAATGGAGTTGTCAAGAATCTCCCATACCAGATGGTGAAGCCCCTGCATGCCTACACCGCCAATGTACATGCCGGGTCGCTTTCGGACCGGATCAAGGCCCTCGAGAACCGTAATGTTTTTACTTAGGTATTCTTTTTTAGCCGTGGCCATCGCAATGTTTCATCGTGCGTGAAGGTAATATTAAATCCATGGAGTGCAGCCTTAGGAACTATCTCCGCTAGAGGAGAAAGGAGGCGGCGATGTGGGTGGCGGCTCTACGATCCGCGCGATTTTCCCGTTCTTTTGAATCTCTGTTCCTTTGCCGCCCCGTCCGGTGACACGATACTTGGCTGTGGAGATGGTCTTTTGAGCCCCACGGTTGGTTTCAACCAATAGCAGATCTCGCTCCCCTTTCGATGCCTTGAAACCGATCAACTCATCTGTCTTGGCCAGGCGAAGTAATTTCACACCCTTGCCGGGGCCGGATAGGAAATTGATTTCACTGGTCGGACAGACCATCGCTCGGCAATCACGAGAGATGGCTAAAGTGGTTTCATAGGTGTCATCGATGATCTGCGCTCCGATTAGTTTGTGTCCCGCTCCAAGACGTGCAAAGCGGCGCCCATTTCGTGTGGAGGGCTCGATCAGCGTGTCGCAGCTGAACAGAAGGGCAAAACCATTGCTCGAAACGGCGATTCCGAAATCTTCGGGAAAATGATTTTCGTCGGGCGGGATCAGTTGATACAAGCGAGGGTCGAACGAAGTGACCGAAACGATCTTTTCGCCATCTTTGAGTCGAAACATCTTTTGGATGGGATCACCGAATCCGGTTGAGGCAGGAATATCAATGAACCGACAGGTGTAGCAGAAGCCAAAAGATGAGAAAAATCCAATCGTCGCCCGGGTCGAACCGGCGACGCATGCCAAGACGCTGTCTCCCTGCCGGAGTCGACTTTTGGCGGGATCGGTGATTTGTTTTTGTCGCTTGACCCAGCCGTCGCGCGTAATTAATACATGGCAGTCTTCGGCCACGATGAAATCTTCCGCAGAGTATTCGGGTTCCGCATCAACTGACTCAATCAAGGTCTTGCGTTTTGACCAATGATCTTGACAGAAACCGGTAATCAGCTCTTCAACCTCTTTGCGGACAATCGCCCAGCGACCCGACTGATTGGTGTCGGCGGTGTCTTCTCGCAGCAGTTTTTTGATCTGACCCGCTCGCCGCTTTTTCTTTTTCAATTCATCTTGAATCAGTTGTATTTCCAAACGAGCGAGTCGATACAACTTGAGTTCAAGAATTGCCTCGGTTTGTTCCGCATCCAGCCCCCCTTTCTTGGCTGGAAAACGTTTCATTATTTTTTCTGCCGCATCAGCTTTACCATCTGATTTCCTAATGATTCGAATGATGGTGTCTAAAGCGTCGAAGATCGTCACAAAACCATTGAGAATATGGATTCGGCGATTCAACACCTCCAGCTCGTTTTCCAGTCGTCGTGTAATCACTTCCAGGCGAAAATGAAGGAAGTGCCATAGGATCTCTTTGAGACCTAAGCGGTCAGGTGCTCCGATATCAGGACTCTCGGTCGGGACGAGACAGGTCAGGTTGACGTTGAAATTGGTTTGCAGTTGAGTGTTTTTATACAGGTATGCCAAAACCTTGTTTTCGTCAGCACCCTTTTTCAGCACCAGATCTATTCGGATGTCATCCGTTGAGAGATCCCGAACTTCGGTCACAAGGGGCATTTTACCGCTAAATACGATCTCGGAGATTCGCTCAACCAAATTGGCTTTATTGACTGCATAGGGAATCGAGGTGATCTGTAGGATGCGGCCGAATTTCTTGTTTTCGACGATTTTGTGAGTGCCTCGTAACCGAATGGCACCTTGGCCGGTCGCGTAAATATCACGCAACTCCTCTTTGGTATTTGTGATTTGTCCGCCGGTCGGGAAGTCAGGTCCCTGAACCGCGTCATTGGCAACTAACTGGTATCCTTTGATTTCGGGGTCGCGAAGTAGTTTCAGCAATGCCTTGCAGACCTCCTTTAAATTATGAGGAGGAATATTGGTGGCCATTCCTACCGCGATCCCGGTAGCACCGTTAACGAGTAAATTGGGGACGCGACTCGGTAAGACAACTGGCTCCCGGCGACTCCCGTCATAGTTGGCTTTAAAGGCTACGGTCTCGGTTGCCAAATCGTCCAGCACTTCACTCGCGATTCGGGTCATGCGACACTCTGTGTAACGCATGGCAGCTGCGTTGTCACCGTCAACAGACCCAAAATTTCCACTGCCATCAACAAGTGGCATTCGAAGGGAAAAAGGCTGTGCCATTCGAACCAGTGCGTCGTAGATAGAACTATCACCGTGAGGGTGATAATTACCCATAACATCACCCACAACTTTTGCGCATTTGCGATGTTTGCTGGTGTGGTTCAAACGCTGTTGGTGCATCGTGTAAAGGATTCGCCGCTGCACCGGTTTTAATCCATCTCGCACGTCAGGTAGGGCGCGACTGGTGATGACCGACAACGAGTAGTTCAGATAGCGGGATTGGGCAATTGTCCGCAAAGGGACAGTCGTCAACTGTTCATCAACATCATCAAACAGGCTTGCTTCTGCTTTGCCATTGCGCGATTTTTTGGCGCGAGTGCCGGATGTTCCTCGCTTCGTGGTTTTTTTTCGAGCAGCACGCTTCTTAGCCAAGTCGCTTACCTTTCTGATTTAGTACTGAGACCATCGGTTTTGGTGAGTGACTATGTTCAATCTACATTCCTTGTAAAACCGGCCGCGATGGGCTGTCAAAGAGGCGAATCCATTCCAGCATTCCAGGCAATAGGCGGAGGCGTTCATTCGCTGGAACCTTTGTGACGCCTTCTCCAAGCCCGTTGCTTTCGATTGACCATACAACCCAACTCGACGGGAGCCTTATTTCTTGGTCTACCACGCCGACCTGAAAATTTAAAGACAGGATGTTTGGGGCGATTGTACCAATCAGGTGGTTTCGGTCACAGACGGTTTTCCGGGTTGTAGCATGGCCCAAGGCGAAATCGTTGGTCTAGACGTGTATTTGCCTGTAACGGGTCGTGCAAGTTGGACGAAAGGACAAGGGAATCGATGGGATTCGGTGGTTCGCACACGCGAAAATCAAGGGAAAAAGCAGGGGGCCCGATGATGAAGATCAGGAATATTTATTTTTCAATTACTGCATTGGTAATTGCTGGAGTCGTTACGGGGACGGTAGTTGCCCAGGATGGAAACTCAATTATTGAGCGATTCACTCAACCGAGTGATGGTTCGGATGCCGCTAAGTTCGTAGCGCCCCATCCGGTGCCAGCCAATGTTGGTACCAGTCACTACACCTATCGACCACTCATGCCGCAGGAATTTTTGTATCGGCATAGCCGCAACTATTGGACCGCCGGGAGCGATTCCAACGGCGGCGCTTTGACTCGAACCAGTATTCACTGGCAAACGCCTGGATATCACATGGGTAACTTACCTTCTAGTGGCAAAGCATTTGAACGATGTCGCTATAAGTGGGCAACACGCCGATACAACGCTTCCCAGCGAAACGGCGGCGGCCAGTGCGTCACAGGAGAATCGGTTAAAAGCGAATGTGCGAACGGTGATTCCTCGACAACAGGTTTTAACATTTCAGATACGATCGTTGCCAATCCAGCGAACAATGTTAATCGAATTGTATCTGGAAGATAAGCTTAAGCCGGGTCTGTCGAAACGCTTTTGGCGATCGGTTCCAAGCACCGCTGACTTAGTTTTTGGATACCACTCAGTTCGTCCTCGCCCTGGACGTGAGCTGAGTGGGTCAAAGATTGTCAGTGAGATTTGATACAAACTCAAATCGTGATAACAACCAAAAAAAAGATGGCTGCCGGAGAGACTCTGGCGGCCATTTTTTTTGCGCACCCATAACCTGAGGGGCGTTTGCGACGTTTGTACAATGGATCAATCGTGAGCGTGGGTCGGTGGATTAACCAGCAGCTTCTTTTTTTAACTGGATGAGCAGTTTATCGAATTCGGCTTTTAGGAGAGACTGGCTCCACCCAGGAGGGATAGCGTTCATGTATTGGAGCATTTCCAATGCCTTCTGGTCCTGTCCCGCGGCAGCAAGTGTTTTGGCTACGTTCAATTTAGCCTCGAACCAGGCAGTTGACTGAGGTCTCACTTGGGTCGCAATCCGGCGCCATTGCTGAAGTGCCTCCTCGGAGCCCGGGCCTACCTTTGATAATGAGCGACCTAATCGCAATTGAATCTCTTGCGACTTAGGTTTTTCTACGGTGAGTTTGCGAAGTATCTCGATGGCTGTAGTATCCTCACCCAGTTGCTGCAAGGCCCGCGCTTTCTCGAGCAGCCAATACGTTTGAGACGAGCCTTGGGAAGATGCTGCTAGGGCTTTGGCGGCCACGAGTATTTTCAGGCCAGCAATACTGGCTGTCTGCTCCGGAGGCGTGAATTCCTGTGCCTGCCGTAAGCCCGTTACGCACAACTGCAAAAGACTTAACTCGTTTGGCAGGTCTGCGATGGATGTTTTAGCATCTGCGACAGTATTGGGTTTAAGCGCGAGCCCAACGATTTGCCAAGCCTGTGCCCGCTGTTTCGCCTCCCATTCGTTATCGGTGGCGCTTTGGATGAACTGCTTGAGCATGGCCGTGATCTGTTCGACGGGTAGCGTATTAGAAGTCAGACCGACCTGAGCGATTAACAGAACGGCAGCTCGGGGCGGTTTGACGAGATCCGGAAATCGATTCATGATCTGCTGGGCGAGTTCGCGTGTCTCGGGCTCATTGGGTCGATGAATTTTCAGGAACTCGGTGTAGCATTGGGCGATTTGCCGGCAAGCTTCGAACGTACGAACTCCCTCCATATCGACTTGAAGATAGGCAGCGATGGCTTGAGACCAATCGGATTGGGACTGGTAGTAACTGGCAACCCAGAGCCGAGCCTGATCTGCTGTTTTAGCTTGCGGCCATGTTTGCAGATTTTGAGCCAAGAGTTCTACGAACTTAGGAGCTTGGGATTTGTCTTGCTGAGAGAACTGGGCCCAGTTCCAGCAACCTCGCAAATGGGCTGCCGAGGCTAGCGGAAAACGAGTGTTTTCAAGGGCTGCCGCAATCAAGACTTCTGCTGCTAATTGATGATCCTTGCGACTTTCGTGAACCTGAGACAATCGCACATTGGCAAGCAAAGACTGTTCCGCGTTCCCTTTCTTTTGTGCGACAACCGCAGCGTTTTTAAAGGCTCGAATGGCATCCGTCATATTGGCCTTGCGCACCGCCTGATCGCCCACGCGAATCAGTAGGTTGAAGTCAGTCCCCATGTCGGCGGCAGCACCTGTGACGTCGTTTGGATTGGAGCGGACCGTGGGGCCAATCAAGATTAACTCGGCGCGCCTTCCCCAATAAGGCCCATTTGTAGTTTCAATGGTCTGGGTTAATTGGGAGGCGACTCCTTGCCATTGAGACCGGACAGCAGGATCGCTTGCCTGCTTCGCTAGGTGTATGTAAAGCCTAAGGACAGATAATTGAAGCGTGGGTGACGAGCTTCTGTTTTGCTGAACAGCGTTCAGCAGTTCAGTGACATTTTCGGTTTTCCCGGAAGCGACTGCTGCGTCAGTCCGTTGCTCCAATAATGAAACGGCTTGGGCAGCGGGAAGCTGTTTCAGCGGTAGCTCTCGGAATACGGCTTCGGCTGCCGCGTTATCACCCAACAGCGTATAGCATTTCATTCGCTTAATTTGTGCTTGCCACCAAAGCGACTGGTCGGGATTTGATTGTCGTAATACTTCATCCAGCCGGCCACTGACCAGACTCAGCGTGTCAAGACGATTGAGTCGGTCGTCTGGCGCGTACAACTGGGCTTTGATTAAATTGGTTTGAGCCTCTTGAAATCTCAGGTTTCGACGGAGGTTCAAAAGTTGGTCGACTGATAACTCATGCTCTCCTAGTCGTCGGCCACGCTGTGCCGGGATTAATCGATCTATCTCGGATTCAACTTGTTTGATTTGGCGGCTGGCATTTCTCAGTTCGACCAGGGCCTTGTCTTTTTCAGCGGGGCCTCCAATTTCCGCGGCAATCTCCTGAACCAAAAGATTGCCTCGCGTTTGATGCGCCAGTGCCTGTTGGACCTCAATCAGGAGCTTGCGAGGGTGATCGGGATATGCATTTCGAAAGTCGGTGATAGCTAAATCCACTCGCCGCCACACCGCTGCCCGCTCGGCCAGTGGTGTGGCGATCGCCTCGGCTAGTAGCGTTCGAATCAGTTCGAGCTGCAACTGCACGCGTTGCGTCGCATCGAGCTCAGGGTTGGATAAATACTGGCGGCATAGTTGGTCCGCTAAGTCAAACAGACGTCGTTGGCGGAGACCCTGAATCACCGGAAGATCGTCCGCGATATTAGATTTTTGAGCGGGTAAGGGGCCGCTATCCATTGCCGTTAGCCAAGCGAAAAGCAATGCCAGTAGGAAACGATTTACTTGCATCACAGTTTCCCGGGAGTAACAGCAAAAGACACTTTCTGGAAACCGGCCAGTTTTGAGATATCGTAAACCTCAATCACATCGCCCAATGGAACAATCTGCTCGGGATGCAGGATGACGGGCGCGTCGATTTTAACTGCAGAAATGACGGACAATTGCTCCCGCAATTGTTCAAGCGATTCCACTGGAACGTCGTTGAGTTGCCAAGCAGGCCGTTCGTTATTCCAGTCAATACGAATGACGACATTCTCAAAATCCGCTTCGGGAGGAGGCTCGTTCGCTTCGGCTGGTTCGGAACCCATTTGAGCGGACATCTGGCTTGGCAAAATCTGCTCGATGATTTGAAAACTGGCAGTCCATACAAAGAATACCAAGAGTAGAAAAACCACGTCAATCATAGGTGTCATGGCGGCATCCATACTGGTGTCACCTTTCCGGTCTACGATTTGGCTAGGGCGTTTCACTGAACATCCTCCCGATAGACGGCAAACGTCACATTCCAAATCCCAGATTCGGTACAGGCCAGCATGATGGGCTCAAAAAACGCGTAGGGTGCCACGCGACTACCTCGAATTCGAACTTCTAAATCTTCACCTTGTTGATCGCGTGCGATCGTCAGACGTTGCGTCAAAACTTCCGGGGTAACCGGCCGGCCAGCGATCCAAGTCGTGCCGTCCTCTTTGACATTCACGGTGACGCGAGGCGCATCTTGCTCGACATCGTCATCGGCCGACTTGGCAACCGGTAATCGCATTTCGATTTGATTTTCTTGGCGCGCCAAATGGCTGGATACCAAGAAAAAGATAATGAGTAGAAACACGACGTCGATCATCGGCGTCATATTAAAACCGTATTTTTTACTGGGCTTGTACCTTGGGGCCTTCATCAATCGGCCTTTCTCTTTGCTTTGCGACGCAGCGGTGCGAATACATTCTGCGCCGCGAAGGCAGCTTCGGCGACAAACTGATCGATTCGATTACGAAAAATGGCAAATGCGCCAATGGAGGGGATCGCGACAATCAGCCCGCCCACGGTGGTGATCAACGCCTGATAAATGCCCCGAGCTAACTGAGGCGCACTGGCCATCCCCTGAGTCGATGCGACCTCTTGGAACGCGATGATCATTCCAGTGACAGTCCCTAGGAGGCCAACCATTGGTGCGATGTTGCCGATCACTGAAAGGTACTCAATTTTACGAAACAATCTTGCGGATTGCTCTGCCAAGGCATCCTCAAGTGATTTTTCGACTGCGGTCCAACCGAATTCTAATTCAGCAATTCCGTGCATCAGGACGAATGCCAGAAAACTAGGTCTTGCATTGCAGGCTTGGCGAGCGGCGTTCGGATCTCCGGCAATCAAGGCGTCACGAACTTGATCGGCCAATCCTTCGGGCATCAAATCTTTAAGACGGATTGTCATGAGATGATCAAAAATCAAGTAGGCCGCGGTCATGGATAGCGCCAAGAGTATAAAAATCATGATGGCGCCGACCACGCCACCAGAAAAGATAATGCTCATCAAACCGCTGGGTGCTTCTGATGCGCTGGCAGTCTCTTCCTGCCCCATGATCTGCGAGCAGTTGGTTGCCAGGGTGGAGAACAAAATTCCCAGTGCAGGAACCCGCAGTCGTTGAGCCCAACTCAGCCGGCACGTTTTCATCCTGAAATGTATCATCGAATAGCCATTCAATTTTTGGATTTGGATTGGTTTAACTTGGCGGACGCTTGTTTCGCCCAAATAGTGTTTTCATAATTGCGAACGACCTCAGCCCAGAGTGTACGACTCTGGTCCGGGCGGCCTGCATTCTGCCTCAAATCAGCACATCGGTACAAGGCGGCCGCGGCCAGACCATGTTGCTCAGGGTGTAGCACGGCAATTCGCATCAGATTGATCGCTGCCGCGTCAGTCAGTTGATTTCTCGCTTGGGCATCGGCCAGCATTAAATAAGCACCCGCCCGAACGGAGGATGGCATCCTATTGAGTTGTCTTTCCCAACGCTGGATGGTGTCAGGGTTAGCGGTCATGCTTTGGGTGCGCCATAACTGGGATTTGGCCAATCCGGCCACGCAAGCATTTCCATTTTCCGATAGTTCTTTCAGTGCAGCGACGGCGATTTGACGGCTGTTTCCGGACATTGACCAAGCGGCGCCCATCAATTTTTCGACCGGATCGTTGGACTCCATCCAGCCAACGGCTTGGTTGCTGATATTGCCCATGAAAACGCTGCTGACCCAAGGTAGGGGGGCTAGATTGAAAAAACGAGTTTCCGGATCCTCTCGGGTGATGGTAACGAATTCGCCAATTGCCGCGGCCTCATTGCCGGTCCTTAAAAGGCATTCCAGCAGTTTGCCGCTGATAGCTCGTCGTGCCCATGGGCGTGATTCTTCAGTGATTGCAGCTTGTAATAAAGGGACCGCTTCGCCGAATTTTTTTTGTCCGATCCGTTCAAGTGCTTGTGTGTAGGACTGGGGCCATTGGGTTTGTAGTTCTAATACCGTATCGGAATCGACCAGTCTCGCGCGCCCTGATGATTCCAGTGTGATTTGTTTGCCGACCCACTGGGTGATGATCCCCCGCCGCTTGGTGGGGGAGGTTGCGTCAGCAGTTTGTGTGATCAGGATGTCTTGGCCACCTGCGATAGCCACTAAGAGCATCCCGCCCAACCCGCTTATCAAAAAATGAAACAGCTTTTTACTCAATTTGAATTCCTAAGGTGTTTGGATGTCTGATCCGGTGCCGAGCGTCTCGAGTTTAGTCGCGAAACGATAAAATATTCTTGTAGGTATATTGCCCGCCATTTTCTCGGGATAATATTCTGAGTGAATTGTCCAATGCCGAAGAGGTGCCAACTCCGAACTCTATCGCGTTGATGACAGCGCCTGATGAATTCCAACGACTTATACGATTCAAGTCGGAAGCTGAAAATCCACCTTCGGCATCGGTCAACAGAAACACGACGTCGGGTTTGAAGGACAAAGCTTCCTTTAAAGCGTTCATATGGTTGGTGCCCCGGTCACCGCGAATCGACTGAACGAATCCAACACCTTTTTGTTTCATCGTATCGGTTGCGAAGGCCAGCCTTGCAGCCCCCGGCTCGGGCCGGAATATTTTGGTTTGATCGTTATAAAAAACGATTTGAAACTGGTGGTTTTTTTCCAGTGACTCAAGGCTCTCAAGCAGAGCCTGCTTAGCAGCCCGTAACGGCCGGCCTCCATAGCCATCCATGCTGGCCGAACGGTCGAAGACATAGACAAACTGGGATCCCGTCCCTTTCACTCCAAATACCTCAGTGGTGACAGCGCCCCCAATGGGCCGTTGGCTGCCGGTCCCATCGAGTAAGGATTCGGCCCCGGAAAGCGACTCTGCAAAATCCTGACCTACGCCCGTAAGTTCGGAGTTGCTCGACTCCAGTCCGGGTAAATGGGGGGGGGATTTTTCGGATGGCATGGGGGGAGGGCTCTGTTGCAGCGTTGCTGCGGGTGACGGCTCTGAAACATCTCCCTCGGAGAGATATTCGGTTGTCGTGGCAACGGCGTTGACTAAGACGATCCCTCCTGCTCGGTTCTCGATTTTACTGGCACCACCGCTAAAACGGCTTAAAATCAAGATCAGGAAAACCAACACGAGAGTGTGCAGCAGGAACGACAACAACCAAGCGGGCACCGTACGCTGAGGCAGTTCGGATGCGTCCGATCTGATGGTGGTAATGGTCGGCTCGGGATCTGAAAGTGGGTTGTTTGGTTGGGTCATTCACCTTGGCCGCTGGATGGTTGACGGAACGCTAAATTTTAGGATTCATTCGGTTTCAAATCCAGCGTGATTCTCAGGAGAGCCAGGATTCGTAACAATCTGGGTGAACCGCGGTATGTTCTTTTTTAAATTTGGACTAGGACTGGCAAGATGACTTGGAAATTACAACGTAGGCAATTTATTAGAACCGCGGGCTTGATTGCCACAACGACCTCACTTGGCGGATCGGTTCGAGGTAGATGGTCGGTCGAAAAGCTCCGTACGGCGCATATCGGTGTCGGCGGGATGGGGAACGCCGACTTAGGATCCATCGCATCTCATCCCCAGGTTGAGGTGGCCGGTTTGTGTGATGTGGATGCCTCCCGGTTAGCGCGGGCACACGGGAAACAAAAGCAGGCGCGAACGTTCTCAGATTATCGCCAAATGTTGACCGAACTGGGGGACTCGGTGGATGCGGTTGTGGTTTCCACTCCTGATCACACCCATGCTCCAGCTGCGATGTCGGCCATGAATCTGGGAAAGCCCGTTTATTGTCAAAAACCTCTGACCCACGAAGTGGTTGAGGCGCGTCGATTAAATCAGGTTGCCCAGCAAAAAAAATTGGTGACTCAGATGGGCATTCAGGTCCACTCGGCAGCCCCTTATCGACGGGCAGTGCAGATGATCCAGTCTGGAATGATTGGCCGCGTGAGTCATGTGCATGCATGGTCCAACAAGAACTGGGGCTATGACGGTGGATCGTTCGAGGGACAGCATGTGCCTCCGTCTGAGTTGGATTGGAATCTATGGATCGGAACGGCAGGCATGCGCCCCTATGTGCCGCAGGTTTATCATCCGGGAAACTGGCGGAGGCTGGTTGATTTCGGAACGGGAACACTAGGTGATATGGGTGTGCATATTTTTGACACGCCGTATGCCGCATTGCAGTTAACCGCGCCTAAATGGGTCCGTACTCAATGTCGCGTGCCGACGGGTATTGGGCATCCGGCTAAGAACCTCGTTGAATACGAATTTCCAGGGACCCCTTTCACGACAGCACAAATGAACTGGAAATGGTACGATGGTGCTAACGCTCCTCCCGGCATAGCCGACCTGGCATTGCCAAAGGAATTCGAGCTGCCCGAATCTTATAAATTGCCGGGCCAGGGCTCGCTGTTCGTTGGCCAGTATGGGGTGATGGTTCTACCTCATGTTGGAGAGGCCCTGCTGTTTCCAGAGGATAAATTCAAAGACCAAGTTCGTCCGGAAGTGGGTGACTTGAATCACTACCATCAATGGGTTGATGCCTGTCATGGCAACGGTGAGACATCAGCGGACTTTAGCTATTCGGGGCCGCTTACCGAAGCCTTGTTATTGGGTGTGGTCGCCAACCGATTTCCAGGGGAAACATTGCAATGGGACGCAGAAAACATGAGCGTGACCAATTTGGCCGCTGCGAATCAGTTGTTGCAATCTCAGTACCGTAAAGATTTTACCGTTGAAAATCTGTAACCTGCGATATGAGGTGAGATGACGACTACAAAATTCTCACGGGAGTGTCGTAGTAAACAGCGCACTGACCGTTATCGGTCAATTCCGCCGGTGTGATGACATTCGCACAACGACCTTTAGAGACCCAGCCACCTTTGTCCATTAAGGCGATGTCTCTACGTTGGTTAGAGTCTAGGCGTAAACGAACCTGCAGTCGTCCCATGCTCGATTCAATATGGACGATCGCGTCGTCTGAATAGGGACCTGCCATGGATGGGTGAATGGTAAGCGTGGCGGGACCTTCCTGTTTCGCGGATGGCCATTGAGAGGCCTGAGCTTGAGAGGTGGAAATTGCCATCAATCGGAGTGGAAACGCTGAATCGACCCTGTCACTGGGGTGTTGATATTCGGTGATCAGATTGACCCGTCCTGACGCCGTGGGAAATTTACGGCCTTCAAACAAAACGGTTCCCGCGAATGGATTTCGGCTACGGCCGACCTGCAAGGTGTCCCAAGAAATTCCCGCCTCCTCTAACGGTTTTGCAATTCTGCGTTTCCACGTGGAGACCTCGTCGGTGAACGGCGCCCCAAGGCCTACTTTGGGTGCCAAGCGTCGTAGGATTTCATAGTCCGTCAATGCGTCACCGGGCGGGTCGATTACCGGTTGCATCGTATTCAGGTAGTGATGCCCGTAAGCGCCCAGCAGGTCGTCGTCTTCGAGCATGCTTGCCGCCGGTAAAAATACATCAGCACATTGTGCGGTATCGGTCATGAACATGTCGACGACGACCGTGAATCGTTCGTTCAGCGCCCGCTGCACCGTTTTGGAATCGGGTATGTTCGTGACCGGATTGGCTGCGGTGATAAAAACCATCTCGATAGGAGGATCGCTGGCATCTTCGATTCCGCTACCCAGCAAGGGCTCTGGGATACTCCGCGGTGGCGAGCTCTGTTCCAAAAAATCGAGGTCGTAGGCACTCTTGCGAGGGAAGTAAAAAGAGACGCTTCCGCCCGGTATCCCAATGTTTCCGCTGGCTGCACTGAGCGCGTCAATGGCTCGAATCGAAGCTGCTCCGTTACGGCGGCGCTGCATTCCCCAGCCTGCTAAAATGGTCGTTGGTCCAGCCGCATAAAGCGCTGCTAATCGCTCGAGATCAACCAGCTCGACCCCTGCTAAGTTAGCCCACTGAGTGACCGAGTGCGTTTGGAGTAACTCACAGTACTCATCCCAGTGGTCGCAATAGTTGGGTCCATCTGGCGACAAGCCTTCTCGTTCCAATAGCCATCGAGCGATTCCCAACGCCAGTGGCCCGTCGCCACCGGGTTGGATTTGAATGAACGCGTCGCACAAACCGGCAGTTTTGTGTTTGACAGGGTCAATCAAGACCAGCTTAGTTCCACGCGATTTGGCCTCTTTCAAGAGGGGGAGCAGATGGACGTGGCTGACGTAAACGTTTTTTCCCCACAGAAAAATAGTATTGGCGTTGAGAAGATCGAAAAAATCGTTGCTATCTTGCGTTCCAAAATCAACTTCCTGAGCCCAGTCTCCAGCGCCTGCGCAAATGTCGCCCGATTTGACGGTAACCGGACCAAATTCTTGGAAAAAATAGTCGGTAACATATTTCATCATTCCCATCGAACCACCACAGCGGTAATTCAAAATGGATGCTGGTCCTGCTTGGTCTCGATAATGGTTCATGCGATCGGCTACTAAGTCGAGCGCCGTGTCCATCGAGACGGACTCCCAGTGATCGTTTGCCTGGTTCTTGTATCTGCGTACCATCGGTTGGGTGATGCGGTCGGGTGCGTACTGTCGTTTCAAAAACTGACTGGTCCGATGACACAGAAATCCTTTGGTGATCGGGTGATCGGGATCTCCCGCTAGATGCACGACTCGCCCCTGGTCGACTGTGGCGATGATGCCGCAGCCATCCGGGCAATCGCGATTGCAGGCTGTTTTCTTCTCGATGATGGCCATGGGAGCATTTTTCCTTTCACCTTGCCCCAGCGTGACACGTTTGGTCACACCTGACTTGAGGCGTCGATCCCCGTCGTTTCTAGCCTAATCAGTCTATCTGATTTTCGATTCGGAGGGCGCGGGAAACGGTTTTTTAAAAATCTCGAACGGGAGGACCAGATGTGTCCAGGGCACTGCCAATCATGATTAAGTCAGACGATTAAAAATCCTCCAGCTTAAAGGAATCAAAGATGACCCAACGCATTCACACTCCCGACTTGACCAGTGCTAAACCACGCTGTGGGCTGCAAAGTGTCTCCAGTATTTTGCCTCGACTCATCGCTTTTTACGAGTGTCAGGCGGATGCACGCCGGCAAATCGAGGGAGGCTCGTTGTTGATGGAGCGTGCTGAATCACCCTCAGGCCGACAAGGGACCTTTGCGTTTTATCGATAATTGCCGGCTCAGGACGACGAGTCAGCTGGTTTTCCCGGTGAAGGTCGAGAGCCGGTAAATCGTTTTCCCGGCAAACAGCAATCGACAGGGCAAACATCATGGTTAGGTGGCATCTCTCCGATCGCTTGCTTGGGCTCCCCGTTAGATCGCTCAAGAATCAAATGCCGAATCATCGAGATGAATTTGGGATGCGTTCCGACCGTTTTGGATCGGATCATGTTGATACCGACGCGTTCACAAACCTCTTGGGCTTCCGTGTCTAAGTCAAACAATACCTCCATATGATCGGAAACGAAACCGATCGGCATCACCACAATGTCTTTCACCTCACCCGCTTTACCAACCTCTTCTAAGTAGTCACAAACATCTGGCTCGAGCCACGGTTGCGTGGGCGGTCCACTTCGACTTTGAAAAACTAACTCCCATGACTGCCCCCCGACTTGCTCCATAACTAAACGGCTAGCTTCGTTTAATTGGGTGGTGTATTTACATCCGTCGGCCATCGAAATGGGAATACTATGAGCCGTGAAAATAAAGTGAGTTTTTGAGCGGCGCTCCGAAGGGATTTGAGAGAGCGCTTCTTCCACCCGCTCAGCAGATGCTTCTATGTAGAGAGGGTGGTTGAAGAACATTCTTAATTTATGAACTTGGGGCGCGTTGTCTCCGAGGCCCTCTTGTGCCGCTAGGATGTTTTCCCGGTATTGTCGGCAACCTGAATAACAGCTGTAGGCGGAGGTGAAAAATGCCAGTGCATTTTTAACGCCATCCTGTTGCATAGCTTGGAGGGTATCCGGCAGGAGGGGGTTCCAGTTACGGTTTCCCCAATAAACAGGTAAGTCGATTGCGTGATCTGCTAACTCCTGTTTGATCGCCCTAATCAATTCGCGGTTTTGCTCGTTGATAGGGCTAACACCCCCGAAGTGGTTGTAGTGTTCGGCGACTTCAAGCATCCGGTTGTGGGGTACGTTCTTTCCTCGCAACACGTTTTCCAAAAACGGCATCACGTCCTCTGGGCCCTCTGGGCCTCCAAATGAAACGACGATAATGGCATCAATCGGTGAATCAGTCATGAAAATTCTCTATCGGATCCTTGGGATCATCAAATGGTTGTGTGTTGTGATGGTTGCCCCACATTGTGGGTGATTGCTTGGATTACAAATTCGGGAGTTAGAATGGCGTAGGGGAGCTCATCTTCGGGAAAACGGCAACAGGCGACACAAAACTTGCCAGTTGCCACTCGATCTCGTGAGTTGTTGGTGATTTTGAAGGCATAAGTGATCCGTTTCCCATCAATCTCCAGTAATCTTAATCGAGTTTCTACTTTACAATCAAAACCGACGGGCAGCTCGATTGACAACTCGGCCGACAGTCGCGGGAACCCCATCGTTCCTTTTTCATCTTGGAGAACTACGCTGAGCCCGCAATGTCGCAAAAACGAGTATTCCGTTTCTTCCATGAGCCGCACATAGGTATCAAAATGAGCCAGTCCATTGGCGTCAACATCTCCCCATCGTATTTGGGAGGCTCGGTAGTGTTCGGTGATAAATGCCTGCTTCGACAATTTCCTAACCATTGTGTGAGTTTTTAATGCAACCGTCTGATCCCGTCGGTCATAACCGATCTGCCTGGAACCAAATGGCCCGTCAGCGTAACCGCTTTGCCCGGCCTGCTCGCGACGAAGACTTTGTCGATCCCCTACGATCGGTCGACGGTCCCGGTTGGCTGGGCGGCGATATAAAAGGAAAACGAGTATTATGCCTTGCCGCCGGGGGAGGGCGACAGGGGCCCATTTATGCGGCCGCTGGGGGCATTGTAACCGTGCTCGATATCAGCGGCGAGATGTTAGAACTGGACCGGCAAGTGGCTCATCAGCGGAACCTGGAAATTCGTGTGGTCGAACAGTCGATGGATGACTTGACCTGTTTTGACGCGGAGAGTTTCGAAATTGTGATCCAGCCGGTCAGCACTTGTTACGTGCCGGATATTTTGAATGTTTACCGCCAGATCGCTCGGGTGATGGCTCCCGGGGGGGTTTATATCAGCCAGCACAAGCAACCCGTCAGTCTCCAAGTGGACTCGCAAGGTGGCTCTGCGTACCGGCTAGATGCCCATTACTATCGAAGGGAACCACTACCACCAGCTCAAACGGCTTCATTGGTCCGAGAGGCCGGAACACTGGAGTACATCCATCGGTGGCAAGAGCTGATTGGTGGTATGTGCTCAGCCGGTTTTGCGATCGAAGATTTGACGGAACCGTTGCACGCCGATCCGGCGGCCGAACCTGGCAGTTTTGGCCATCGCTCTCACTTTGTGGCTCCCTACGTTAGAATCAAAGCGAGGCGGACGTCCCAAGCGGTCGATTTTCCAGCAATTTGGACGCCTGAAACCTAGCGGTTTTTACGAATCTATACGACAGGCTGTTGTTGCGTTAAGCAGTGAAAGGATCCCAAACCGGCTAGCAGATTGCGAGATGGCAGTCCAACGGCCGCATGCTGAGGAAAGTGTTGTGCGATGATTTCTAGCGCCGGCCGATCTTCGGGAGCGTCGAACTGAGGGACCCAAACAGAGTGGTTGGTAACATAGAAATTGCAATAACTAGCTGGGAGTCTGCGGCCCTGAAACGACACGGGTGCGGGAAGGGGGAGGGGCACGAGCTGCTTATTGATATTTGCGGTCTGCAATCCATGACGCAGTTGCTTTAAATTTTTTGCGAGTGATGAAAATTGAACATCAGCAGGATCAGACCAAGCATAGAGGATGGCACCCGACGGGGTGAATCGAGCCTGTTGGTCGATATGGCCGTCGGTGTCATCACCCGGGATGGAACCGCCACTGATCCAAATCGTATGGTTAGCGCCAAGGGTTTGTTCTAGTTTGTCGGTGACATTTTTTTGATTTAGGTTGGGGTTTCGGTTGGGATTAAGAGCGCAATCGGTGGTGCAGAGCAACAAACCCTCTTCATCCATCTCCAAGGCGCCTCCTTCGAGACATAGATCAGGTCGCACATGAAGGCAGTTGGGGATCCGAGTAGGGTCTGCCAGCATGCGAACAACCGCCTGTTGGTCGGCTTCATAGGGAGGATACTTTCCGCCCCAAGCATTGTATTGCCAATCAATCGCGGCCAACCGCTGTATTGCTGGATTGATACAAAACGTGGGCCCAAAATCTCGGATCCAAGCATCATTGGTTGGAATATTTAATAGTTGAATTTCCCCGTTACGCGACTCGGGCATTTCGAATAGCTTGTCTAATCCCTTTGACGGATCGTCCAAATCCCCAATCACCAAGACGGGTTCTTCTTTGGAAATGGCGGCTGCCAGTTGCCGGAATTCATCTTGTGCAGCGGATAAGTTATGCGGCCAAGTTTCGGTATTGTGAGGCCAAGCCATCCAAGTGGCTGCGTGCGGATGCCATTCCGGCGGCATTCGAAAACCAGCGGATTTCAAATCGACAATCGGGTCGTCATCACTCATCAAGCATGCGTCGGGTTAAGCCGGAGTAAGCATCAATGCGACGGTCTCTTAGAAAAGGCCAATGGGTTCGCGCCGTTTCGATTGAACCTAGATCACATTCGGAAATGACCACTTGACTTTGATTAGCTGCACCTTGATCCAAGACGTTGCCGTAAGGGTCAACAATCAAGGAATGGCCCCAGAATTCGATATTGGCTTCTTGCCCGACTCGATTGGCGGCGACTACGAAAAGGCCATTGGTGATGGCGTGAGAACGCATTACGGTTTGCCAGGCACTCAACTGACTGTCACCAAAATCTTGGCGATCTTCTGTCAGCCAGCCGATGGCGGTTGGGTAAAATAAGATTTCGGCACCGGCCAGTGCTGTCAAACGAGCGGCTTCGGGAAACCATTGGTCCCAGCAGATGCAAACCCCCACTTTGCCGAGTGACGTTGGGATGGCTAGGAACCCAAGGTCACCGGGCGTGAAATAAAATTTTTCATGAAACCCGGGATCATCTGGTATGTGCATTTTCCGATATTGCCCAGCGGTCGAACCATCTGATTCAAAAACGACGACGGTGTTGTGGAATAGGCCGGCCGTTCTTCGTTCAAACAGGCTGGCGATAAGGACGACGTTTAATTCGGCGGCCAGTTTTCCCAAAACGCGACTGGTTGGACCCGGTAGTGATTCCGCCAAGCCAAAGTGCGAATGGTCTTCGGTTTGACAGAAATAGGGCTGATGGAAAAGCTCTTGCAGGCAGATCAGCTGGGCGCCTTGCTCGGCGGCCGTACGTATTTGCACAATAGACTGCTCCAGATTGTCGGCAGAAGATTTTGAACAATCGGATTGCAACGCGGCGACTTGAACCGTTTTGGTTTTCATTGGATTTTGTGATTGGGTTCCATGTGATTGGAAGAGGCCGTCCAAAATGCTAACTTAGAGTCATGTTAAAAAAACCTCCGGCCGGCTTGTTCATTACCGGCACTGATACCGAAGTAGGGAAGACATACGTCAGCACCCTCATCGTAGAATCTTTGACGCGCGGCGGCTATCGGGTGGGCGTCTATAAGCCATCGGCCAGTGACTGCGTGCATGATGGGCAGGAATTGGTCTCCGAGGATGCTGTCGCCTTGTGGGAGGCTGCCGGCCGCCCTCGAACTCTCAATGATGTCTGTCCGCAGCGATTTCGAGCGCCATTGGCCCCACATCTTTCTGCTAAAGCGGAGGGTCGGCAGGTGGACGTGGAACTCTTGCGATCGGGGATCGCCGCTTGGGAAGGGGGGTGTGATTTGATTGTGGTTGAGGGCTCAGGTGGCCTGATGTCGCCGATCAGCGATGACGAATATGTCGCCGATTTGGCGTTTGAATTTGGCTACCCGCTGGTGGTTGTGGCTCCGAACGTCTTGGGTGTAATCAATCAGACACTGCAAACTCTGATTACGGCAGCTTGCTTTCGTGACGGCATACCCGTGGCTGGCGTGGTTTTGAACAACCCTCAGGTATTCGAGGGAGATTGTAGTATTGCAACTAATGCCGGGGAGATTGAATCTCGTATTCAAGTTCCGACACTGGCCCAAGTAAATTATGAGGCAAGCGAATTCGACATCGCGATCGATTGGTATCAGTTGGCAACGCAGCGAGGCGCAGATCTGTCGATACTTCGTGAAGGGGAATAGCGGAACGGCCTACCGCTGAAATGCCGGCAGAGGATTACCGAAATGAGATTCCAAAGGTTTCAACTCTTGTTCCGGTGAATAAACTGGCTGTAGAGGGGCTGCGGTCAATGGCATCCTCTGGCGTCGTGCTTGGAATGCTTCGATTTGAGCGGTTAATTTTTCCATTTGTTGATGCAATCCCTCTATTTCGCGATCGACCTGCATTTGATAATCGGCGCGAATCACTTTCTTGGGGTTCGAAACGGTTGCGGTGCCAGTGGTTTCCAGTGGTTTTAAGTGGTAGCCGCGGACCGGCCCCCAAACCATCACTGCTTGACCATTGTGGCTGAACCCTTGTTTTTGACTGGTGGAGTCTCTGAATGAAAGGGAGTCAAGCGTGGTTTCATTTGGCATGACTGGCTGAGGCCTTAGCATTTGCGAAGCGTTGGGCATCACGATCATGGGTTCTGGTTGAGAGATCTGCGAGACGGTTTTTCGGTCTATCTGTTGTTGCAGCGTTTGTAACGATTTTTTTAGCGCCGCATTGTCGAGAGACATCTGTTGGATCTGCGCAGCATTGCGTGATTGGTTGGCGTACAACGTCTGCAACCATTGCCGGATGTTTCCCATCGAGGTCATCTGGGAATGGACTTGCGCCCGATCGGCCTCCAGTAACGCCAATTGTTGTTGGTGTTGTTGTTGGGCGGCTTCCAATTGCAGTTGGGAGTCCATGCGAGTTCGTTGAGCGACGGTTTCGAACGCGGCTTGGAGAATACTAATACGTTGTTCGGTCGTAAGCTCTGGTTGCGTGAGTTGTCGGGAAAGAGCCTCAGCCATGTCGTCGTAGGATGCTTTGTTGATCTGTGGTAGTAGATTTCGATCAGAATCGATTGGTTCGTCATGAAAGGTCATCTGGAGGCCCGTGTTATAATCCGTGCCGCTTGTATCCTCGCACTCGATGTCACTGCATTGAATGGGGGTTAATCGGTTGAGTCGCGGTTTGGTGTCGTCCATCAACGCCATCTGAATGCGAGCCGGTACATTTGGCTGGTACCCGGGTGCAACCCACTCTAAGTGGGTTGGGCTTGCCCCAAAAGCGGGCACGACTGGCGGCTCCTGAGCGGCAAGTGATAAAGCCGATCCAAAAGCTAGAAAGAAAAAAATGCCAACATGGAAAGGTATCCAATGGCTGGACGAAAGGGTCTTCCTTGACACGATTGGGTCCTCAACTGAGTGCGAAACGAGGGCGGTTTTTAGCGAATACAACATCCATATCTGTTGGTGATAATCCACCATTTAATTTCCGGCAATACTGATCTCCTGCTACCAGTGGCCGAGAGAATCTGACGGCGGTTGGTAATGGCATCTCCAAAGTGCTATCATTCCAACATTACACCCGTAAAAGCTACCGCTACTAGTAGAGAAACGTTCGAGTATGTTTAACCCCGCGCATCCGGATTTTTTGGATCTTGTTCGCTGTCCCGCAACCCAGAGTCGCTTGAATTGCCTGCCAAAATCCACCCTTTTGAAGATCAACGAACGAATTCAAGCGGGTGACGTCTTCAATCAAATAGGGAAACGGGTGGAACAGGATTTAGAATCCGTCCTGATCAATGGAGATCAAACGCTGCTGGTCCCTGTTCGGGATGGAATCGTGACCTTATTGGTTGACGAATTAATCCCCGCAAAGCAGTTTGAATTGAGCCTGGCATCCAACTTGGGGACCGATTAGTGAGTCCGTCAAAGACGATTTTTGAAAAGATTATCGATCGGGAAATTCCCGCAGACATTGTGTATGAAAATGAACACTGTTTGGCCTTTCACGATATCCAACCACAAGCCCCGGTCCACGTATTAGTCATCCCTAAACGGAGGATTGAAAATGTGGCTAACCTAACCGACGCAGATCAAGCGTTGGCGGGAAAGCTTCTGCTGGCGGCGAGAGACGTGGCTCAGAAGTTGGATTTGGTGGATCAGGGATATCGGGTTGTTGCCAATTGCGGTATCGATGGTGGCCAGTCCGTCGACCATTTGCATTTGCACGTCTTGGGCGGGCGACAGATGAAATGGCCGCCGGGCTAATCAAGAGTCGTTTCGATTTATCGAATTCCAAACATTCCTTCACCGTTCAAGGTATCGGGTCAGGGTACAGATGGCTGCCAAACAAAATAAGCTGCTCAACAAAATCAACCAAGGTGATTGCGTCAAATTGATGACTTGCCTAGCGGATGAAAGCATCGACTTGGCATTTGCCGACCCCCCCTTTAACATCGGTTACGAGTACGATGAATACAATGATAGACTCGAATCTGAGCAGTATCTTGATTGGTCGGTAGAGTGGATGAAGCAGGTCCACCGAGTGTTAAAACCGACGGGGGCCTTCTGGTTGGCGATTGGCGACGAATACGCTGCCGAGTTAAAAGTGGAGGCCTTAAAGTTGGGCTTCGAGTGTCGGAGCTGGGTGATTTGGTATTATACGTTTGGCGTTCATTGCACCCATAAATTCACAAGATCTCACGCTCACCTGTTTTATTTCGTCAAAGATGCGAAGCAATGGACCTTTAATTCTGGAGAGGTGAAGGTCCCTTCTGCTCGCCAATTGGTTTACAACGATTCCCGGGCCGCCAAGGGTGGAAGGATGCCGGATGATACGTGGATTCTTCGCCCTCAGGATTGCCTAGATGGCTTCAGTCCTGATGAAGACACGTGGTACTTTCCAAGGGTCGCCGGAACGTTTAAGGAGCGTGCTGGCTTTCATGGTTGCCAAATGCCGGAACAGTTGCTGGGACGAATCATCAAAGCTTGCTCGAATCCCGGCGAGACGGTGTTGGATCCGTTTAGCGGCAGCGCGACCACGTTAGCAGTTGCCAAAAAACTGGAACGGCAATTTATCGGCTTGGAATTGTCCAAAGAGTATTCGGTCTTAGGTCGGCGGCGTTTGGATTCCATCAATGAGGGAGATGATCTTGATGGCTCTCCGGAGCCCAATGCGAGTGCTCCTCAAACGAATGCGAAAAAACGGACCGGAGCTAGAGCGAAAAAACGTCCTTCAATAAGTCAGGTCGACGATCATCAGAAAGAACTTTTTTCCAATACGACAGGTGCACCCAGTCGGTCTCGCTTGGAAGCCGATGGTTTGATCGATTCGTTCAGTTGTATTCACCGAGGACACTCGGTAGATCGGGTCGTAGCTGATCCTGTTTTAAACGAAGATTTTCAACTAGCTTGCGACCGAAGACAAATACCCGGGACGGCTGCAGAGCGAAACCGGTTTTTGTTTCGACTTCGCAAATCGGGGCGATTGAAACAGGCGGGCGTCGAAACATCTGTCCGCACACAGGTCAGCTGGGATGACTTGGAGCTGTTCATTTTTGCTAGTGAAATCGCCTGGCGGCGAATCAGTGATGACTACGGCAATATGAGTCTCGATGATATTTTGTGCGATCCGCGAATTGCATCTCAATTTGACGTGATCGCACAGCAGTTCGCACCAGGTTTCAGACCGGTTGACTATCGGTGGGGGGCGATCAAGTTGCGCAAGGAAGGTCGCAATGCGCGTCGTCGCGCTGAAAATTATCGGCAGAAGCTCAGCATTCAGAAATTCACCGATGGCGTCCGGTTGAGCGAATTAGATTTAGCCAAAGTGCCAGTGACCGCGGGCGTCTACGGCATTGCGACGGACACGGGAGAATTTCTATTCGCAGCGGAAACTCGCGGGTTAGCGGCCCGGCTCAAAGCCCACTTTGCATCGGCTGAGCGACGTAAGGGTTGGTTGCGGGAGCAGGAGGACTTAACCGTTTTCTATCACAACCTTGAGACCATTGCCGATTATCGTTTAGCGCGACAAAGCCTGTTACTTAAGTGGCACCGGCCTAAATGGAACATGGTCGCAAAACTGGCCGTATGAACGTCAACGCGCAAAGAAAATGCCGTGGGAAAGCGTCTTTTGTCCCGCGGCATTTCTTTTGGCTGTACTCGACTTCGGTTAGCCCTCGGTATCTTGGTATGGACGTCATTTCGTCTAATTTTGACGCGAGCTCATGTAACGAGCTCCGGCTGCCCGGGTGATTCTCGATCGACTCGGCACGCCTTTAGGTCGGCTGTTTGTCGGTGGTCTAATGGCGCGGCTTGGTGTCGGTACTGCCTGCCTCGCCATTCTGGCTGTGCTGGCCGATTCAATGTATTCAGCCTCGGAGAAAGGATCTTCGGTGCAACCGCAGTCGGACTGATAGGCTCCGCTTGAGATCATGCCGCCACAGCCCCATGCGTTACAGGATTCACCACAGCCTCCACAAAATCGTTTGCCATATAAGTTGCCAAGAAGCAACCCCGGATACCAGCAGCCTGGTAGGCATGGGTAAGATGCCTTCCATTGATCGCCGCAGCTGTCGATTCCATAGGACGGTGTGCCCCGCCATTCACCTTGGTAAATCTCGCCGCACCCGCTACCGCATACGAGATTACTGCGCCACCTATGTAAGGTTTCCAGCGGTCCCCGAGGAATCCCGTAACCTGAGGTGTCGCACTCATTACAATCGGTTTCACAACCTGTTTGAAAACCGTTAAAGCAGCCTCCAGCGGGAGGCATGCAACAACAACCACTGAACATAAGTGCAGCGGTTACCGAAATTAATAAAGATGCCAGTCGCAAATACATTGTTCGTCCCCCAGCAAGGCAATGCCATGCTCACCATTAAGGGATCCAGATCAGATCCATTTCAACAGGTGAAACCACGTCGTCCTTGACGCGTTCCACTTGTCTGATTTATCGGTAGGCAAGTTTTCCCCAACCAGAAAAAACCGGGTAATTGTCAAACTTTATCAAGTTGACAGCAGGTGAGAGGATAGAATTTCCCTATACAACCCTTCGCAAACTGATGAGACTCAATGAGTTACCACTTCCAGTCAGCCTGCCTACTCGCCTTTTCATCCTTATTGCTAGCGGGATGCTCTTCCCCAGAACGCAATATGCTTATTGGGAAGTGGCAAATTAAAAAACCCGATAAGATTTTGAAGCGAATTGATAATGCTGACACTCAATCGGTCGATACAAATACCGTGTCCCCGCAGGGAAGTGGTCAAATGGTTTTGCGTTTCTGGTTTAGCGGAAAGCTTGAAACAAAGACCAAAATGTGGGAAGAGGATTATAAAAAAGAGGGCACCTGGCAACTTTTGGGCTTTGATTCAAAAAAGCGAGAAAGCCTTGTTCTGTGTGTCTTGAATGGTCAAACGACCGAACATCGAGTTGAGTGGTTGGAGAACGGAAATCTCAAAATGGTTCCACCGAATATGGCGGGGACAAAGACCAAGCTTGAGTTTGAGCGTGCTGATTGACGAGCTGCCCCTAAAGTTAGAGTGGCACGGACGAGCGGAGGCCTCGGGGCCAAAGCGGGCGTCCAGCCGACTGCTGTCAGGTAAAAAGGAGTTTGCCGAAATGTGGGAAACAAAAAGAATCATCGGTTATGGATGGGTCGCTGCTTTGGCAGGATGTGGTCTGCTGAGTCTCGGGTGTGAGGCTGGATCCGGTTCGACGGAGATAGGGACGGGACCGGTCAAGTCAGCCCAATCTGGACCTCAGGTTGCTGCTGTAACTCCGGATTTAGCGCAACACCTGTTGGGTGTTTGGTTGGGCGATGCAAGAATTGATCAAGCGGAACTCGAAGCGCGTTTTTCCCAACTGTCTCCGCAGAAACAGCTCGAATTAGAAAGCCTCGTTGGCAACTTTTTAACGACCGTCATGGCGATGCAATACACGGCTAACGGAACGTTCGAAGAGGATATGGAAATGATGATCAACGGCCACGAGTTACTCCGCGATGCTTCGTTGGGGTCTTATGAAGTTGTTTCAGCGGCGGGTGACACGCTGAAACTCAAAGTCAGTGAACGAACGAGCGATGGTGGTACGTTGACGAGTGAGCGACTTATTAGCTTCAGTCCAGATCGCAAGCAGTGTGAAGTGACGGTGCCATTAGGGACTGAGTGGAATGGGATCACTGCCAAGTTGGTATTTACAAAACAGGACATGGAAATCGTGGCCGAGCAGTCCGATCCCAACGCCGTCACCCGTTAAGGCTTGTTTACGGGGCCTTTAGTCCAAATGCGATGCGGACCGGTTTTGTTGAGCCAGAATCACCATACGGTAGATCGAACGAGATGGAACAAGAAGAGTACAGTTTGCCCCCGGGGACTCTGTTTATCAGCTTTATGCTGGTATCGGGTGGTTATGTCTTAAGCGTGACCTTGCTGTTTATTTTCGCGTTCAGCCTAGCCACAGTTTATTCCCCGGAAACGATTGAGGCCGCGGGGAATGATCCCGCTATTTTTGAACAGCAGTTACAAAACAACGCATCGGATTTATTGCCGCAAAAATTGTACTGGCCCCTGTTGCTGCTTGACGCCTTGGGCTGCGTTGCGATCGGTTTTGGTGTTGCTCGGTTGGCGCGATTTGCCAAATTTTCACACTGTATTTTCTTGGCCGTGATTATTTTCATCGGTTTCCTGCAGTCGGCCATGGCTGCGCCGGCAGAGATTCAATGGATGCTGATTGGGTTCATGGCGATCGCCCCCATTGCGACCCTCGTAGGCGGCAGATTGTGTCTGGCGTTGCCGTGGACAACTAACCCAGATAACGCGGGCCACTGACAAACAAATTACCCCTGAGCACAAACCTTAGCTTGAGGTTTTTAGCCGAGGTGACACCAATTCGTCGTGTCGCGCGGAGCGATTTAGGATCCGCGGTGAATGCAGGGTTTTGTTCTAGCCACGTCGTTCGTCGAGTGGTAAGTGAGATACCATCCTGTTGTCGGTTTAGGGCAAATGCTTCGCACAGCCGGGCTGGCCCCGAGGTCAACAGCTTCAAAGATTCTCTTTGCCTGCGTTGTTGCATGACTTTGATACCATCGATTGGTTCGACGGCTCGAATCAGTACAGCGCTCGCGATTCCCTCTATTCCAGTGACAGCATTGAAACAATACCTTGCGTGAATAGGGTATACGTACGCCCGGCCCGCGGGCCCAAACATAGAACGATTTTTGCGGTTTGGTCCCTGAGTGCCGTGACTGGCGGCGTCTCTCGTGGCTAGGTATGCTTCGGTTTCCACTACCATTCCCGAGACTCGAAGTCCGGCGATGCGCGACACTAAAATTGTGCCAATCAAGGAACGCGCCACTTCTTTCGCAGTGCGCTTATAGAAAGACGGGTTCAACAGGTTGCTGCTCATGGTTTCCGGCACGAAGAAGGGTGTTTTTTTGTTACGAAGCTATTTTTTATCACGGCAAGTCTTATTTCCAGTCGGTTTACGGTGCAACCGGAGAGAATCATCTGTAAACTTAAATTCTTCTGGGTCAGTGATCTGATGGTTGCTGACGGCACTGCATAGGTCCCATTGATCGTCAATGAACGTACGACTGCTTTTTAAGTTACTCGGCATTCTGTCTATGCTGATCGGCGCTTTTATGCTGTTTAGCCTGTTTTGGGCTAATCCTAAATTTGGCCAACACACAGACTTTGCCATCGATCACGACCGATTTGAGGCTGAAGGTTTTTGGGGCTTACTCTACAGCACGCTCATTTCATTTTCAGTGGGCTCCGTCTTTTTATTAATTGGGCGCAAGGGATCGGGCCGGTTGTTTCGAAAAGAGGCGATGGCTGTAGTTGGCTTGAGTTGGGTTTTAGCGACCTTCCTAGGAGCCCTGCCGTTTGTGCTGAGTGGTACGAGTCGCGGGCCGGCGATTCGCGTCTTTGAAGAGTCTCGGCAAGTCATGGTGGTCGCGGACGGGTGGAGGTTCTGGGAGTCATGGCGTTCTGTTTCGGTAACGGATGAGCAATTTGATGTCTTGTCGGTGGTTGCTAGTCGCTCCGCTCGAGGCATCGGCGAATTTGAACTGGAAGTGCTCAGTCGACAACCCGAAGCAGCGCAGGTTTTTGAAGAACTTTGTGAACGTGGCCCGTTGCGGAAATGGCTCCTCACGCCAGGCGACTCCGACGATCTAGCTCCGGCCGATCGAGCTTCGAATTTTCGGATAAATTGGATCCCAATGGGATTTGTAGATTCCATGTTTGAATCTCAATCCGGTTTCAGTACGACGGGGGCGACCGTCTTGTCGGATTTGGAAGATCCCTATCTGGTACCGCACTGCATATTGTTTTGGCGCGCCAGCACTCAGTTCTTAGGAGGCTTGGGAATCATAGTTTTGTTTGTGGCAATTCTTGGGCAAGGCTCGGCAGGGAAGGCCTTAATGCGGACCGAGGTGCCGGGGCCCACCCATGATAATTTCAACTCCCGGATTCAACACTCTGCTTGGTTGTTTGCAGCAATGTACATTGGGTTGAATGTGATCTTGGCGGTGGTTTTCCTGTTCCTCGGAATGAGCGTGTTTGATGCGATTTGTCACGCGTTTACAACGATGGCTACCGGTGGGTTTAGCACGTACAACGCTAGCCTGGGGCACTTTGAGAGTTTGCCGGGAACTCACGGTGGGGCGATTGAGACAACCGTGATCATCTTCATGATTTTAGCGGGAACAAATTTTACGCTACTGGCGCTGACGGTGTTGGGTCAGCCCAAAAAGCTGATCGCTGATATTGAGTTTCGAAGTTACCTGGGAATCTTGCTGGTTGCGACGACTGCCATCGTTTTATTCGGCTATTGGCATGCTGACGTGGAATGCGAGTCGGTGGGTAAAGCGATTCTAAATAGTTTATTTCAGGTGGTTTCCGTTGTGACGACGACTGGTTTCATCACAGCCGATTTCGATCAATGGAATAATTTCTCCAGAGGTCTGTTGCTGATCCTGATGTTTGTGGGTGGCTGTGCCGGCAGCACAGGCGGCGGTATGAAGGTGATTCGCCACGTTCTTTTTGTGAAGATATTAGGGATCGAAGTTGAGCACTCGTTCCATCCAAAAGTCATTCGATTGTTGCGTCTCGGCGGAAAGCCTGTGGACGACCAGAATTTAAAGCAGTCTATCCTGGTTTACTTTTGCTTGATTATGGGTCTATTCGTTTTGGGTTTCATGTTTCTGTTGACTTTTGAATCGGAGGCGACTTGGGGCCCTAGTGCGGAAAACAAGTTGATTGATTCAGCCAGTAGTGTTGCGTCGACGTTAAATAACGTGGGACCGGGCTTGGGGACGGTGGGAGCCACTCAGAATTACGGTCATTTTAGTGACCCGTCGAAATTGATGTTCGTCTTGATGATGATGCTCGGACGATTGGAGTTGTTCCCGGTGCTCGTTTTGTTCTCGCCAAGTTTTTGGCGCGATCAGTGACGAAGGTTCGGAGATCCTGTAAAATGATAACGCCTCGATTACTCTGTGGAGTGATGATTTGAACAAGCAATCTTTTGCTCGGTCCAAGAACGAAGCACCCACTAAATCGCAAGTTTTAAAGTTGGAGAGAAGCTCGCACTGGTTGTTGTTTCTCATCGGTTGCGCGGTCCTTTGTTGTTCATTGCTGATGCGATCACCTGGCCAGAGCTTGGTTTATTTGCCGGGGTATGGTTTTCCCCTCCCAGACCTATGTACGAGTAAGCAGTTGCTCGGTCTGGAATGTCCCGGTTGCGGTCTAACACGAAGTTTCATTGCGATTTCTCATGGTGAATTTGAAAAAGCATGGAAATTAAATCCGGCCAGTTTTCTTGCCTACGCGCTAGTGATGGGTCAGATTCCATGGCAGATTTACCAGTTGTCTCGGATACGACGAGGGGTGCTTCCGATCGAGGCTGGCTGGATTTATGTATTGCCCGCGCTCGCGGCTGGAAGTTTGGTTGTGCAGTGGGCCGTCAAATGGTGCTTGCCGTCGTAGGCTGCTATGGAACGTTTTACAGTTTTAGACACGATCTTGGATTGTCACGTTGAAGGTCAGGGCCAGCCGTTATTGTTGGTTCATGGGTTTCCACTGGATCACACGATTTGGGAGCAGCAGGTCAGAGTCCTCTCGGATCAATATCAGGTTCTCGCGCCCGATTTGCGAGGCTTTGGTGGTAGCTTGAGGGGAACGGCTCCCTTCACGATTCAGCAGTTTGCAGCAGATTTATCCGATCTCGTTCAACAGATTGTCGGATTACAGCCTGTCGCTTTTTGCGGGTTGTCTATGGGGGGATACATTGCCTGGGAGTTCTATCGGGCTTGCCGCGAACAGGTTTCTCATCTGATACTGTGCGGCACAAAAGCCCAAAGAGACGCAAGCTCAACAGCGCGAGCCCGTCGTTTGCTGGCCCGGTCCGTGAAACATAAAGGGGTGAGCGAATTGGCTCAATCCATGTCCCGAAGATTGGTGTCGACTGAGTGGCAGCAGGCCCAGCCTGATGCGTTCCAGTCATTACAGGATTGCATTCAACGGGCACGACCGCAGTCCGTGGTCGACGCCCTCGGGGCAATGGCTGAACGATCGGATGCGACAGAACTTTTGGCAACGATTGAATGTCCGGCATTAGTGATTGTGGGGGAGCAAGATATCATTACGACGGTGGACGAGATGAAGTCCGTTGCATCCAGAATCAAGAAGGGGGAATGGGTGACGATTCCGCATGCTGGCCATCTCGCTCCGTTGGAAAATCCAGACAGTGTGAATCGAGCGTTGCGCGCTTTCCTGAGCTGATGTTGGAGGACGCTCTGAAGAGCGATCCTAGCCCCGGGTAGATTAGATGTTATTTAGTTTCAGAGGTTTGTAGGCGAAACTCTGATTGGCTTTTTACGATCGCGCAAGAATCGGGAAACGTATGAAATGTTTTTAATTGAATGTGGTTTCTGTATGCTTGGATATTGATATAGCTGACAGCTCCAAATGCCATCCGACCACTCGATTGAAAACGATGCACGAGTCCTTCACATTCTTCGTTTTTATCGAGTTGTTGTGCAATAGAGAAAAACGTTTTGGGCGGGACAACATCTAATTGGAATTCACACTGATAGCCAATTCGTTCGCGTACTAATTTCTGTTCACTGCGCACTCCTTCGATGGGCTGCGAAATAATCTGTAGTTGAGACGGGAGGGGGTGAAGCGCACTGGCGGCGACTTCTGATAGCACGACGGCGTCACTTTCAAATACAATCAAGTGTCCGTCGGATGTGACATTTAAGCGGAGGCGATAATTTTCACGTTCAATCAACCGGAACGCGCATGGATCAAATAGCTCTGGATGAATCGAACGTCCATAAAGATGAAAGTTTAAATCAGCAATTTTAGGCCGGACTGTTAACACTCGCTTGCTTTCACGTACCAACTAATTCGGGAATGAACTTAGAAGCCTGGTGAACCTTATCACCTGTTTGGGCCTCGCTCGGAAATGATCGTCGAAGAGTTAATTATAAGTTCGAGAGACTTTTTCAAGAAGACAAGTTGCGATCGATTCAGTGAGGGATTTTGACAAAATAAAATTTTTACATTCAGGTTGACAAAAACAAGTTAAGGTTACGACCACTATCGCGGGGATTTTCTAACACCGGTCCAAAACTCCGGCGGTCATCGAGTCGCGATCGAAAAAAAATGAACGAGCGTGACACCTTTTTCTAAATGGGCATCTTTTTGTCGGGCAAACGGAAGTGCTAGGCTAGGGGTACCGATGGAACGGGCGGTAGTTGCTCAGGTGTCGCCCGGCAGTTGTCACTGATTAATAGGAAGAGCCTAGGGAAGTTCGGTGGGACGATTTGGGAGGTTGGTTTCGAAGACTTTCTGCCATTGAATGAGGGGCAATTGCTGCGCGGCCAGTGCGGCATTGGTCTTCGAGAAAGGGCGACTGCCAAAAAACCCGCGATAAGCGGAAAGAGGGGAGGGGTGAGGTGACTCGAGTAGTGTGTGTCGCGAGTCAATCATCGCTTTTTTACGGGCCGCTGGTTTACCCCAAAGTAAAAAAACGAGTTGCTTGGGATGCTGGTTGAGTGATTGAATCACTTTGTCCGTAAACTTCTCCCATCCCTTTTTTTGATGAGACCCTGGGGCACCTTGTCGAACTGTGAGAACGGTATTTAAAAGTAAAACACCCTGCTTGGCCCAGCAAGACAGATCGCCCTTTGGATTTGCCGGCGGCGAGAGGTTGAGATCGCTTGAAAGTTCCTGAAAGATATTCTTCAAAGACGGAGGTGCTTTTACTTTTCCGGTGACCGAAAACGCTAGACCGTGCGCTTGATCTGGCCCGTGATACGGGTCCTGTCCCAGCACGACCACGCGGGTGGCGGCATACGACGTAAGTTTGAAGGCTCGGAAAACGTTTTCCGCTTTCGGGAAGACGATTTTGTCTGCTCGTTCCGATTCGACGAAGTGGCTCAGCCTTTGGAATGACTCGTCGATAAGGCCATCATGAAGGTGTTGCGACCAGTCAGATTGAATGGGCCAGCCGGGCGGAAAGCTCATGAAATCTCCATTACGATGCCGACACCGTCGCCTGCTTAGATTGGCGATAGTCGATCAATTGGAGCTCTACATTCCGACGCCCGCGAAATTCGTTGATCACCGGTTTGAAGGCGAAATCGAAGAATTCGGCCCCACTGGTTAGGCCTTCGATCCATTCACTCTTGCCAAAGCCAACGGCCCGAATCCGTATGTTGTGCTGCTCCAGTTGCAAGGCAAGATGTCGGTTGTCAGACCCCATCGTTTTCGGCTCAGCCGCCAAGCGCACTCTTGTCGCACATAATACTGGTCGGGGGTTTTCCTGTCCAAAAGGGGCCAGCTTTTCAAGATCGTTCATGGTCTCAAGCGTCAGCTGACTGAGGGGAGCCTCCGCGTCAATATCTAGTTCGGGGACCAAATTTTCCACAGCGACCTGCTGAATCACTTGGTGACAAAAAGCTTCTCGGAATTCGTCAATTCGTTGAGGATCAATAGAAAGCCCTGCCGCCGCGCGGTGACCACCAAATTTTACCAGCAGATCGCTGCAATTCGAGATCGCCTGATATAAGTTGACCCCACACGAGGTTCGTGCCGAACCAACAGCCGGCTTCTGGTTTAGTTTATCGATCGATATGAGGATTGTCGGACGATGATATCTCTCGGCAATCCTACCCGCTACGATTCCAATTACTCCTAGGTGCCAATCAGACTGAGCTAGAACCAGAGCAGGTTCAGCGCTTGGATCGAATCGTTCGTCGATTAGTTTATTGGCCGCGCGCAAAATTTTCCGGTCAAGTGAGTCTCGGCTTTTGTTGAGTTGATCGATGTATTCGGCCAACGCCTTACCTCGATCTTCGGAATCGATGGTCAACAGTTCAACGCCCAATTGAGCCTGTCCGAGACGGCCAGCGGCGTTCAGGCGAGGGCCAATGGTGAACGCAATGTCTTCAGCTGCCAGATTGGGTTTGTTGTCCAGTTTGCACAGTTGCATCAATTGAGTTAGGCCCGGATTGGCGAATTGACGAAGGCAGTTTAAACCGTGTCGAACCAAAATTCGATTTTCATCCAACAATGGCACCACATCGGCGACCGTGCCAATCGCGGCTAGTGAAATCGCACCGAACAGAAAGTTTCGATATCGTTCGGGCAGCTTTTCGGAACCGCAGTGCTGTTGGCATAGCGCCCAAGCAAGCTTGAAAGCTACCCCGGCGCCACACAAGCCTTCGAAAGGGTAGTTCGCGTTGGGTAGAGCGGGGTGGACGATCGCATCAGCTTCGGGGAGTGTCTCACCGATATGATGATGATCCGTCACAATGATTTGTAGACCCAGTTCACGAGCGAGTTGGACTTCCGTGACACTAGTGATCCCGCAGTCGACAGTGATCACCAGTTCGGTTCCTCGTTGTTTGAGTTTTTCGAGGGCGTTCGAATTCAGTCCATAACCGTCGTCCAGTCGGTTGGGAACATAATAGTTGACGGGGCATTCCAACAAACGAAGGCATCGATAGAGAATGGCTGTGGAAGTCATGCCATCCGCGTCGTAGTCACCATAAACGGTCACCTTGCGTTGATTCTCGATGGCGTCTTGAATGATCTCGACGGCTTGAACCACACCGGGAAGGTCTGTGGGTGGGCGCAAGCCGGTCATTTTTAGTTCGAGAAACTGTTGGACCTTTTCGGGGTGAGTGATTCCACGAAGGGCTAGGATTTGCGCCACCACAGGTGAAACACCACAGGTGGATTGCAACGACTCGATGGTGGCAACGTCATGGTGCTTGACAGTCCAGCGTAACGGCATTGGACGAGTCCTTGTGGTCGAAAGCAGATGGGATAACTGCTTGACATCCTAGCAGATAGGCATAAAAAAACAGCCGACAGATGTCGACTGAGGGTGGATCGATTTGTATCACGACGGGAATTCTTGGTGAGTCACCGGAATTACTTTTTCTTTTCGTTGTGAATCGTGTGCTTTCGCAGTCGGGGGCAATACTTTTTGACCTTAAGTTTTTCGCCACCAGACTTTTTACGAATGGTATAGTTGTAGTCACCCGTTTCTTCACAAACGAGGTGCAGTATTTCGAGTTTCTTTTTGCTTTTACCCTTTTTGGCCATGGCCACTCCAAACCTACAGAGGGGTTGTTTCGGATTTTTTCGAGCCTCGGATTATAGCAAACCCCGTGGCATGCCGTAAGGCACTTTTCTGAATATCGGATCGTCGATCCAGCAAATCCATAAAACAGTCCTCGCAAAGCCATACAAAAGCCAAAAGTCAGCGATTTCATGGATTCTGAGCTCCCGATCCGTTAACGGCAACAAAATCGGCAACAAAAATCGGCAACAAGGCGGGCGGTAAACGGATCTTGAAACCGTGAAAGCCTCTCTTTTGGGCTGATCCAGCTCTCGCCAAGAAGCGACATCATGTCCTAGCGATGTCTACTGTCCCAGCACATAGGCAAAGATCAGCGGAGCGACGAGGGATGCGTCTGAGTTGATCATAAAAGTGGGTGTTTCAGGAGCCAGCTTATGCCACGTTATTTTTTCATTTGGGACAGCTCCCGAGTAGGAACCATAGGACGTTGTTGAGTCCGAGATTTGAGCAAAGTATTGCCAAAGCCGGCAGTCTTGCTGAAGATCCTGCAAAATGGTTGGAACGCTGCATATCGCAAAGTCCCCAGCAATTCCTCCGCCGATTTGAAAAAAACCAATCGGTGCCGCGGCGTCCGTTGCGAGATACCACTCAATCAAGTCTTGCATCTGCTCGGTTCCCGTACGGATGGCATGATGGGATTGGATTTTTCCTTGCATGACCCGAGCTGCAAATATATTTCCCAACGTAGAGTCTTCGAATCCAGGTGAATACACCGGGATACCTTTTTCCCAAGCGGCATAGAGCCAGCTATCGGATGGTGAAATATCAAAATATGGCTGCAGCGCTTTCTCTTCGAATAGGTGATAAAAAATCTGGTAAGGAAACATCGCAAGACCTTGATCGGCCAAGCGACTGCACTGCTCCATGAAGGGGCCCTCGATGTGACGCATCACGCTTTCTGGAATGCACGTATCCGTTACACGGTTGAATCCGCTATCTCGAAGCTGCGCTTCATCATCGGGTGAAAGGTCGCGGTATTCACTACAGATTTTATATTCTGAATGGGCTACCAAATTAAAAACGTCTTCTTCCAAATTTGCGGCCGTGCAGGAAATGGCATGAATCTTGTCTGCCCGGATCATTTCAGCGAGTGAAATTCCCAATTCGGCCGTGCTCATCGCGCCGGCCATTGCGAGGAGCATTTTGCCACCTTGATCCAGATGGCCGCGGTAGCCCTCAGCAGCGGCAAGCGTCTCTCGGGCGTTAAAGTGACGGAAATGTTTTTCCATGAACCGGGAAATTACCGGCGAGTTTTCCTGTTTTGATCGGGTCATCATCGGATGGTACCAGAGTCGGGGAGTGAATGAATGGGTTGGTATAAGGCAACGAGACGTGGTGAAAATACAACAAGTTTCATTTAATCACCATACAACTCAAGGCAAATATTGGCTTCGCCCATGGCGCAATAGGTTTTCGGTGCTTGGCACTCTTTTTGCATTTCATAATGACAACGAACCATCATGTTTCACCGGACACCCCACAATGCACGCCAGAGAACTCGCCGACATCGCCAGTTGGGCCGCTTTTAATGCCATTCATCTAGTCGCGGACGAAGAATCAAAGGCGGCGGTTGCAGCCCAACGATATTGGACTTCCTCCAAGTGCCGAATGCAACGATGGATGCGAACGTTGAAGATTTTCGAAGATGCTGTGCGGTATTCACAGCCGGATCACGATCCGTGGCCCTCGGTTAAGATCGTCGTAGAAGAGATCTTGGTATCGGAAGTCTTGGCTCGGGTTTGGGTCGCCATGATGTCCAGCCATCAGTATTTTCATGCCTTCGAAGAGATGGAGGCGGTCGCTCAAAATGTTTATACCCATCAGATCGAGGCAAGAAATCGGGCGCTTCACCTAATTTTATTGGCTGAGGAAAGAGACGTGCAGGTTTTGGTATCTACGAATGGACTCCGCCGCAAGCTTGAAAGATGGACGGATTTATTACTCGGGCAGCTGCCGGATTCGCAGGTTGCCGTCCGATTTGCATTCGACACTCGGCGAATGGTTGATTTTGCCGAGGAGCGACAGGAGCGACAAACGCGCCCCGATTCAGATGGGGTGCATGGGACGTCTCTATACATTCAGTTTTTTCAAAACGACTTGGTCAGTGCGACCGAGCGTAGCGCCGCCAATCCAATGATAAACCGAGATATTGCTGCTGGCATCATCGGCTTCTTTGAGGCGGACCGATTTGATTCCGCCCAGCTACCGAAAGCGGCTCGTTCATTATGGATTGATAAACATGGGGCGGATGCCCAGTTATTGGTGGACCAGTTAGTCCAATTGGATATCGAGGCTGCTGCAGGAGCTGTTTAAAAAACCGCTTTGGCTCAGTCGCGGACAGCAAGAATCAAACCCCAAAAGTACGGAGCCGCAGGCAAGTGGGCATAGCGAATCTGGTCGAACCCCTGCATGATCATTTCATGCTGGAGCTGTGTAGGATCGTGCAGCGCTCCATTGGAGGATCGTAGACGTATTTCCAGTTCGACGATTCGGTAATTCAGATCGCCTTTTTCTTGTCCGTTGAAAATATCAATGGCCACCAATTCTGCTGAGGGTTTCAGGAGGCGGTGTGCATTGGAAAAAATATCGTGACAGGTCTTTAGCGTGTGTCGATGAAGTAGCCCTGCCATGAGGACCATGTCGAAGGTATCGTCTCCTAGATCTGGTTCCAAGTAGTTGCCTTCGACCATCTCAACGCGATCGTCGATCCCCACGCCATCAATCGTTGTTTTGGCCGCCCTTAAGCCTGCTGCATCATCCAGTAATACTAAGCGAGAATCTGGATCACGATGAATGAGGGTCGCTCCAAAGACGGCGCTGCCACTGCCAAGTTCCAAGACTCTTAATGATTTTCTCGACGCCCCGAAATCAAGCACCTGTGCGGCGTCCAGGGCAGCGGGGGTCGCAAGCCATTCATTTGCTTTGGCGTTGGAAAGGAAATCGGCATCTGTAGCCGGGATGGCATCGTCGCTGGGAAGGTTGACACCCGTCCGGACGAAATCTCCCAGATGACTCCAATGAAAGTCTCCAAAATCACGCAAATTTTTAGGGATCAATCGAGCGACGGTGGATAAGGCGTAGTCTTCTTCATACTGCTCGACCAGCTCGGTTTCAACCAAGATATTCATCACGAGCAACAAGGGATCTTTTTGCAGATTCAATGTTTGAGCTAATTGCTCTAACGTTTTTTGCCCTTCGGCCAAAGCTTCGATAATACCGAGTGAAACCGCTGATCGGATCACGTGTGTGACGGCATTTCGATTGTGAAGGCGATAGTGGGCCAGCAGTGCGTTTATTTGTGAATCAGACAAAGGATTTCCAAATCATTTTCAAATTTAAGTTTCTTGGCACCGGACTTGGTCGAAAGTTTGTTAAATTCGGCTAAAATCAAACGGTCTAGAGCGCGGCCATTGATTTCGGTAGGAAGTTGAATACATCATGGCCATCCACCCACCCAAGTGAGATTTTAACAATGACACTGCGATTTTCTACGGCGTTTGTTTTGTTTTTTTCAAGCCTCATCTTGATGCTGGGTCTCACTCGCTGTGAGGCGGTCGTGTTTCAAGCTGGCGCGAATCAGGCTGTCGCTGGTGAGCAACTGCGACTGCCAGAGGGATTTAAAGCAGAGTGTCTTTACAGCGTCCCTAAGGAGCAGGGTTCGTGGGTGGCGATGACCACCGATCCTCAGGGGCGATTGATCACTTCAGATCAATATGGAAAGCTCTATCGGGTCTCGGTCACAGGATCGGAGTTTGACGTAGAGCCGATCGACCTTTCGATTGGTCATGCACAGGGACTATTACATGCTTTCGGTAGTTTGTACGTGATGGCGCACGGCAGCGAGGGTCGCCCCGCAGGTCTTTACCGCCTGCAAGATCGAAATAACGATGACCAATATGATCATGTCGAATTGCTGAGAGCGATGCAGGGTGGTGGTGAGCATGGGCCTCACGCCATTGTATTGGGTCCCGATAAGGAATCGCTTTACATTTGCGCCGGAAACCATACCAACCTGCCGGAGGTACAGGACTCGCGAGTGACCAAAGTTTGGCAGGAAGACCAGGCAACCCCGCGACTGCCCGATGCCCGAGGGCATGCGGTGGGACGGATGGCTCCCGGGGGTTGGGTTTGCAAGATCGATCCAGATGGCAAGCATTTTGAGTTGATCAGTTCTGGCTACCGCAACGAATATGATATCGCCTTTGACCCCAACGGGGAATTATTTACCTACGATGCTGACATGGAATGGGATGTGGGTCTGCCTTGGTATCGGCCGACACGCGTTTGTCATGTGACGAGCGGCAGCGAATTCGGTTGGCGCCACGGCTCCGGTAAATGGCCTACTTGGTTTCCCGATAATCTGCCTGCCGTACTCGATGTGGGGCCGGGTTGTCCGACTGGAATCGTGTTTGGCACGGGTGCCAAGTTTCCCGCTGAGTACCAGAACGCGCTTTTCATATCAGACTGGAGCTATGGGATTATATACGCCGTGCACATGCAATCTGATGGGGCTTCCTTCAAAGCGGAGAAAGAGTTGTTCTGCACGGCCCCCGCTCTCCCAGTCACCGATTTGGTCATCAACCCGGTGGATGGGGCGATGTACTTTTTGATCGGAGGCCGGCGAATCCAGTCCGGCCTTTACCGATTGACTTACGAAGGTAGCGACTCCACGGCGCCGGCTCAGTACCCCGCGATGACCGAAGCGGCTAAAACGCGAAGGTTATTGGAAAAAAATCATGGAAACGGTAACCAAGGTTCAATCAATGAGATTTGGGATCAACTCAATCATTCAGATCGCTTCGTTCGTTACGCGGCTCGGACTGCCTTGGAAAATAACAAGCCGAATGACTGGGTCAATAAATTAGAACTGGAAAAAGACCCGCAAACCCGGTTGGAAGCAGTGATGGCATTGGCTCGATTGGGGAATGCTAGTCAGCAAGATCTGGCCGTCCAAGGCTTGTCAAAGCTGGATTGGGACCAGCTTAACAAGGAACAGCGCTTGCATATGCTGCGCGACTACGCGTTGATTTTGATTCGCTTGGGAACTCCGCATCCGGCAACGCTTGAGGCGATCCAAAATCTGGCTAGACACTTCCCGTCTAATGATCCAGAGTTGGATCGAGAATTATCTCGCGTTTTGGCTGCTGCTGGAGTTCCCGCGGTGGTGGGTGGGACGATAGGTTTGTTGGAGACCGCCCCCACCCAAGAGGAGCAGATCCATTACGCGATCGTCCTGCATAACGTGACGGAGGGATGGGATCGGGGTTTGCGAGAACGGTATTTCGAGTGGTTTCTCAAAGCGGCTGGTTTGCAGGGTGGTAATTCGTTTGCACCCTACTTAAACAATATTCGCGAAGCGGCGATCAAAACGATGGATGCCGATCAGCAAACCGAGTTGGCCGAGCTACTGGCTAAGAAGCCAACACCGATCGACCCTTATGCGGATCTCAAAGCTCGGCCGTTTGTTCAAAAATGGGGGTTGGATGATTTGCTGGTCGGGAACGAGCTCGATTTTTCGAATTGCGACACGGAAAAAGGAAAAGAAATTTTTTCCGCAGCCCAATGCTACAAGTGCCACCGCGTCCAAGGGCAGGGGGGGATCGTCGGTCCGGATCTCACCAACGCGGGGCGCCGATTCAATACGCGCGATCTTTTGGAAACACTGATTGATCCGAGCAAGGAGGTTTCAGATCAATATCAGGCAATGATCTTTCAGATGGAGGATGGGCGAACGGTCAGCGGCCGGGTGGTGAATCTCAACGGCCAGACCTATATGGTTCAAGAGGATATGATCAATCCGGGCAAGCTGACCCGAATCAACGTTTCCAAGATTGAAGATTCTAAAGTTTCAAAGGTCTCGATGATGCCAACCGGCCTGCTCGACAATTTCACTCGCCAAGAAATTCTTGACTTATTGGCTTACATGAAGTCAACCAGCGTGCTGGAAGCAAGCAGCGGGGAATAAAAGTTAGATCAATATCTATCTTGCTCTTTAGATGGTTTGACGGCGAGCTACCGAGTTGACTGCGGTAGGACTCTCTAGAAAGGGGTGTAGCAGTAAATTACTTCACCGTAGAGCGTTTTCGTTGACAGATTGTCACTCGGTTAGGCACAATTGAGTAAGTGTCGGTTAATAGATTTGGAGGGGCTGTGTTTCAATCATGTGTTAAGGCTCGACGCAACGCATTCACGTTGGTGGAATTGTTGGTTGTGATCGCTATCATCGGTATTCTAATCGGGATGCTTTTGCCGGCGGTTCAGATGGTGCGCGAGGCCGCGCGGCGGGTGCAGTGTACGAATCACATCAAACAACAGTCTTTAGCAATACTTGATTTTGAGAGCGCGAATGGCTCTTTGCCGTCGGGATTTAGTACACCCGGCATGACCATGTGGTCGGCCTACATTCTTCCCTTCATCGAGCAAAATAACTTGTACGAAGGGCTCGACAAGGAAGGGCCGTGGAGCCGTTGGACCGCGGTGAATCCGAACAACCCGGCTGCCTTAGGAACGTACATAGGAATTTTCCAATGCCCGTCGGCCAATGTTGACCGCAGCCAATATGATCCACTGCCTGATACCGACCGGGTCCCCTGTTGTTACTTGGCATGCGCCAGCGGATTAAATAATCGTGAGTCAGGTGAACGGCCGTGGTGCGGGATGGGCGCCTATGAAGGCTTGCCCAAATCAGACGGTATTTTTTATCAAAATAGTGAAACGCGACTGTCTGAGATCTTGGACGGCTTATCGCATACGATTCTGGTGGGTGAATCGCTTCCCGATCAGGAGGTGTGGTCCGATGACTATTCTGGAAATTCGCAGAAAGTGGATCACTGGTATATCGGCTCGGGGGAACTGCCGAGTTACGACGATTTTCCCGAATTCGCATCGGCCGAGTGCTCTGAGTGCTTAGGCTCGACCGCCTGCCCGATCAATTCCATTAAGATTCCCGATGCTCCAGGAAACGACAAAGAGTTGAGCTTCGGCAGTCGCCACATACAGGGTGTTAACATGGGGTTCGCCGATGGACATGTCCGATTCCTAGCGGAAACCGTTGATCGATCCGTCTGGAGCGCTTTGGGAACTCGAAGTTTCGGAGAAGCCGATACGAACTTGGACTGACAGAATCGGGCTCCAACCCGGTCCATTTTCGAGGTCCAAAAAGAGGGTGGCTGAGGGGACTCGAACCCCCAACCCCTGGAACCACAATCCAGTGCGCTAACCAATTGCGCCACAGCCACCACATCTTTAAGACCCCATAAAAATAGGGTATTTCTGATTATCGTCTAGATCTGTATCGGCATAAGGACCGAAAAAAATACTCAAAAAACACCCAACACAGCCCAAGAAAGAAACTTCTGCAAATCTTTCACAACCAAGCCCTCCAATTTTTCGCTACCAATTCGATTTTAAAAAATTGGTCCGGTTTGCTATTGGGTCAGACGAAATCATCCATGGTCCATCGCCGATCTGCGAATCGAGAAAATCGGTTGAGTCTGGTTAGAACAGTTTCTGCCCGGGCAACAGCGGAGGCATGGGGCAGCCCAGTGACTCAGAGATTGCTCGAATCATTTCGGCTTCCTTGTAGGTTACCTCCTGGTCATCCACGATTGTGGTGGCACATGACTCTAGTAATTTCTTCTTTTTGTGTGTTGCCAAGGTATTGAGCGTATCCATCGCCTTCCCGACCTCAGTCAGTGAAATTCGCTCGCGAGCGATAAATTGCGACGAAGTGAATCCCAACGTCTTAATCCCTGCGTTGAACGCCTGACTCGCTTTGGCCGGATCTTTTTGGCCGATCCATGCAAGACAGGATAGGAGTGTCTGGCATTCTTGCTGCAATTGCTGAACACCGTAGTACTTGGTTCGGACAGGTTTGGGCTTTTCCAAATGGTGGTCGACAATTCGCAGCAGGATCCACTCAAATAAATCAGTTTTCTCGTCCGCTTTCACGAGTCGGTCTAGGTTGTGGCGGAAGTCTTGGTACTGGCTTGGGGACAATTCCTTCAGAGAACCTAAAGTGATATCGATCAGCGGTAGGCGGTGCTGTGGGTCCAGTGGGATGACTGCTGACGCAATTTTTTCAGTGAGTTCGGCCAGTCCAGGTTCAGCGTGTTCGCGCAAGGCGGTGAATTGCTGTTTTTGAATCTTAGGCTGTTGATTCAAAAGTAGGGAGTAAAGAACGGCACGCGCTCCGTATAAATCATGAGCCGCATGACGAACGTTCTCAGGGATTTCAGAAATCAGCTGGTGCGCCAGAGCGACATGTTGTGGCGTGGTTTGGCCGATCGCTTCCAGTCCTGTCATTACCGTGACCATCTGTTTCAATCGGTCACGTCGGTCCTCTTTCTCGGTTGGCTTAGTGGACCCGGTCTCCTTCCGACCCGAACGAGGTTTATCCTCTAACCACTTTCCATCCCAATTTGGTTGGACTTTTTTGATGCGCTGTTCCAAAGGTGGATGCGTCGCGAACATCGAGCTAAAGAGCCCTTTCACACCGTCGGCAAAGTACATGTGACTGAACTCGGAAGCTGCACTGTTTTCGATTTGGCCATGGGCAGGGATGCTGCCGATTCGTTTCAATGCCCCACCGATACCGTCCGGGTTACGAGTGAATTGGACGGCGGAAGCATCTGCAAGGAACTCTCGCTGGCGACTGATCGAAGCTTTGATCCAATTGCCGAAGAACGTTCCGACCGCACCGATGGCCATCAGGCCTGCCCCAATTGCAATGAGGGGTAACTGGCCGTTGTTCTTACTTTGTCTGCTACTCCCGCTATAAATCGCGATGCGAAATACCTGCCAGCCGAGAAATCCAATCGCCATGATTCCAAAAACAAACCCGATCAACCTGATGTTTAATTTCATATCTCCATTTAGGATATGACTGAATTCATGGGCCATGACTCCCTGTAGTTCATCCCGATTCAGGTGATTGATGCATCCGCGCGTCACACCAATTACCGAATCCTTTGAGGAATGCCCGGCAGCAAATGCGTTGATTCCGTTTTCTTCAAGAAGATAAACGGGTGGCACGGGAATTCCGGAGGCGATCGCCATCTCTTCGACAACATTGAGAACCCGGCGTTCATCTGGATCATTGGTTTGGTGGCTCAAGAGTCGCCCACCTAGGCTGGTCGCAACGACCCGCCCACCCCCGTTGAGTGAGGAAATGCGGTAAATACTTGATCCCCCAATCACTAGCAGTGTGCCCCCTCCGACCAACGCCAAGATTCGCCAGTCTGTCAAAATGGGGAGTGGGTCAATTTGGTTTCGAGACGATTCCGTCTGACTGCTGAGGCCATACAGGGAGACTGCTAATAATGCATATACCGATAGAATGACACCCAGCAGCGCCATGCCGAACAATACGACAAGTCTTCTGGTATGACGTCGAGCCAAATCCTGTTGTTTGAAAAAATCCATCAACCGGTGCGCCTTATGGGATGCAGATTAAGATGCCCTTTACGTTTTTGGGAGGCTTAAAATGATACTTTAGGCGCTTCTTGGATGGCGGCACTGTCTTGGAACTCTAATAGTTCGGCATTGGTGGCATGTCCAAACATGCCGGCAAATACGACGGCTGGAAAACTTTGCCGCGCTACGTTGTAGCTGGTGACAGCATCGTTGTATCCCTGACGAGCAAAGGCGACTTTGTTCTCCGTAGAGGTCAGTTCTTCAGAGACCTGCATCATGTTTTGGCTCGCTTTAAGGTCCGGGTACGCCTCCATCACAACGTTTAGTCGGCCCATTGCTCCGGTTAATGCCGTTTCAGCACCCACCAAGCCTTGCATCGCACTCGGGTCGCCAGGATTAGCTGCCGCCGCCTCCATTGCTCCGTAAGCAGAGTTTCGCGCCTTGATGACATTCTCCAAGGTTTCTGATTCATGCTTCATGTAACCTTTGGCAGTTTCGACAAGGTTCGGGATCAGGTCGTAACGGCGTTTCAACTGGACTTCAATTTGTGCAAATGCGTTTTTGTAACGGGCACGTAAATTGATCAAGGAGTTGTATATTCCCATGACATACAGGAGCAATCCAATGCCCCCAACCACGATGAATCCTAAGATGAACCAGACGACAACCATTCCGATCTCCCATGTGTTTTGATTTGATAGTGACTTACTTCTTTACCGCAGAGTGTATCCTACCTTAATTGTAAGGGGTTTCCCTCCCGCGCTGTAGAATGACTCAAAGCAAAAGAGACTCGTTGATTCGTTTCAGGAAATACTGAAACCTGCGGTCCGTCTGAGGGTACATTCGCTGTTCGTGGAGCAAACTTGCCAAAAAGTAGATGTTTTAGACGGTTTTCAGCATTGAGAGACGATTCACTGGTTTTTCCGAGCCTCCCAGAAAGATTGGGAACAGGATTTAGAAAGGAAAGGATTTGTCGATTTTTGAGTCGGAGAGTTGCAGAAGAAAATTTCCCAAGCGCTGCTCTAGGATTTTCATCATTTGGTGACCTTTGTCAGCTGTCGCTTCGTGGGGATTGGCGGCACCCGAGTTCGTGGTTAGCAAGTGCCAAGGGCGGGTGATGGAAACCCATCCTTCGTTCAGTGCCTCGAATCGCATGGGTCGTGTCTGACCCAGATCCCCCGCTAAACTGCCGTCCGGATTTTTGGCAACAAGATTTGGAAAGTATGCCAGTGCAAACGACGTTTCCATTTCACCTGCATGATCCTCGGCGTGTTCAAAGATGTCAAAATAAATATCCTGAATGGCCTGATACCAATTGCACAAAAACAGATGCGCGGAGGTCTTGCCAGCCATTTCGCGGAGGAAAGGCTTTAGCCCATTACCGCCATGACTATTAAGAAGAACAATTTTTTGGATACCGCTTGCGGTCAGCGAATTCACAATGTCTTCGAGAACAGCATTTAATGTTGACGGGTTCAGGTTAATGGCGAGTGGGAATTCGCTAAGATTTGTTTCGGTTCCAAATGGAATGGCGGGCAGCGTCACGACGGCGCCTCCGCGGGTGAACGCATACTCGCAGATACGTTGGCTGACGGTGTCGGCTTCGAAAATGTCCGTGCCATATGGTAGGTGTAGGTTGTGGGGTTCGGTGGCTCCGAGCGGAATGACAGCAACTTGATAGTTTTGTTGTTTGACGTGGCCATAATTAGTTTCTGCCAAAACCCAGGGTCGAATTTTGCTCATGCCAGACTTTCAAAAGGTAATGCTCAGACTCGGATTCGCCATTTGCAAACGGTAGACGCCGGATTGGGTTAATTGTGTCCCCGATAAATTGATGCCGCTTAGACTTGGCAGCTTCAGCAACGCTGGAATTGCCGCATCGGAAATGTTTGTCCCAGAGAGGTTTAGATTTGCCAGTGATGGCAGTGATTTTAGCGAGGCAACGTCGATATCGTTTACGCTGGAAGCACTCAGATCGAGGTCCGTCAGCTGGCCGACGTCTCTGAGGTGTTGAAGACTCTGGCCGTCTACTAAACAGCCGGTTAGAAACAGCTGGCGCAATGTTCGACAGCCGCGCAGGCCCGACAACTTTTTACCACGCACATCCGAAGCGGATAAGTCCAGCCAACTCAGGTTGGGACATTTGCCGATCTCAAGCAAGGCGGTCGCTGAAACCGCCGTCCGGGGAAGAGCAAATTCCGTACGTGTTTCGGGTGAGACGATCCCAGATTCGACTTGGGGGCTGGTGACTCGCAGGAAGTCGGGATAGGCCGTATCGATATCCGACGTCGTCATCTCAAGAATTTCATTGAAGGAATTGTCTTTCAATTTTCCCTGATAACTGAGTTGCAAGAACTCACTTAGCTTAGGTCGCAGAGTGCCAAAATCTGAGCCCATCAGGAAATGAGTGAGCCCGGCAGACTGACTGTATATTTTTTTGATCTCTGGATGGGTCTGGAGGCTTTTTTTATCCAGCGACGTAAGTGTTGCCACAGGGATGTAGAATTGTTCTTTCAGGCATCTTAGCCGAGCATATTGCATTCGACGGGAGTCAAAACCTCCGAGAGTGACGTGACGGGGGAATTCCGTCAGAGATTCAAAATACATCGCAATTCCCTCGCCCAGCCACAAATAACGATCTTGGAACGGTGACTCGACGGACCGTCTCGATTCGTGAAACAGCTGGTGCGTTAGTTCGTGCCGCCAGGTGGCTTGCTCCGCCGCGACCGCTTCCTGAGTTTTATTGGCAGCATAAAAAAATGAGGTTTTCTGTGCAGCCTCGTAGTAGCCGGTGGATCCTTCGATTCCCGGAATCCATTGAGATAATTGGTTGACATAAGCGTCCCGGTCTTTGAAGAAAACAACCTTGAATTTTTTAGTCGGCACACGCGCTTGACCTTTGCCATCCAGCCAGCGTTGCAAGGTTGAGGAGCGAGACCAATACTCAAAGAAAACCTGTCTCCAAATTTGATGCCACAACTCCAACTTTCCAGCCAGCAAACGCGTTTGTGCCTCATCGGCCTGGGATACGATCTCAAAATGAGGGGTTTTGCAAATCGAATAGGATTTTGCTGGCCAGTTCATTAGCGATTGCGTTCGCGTGCCAACCGTAAACCGCAATCGATCAGAAGAGACATGCCAACCGTCTTCTTCTCTTCGATGCCCCAAGATTTTGCGGACTGGCTCATGATTCGGATTGTAAAACAGAACTTCATGCAAGAGTTGGAAGCAGGCGGCAGCTTGGTTCTCCGCAATTCTTTTTTTCGCTAGGGCAAATAGCTTTTCCGCGTGATCTTCTAGTAGGGAGGCTAGCTGAGGGTCATCGGGACGGTGGACCTGTTCCTGAGGCGTGAAGACATAGAGTCGTTGCGGATCGCGGGGGATGATCCAATCGGAGGCCTTAGAGGTCAATCCTTGTTCGTTGATTGTCTGTACGAGTTGCTGTTGTAATGCAGCATGCTGTCTCCACTGATCTTCACCGGGAGACTGCCCCTGTAGACGGGTGCTTAGCAGCAGGAACATGCCGGCTGCCAATAACGAGGATACGAAGAATGGAAAAGGTGGTTTCACGATGCTCGGCGTTTGCAAAGACTTTCGGTCAGAACTTCATTCTATACAAGATTTCCCTTGCCGTCATAGCAGCGATTCAAGTTCATCGACCAAGCCTGCAAAATGACCGAGTGCCGTGTCCACCGCAGTGGGTTGTTCCAGGTCGACACCTGCATCCCGTAGCAAATCTAACGGGTACTGGCTGCAACCACCTTTGAGAAAATTTAAATAATCTTTCAGTTCAGCCTGGCCTCCTTTAAGCACTCTTTGACTCAACGCAATGGCCGCCGAGAGCCCGGTGGCGTATTTGTAAACATAGAATGCCCGATAGAAATGCGGGATCCTGAGGCACTCTAACGAAAGCTCGGTATCAATCACGAAGTCGGGACCGAAGTAATCTTGGAGCAACCCGCGGTAAACGGATTTAAAAGCATCCACCGTAAGTGGTTCACCAGCCTCGCACATTTCATGAGTGAGTTTTTCAAATTCAGCAAACATGGTTTGGCGAATGATTGTGCCGCGGATGTCGTCGATTTCGTTATTCAGCAAGAAGGCCTTCTGTCGATCATCGGTCGCTTTGGATAGCATGTGTTGTGTGAGTAATTGCTCGTTAAAGGTGCTGGCCACCTCGGCGACGAAAATGGTGTAGTTATAGTACTCGAAAGGTTGGTGTTGACTTGAATAATATGAGTGCATGGAGTGCCCGGCCTCGTGGGCCAGTGTGAACACATCGTTGAGAACGCGTGGTTTGTAGTTCATCATGATGTAAGGATCACCGTCGTAGGTACCATAACTGAATGCGCCACTCTGCTTGCCTTGATTCGGATAGCGATCGCACCATCGACCGCTCAACCCTTGTCGTAGGACTTCACAGTATTCACTGCCTAGCGGCTCGAGCGAGTCGCAGACCATTTTGACCGCTTGATCCCATGAGTGTTCGACCTCCAAGTCGGTCAAGATTGGCACGTAGGTGTCATATTGATGTATCGAATCTAGATTCATCTTGCGGCGCCGCAGGTCGTAATACTTGTAGAGTGCGGGTAGGTTATTTCGAACAGCTCCGATTAGATTGTCGTAAACACTTACCGGAACATTATCTGCAAACAATGCCTTTTCGCGCGCGCTGGGGTAACTCCGGGCTCGGGCGTAGTAAACATCTTTCTGGATGGATCCGCAGAGGGTGGCTGCCAGGCTGTTTTCGTGAGCGGTGAACTGTTCGTAAAACTGTTGGAAGGCATTTTTGCGAACGTTTCGATCGGGGGAAATTAACAGTTGCGAGAACGTGCTAGGTGACAGTTCAATTTTTTCTCCTAATTCATTTTCCACGAAACCGAACTTTAAATCTGCATCGTGGAGCTGCCGAAAAATTTTGGAGGTTGCCCCGGCCATTTCCCCTTGCATCGCTAGCAGCTCTTCTTCACGTTCGGTCAACGTGTGAGGTTTGTAGCGAATCATCCGTTCTAGCATTAACCGGTAGGGCGCTATTTCGGGAGCAGAAATCAATGTGCTCCAGATTTCCTCTGTAATCGACAGAATTTCGGGGCGGATATAACTGGCAGCTTCACCGGCTCGGGTGGCGACATTCTGAAATCGTCCCATCATCCGTTGATATTCGCCATTGGTTTGGTCTTCGGTTGTCCTAAGATAGGCGTAATTGCCAAGCCGTTCGCCTTGCCGATCATGTTGGCTATCGAAAGCCAAGCACTCGGCTAAGGTCGCTGGGGATTCGGCCAACCGGCCACGAAACGGAGTGTAGGATTCGATTTGAGATTCCCAGATGATGAAGCTCGTTTCCCAAGCTTCATCATCAGCAAACAACTTGCTCAGGTCCCACGTGTCGGCCTCGGCAACTTCAGATCGATCCGGTAACCGTTTGATATCGTTCATGATGTCCTGCAATAAAAATAGTTTCGCTGCGTTTGACTAATGTTACATCATCAAAATTGTAGTACATAAAAGTGTTTTCAATCAGGCCCATTGTGTGCCGAGCAAGCTTGTCACAGAGAGCGACAGGCTGATCGTATCGCTTGGCGATGAGTAGAGGCGCGTTCGCTGACAGCGCGCATCACACTCGATTCACAGCGTGGCCGTTTTGTAGTCTCGCTACGAATGACCCGATGAGTGCGGGGGACCCGAGTGGGGGGTGACCATGAGTCGGTGGTATCAAAATTGAAAAATCGGCGCGCACTCGAGCGGCCAATCGAGCTGGTGTTTTTTCACGATATCCGCTGAGACTGGAGAGAAGGTAAAAGAGTGGGTCGACAAGCTGATGTGCCGCAACGAATCAAAATCCACTTTCTGTTCGATCGTATGAGTTGACTCCAATCTCAACTCGCTATGCGACTGACCTCGAGCGATGGAACTGCCGGGGATGAAACCACGCATGAAAAACTCAGTTTGTCCATCCCGGGTTTTGACCTCGTCGTGCTCAAGGCGTATCGGCGAATTGTCGACAAACAACTTGAGTGTTCGTGGGATTTGTTGATCAGGGCACAGAACGATTTTGAATCGCAACAGGTAGTTCGATTGATGAGAAAGGGGTGCGAAGAAACGTGAGATGCGTCCCGGTCCAGCACGCCTTAGGTACTGTCCATTGTCCATTTTGACTCGAGGGTACCAGCCCGATAGAAAAACAGCGTCCGAGAAGTCTACGACGAACGGCTTGGGCTCAGGGTTGGGTAAGGGGTGGCTTTGTAAAAAGTGATTGGTGATATACGGTTCGATGATATTCGTCGTTTCTGGGGTTCGGTACATTTTGGTGATTTGCTGAGCATCCAATGACATTTGCGTCGCAGATTTCCAAAAGGCTTCTAATCGCTCAGCAAAGAGTTGGCGGGCAAATGCATACAGTTTAATATCGTAGTGATTTGCCTCGCGAATGACGCCGAGCTCTTTCGCAGATAGATTGTGCTGTCGATTCGGTTTCTTGCCTTGATTCATCGTGACGCGCAGTGGTTTGTAGGGGTGCCGCAGTTTATGCGTAAGCATGTCGATCGATGGGTCCATTTGTTCGCAGAGGCCAACGTGAAAAATCTCAGTCAGGTTTTGTTTGGCTTGAGCTAAGATTGTCTCGTTGATTTCAACTCGATCGGGGAGCTCGATATTACCAGTCAGATAGCGAACCTGTAGGTTGTCACTGTAACCCAAGTGAGCTTCGCACTGACAAAGTTCCGCGAGACTTAAGTGTTGGGTCTGTTTCCAGAACTCAATCCAATCGTGGCGGCCGTGACTCAGGGCAATTTGAGCCAGATGTTCAAACTGGTCCCGGGTGAAATGATAGTCAGATATTTGCCTGGCAATCGGTTCTCGTAACCAAGTGATAGTTGCCGGTTGAGGGTTCAAAAATTCAGCTAAATGCGTAGAGAAATGGCCGGAAAAAAAGCGGTACTGCTGGATGGTCTCTGGTGACATTGCCTTGAGATCATCCAAGTGGTCGCAGGGCAGAAACTGCTCCGCGCCATAGAGGTCGCTTAGCCACTGCCGGAGGCTGGTTCCAGCCGTTTTGGGTATGTGCAGGAAATAGAGGCGCTCAAGTGGAGTCGTATATTCCGGCTTGAATTCAGACATAGATCGTGGATTCCCAAAAGGGGTTGGGCGTTCAAGCGGCCTTTCGACCTTGCATCAAGCTGGATCGCACAAAGACGGAGTCTTTTTGTTCCAGTCGTCCAGTGCTGGGGTTGCGCCAACCCTCCATTTCATCGACCAGCTCATAACCGAGGTCGCGCATCATCTGAACCATTTCAACGTAGGTTTTTGCATGTGGGTGTTCACGTTCCAAAGATAATTCCAAAATCAAAGCGTCGACATGTTTATCGATGAAATCAAGACCGCCATCGATGACTAGATGTTCAGCGTACTGAACATCTAGTTTGACGACCGTCTTTTCCGTCCAAGACTTTTCTCGGGCCAGGTCATCCAGCCGCAGAACTTCCACTTGAGAAGTATGGGTTGAACGGATTTGGGTATCGACGTTAATTAATGAACTGCCGTACAGATCATCAGAAACAAGGATTTCGGTTTGGCCTGTTTGATTGCTTAACGCGGCTTCGATCAGTTCGTGATGCGCGATACCTTGCAAATAGTATTGACGGTGCTTCGCTTCGTAGCGGGACATTAATGGATCGATCAGGACGTATTTTGCGTCGGGAAAGACATGAGAGGCTGTCCATGACCAAACGCCCGTTGAGGCCCCGATGTCAATCACTCTTTCGGGTTTCACGCCGAGGTGTGCCAGCCGCTGTAGCATGATCCAAACATTTTTAGAGGACCAATGTATTGTTTGCGGCGGTTCCGCGTCCATAAAGTAAGCAAATTCGCTATCTTGTATGGCGAACAAGGCTTCGAAACGATTGTCTACGGGCATTTGCTTTTTCAGTGATTCCCACATCCATTGCCCAATCTCTTTTGCAGAGAAAGTTTGAGCCAATTGTTGGGCTCGCTGCCGAATCGCAACCTGGCGTTCTGGCTGCATGATGTTGGTGACCGCTTTAGCGAACTGCTTGCCGTCATAGTCAATGATGTCACCGAGGCTGAACCGGTTGACGAATTTAGCAGCTGCTGTTTCCCGATTGCCCATCACAATAATCGGAAGCTGAGCTGTAGCGGTTAGAAATGGGATTCGACTCGGTAGGCTCAGTCGCGCAATGCTCTCTTGCAATTCTCCCTCTCCCGATAGGGAACCCGAAGGCATTAACGCGAAGGGGCGATTTCTCAGTTCCTGAACTAGGTTGGGACCCCACAGAGCTGGCTGGAGAAAAATACCATGTTCGTCGAGCGACTTAGCGGATTCCTTGAGGTGGACGGCCTCGAGATTATTAGAGTACCAGTCAATCTCACAACCGCTCTCGCGAACCGTTGATTTCAACAATTCTAGCCACTCCCGATCCCAGATATTACCGATTAAAATCCCCCGTTGTTCCGATGGTTGATGAGACGGCTTTTGATCGGTTTTCAACGATCGAGTCGTGCGTCCTGCGGTCGAAAGGTTTCTTGTTGAGTGGACGAACCCATTTGGACGAAGGAGATCTTTTGAAATCAACTCCTCAGGAACGACGGGGGGAAGAACCCATAGCTTCATCCCAAAGCGCTGCTGATAAGCCGTCCGCATTTCGGGTGAAATCGCAAAACAGATATCAGATTTTCGGATGGCCTCTTCAACGGTCTTGCTCGGGATTTGATCGCTGAACAGGCAATTGTCATCCATGATGTGCAGGCAGATCTGGGTGCCGAACAAATCTTTTAGGGCGTTGGCGATCAGCATATCGCTTTCGAAATAGGGGACCACATAGGCTCGCGCGGGAGGGCTTTTGGCGAACCATTGGAGGACGTACCGGTAAATCTCGTGCCGAGAGAGTTTGTCCTTAGGTAGTTCGAAATGGGCAGCAGAACGAACCCGGTCGCCATTATAGGCCCGCCGAGAAATGACGGTTGCTACAGTCGAGAAATCTTCGATCGTGTAGCTCATCAAGAGTCCCGTGCCATGGCGGGCGTTGATTTCTACAGGTGACACGATGACGGTTTCGATCGATGGAGGTTTCTCCTCTGGAATGTTGTTGGCTGGCAGTGGTGGGATTGCCATCAGTGGTGGTAGATCGATCTGCCAGATGGGAACATGGGGTTCCGGCGTTTTCTTTCCCAAGAGCCTTTTTAATCCACGGGAAATCGAGGTGTCGTTCCAGGAAAGATCTAGGGTTCGACCTCCCTCGCTCCAGGAGTTGTTGAAAAGATCGGGGCGTCGTGTGAGATGAACCCAACATACAGGAAGGCCTAAATGTCGCCTGCCCTGTTCTGCCTTAAGAGGCTTGCAAGCAATGGTCAACCGTTGCTCGCGATCAGAAACACATTGATTTCGATTAACGGCAAAGCTTATCTTTCCGCCCTGAATCTGCAGATCGCGTTTACGGAGTTTGTGGCCGTTCCAGTATAGATCGAAGTGAAATGAATTGGGGTCGCCTCGCAGGTTGGCTGTTTCGATATGGAGCTCGTAATGGTCGACCGGTATTTCCAATCGCAGCATGGCGACTGGTTTGGACCAGCGAAAGGTCTGTTCGTCCTGTGTTTCAACTTCGAAGAAATTGACAAACCGATTGTCAATGGACTTACTGGTTTCAATTTTGTACTCGGCCATTGTGAGCTTGGGCAGTTGTGCCATTTTCACGAATCCTATTAATGTCTGATGTGTGTGTCTCGCTGGCGGCACGTGTGGCACAAGAGTTGGACCCACGGGTCGATCGGCTGACCTCGGATCTAGGCGGCGGACGCTACGCTCCATCGGTGGTGGTTTTCCTCAAAAATTTCTTGGCAGATTCTCGCGACGTCATACTCCAACTGCCATTCGGGATAGTGTCTTTGAAATTTGCTAAAATCAGAGATCCACCAAATGTGGTCACCTGCCCGATTTTCTTCGCTGTAAGACCAGTTTAATGTACGCTGAGCCGTTGTTTCACAAATGCGAATGGCTTCAAGCATGGAGCAGTTGCTGAACCGGCCTCCGCCAATGTTGTAAACCTCTCCGGAACGGGGGCTTTTGAAAAACTGATCAAAGGCTCGAATGAGATCCGCCGAATGAATGTTGTCGCGAACCTGTTTTCCTGAATAGCCGAAGACAGTGTAAGGCATTCGATTGGCGGTACACTTCATGAGATAGCTGAGGAAACCGTGTAGCTGGGCCCCTGAGTGGGACGGTCCGGTCAAACAACCGCCTCGAAAACAGGCTGTATTCAATCCAAAGTAGCGGCCATATTCTTGAACGAGGATGTCTGCTGCCACTTTGGAGGCCCCAAACAGACTATGCATGGACTGGTCTAAGGACATGTCTTCAGGAATGCCCTCTTCGTATTCGTGACCAGCTTGGATTTCATATCGCTCATCTTGTTCGATCAACGGCAGGCGGTTTGGCCGGTCGCCATAAACCTTGTTCGTCGATGTGAAAACAAATGCGGCCGAAGGGCAATGCTTTCTTGAGGCCTCGAGTAGATTGAGTGTTCCCGTGGCGTTGACTGAAAAATCCATCTTGGGATTTCTGGCCGCCCAATCGTGTGAAGGCTGGGCGGCTGTATGAATGATCAATCGAATACCATTTCCAAAACGTCGAAACAGTTGATCAATTCCATCCTCATCTCGGATATCAATCGATTCGTGCCGGTAACGCCTACCGAGCGCCTGTTGGAGCCGCTCCCTTTGCCAGCGAGTCGATGCATCCCGCCCGAAAAAATGACTGCGGAGATCGTTGTCGACTCCTACAACGTCTAATCCTTGATCGGCAAAATACCGACTGGCTTCAGAACCAATTAAACCGGCAGAGCCGGTTACAATCGCTACGGCCATGGGAATCCTCTATTGCAGTGAAAATAGCACGTCCTGATATTCGATATCGTCGGCTCACAAATAACATCTTCATGTGTCTTTGCCTGCCGTGGCCAGAGTTTTCCATCGTTGACGTTACAATCAGGACCACGCGAACAGGTGTTGCGCACTCGAATTCTTTTAAAGGTGAAAGATAGACCGCGTTCGGAACCAACGTTACAATCCGCAAACTTTATGAGACCGGCGGGTCGGCGTGGGACGCAATTCAGGGAGGTGATTCAGTGAGTTGAGTCAGGGAAGACAAAGAGTGGTGGGGACCCGGCGCGGCCGACATCACTGAAGTTGGACGAGTTTCTTGAAATCATCCGGTACGTACAGACTGCCCGCCGTTGTCCCTTGAGAAGCGTTTTGGTTAAGGTTCCGCTGGAGTTGATTTAAACCGAGGTCGCCTGCAAGGAATGACTGAAAAGCTGTAATAATCTCGCGTACGGCAGTTGGCTCTTGATGCACAAATTCCAACCGAAACTGAGTGATTTGAGCGTTTAGAAAGGGGGACATGAACGCTGCTGCCGATTGAGCCTCAGCGCCAAAAACGGTATTGCGACAGCCGACATCAGCCAGCACTGCGTGTTGTCGCCCGGCGGAATCTTGGACGGCAACCCGGTGTTTCTCGCAGGGGTGCCCGCAATTGGTATGATCGGTCCCTTTCGAGAGAAAGCGGCAAAAAACGCAGTGTTCCATGTGAAAGACGGGTAGGTGGTGAAAGGCAATGACCTCCAACTGGGCTGGGTTACCGAGGTGGGCCAGTTCCATTATTTGTTGAGCATTGAGGTCGTGAGTGGGCGCCATTCGACGGACTCCCATCTCTGCAAATTTCCGAAAGGCGATTACGTTAGCGACGTTGAGGCTGAAGTCTCCATCGAGCGATGGTAACGTATCTGCCGAATGATTGGTAACCAGATCGTAGAGTAGACCTCCTGACCGGATCAGAAGATCACAATCCAGTGACAATAGAAAACGAATCACGTTCTGTTCACTCGGTTTGAGGATTCGCGGACTTGCCACTCGGCATCGAATGCCCGCATCCCTGACTTGGTTTACAGAATCTCTCAAGCCGTATAACTCGAGATAGTCAAGTGTGATGCTCGTCGGTTGACACTTGAGGGCGGTTTGAAGTTGCGCGGCATTGCGAACGAGAACGTGCACACCGACCGATTGGGATGAATCTTGTGATAGCGTTGAATCGGCTGGCCATCGAGATGACCGCCAATCGGTTAAATCAATCTTCGTCGTAGAGATGGGGGCATGGACGCCCAGTTCGGCCACCGCTGTTTCAACCAAATGCCGTCGAATCTTATTTAACTGACTGGCAGGAATGAATACGGGCTGATTCGAATCAAGTTCTATGCGTCCGATGTGAAAGGGTGAACCACCGAGGCGGCCCAGCTGCTCGGTTAAGGTGGTTTTGGTCAGGCCTCGATTTCGTGCCGCTTCGAGGGGTTGGGTTGCGGTAAAGTCCCAATGCTCGCCCGAATCCAGTTCAGCCACAACTTGAATGGGGCGGCCAATGTGGGCCATAACCCGAAAATGAAGTGGCCGTGTTTGGACGGGATGACTGGCTTGAGTCAGTGGCTTGAGCTTGCGATTCAAACGAGGGTCTTTTGTTCGCCAGACCCAATCTCCGACGCGAATTCTGGAGAAGTCGATTTGATCGAAACCGAATGCTAATCGCTGTGATCCATCCGGTAATGTTTGTACCTCGTAGACATTTCCACCTTCCTCCGGTTCATCCGGGCTTCGCCAATGAGCGGCGTCAAATACGAGTCCATCGCCCCGCTGCAGGGAGTCTCCCTGAACCACTACAAATGAGTTGCCAACTTTAGAAACCTCCCCCATTTTTCGCCCTCGGTGACGTGGCGCGCGAGCGGCGACGACATTTTGGTGGTTGGTGCCAGACATGAAATGAGCATCAAGTCCTCGGGAATAGATTTGTTCAAGATCTTGTTGTGACCAGGAAGTGGTATCTACCGAAGTTGGGATTGCTCCATAGTGTTTGTCGATAGCTTGTCGATAAGCTGAGGTGGTCGCGGCCACATAATCTGCATCTTTGTAACGACCTTCGATTTTCACACAGGAAATCCCGCAATCGATTAGTTCTGGAATTTGTTCCAATGCGTAGAGGTCCCCGGGCGAAAGAAGGTAGCGATTGGCACCTAACTCCTTCAGCTGGCCGTCAACGACGAGTTGGTAGGACAGGCGGCAGGCTTGGGCGCATTGACCACGGTTGGCACTTCGGCCGCCCCAGGCTTCGCTGCTGAAACACTGTCCGGAATACGAGACGCATAAAGCGCCGTGGACAAATGTTTCTAATTCCACACTTGTTGCTGCGGCAATTCGGCGGATGTCTTTTAAATCGAGTTCGCGCCCAAGCACCACTCGCGAACAGCCAAGCGCCTGCGCTAGGTTGGCTCCCTGCGCGCTGGTGATCGACATTTGAGTACTGCCATGAATGGCGAGCCCCGGTGCAATGCGACTGGCCAATTCGGCGATTCCGGTGTCTTGAACGATGATCGCGTCGCAACCAGCCTCGGCAATCGCGATGATGGCTTGCTGGGCCAATTCCATTTCATGATCAAAGACGAGTGTATTAAAAGTCACGAAACCGCGAACGCCGCGAACGGCTAGCTCGCCCATCACATCCGGTAGCTCAGCGACAGAAAAGCCGACTTTGGCTCGCGCAGAGAAATGTTTGAGGCCGAAATAGACCGCATCGGCACCGGCTTCGACAGCGGCCCGCAACTGAGGCCAGTGGCCTGCGGGGCTCATGAGTTCAATGCGATTTGAGGGTTCTGGACCAGGGATCATTCTTGAGTGATGGGTTGGGGTGGTTGCCGGACGCAGTGGATGATGACTCCTGTCCGACTGACTATCTTAACCCAATTGATCTGCGAGTCGCAGGGAACGGCGGTAAATCCGGGTTACAGCGTTATTTTGCAAAAGGCATTCACGATGCCATCTTAAAAACCTCAAGTGGACGGGCAGCCGAAAGTGGTTTGCACGGCCTCAGGTGACGGAGAGTAATTTCCCCAATACTGATGAGTCGCGCAGCCTAAAGTACTGAGCAAAGCCGAGGCAATCAACAGGTAGGGACAGACAATTATCGCGGTAAGATTTTTCATGGCGAATGAGTTTGGTTAGGAATTGGGGTTGAGTTAATCAGGCGAGCTGGTGCGATAGACGGAATAGATTTGCCTCCCACTTTGGATTTAAAGTCCTACGCAGTTGAGATCACCATCGTTCGGTTAACTCAACGATTCAAGAGACGAAAAAAAACAGGCCGAGCAGAGCTGTCTGGCGGGCCCGTTTCGACGGTTCCGACTTTCTGAAGAGAGGTCTCAACGTTATTTGAACAGAGATGTTTTGAAGTGAGTCGGAGTGTTGTGACTGGCCCCGATCACCGAATCGTTCGCGTGGGCTCCCGCGGCGACCATGTCGTAATCGTTCTTGTAAATCGGATCGTTGCCGTAGGCATGTCCTGTCACGAATTCGTAACGACCATCTTCGAACAGGCAGTTTTGCCCATTACCACCATGGTTGCTGGAGCGGAAGCCTTCGTTCATAGGGGACGGTTTGTCAGCACAAAGAATGAAATGACTACGTCCCACGTTCGTGGGAGAGACGTACTGATTGTCTGCGTAGTAACCCATTGTGTAGCCATAGTCACCGCCCATGATCTGATGGTAATGGGAGAGTCGCTCCCCCTGACTGTTTTGTATGGTCTTGAGGCTGGGAACAAAAACCGGAGATTGACGATTCGAACCAGGACAGGCCAAGCTGGCATCAGCCAGCAAACCGGCGTCCTTCAACGTAGGTGCAAAGATCCCTGTGACCGAACAGTTTCCAGAAGTAGGGATCGCTACGAATTGCCCATCGTGAATGTCACTATATGACTGAAAGGCGGAACCTAGATTGACCATGTTTTGCTGGCATCCCGACCGGTTGCTGTAGAATCGAGTGTAGGAAAGAGCAGGAAAAAGTAGGCCAGCCAGCACGGCCGCACACGCTCCAGCAACAAGCAAGTCATTTAAGGACCAGCTGGATCTGAAAATGCCTTGAGAGAACTCCGAGCGCGTCGAGGGAGACATGACAGATGACCCAGGCATTGCTTCGACGGGCAATGCTTCGACGGGCAATGCGCGGGGTTCCGATAACGGGGAAGCAGTGGCTTCACGTCTTGCTTCTTTTTGAACAGTCGCCAGCATTTCGCAGGTGCGACGCGCCAAACCTGGCCTCGCTCCCGATCCCCCCTCAAGTAGCTCCAAAGGAGCTAGAGAGGCTTTGATCTCAATCAGCTGTTCTTCAATATTGGCATCTTGGTCGATTGATTGCTGAACTAGTAGCTGTTGGTTGGCGTCCAATGCTCCCAACGCATAGCCTAGCAAATCTTCTTTCGAAGGATTTTTCACGGTTTTGTTTTCACTCAACTGGGTAGGCCGAGTCAGCTGGCAACCGAAGCGGTTGCTCAGTCAACTTGACTTGAATTCCAAACATCGGTCAATCGAGTGATTGCTGAATGCAATCGACTCTTAACCGTCCCCACGGGAACTTCTAGTATTTCTGCCGCTTCGCGGTATTTAAGGCCTTGGTAATAAACCAAGTGAATCACCGCGTGCATCGATTCCGGTAGTTGGTTCAGCGTGTCACGAACGAGGCGATTTGCCTCACCGCGTTCTGCTGACCCAACGGGCCCCAAATCGCCACTTTCTAACAGGTTAACCAAACGGCCGACATCTTCATTGTCCTGCTCGCGTGGCGTGTCTAAGCTGACCATCCTGTGTCGCTTGTTGCGCCGACGGGCATCAATGGCCGCATTGGTTGCAATGGTGTAAAGCCACGGTCGAAAACGACGACCTGCCTGAAACAAATCACATTTGAGATGAACCTGCAAAAACGTTGCTTGAAACACGTCTTCGGCCATCTCAGCATTACCCAAATACCTTTTCAGATAACTAAATAACTCACGCTCGTAACGGTATACCAGTTGCGCATACAGTTCTCGGTCGCCTGTTTCGCGGTATTCAAGTAGCAGTTGCTCGTCTGTCACCGGATCCTGCTTGGCAGTGAGTTGGCGTGAATGGTTAAAGTGCAAATCGTGAATTGTGGTTTGCATGGTTCTATACGTATCTTAGCGGAGGAAGTTCGCGGATTTGGCAAAATGCCTTTTCAACCAAACATTTCTCTTCGATACGACTCCTTAAAATCGGAAAACGTTGAGCGGTTTCCACTGTTGTGTCGTAGCAATTTCCCTATTTTTGGGGCGAAATGCCACATTCGTGTAACTTTCAGTGCCACAAGCACTGCTTACCCCGTCCCTGTCAGACCTATCGGAGGGTTCCATGACTCATCCGGTCCACTTTGACAGGCCTTTTTTTTGGTTCGCGAACGTTTTAAACTCGCTAACGAACACAGTTGCAAACCTTATGCCGAAGAGTCAAAGTGTGAAAAAAAATCAATACATCTGGGCGGCTCCAGGGGACGTAAATGCCTTTTTTGGCCTAATGTTAGACAATATTGCCGGGCTGGTTTTAACTGTTGGCATGTTAGCTAGCATCTTTCAGTTCCCTGTAGATTTTTCCCTGCGTTACATGGTGCCCGGGACAGCCATTGGGGTGTTGGCCGGAGACTTGCTCTTTTTCTGGTTAGCATTTCGATATGCCAAGCAGACGGGCAAGACGAACGTGACTGCGATGCCCCTTGGGCTGGATACTCCCAGTACGATCGGCATGGTGCTGTTTGTGATTGGACCGGCCTTCGTAACGGCTAAGGCTAAATTAATCGAAGGGGGGATGGCCGAAGCAGGAGCCGTCCAAGCGGCAGCAATGGATGCTTGGCACATCGGGATTTGCGCCATTTTCATTACCGGTTTGATCAAACTACTGATGTCGTTTGGCTCTAACTGGGTTCGAGCCGTATTTCCCAGAGCGGGCTTGTTGGGTTCTCTAGCGGCGATCGCGTTGGTTTTGATCGCGTTCACTCAACTACCGAAAATAGCGGTGAACCCGATTGTCGGTTTTGCATCGCTGATCGTTGTGCTGGTGACTTTGATTGCGCGAGGTAAATTGCCGTTTCGGATACCCGGTGCTTTGGGAGCAGTCGCGATGGGTTGCATTCTGTGGTACTTGATGGTGGGTACGGACCATTTTGCGGGGACCCATCTGGCGCCGGATTTGGCGAACGAGGATTCTCAGCCAGTTTGGTTTCCAACAGAATGGCTGACCGTGTTCAATTTCTCGTGGTTCAGTTCCATGGAGGAGACGGTTCAGTACCTTCCTTATGTCATTCCATTTGCGATTGCGACCGTCATTGGCGGTATTGACTGTGCTGAGAGCGCAGCGTCTGTTGGTGATGATTTTGAAACCAGTAATGTCATTAGCATTGAAGCCTTCGCAACCCTCATTGCAAGCCTTTGTGGTGGTGTGATTCAAACGACCCCTTACATTGGACACCCGGCATATAAAGCGATGGGAGGACGCGCAGCCTATACTTTGGCAACCGCATTGTTTGTTGGCGGCGCGGGTGTGATTGGTTATTTTGGACTGTTGTTCAAGTTTATCCCGGAAGCGGCTGTTTTGCCCATTCTGATATTCATTGGTATAGAGATCACTGCTCAGAGCTTTCACGCAACGCCTCGCAGACATTATGCGGCCATCGCGATTGCCTGCATGCCGGCGCTGGCTAAATTGGTGATGATTTATGTGGGTCAGTTTGTTGCTTGGATCGACTGGGATGTCGTTCCGGTGGGCCCGCGCGACGCACTACAGGGATTGATCTTACACATGAATGTTTTGGCTGGTGGATTTATATTGACCAGCCTAATTTGGGCTTCGACGATGGCCAAAATTATTGATCGCCGTTTCATCCATGCTTCGATCTATATGGCGATCGGAGGCTTTCTGGTTCTGTTTGGCGTGATGCATTCACCTTTGGACGGCGATAAAATGTTCCTGCCTTGGAACTTGTGGGTTGAGGGTGGTCCCTTTAGTGAGGCGGCCCAACGTGTCGTGTTGCAATTCGCAGTTGCTTATTTGGTGATGGCGCTATTGTTGTTTGCGCTCGGCGTGACCTTAGCCAAGACAAATCAACCCATTGTGACCGACGAAGAATTTGAAAACTTGGAGCAATGAATGAGTCTGAAACGAGAGCTTGAACCCGAGGTGATGGACTCATCAGAGGAAGCAGAAGACTACAATGCGATGGATCACTCAAAAGTGAATCAAGTGTTTGTTCAAGACATGCTTGCATTTGCCAAAGCTCATGGGAAATCGTTGGAAGATGTTTTAGATCTAGGCACTGGAACGGCTCTGATTCCTGTTGAGCTTTGTCAGCGAGACGCGAATTGCCGTGTCATGGCGATCGACATGGCCATTCATATGCTGGATCTTGCCCGCTACAACATTGAGGCGGCGGGGCTAATTGAACGGGTGCAGCTGGCTCAGGTCGATGCCAAGCAGATGTCTTTTTCCGACGCAATGTTCTCGACCGTGATGTCCAACAGTATTATCCATCACATCCCGGACCCGGCCGACTGTGTCAGCGAAATGGTTCGCGTGACCTGCCGCGGAGGTCTATTGTTCATCCGGGATTTACTTCGCCCGGACTCGGAAGAAGAGGTTGCCAAGTTGGTTGAAACCTATGCCGGCCAAGAGAACGCGCACTCGCAGCAGATGTTTGACGACTCGTTGCGCGCGGCGTTATCGATAGATGAAATTCGCGAGCTGGTTGTTCAAAATGGCTTCCCAGCGGAGACCGTGCAGGCGACGACCGATCGGCACTGGACTTGGGCAGTTGTTAAATCTTAAAACTGGCTTCGTAATGAAACAAATCGTTGTAATCATGAAGCCGTTCCTGGCTGAGAAAGTCATGACGGCTATCGGTCAGTTTAAGATCGTTGAAATTTGCGTTCGCGAGGTCAAGGGTTTCGGCCGTCAGAAAAACTACCTGGATCGTTACGGTGAAAACGAATATTCACTCGTCTATGTCCCGAAAGTGGAAATTTCCGTTTGGGTTGATGGCTCGAGCACCGATGACATTATTGAGGTTATTACGGAGATTTCGCGGACGGGTCGTCCTGGAGATGGGAAAATCCTCATACTGCCAACCGTGGAACACCGGTTTTAATTTTCTCGATCAAAAAAAGTGCTATTATATTGCAGTGCTTTTAACGTGAACCCGGGTTGAAATAATGATCCTCCGAATTTTTAGTTGCTTCGTCGCTTTGCCCGCTGTCTTTCTACTGTTGGCGTCCAGTGTTTACGGCTTGCCTCAAAAGCCCAGCGACGTCAGTTTTGAGAATGACATCAAGCCGATCTTCGAAAATCAATGCTTGAGCTGCCACGGACCTGAGACGGAAGAAGCCTTTCGCATCGATGACCGCGACGCGTCCATGGATTACATCTCTCCCGGTGAGCCGGAAGAGAGTGAAATCTATACCTATTTGGTGAGTGATGATGAAGAGGAGATGATGCCTCCTCCGGATGAAGGCGGGCCGTTGGGTGACTCGGATATCCAGCTAGTCAGACGTTGGATTGAACAGGGTGCAGACTGGCCAGAAGGACTTGTGTGGGACGCATCCACTGATTCGGAGGAACAATCCGGGGCGGATGCCGGTGCCAATGAGCCGTCAACAAAATCGGCTGGAAACGCCGCCGATCCAAAGGAACCAAACATTTGGAATGCGATCGGCTCTCTCCATCCGGTCGCGATTCATCTGCCATTAGGATTGTTATTTGCGGCGGGATTGTTCGCTCTCCTCAGTTTGGGCGGGAGTTTTGTAATGAGTGATTGTGCCTATTACTGTTTATGGTTGGGGACGCTGGGAGCCATTTTGGCCTGTGTGACCGGGTGGTGGTTTGGTCCGATGGAAAACTATTCCAAAGTGCAGTCTTTCGAGGACTTCGTGAATACAGACTCTCGTTTATTCTGGCACCGCACCTCGGGGCTGCTGGTGACGGCAGCCGCTGTCCTGGTTGCGTTGTTCGCAGCGGGGTCCCGAAATAAGAACCCGGACGAAGGGGTGCTTTGGAAGTTGGGAGTGATGCTTATCGCTCTGGGGATTGGCTACGTGGGTCACGAGGGAGGAGAGTTGACTTGGGATCGGGATGGCAAGCACTATCGTGATCTGAACGGCATGCTCAAGAAATATTTGCCGATTCTAGATTTCGATGAAAAGGAAGAGGCCGGCAAGGTCAAGCAGTCCGGCATGGATGCGGCCCCCAACGGCGATGAATCCATGGAGAGTGCAACCGTTAAAACATCCACGGAAACGTTGGCTCCAGATCCGAGCCGGGCCCCTGTTGCGGGGCTTGAAAAGTAGTTGTCACAAACATGTCAACGGTGGCTGCTTACATTTGTTCTAGTTCAACTTCGCATTCCGGCAGCGCTCCCACGAAGATTCGGCCGTAGTATTTGGTTTTAATTCGTGGGTCTAAAATGACCACGATACCCGTGTCGGTCTGGCTGCGTATCAGTCGTCCAAACCCTTGCTTGAATTTGATCACCGCTTGGGGCAGTTGATAATCATTGAATGGGTTGCCTCCGGCCTCGCGGATCGCGTCCAGTCGCGCTTGGAGCAGTGGTTGGTCGGGAACGCTAAACGGCAGTCGGGTAATGATGACATTCTGTAAAGCCTCTCCTTGAACATCGACGCCTTGCCAAAAGCTGTCGGTGCCAAAAAGCACGCCACGAGGATTTTCTTTGAAGCGTTGTAGCAATTGGTTCCGGTCGATTCCGGCACCTTGGCTATAAACCGCAAGATCGTTTTCAATTAACCATGGCGTCAAATCGCGAACGGCACGGTTGAGGAAGCTGTAGCTTGTGCAGAGTACGAAAGCTCGCCCATCGGTTCGTTGGACGTAAGTCTTGATCGCCTCGATAGACTGCCGTTCGTGGGTGTCGCGGTCTTGGGAGGGATCGGCCATGTTCTCGACCACGATCAACTTTGCCTGACGCTGATAATCAAATGGACTGCCCAATTGCTTGGTTTGTGTTTGAGTAAGTCCTATTTGCTGTTGGAAAAATTCAAACGAATCATTGCCTGTCGAGACCGTCGCACTTGTCAAAATACAGGTGTCTACTTTACTGAATAGGTTCTCACGTAACTCCGGCCCCACGTCGATGGGTGCAGCCATGAGTCGAACGTTTTGTTTCCCGTGTCGGGAAACACTGGTCTCCATCCAATACACACCATTGTCCAATTGCTGTAACCGCCAGTTTTCTAGCTCGCTGGCGAGCGCGTCCACACGATCGCACGCGGAGATCAGATCTTGCCGATCTGACTGAGTTTCTAGTCCGTCTGCATGGCGGCGGACAAGCTGACTGGCATGGGACAATGCGGGCGAGAGAGGGTTGGCGACGATGCCTGATTGAGTCACACGCAAGGTTTGGTTGCCCGTCTGACTGGACGATTTCATACGGGCCGACCAAGACAGCAGATCGCCAAAAAATTCATCTGTTTTTTCGCGACATAAATTGACAGCCTTTTGGCCTTCTGGAAAGTAGTGTGCAACTAGAACACCTTTATTACGCTTGTTGTTAAACAGTCGGTTTAGTGAATATTCGACGCCTCTTAGGGATACACCTAGCCCGAGGTGAGCACTTGCCACATCCTGAATGGTGTGAGCTTCATCTAGAATGACCGTATCGTAGTCAGGTAATATGTTGACATTCATTTTTCGCAGAGCAAGGTCGCTAAAAAACAGTGCGTGGTTGACGATCAGGATGTCTGCATTTTGCAGTCGCTTACGAGCGCGAAAGTAATGACACTCATCGTAAGTTGGACAATTTCTTCCCAAACAATTACTGCTGTCACTATGTACTTCGTCCCAAACTTGCGGAAGCAAGCGGAAATCGAGCTCGCTTTTTGAGCCGCCTGTGGTGGTCTTACTCCAGTTCATCAGGGAACGCAGTTGGTCGTGTTCCTCATCCAAAACAAATAACCCTTCCGCCTTGCGAACCGCTTGCTCTAACCGCCTCAGGCTGACGTAGTTCCCGCGCCCTTTTGCCAAAACAGCTGAAAATTCAAGTGGTATGACACTGTTAAGCAGAGGCAGGTCTTTCGTGATCAACTGCTCTTGAAGGCTTATAGTGTGAGTGGAGACCACGATCCGTCGTCGACCGCCGGTTGTGGATTCCTGAGACTCCGCGAGGCTTAAAATGGCCGGAACGAGGTAGCCAAAGCTTTTGCCAACTCCGGTGCCGGCTTCCACGATCAGGTGTTGCTTGTCTTGGATGGCTGAGGTCACTGAGTTGGCCATCTCAATTTGCTCGCCACGATATTCGTAGTGGGGTAACCGTACGGCAATACGTCCTTTGGGTCCTAAAATATCATTGACCACGATCATGAAAGGTTTGCCGAGACGATGAGTTAAAACAGATACGGACGAAGCGAATCTGCGATTATCCACATCAACCACCAAAAACCTAGACCCGCTTGACCGAATCGAGTGGTTGGTGAAACACTTAGGGTGCCGGGATGTAAACGACCTGATGATCGGGTTAGAGGCGGCCTTGTGGTTGCGATTGATTAGAACTTTTTGCTCCCAGGGCAGGGGATTCCTGAAATCGGCAAGCATTCATCGATCATGACCAAAGGTGGGTGCCAGTGAGTGATTTTCTCATTTCGAGAGAGTCGTCGCAGATCGAGACAAAAATCGCATGCGGGTTGTTATTATATCGTTGAAATCAAAGGGTTTTCCTGTTTTTTACTTTTGGCACGGGGATTGCGTCAATTGAATATTGAGGCGAGTGGGCAGTTATCGTTCCTTCGATCTCCCGAAGCGATCATTGCCGTTCGCTCGCTTTACCTCAAGTTGCCTTATGTTTGACTCCCGCGTGATTGCACGGTAGTCAGAAGCCAGAACCCGACCACCTCAGGTTTAGTCGCTCTTCAGGGTCCTGGCTTTTTCTATGCGCGCTGATCAACGGGCCGCCGGTTTGGCCCTTTTATAAATCGATGCGGCGGAACAGTAGAGACATGCCTTGGCCGCCGCCGACGCATAAGGTGGCGACACCTAGGTCACCAGATGAATGATCGTGAATCAGGCGGTCGTGAAGCGTCATAACCAATCGTAATCCACTTGCCCCGAGAGGGTGGCCAACCGCCATGGCGCCACCCCAATTGTTGACACGATCCATCGGCAATCCCAATGAACTGGCTGACGCCAAGACTTGAATGGCAAACGCCTCGTTAATTTCATAGGCGGCGATATCGGTAGCGGTCAAGTCATTGCGTTCTAGAATGGATCGCGTTGCAGGGACGGGGCCCAAACCCATTAATTCGGGAGCAACATGTGAAACGGCAACATCGACGATTTCGAGCGCGGTGGAAAATCCGGCCGAGCGTGCGACTGACCGACTAGTAACCCAACCGCTGGTCGCTCCGTCAGTGAGAGGCGAACTGGTAGCTGCCGTCACGGAACCTTTCTCGGAGAAGGCGGGTTTCAGAGTTGCCATCTTCTCACGATCGACTGGGTATCTGACAAACTCATCCCGTTCGATCAGGAAGGGGTGAATTTGATCCGAATAATATCCACGTTCAAATGCCCGAAAGGCAAGAGTGTGGGAACGCGCCGCCAAATCCTCTTGCTGCACGCGATCCCATTCAGGGAACTGAATAGCGACGTTCTCCGCGGTGATACCATTGGGCGTGTAGGCTGTTTTGGATACGACTTGAATTTGTTCCGACGTGGAGAAATTAGCTCCCCTACGAGGGATGCGACTCATCGATTCGACGCCAGCGACAAGGTAAGAATCTCCCCAACCGCAGCGGATTCTCGCCGCTGCAATTGCGGTGGCCTCAAGGCTGCTGGCGCATAGGCGATTAACAGTCATTCCAGGCACATCGATACCGCAGCCTAAAGCTACGATGCGACCAATGTTGTAACCCTGTTCACCTTCCGGATAGGCGCATCCAACCAACACGTCTCGGGGGCCGTATTTCCAGAGATCCGCATGCTTGGTTTTCTGGCCGGAAAACAATTCAACCAGCAGGTCATCGGGGCGCACATCCTTGTAAGCTCCTTTGCCAGCACGGCCAAATGGTGTGCGCAGCCCGCCAACAAAAACGGGGGTTACCGTTTGATGATTCATTTCAAAGCCAGTAGGGGGGTGGAACTCGAGAGCCAACCATAGCAACAGAAGCCGATCGATAGACAAAAGTCATAGCTCGACTCAGTCATCAATTTTAACCTTCCTTGGCGATAAAATTAAGCGGCGTTGTTTCCCGTTAGGTGATCAAATTCGGTTACAATTGGGAGAGTCAGAAGAGGTTAATTAAGGAACTGGAATGATGTCCCATTATTGGATGGTAATCGCGTCTTGCTGTTTGGTTTATTTTACGGGTCAATCGATCTTCGCCGATGGCCCGCTTATGGAAACCGCCAGGCCTCCAAATATTGTTTTGATCATGGCTGATGATCTAGGGTATGAGTGTTTGGGCGCTAATGGGGGAACGTCCTATCAGACGCCGAATCTGGACAGATTGGCGGCGGCGGGGATGCGATTTCAGAATTGCCATTCACAGCCTCTCTGTACGCCGTCGCGCGTCAAGCTAATGACGGGGCGTTACAACAAACGTAACTACGAACAGTTCGGCGTGTTGCCCACTGGGGAGAGGACGTTTTCTCAGGTCTTAAGGAAGGCAGGGTATAAGACCTGCATCGTTGGCAAGTGGCAGCTGGGTGGGGGCCTGAAGGCTCCCCATCATTTTGGATTTGATGAGTATTGCCTGTGGCAGGTGGATCGTCGCCCGGAGCGATATCCCAACCCCGGTCTTGAAGTGAACGGGAAGCGAATTGATTTTACTCAGGGCGAGTATGGGCCCGATGTCGTGAGTGATTTTGCCTGTCGGTTTATTGAGGCAAATAAATCGCAGCCATTCTTGGTTTACTATCCCATGATATTAACCCACTGTCCGTTTTGCCCCACTCCCGGAACGGCCGACTACGATCTTCGCGATAAGGGATCTCCAACCTACAAAGGTGACGCCCGGTATTTTGGTGACATGGTCGCCCATATGGATCAGATTGTCGGCAAGCTTGAGCAACAGCTTGTAGCTTCGGGAGTTCGCAACAATACCTTGATCCTGTTTACAGGGGACAATGGGACCGACAAGCCAGTCGTTTCCAAGATGGGAGATCGTGTGGTCGTGGGCGGAAAAGGTAAAATGGACGATACAGGAACGCGTGTTCCGCTGATCGCTAATTGGCCCGATCACATTCAATCCGGGACCGTTTCTGAACGCTTAGTTGATTTTAGTGATTTTTTTCCAACCCTTTGCCAAGCGGCTGACGTCCCCGTTTCGCCTGAATGGCATTTAGATGGACATAGTCTGCTTGGAGAATTGAAGGGGCAGCCGGGGACCGAAAGGGATTGGATTTATGTTTGGTATTCACGAAGCGGCGGAGCGACGGGCCGGGAGTGGGCCCGTGACCAACGTTTCAAGTTGTATGGTGACGGAAAAATGTTTGATCTCGAAAAAGACGTCTCTGAAAAACAATCTATTCGGCGACGGCAGGGTCTAGATGATGACAGTCCGCTTCCAAACCAAGACGCTCAAGCGGCTTTCGAAAAATTAAGAGTCGTTTTGAAAAATCACGAACAGATCCGCCCTCCGGCGGTGGCGGCCGTTGGAGAAAAACAAAAAGCCAAGCAACAGCAAAAAAAGAACGCGCCCCAAAGTAAAAAGGAATCCGGGAAATGAGATCGTTTCAATGTGTCTTAATGCTTCTATTGGCATCCAATGCACTCATCGGCCCTGCACCCATGTCGGCAGATGAGGGGGCCAGCCCTAATGTTGTGGTGATTTTTTGTGATGACTTGGGATATGGAGACTTGGGCTGTTTTGGGCACCCCACCATTCGCACGCCGCACTTAGACCAAATGGCAGCCGAGGGGCAGAAATGGACTGAGTTCTACGTCGCGGCTTCCGTCTGCTCACCCAGTCGGGCAGCATTGCAAACGGGTCGGTACCCGATTCGCAACGGCATGTGTTCGATGAAGCGACGTGTTTTGTTCCCTGACTCAACCGGCGGGCTTCCTCCTTCAGAAGTCACATTGGGCCGGATGTTGAAAAATCGAGGGTATGCGACACATGCGATAGGCAAGTGGCACTTGGGGCATTTGCCAAAGTTTTTACCTACTCAGCACGGCTATGACTCGTATTTTGGTATTCCTTATTCCAATGACATGGACTTTGTTAAAGGGTCATCTAAGCGCCGATTTGAAGATCCAGAATCCAAAAACTTCAACGTCCCGCTGATGCAGGGCAATAAGATCATTGAACGTCCCGCTGATCAGACGACGATTACCAAGAGGTTCACCGGACGAGCGTGTGCACTGATTCGACAACACAAAGAGGATCAACCCTTTTTTATCTACCTTGCACACAACCTCCCGCATGTTCCGCTATTCCGTTCGTCGGAATTCGAGAATGTCAGCCGGCGGGGTTTGTATGGTGATGTGATCGAAGAGATTGATTGGTCTGTGGGCCAAGTCCTGGGTACGTTGAGAGAAACGGGGCTCGATAAAAGTACGTTGGTGGTGTTCACTTCGGATAATGGACCTTGGAAGAGCTTCAAGCAGCAAGGCGGTTCGGCGGGTTTGTTGCGAGATGGCAAGGGCTCTACTTGGGAGGGGGGCATGCGTGAACCGACGGTCTTTTGGTGGCCAGGAACCATTCCGTCAGGGGTGGTTATGGAAATGGGGTCTACCTTGGACCTGCTGCCGACCTTAGGCAGTTTGGCCAACGCGAAGGTTCCGGATGATCGAGTATTGGACGGGTTGGATTTATCGCCGACCCTTCTGGAAAACAAACCCAGTCCACGTAGCCAGATGATTTATTACCATGGTGACGAGGTGTTTGCGGTCCGTCAGGGAATGTACAAAGCGCACTTCAAAACAAAAACCTCTTATCAGGGCCAACGCGAGGCAGAGGTGCACGATCCGCCACTGCTTTTTCATTTAGGTCATGACCCCGGGGAGCAACATGATGTCGCGAAGATTTATCCGGAGGTGGTTAAGCGATTAGAGGGGTTGAAGGCAGACCATGAGGCGACGGTAGAGCCGATTGAAAATCAGATGACGCTTCGCTAAACCACTGGTGTATCTCTTGGGTAGCGGGGCTGCGGATGCAAGGGTTGGCAGAAGCCAGTCGTTGTGTGTTGCTTCGATCAGGCAAGCAGCTCAGGCGCCATACCTAGTTTTTCTATTGTGACGCCCGGCGCCAGTTGCTCCACCTTGAATTGGCCGCGATAGATTGAGAACAGTCCCAAATCGGTAACGACCTGATGAACGACGCGTTCCCCCGTTAACGGTAATGCACACTGATCGACCAGCTTACACTTCCCGGCTTTGGAACAATGACTCAGCATAACGATGACCTGTTTGGCGCCATGCACCAGATCCATCGCGCCCCCCATGCCAGTTACTTTTTTTCCAGGAATCATCCAGTTGGCGAGATTGCCGTGCCGATCTACTTCCATTCCACCTAAGACACAAAAGTCAATATGACCACCGCGAATCATCCCAAAGCTGGTCGCGCTATCAAAAAAACTGGCTCCAGGGCCAATGGCAATGGTTTCTTTGCCAGCATTGATTAGGGTTGGTGAGGCAGAGCCCTGAGAAGGACGGCCGTCTACGCCTAAGACACCATTCTCAGAATGAATCATGACATGTTTTTCACGAGGCATCCGCTCAATGATCATGGTGGGCATACCAATGCCTAGATTAAGGCTTGAGCCTGGCTTGATCAGATCGATCACCGTATCGGCCATCTCCGCTTTGGACCAACCATGCTGATTAGAGGATTCGCTCACTGGAATTTCAGGGCCTATTTGGGTTGATGGTAGGCTGATTCGAGCCGCTTGCTAATCTTATGGCGTTGCTCATTAGTCAGTTTTAAATCCACGCTGTGGATGGCATGGTTGACCATATTTTCTCGCTGGATCGAATCATTCCAACGTTCTTGGGCCGCGGTTGATAATTTGTATAGCGGATCAAAGTACAAAAATAGCTCATCTCCCTTTACATTTGGAGCTCGCCAAACCGAAATTCCATTTTCTTGGTCGTAGTGTTCATAGGATGACACGTGGCGTTTACCGCCGCCGCCCGGAGCATCACAGACGAATGTGGGTGTGTTAAAACCCGCCGTACAGCCGCGCACCTGTTTTTCTAGCTCGACGGCGTCAGCAAGGGACGTTCGCAAATGTTCGCACCCGGGAACCATGTCATGAACATAAGCGTAGTACGGTTGAATATTCATGTAAGAGAGCTTTTTGGTCAAACCGATCATGATATCCGTGTCGCTGTTAACACCTTCTTGCAATACCGCTTGATTCCGTACGATCACTCCCTCGGCAAATAGTCGCTGCATCGCTAAGCGGCTCCATTCAGTGATTTCGGTGGGTGAGGAAAAGTGCGTGTGAATCACGACCTGTTTGCCCAAGTCTTTCCCTTTGCGATGCACGTTCAGGAAGGACTCGACCCAACGATCATCGGTCAATATTTTTTGAGGTAAAATAGCAATCCCTTTGGTGGCATACCGCAACCGTCTCACGTGATCGATCTCCAGTAATCGATTCCCAATGAATTCGATGTGTTTTGCTGTCATGTTGAAGGCGTCGCCTCCAGAGATCACGACATCTTCAATGCAGGGATTGCTGGAAATGTACTGGAACGCCTCTTCAAGCCGATCCATGTTGGCCCCGTAGGTCTCTTTTTCGACACTCTCAGTCGAACCGCCAATGATTCGACTTCGGGTGCAATAGGAACAATAAACGGGACAGGTGGTCAGAGGTAAAAACAGAACTTTATCAGGGTAGCGATGGGTCAACATCGGAACGGGTGAATCAACATCTTCGTATAGTGAATCAGCTAAGTAATAAGGGTGGTCGGGCAGCATTTGGGATGCCAGCGGCAGAAACTGCTTGCGAAGCGGATCGTCGATCGGATTTTCCCAATCAATCAAAGCAAAAACATAAGGCGTGATCCGGATATTCATTGGCGCGATTTTCAGTCCCGCGTCGATGTCATCGATCAGTTCGTCACTGATCCTATCTTCCAGAACTTTTCGCAGTTCTGATAATCTCTTGACGGAATTTTTTGCCTGCCATAGATGACTGCCAAATTGCTCATGATCAACATCCTTCCAGGCGGGTATGAATTGCCAGAAACGATCGTTGCGAAAATTTCGATGATCGAGCGAAAGTGCCGCGTTGCAGGGGTTTGATTGAATCATGAGAATGCCCAAAACGTATTTACATAGAAGAGTTTAGGAAAAGCCGGGCAACGAACGGATTCTGTCTCCCGATCCTCTCAAGTGTAGTTCAGTCCAACGTTTTGGGACAATACAAACTAGGTAGGGGAGGGCCCATTCAGGCTTTAAAAGCCTGTCGTTTCAGTCGCGTTTAGGGAGCAAATTAGGGATTGTTGCGAGGGTCCTGAAGATTCTTCGAAATGTAAGGATTTTTAGTCCCGGTGAACCGGGAATTCAGTCACATTTTCATAGTCTTTTCCTTGGTAGATTCTTTGGACAAAAACACCCGGCAAATGGACATCTTCGGGGGGGATCTCTCCAAGTGCTACCATTTGTTCCACTTCGACAACGGTGATTTGAGCTGCCATCGCCATTAACGGTGAGAAATTGCGAGCCGTTTCTTGAAACCACAAATTGCCGTATGGGTCTCCCTTCTGAGCTTTAATGATTGCGTAGTCTGCCGAAAGCGGAAACTCTAGTACGCAAGGGCGATCAAATTCACGGACTTCCTTTCCTTCAGCGACCAGCGTTCCGGCTCCGGCGGGAGTGTAGAATGCGCGAATCCCCATTCCGGCAGCCCGGATGCGTTCGGCAAAGGTTCCCTGTGGAACCAGCGTAGCATTCACTTCGCCAGTCAACATTTGTTTCTCAAGATCCGGATTGCCTCCGACGTAGCTGCAGGTGGCTCGGGAGATCTGCTGTTGCTTTAACAGCAAGGCCAAACCGCGGCCCGAGTTGCCAATGTTGTTGGAGATGGCATGGATATTAAGAATCCCCTGTTTGACAATTTCGCGAATGCTATTTTCGGGAATACCACAAAGGCCAAAGCCCCCGCTCATTAACGAAATCCCATCCTTGAGATCAAATAAGGCAGCAGCGGCATCGGGGTAAACTTTAGTTTGGACGGTCATGGTTTCCCTGGTTTCAACTTAAATGCGAGATAGCGGTTACGTGGATCTGGATTGTCTCGTTTAGCCTCGACACGAAATCAACTCTTTCAATTGGTTGATCGCTGACTCGAGACGTCGGGGAGACGATATATATGGCGGCGCAAGCAGGATTAAGTTTTCTTTACTGAAGAGATGAAGGCCTTCTTGAAACGCCGCCTCCCAAGTCGGAGCGGAATGGTTAAGGCTGATTGCTGACATCAGACCGCGTTGGCGAACCTCGGTGACCGCATCCAATTGCCTTAGTCGCGCAAGATTTTCCCCCAGACAAGTTTCTAAATCTTCCATGCTTTGACGAAAATCAGGCTGCGACAAACTGGCAAGAACGCCATCCAACGCAGCTAACCCGACGGGGTGAGCGTAATTGGTTAAACCGCAAGAGAGTGTTTGCGATTCGTAGTATTCGGCGATTTTTTGGGACGTCCAAACGGCGCCTAGTGGTATGAACCCGCCCGAAATGGCTTTCGACATACATATTAAATCTGGTTCCACGGCATACTGGTGGAATGCAAAGTCTGTCCCGCATCGGCCAAACCCGACCAAGACTTCATCCAGAATCAACAGGCAGCCGTATTTTCGGCATAGATTTTGAATTCCCTCGATCCACTGACTCGTTGGAATGGCCATGCCGTTGGTGCCGGAAATGGTTTCTAAAATAACGGCTGCTATTTGTTCAGGACCCGTTCGTTGAAATAACTTTTCTGTCCGGACCAGCTCCGGATCGTCCTCGTATTCCGGAATTCGGAGCGTACCTTCGTCGAATGTCAGATGCGGTCCGTTCCTCCAGTCGCCGGTCACGCTCAAGGCGCCGAGCGACGCGCCGTGATAACTTTTTTGACGCGCCGCGATGATCGGTCGACCGGTGATTTGCCGGGCAATTTTTAACGCGTTTTCCACCGCCTCAGCACCGCTCACGGTGTAGAAAATCTTGCCACCATCGAGATCAATTAAATCAGTAAGACGCCGTGAAACATCTTCTTTCAGATCAAAGCTAGATTTAGGTGATGCAATTGGCATGGCTTTCAGTTGCTGAACCATCCGACTGCAAATCGGTTCAAAACCGTGCCCGAAATTTGCTTGAAAACTGGTAGAGATGAAGTCGTAAACTCGTTTTCCATCGGTCAAGATGAACTCGTCTCGCTCGGTTCGTTCAACCGGGAAATCAACGGTTGTCTGTTGAGCACACCATGAGTAATAGAAATGAGTCACGGACAATTTAACCTTTATTGAAGATCAGTCGGCCGGTTCTGTTTCAGCCGAGCCGCATCTTATTTTCACGAATGACACTGTGGAATCAAGTCTGCTCGAGCTGACGAGACAGACGGGCAGTTGATTGCCGTTCGGATGCGACTGAATCCAATGGATCAATAGTCGAGTTGGAGTGAATGCAACATGAAATGGTCATCGTGGACGGGATCGCCACGCCACATTCGAATTTCCCCAGTGTTCAGGTTGCCCACCGCACCACCGCAAGTGATCGAGGGATCTTGAGTATTGGCCTGAAAATTAGAACAGATCGATTTGGGGTAGTTTTCATGATCGGTCATCAGTTCATACATCTGCTCCAATGTGCTGACCGCCGGGGCTTTTTTGGCCAAGAGATCATAGCGCACGTGAGTGGTGCTGTTCTGCGAGATCGCGGTTTCTCTTTTTCGCATACCCGGGCCCAGGCAATGATTGGTATGAAACATCAAACCTTGCTCGGCAGTTCCCATTCGGTGGATGCACTCAGAAAGTCCTGGCGCTACTTCCCACATTTCAGCAGAGTCCCGTTTGGCCAAGAGGTAGTTGTGCCCTGATGTCACGGGAGCGGTCGTTAAGCAGCATGACATGCGTGGTAGGTCAGACTGATTGAGCACCTTGCGCACGAGGGCAGGCCAGATGATTCCCGAGGAGGCCCCGGAGACATTTATGTTGTTGACACCGAGAACCGTCTGTCTGCTGGTGAACCCCATCATGCCAACGCAGCCCACTAGGCTGAATACGATCGAGTCGTGGTCCGAATCGAGATCAGGGATTCGTAAACAACATACGTAGCGTTTGGCAGAACCGTGCATGTCCCAGGTTTGGCCGACCAGTGGTCCCTCCTCGGTATTGGCATAAACCAAACTACAGCCTTGATCGTCGACTTGAATATCGCGAAAGTCAGTGTAATTATTCAGAATCACGAGATCCGTTCGGCTGATATTCGCGCCCTCGGCGATGCCCCTTAACTCCTCGGTCACGGTGTCGTCAAATTGTTCTGTTAACTTCCACTGTTCATCAGCGAGCCGTTCGACCCGTTGACGATTGAGTTCCGGGTTTTTCTCTCGCATCAGCTCGGTGCGGATTTCCACCAGTTCCCGTATCGCGTCGCGATACGTCTCGCCATGCATTTCTCCCCATTGTCGGGGAGAGGCCTTCCTTTGATATTTGAGAACGGGGAAATCACAATCGATCATGAATGGTCTGCGGATTAGAATGAGTAGGCACTGGTAAGACGTGCGATTCATTGTAGAGGAAAAACTCACAGCGAACAGAATCAACCGGCTTATTGTGTTGCTCGCTAGTGGGACGTCTGGGCTTCCGAACGGCTTGCGATTAGTCGGGCTGGCCATTCACTAGAAAAGGCAGTCGTTTGTGCATCTCAGTGAATAGACCGATATTCTCGGCTGTTGTTGAATTTAAATTCGACCAAGCAAGCGGGCAGCGATAATAAATACAGTCCCGGAATTCTTTCTGGTCGGGGTAGTCGTCGATCAAATGCTGCAGCTCATAACTTCCCATCGATAAATTGATCGACCACATGCCTCGCGCCAGCCGATCTCGGTTTCGTCCGTGAACTGCGTTAAAGCCTCGTTGCTGAGCCAGCAGGATGACTGCCTGCTTGATTAATTTTCCGAGACCACCTCGAAATGTTTCTCGCACGGTAACGTCTACCATATAAAGTGTTTTTGGATCGAGTCGGAAGGGATCCGTTGCATTCCCACGGGTATCAGGAAACAAACTAAGAGGACCGGCTAAACCCATTCCGGCGATTTGATCACCCGCCATCACCAACAGAGCTAGGGGTTCGGCAGACTCAAAGATAGCGTCAAATTCTGAGACTGAAGTTTGACGGACGGGTTCATATACCTCCGTTTGCATTTCCAAGATTTGCTCGCGGTGTTGAGGGTATGAGCGTTTGTCCAAAATGACGGGCTCCAAAGGGATTGGGTCGTGACGTGTGCGGAGACTGGACGCGACGAATTCGAGTGTCTTGTGGCGGGCTGTTTCATCGCTTGGATGTGCCGAGGGCGATAACCGCGACCGCAACATGTATTCGGCAAACTGATAATTTTGTTCCACCGAATCCGGTTTACTAATTTTGGTATCAGGGAGCGTGAGTATTGGTTTTTGTTGGCCTCGCAACAAGCGTTCTAGTTGTAAGCAAAGCATTGATAAGTCGGATTCACGAAAGGCCATAACTAGCTCAAAACGAGCCTTGCGTGCCCCAATGATTTCAAAGTTCAGTCCGTAATCAAAACGGTCGGCATAGATACGTTGTAGTTCTTCAGCGTTATAGAACTCCAACACGACCTGCAACCCATCGATTTTAAAACCGGCGACGGTACTCGGGAATTTCCCTGCCATAGCCGCGAGCTTTTGTCGGAGGAATTGGCTGATAAAATGGATATGCGGTAAATATTGCTCCAGGACCGAAAGGGTGATGTAGGTTTGGGAAATCTCTTGCAGAGTGGGACGCGATTTTTGGAAGGTTTTGGAAAGTCGGCCCAAAGCGGTTGGGTTGAGCTGGCCTGCTAACTCAGCTTGGGTCCGGTTGCCTAAATTTAGCAGAGCGGTCTTTAGAGGCGTGTGATCTGAAGGGCTCGCGTCCTCAAAGAGGTCTCGCCAAGCTCCTTCATGATGAGTGGTTCCAAATAAAGGACTGGCGTTGAACCCCAAAGTAGGGCGTCCGAATTGAGTGCTGCAATCCAACAGATAACCCCGGCCTCGGACAGCAAGAAAGGGGCCAAATGACTGGCGCGTATCGATGTCACCGCAGTTTAATGCTTGGAGTTGATCGGTCGGGTTGATCAGGCGTTTGGCAAGCATCTCGGTTTTACCTAATTTTGCGACAGCTCGTTTTGCAACCATTCATTATATGATGAGGTCGATTATTCAGTGACCGGAGGCTTACCAACCAGTGCGGCAGTGTTCTCGCGGATCCAGATATTTCGAAACCTCGTTGGATTTCCATGGTTCTGAAGGGTGATTGGTAGCTTTGAAGGATGTGCTTTGTAGTGGGGCGCCTGATCCCAGAAAGTACCCCCGGGTAATTCAAAGTGATTGTGAATAAGAACGCCGTTGTGGAACACTGTGATAAATGCTGGCGATTCAAGATCACCATTTTGGTTAAAACGCGGAGCCGTGAAGACAATGTCAAAAGATTGCCATTCACCCGGCTTCCTTGAAGCATTGACCGACGGGGGTTGCTGTTTATAAACGGCACCACATTGCCCGTCAAAGTAAGTCGGATTTTCAAAGGAATCTAGGATCTGGACCTCATACTTCCCCATTAGGTAGACTCCACTATTGCCGCGTCCTTGTCCTTTCCCTTTGACGACCTCGGGTGTTGCAAATTCAAGATGTAGCTGACAATCACCAAAAGCCTGATTGGTATGGATCGTTTCGCCTCGGACTTCGGCATAGCCATTTTGGATTACCCAAGCATCTCCGTTTTTCCAAGCATCTAGGTTTGTACCATCAAATAGTACGATCGCGTCACTTGGAGCCTCCAAGCCGTTACCCGGTTGAATCGCGACCGGTTCGGGCCAAACCGTTCCACTTTTATATTCATCCAATCCGTAGGGGACCGAACCGAGGTTGGCAATGAGGATTGCTACAACCAGTAGTTTAGGGGTGAGTCGTCTCATATTTCATCGCCTCCAATTCAGAGATAAGGCTCCAATCCAGCGTTTAGCGGAGCCGGTAGAAAGGGTAGGATTCGCTCATAGTGAGCAGGAGAAGTATAAACGATGAGATCGTTTATTTCCCGTTTTAAGGGTAGTTGGGGCGGTATCAAGGGGAATTTTACCGTAAACAGCCGAGGCAATGGCTTTGGTTTTGGCTCAGATATCAAATCAGGTTAATTTGAATATTGGGGTGTCATGATTTAAGACAAGATATCGCAATATCATCGAGCTCAAAATAGATTTCACCGCACACAAATAAGTGGTCTTTAAGATGTTCGAATTACTCATCGTACTGATCCCGGTAACGATCCTAATATTTGCGTGCGTTGGTTTTGTCGTGACGATCAAAGCAGTCATTAAGGCGTTCTCAAGTGATCGCCCGAACAGCCCGGCGAAACGTAATCTTCTGGATGACATGGTGGCAATGGCCCACCTTCTCAATGAATTCCGAGGCAAAGACGAGATCGATGACACGCAGTTTGAATTGCTGAGAGCAACGCTTGAAAAACGGAACGCAGAGCGGATTGAACTTCCCAAGCCCTACCACTCAACCTCCGGCAATCCAACGGCGAGGCCGGCAGTCGCAACAACAGAGCCGACGAAAGAGATCCGTGAGGATCGAGTTGACGAGTTTGAGTTGGCGCCGATTGCGAGAACGAAATCCGCGCCGTCCGAGCAGCCTTTAGCGACTTCTTCGTTAGAGCCAACGGATTTGGTGGAAGTTGAGACGGTTCAGTCTGCTGTGGCCCCACCTCCGGTAGCGCCCGCTCCTTGGGATGCGCCGGATCCGCCTGAACCGAAGTCGCGCCGCCCTTTGTCAGATGTTCTAGCTAATTTTATGCAGGACAAGAACATTCGTTGGGGTGAATTGGCAAGTGGGATTTTGATCGTTGGCAGTGCGATTGGCTTGGTCATCAGTTTGCGGCAGCAATTAACTGAGACGATCCCATATTTTCCAGCCTTACTATTTTTGTTGATTACCGCAGCGATTCACGCTGCTGGTAGTTACACATTACGAAAATGGAAATTAAGAGATACAAGTCGTGGGGTCTTGGTGATTGGTTTGTTCATGATACCGCTGAATTTTCTGTCAGCCTGCCTACTCAGTGAAGAACGGCCCTTGTCGGATCCGGTTTATTGGACCGCGATGCTGCTGGGTGTGACCACCTTTGCGGCAATGACTTGGTGGTCGAGCAAGTTGCTATTTCGGCGCGGTTACGGACCGTTTGTGACTAGTCTCTTGGGGTTGTCGACCCTGATTCTAGTGGTTAGCCGTTTTGAACTTGGGCATTCCATCTGGCTTGTGGTCGGACTGACAGCCCCGGTCGGTTTGCTATTTCTGTGGGGTACCGGCTTGTTAACGCCTGTTATTCGTACCCATCAATTCTGGACGGAACGTAGCTTAAACCGGATGTACCTGACTACGAGCATACCTTTATTTGCCGCATTAGCTGCCATTTCAATGATTGTGGTCCGGTCAGAAGATCGCGCAATGGCTTGGATGGCATTGACGCCTGTGATCCTATTCTTGTCACTCATTTCAAGTTGGTTCGGTCTCCTGATTTCTAAGAATCGCATTGCTTCAACGACCACCAACCAGCAGGTGGCCCAACGAGCACTCGTGATCTTGGGATTGATGATGGCCGGGATCGCTTGGCTGACCTCCGTTACATTACCCTCCGTATTTTTATTGAATGGCCTTTTGGTGGCACTGATCGGGTGGTCCTTGTCGCGAGAGTACCAGGTCGATTGGATGCGTCCCATTGCGGCCATGGGACTGGCTGTTGCTTGCGTGGTCGCCATCAATTCCGGTCTGGGAAAGATTGGTTGGAATGGTGGGGAATCATTGAGCTCACTCGGTAACGCCTTGTTTAGTAGTCAAAGCGGGTTAACGTTGACTGGGCTTAGCGCGGCGCTGGTGGGCTGCTTTTTCCTGTTCTCCGGTAGTCGACAAGGAAAACGTTTTGGTCACGGCAATCGAAGTGAGGTTCTCTGCGCTGCGGGAATTGGAGTGGCTGGTTGCGCGTTATCTTTGATATCGGGATTGGTGCACCGCAGCAGTATTTTCGATACGATGAATGCCAGTTTGCTATTGGCGATCGCTGCCGTGGTGACGCTCGTTATGACGGTGATTCAGCGACGCCAACCATGGTGGGTGCACCTAGCTGCCGTCGTCAGTTTGGGTAGCTTGGCCTTTTCGGCTCTCTGGAACCCAACGATCACCTTGTGGATGAGCTCGCACGATTCAGGGTATCTGTACAATGTAATGGTGATCGTCGGCGTCTTTAGTTTCATGTTTGCGATCACCGCGGCGGCTGCCTCCATGCAGGAGTCAGCCGAAGCCGTAACCTGCAATTTAGCCCGCTATTCGGGTCTGGCTGCGGGCGTCGCTTCGTGCCTGGGAGTTTGTTTGTCGTTTCGTTGGCCCGAACTGGGGGTTGGATCGGCATTGGCCGGGTGTCTTGGATGGCTGGGTGTGGCTTGGTCGTTGCGGGGACCTAAAAGTCAATTCAGCGAACCACCTTTTGTGATTTCAACCGGTTTACTAATGATCGCAATCTTGGTTGGATTTTACGATTCAATCGGTGTTCCTAGATGGAACGAATCAGCTCATTGGCTGGTGCAATGCTCGGTGCTGGGCGTCTGGGCCGTGAGCTGGATGGCCGCTTCGCGCTGGGTGAAACAAGGAAGTAGCCGCGCCGGGTGGTTGCTGGGTGATCACCCGTATCGGGGAGAGCAGATGCTTCTTTCCGTTGTGGTAGCCGTCTGTTCGTGCCTGTTACTGGCCCCGTTGATTGAATTGACGGGTTACCAGTTAACGAGCTTAAATCTAGGTTTTTACGATGGCCAAGGGGAGTTGGGGTTTCTGATAGCAGCTTACGCGTCAGTCTTTGCGGCTGGCCTAATGAGTTTCTGGATTAAGCCTTCGTTCCATACAGCCAGCTACCTAGTCCTGGGCTGGGTATTCGGTTGGAGTCTTTTTTCATACGGTTTTATCGAATCTGTTTCGGTCGGTTCTGCACTGCGATGGCTGTTGTCTATAAGTTGTCTCATCACTGCTGGAGGCGTATTGATTCTCGTTCGGCGGACCCAAAGCCTCACCGATTCATCTTGGGTCAGCCGTCGGTTGACCCCTGTGATCGAAAGAGCCCAACACAGAGAAGACTCGGTCGCTCGACGAGATTTGTTGAATCAACTGGTTAATCAATTTCTTTTGATTGCCGGTGGTTCGGTACTACTGATTTCATCACTGACCGTGGCAGGGGTGATGCTCAATGGAGCGGACAGTCTGGGGGGCCCCCAGCCGGGCAGTTGGTTTGCCAGCATGCCACCAGAGGTTTCCTACGGTGTGCCGGCGGTTTTGTTGATCTCTTCGTTGCTGATTTTCTCAATAGCTTTAGGGCGACAAAGGTTGGCCATACTCGGTTCAGCCACGTACCAATATGCAGTTGGTTTCATGCTAATCCTGTTGTGTTTGTCACCTCACCCGACGTTGGCGACCGGTTGGTTCCTCAATATTTTGCAGTCTGTCTCGGTTGGCATGTCACTTTATGGTTTTGCCTGGCTGATTTTTCGGAACAAGATCGATCCAGCGGACCGAGGTGGTCGAGTTGGTTGGTGGAGTGATCAATTAAAGCTGCATACCTTGATCAACGGATTACTCGTGACCAGTTTTGCCATTTTAATTATTGGTCAGGTATCCTTCTGGCCGGATCAGTTAGGGGGTTGGGTCAACGTAGCGGGTAGCCCGATGGGCTTACTGGCTTTGTTTTTGGTGGTCGGACTGACGTATCTAGTAGTTCGTAATCGGCAGTCTGCTCGGTGCTCAGATCGTTTAAACGGACGGTTGATTGCTTGGGGAGGTTTGGTTTTTTCGGCCATGTTGGCTGCACTGCTTGACACCCATACAGCATCGGTTTTTATCGGGATCCGCACATTGATTGTCGGCAGTCTGATAACCTCAACGGTTCTGACTGTTTACGAGATACTCCAGTATCGTCGATCACCTAACGCGTCTCGTTTGATTGAAGTTTGGGCGCTCGTCCTAGCAACAAGCTTGGTCATCTCGCTTGCCTGGCGGGCCGGCCAGTTCGACCCCTTAAACGTATGGGCTTATGTAGCGGCTGCGAGTCTGATGGTAATCCTCGTGACAGCTCTAGGGGTTTACAGCGATCGTTTTCGGCTGCAATATTTGGCCACCCTCTACGGCCTTGTACCGGTTGCCATTTTGGTTCCCTTGAATGTGCTCGACTCGGTTCTAACAACGATCAATGTCGGTATGATCACCGTGTTGTGCATTGGCTGTGCCTGGTCCATAGCCTTCATCTTAAAACCCGAACGTCGGCAGCGACCCTGGATAGAATTTCTATTGAATAATGGTTTGCTGATCGCCGCGTGCATTTGGACGGTACTTCTTTCGATTTGGCAGCTCGTTGAGGATACGGCGCGGGTGGGTTCGAACCCGTGGCTCTTCCAACCGGCTGGGATCGGCTTTTTGGTCGTGTCACTCGCTTACCTAGTGCTGACGACATGGAACCGAGGCCTGCGACTGTTTCTGGTCTCGCGATACGTCTGGTTTTTGGGTGTGACGGTTACCCTCGTCTCGTGTTTTGTCCGAATTGGTGGTGCTTCAAATGGGATGCGGTTCTTGTGGATCTCGTTCGCAGTGGCCGTTCTGAATTTAGGCTGGGGCGTTGTCTGGGCGACTCGTACCCGGTGGTTCGCTCCCGCAGAGCGGTGGGGAATTCCCAAACTGGTAGCAAGACAACAAGAACTTCGCTATCAACTCCCTATTTATGCACTAATGTCAGGATCTTTAGTCTTCTTGATCAGTTTACTGGCGATTGGGAACGAGTCTCATCGTGCGCTGCGGTACTTGGCGGCAATGACACCATTCTTAGTGGCCATTGGCGTTGGTGCTCTGTCAGACGCCCGCAAGCGTCGTTGGATGCAACTACTGGCCTTGTTGATGCTCACGGTCAGTTTGGTTCTGGTAGGGCTGGCTGACTTGCCGGTGAACGCGAAGGGGGTGCAATGGTTGGTACGGGTGATGCTGGTGCTGGCGGCGACCATGTTTATCTATGGCGCTTTGGTTTCTCGCTGGTCTCAAGCCGAGGACTCTTGGCTTCAATCACTTCGAGACATGGCCTCGGTGACGTGCGCTCTCGCGCTGCCTTGCTTGGTGTTCCTAGTGACTTGGGAGTTTGAGGATTTCAACAACCAGATCGCCGGTTCCAGCGTCCCGATGGTTGACTCGGTCGGTGTCGCGGTTGCCGTCCTTGGCATGATTGTGGGGCTGGTCACGATTGCGATGAGGCCCAAAATGGATCCGTTTTCGATGTCGGTCCGAGGGCGCACGATTTATGTTTATGTGGCCCAGGGGGTGAGTGCGCTGCTTTGTTTACACTTGTATTTCACTATGCCTTGGCTGTTTCAGTTTGGTCTCGCACAATTCTGGCCTTACCTGATGATTGCCATCGCTTTTGGTGGTGTGGGTGCTTCCCATTTGCTGCAGCTACGTCAACTGGAGGTCCTTGCCCAGCCGATGTTTAACACGGCTGCCACCTTGCCGGTTCTTGTTTCGATTGGCGTCTTTTTGGCCAGTGATACCCAAACGAATACCTCGTTGGTTCTTCTTGCGGCTGGATTGCTTTATTTGATGCTGAGCTATCGCCAAAAATCAGTGCTTAGTGGGGCGATTGCGATCGTCTTGGGGAATCTTGCCCTTTGGGTGTTCTACGATAAATTCCCGAATTATTCTTTTTTCGAGCATCCTCAATTATGGCTCATTCCACCCGCAATTTCCATTTTAGTGGCGGGCCAACTGTTACGCGACCAATTGTCTCGCGGCCACTTAGCCACCTTGCGATATGTATGTTTGGCGACCATTTATATCAGTTCAACCAGCGGCATTTTCATCAACGGGATTGGTGAACAGGTGTGGCCGCCCATTATCTTGGCCTTGCTTTCCATAATCGGGATCTTGGCCGGGATTGGTTTTCGAATCCGAGCCTTCCTCTACTTGGGGACGCTGTTCTTAGTGCTATCGATGGTGGCGATGGTATACCAGGCCCAACGGGCTTTGGATCACACTTGGCCGTGGTGGGTGTTTGGTATCTGCATGGGTACGGCGATTTTGATTATGTTTGGCCTTTTCGAAAAACGCCGAAACCAAATGAAACAGATTGCATCCCAACTTCAAGAATGGGATTTATAAATGTAATAAAAGCCCGCTGGCTACGGTGAGATCGATCATCTCGAGCGCACCTCTCGTTCGACAGCACGTGGGACGTTCCGCTGGGAAACGTTTGATCGAGTCCCAGAATTCGAATGGCTTCTATCGATCTTGCAATGCAGTTTGAACGGATTCAGGAAGGAAGGCAGTAGACTGTCGCATCCATTTGGATTGCATCGCCTCGACCAGAGACAAGCGAAGTTCGTCGTGGTTCTGTTCAATCTTCGCATTTAACTTGACGATCAATTGGTGCGGCTGCTCTTCAATCTTTTGATTGAGAGCGTCTTGGACCCACTTGGTGATTTGTTGGGCGACTTCTCCACCGACTTTGCTGATTCGATCGAGGCGGAATTCATCGACCGCCAACGTTACGGCAACGACCCGTGGGCGAAAAATTAGGTCGGGCGGAAAGTGACCGAGTCCCAATAGAATCTGGGTTTGGCAGCTTAGCTTGATCTGGATGTGACATTTACCATCGGCACTGATGCTATAAAGTTGGACGCCTTTCACCCACTTGGCTTGGCGGGCGTGGAGTTTTAAATTCGCATGAATGTTCAAGTCAAAGGCGGTTTTGCCATCGGCCAAGTTGTGTAAATTGGTAAGGACCGCGGAAAACTGCTTTTCCGGGTCAATCAATGCAGCGTGATATTTCCTCCACGTTCCGTGGTTAACCGGTTTCCACCGCCGTTTGGTCTCTAACTTGAGGCCTTCGCGACGGAATTGAATACCGTCCCAGCGTTTTTCTTGTTGTCCCCACTTTTTCTCATCTAGGTAGTCGATCGGCATGTGATTTAAGATCAGCTGCGTCAGAACTGCATCCACTGGGACTTCCTCGAATCGATTCGAATCGATGAGGTAGGTTTCTGATTGAGCCGAGGCGACGTTTGTGCTAGATAGCAGCGCCCAAAACAAAAAATGAATCAATGTGCGAAACAATTGCATTTCCTGGTTCAAAAAAATTTGGTAACGTTCTTTTTCATTATCGGCAGTTCGCCACCCCGGCAACGACCTCAATTTGAAAATGGCTTTAGCGATCCTTCAAAACATCATTGTCATGACCCAATCGATCTTGTTCCGCGGCTATTTATTTCTATTTTGCTTGGCTGGTGTGCTGGGCTGTGGTTTTTACGAAGATGAGTATGGTAACCGCAAGCTAATGCCAGCACCCCCTCCCGATAAGTGTCCCTATGAGCTGGCTGGGAAGCCCTACGCGATTAAGAGCGGGGATGAACTACTGCTGGTCAATGGAGATACCGCTACCTGCTGTCGGCTTCAAGGCATTTGTGCCCCTCGGATAGATGAACCTTGGTTTTTAGAGTCGGGCACGTATTTAAAAAGCCTCGTGGAAGGCCGACAGGTCAGTGGTGTCGTGGTGAGACATGATTCCCAAATGCGCGCTATGTTTCGAGGGTATGTTGGTAACACCGATTTGAATCTGGAGATGGTGTTGAATGGTTTTGCGCGTTATGACGGCACGGAGTTTCGCGGGTGTGAGGCGTTTTTAAAAGCCGAAACTCAGGCGCGTGATGCGGGGCGTGGGATGTGGCAGTGAATCGAGTCGTGCTGTTCACTTAGAGAAGGGTTGGTAGCATGGGCTTATTCAGGAACCGGAAGGAATGGGATGGCATCCGCATCTTTTTGTCGGTATGGTTTTCCAGCTTGATAAAGCTCCAGTCGTCGGGTTGCACTATTGAATTGTGTTGAACGACGAGGCAGCATTTGCATGGCAGCTGATTGTTGCTGAATTGCCTGTTGAAATTGTCCCTCTGAAGCTAACGCAGCAGCGAACGTTTGTCGTGCCGCAGCGTCACTGGAACCGGCTGAAATCGCCTGCTGAACCAATTGAACAGCCTGTTTGGAATCGCGCAAATTTTCATCTTCTGCGGTTGCCATAATCCAGGCCAGTCGGATGCGGGAATCCAAGTCCCGAGGGTTGTTGGCAAGCGCGGACGCGTATTTGATGCGAGCTGTTTTCGTCTCCCCCGTGGCGAGCAAGCTGTCCGCAAACAGGCGAGAGATTTTTGGGTCGTTTGGTTTAGTATCGTCAGCGATCCGCAATGCGGTAATCGCTTTTTCATACTGGCCCATCTGCATCATCAGCGCACCGTATTCAGCGGCCAAGTCTCCATTAGTGGGTTGAGATTGTAAGGCAAGGGTGAGTTGTTCCATGGCTTCGGAGATCTTTTTTTGACTGATGTAGAGCCGGCCTAAGAGAACCCGGACTTGCCAAGAGTCTGGATTGATTTGCAACGAGGCTTCAAACGACTCCATGGCGTTTGCGACTTTCCCTTGCCGTGCAGCCACATTTCCCAAGCCAACCAATGCGTCAAAGTTGTCATCGTCCAGTTCAAGCGTTTTTTGGTATTCACGTTTGGCGAATTCGAGTGCGCGGGTTGAGCTGGCAGCCTGCGAGGTGCTTGCTAATTTGACCATTAGGTTTGCCAGGACTAGGTGGGCCGGAGCAAAGGATTCGTCAAGCTTGATTGCTTCGATTAATTGGGACTGAGCATCCTGGAAACGATTGTTGGCCATCGACGTGAGTGCTGCGTTGTAAAACTGCCGTGCTTTCTGGCCTCCTGCTAATTGGTCGTATTGGTTCGCGTCGTCCGGATAACCATTGTCAGAAAAAACCCCAGCAAATTTAAGATTGTCGATCGTTCGAGGGACTGCGATCCACTGACCCGGTAAAGGTGTTAGCTGCTTCCGGATCTCGATATCGCTCTGATCGAGGCGTTGAATATCCCGACGCAACTGATCGAGGCTGACCACGCCGAGGTAAAACGCCCGCATCTCACCCTTTTGGTCAACGAGGATGCTGGTGGGCATGGGAAATGGCTGTTGTAGCCCAAAGAGTTCTCCTCGGAGCAAGGTCATTTTCTCGAGCCAACTTCGATCGATACTACCCCAACGAAAAGGAAGTTTCAGTTTGGCTGCAGCGCTGGCTGCGTCAGCCGCGGTGGTTTGTTTGCCGTCAGCACCGTCAGTGCTGAGCGCGATGATTTCCAGGCCGTTATTTTTAAGCTCGTCATATTGAACGGAAAATTCCTTCAGTTCACTCAGGCAGGGTCCGCACCAGCTCGCCCAAAGATTAATGAGCGTGAGCGAGGATGTGAATTTAAGTTGCTGAGGGGCTTGGTCATTGAAACGGACGGTGGTGATGGGTAGTTTCATTCGCGGATAGCAGAGGGCCGCTACCGTGCCGGGGTTTCCTGCATTCGGAATAGAGCCTCTGGCTAGACGGGGCTTTGTCTCGCGAGGTTCTAAAACCTTAATGTCTGAATTACCTTCGATCACCTGATAGTGTTGATTGGGTTTGATACCATTGAATGTCTGTGATTGACCTGACGGCCAGTTGATCTGCAGGGAGAGCTGGTTGTCACTCGCGGCGCCTAAGCCAAAGGTCAGCCGTTTGCTGGACTGACTAAGGAAACCAGAACCCGCTCGTAACGTTTTCGAGATCGGATTTCCATCTCCTTGTGTGACGGTGACTCGGGCACCGATTCCATCCCGGTTGGATTCACGGCCTTCTAGCCCAAAGGAAACAAATTGGTGGTTGCCCGAATACTCGTTTTGCATGTACCGAAGGCGAGGGGCTGTGCGGTTTGCGAACAGAAGATCCACATCTCCATCGCGATCCCAGTCAGTGGTCGCTAGTCCACGAGCGTCATCGATGAAATCAAGACCGGAGACGCTCGAGACATTGGCGAATTGGGAATTGCCCAAATTGAGAAAAGCGCAATTTCGTTCTTTCCCGCTGAACGAATTACCTTGCCGCATTTGAGTTGTGAATTGGCTATGAGATTTTCGCATGGCCTCGACAGCTGATTCATCTTCTTGATCATCGGTGGTTCGCGGCAAAACTTGCCGCCAAAAAACCGTTCATAAGTCATCAGGTAATTTACGGGTTAAATATCCATTGGCGACGACGACGTCATCCCAAGAATCGTTGTCGAGATCAACCAGCTTGGAGCTCCAGGCCCAACGCCCCATCCAGGCATTAGAGTCCATACTGGCGTCGATAAATGAGTCGGTGGCACCGAGGAAGAGTGAATTGCCTCGTGCCATGTATTGAACTCGAGACTGGAGTTTGGGTTGGCGACTCATAAAGCCGCTTTGAAAGCTCACGCGGTTGCCGGCGGAGGAAAACATATTGGATACATACAAATCGGGAAGGCCGTCATGATTCACATCTGCCCAGTCGACCGACATTCCGAAAGATTGGTCTTCGACCTTTCGCGGGCCGGCGACGTTCTGGAATTGTCCGCCCTGGTTTTCGTAAAGCGTGTTACGGCCGAAGTCATTTGCGACGTATAAATCTAAATCACCATCGACATCAAAGTCTTCCCATGCGGCAGCCATGGAAAACCGAGTGTTGTTCTCGTTAAGGCCGACTGAGTCAGTAACGTCTTGAAAATTCCCTTGGCCGTCATTTTGATAAAGTACGTTTCGTCCACCGTTGTTAGCATCATGAAATGGGTAGGCAAATGGAAACTGGCCCGCCCCAAATAACGGGTTGTAGCCGCAGGCGTAGATATCAAGGTCTCCATCCTGATCAAAGTCGGCAGCCGACAGAGAATAGGCGCTACGGGCTTCGAACAACTTGTCTCGTAGTTTGAGTTCTGTTCCGCCTTGGTTTTCGTAAACCAACAAAAAGGACGCGGCGGCTACCAATAAATCTTGATCACCGTCATTATCGAGATCTGCAAATAAGGCGCTGCGCGTTTGATCGAGGATATCCAGTCCGGATTTCTTCGACAGATCTTTTACCTGGCCATTAGGTTGTTGCACCAATAATCGATTGGGCAAACCAGCTGGCTGGCAAACGTAAATATCGTCTAGTTGGTCCCCGTTAATATCACCCACCGCTAATCCAAAGTGTCCGGAGTAGTCGCCTTGCATCAAACGAGATGTCCAATATTCAGTGCCATGGGAAAATTGATTCAGCAAATCTTTATCACGCTGAATAAAATCACCGGTGCGATCGATGAATGTGACGCCGGAGGTCCCGTTAAACTGAGCGGTTTCGTAATCCTTGATGATGATGGATTCGATCTGCGGTAGTGTTTTCTGGCCATTGCGGACCCATTGGATATTCAGTGTGCTGTTGATTTCACGGCTTGTTCCATTTTCGTGCCGTGCAAAGACCGAGACAATCACTTCGGTCTCAACCTTGTCGGTTTCAGAAAGGACTCGTGAGATTTTGAATTTGACCCTCCGCCCTAACGCATTTTTCTCGGCCGGTTTACCCAGTGGGCTTAGCAGTTGTTGCCAAGCAGCGCCGAGAGATGCAGAAGGATCGTTTTCAGCTGTCGCGTTAAACAAGTCCATCGATGAGCCTATCCTCTGAATCTTGAATCCCGAGTCTCGAACGGTCTCCAATTGAGTCATGTCCCATTTTGGCGAATGATAAGAAGGTGACGAGAGTGCGTTAATGGACGCCGGATCATTGTCCCCTTGTTCGATCCATTCGGCAATTTTTTTCAGCTGCTTGGAGGCGGCTTGTTCGAAGTCTTCAACGTTGGCCAACTGATCAAAATTTGTGTCGGATGGTAGTAGGACCGAGGGGGATGATTTGTCATCCGTCGGGTCGCCGATATTGGTTTCAGAAAGGTTGGCTGGCTTGCTTCCGGAACAGCCAGCCAGGATCAGGTAGGACAGGAGCAAGCCAGGCAGAGAGAATCTCAGGAGAATACTTTGACGGTATCGCGTCGTGTCCCGATGGGGAGGAAGCTGGAGTTCTCGTTGAATTGACACGGGCTGCACGGAGTTGACTTATGGATGGGTTGCGGAATGTTGGGCGGCTATTGAGTATGTTGTTTTACGCAAATTCTCACTCAGGGTTCAATCCAGAGTGGACCGGTTTTTTCGACCTGCTACGTAACGGCGTTCGAATTATACGCCAACCCGAGACTTGAGCTTGGTAGATTGAGCTTTAATTTATAGAAAACCTAGGGTTAAGAGGGTCTTTCGTAGGGCTAGCTTTGGCAGCCGGGCCTATTTTCTGGATTAAAACGGGAGGGTGTGGAATTACTTTACTTTGAGGTGGGAGGGTAGCGGAACTCTCGAATGTCATTGACAGTTTATAGGATCTTGGAAACTATGGACTGCTTGGTATTCAAACGAAACGTTTGGCTTCTACTAGCGGTGTTTGGTTTGTTAGGGCTTTCAACCAAGGAACGTGGTTAATATGAATCTTGCTTGTTACGGAATCACGGTGGAAGATATTCGCCGAAATTTATCCCCCGCCACGCTCTACCAAGAAGCGATTAAAAACGAGAAGGGGACCGCGATCGCTGACTCGGGGGCATTGATTGCCTACTCCGGTAACAAAACAGGTCGATCGCCCAAAGATAAAAGAGTGGTACGTCATTCCGAATCGGAAGACGACGTCTGGTGGGGTTTGGTGAATATTGAAATTGATGAGCCGACTTTTCGTGTAAATCGTGAACGCGCAATCGACTATTTGAATACTCGAGATCGATTGTATGTCGTAGACGCATTTGCTGGTTGGGACTCTGACTATCGTGCCAAGGTTCGAGTGGTCTGCACGCGTCCCTATCATGCCTTATTCATGCACACGATGCTGATCCGTCCCTCTCGCGAGGAATTGGCAGCGTTTGGTGAGCCGGATGCGGTGATCTTCAACGCGGGGCAATTCCCGGCCAACCGTCACACAGCGGGAATGACTTCTAAAACGAGTGTTGACGTCCATTTGGAGGCTCGTGAGATGGTTATTCTTGGAACGGAGTATGCAGGTGAAATGAAAAAAGGCGTTTTCACGCTAATGAATTATTTCATGCCCAAGCAGGACGTTCTATCGATGCATTGTTCGGCGACGTCCGACAAAGAGAATGGGCGGTCTTCGGTCTTGTTTGGTTTGTCCGGGACGGGGAAAACGACTTTGTCGGCCGATCCGAAAAGGCATCTGATCGGAGACGACGAGCATTGCTGGTCTGATAATGGCATATTTAATATTGAGGGTGGGTGCTATGCCAAAGCGATTGACTTGACCCCAGAAGCCGAGCCAGACATTTTTCAAGCGTTGAGATTTGGCGCCGTACTAGAAAATGTGGTTTATGACGAGCAGGATCACAGCGTCGATTTTAGTAATGACTCGTTGACTCAGAACACTCGTGGTGCCTACCCGATCGAGTTCATTCACAATGCTAAGATCCCTTGCGTCGCGGATCACCCTGCGGATGTAATCTTTTTAACTTGTGATGCATTCGGGGTATTGCCTCCAATCAGTCGTTTGTCTCCAGAGCAGGCGATGTACCATTTTATTAGTGGCTACACCGCAAAAATCGCCGGCACTGAGGTCGGCGTCGACGAGCCAGAGGCGACGTTTTCACCCTGTTTTGGAGGACCCTTTCTGGTGTGGCACCCAGGCAAATACGCCGAGCTATTGGCCGCTCGGATTCGCGAGCACGATGCCAAAGTCTGGTTGGTCAATACGGGTTGGAGCGGAGGTGGTTACGGGATTGGGGACCGAATGAAATTATCTTACACCCGCGCCATGATTGACGCAGTCCACTCAGGCGATCTCAATGACGCGCCCACGATGACCGATGCTATCTTTGGATTGAGTGTGATCACAGAATGTCCCGGGGTTCCTGCGGGATTACTGGTCCCGCGTAACACATGGGCCGATCCTACGGAATTTGAAAAGGCGGCCAAGTCGTTGGCTCAGCGGTTTGTCGAGAATTTTCGAAAATATGCCCGAGGCGTCGATGAAGCGGTAGTCGCGGCCGGCCCAACTGTTTGAAGTGAGTGATCTGATGTCGGTCAGGGCTCGAATGAAATGGTGTCTGCCGATCTCACCGAGATTCGAAGGGGTCCGGTGTTGAGTCGATCAGAACTTGCCCAATGAACTGGGGGCAAATGCGCTGCACGCTTTTCATCATCTGATCAATCCAAAAATGATTGACTCTACGCTGGCGAATGAAATTGATTAACTTTGGATTCTGACCATAAAGAATGGCGGCACCGATGGTGATGGTAATCGCACCGAGCGGGATTGGCAAAATGAAAAGCACGATTCCAACGAGGATCAGAAACAATGCGGCGATGCGAGTAAAAAGAGTGTTCACGGCAGTTCCTTAGAATATTTAGGCAGCGATGTTTATGAATGATTCAATGACTAATTTAGTTATCGACGTCTAGATCGCTTGGGATAATTCAGAATGGTTTTAACCTCTTAGATTCTCAAAGGAGGCCGGGTTTGAATTTTTTTCAAACCCTTGCATTATTTTCAAACAAGCGGATCGGCCAACGTTTCTGGCGAATAAATTCTATTGGAGGACGTGAACACCCATTAATAGCGATCCAATATTTACATGTTCGCGATTGCGGTTTCTCACCGAGATTGAGCACTCTTTTGTCATGCCAGCTGATCAAGGCTGGATGGGCGAGTTAAGATCGACGGCTTCAAGGGGGTAAATCTCAACGTCGACGCCTTCAGAAAATAAGACGTGGTCCGGGGCGCGGGGCAGTGCACAGCCGATCGCATCACTGAGGTTCTGCTCGAGGGATAATACGTTACCTTGTCTTAGAGGGTAGGGTGAATGGTGAACCTGACCACGCACTAAGCCTTGAGGTGAATCTGTGTACAGCAGGTAACGCTCAACCAGAAAGAATTCGAGAGATGTTGGGTACATCTTGGACTGTTTGGTCGGTAGAGTTTTACCGATGCTGGCAGATAGATTGATTTTTGCTGGAACTTTGGTTGAAAATCGTTGGCTGGCATATTGAACTTGGTTTGCTTGGCGGTGTCTTTCCATGCGTGCCCAGTAGTAATTTAAATTCCATAAACCACGTGCGATGAGAACCGGCAGCAGGCGGGCTGCATCAAGGGAGAAAAACCAGACACCAGGTTTCTCCCCTTTGGCATGAACATAGGTCCGCAAGTTGGTTTCGCAGAAATTTGAAATCCAAGGGACCGAGGGGGACCACCAAGGTCGCACCTTCGACATGTAAAACGGGACCAAACCCAACCAAGCGTCGCCTTGATAGGTGTCAATTTCCAAATCCTTTGGGACCAGATGTCGGATCAGACGAGTTGGAATGCGCCAGTGGATAAACAATAGATCCCGCCATTGCTGGTAACCAACGGCGGAACGCCCAGGTCGTCGAGTCGGTTCTAGTCTCCGGTCCATTTCCATAGCTAATCATGGTAGGCTTAAACGGGATGAAAGCAACTTGGGAAGAAGGTTTTTAATCATGTTGCTGAAAGTCTCAAAAGAGTTTCGAGTTGGCTAACAAAGGGTCTGAAGTCATTTGGATTGGGAAGCGGGCACTAGAACGTTATTTGCCGGAGGCTTGGGTGATTAAGAAGCATGGCTGGCCGAACCAACAAGCTTGGCTGCTCATTTGCCTGTTTTTGATTTTGATCGGTTGCGGTCCAACGATCGAGTCTCACAGTCAAAATAAAACAAACAGCTCGGCCATTGAATTTCCAGAGCGAACCCAATTAGGAAAAATGGCTACTGCACTTGCTCGGTCGCAACGGGGGCAGTCCGGATTCTTGCTACTGGATCGCGGCAACGAGGCGCTTGCTTGGCGGCTGATCCTAGCGGATGCCGCTGAAAAGACGATCGACGCGCAGTATTTTTTATGGAAGAACGATCCAGTTGGAAAAGTGTTGATGCAGCGGCTGTTGGCTGCCGCAGATCGCGGAGTGCGGGTTCGAGTCTTAGTAGACGACTCGATGACGGACCCCAATCCTGAGTATTTGGCTGAGTTTGGCGCTCACCCGAACGTAGAATTGCGACTTTACAAGCCGTTCGGTCCCAAACACGAATCAGTGGCGTTACGGTGGCTTGATTATGTCAAAGATCTCAAAGTACTAAACCAAAGGATGCACAACAAGTCGTTCATTGTAGATGGCAGTTTTGCGATCGTGGGCGGACGAAACATTGCCAACGAATATTTTGAATATCCTGGACCGTTCGTATTTCGTTGTCGTGATCTCATGGCGTTGGGACCCGTTGTTTCAAGCACCAATGCGGCCTTCGACCTCTATTGGAACAGCGATTGGACCGTTCCCATCGAGGAAGTGGTGGCTTCTGAGCCGACGGATCGAGAGGATCAATCGCAGTGGAGTCGGTTGACGAGATTCGCGAAAGATTCAGCCAACTACCCGCCCGGTTTTTTTGATATCCCGCGGGAACTGGCGATACAAAGGGAGCGCCTCGAGGGCGACTTGTTCTGGGGGCAAGGTCGTTTGTTGGTTGATGCGGTCCCAAACTTAGACGGAGCCCCCCAATCACATCGCGAATTGCATCAAACCAGTGTGGAGCTGGGTAAGTTGATGGCACACACGTCGCGGGAGATGCAAATCGAAACAGCCTATCTAGTGTTATTAGAGGAGGGCTTGGCATTATTGAGGCAGGCCAACGACCGAGGGGTGAATATCACCTTGGCAACTAATTCTTTGGCCTCCAACAATCATGTTCCTGCTTTTGTAGGGTATTGGAAACAGCGCAAAGAGATTTTGGCCACGGGCGCTCAATTGTTTGAAATGCGCCCGGATGCGGCGTCGGAGCGTAAGCTGTTTACGCCGGAAGAGTTAGCCAAGCACAAGACAGTTTTTGGATTGCACTGCAAAACCGCGGTCTTCGACCGAAAAACAGTTTATGTTGGTTCGTTCAACCTCGACCCTCGGTCTGTGAACTTGAACACGGAAATGGGGTTTTTGGTAGAAAGCGTGGATTTGGCTAAAGCGGTAAGGGGCAGCATTGAACAGGATCTTTCACCCGGTAACAGTTGGCAAGTTGTGATGCGGCCAGACGGGCGTGTCGCTTGGGTCACGACCCAAAATGGCAAGCTCATCTTTGAGACGGATGCGGAGCCAATGGTTTCCAAAAAACGTCGGGCTGCCGCGGACTTGCTCTTATTGGTTCCGATGGATTCCCAGCTTTAGCCCGAGACTGTTTTATAAAAGCGGACCCATTACCGCCATGGTGTTGTTCCGAAGTCGTTCGATCATCGACCATTTTGTCACCATTTCTTGTGTGACCTGTTTTGATCGTTCCATGTACTGCTGCTGTCGACGGTAGACGATTTGAGTCAGGTCGGGATCGTAAAAAAGGATGTTGTTTTCATAATTTAATTCGAAACTACGCCGATCGATATTGGCCGATCCGATCAAGGTGATTTCTCCGTCGAGCGTCAGTGTTTTTGCATGCAGGAGACCAGGGATATATTCGTGTATGGTGACGCCTGCTTCTAGTAGGTCGAGGTAATAGCTGCGACTGGCTGCACCAACGATTCGCGAATCGTTCCGGGCGGGGAAGATGATGTGCGTGTCAACACCGCGATAGGCCGTTGCGCACAAAGCCAACTGCAAAGATTCATCCGGCACGTAATAGGGAGTGGTGATTGTGAGTGTTTTTCTGGCTGCGTGCATCAATGACTCAAACAGCTCGGGCATGGCTGAGTAGCGGACAGTCGGTCCGGTGCCAACAACTTGGGCTGGAAAACCAGGGTGGTTTGCGACCACCGGACTATTCAATTCACTTTCAATGTTTTCGTTGGTAAACGTCATCCAGTCTCGAGCAAACAAGTGGTCGTTCTGCCGCGCAACGGGTCCTTTGAAACGTATTACGGCATCGACCCAGGGAGCGTACTTTGCCTTCACTCGAAATTCGGGATCAGCGCAGTTCTGGCTTCCGCAATACGTAATGATGCGATCGATCACCAAGATTTTACGGTGGTTTCTTAGATCGATTCGTCCTTTGATTGCCCTTAAAAATGGGTTGCCAATCTTCAGGGCGATGGCGGTGTGGACGCCGGATCGTTTTAGCTCTTGCCAGTGTTTGGAGCGGACGATGTCACGAGAGCCCAAGCCGTCTACCATAACGCGACACTGAATCCCCCGCAGAGCTGCTCGCTTCAGGGCCTCGACCATTTTAAGGCCGTTGCGATCTGGCAACCAAATATAAAAGAGTAGATGAACCCGGTCCTGAGCAGCGTCGATGTCGGCGATCATGGCATCGATTGTTGTGTTGGAGTCATCCATTAGTTTAGCCGAGTTTCCACCGAGCGCTTCGAAGCCACTGATGGAGGTTCCGGTTTGAAACAAATGTTGGTATTGAGCGGGAATCTTTGCCTTCAAATAACCTCCATCCTCACTCACATGTTCCATCAGGGAGGGAATTCGTTTGAGAACTTTTTTTCGTCGTCGAATGTTTCGTCGGCCAATGTTGACCTCGCCAAACAAGAGGTACGTGAGGCAGCCAACCGCGGGGACCAGTGCAATCACCGCAACCCACGCAATCCTCGCTGTTGGTTGGCGGTGGTGACGAAGCATGACCCGCAGTATCAAGGCAAATTCGATCGAAAGGGTGATCAAAGTTGCATACAGCATAGAGGGTGCCTGTTTTAAGAGTGGAGGTTTTATGATGCGTTTTGAAGTCGCGCTGCCAGGGACTTAGGTTTTAGCAGATTATCTTTGTGTTGAAAAAGGATCGATCGTGGAAAACGCATCCCCTTTTCACACTGGGGACGGGATATTGCGGTCGGTAGAACAGGGTGCCGCTGCCCCCCTCATTTTCCTGATGGCGTTTCCTGATGGGATAGGCAATACAACTTGGAGACTGTCCGAATCAACAATTTGTTGCCTACGATGGAGGGCGTTGCAAGACAAAGTTCTTGAAGATCGTTGGTCGCAAGGATTTCGAAATCTGGTCCCGGCTTGATCACGTAAGTTAGGCCGTCTTCGCTCAAGCAAAAGATTTTTCCGTTGTAGGCCCAAGGAGATGCCGTGAATGATCCTCGAGGTTTCAGTCGTTGTTTGCCGTAAATTTCTTTGCCCGTTCGGGCATCGTGGCAGCTGAAAAATCCCTGATCGAACAAAGTGTACAGGTAGTCTCCGTAGACAAGTTGTGTTGTGTTGTAGGGTGCGGATCTCGGTTGAACCCATTCGATGTATTCGTTGTTCGATAATTCCTCACCCTCTTTGGGTGTCAAATCGCCTTTGGCGCCGGGCCGGATTGCAATGGTGGGTCGTTTGGCATCTCCCACGTAGCCAGAGGCAATGTAGCAAAGGCCATGGGCCGCAAACGGTGAAGGGATGACAAGATTTGACATCTGTCCATCGAATTCCCATAAGAGTTTTCCCGTCAGCGAGTAACTGCGGTTGCGGTTTTTACCAGGCACCACAATCTCAGTTCTCAGTTGATTCTCCCAAACAAACGGAGTCGACCAACTTCCATATTCTTTTCTAGCCGTTTTCCAAAGTTCCTTGCCGGTTTTCGCGTCAAAGGCGGCAATCCAAGAGCTATCCAGATTGTCGTAAACGACAAAGACTCGGCCCTGATGAACGACAGGAGATGATGCGGCACCCCAGTCCGAGAGAGTTTTTTTCGCTTCAATCGTCTTAGACCAAAGTGGCTTTCCATCGAGATCGTAGCAGTACAAACCGACGTCGCCAAATAGAACGTACAAACGTTTGCCATCGGTGGTTGCCGTTTCGGCAGCGTAAGAACTTTTGGGATGTCGAGGAATGATAGGGCGACCCGTGTGAGCCTCTTGGGTCCAAAGCCGTTTGCCGGTCTCCAAGTCAAAACAATAGACCATCCAATGATGAATCCCTTTGGCCGGATCGCGTACTCCCTCACCCAAATAAAGTCCTTTGGTAGGTGCCGTGTTCTCTTCATCACTGACGACTGAGGTCAGATAGACTCGACCGTGGATCACAATTGGGCAAGACCAGCCCCAGCCGGGAATGTCAGTTTCCCATTGAATGTTCTGCTCGGTGGACCAAGCCAGAGGAAGCCCGGGATTATCCCTTCCCAGGCCATCGGCTTGATCGCCTCGAAAACGCGTCCAAGAAAGGGAAGATTCTGACTGAGCTGCGCAGTCCGCTATCAGCAGGCCACTGAATAGAATGAGCGAGACAATGAATCGGTTTGAACGGCGGCTGTATGTGGTCATGAAATGCTTTTCGTTAAAGATCTGTGGACTTGAATTCTTCAATCAGTTTCGCCATTCGCTTTCGATCGTTGGGGAGTTGTTCAATGACCAATTCGCGATTGACGCTGGGGCCGACCGCACGATAAAAGTTGGCAGTTTGTTCACTCCAACCGGAAACGACATCCAAGGCGTTTTCGCCCCTTCTGTTTTTCTTGCCTCGATTGGCTCCTTGCTCCAAAAGCAGTCTGGCTATGTCAAAATCGCAGAAGAATGCGGCGATGTGCAGGGGCGTGTTGCCATCGCGATTGCTACCTGAAACACGAGCTCCCTTCTCAATCAGGTACTTGGCAATATCGAGGTGACCATATGTGACCGCTTGTCCCAGTGGTGTGTTGCCCGATTCCGGATGGCGAGAATTGATTTCACTGCCACGCGCAACCAATCGTTTAACCTCCTTGAAATCGCCATCATTAACGGCTTCCCATATTGCAACACGTGACGAAACACGTGCGCGCCGAGTGGCTAATCGGACGGCTATGGATTCCGCTCGATCCTTGGTGACACGGAAGATAAAGTCATTGCTGAATAGGCCGTTTGGATTTTGGACCTGAAGCATATGAATCCCTTCTTCGGGCAATTTTGCGAGTTCGATTTCCACGCGATTCCCGTCACTCGTTTCTACTATTCCCTCGACCGCTCGGCCGTTGACGATTACCCGAGCGTTTTCGTCGATGTGATGCCCGCTGAGTTTCATGCGGTGGCGACCTTCATAAAGAAAAGGGAATCGTTGATGCCCCCGCTGCGAATGAATATCACCCTCGGTCCAAAGAGCAGGTTGAGGGTTCTGTTGGCGGTTGTTATTGGCAAGTCTTGCCGTAAAGGTCCCTAAGAAAGAGCCTTTGATGGCTTTTTCAGCCAGTTGCTGGCGCGTGTAGTGGATGTCTTGATCGAATGTTCTCGTAGATTGGCTATTGAACGGTATGGTAATCGGGTTTTGATGCACGGGGACATGCGATTGGACTCTCACATACTTTCCACCTTCAAGTTCTGGGTCAAACTGAAACGTCATCGGCTTGGCACTATCGGTTCCAATCAGCACCCCGTCGAGTTCCAGCACAATCGCGCCCTCTCGGCCAGCTTGTTCTAAAGCGTCCAGTAAATCTTTTGTTCGGCCACTTTGGGCGGTATCTGGATTCAAGGTGACTTGTCGGCCAAAAGCGCCTGAGACGCCGGTGCTGCCTTCTAAAACCATACTCCAAACAGGGTTGAATCTCCGTCGGCCACCCCATGATAGCTGCCAAATCCTTTGTTCATCGAGCCCTCCCTCGGCGATCCGTCGAAAGAAATCGAACTCTACGATATTTAAACGGCCTTGAGGTAAAATGAGCCAGCGGTCGTAGGCGCCGCGCCATGTAGGCGCGTCCATCCCGGTTCCCGGTGTGTTGGTGCTAACCAGAAAAGGCATTCGGTGACAGTCACCACAGACGTTAAAGCTTGTTCTCGAGGGATCGTCATCACCGCTGATATGGAATAACTCGAACCCCTTCCGAGCCTCGTCCGACAGAACGTTGGTGTAGGCGCGTTGCTGAGCTGGCGGGAAAGGAATATCTAACAGAAATTTTGCTAAGTCATCGCGTTCCGCCGATGAAAGCAAACCCACCTGCCCTTGATCGTTGACGGTCTTGGAACCAACCATCATCATCGTCGTTTTTAAAGAGCCATCCACTACGTCTCGCGTGGTTGTTTCTGGAATATTGGGGTCGCTGTTTGGTTCAACTCTGCGGCGAATGTTGGCGCTGTTATTCCCGCCGTAAGGATCTCCCGGAATACCATCCCAATGAAAAGGAGCCGTATCGCGGAGACCTCTTAATGGCATGGTGCTACGAGGCATGATTTGATCACCGCCGGATACGATCGGCGTTTCCAAGACCCACAGCAATTGATCCGTATGCCCATCGGGGTGACAACTGGCACAGGAAAAAGTGCCCGTCGATGAGGCGGCGGCTGTATTGAAGACTTTTCGGCCACGCTTAATGACTTCTGGGGTAGGATCTTCGAGGTTAACTGTGTGGACCACTTCGAGATTAACGGGTTCCCTTAGGTCGACCAATGAGACGCTGTTGCTTACCGCATTGTGAACCCAAGCGCGATTCGGTTTGCCATTTTCATCCGATTCGAGGGCGATTCCTCGGGGAACAGAATCCACCTGAACGCGCCCTAAGATTTGTCCCGTCTTGGCATCGACCGTAAAAATCTTGTCCGAACCAGCAGCAGAAACGACCAGGGTCTGATCGTTGTCGCTGATCTCAATCGCAAAGGGAGTGGCCAAGGCATCACCAGCCTTGGGTTGTTGAGGAGGCAAGGGCTCGAGGTTGATGAATTCTGGATTTCCAGCGGAGTCCCCATCAAATTCAACCGTGGTGATTTGGTTCAAGAAGGCGCGGTTGTCTAATTCTTTCAAACCGTGTTGCTTGGTTCCCGACCGACCATTCGTGTCGTTACGTGCGTCGGTTTGCGCGATATACACTCGCCCATGAGAGTCGATTGTAATTCCATACAACAACGTCCCCAGCGTGTCGACGGTTTCGATCAGCTTGTCGGTCTCGGTATCGAAAACAAACAGGTCGCGATCGGGAACGTTGGGGTGCTTGACGATGTCGACGACATGGCCGAGCGAGAGAACATTATTATTTTCAATGGAATGGTTCCAAGCGTCAAACGTAACTAAATCACCGTCAATGTCGTTTTTATTACCACCTGAAAGCTGCGTTTTATTATTCGACTCAAAGGGAATGACATACAAACGATTTCCACGGACTTTGATCGCACGTGGATCTTGAGAACGAATCTTTAGTCGCTTCACAACATCTCGCGAAGCCACATCGACAACGGCAATTTCATTTTCAGACGAGAGTGCTACATACGCTTTTTGGTTGCTTGCAAATGCAATGCCCACGGGTTCGTCAAATTGGGTAGAACGCTTACGTCGTCCAAAATCCTGGATCGTCGCAATGACCTGTAAGTAGGTTTTACTTTTTGGATCATGATCGATGACGCTAACGGAATCTGAGATGTGATTCGCAACCCAGACTTCCTTGCCATCAGGGCGAATGGCCACACTTACGGGTTCCACTCCGACCCGAATTCGGTGGGCGACGCTGTGGGTCTTGGCGTCAATCACATCGAGAGTGTCTGCCGGGGTATTGACCACGAAAACAAAATCGCCACGACTGGCAATCGGAGAGGCGTGAGGACTAAGGAATGATCGGTGACCAGTCGCAGTTGGCCTGCGATTCGTTTGAAGACGGCCTACCGATTCGACCAACTCGGTCGGTTCGAGTCGTGGCGTTGTGCTAAGGGGTCTTGAACCCAACACGATACCCAGCATCACAAAACCAACGCAGAGCGAGAAGGAAACGGATTTCATGATGATTGTTCCACGTAAAGTGATGAAGCGTTCGAACAAGTTGCGGAGAAGGTGATTTTTAGGAAGGGTCCAGCACCTTTGCATCTACCATGTATAACCCTTTTTATCGCCGACGGTGCTGCCTGGTTGGGGCAAATTTTTAAACATACATCAAATTATAACAAATCGCTTTCAGGTAGGCTTTTTGACAGGGAAAATAGGACCGTTTCCCAGGTTGGGCGGGGACCAGGGATGGGATTTTCTATCCAATTTTGGGAGTCTTAACCGAACGGATTACTCTCCGGCTGCTTGCCGCATTTTCGCGAGCCCAGTTTGCGCGACCGTGAGGGCATCTTGTTTCCAGTAATTAGGGTTGAAGAGCTCTAGAGATAGTACGCCGTCAAATCCGATTGCCCGAAGCGTGCGGAAAATATCGGCCAACGGCGCAACACCGTCTCCCGGGTAAACTCGGGCTGCGTCATTGATCTGATTGCGCGGAGGTTGGGAGGGATAGTCGTTCATGTGAAATACGTGAATCTGTTTCCCGTTAAAAAGATTTAAGCCATTGAAATCCGAGCCGCCTTTATAAATGTGGTAGACATCCGGCATCACACAGGCATCGGGGTGCCCGCTTTCAACCGCGACATGAGCGAGCTCACCGAGCCGACTGAGTGTTTTTGAAAAACCCCAAAGTTCAAGCTGTGGGGTGACACCCATCGTTCGGCCGAGCTCCAATAACTTGCGATACCGAACGGCTGCAGCACCTAAGTCAAGATCTTCCTGATTGGTGGCGCCCGCTGGGGGTGCGGCGATTCGGGTGCCTCCGATTTGGCGGACTAAATCCATTTCCCGCTTCGCCTGCTCTAGTGCAGCCGAACGTTGACCTTCGTCATCAACGATCCAGTTCGAAAAGCCAATGGCACTTTCGACCGTCAAACCGGAGTCGGCAATTTGTTTCTTTAAGTCTTTCAAGCGACCACCTTGATCGATATGCGCCTGGATCTCGCGAATCCAAGGCTCGATGCCAGAGTAGCCGGCGGTGGAGGCAATCTTGATTTCCTCGGTGAGCGGTAGATTTTGTCCGCGAAGGGTGCTGGTATTCAGGCAGTACCGAAAAGATGCCGGAGATTGGGATGTCGCACTAGGTTTGGGACGGAACAAGGGCAAGGTGTCCGCAGTGGCGGAATCGGCAATCGCAGCGGTAGCTGCCAGGGTAGTTGAACCAATCAACCATTTACGACGGTCCATCCGGTGCGACATGTTCGGCTTATCTCACTAGAGTACAAGAGTGCAAGGTGGTGGGGTTTCACTGACACCATTGTTGCTTGATCGCATCCTGTACGCAACGACATATTTTAAGGCGTCAGGAGCGTGCTTGACTTTCAACGTTTCTGGTTGAATCGAGCTGGCCAAGGCTGTTGAGTAAACGTGCGGCGATTAGAGGAGACGGATCAGCACTTCATTTCGTCGCAAGAAGCCAGGGATCCAGGGAGGATCATACCCGGCAAATTCAGCGTTGGTCTCGCCCGATAGCCTTTGCTGAGACATCCAGTCCCTCAACTTCTTTTCAGCAGCGGTCCGATCATTTGAATCCATTCTGCCAGCGAACCGCATGACGGCAAATTGGCCGCCGTCGCGGACTCGCAGCTGGACCCCTTCGCCCGTCGGTTCAGGTGCTCCAATTTTCGCAACTTTTTTCGGCAGGACGAACCCCATTTGGCCACCGGTACCAGACTGATTGGGATCCATAAACACAGGAGTTGTCATAGCGACCTTTTGTTTTTCGTCATTGCCACCGCTAATGTAGCGAAATAGCCTCATGAAGCTGCCATCGTTCCCGGCGGCATCCATGTCTGTCGATGTCGTCACCAGATGAAGATCAGGATAATCGCGTATCTCAAATGGACCGGTGGATTGAGACACCCTATAGGACGCCGACTCGTAAGCATTTCGTGAGGAAGCTTTCCAGACCAGATAACCGAGTCCTAAAAATAGAGCGATGGCAACAACGTAAATCATTTTCATCTTCAAGGAGATCTCACTTGAGCTTTTACTTAATCGAGCCGTGTGTCAACCAATCGATCCTCCTTTCGGACCGACCGGACGGGGATTCCTTCTAGCGACCAATCCGGTCGGACATTCGCCCGGCCTGCATATAAAGCTGGTCCATTCCCTCGCGTAAGACCCACGCGCGTTGGGTCATGCTATGAGTTTGTTGAGCTTTGCGGAGTGTCTGCTTCACCATTGCCATGGCGTGATCATCCATATTGTCGACTCCGGTCTCGCTGATTTCGGTCATGACGTTCATGTATATATCGCAGCACTGACCATGATGACCCGAGTTGAAGACTGGAACACCACGATCGATCGCAGCGGTCAAGGAATTCATGACCTGACGTCGTGACATTTTGGACGGTAGCAAGACTTGATCGATCACGTGAACCAGACCGTTGGATGTTTCTATATTTTTCGCGATGAGCGACGCTTGGTTGATCGAGATGCCATCGGCCGAAAGCCCGATGTCGATACTTGGACCGAGTAGCGTGTTGGCGCGGCCGGCGGCCACCGCTTCATCATCGTAGACTCGCCCGGGAAGCACGTGATATTTAAGGACGTTGATTAGTTGCTCTCGATTTTCTGGTTGTAGCAAACTAGTGACTGTCCCTTCGGGCAACTTTGAGAATGCCTCATCGGTGGGAGCAAGTACGGTAAAGGGCCCCGGTCCATTGAGAGTGTCATTTAAACCAGCCACACCAACAGCGGCCAGCAGGGTCGAAAAGTTTCCGGCATCGTTAGCAACCGACAAGACGGTGGACTGTTCGGGGAGCAATACCGTATCGATGACGTGAATCACTCCATTGGAGCATTGAATGTCGGTCGTGGTGATCACGGCATTGTTGATTCTCAGAGCATCGCCTTTGAAATTCAAATTGAGACGCTGGCCGTTCACGCTCGGGGCGTCGGTGAGATCGTAAGCGTCCTTTGCCGCTACACGACCTGACAGGACGTGGTAAGTAAGAATCGAGGTCAAAAGTGACTTGTTTTCCGGTTGCAGCAACGACTCAAGCGTTGCAGGATCGATGTTATTGAAAGCTGCGTCGGTCGGAGCGAAAACCGTGAATTCTTTCCGACCATTCAGTGTGTCGACGAGGCCAGCCGATTTGACGGCAGTGACCAAGGTGTTGAAATTCCCGGCAGCAATGGCCGTTTCGACAATCGTGCTTTGCTGAGCACGAAGATCAGAGCCTAAAACCAGAGAAGTGGCCAAGAGCGTTAGAAATGCTATTTTTTTCATGATCCCTATCCATTGAACGTTTATTGGGTGTTCAAGTTTCATTTCAGGACGCGTTGAAATGTAACTCAAGGGATATTTACGATAGAAGTCTCGAGGCGGATTCAAAAATTTATTGAAAACGGACGTCTGAGTCGAAAATGCAAAAACGTGGTTTTTTGAGGGATTTGTGCTAAGGATTGCGCGTTCATCGGGGGGCGGCGTCTTTTCCTCGACCAACGGCGTTAATTGGGTGAAGGCCTTCGGATTTGAGGCGTGGGTTAAATGAAAGTGGAGGTGATCGAGCGACCCAAGCATCTCGTCTTCATGGTTTCATCGCTTGAACAATGCGTAGAGGCCGGCAAGTTCTAAGAACCGGTGTGGGTTATTCGATTCATGTTCCACTGACCCGTATCTCTTTTGGACTGATAGGTTGCGCTGAATTCGTCTGCTGAGAGCATTGCCTTGTAGGTGAAGGTGCCCATCAGCGGCCCTAGCTTGCGAGAGCCTTTCAATTGAATCACTCCGTCTGATTCGTTTACGATGTTAAGGGTTGCCTTGTAACGAAACGGAAGGAATTTTGCGAATGTCCCGGTGAATTTTGCTTCCACTTGAGTGTTGTTGATCCGGCAAAAAGTGGCGTTCAAGCGTCCGGTGTGTCCGCTTTTGCAGCTTACCCAACTCCCTTTCCATTTGCCCCTTAGTAAATCCGTATCCTGTTCGGTCGATTGCGTGGTCGAGTGCAGCGAATCTTCGGCAAGGACCTCGAAGCAATGCAAGTTAAGGGCCGCAACCAAGCATAGGATTGCCATTATTTTGGTTTTCAAGCAAGGGCGCATGGTGATATTCTCGGTTGTTTAGGTTGGTGAGCTCACCCTTGGAATCATGTAGGGAACGAACTCTTGGATAAACGAAGAAAAAGAAAAATTTGGGCGAAGATTGGGATTGGCGTGACTCGCAACTGCGAGCGTTGGTTAGCTACCTCAGCCGCTGCCACTGCCGCAATTACCGCCGCCGGTGATTCCTCCACCTCCATAGGTGCTGAATCCACCATAGCCGCCAAAGCCACCGCTTTGTGAATTAGCCATCATTCGCTGGCGATTTAGTTCAGCCTGACGGGTGGCAATTCGAGCTTGGCGTACCTTCGAGTTGTAACGAACGCGGGCGGTGACGAGATCGTCCACCATGTCTTCGGCGACTTTCTCATCATTGGCACGTCCGAAAATCTGATAACGACAATTGTTATTATTCAGTTGAACAAACTCAGCGACTCGTTGGGCGACATAGGTCTCACCTTGAAACTTGCTGAATTTGACCTGAACACTTCCGTCACGCCGAGGGATCATACCTCCAACGACAAACCAATCCTGAGAGGTATTGCTGGAGGAGTCGACCGCCTGCATCGCATTTAAGTTGCTCAGTAATCGCTGGTACTCGCTCACGCTGGACGAAGTGTTTCCGGGAACATTTGGCCCTGATCGATTGATCGGCATGGCGTTGACATTGGATGGCGTTACCGCGCGATTGGAAGGGGGAGGAGTGACGGGAACATTGAATCCGTATTGCCCAAAAGCAAATGTGCTTGGGGAGAAGACTAGGGCTATGCAAACCATCAGATGATATGTTTTCATTTCATTTCACCGAAACAGTGGGGGGTGAACCGTCAATCGATCTTTTTATAGTTTACATCGATTTCAAAGCGCGTTCAAATTCGATATCAAAATTTCGTCTTGAGAGGATTTTAACCGGAGCGGATTTTTACGTCTCTAAATGGGCGAATAATCGGCGATTTTTTGCATGAAATCGATTCAACCCGGCGAAACCTCACACATTTTGTGACGGGGTTTTTTACAAACGTAATGGTGGATCGATTTCCAGCATTTATAGCGTGTGGAGATGCGCGATGCTTTGGCTAATGCTCGTGATGGGATTGGGCGATTGATCCTGTTCCACGTGGCATTGCTCGACGCCGATCTGTTCGGCGATCGCCATGACTTTTGCCATATCGATCGAACCATTGCCCAGCTCTTTAAAGGCATCATGGGGTACTTTACCTTCGTCGTAGCATACCTGAGCGCCGGTCTTTAAGTCTTTGAGATGCACTTGTGAGACGCGCCCATCAAGCCGCTTTAACGTTTCGCAAGGAGCCCAGCCGCCAATCTTGGCCCAAAAGACATCTAATTCAAATTTACAGTTTTTGGGGTCAAAGCCTTCGATGAACAGATCAAAACCTGTCTTATCACCTTCGAGTTTTTCGAACTCAAAGGCGTGATTGTGGTAACACAACTGGATGTCAGCGCTCTGGCACATTTCCCCGAACTGATTGGAGCGTTCGATGTAGGTTCTGTATTGATCGGCTGTTTGACGATAGTCCTTGGCGATGTAGCCAAAGACAAGGTGTTTTAACCCTAGTTTTTTGGCATCCTCGATCAGCGATTCAAGCGAAGGGGCGTTTTTGTTTTTGGGATTACAGATGGATTGCCAGTTGATGAACGACGAGGTCATCTTCAGGCCCAATTCCCTGCAAATTGGTTCAAGTTCGAGGCCTTGGCCAACATCACCGAATTCAACCTGATGGTAGCCGGCATCGGCAACCGCCTTGAGCGTTGCCTGTTTGTCTTCCTTCAATTGATTGCGAACCGTCCACAACTGAAGTCCGATCGTATCTTTGTATTTTGAGTTAGAAGGCATGGCCACAAGTGGGCGAGCAAGGGATGCGGTCAGGCCGAGGGCACCAGCACCTGCGGTCGCTTTGAGGAAATCACGTCGTTTCATGAGAGTCTACTCCGGATAGGATACGATATCTAATTTAGCGACCGACGTGACTGAAACAAGGGTTCTAGGGATCGCATCTACACAAAGGTTGGGTGGTTTCATATTGGTTTCATGTTTGGGTGCAGTGAGGTCACCCCTTCAATGGGGAACGTTGGTGACGGCCTACGAGTTGTCGGCCGCCGGTCGATCTGGGAGAATTCAACCTTCAAAAATTCTAAGACCTCTAAATTTACAAGGGACTGCGGATGAACAAGATTGTTGGGCAATTGGCCATTTTTATTGTTGTGTTGATATCGCTCAATTTTTTCTTCCATCTTCACATATCAATCATCGGCAGTGTGGTTCTCACCATTGGTCTGAGTTTAATATTTGGGATGTTTCAGTCCAACCGAGGTTAAGTATTGGGCAACCGTAGCCCAAATGGCAAACCCGTTACTGCGGCCTCCCGAGTTAGGTGTTTGACTCGCCCAGCTCGAAAAAGGAGGCCCAGAGGCTCGAGTTCCGCATGAGAATTAATGTGGAAGTCACACCGTACTCATCGCCGTTTCCGCTACCGCGATCTCCGTCATCCCCGAGTATCGCGAAAAGACTCGGAATATATTAAGTATTAAGCCAACCAAGCGGCTTCGCTGGGTAGCAACAGCGTATTCATGACAGACCAAAGCCCGATTTTCCTATTGTTGTTAGGCGATATCACTCCGATTTTTCCAGACATGCCCTCTTGGTTGACGAGGGCATCAGAAAGACTTTTGAACCAAACGGATTTGCTCGAGGTGACTTCCCTTCGATCGAAGGGGCTTCCCTCGGGGCAGGTTCCGCCACCGAGATTTCAACGAGTGGTAGAGGTAGTGAGTCACACAGCAATACGGGTAATCGGGTAGCGCGCGTGACAAGTTCCGGTGACAAGAAAGAGATAGGGCAGGATGGTGACAGAGCCAGCTTGCCTGCCTTGTTCACGGGGAAACCTATTTCTCAGCACATTTTTATCCTCGCTCATGCTTCGACGTGAAATAGCTTGTTGTAAATCACCCAATCGTTATCCACTTTGAGCAGGGAGAGAGTATCCAAAAACGTGAGGCCCATAAATCGATCCCGGACGACTGCTGCGGCGGTCTGGCCGGCCTGGCTAAGCGAGATGATTTCGCAAAGTTTTGGCAACTCCTGCGCCGCGTCGGAGGGGGTCTGCTTATCGACCATTTCGGCGAGACTCTCAACGGTAAATTCGGCCAGTTCGCCATGAAAGTAACCGGTTACTTTCGCCTTGGGGTGGAATGCCTGATGGATTTTTTTACCATCTGATTCGTAAAGCCCGTCACAATAGGTTTGGATAGTCGTTTTGATCGATTGCTCTGGTTCCATGTGAACACCTTGGTTGAAAACCGTTTTCGGGAGGGGTGGTTGCTATCTCTTTCGGATTTGGTTTTTTGTACTCGATTCATTGTATCAGCGAGCGCAAGAAGAAAAGAGGGGTTGGTTTTTTTGGTGAACTTACTTGTTTTACCAAGAGTTGAGTTGGGAATGCGAATCATACGAAAACGAATGCCTGTTTTAACTGGAAGAAAGCGACGGAGAAAAAATCTAAACCGCTCGGTCGCGGTTGCATGCTGTTGCGTGTAATCGTAATCGCTATAGCTTATCTGTTCGCATTTTTAAAATAAAAGACGCGGCCACGATGATGAGAGAGGTTTTGGAGCAATACCCGGCAACCAAACAAGCGGCTGAAATTCTCGAGCGAATCGAGCAAGGGTTCGCCCGTGAAAAGGAGTAAAGCGTTCACAGCCCGACGAGGCCTATGACGGATTGCCGGCTGCGCGACGGAACCATGAAACGGTGCGCTGAAGTTGTTCTTGCCCGTAGAGTTTTGCAAATTTTTTGCATTCGATGTGGTCATGATCTTCTAATACTGCCAACCGTTCACTGAGATACGCTGGCGTCAACTCAACCTTACCGAGGACTTCGATACAGTATCGCCATTGATCATAAGTTTCAGGAATGACATTTTCGTTATTCATTAGCGTTTCGTTTCCATAAAATCTTAGAGATTGCCGGCGGCTTGTTGTTAAACCTCGAGGATTAGGCGCGAAGGGATCGAGTATAGAGAAATTTCGTTTATAGAGAATTTTCGTCCGAGAAGCAGTGCCGCATGCATCACCGCTTCTCCATCGTGACGCTATCCGAGATCCTCCTCAATGGGTGGGAATGGATCATCAAACGTTCTCCATCGATTAGGCCCCAAAGCCAACTCTGAATCAGTTAATAGGCATTGATCGAGGGATTCGGTAATCCGCGTTGCGTCCATTTCATGTCCGATGAACACCAATTCTTGGTGGCGGTCACCAAAAGGGCCCGTGAGCTTCGCGTTGATTTCGGCGATTGCATCGGGGTCCTCTGGCCATTCGTCTTGGGGAGCAGCCGCCCACCATAAGCCAGCGGGATTCATCCGGACCGAGCTGCCTGCCTGGGACCAGTCGTAGGCCCAATTATTTCTCGAAGCGATCCACATCAAGCCTTTGCTTCGCAAAACGCCATTCATGGGTTGACCTTCGCTAAAGCCTTTCCTCATGGCCTCGGAAAAACGTGCGGCATGGAATGGCCGATCACGCCGGTACACAAAATGACTGATGCCGTACTCTTCGGTCTCGGTTTCTTCCTGGCCCCGAGGGACCTCTAACCAGCCCGGCGCCGATTCTGCCTCGCTCAGTCGAAAACGGCCGGTTCCCATAACGTCTTCCAAAGGAACACGGCTCTCAAGAGAGTGAAGGATCTTGGCCCCAGGGTTTAGGCGACAAATGATCTGCTCGAGTTGCTCTAACTCGATAGGCGACACCAAATCGGTCTTATTGATGATGATTACGTTGGCGAACTCGATCTGATCCACAAGCAAGTCAACAATGTTGCGACGATCATCTTCGTTCACACCAAGCCGCCGATCGGTCAGATTCTCCCAAGATCCGAAATCCTTGAAAAAGTTGCCGGCATCGACCACGGTAACCATCGTGTCCAATTCTGCTAGGCTTGAAAGGCTATTTCCCCTTTCATCGGCAAAGGTAAATGTTTCGGCAACAGGCATCGGTTCACTTATGCCGGTCGATTCGATGAGTAGATAGTCGAAACGTTCTTCGCGAGCTAGTTTAGCCACCTCAAGAAGTAGGTCTTCTCGGAGTGTGCAACAGATGCAGCCGTTGCTCATTTCGACCAACTGTTCGTCCGTTCTCGATAGATTTGCTTTTCCGTCACGAACGAGTGCTGCGTCAATGTTGACTTCGCTCATATCGTTGACGATAACGGCAACACGTTTCTCTTCTCGATTGGTAAGGACGTGATTCAGCAACGTGGTCTTACCGGCACCAAGAAAACCGGAGAGAACGGTGACAGGAAGGCGAGGGGTTTCGCTAAATGGTCTCATGATGTCGAACGCAAAGGCGATGGTGGATTGAGTTTGTGGAATCGAGCCCTTGTTTCGTACGGGCCAATTTTGATCACGTTGCACTCTCGGTATAAAGGCAAATTTATCGCAGTTGCAATTGTATTGCAACTGGAGAGTCTCACACGGGTTGGCTAATAGCTACCACCTAAAAAAAGGCGGTGATTGACAGGCAGTCTCGAGCGTCTTATGTTCCAGCACCATAAACGAAATCTTACACATTCTGTATCAACAAGGCGTTCCGAAAGGGGATTCGATGAAAGCCATACTGGGTAGTTTCTTGTGTTTAGCGGCGATCAATTTGATGTTTAATGTGAATGCATCAACTGCGGATGACGCGGGTGAAGATTCATTAAAAAATCGTTTTGTGGAGTACTATAGTTACTTTCAGGGAACTTGGAAAATCGATCTAACCGAGGAGGGGGAGACTCAGACCTCTGAGATCAAGATTCGTGGATCGAAGGGGGGCTGTAATGTTGTTGTGGGTGAAGATCATACGGCCGTTTGGGGATTTAACCCCGCAAGTGGCCAGTGGGTTGGCGTTGTCCAGATGGAAGATGGCTCGCGTTCTCGGTTGCGGATCTCAAAGCCTAAAGACGAAATGATTGGGCCAGGCACGACTTTTAAAATCACCGGTTCGACGTTCCATATGGACGGCACGGTGACCAAACAGGTCGCTGCCTTTACCTGCACCGATCACAACCACCATGAGTTGGTGATCAAAAGGACAACGGCTGACGGTAAAGCGCTTCCCGACATTGTCAGGACCGGTACGCGAATGAATTGCGAGTCGCCTAAGAAACGGTTCCGACTGTTCCGCTAATTTTTTATAAAGCTGAATTGGCCGGCTGAAGCCGGCAAGGTGGGGGTGTATCCTCGTCAATGCCCCCGTCTTGCAGTGCGGGTGAGAGGACTTGAACCTCCACGGGGTTGCCCCCACTAGAACCTGAATCTAGCGCGTCTGCCAATTCCGCCACACCCGCATGTGGTTTGACCCCTATAAAGTATGCGTTTTGTGAGTTGCTGTCGAGAGGCGGATGATTTTCCGTGGTTCGAGTCACCGTCTTTTTTATGTGCTTTGCGATCAAACGTAGTATCGTTTTTTGTTGCCAATGTCGCTCTACAGTCTTTGTTTACTTCGACGGCACGTGAAGGCTTGAGGCCTGCCTGTTCGACACCAATGTTAAGACCATCTGTTCCGCTGCAGAATGGTAAGACCACTGGTCGGCATGTCGATTTCTCCCAACATTTTCTGATGATCGTCCGACAAGAGTAGGAAAAAAGAGACGTCCCCGTTTGGTAGAGGAAGTTGAAATGAGAGCATAGCAATTTGCAGTTGGAGACCTTGAGACGACTTGTTTTGGAAATAACAACGGGGTTAGTCAAAGACTATTGGCCATCGGCTTCGGTGGTTTTTCCATCCAACTGAGAGACCAGCTTGCGCGTTATTGCCGTGGCTTCATCACAATCGCTACCCCGGTAACGGACTTTGAAATCCGCATCGAGGACAACGATGGTCGGCCAACTGTATAGGAGCCAGTCATCGGAGATCGAGGTTGTACGACCTTCGGGTTGGTTCTGGAAACTGCGCCAGTTGATATTATTTTCTCGAACGGCCGCTTGGGCGCGATCGAGGTCGTCGGAATTGACGCCAATCAGAGCGAAGGGGCGATTTTGCATTTCATTAACGAGCGACCGCTCGTGTGGGTATAACAACCGGCAAGGACCTCACCAGTCTCCCCAGAAATCAATGAATAGAACCTTTCCTTTATAATCCGAAAGTGCGAACGACTTCCCGTCCAAATCGAGTCCTTTAATGTCAGGGGGTGTCATCCCCAACGAAAAATTCTCACGCATCTTGATTCTGGTTTTCACTGCTGAAGCCAGATCGGGAATTTCGATCCCGTCGAGTACGGTCAAAATCTCAGACTTCGCTGACCGAAACGTCTCGGAGTCAACCGGCGCTTTATTGATTGTCGCACTCACTCGAGAAAAAGTAGCGTAGGCGCGGACTTTTGGACTGGGCGACTCTTTCTCGAGCTGTAATCCAACCTTCATAGCTTGTTGTTCGTCATAAAAATAATCGAGCCGTCCCACCATCCATTCTAAATCCTCTAACCGTGGTGAGGTCCGATGGGTGGTCACTAATGTTCGCACCGCGTCTTTGGCCGCTTTACGCTCGGCCCCGACCATGGGGAGCGCGTTCTGAGCCAGCCATGTCAAAAATGGAATCGCGTCGGGTGTACCGGCGTATTCATGCGCGATCGCGTCGAACCGGGGTACAAAAGGAATCAACGGTGATTGAAACGCCTCGGCCGGTATCGGGTCTCCCCCTCTTTTTTCAGCGGCTCGCAACTCAGCCACCCTCGCGTTCCACTGTTCATTTGCGACGTCAACCTCGGCCACCAGAGCCTGATAGCGATCATCAGCGGAGCGAGTGTCTTGAGCGCGACTGGCTTGAGAGACTAACAGACTCGTCAGCAACGTCAATAAAATTTTGAACTGCATTGGAAGCTCTTTTTTAGTAGGTGGGTGGAACGTCTGACTGGATCGGAAATTCAATAGTGACATCATAGTCGAATTTTCGAGAATTAGGAGGCCGACGCTGCGTCGCTCTTCCAGCTAAAGAAAATGTGAGATGAACGAAAGCCAGGCTTGGCCGAATGAAGGACTCGCTCATTCCCGAGGATCGAACGGGTCCATTTGCGAAAGGTGAGGCACCTCGATCCCGAGACGTTGGCACCGTTCAAAATATTGGTGGATTCGCTGACGACAATAATCTTCCGTTACCGGGCGGCCTACCTTCTTTTTTTGCTTGGTCCTTGCCCAGATCACTTCTCCTGCTTTTTTAAAGGTCTCTTTAGTTGGGGTAATGCCTAGCTGATTAAAAAGGCGACGGACGAGCTCCGGCGAAGAGAGTGATTCCAAGCGGACTTGTGTGACGGGAACGTTAGGAAAATCTTTTAAAAACCTTTGGGCACGACCTTCGATATCAATTAAATAAGCGATGCACTGATCGAAACTGTCCAATTCTCGCATCGATGCTACCGGGGGGACTGCACGGCTGGGAGCGACGGCCGAATAGCACCAGTAACGGGTGGGGCGATGGCCCGCGCGGAACCACCCTAATTCCATCCAGCTCTTGAGAACTTTAGGTAAATGTCGACGCATTAATACGACATGATATTGGTCGTGAAAGTGAGATTCGATCGCGTCATAGAAAGACAAGATGTACTGGAAATTGGTCTCCGCATAGATCTCGCCAGGCTCCATAACCTCAAGCTTTTTTTTAATCGTTTCCACTTTGCGAAGTTTCTTGCGAGCAACGGGCAAAGAGACTAAAAGCGTTTTAAGTGTGTGCCTTTTGACGGGGAGGTATTTGACGTATCGCCCTGCCATATCGGGAGCCGGTTCGTGGAAACTATGAACCTCTTTGGCCGTGCCCAATAAAGTACTTAGGTATTTGGAACCCGCTCTGCCCGAGTTGATAGAAAATATAAGACGATTCAAAGCCTGGTCCAAGCTACTGGGAAATACGACTCGCATGTGTCAGGATAATCATAATTTTTGATGAGTCTATTGTCATATTTTCGCACGCCAAAAAAAAATGTTTAGCCCTCGTAGAACAAGCTTGAGATTCCTCGCATGGTCGCAATGTTAAGTATCCTTTCTTCAATGAAATCTGATGCGATGCTGCTGATGATATTGCGGCTGGCAGCCGGTTTATGTTTCGGCGGTTGGACCTGGGTGCACCTCTATTGGGAGGGGCCGTATGGCATCCTTTTGTGGCACGATACGACCTACGCCGTTGCCGAGTGGTTCGGCGTCAGTTGGGATGAATTTGTTGGATCGGGTGCGAATGATGGATTGGTTCAGACCTGGGGTGCTCGAATGGGATGGTTATATCTCGCTTGCACTATTCTGACCTTCACCGTCCGCCGAGGGTCTTGGATTCAAATGACCGCTTTGGTGGGTGGAGCAGGTTTGCTGAGTGTGTTGAGCTACGCCCAATACGCGGCCGCTCAAAATGAATTACCCATGTTGATCGAACAGGGGGGGCAGGTATTGAGTCCATTGATTCTAGTCTTGGCACTTGTTGTTGGAGTGCGTCATCGGGCGACCATTGCCTTGACTGTGGTGGCAGTCATCCTGACCTTTATCGGCCATGGCAGTTATGCATTGGGTTTATGGCCCACACCGGGAAATTTCTACGGGATGATCACGGTGATTTTAGAGGTGGACTATGAAACCACCAAAAAGATCCTTCTCTTGGTCGGTGCGATTGACGTTTTAGTTTGCATTGGAATCTGCCTCCCTTGGGCGCGTCGACCGGCGGTGTTGTACGCGTTTGTTTGGGGTTTGGTGACATCACTGGCGCGCCCCATGGCGGGAATGGATTCCAGTCTGCATTATTGGGGTGCTGATCAATTCATTCACGAAGCCGTGTTGCGTGCTCCACATTTCCTGCTCCCGCTCTATTTATTTCTGGCATGGAGCCGTCCAAAAAAGGAAATAATGGGCGAGTGAGCCGGCGCGCGAAGGAATCTCTTCAAAACGCGATACGCTGCCCTTCGATAGGCAAGCGACCGAACGTGCATTAAACTGGAGTCTTCTGGAGCAATTGATTGGGAGAAACGATGAATTGGATTAATTACCTCACTCTCGCCTGTGTTCTTCTTGTTTTGACAGGGACCACGCAAGCGCAACAAAAGAAACAAAATCAGCAGAAGAAAAAGTGGGCCGACCTAACGATTCCTGAGGTCGCGCCCAAGGATGTGATTTGTTTCGCACTGTACACGGTCCATGACAATACGCTCAAGCTGACAGCCCAGCTTTACCCTTTGGATGAGGGCGATAGCCCCGTTGTTCGTCTGGAGATCGAAAAGAATGGTCAGTGGATCGAGGTCGCCAAAACAGAGGTTATCCAACCCGGTTGGACCGCGCCGTTTCGTGTTGAGCAATGGGATGACTCGAGGGCTTACAATTATCGTGTTGCGCATGGTGCAGAGGCGAGGTACGAGGGAGTCATTCGCAAGAATCCGGTTGATAAAGATGAAATTGTTGTGGCGGCGTTTACGGGGAACTCGATTCAGCCGAGCCATGGCGGTGATATTTCCCGTCAGGATATTGTCGAGAACGTTCAAAAAATCGATGCCGATTTACTCTTCTTTTCGGGAGACCAGGTTTACAACCACACCAAACATTATGCAGCTTGGTTGAAATTTGGACGTGAGTTTGGCGAGATCATTAAAGATCGACCGACGATCTGTTTGCCGGATGACCACGATGCAGGACAGCCCAATCTGTGGGGCGAGAGCGGGAAAGTGTCGACTCTTCGAGGGGCTTCCGACGGCGGTTATTCACAGCCGGGCATTTATGTCAAAGAAGTGGAGCGTGCTCAAACCAGTCACTTTCCTGACCCGGTCGATCCGCACCAGATCGGCCAAGGGATCGGTGTCTGGTTCACCAATTTGAATTGGGGCAATATCGATTTTGCCATTATCGAGGATCGTAAATTCAAAACGGGACCGGCCGGTCGTGTACCGAAGCAGGGGCCTCGTCCGGATCATATTCGCAATCCGGATTACGATCCGTCCAGTGTCGATATAGAAGGGGCCATTCTATTGGGCCAGCGGCAACTCGCGTTTCTCGATCAATGGGTTCAGGATTGGCGTTCCGCCAAGCTCAAGGTCGTCTTGTCGGCTACGATCTTTTGTGGGGGAGCCCATATTCACGGGAGTGCTAACGGTCGGCTGCACGCCGATATGGATTCTAATGGTTGGCCTCAGTCGGGTCGGAACCGCGCCTTGCAAACGCTACGCAAAGGCTTTGCCTTTCACTGCGCTGGCGATCAGCATTTGGCAACCATTTTTCAGCATGGAGTCGAAGAACACGGGGATGCCATCTGGTCATTTTGTGTTCCGTCCATCGCCAACCTGTATCTTCGTTGGTGGGAGCCGTTGGCACCCGGTGAGAATCGTGAGCAAGGAGCGCCTGACTATACCGGAGACCACCTCGATGGATTTAATAACAAAGTGACCAATTACGCGGCTGCCAATCCACAAAAAACCCCCGCCGGCAATTTACTCAACACCCGTTCGGCCGGTTTTGGAGTGGTCCGACTGAATACAGACACGCGTGAAATCACGATGGAGTGTTGGCCCCGTAATGTAGATATAACATCGCCCGAGACGAAGCAGTATGTTGGCTGGCCGAGAACGATTGAGCAGGTGGATAATTACGCGCCGCGCTCTTGGGGAGATCTCGGTACGTTAACGTTCGACGTTGAAGATCCGGTCGTGCAACTGGTCGATTCATCTAATGGCGAAATACTTTACACGATTCGTGTAAACGGAAAAACGTTTACGCCCAAAGCCCCGCTGGGTAGGGCGTTTACCGTGAAGGCTGGCAGGGATGAGCCGGGCAAGGTGGTTTCCGAAAAGGTCAAGGTGGGCAGTGCTCCTCAGAAGATAACGTTGTAGGAAGAGAGACAATGGGCAGAAGATTTGTAATCGCGATGGTCATGTTATGGGTGCCCCATGTGCTGGGGGCATTCGATCAACCGAACGTTCTGTTCATCGCGGCAGACGACATGAACTGTGACCTGAGCGCTTTTGGGAATTCGCAAGTCGTGACCCCCAACCTCGAGCGGTTGTGCCAGCTGGGTGTACGTTTCGATCGCGCGTATTGCCAACAACCGTTATGCGGCCCCAGTCGTGCTAGCATCATGACCGGTTTGCGTCCCGATACGCTCGACATGCATACGTTGAAGCATGAGCTGCGGCAAAAGAATCCGGACGTGGAAACACTTGGTCAGTTATTTCGGAACAATGGTTACTTTGTAGCGCGAGCCGGAAAAATTTACCACTACGGAAACCCGAGCCAGATCGGGACAGACGGAAACGACGATCCAGAGACTTGGGACCAGCGTTACAACCCGGTGGGTATCGACCGGTCGCAGCAAGAAAACATCACTCGCTATGGTGCGGGTCGACAAAAAGACAAGAACCTGGGGATCTCGATGGCCTGGTGGGATCCCGAGAGTCGCGATGAAGAGCATACCGATGGCTTGGTCGCCTCCAAAATCATCGAGTTGATTAAGGAGAAAAAGGATCGCCCCTTTTTTTTGGCGGCGGGGTTTTACAATCCTCATTGTCCCTATGTCGCGCCCAAGAAATACTTTGATCAGTACCCGATTGATGAAATCTCGATGCCGGATTTGGAGGAAGCGAAGCGCGATCTGGCAGATGTGCCGCCGATGGCCATTCAGCGAGACCAGAAGAACTGGCCGTACTACTTTAAGGACGTGACGGTCGATCAGGCACGCAAATGCAAGCAAGCCTACTATGCCTGTAACTCGTTTGTTGATGCACAGGTGGGTCGCTTACTGGATGCCCTCAAAGAAAATGGGTTGATGGAAAATACGATCATTGTGTTCTGGTCAGATCACGGCTATTTCTTGGGGGAAAAAGGTTTGTGGTACAAGCGGAAGGCGTTTGAGCGTTCGGCCCGGATGCCGCTAATCATTTCCGCACCGGGAATGGCTCAAGGGAAAACGAGTTTCAAGCCGGTCGAGCTGCTCGATTTATATCCTACCTTAGCCGATCTATGTGGCTTGAAACCGCCCACGGATTTGGAAGGCCACTCGTTGCGACCCCTGCTGGTCGATCCGAATGACGCTCAATGGGCTAAGCCTGCCGTGACTCAGGTCTGGCACAATAAAAAATCTTGGGGCTATTCGCTTCGGAACGAACGGTATCGTTATACCGAGTGGTTGGAAGGGAAAGCGGGTCGCGAATTGTATGACCATCAGAATGACCCAGAGGAGATCACGAATTTAGCGGATCAACCCCAGCATGCGGGAATCGTTGAACGGCTGTCGCTTCAAGTGGGCGACTACGTCCGGTTAAAACCATACAAGCGGCAGTGAGGCAGCCCATCTTTCTCAGAACGAAGTCGTCCAAGCCGGTTTTAGTCCCGAAGAATCTTCGGTTGTTTTGGCTTGGGTAGCTGGAAATCATCGGGTAGAGGGGGCAATAACTTTTTCTGTTGCTCTTGAGTCGCGATCCCTGCACCATCAACGAACTTCCATGTTTTCCCTAGGTCTGATGAGATCCCGAGCAGAAAAGAGTCAGCTTGAATGGTGGCGCCTGGCAGGCTGAGCGTCAGTTGGGTTGGCACAATCACAAATTTGTTTTGGGCGGTGCTGGCAAACCCTTTTAGTTTGCCAGCCTTGAATTGGTTCATTCTCATGCCCCGCAGCTTCATGGTTTCCATTTGTTCCTTGATCGTTTCAAACGCCTTGGTCGGCCCGCCGAGTTGCTCTACAACACTTCCATAAGTGAGCGATACGATTTTTTTGTAGTCACCTTTTTGGGTTGCATTGGTCATTTGTTCGGCTAGTTTTTTGACGACCGCGGCATCCGTTTCATCCGACGCCTGGGCGCTAACAAACCGAGGCAGGCTGGCTACCAGAACTGCGACAGACAGGGGTAGTAAAAATCGCATAGTAAAACCTTGGATTGGGATCGGGCAGGGACCGATCATTTCGGAGGACAGATAGGTCGAACGATACGGAAACAATAGCATCGCTGAGTTGGCATTCCAACTAGGTGGGAACCCTCTTATGGAATGAACAAACGCTGGCCAGCAGTTGCCTCGAGATGCGTAGGCGGACCCGACGCTTGACGAAGAGTGTGAGCGATGAGGCTTTATCGCACACGGACCGCTATCGATCCTTCGTAATCCTTGTCCATATCCATGGCGAACCCCTTGGTTTTCTGCATGAACTTGAGGACCTGTTGTTGCGGTTTCGTGAGGCACGCGGTCTGGCCCCCTTTTTGAATGACCCAGATCTGATGCACGTATTCGTTGACGGCCGTGTTCCAGTCGTAATCACCCCCTTCCATTCGATTTTGCTCTTGAATGTCGTAGTCGCCAGCCTTGATGTCGGCCGCCATAGCCCGACCGAGCGGTCCGTTTTTACCGAAGCTCCAGTCTTTGGAATAACGGTTCCATGCCTCTGTATAAACATGGAAACACTCTTCCCAAAGCGCGCTCATTTGCCGAGGCCGCCACATGGAACTTTTCAGTCGTTCGACCTTAAATCCGGTTCCTTCCCAGTCGGGAAAGAATGGCCAGATATCGGTCTTCATCGAAATAATGTAGTGACCGGTTTTCTGGTCAAGCTGTTCCTCTATCGGCCGCAACGTTCGATCGTATCCGATTGCAAAGGCGAATCTCTTTCCCATCGTTGCCAGCAGCTCGGGGTGATCGATCTGGCCATCGGCGTCCGCGTCGAGCAGGCTGCTGAACAGGCGGACCGCCTCGAGGACGACCTGTTGACCAGTCCTATCCCGGCGATCGGTCTCACTTGGTCGCTGGTCGGTACCCATGATGTAGAACTGTCCAATCCGATAAACATGGGTGAAGCGATCCGGTATTTGTGATTCAAACGCTGCGTCGCCTGTTCCGGTTAGGGGTGGTGGCTCAGAACTCACTTGGCGCGCTAAACTGTTTGAGGAGAGCGCGGTCAGCATCGCACACAGCACCAGCAATAAAACGGGTGTGTTTGTGCTGCCGCCGAATCGTGGCGATTCACTCAGCCTCATCGGTTTCATCATTTCACGCCTTTTGAAGCGTCTTCACTCCCGGGTTTTCCTTCTGATTGGAGAGGACCGCTGGGGGTACCACTGAGAGCCACGTAGATATAGCCGGAGGCGACACTTAAAAGGGGGATGAGCACGATGTAACCAATACAGCAGGTAAGGAGTGCCGCGATGGCCATTAAGAAGCCTACCCAACCGAACAGAAAAAGATTCCAACGCGAACCTCGGGTTGCTGCAAAAGATGCTTTGATCGCCTGCATTGCCGTCATGTCCTGATCGACGATAAACCACATCACGAGAAAAGAGGCGAGGGCGAAAATGATTCCCGGAATAATCAGCAGACAAAAACCGATCATGACTAAAACCGTGACGGTCAGGCTGGCTAGGAGTCCCGACCAAAACTTACTGATCTGCGAAAAGAGATCGCTAATCTCGGGTCGTTGTCGACGAATCAACTTAAGTGTTAACGCGATCAGTCCGAGTTGAAGAAAAACTTGGACGATCAGTTGGGCAACGCCACGGATGATGGATAACAGAACCTGACCCGTAATATCCAGTTGGGCGTTTTTTTGGAGCAGTGCCAAAATCGCATACCCAAGTGCCTCAAATCCACCTACGATCACAACCATGACCACAGTCATGATCACGAAGGCTGCGATAAGAATCCCTGTATTAGATTTAAAGTCTTCCCAGCCGTATCTGATGACGGTGCCAATCTCAAATTGGTTACCCTGCGCTAAGTTCATCGAAATCTCACTTGTGAATATTATGATGTTTGCTGGAAGGAGAGTCTGAAACCGCCAATGTAGCGTGTTTCACATTCGCGCCAATTAATACAGGATTGCTTAATTTGACTTTTCAATAGCTACCAGAGCGGTGGTTGTTCTGAAATAGAGGTTTCCATCGGATATCGCGGGGCTGGCGAAACAGGGTTGGCCCATTGGATTTTCCGCCAAGAGTCGGTATTCGGGTCCTGCCGCAATCACGTAGACGGTCCCATTTTCTGAGGCGCAGTACACTTTGTTGTCGGCCGCTACCAACGAGGCGATGATCCCGGCATCCGAACCTAAACGCTTTTCATACATTTTCGTACCGGTTTGGGCCTCAAAGCAGCGGACAACCCCATTGGAGTTGCCCAGGTAAAGATAGTTGCCGTAAACCACCGGAGTCGACATGTAGGATCCACCCCGCTGTGTGCTCCAGACAATCGCTTCGTTGCTGGGTTGTTCCTTGGTCGGCGTGATATCGCCGGTCGCGGTGGGGCGCACGACATAAATGGGCGATTGGCCGCCGTGAGAACTGGTGATGTAAATCCAATCGTTGGCGACGAAAGGTGTGGGTACCGGATTGTCACCGCCTCCCTTGATCCGCCATAATTCCGCTCCCGAATTCAGATCGTAGGAAACAACCCAAGGCCATCCGTTGATCACAATCTGAGTCCGATCGGCGGTAGCGTGAATTAGAGGCGTGCTCCAGTTGCGCTCGCAAACATCGGTCCGCGAAACACGCCAGAGTTCGTGGCCATCTGATAAACGGAGGACGGCCAGATAGGGATTGCTTGGGTCATCACAAATCAGTGCGATTCGGTCTTGGTAAATCGTTGGGGAACTGGCGTAGCCCCAACCGATCCCATATTTTGATATATCGACCACTCCCAAGTCTCGTTTCCATAGTAGTCGGCCTTCAAGGTCGTAGCAGTAAAGTCCTTCTGAACCAAAGAAGGCGACCAAGCGATCCCCTTCAATGGCGACACTGGTGTTGGCGTGCGTGGCCTTTGCATGACGGGTCGCTTTGGGAGTTCCTTTTCGGGCTACTTTGCGCCACAATTCTTTTCCGGTTGACTTGTCGTAGCAGAGCATGATCCAGCGTTGTTCACCATTGTCATCGGCCGCCTCGGGGCGGCCGCCGCCACCTACTTTTAGCGGCGCATCACCCGTGCTGGCGATTGCCGTTAGGACGAAGATTCGATTCCCTGCGATGACTGGGCTGGAATGCCCCAGACCAGGGACATTGGTTTTCCAGAGAATCCCATTGAGGGTTCCTGTATCAGGGTCGGCATTCCACTGATCGCGAAGTTTGTCCTTCTTGGCCATGCCGGTCATATTGACCACGCCCCTACCTTGGGGGCCGCGGAACGATGGCCAATCGGAGGTATTCTGAGCCATAGCGGGTGCCCACGATAGTGTTAGGCACATCCATGTCCCATACATGATTTGCAGTCGAACAAGTTTCATGAGTCTCTTCCGCAGGTAACTGAAAACGTACTTCATTAATAGGTCGGAACGCTGGGGTCAATGGTTTGGCTCCAGGCATCGATTCCGCCAGACATGCTTTGGCTATTGCCAAAGCCTTGAGTTCTGAGCCAGTTAACCACCTGCAAACTGCGCATTCCGTGATGGCAATAGACGATGATTGGTTTGTCCCCGGCTGCTTGGATCTCTTCAATCCGCTGTGGCGTCTCGTTCATCGGGATCAAAATAGATCCGTCAATCTTGCAAATCTCATATTCTTCCGGCTGACGACAATCGACCAGTAACAGGTTCGATTGAGAATCCATTAACTCTTTGACTTTTTTGGGAGAGATTTCGGTAGGGATCATTTCTGTGACTTGGGGCAAGGGGAATAAGCGGCATAATGAAGTGACGTACCCACGGTCTGGTCGTTGAATCACCGTGGTAACTGCTCACCATTCTTGCAGGATCAATTCCATTTGCGAAGCGGCAGACGGGGCGCTTATGAAATCCGCGTCCGCCGTCGTGGCTTGGTGCGTTTATGGTGCGTTTAATAACGATGATATTCCTTTAGCTCAGTGGTCATGCAGGCCAGCGGAAGATTGATGTCACCACGTGAATTTGCGATTCAAGTCGCTGAGAAACTCCAGGCTGCGGGCTTTCAGGGTCTGTGGGCCGGGGGGTGCGTGCGCGATCAATTGGTTGGGCGATCGCCGAAAGATTACGATGTGGCCACGGATGCGACTCCGGAACAGGTTCGGGAATTATTTGGTCATCGAAGGACGATTCCCATTGGGGCAGCATTCGGTGTGATCACCGTCGTCGGTCCCAAGTCAGCAGGTCAGATCGAAGTGGCGACCTTCCGCCGCGATATGGAATACAGTGATGGTCGCCGGCCGGACTCGGTTGAATACACAGATGCTCGTGAGGACGCACTGCGGCGCGACTTTACTATCAACGGTATCTTTATGGACCCGGTTCAAAACGAAGTGATTGATTATGTGAAGGGCCGGGCGGATATTGACGGTCGTATTGTGCGAGCCATCGGTGATCCCCATGAACGGATCCGCGAGGATAAGTTGCGACTGTTGCGAGGTGTGCGATTTGCAGGGACTTTCAGTTTTGAATTGGAACCACTCACTCGGGCTGCCGTGATTCAACACGCGCCCGAAATTGGGGCTGTTAGCGCGGAACGGATCGGAGGCGAGATGCGAAGGATATTGGTGCATCCCAATCGCGCCGATACGATTCAGTTATTGGCCGATTGTCAATTGCTGCGAGAGATTGTTGAAGACGGAGATCAGCTGTATAAAAATCGCGCCAATTGGAGGACTCGGCTGGGATGGTTGCAACAACTGGGGCCTGTGTGCCAATTTGAGCAAGCGGCCGCGATTCTGTTATCTCCCCTTCTAAAAACGCAGGGGATTTTGCCAACCGCTGAACGTTGGAAACTCTCCAATGCCGAACAGAAGACCATTTTATGGATAGAAAAAAATGGATTGGTGTTATCACGATCTCACTTATTACCCTGGTCGGAGTTACAACCACTCTTGATTCACCCAGACATAGATCAAACATTGCAAATCACCAAGGTGCAATTTGGGGATCACCATCCCGGTGTTCGAGCTTGTCAGAAAAAGTTAGCGCTGCCGGCCGAGGAACTGGACCCTGCTCCGCTGGTCAGTGGAAATGATTTGATCAAGCTGGGAATGCAGCCTGGCCCCGTCTTTGCTGCAATACTGGATCGCATTCGCGTAGCGCAGTTGGATGGTCAGATTGAAACACCCCAAGAGGGCCTACAGTTAGTGAAATCGATACAAAAAAACGAATATAAGGAGCCTTAGAATGATGCCAATGGAGAAGGTTGAGGTGCTTCGAGCCTGTTGTTGTGTGACAGGAATGGGCGGCGAGACGGCCGCCGAGGAACGCGTTTTTTTAAGTAAGCTTGCAGGGCAAGTGGGGGTGGGACAGGCGTCTCTGGATGCCATGGTTGCCCGCGGTGAAACCGATCCACAATTTTATCAAGAGCAGTTTAAAGTTTTAAAAGTTGACCCCGAGCAGGCCTTGACGATCTTGATCGAGGCGGCGAATTGCGATGACCATGTCACCCCCGAGGAAATAATGATCCTGCGAAAGTTTGGAACGAAACTCGGGATGACGGAACAGGATTTTGAAAAGCTCTTTAATCGGTTGATCCGCAAGCCTTGATTCATCGGATCATCACGTTGATTGCAGAAGCCGACGACCAGCACTCTGAATTGTCACAGACGCATATAGGATCGATGCCGGATTTTAAAACATACCATCCGTTTTACGCAACGCTCGCGGGATTTTGCCTGATTGGTGTTGGACTGTGCCTGTGCCGTTATGCTTACACCCCTCTGATTCCATCCATGATCGACGCTCATTGGGTCTCCAAACCGGGCGCCGGTTATCTGGGAGGGTTCAATTGTCTGGGATACTTGATGGGCTGTATCGCAGCCCTGTCCCTTCCTCGCAAAGTCGGCGTTCGGCGGCTTATGCGGGTCTCACTTGTGTTGGCGGTTGCGGGTCAAGCAATGTGCGCTTGGGATTTGAGCTTTAATTGGTTGGCCCTAGGGCGCTTCGTAACGGGTTTTGCGGGAGCTTCCTTGGTGATTCACTCGCCCTCGGTTGTCTTGCAGCACGTTTCCGGGCGATTGAAGAAGATGGTCAGCGGATTCATGTTTGCGGGAGCGGGTGGAACCATCGTATTTGTATGCTTAATGTTACCGCATTTTTTGGAAACGTCAGTGTCGGTAGGGTGGTTGTTTGAAGCGGGACTGACAGGGGTAGCCGCTGCGATTGCCTGGCCGATCATTGGTTCGGCAGCGACGGCGAGTGATCAACAGCGGGTCGCCATGCCGAAATTGCAAGGGGATGCTCTGGTCGCGTTGAGTATGTTGGGCGCAGCTTATTTCTTAGCGGCCGTCAGTGTAACTCCCCACACCTTGTTCTTGACCAATTATTTGCACGAGCGATTTGCGACGAGTACTGCGATGAGCAGCCAATTATTCAGTCTCGTGGGCGTCGGTTCTTTGGTGGGTGCGTTTTCCAGTGGGCTGCTGGCTCGCTTGCTGGGAACCCCGCTTACGTTGGTGGCCAACTATTTGCTTGGAGCGATCTCATTGTTATTGGTGTTGCTCACATCGAGCGTTGCGATCATCACGATTTCCGCTTTCATGATCGGGTTTTTCTTGTTGTGCTGCGTTCCTTTGACCTCGATCCGAACCGCAGAGATTTCGGGACCCATCCGACACGGCCGAGATTGGGGAGTGATCACCTTGGGGTTTGGCCTAGGTTTGGCCGTTGGCAGTTACGGAATGTCGGCCTTGTTAGCGTTTGGTTGGACTTATTATCACATGTTCACCATTGCTCAGGTGACGATCAGCCTATCACTGGTTCTGAGTGCTCTTTTGCTATTCAAGCGAGATGGGACACCGGTGAGCTGAAGTAGTAAGGCTCACAGACTCACTCGGCAATCCCGTGAAAATCAGTGATCACTTGCCAAGTTTCCTCAGGGGTTTCTGTGTACTGGAATAATTCCATGTGCTCATCGCGAATGACTCCCTCGTCGGCTAGGAATTGAAAATTGATGATGTTTTCCCAATACTCTCGAGAGTACAAGATGATTGGGATTTCCTGCATCCGACCAGTCTGCCGAAGCGTGAGTGTGGTGAAGAGCTCATCGAGTGTTCCAAAACCACCTGGAAAGCAAACCAGTGCCTTGGCACGTAATAAGAAATGCATTTTACGAATCGCAAAATAATTAAACTGAAAACAGAATCCCGGGGTGATATAGGGGTTGGGAGTCTGCTCAAAAGGCAATGTGATATTCAGGCCAATGGAAGGCGAGTCGGCTTCATAAGCGCCCCGATTTGCGGCTTCCATAATACCGGGCCCTCCCCCGGTTTTGATGATGAATTCTCCATCACCATATTTCTTGTTGTGTGTCGAGACGAGCTTGGCAAACTCACGACACTCTTCGTAGTAGCGAGCTTTGGCAACGACCCGCTCAGCTCGAATCATTAACCGTTTGGAAGTGTCACTGTCTGGTTCTTTTTCCATCGCTGCGACGGCTTCGGCCATCAATGCCTCGGCTTCGTCGGCTGGCGCAACCTGCGTCCCTCCAAAGACAACCACGGTTGATTCAATGCCGGCTTCGTCTAACAGCATCTCTGGTTTAAGCAGTTCCAAATTCAGACGTAAAGGGCGGAGTTCTTCACGGCCGATGTAGTCTGTATCCATATAAGCCAACCGGTAACTCGGATTGGTCATGATTTCCAGAAGTCGTTGATCTAGTTTTGTAGGGTTCAATCGATTGCCTTTAAGAAGAGTTTGACGCCGTCAAACAAAATCGTGACCGATTTTGTTTCCAGCAAAGTTGTAACTTGGTGATTCGTTTAGATGCTGTCAATATTGGACCGTGTGGGGAGCGACCTAGACTTACGTTCCCGTCTGGATGACATCAACTAGATAGAATATTCTATCTGAGTTGTCAAAAATAGTGATTGAACGACAATGGTCCCCATTTCTTAATCAGTTTCACCGAAGGATTGATCCAAGATGCAAATACAAACAACGACTGCCTCACCTCAGGAGTTCGATGGTGACGCCGTTGTGATCGGTGCCTGGTCGGATGCTTTGTTGCCGGAGTCGACGGCGTCCATTGACAGAGTGTGTGGGGGTGTGATTTCACGGATGATTGAATTGAAAGAGATCGGGACAGAGCGCTGCGACGTGACATCCTTATTGGGGCTGGCTGGCGTTTCTGTTCCACTGGTACTGGTGGTAGGGCTGGGTTCTCGAGAAGATCAAAAACCAGGATTGGCGAAACAAGTGGCTGGTACCGCGGCTAAGTTTCTAGGCAAGCAGGCCCGTCAATCAGTCGGTTTTTTTCTGGAGCTGGAGTCCCTTGACCAAGCCGTTGCTGGTGCCATGGTTGGCTGTGTGGGTCAGGATCTCTTTCGCGCAGAACCAAACCTGTTTGCGTTTGAATCGATAATTTGGGGTGGGGCGACTCAGGACGAAGTCGACTCCGGTACCGCGTTGGGCGAGAGTATTAACACGGCCCGTCGACTGATCAACCTACCAGCCAGTGACATTTACCCGGAGTCTTTTGCAGCCGAGTGTGTCCGGTTAGGACAGGCGTGTGGATTTGATGTTGAGGTATGGGATGAGGTTCGATTGGCCGAAGAGAATTGCGGAGCTCATCTAGCCGTTGGGCAAGGCTCTGCCAAACCACCACGCACGGTCATTATGCGGCACCTAAAAGGAGATCCTGATCGGCCGCCTCTCGGCTTGGTGGGGAAGGGGGTGACGTTTGATTCAGGAGGCCTGTCGCTCAAGCCCAGCGCCTCGATGCTAGATATGAAATGTGACATGTCGGGTGCGGCAGCAGTGGTCGGGGCGATGATGGCCATAAGTCGCTTGAATCTTCCGGTCAACGTGATCGGATTCGTCGGACTCGCCGAGAACATGGTCAGTGGCGACAGTTACAAACTCGGTGATGTGCTGACGGCCCGAAACGGAAAAACGATTGAAGTTCATAACACCGATGCGGAAGGCCGGTTGGTATTAGCGGATACGCTCGATGTTGCTGTGAGCAATGGTGTGGGCCAGATTGTGGATCTGGCTACGTTGACCGGAGCTTGCATGATTGCTTTGGGTCAAGACGTTGCCGGTTTGATGACCAACGACCAAAATCTTTGTGATCAAGTGTCCACGGCAGCCATGTCGGTGGCTGAGCCCGCTTGGCAGCTGCCCATGTTCGCCGAGTACGGCGAACATATCAAAAGTGACGTGGCCGATATTAAAAACGTAGGTGATGGTCGTTGGGCCGGTGCGATCACCGCAGCAAAATTACTAGAAGAGTTTGTTGCTGACACTCCTTGGGTACATATCGATATTGCCGGGCCTAGTTTTTTAGCGAAACCCAAAGCCTGGATCGATGCAGGGGGGAGTGGCTGCTTCGTCCACACGTTGGTCGAACTTGCGAGTTGTCAATCATCGAGTGAGGCATGATTTAGCGGGCGTCTTCGGTTGCTGGCGTTAGTCGAAAGAAGGCCGAGAGGGTCCCTGAATTGTCTGCAATCGATCGCCAGCTATCTTGGCATCGCAAGAATAGTTGGCCAGATTGAGGAGCGGTGAATCGTTGCTTCGCGCCAAGTGCGATGGGTGCAGACAATGTGTAGTTGTCTAAAATGATACCGATCATCCGGCCCTCGCCCCGCGAGTTGCCATCGGCATCCAGTTCTTCGCCACCCTCTGTGGTCTGCCAAGTCCCCTGGCAGATGATGTCATAGGATTGGCCCGCCGTGAGTTTGAGTGGGGTCGCTTGCCATCCGCGTTGTGCGTCGACTTTGGTTTTGACAGTCTTTTCAGGTCGAGGATCGATTGCTTTGGTTTCCCAATCCCAGCTGCACAAATCGACACGATATCCGTTGTCAAAGTTTTTCACAAATTGGTCGTACTCAAATGAGATTTGATCGGCAACTGGTCCAAATGCTTGATCGAACGAATCTTCCTTGCCATACATAAGGTTCATTCCCAACTGTTTAAACCGGCGTTGGTAATTAGGATTACTTGAGAGTAAATGGCAGAGTGCCCAACGCCATGCATAGGCCTTCCAAGAATCTCCGGTGATTTGTCCCGCTTGCACGATGTCCCTCAATTTTTTTGGTTGCGTCGCATGCGTCAGGTAATCGATAACAACAGGATCGACCTGAACCGCTAGGTTACCAGGTCGCCAATACTGTCCCATTTCGGCCATTCCTTCTGCATACCATACCGGACCCGTGGTGCCAAAGGCTTGGGCGCAATAAGCATGGACGGATTCATGTTGGACAACACCATGATCATCGCACGCAAAGACGATCGACCGGGTTTGCCGGCTGTTGGAGGCAGAGGCGGTAACGCCAGCCCCTTCTTCCACTTTTAGTACGCCGACGGCCGGCAGTTGCCGACGCCAGTAATCGCCATTAATCATTCGGTTAGGCATCTCACCGCGAATCCGGTTCGGGTTGGGTTCGACGCGGATCACGTAACACTCGATCGACTGTCGTGGCCGTCGTCCGTAATACTTGGAGATTAGTGAATACATCGTCTCCAGTTTGGTCAGCAGTACTTTGGCACTGCGGTCAGAGATGTCAGTGTAGAGGGTGAAGTGATCAGAGGACTCCTTTCGAGGTGGTCCTGGAGCATCGGAGAGGCTGCTGAATTTTTGATAGAGCTCATCGGAGTAGGTTGTCGTGATCTTATCTCGCGGGCCAGTCATCCGTATGGATATTTTTCGAATGATCCTTTCGCCATTGGTCATTTCAACGCCTTCAAAAGAATCGACCGTATCCCCACTTGCCACTCGGTTTAGATCACGAGCTAAAAGATCGAATGTCGCGTTGGGAGCGAGTTCAAATTCGGCTCGTTCGCGGCGGGCCATGTTTGATTTAGGAACGGCAACCAGGAGCTGGTTGCGACGATTTGTGATCACCCGCCCTACAATTTCGCAGTCAACAAACTCTCCATCTTCAGGCTCGGATTTCGGATCAAGCTTCAAAGTCAGTCTTTGAGAGGGAGTGACGACGAGCTGGTTGACGGGCGCCTCGCCTTTTCCGAAACGGTTCATCGAGGCGTTAAACTGGACGAGCATTCCTCGCTCCAATAAGTTGGCTGGTAGTTTGCCTCGGACTGAGATGTTGGCCTGCAGACCTTTGAAAATAAAGCGGCCTCCTTCCAGTGACAAAGCCTCTTCGTCTTGATCTTGAATCTTGAAGGTTTGATCGCTTCCGTCGGCCAAGCGGATAATCAGCTCGCCGGGATGGATTGATTGGATGGTTCCACTACCTGAGATCGGGTTTTTGACTCGAGGTCTGGTCGGACCTTGAGACCAGAGTGGCTCACTGAACACCGTCGTGACCAGTAGTAGGCACAGTCCCAAACTACGAACAATGGAAACGTTCGGCATAGAGATCCAAGAAGGTTATGAAGCGGTCGTCTTAAAAAAAGGAACGCCTAATAAGATAACAATTGGTTATTCAACTTTACGCCCTCGGCGGGGTAAATTCAAATGAGATTTGCCAGAGCTAGAATCGTTCTGGACGGAAGCTCATCAGGAATATTGGAATTTCGGTCAGAATCAGACCAAACGGTTGATGAAATGGGAGCTGTCGGGTCTCGTTTTTTGATTTTGGGTTGAACCATTTCAAAAAGCCTCTATTTTAAAAGACTTCAATCATTGACTGGGGGTGTGGCGGAACTGGCAGACGCGCTAGATTTAGGATCTAGTTCCCAAAAGGAGTGCAGGTTCGATTCCTGTCACCCCCACTAAGGCTTTTACTGTGTGAGATCAACTCATGGGGTGAGAGCTTTTTTTATGCAACGTGAAAAGCTTTTCTGAGGTGCCTATTGTTACCGTAGAAAGCCTGGGTGCTGGCGAAATATGCCAGCACTTTGAAACCGCTTGTCCTAAATAGCCCGATCAAGGATAGTGCCTCTCGCCGTTCGTCCGCTAGGAAGTCGGATGTTTCACACAACGATCGCCCACGGGTCTTGGAAATGAGCACTGCTAAGAGAGTCATTGGAATCGTCGCTATTTCACTGGTTGGTTTCGGGCTTCTAGTCTGGTCCGCAATCGGCAATCACTACGTCGTGGATGTGACGCACAGTCACCATTTCAGGGTCGATATGCCGTTTGACGAACTTCGTAAAATCATGGTACGCACCAATGCGGCCCGTGAAATCATGGACGCTGGCAAAGACAGTAAGTTGATTTCAAAAAAATGGGATAACAAAAATTTCGACCTGGGCAAAATCAGCTTGCGAAATCCCAATTGGCATATCAATGCGGTAGGCGAACTGAAAATTCAGTTTGACGACCCTTACATTGGTAAAGCGATCGCCCCGTTCACCCAGAATGTCGCGCTGACCCCCAATAGCATCGATTCATTGGTTAAGCTCAAAAAACCGACCGGTCGATTGATTGGATACGACGTCACCACTCGGATGTTTCCCAAGAAGAATGAATCCGAAGTTGAGCAAACGTTTCAGATGAAGATTGAAACGCCGGCACCATGGTTTGCACATTGGTATGCTCGGATGCGCGTTAGAAGAAGTGCTCGCCGGATCCTGCGGGAACAAGAAAAGCATATTTTGGCCGCAGTGAGAGAACATCGCGGTCAATTCTGAGTAAGCCGTTCAGTGAGAGAACCAATGGTTGATTCCGACTCGCGCCGTCGAGGGGAGAGGGAGGTTTCGTTTCACGGCGCAAAAAAACGCCGTGGGTACTCCACGGCGTTCGTACTTTCGTTGAATCCCCTCTGATGAGCGATTCAATAGACGCTTTCACTTTAACAACGACGGCGACGACGATAGGTCACCATGCCGAGGCCGGCCATCGCGGACCAGATCAGTGCGGCGGTTGGCTCAGGGGTCTGAGCGCCACCTAACGTACCAATGTTTAGCTGGAAGTACTGGCCATTGGCGAGGTCCCATTTATGGGTTCCTTGGGTCATTCCCATGGACTCAATCGATCGATTGAAGAAGGTCATTTTCCCCAAAAGATTGTTTTGAAGCAGATAGTAATTTTTTGGAACGACGAGGTACGTTCCCGTCAGACCGGTTGCGCTGTTTTCGGCAATTCCAAAGACTTCTTCTGATTCATTGAAATCGGGTACATAAATCGTCGTTGAGGTGCCAAAGTTGGTGGGCCCCGAGGTGAATTTGTAGAGATCTGCGGTGCCGTTTTTGAAGGACAGGAACGGTCTGGCAGGAATGACTTGATTGTTCCCCGGGCCAGTTCCTGTTTTGGTCAAGCCATTGGTTGTGATATTTCCCGAGGCGGTAAAGACGACATTGGGCCCGGAGTTGTAAACATGGCAGATAATTGAGGCGTCAGACTGAGCAATTCCAGCCAACACAAATATCATCGCAAGGAGTAAGGAGATTCGTTTCATCGTTGAAATACCCAGATGGTCGAAGTGTATGTAATTTTCTGATGTCAAACGAAGGGAGGGTTTTTCTCGTATTCTCTTCTTCTTCGTTCTTCGTCAAAGTTCAATATTAATTAGGCCATCCCACCCCTTCAACAATAAAAGCAATGAATAATCGATGTCGGTAGACGTCGATCATGGAGTGTCACGCCCTGATGAGGCCTTGGTGTTACTTGGCTTGGGAGGACCGTTTTAATTGATTTTAGCCTGTAAACCAATCTTTTAGTGGTGGCTGCCACTTGATGGAAGGGGCTCGTAAACGCAGGTCGCCTTCCTGATTCGCCGTTTCGCGAGGTATCGCCTGCTTGCCCAGTCCCGCCAGCCGATTAAAGTACAACCGAGTTAGACAGGGTGACCCGTAAAGAAACGTACAGGTCTCGAATCGGGATGGTTTCAGCTTAAAGATTGGAAGATGTAAGTCGTGAATTCGAAATCGAGAACAAGCGGGATAGCATTACTCTGTTTGGCGACCTTCTCTGGCCTAGGGTATGGGTTTCAGGAATCGACGGTGCCGAACTCCGAAGACGAGAAGTTGTTAGTCGAGCAATCCGCGATCCAATCACGGGTTGCGAGCCAGCCAATTTTTGTAGGCAGTCGGCGAGAGTTATTCGTTGATTCCTTTCTGATTGACCGACTGGTCGGCGCGCGGTTGGAACTTCACCACCCCAAACCGGCCGAATCGGTGATCGTCTTTGACAAGCCTTGGGAAGGAGCGTTTGCCGGATACGCGACGGTCATCAAAGATAATGACACCTATCGAATGTATTATCGAGGCTTGCCCGTGGCCGGAGCCGATGGGACGGATGTGGAGGTGACCTGTTGCGCGATGAGTGACGATGGCATTCACTGGAAGAAGCCAGAGCTGAATAATTATCAATGGCAAGGTTCCGGGCGAAACAATATCGTCTTGATGAGTGAGACACCGGCCTCCCATAATTTCGCACCCTTTCTGGATAGCAACCCGGCCGCCCCGGCAGATCAACGTTACAAAGCACTGGGGGGCATTGAGACATCCGGTTTGATTGCGTTCGCATCACCCGACGGGCTTCAGTGGCGCCGAATTCAAGACGAGCCTGTATTTCAGAAGGGAATTTTTGATTCGCAGAATGTGGCGTTTTGGTCTGAATCCGAACAGCAGTACGTTTGTTATTTCCGAACGTGGACTGGGGACGGGTATTCGGGCTTTCGAACGATCAGCCGAACCACATCGCCCGATTTCATCCACTGGAGTGATCCCGAAGAGATGGAATTTGGGGATACTCCCCGAGAGCATCTTTACACCAATCAAACCGTCCCCTATTTTCGGGCACCCCATATCTATCTGGGATTGGCAGCCCGTTTCATGCCCGGTCGGCGCGTCATTACCACTGCGGATGCCGACCGGATTGGAGTGGTTCCTCGCTACTCAAACGATTGTAGTGATACGGTTCTGCTTAGCTCGAGAGGGGGCAATGTTTTTGACCGCTCGTTTATGGAGTCCTTCGTGCGGCCAGGGATCGGCCAAGAGAACTGGGTCTCGCGCAGTAATTACGCTGCTCGCGGGATCGTCCCCACCGGAGAGCAGGAGGTCTCCGTGTACCTGTCACGCAACTATGGGCAACCGACGGCCTATTTGCAGCGTTACACGTTACGAACGGATGGCTTCGTCTCAGTCAACGCGGGGTACCAAGGTGGAGAGATGATCACTCGAGTTCTAAAGTTTCCAGAGCTTTCTTTAGAACAAAGCCGTGCAAAAGAGCAGCATTGGCGGGAGCAGGTGGCCACTGCCGATCGTTGGCCTGAATTGGAATCGAAACAACCGATCGTTGGATCTCGTTCATTAAAGATTGAGGGACCTTTCGCGTTTAAGTTACCCGGGACCCGCCAATTGGGCCGAGCTTTTACATTGGCCGCCCACGTGAGAGGGGTGCCGCGAGGGCATCGCCGTTTGTTTTCAGCTTATGATGGTGGCGGCACTGCCCCCAACGAGTTGTTGTTGGACTTCAACTCTGGTGGAGGCCTTGAGGGAGGTTCTTCGCTTCGTTTTCTGTTCAACGATGGTGCGGTCGAGGCGAGTCATGAAACCTTAGGTGATTGGAGCTTGGAGTCGGGTGATGAACGGCCTCATCATCTGGCGGTTACCTGGTGCGATGGTCTGACCAAACTGTATTTCGATGGCCGACTGGTGGCTGAAAAACAATTGGAGGACCTTGGTGAGATCAAGTTGGAAATGGGCGATCTTCAATTTGGTGAAGATTATCCACCGACGTCCACTGAGAACGAGCCATTTTTGGGGCTGGCTGATGATCTGGTCGTCACAAAGCGATGCTTGTCGGACGCAGAAATAAGTCAGCTGGCGCGATGTGGTTTTAACTCGCTTGGAAACAGTGCGTTGGATCAGGGGGTCGCTTTGGATTTTGAAAAAGATACGATGTCAACCGATGGTGTGATGAGCCTGTCGTTTTCAAACAAGATTGGGGTCGATCCGAATTGCCATCCTATGTGGGCGTTTGTGGGTCGACAATTGACGGTCAACGTGGCAAGCAGTGCGGCGGGCTCGATTCGAGTGGAAATTCAGAAACCCGACGGGACGGCTTATCCGGGGTTCACCCTGGCGGAGTGCGACGAGATTGTGGGTGATCAATTAGACCGGGCCGTGAGCTGGGGTGGTCGATCGGATGTTTCCTCACTGGCGAACCAGCCAATCCGCTTGCGTTTCGTGATGAAGGACGCAGATTTATATTCCATGCAATTCAATTAGTCTCGCGCTCGTCGGCACGAGGGAAGGATGGAGTCATGAAGGTTTTTTTAACGGTCGGTTTACTGATGGCTATCGGGATCGTGGCCGCGCCTCGCGTGGGTGAGTCGCAAGAAGAGGTCAACAGTGAATTACCTGACGATAGTGAGTCTCAGATCATCGTGGGTGAAGAGACCGAGGGGAATAGCGCTGATGTCGAGGTGGCGGTCCTCCACGCTTGGAAGCAGTACTCAAAGGCCTTTGAGTATGCCGACTACAATCAAATCGGTAACCATTTTACCTTCCCCGTAACGTTCGTTGATCCCGACGGTCAAGCGTCCCTCCTTGGCGATCGTGGCGCTTTGATCAAGCAGTACCAGACGATTCGAGAAGGGGTTCAGGAGGGGTATCGTTACAGTTTGCTGGACGCACACCAGTTCCACCAATATTCCAATCAGGTCTGCATGTTGGATGCGACCTATTCCAGATTTAATCAATACTACGAACGGATTCATACCGGCCGTGGCCTGTATTTCTTTCGATTTGCCAGTGATGGTTGGCGGCTTTACACGATCGTTGGGCTACCTGTTGATTCGCCCAGATTTCGGCCGACCCACCTGATCCAAACCGAGACGGTTTATTACACAACAGGACCCCAGCAGAGCCGGCCGGCCGATGGGAAACTTTTGCTTGGTACTCCGGTTCGGGTCATTCGAAAACAAGGGAGTTACACATTAGTTGAATCCGAAAAGGGGATCATCGGATACGTGATTCATAGTGCTCTGAGTCCTATGGAGATACCGTGATCACCGTTGGCCGGTTCGTTGGTGAGTTTCGGGGTGGTGCAGTTCGGTGCGTTCATCGCCGATGATCGAAACAGTTGGCAGCTTGCAAACGGACGAAAAACATGTCAGAAAGAGGGCGTTTGGATACGTCAGTCAAGGCACTGGAATGTCGATCAAACGGGATTCAAAACCTGACGATCCGACTGCGTTTTCTTTCGAGTTGGAATCGTTAAAAGAACAGGTGTGAAATCATCGATTCGAGGTTGTGATGACAGTTAATCGACGACGTTTTATTCAAGGTTCTGCAGGACTGTCCGCGATCAGTGCGATGAGCTTGGGGCGTGCCGTTGAAAGTTCAGCGACCTGTGTTGAAATGAGCCTGTCAGCGCCCCAAATTGAAAAGCCGCTCTTTATCGCGACTTGGCCTTTTGGCAAAGCTTCATGTGAGGCGGCCCTCCAAGTTACTCAGCAGGGCGGATCCATGGTCGATGCAATCGAGCAGGGAATATGGGTGACCGAAGCGGACGTTAAAAATGCTTCGGTGGGGATTGGTGGAATACCCAATGCAGCCGGGGATGTAGAGCTGGATGCTTGTATCATGACCGGGCCGGATCACAATGCGGGAAGTGTCGGTGCGATCCAGGATGTGTTGCATCCCATCTCAGTTGCCCGCATGGTGATGGAGAAGACACCTCACGTCATGTTAGTAGGTGATGGGGCCCAGCGATTCGCCTTCGACAACGGCGTCTCACCGACCGATTTATTGACGGCCGAACAGCGAAAGCGTTGGCAGGCTTGGCAGGCTGCTGAGTCGGTTAAAAAACCTCAAATTGATGAAGATCACCACGATACAATCGCCATGTTGGGTATTGATACTAAAGGGGATCTTTACGGCGGATGTTCCACCAGCGGTTGGGGCTATAAGATTCCGGGGAGGATTGGCGATTCGCCGATCATTGGCAGTGGTCTGTACGTGGATAATCAAGTCGGCGCGGCAGGCGCGACGGGACTGGGTGAAAATGTGATGCGTCATTGCGGCTCATTTCTCGTGGTTGAAATGATGCGAAATGGAGCGACGCCGACGGAAGCTTGTGAGCAGGCCGTCCGGAGGATCGCTGAGTTGGATCCCAAGAATTTAGGTAACTTAGATATCAACTTCATTGCGCTCAGCAAACAGGGCGGCTTTGGAGCGGCGGGAACCAGTCAAGGATTCAGGTATTCGGTGGCGAGCCCGAAAGAGAGCCGAATCGTGTCGGCCAAAGCGATGACCGAGAAAGCGATTGGGCCGGAAGGGGGCAATCGCAAATAAAAGGACAAGATCCGGCCAGCTGGGTTCAGGCATCTAAGGTGGGCTGATCGATTGCATCAATGATTCGCAGCACAGCCTCGGCTTCTGCCATTTTCTCGTCGCTTTCCCGCCGATTCGTTTTGAGCAACCGATGCGACTCCTCCATCAATTTTTCAAATTTACGTTGCAACTTTATCTTCCGTCTCTTTTTTGAAAACATATTGTTTCTCCAGCCATTTTTGGTGTCGGCTAGCGAACCGTATTTCGGGATACGGGTTAACAGGCCTCCTGTTCGAGTGCGACCGAAGCGAATATCTTACGATAGCGGTTTTTTAATGGCCTTTTTGCGTTTTCGAGGGCGGATTCGGTTATCTGAGCGCTAACGAATCGGTACCGGACCTTGGTTAGCTTAAGTGGTCAAAATGTCGTTTTGAGCCGAGCTGGACTTTTCGTGCCCAGTGGCACCGTGAAGAAGACCAAAAAAACCTCAGGACTTCCTGTTTTGAAAGCGAAATTTCATTGATTCAAGCCTCGCGTCATCCCCAGATTTTATTAACCGGTGCGACGGGTTATGTAGGAGGCCGGCTGTTACCATTGTTGGAAGCAAAAGGTTGCTCGATTCGCTGCATGTCACGCCGCCCTGAGTCGTTGATCGGGAAGGTTGGAGAGTCGACCGAAGTAGTTGCGGGTAACTCCCTCAATTCAGCTGAGCTAGACCACGCACTGAAAAACATAGAAACCGCTTTTTATCTCGTTCATTCGATGGGGGCTAATGCAGATTTTGAGGAGATGGATCGCAAAGCAGCCGAGTTGTTCGCCGCTGCTTGCTCTCGCCAAAACGTAAAAAAAATTGTTTACCTTGGCGGCTTAGGGAATCCAGATCACAATCTTTCAAAACATTTGAGAAGTCGGCAAGAGATCGGTAACATTCTTCGAACGTCGACAGCGTCGGTGATTGAATTCAGGGCATCGATCATCATCGGATCAGGCTCTCTATCGTTTGAAATGATACGGGCTTTGGTAGAACGGTTGCCCGTCATGATCTGTCCTAAATGGGTTCAGGTTCTGGCTCAGCCGATTGCGATAGAAGACGTGCTGACTTACTTGACTGAGGCGATTGATTTGCCAGCAGATGAATCGGCGATTTTTGAAATCGGTGGGCCAGATCAGATCTCTTATGGTGAGATCATGAAGATGTATGCCAAACAGAGAGGTCTGACGAGGTGGATGATTCCGGTTCCCCTGTTAACCCCTTATCTCTCAAGTTTGTGGCTGGGTCTGGTGACGCCTCTCTACGCCAGAGTTGGGCGTAAATTGGTGGCCAGTCTCAGAAACCCCACGTTGATTTCTAACAATTTGGTGGATCGTTATTTCAACGTGAGACCCAGAAAGGCGGCGGATGCAATTGCTCGAGCCCTCGTTAACGAGGACCATGAATTTGCTCAGACCCGTTGGTCGGACGCCCTCTCATCGGGTTCCGAAGAGCGAACTTGGGGCGGGGTTCGATTTGGCTCGCGACTGGTCGACTCGCGGACGAGAAAAGTATTTGCAACCGCCTCGGAGTCGTTCCTGCCGATCCAAAAAATTGGCGGCCGAACCGGATGGTACTACGGAGACTGGCTCTGGAAAATCCGAGGATTTCTCGATCTGTTGATCGGTGGAGTAGGGGTGCGGCGGGGCCGACGCGATCCGGAACATGTTAGTGTGGGCGACGCACTTGATTTTTGGCGAGTTGAGCAGGTGCAAGAGGGCCGACTGTTGCGTTTACGCGCCGAAATGAAAGTTCCTGGACGAGCGTGGCTAGAGTTTGAAGTGGTTGAGCACGAGGGCATCTCCACGATTCGGCAAACGGCCATTTTTGATCCGATCGGGATCTTGGGATTGGCCTACTGGTACGCCTTATATCCGCTGCATCAGTTTGTGTTTGCCGGAATGTTGCGGAATTTGACGGAAGCAGTGGTCCATGAGCCCATTCCCGCTGCCAAGGTAGAACGGTCTAAAGCAACGAAAACGGTGGTCAACGTTGGTTAGAGGGACAGACTAGAGAGCCCGCCATCAACGCCCATAACCTGACCGGTGATCCAGCTATTTTTTTCGTTTAGCAAAAAGGCAGCCGCCGCAGCCACATCTTCGGAAACGCCCGTTCGCTTTAAAGGATATTTTTCAGCCATCCCCTGCGCTTTTTCGGGCGTGTTGAAAAATCGTTCGGCCAGCGGAGTTTGGGTCAACGCCGGAGCAACACAGTTGACGCGGATTTTAGGTGCCCACTCTGCAGCCAACGAACGAGCTAATCCCTCAATAGCTCCTTTTGCCGCAGCAACCGACGCGTGCATCGGAAGCCCTTTTTGCACCGCAATCGTACTGAATAGAACCACGCTTGATGGATGTGGATCGGAGCCTTTCTTAAGCCCCGTCATGCAAGCTTGAAGGAAGCGGATCGCACCCAGGAGATTGAGATCTAGATCGCGCTGAAAATCGTCTGTCTTGAGGCTTCGGAAAGATCTTAAATTGATCGATCCCGGACAGTACGCGGCTCCGTGGATCTGGTCTGGTAAATCGCTTAGCTGAACCGTTGGCTCCGAAAAGTCCGTGGTGTGATGAATCAATCGTTGGTCGGTTGGGAGATCCTCGGATGTTCTGGAATAGACATGAATCGATGTGTCCTCTTGCCGTAAAAGATGAACCAAAGATCGACCAATTCCTTTACTTCCGCCAGCAATCACGTATGTTTTTGTCATTTTACGAATCCAGTCTTGTCGCGAGTCTTTATTAAACAGTGGGCTTTTACCGTTTCTTTGGCAAGGATGTAACTAAAAAGCCTAGTCGATTCCGATGGAATGTGGTGCAACTAGAAAATTGAATCATCGAGGTCGCAGCGGTTTTTGTGGTTTTCACGCAATCGGTGGTTGGCCGGTATCCGGTCGCAGTTTGTTTTGGATCACGACAAAAATTGACCAGGTCTCCGTGGAAGTTCTTAATGAGCCACCAACCGGTTTCAGGCGGTCCGCGAAAGGGATAAAGAAAGGGGTAAAAAAACGCGACTTCCCGATAAGTTTCGGAAAGCCGCGTTTTGTAATTTTTGGTAAGAGAGCGGGCACCCTATAGATAGCGGAAAGAAGAGTTTTTTCGGGGTTGATTGCCCGCTCTTGAACACAGTTGAGAAGCATTAAACATGCCACTGGGTATGTGAATTCAAAGATTTCAAAAAACAGAGCTATTCGAGCCTAAATCTCCTCAGAGCGCGATCGTTCCATCAAGTAATGTGTCTCGATTTGAGAGCGGAATATCAATACGGGACATCGCTGCTTGTGGTAGGCCTTGCCAGTAAGAACCAGTTGGTTGATTCGCGGTGGTTCACACACGAATGGCCCCAAGGCTTGGTAACATTTGTCTGTCGTATTACCGTTTGATGGTTTACCAAGAGACTGTCACGAGCGAGAATCGGGTGACAACTATTTCAGAAAAGATTTTCTGAATCTTTCCCACGGCGAAAAACGCGACGCGAATTGAGATGTTACGACTGGAAAATCAGGACACGGTGGCTCGCCTGGTGATGAACCACGGCAAAGTGAATGTCATGGATATCGAGTTCTGTCGGGAGTTAGTCCAGCAGCTCGAAACACTGGAAAGCGACTCTTCTAAGGTCGTGATCCTTTCGGGCAATGAACGGGTCTTCTCAGCCGGCATCGACCTGAAACGCTGGCTGGCCGAAGGGGAAGATTACATCGAGCCGTTCCTGTCAGAACTGGAGCGGGTCATGGAACGGATTTTTCTGTTTCCGAAACCGGTAATCGCCATGATCGAGGGTCATGCGGTGGCAGGTGGTTGCATGATGGCCGCGGCTTGCGATGTCCGACTAATCGCTCCGCAGGCCCGGATTGGTATCCCTGAGCTCCGCGTCGGGGTTCCGTTACCGATGATGGCGATCGAAATCATGCGTTTTGTGGCGAACACGAAGGATTTTCAGGATGTTGTGAATTCAGGTCGTATGTTCGAAGGGAACGAAGCCGTGACGGCTGGATTGGCCAACGAAGTCGTCCCAAGAGAGAGTCTGGTAGAGCGGGCTGATCAGGTTGCCCAAGAATTGATCTCTATTCCCGCTGCCGCCTTTCGCATGACCAAGCAGCAGTCACGGGTGCCCGTTATGCGAATCGTGAAGCAAAATCGAGAAGCATTTTCTGCCGAATTCTTGCGCATTTGGTCGTCGGCTGAAACTCGCGAATCGATTCAGTCCTACGTCAATGAAAGACTTAAATGAACCACTCATTTTCAGAACGATTGGCGGCACGAGAACTGATTCTCATCATGACAATTCTTGGAGTGGTGATGGGCACGCTCGGATGTGACAAGCCTGATCGAGGGGCAACACAAAAAGCCGACATGCGAAATGTGATCATTGCCGCTGAAATTTTCCGGAGTGAGAAGCAGACTTACCCCACGTCGCTGGCGGAACTAGAAGATTTCCTGCAGCAGGATATACCAACGGTCGATGCATGGGAGCAACCGATTCGATTTGAATTTTCCAAGGGTGGTGTTAAGTGCAGTTCAAATGGGCCGGATAGGATTACGGGTACACCCGACGATCTCGTGTGGATGACTCAGGATGAGGGGTTTTAACTGTCTTTAGTTTGAGCCGACGATTGGAAAAATGACCGATTCACATGCAGGCAACCGCCTCACATACCGTTGGAAAAGGATCTCTTTCTGTGGAATTTGAAGCATCTTATATCTGTGACAGTTGCGGTGAGGAAATAGTTGTCCCCGTTGATCCGACAGCGGGGATCCGTCAGCATTATGTGGAAGATTGTCCCGTATGCTGTAACCCCAATGAATTAGTCGTCGAAATTGGCAGTGACTTCATACATCTGGACAGCCGTTCAGAACAGGATCCATCTTAACGGTCTGAGACGGGGGTCAGCGGGACGCTCCGTCCCGTTTCGAACGCTCCAAAATGTTCTGGTCGCAACAGTAGCGAATAAACGGGCCATTCCGGATTGCATCGAATTAATCGAATCAACATATAAATGGCCATCGCGATATTTCCCAATAACAGGATGGCCACCAACCAGAGCAGTCGTGGCAGCCAAGAAGTCTCGCGATAAGCTACCCAAACAAAAAAAGTAATGAATCCAAAGTAAGCGTCGGCTAAGGTTGCGCGAAACCAGCCATCGGCCATTAGTTCAGCGCCTGCGGTGAATAAATTACGCTCCAGAGAAGCTGCGGTCGTGACCCAGATCATGCCCAATAGAATCGTGGAGAAAATTACAATCAACAACAGTCGCATTTGTTTCACTGCCCTGGGGATATTATTAAATTGAATGGCTCGAATCACTTGTTCGAAGCTACTGGCTGGATGTCAAAAAAACTTTGGGACATGAAAAAAATGGGACGAGATTTACCGGAGAAAGATACCCGTCTTGTAACGCATCCGACGCACCTCTGTAAGCAATGGTGACACGATGAGCACGAGAACCAAAGCGCATAGCCCGAAACATGTCCAGTTTGGTTTCATTCGTAGTCGCCTCATGTCCCGTTCAAGAAGTCGAGCGGAAAGGTAATCATTGTGCGTACTGGAATCTTTATACGTAGAACGGTGTTTCGTTCTGGTCCGTTTGCACGGCCCCTCCCGTTGCATTTTAACCGGAAATACTCGTTGGATCGAATGGCAATTTGCCTTTGGAACATCGGCTAACAATTGTTTTACCCTAATTCACGCGGTTAAAAATTTGAAGATCATCCCGCAAAGTGACCCATCATCAGGGCAGTTTAGTGTTACGATAAAACGTGTCGAACGTGTGCCAACCCTTTGGAGCTTAAGGATCTTGAAATTTTCCCCCCGCTCGCTGCTATTTTTTTTATTGTTTGGAGCCCTGCTGCCAGTCCTTGATCGGGAGGCTTCGGCTCAGGAGACTGCTGCCACAGCAGGGCCTATGTCGGTCCCCGAAGACAAACTCCCTCGAGACCTGTCGATCGATGCGGTGCCAATTGGTTTTTCATCTTTTCCAGCATCGCCGGCTACCAACCCAACGACGGTTGAGAAAGTTCGACTTGGCCGCCGCTTGTTTTTTGACCCGATTTTGTCGCGAGATGGAACGGTTGCATGTGCGACGTGCCATCGGCCCGATCAGGGGTTTGCAAGTCCCGAGCCAGTCGCGGTTGGAATCAATGGTCGTGTAGGGAAAAGAAATGCCCCCTCCATTTTTAATCGAGGGTATGGCCACCAATTCTTATGGGACGGAAGTGCCGGCACTCTCGAAGACCAAGCCTTGACCCCGATCAGTAACCCTAACGAATTTGGAAGTGATATTGAGACGGTCCTCAAGTCACTGCGCGGGGATGAGGCTTATCGCGCTGAATTTGCTTTAGCATTTGGGGAGGCAGATACAGCTCAAGAAGTGATATCTGCCGATCGCCTAGCCAAAGCGATTGCCAGTTTCGAGCGAACGCTGGTTTATGGAAATACGCAAGTGGATCGTTTTCGGGCTTCAGAATATGGGGCTTTGTCGCGAGAAGCTCGTCAGGGAATGTGGATTTTCGAAAGTGCCGGTGGGTGTTGGAAGTGTCATGGTGGCGAAACGTTCTCAGATGAACTGTTTCACAACACCGGTGTTGATTTCAATAATCCCAATCGTGATGAGGGCCGGTATGAGGTGACCGAAAACCAAGAGGATCGGTTCAAGTTCAAGACACCCTCGCTGCGAGGTGTGTCATTGACCGCTCCTTATATGCATGATGGAAGTGTGAAAACACTCAAAGAGGTGGTTGAGTTTTATAATCGAGGCGGAGCCCCGGACGATGCCAACTTAGACGAAGACATTCAGCCTCTCAATTTGAGCGAGAAAGAGGTCGGGTTTCTGGTTGAATTTTTAAAGGCATTGTCACAAGAGCAGTGAAGCGAAGAGGGGCTTCGGGAAGCTGGACCTGCTGGTTGCGATCAATACCCCCTAAATCAGCAACGACCGCTCAGAGATTCGTTTAGCCTTTCGGCAGATCATGACATACTTCAATCTAGATGTGACTGGTTTGGTGAGCGGAATACGCATACCTCGCGAAGTATGAATTGAAGACAGTATTTCATCAAAGAATAGGAGAGCCCCCGTCTCGATTGATGGGTGACCGAATGGAAAAAAGTTCAAAAGGAAAAAAGATTGAAATTCAGGGCGTTTCCCTCCATTTGGGAAATGCGCATTCCTCCAGCGATGAATGGATCGGCCAAGACGAAATTCTTCGACAAGTGTTGGCATGTTGGATCGTAGTGGATGACAAAGATTTACCACTCACACCGAGGTTGGTTGGCCCGCCTGGGATCGGAAAAACTGCTTTGGCCATGGCGGCTGCAGACCGCCGCAAGCAAGATCTCTATATTTATCAATGCACCTCGGATACACGACCCGAAGACCTTTTGGTAACTCCCGTTTTGTCCGAAAACGGCCGGATTGCCTACCACGCATCTCCACTGGTGACGGCGATGGTCTGCGGTGGCGTGTGTATTCTCGACGAAGGTAATCGGATGAACGAAAAAAGTTGGGCCTCACTGGCGCCGTTGCTAGATCATCGCCGGTACGTCGAATCAATCGTAGCCGGTGTTACGATCGAAGCTCATCCCGATTTTCGTTGTGCAGTGACCATGAATCAGGATGAATCAACGTTTGAGATCCCGGATTACATCCTTAGTCGTATGCAACCGACGCTCAATCTGCAGTTTCCCAGCCGCGAGGACGAACTGGCAATCTTGGAATACCACCTGCCGTTTTGCAGCCAAGATTTGTTATCCATGACGGTAGATTTTTTGCAACAATCACATGAATTGAAGTTGGATTTTTCTCCTCGTGATGGGATCAACTTATTGCGTTACGCGGTAAAGCGCATCAGTCAAAACCCTGACCATCCTGCGGCGAGGGATGCGGTGTGGCAGGAGGCCTTGGCCAGTTGTTTAGGCGAAGATGCGGCGGATCTTGAAAGTTTATCTCAATCGAGAAACCGCACATTAGGCGGGCAGGCCCTACCATTGGGATTTGGAGATTTCTTTTTCTCCCCGGAAGATCCACTGCATCCAGAGGCGGATGACATGGAAGACGAGGAAGGCGGCGAATGATAGATCCGCTGCTGGAAATTGGGCCCCGGGTTACGGCTTTACCGATCGTTCACGGGAGCGGTGATTTTGCCTGGGAGGTGCGGCGGATCATGGCGACTCATGATTTTGATTGTGTTGCCATTCCACTGCCTGCATCGTTCCAGCCGGCCGTCGAGCAAGCTATTTTGAATCTACCGAAGCCGAGCATCGTTGTGCAAAAAGAGATGCGGACGGAGTTTGATACACTCTTTGTGGAGCCCTCCAATTCTACTCAAGAGTCAGACGCGCTGGATGAACCGGAACTGGGCGCCAGCTATGTTCCAATCGACCCTTGCCAAGGGGTTATCGCTGCGATTCGCACGGCAATGGGTGAGCATATTCCTAGATATTTTATCGATTTAGAAACAGCCAGATTTGAGCCGCACACACGTCTTTTGCCAGATGCTTACGCACTCAAGCGGGTGCCAATTCAACAATATGCTGCGGCCGTGTTACCATTTTTACAGGCACCTCAACAGGCTCAATGGCGAGAGCGTATTCAACACATGGCTTGGCAATTGAAACAATTGTCGGTTGACCACGAGCGGATTTTATTGATCACGAGCATTCTTGATTGGCCTTGGATTCGCGCCGCTTATATGGAGCGACAGTTGTCCCCCTTGGAGCAAGATCTGGTACATGAGCCAGAGACATTTCAGGTTGATTCGGAAACACTTTATTTTCTTTTGGGGGAGCTTCCCTTCATCACAGAGCTTTATGAGAGAGCTCGAGCGGAGTTGTCAGATGATGACGCTCTGGTCATTGACGGAATGAAGGAACTCTTGATCACAGCACGTCGTGAATACCGCGCTGATTACGGGAATCGAGCACGCAAAATCACACCTCGATTATTGGCTACGATCACCAAATATATCCGTAATTTAACGTTGATTGATCATGGTTTTTCACCGCAGCTTGTGGATGTGGTGACAGCGGCCAAGCAGGTTGTCGGAGACGGTTATGCGCTACATGTGTTGGCTGCTGCCAAGCAATATAGTTACGGACACCAACTTGATTTGCCCGAAATCAGGATGGCGATCGGCGAAGCCGTCTTCCCGCGGGAAGAGGGTGTTTGCAAAATGATTAGCCGTTTGCCAGGCCCTCCGATGACTTGGAGTCAGCTTGAGTTAGTCCCCCGCCCTGACCCAAGCCAAGCTTCTGATTGGAAGCAGAAGTGGGATCCTTACAGCCAGTGTAGTTGGCCGGCAGAAGACGAGCTGATCGAGAACTTTCGACAAGCGGTGTTTGCCCGCGCGGCGGAAACAATGGGCGCTGATCTGGCGAAAACGGAGAAGTTCACTAGCAGCGTCAAAGACGGGATTGATATACGCGATACCATTCGCCATTGGTACGACGGAGATATCTATGTTAAGGTCCTGCCCCCAAAACAAGGGTCGCTGGATTGCGCGGTAATGCTTTTTGATTCCCCCGCAGATCCGCGTGAATACCCTTGGCGTACCACCTGGTTTGCCGAACATCAAGAAGAATCAACGATGGCCTTTTACGCCAGTAGCTATCTGGATCAACCCGTGGGTCCAGGGATTTGTTTGGCCAATTACGGTGGAGCGTTGTTTTTGTTTCCACCCAGAACGATACCGGATATATGGTTAGATCCTCGATTAGACTTTACTTCCACTTTGGAAGAACGGCTTTTGGCTGCTGCTTGTTTGCATACTAAATCTCGCCATATCGCTCTGGTCAGCGCCTCCCCTCCTGGCACAGCCTGGAGGGGCTTGGCTAAGGAATTCAATAAGACATGGGTTCATCTCCCCTTATCTCGTTTTAGTGATTCCACCGTTCAACAATTACGAATGGTGCATGTACTTAACGGGAAGCAAGTCCGTAGCTATGCTGCGGACTTCATACGCCGCAGCTAAGATGAAAGACCTCGACATGGCGTTGGTTAATGAGTGAGGCTCGTTGGACGCATCAAAACAGACAGGATAGCGTGTGGATTACTTGCAACTATTTAATAACCGCGTCAACTTGGCGGCGATCAACGAAAAATTCAAGGATGAAGAAGTTTAGTTTTTGGCAGTTCGAGCTGAACGTTGGGAAAATCTAACGGATGATTTCGAAACGGCGATGGCTGGCATTTCCGAAGGAGTGTTTTCAATAATCGCAGAGCTTTAAGGGACGATGACATCATTCGATACATTGACAGCGAGCGAGTGAAAGTTGCTGGCTTGTACCCGAATCTGTTGGGGTCACTCAATAGAGATGACAGCCTGCTACTATCGGTCTCTCATGTTTGCTTGCTTCACGTTTTCGACTTGAGTAGCGCCGTCGGATGGGCGATACCGGATCTTCCCTGCGACCAATCGCTTGGCACCACTTTCCGCAGTCGGGAAGGTTTGCAAAGTCGCGTCGGTTCTGGCCGAGCCTTCAAAGTAAACGTAGTCATTCGCTTGGTCGTAACGGACTTGATAAGCGGTGGCCGCGAACTTGTTGCTGATGATTTGAGTGTTGCCGATGGCATTCAGTTCAGACTGTTTCTGTTGGGTGGCTGCCGGAGTCCATTGGCGCATTTGTAACGACGAGCAGCTTAGACGATAGGCGTCGGCGGGGATTCTCTGATCATCGGGATTGAATGAGTCGCTAAAGCTTGTGGCCGGTGAATAGATCGCTCTGACATTGCCATCGATCCGCACTTTTTTAAGATCGGAGCCCGACTCAGCCCTCAGTGTTTCGTCAAAATTGATCTGAGTAAATATGAGCGGCGCATTGGTCTGCGGTTTTGATTGGAATGAAAGCAGATCCGCTCGATCCGAATCATTGTTGTTATTGTTTGGTCGATGCATGGCGACGGCTCCGGGACCCTTGGCGGTCATGAGATTTGTTTTGACTTCAATCGTTGCGCTAGGTGCGACGAGTTTTTGTTGCTCCATGATTTGATCGTTGCCGTCCCTTGTGGTGTTTGCGATCAGAATCGGTTTTCGTATTAGCGGTTGCTGGAAACCGGCCAGATTAAAAACTTGGTTGCCGTCTGGCAGTTGGTCGATCAATAACAGGCGTTTCACTTTGGTTTTGGGACGTTGGGATGGATCGCTCATTGGCTCTTGCCCCAATTGTTTCAGGTCGACGTAGCGGTCGAGTTCGATGTTGAGGATGGTTGATTCTGTCGAGGTTTGTTGTCGGGAGCCATCTTCCCGCAGCCGCATTGATTTCGAGATGACATCTTTTTCGAAATAAATGCTGTTGCCATCAAAAATCATTCCACCTTGCCATTTGATTTGGAAATCTCGCAGACCGTCGGCCGGGGACTTGGGCTTCGGAATGTTTGGCTGTTCAGACCCCATTGCAGTCGGATTCATGATCATGCTACCAGGCCCTTCGATCCAAGCACGATTCGCATTTTGATCGAGGCAAATGTAGGGCCCACTAAGGACCAGATCCCGGGAAATTACGGTTGCCGGTTTACCATTGGGCTGGTTGGATATTTGTAACTGATACATCTTTTTGGATTGAGGCGTTGCCTTTAGTCGATGGCCAGAAAGTTCAATCGTCCGTTTTGGTGGTTCATTGTCTCGATCCTTTTCCATTTGCCAAACTTTTACATTGCCACTAATTTCCAAGTCGGTGACTTCGGTGGTTTGGTTTCTATCACTTAGCAAAATGTTGAGCTCTTGTCCTTGGAAATGAAGGGTTTCTTTGGGTTTAGAGTTCGTCGGCGCGTAAGAGACTCGCTGGGCCACGTGAGGGGTCCCGGGGGGACCGAATCTTAGCGTTTGGTTGGTGGCAGCCGTGACAAGGTTCACTTCCTTGCCAGGTGCCGCCGTTATGGAAGGGTTAGCGGCGGGTTTTAGACGCGAGATCGGGTTGGTTTGTGTGGGAAAGGTACGCCGAGGATTACCCGGCCAATTAGCGGTTAAACTATTTGCGGAGCCTTGGAGTTCGCTGGATTGAACTTGAACTTTTCCTCTCGTGGTGAGTTGGGAAGGTTGGTAATCCCAACCGTCAGGAATACCCAATGAAGATAGCTTGGGGATTTCCCAAAGAAGTAAACGAATGGTATCGGAGTTGATAATGGTTTGGGGGTCGAGCTGGATACTTGCCTCGCCATCGAGCGTGATCACTTTTTGACGGCGACCACTTTGCCGAATGGTCAGGTGATTTTTCCAACGCGCTTGAAAGCGGTCCTCTGGCGTATCCCCCTCGCGTATCAGCAGCCCCGCTCCAAAGGCATTTAATTTGCCGAGTGAATCATTTTCTGACAATTCGTAGTTTAAATGTTGAGAAACGAATCGATTGGGACCCTGTAGGATTTCAACCTGTTGCCCCATGCTGCGAGCTTCGACGTTGTTGTTTTCAAGATCGTACCGTAAATACTCTCCCTGAATACGGGATTTTTGACTGTGTGCGGACAAGATCGCGGGTGAACCGGCTGCAATAATCTCGCGCAATTCGAAATCGGATTTCAGCATTTCCGTTTCGCGCGGTGCCACTGTTTCGTCAGCTAGATCGGTGAAAAATAAATCTAGCTTCTGGCAGGTCAGGTTATCGCCGGAGGGGTCCAGTTGTTTGACTTTGACGTTATCTCGAAAGGCAGCAAGGTTGCGGTAGAAATCAAATTTAAACGAACCATCGCAAGTCACTTCAATTCCAGAGCGGCTTGGATTGAGAGGGGCTTTCGTTGCGGTTGCCGGAGCAGATGTCGTGCGCGGCATTAGTCGCATCGAATCAAGGTAAGCCAGTTGGAGGTGGCGAATCCCGTTGATGCTGGAGAAATCGGCTTTTAGGTTGCTGTTGATTGACTCATGAGACAGTTCGATTTTTAAATTTCTTCCTTGACCATGATTTTTGCCAAATTGAAAGTCGACTTCGGCCAATGTGAAAATGGTTCGCTGCGTGATTTGTACATTACTGGTCTTGATATAAATTTCATCGTTAGCCTTGGTGCCGGCTTGAAATAGCTCCACTTCGCCAATCAACTGTGCCTGTTCTAGTTTGCTAGAGTCGGCGCCGCTCTGGTTCCCCATCTGGAGACCGTCGCTGAATCGTAATTTTGCCCGTTTTTCAGTTCTCAGAATCAATGGCGGCCGAGGTGGTTGGCCGGTTCTTACCTCGCGAGGTTTCAAGACCATCGTAAAAGGGTAGACGTCCCATGTGCCGTCCGATTCATTTCGAGAGTAGTCCTGAAACAAAATTTTCCCGTCAGCGGTATCCAGCGATTTGCAAGGTTGGAGCTCCCAACTGTCGGCGGGTAAATAACGAGCAATTTCGGATTTGTCATCAACCGGTAATGGCGGTCCCGCGGGGACTTGGTTGGCTTCCCTTACCTCGGCAACACGGCTGTCGATGAATGGGTTGGTCACGAGTGCATAGAACAGGAAGACGGCGAACGTACAGCCCAGCCCAATGAAATATCTTTTCGCGGGGTGCGCTCGAACGTTTGGCGATTTGTTAGTTGTACCGATCTTGTCCGTCACTTCGATGTCCTTATCGATGGCGACATGTTTCTATGAATTTGAGTAATCTACCAACACATCGGCCCAGCGTTTCTGGCTGTCTAAGATGGTTTCAACCAGCTCTCGAATGGCGCCCCGACCCCCAGCAGATTTGGTGACCAATTTAGCTGCTGCGCGAACTTCCGCTGCACCGTCAGATACCGACGCCGGTAGTCCGACGTAGTTCAATACTTCTAGGTCGGCAAGATCGTCACCGATATAACACACTTGTTCTGGTTGCAGGTCTAATGACTCAATGATCTGTATGGCAACAGGCAGCTTTTGGTCGACGCCTTGGCGTACCAACTCGACCCCCAGTTCCGAGGCTCTCAATTTTACGATATGCGAAGTGCGAGCGGTTAAAATTCCGAAGTGATGTCCAGCGCGTTGCCACAGCTTGATCCCGAGGCCATCCCGAACATGAAACGATTTCGTTTCGATGCCCAGATTGTCATAGGTGATCAGCCCATCGGTCATGACACCGTCAACGTCCGAAAGAATGAGTTCGATGGACTGCATACGTTGGTCGAGCTTCATTGACGCGATCTGTCATGGGGGTCTTTGAAACAAAAATGGAGAGCCCAGATCTTAGTTGGCTTGAGAAACTCAGGCAATGTTGAGAATGCTAGCGAAATGCTCCATCCCTTTAGGAAATCAAGGGAAGAGGTTCCCTCACGCGTCGACTGATTGAGATTTCACAGGCGTTTTGGGAGCCAACCGGGGCGAGGCGGTTTCTTGGTATTTTCAGAACCTGGCAAGAAACGTAGTTCAGATTATCCCAGGGATCGCGGAGAGTGATGCGCCGACCACGATTTCTGGCTGTTCAGCACAACGCGTTTCGCGATCAAGAGGTCGCGGCCAACATTGCGAATCGTTCTTGTAGGGACTCGACTTGCATTTCTTCGACGCGCAAAGCTTCGAGAGCCTGTACGGCAGCCTCAGCAGCCTGAATCGTTGTGATACACGGTACACCGTGTTGCACGGCCGCTGCTCGAATCCGTCCCTCGTCGGTTCTTGCCCCTTTACCACTGGGAGTATTTAGAATGAGATCCACCGCTTCATTCTTCATATGGTCAATCAAGTTGGGATGGCCCTCGATGATCTTCTTAACACGTTCGACAGGAATGTCCTCTGATTCGATATGCTTGGCGGTCCCTTCGGTGGCAATGATTTTATAACCGAGCTCATGAAGACGGCGGGCAATGCGGGCAGCACGTGACTTGTGAGCGGCTGAAACGCTGATGAAAACCTGCCCATCCTGAGGTAGAACCACACCGGCTGACAGCTGGCTCTTGGCAAAAGCGATTGAGAAACGAGAACTGACCCCCATTACCTCGCCAGTACTTCTCATTTCCGGCCCAAGGACAATGTCAACTCCGGCAAATTTTCGAAACGGGAAGACGCTTTCTTTAACTGAGACTCTCGTTGGAACGGGTTCGGTTGTCACGCCTTGTTCGGCGAGCGACTGGCCCGCCATGACCTTCGCGGCCACCTTGGCGACCGGCAGTCCGGTTGCTTTGGCGACAAACGGGACGGTGCGGCTGGCTCGCGGGTTGACTTCGATCACGTAAACATTGGTTTGATCGGCCTCTCGTTTAACCGCAAACTGAACGTTCATGAGTCCCACTACATTGAGGTGTTTGGCCATGGCCACAGTGGCCTGTTTAATTTCTTCAATGGTTTGGTCAGAGAGAGTATACGGCGGGATCGAGCAGGCTGAATCTCCCGAATGGACTCCGGCCTCCTCGATATGTTCCATGATTCCAGCCACAATCGCATCCGTACCGTCACAAATGCAATCGACATCGACTTCGATCGCTTCCTCAAGAAATCGATCGATCAATACGGGTTGCCCTTGAGCAACCAAGAATGCCTCGCGAACAAACCGTTCAAATTGAGCCTTGTCGTAGCATATTTCCATCGCCCTTCCACCCAGAACAAAACTGGGGCGGACAAGTGTGGGGAAGCCAACAACCTCGCACATGTCACGAGCTTCATCCATATTTCGAGCAATTGCATTGGCCGGCTGTTTGAGACCCACGCGCCCCAGTAGTTGTTGGAACTTTTCGCGGTCTTCTGCCGCTTCGATGGTGTCGACGCTGGTTCCAATGATCGGAACCCCAGCCGTCTCTAAAGCTCTCGCTAAATTCAGTGGTGTTTGACCGCCAAATTGGACGATCACACCGTCTGGCTCGATTCGATCACAAATATTTAAAACATCTTCGACGGTCAGAGGTTCAAAGAACAACAAGTCGCTCGTGTCGTAATCCGTGCTAACGGTCTCCGGATTGGAGTTGACCATCACCGATTCGATGCCCATTTCACGCAGTGCGTAGCTTGCGTGACAACAGCAATAATCAAATTCAATTCCCTGACCAATGCGGTTAGGTCCGCCACCCAGAATCATGATTCGTTTCCCACCCTCTTCCTTGGGTGGTGTCTCGTTTTCATCTTCGTAAGTCGAATAGTAATAGGGTGTGTAGGCTTCGAATTCCGCGGCACATGTGTCAACAGATTTATACGTAGCGATCACACCTAGGCTTTTTCGAAGTTCGCGGACTCGCGGTTCACTCCATCCCCACATGGTTGCCATTTGGCGATCGCAAAAGCCATATTGCTTTGCTTTTCGCATCAGGAACTGGGAGATCTGTTCTGGTTGCTCAAGGGCCCGTAGAATCTCTTCCATCTGAACCAGTCGTGAGAGATGGTCAAGAAACCAGCGATCGATTAACGTGAGTTCGTAAATTTCGGTGACGGACATACCTGACTTGAACGCATAGCGAATGAACCAGGGGCGCTCGGCATTGGGTACCGATAGCTTGGCGCGAATGGCTTCCATATCGGGTTGCTCATCGGTGCCCCACAAATCACCTGGGTCACAGCCGAACCCAAAGCTACCCACTTCGAGGCCGCGAAGGGCTTTTTGAAAGGATTCTTTAAAAGTGCGGCCAATGGCCATTGTTTCCCCGACGCTTTTCATCTGGGTCATCAAGGTTGAATCGGCTTCTGGGAATTTTTCGAACGTAAAGCGAGGGATCTTGGTGACTACATAATCGATGGTCGGTTCGAAGCAAGCCTGCGTTTTACGAGTGATGTCATTGGGAAGTTCCCACAATCGATAGCCGACGGCCAGTTTGGCAGCGATCTTGGCAATCGGAAAACCGGTTGCTTTGGAAGCCAACGCACTGGAGCGACTGACCCGCGGGTTCATTTCAATCACGATCATCCGCCCCGTCTTGGGATCGGTAGCGAATTGAATGTTGGAGCCACCCGTTTCCACGCCAATTTCGCGGATCACCGCGATGCTGGCATCGCGCATGCGTTGGTATTCTTTGTCCGACAAGGTTTGGGCGGGCGCGACGGTAATGGAATCACCGGTATGAACACCCATGGGGTCAAAATTTTCGATGCTGCAAATGATCACGACGTTATCGTCGACATCCCGCATCACTTCCATTTCATACTCTTTCCAGCCAATCACAGATTCTTCAATAAGAACTTCGGTGACAGGGGATTGGTCTAAACCTCGCTGCACGAGCATGTCAAATTCAGAGCGGTTGTAGGCGATGGCACTGCCACTGCCGCCCATCGTGAAACTGGGACGAACCACACACGGTAAACCCACTTCGTCAACGGCGCGGCGGGCTTCTTCCAAAGTGTGGATCGTGAAGCCTTTGCAGACCTCCAAGCCGATGTTGGACATCGCTTTGGAGAATTTATCGCGTTCTTCCGCCTTGGCGATCACATCGGCCCGAGCGCCAATCATTTCGACGCCATGCCGTTCTAGGACTCCGTGCTCCGCCAAGTCCATTGCGAGATTCAAGCCGGTTTGTCCACCCAGTGTTGGAAGCAACGCATCTGGCTTTTCGCGTTCGATGATTTTCTCGACGATTTCCCAAGTAAGGGGTTCGATATAGGTTCGCTCTGCGGTCCCGGGATCGGTCATGATGGTGGCCGGGTTCGAGTTTACCAAAACTACCTCATAACCTTCTTCACGAAGGGCTTTGCAGGCTTGTGTGCCGGAATAGTCAAATTCACAGGCTTGGCCAATGACAATAGGGCCTGAACCGATGAGAAGTATTTTTTGGAGGTCGTTACGTTTGGGCACGAAGTTTCACCGCGGATTGGTATGAAGTGGTCTAATTTACGCAAACAAAATTTCCCAAGCGTACCAATTTAAACCGGCCTGCTTCAAGGGGCCAACTCATTTAATTGGCTAGATTGACCATTCCTGTAATGAAAGACCGTCGGTTCGGCTCAGTCTCTCCCAAGGTCAATTATCACGATCCGCTTTCGGCGCAGGTGTAGATTTAACCTTTGCCTTTGATTTGCCCGGTTTTTTATCAAGCTCGAAGGAGTCGAGAAATTTATTGGCTTCACTTTCGTCAAAGTCTTCTTTCGCGCAAACAACGTTTAACTGGTAAAGTCGCTGACCCACCAGTAAGACCCTTTGCTTGATTTTCACCAGATTGCCGTTCTGATTCACAATAATGGTAAAATCACGACCGCGGTTTAGATCCTTCATGATCTCCTGATCGGAAACCAAATCTCCTATGTAAGGGCCTTTGGCCCCCTCAACAGCCCCATCGAGTATGAGTTTTTCGTGTTTTTTGTCCCGGATTTTTTCAAAAACGTCATGGTAAGCAAAAACAAACGATTTTTTCTTGTCCGGTGTCGTGCCAGAGTACATGTTGACCGTTACCGTTTGGTCTCGAACAGCCTCGAAAGACCGTTCTCGATGGACCGGTTTGACCGGCATCCGGACCTCTGCTCCCGCATTTTCTGGTTTGACCGAAACCCAATCATTTTGTCCGACCGTGGGAGCATCTTGAAGACAGACGCAGGTAAGCAGAAGAAAACCAAAAATCATCGTAAGGCCCTTAAATTCGTCAACAAATCAATCGCTCTTCCGGGCACATTTTGCCCAGAACGGTAGTGCGACCCGCGTGAACACGCAGTCGGAAAACTGTATTTATATCAGTTTAACGGAAATCGCTGCGCAAAGTCTTAAAAATTACCAGCCGACCGCGCAGAATTGAGAAGCGTACGTTAGTATCGTTTTTTATAGGAAACCCTAGCGTTAATTTGTGAAATCCCATTGTTTCCACCTTTTTGAGCGGAGTGAAAGTTGACGGAAAGCCCAAGTCGATCGGGAGCGTTTGAGTCTGAAGTGGACCAGCGAGTGGAGGCATTTACAGAGAGCATCAGTTTCGATGCACGGTTGTTTCGTGAGGATATTGCTGGCTCCATTGCCCATGCAAACATGCTCTCGGATCAACAACTGATATCCCCCGGCGAGCGGGACCAGATTATCGAGGGATTGGTGAACATACTAGCCGAGCTAGAAAGCGGAGAATTTTCCTTTCGCCCAGAGCTAGAAGATATCCATATGAATATTGAGCAGGCTTTGATTGATCGATTGGGGGATGTCGGTCGGAAACTACACACAGGTCGTAGTCGGAACGATCAGGTTTCGACCGATATGCGATTGTGGATCCGCGGCTGCATTGACCGGGTGGATGGTTTGTTGGCCGGCCTTCAAAAATCGTTTGTGCAATTGGCCATCAGCGAAGGCGAAGTTGTGATTCCCGCCTATACCCATCTCCAGCGTGCTCAGCCGGTTTTGGCCGCTCATTATTTTCTGGCGTATTGTGAGAAACTGGAACGTGATCGGCTCCGCTTGCGGGATTGTCGTCTTCGGGTCAACCAAAGCAGTTTGGGAACGGCAGCACTGGCGGGAACCAGTCTGGATATTGACCGTGCACACACCGCAAAACAACTCGGATTCGAAGGTCTGGTTGAAAACAGCTTGGACTCCAGCAGCGATCGGGATTACATGCTGGAATTTGTGTTTTGCCTATCATTGATTTCGGTTCATTTAAGCTCTTGGGCCGAAGACTGGATTATCTGGTCAACCACGGAATTCAGTATGATCCAGATCCCTCATGAGTTCTGTACGGGTTCTTCGATCATGCCTCAAAAGATCAATCCCGATGTGTTGGAATTGACCCGTGGCAAGGCGGCTCGAGTGATTGGCGACTTGCAAACGCTGCTGGTATTGGTCAAGGGCTTGCCAATGGCTTACAACCGCGACTTACAAGAGGATAAATTGCCGTTGTTCGATGCGGCTGATACGGTCGAGAACTGTCTGGAAATCGCCATCCCGTTGGTGGCTGGAAGTCGGTTAAATCGCGACAATATTGCGGCGGGACTGGACCGAGGGTTCTTAGACGCCACCACTTTAATGGAATTTCTCATAAAACGAGGGATTCCGCAGAGAAAAGCACACCATGCCATCGGTGAGCTGGTCAGGCAGGCAACGCGTCAAAATTGTCGCCTTAGCGATCTTTCTTTGGAAGATTTTCAAGCTTTTGATCCATCTCTGGATGCATCCATTTATGATGTACTAGGAATTGAGAACGCGTTGTCCGCCTTTCGCAGCTTGGGTTCAACGTCCCCGAAACGGGTGGCCAGCCAGATTGGTACTTGGAGGGAGCGACTAGAGATTAGTTAACTGTGGGACGCGGCATAACCGTTATTCCCGGTACAAACGGTTCAATCAATTCAGGCCTGTTGAAATCAACCGCCACTTGACGATCACACCCATGTCATGACCACCAAACTGTTTCCACCCAAAATCGTCGTCGCTCCGGGCAAGTTCGCGCGGTATTTTTGCATGCCATTCAAAGCGCTTGCCGTTGTGTTGTTATGGACGGTTGGACTCAGTCTCGCTGGTTCGTTCCTGCTTGCTCAAGATGACGATCCCTTTGCCACTGGCGGGCAGAATAGTGACCCGTTTGGTAGTCCCAATCCTGCGGCGGCAGCCAAGAAGGACGACAACCCATTTGGTTCTTCGAAACCGGCTGCGTCGACTCCCCAGCTAAACATACTGCCAAAGATAGATCCGAATCTAGATCCCGCCACCCGCTTGATTATGGAGTCGGTCCGAAAAGCGGCTCCGGTGACTCCTTTGGAATTGGCCAAGGCTCTGCAGACGATGTTGGATATCGAGCAATACGCGGACGCCAAGTATTATTTAGGCGTGCTGATCGAGACGGGCGCGGATCCGCAGACACTCTTTAACATGCATGAAGCGATAGGTCCCAACCTATTCTTACAGGTGTACTATCAAGACGAACTGCTGCCCGCCGGGCGAGAGTATGCGAAACGTGTTTTTGCAACCGTTCGAAAAGAGGCGTTGTCCCCTGCCCGAGTCAATCGACTGATTAAGAGTCTGAGTGACAGTAACGTCTCCTACCGATCGGATGCATTTCACAAAATAAGACGTCTGGGACCACCGGCCATTGCTCGTGTGATAGAAGTCTTTGCGGACGAAAGTCGAGAATCAGAATTTCCCTTCATTCGCGAAGCCCTGCGAAATATGGCCAGCGATGCCACAGACCCTTTGGTTGGGGCTGTTCGAAGCAATAATCCCACGATTCAGCTTGAGGCGGTCAGAGCTCTGGGTGGGATTAAGGCAAAACTGTCTCGGGACGTATTATACCGTCCGGTGTTAGCTCCCGATGTCCCACCAGCGTTGCGTAACGTTGCCAAGCAATCCGCCGAACAAAATCTGGGAGCGATACCAGATCAAGAGCAAGCCCAGTCCTACCTACAGCAGCAAATTAAGAGCTACCTTGTAGGGCGTCCTAACCGTGCGAATAACCCATTTCAAAAAGTTGCTCTTTGGCGATGGGATACTAAGAAAAACGAGCTTTATCAGGTTCAGCTACAGCCCTCCACCGCGTCGCGTATTATCGCTTCGGACTTGGCTCGTGATCTTTTGGAAATCAATCCCGAGATCGCAGAAAACAGAGCGTTGTTCTTGGTGACCCAGCTTGAGTCTCTGAAACGGATTGCGGGTCCCGACAAATCAATTGATGTTCAGGGGTTTATGAAATCACTGCCTGGGATTACCGTCGCAGAAGTCAACTCCGTATTGCTTCAGGCGTTAAGTCTTGAGCTGTTCCCGGCTGCGATCGCTGCCTGCGAAGTTCTCAAAGCGACGGGTGACACGGCGTTACTGGCTTCTGAGGGGAACGAACCGTCGGCCTTGGTTCGGGCCATCATGACAGGTCAACGAGATCTCCAATTTGCGGCATTTGATGCGATCGCCCAATTCAATCCTCAGCAGGCCTACCAGGGAAGCAGCTACATTGCTTCGCTGGCGGTTTATCTGGCCGCCTCCGAAGGCCGAGCAACGGGTTTAGTCGGTCATCGTCGTTTGGCTTCAGCGCAGACATTTTCTTCAATCATGGCTTTGAGTGGTGTTGCCGGAATCCCTTTAGTTAATAGCCGCGAGGTGTTCAATCGAGCGATTGCTGACCCAGATGCGGAACTGATTCTGATCACGGACACGCTTAACGGACCCTACTTTCATGAGCTGGTTTTCCAATTGCGTAGCGATTGGCGAACCAAGCGGATCCCGATTGGTGTGATGATTCGCGACTTGCCGCAAAAGTTGCGGGCCGAACGAACGTTTAACGGAGAGTCTCGGCTCGAAATCCTCGCCTTAACAGATGACCCGGGCGTGATTTCTCGTCAGGTAAACAATCTTAGAGCTCTTCAAAAACCTTGGCCGACCAGCCCCGAGCGAAAAATCCAACAAGCGGACTTCGCCCTTAATTGGTTGAATAAGATTGCTGCGAATCCAAAGGTGTACGGTTTCTACGACCTCTTCTCACGTGAACAAGAGATTGTCCAAATTCTTTTCAATCGAGGTTACTCATCGGTCGTCAGCGGGATTCTCTCCAGTTTTGGGACTCCGGGCGCTCAACGAGCCTTGGTGAATTTAGCGAGTGAAAATGGACTTCCCGTCCAGCAGCGCATGGAGGCCTCTGAGGCGTTTGAAAAGGCGGTTGCGCGAGGGGGGACCTTGTTGACAAAGACTGAAATTCAGCAGCAATATGACCGCTATAATGCTAGTGAAGGGCAGTCTGCGGAGTCGCAGGAAATATTGGGTAACATTCTTGATGTGATTGAAGCTTGGGGTCGAAGATAGTGTTCCGGCCTGATTGAGGGCAATGATGTCGGTCGATTGGGACCACGCGTCACAATGGATAGACCTTGCTGAATCGCGCCTCTTGACGCCGCCGCCCCGCCACCCTTTTGTTCTACTTTGATGAAACAAGCCCCGAACGATTGGCGTTTGGCGAGACCCCTCTTTTGATTTTTGCGGGCACGCCCCATTCACCAACTTGGATAAGGTGATTCGCCACAGGTAAGTCTTGAGCAGATCGATGGTGATTCGGAACGTGTCAGTCCGAAGTACAGAGTTTCAACCGGCGATCGTTATTCGTGTCGCAGCGCTTCGATGGGGTCCATTTGAGCCGCCCGCATGGCGGGATACAAACCAAAGATCACCCCAACAAAGACCGAAATAATAAACGCAACCGGGATTGAAATAGGAACGATTTCGGGGGACATGACCTTGGCAACTTCGGGAAGGTTGGCGTACATTGCCGGCGCACCTTCTCGAATCAACCATCGTGCTGCTTCAACGGTGACGGGGCATAGCAAACCACCCAGAATGCCGGTAAGACCTCCGACCACGCTCAGTGAAATGGTCTCTACGAGAAATTGCCGGGTGATATCACTTCGCTTACCACCCAGCGCGCGACGGATACCGATCTCACGAGTCCTCTCTGTAACGGTGGCCAGCATGATGTTCATGATACCGATGCCACCAACAATTAGTGAAATCGCCGCGATCAATCCCATGAACATCATGAACATTAAACGGGTCGCTTTAGCCTGTTCGAGGAGTTCAAAGGGGACCACAACCGCAATATCTTGTCGGTCAGGATCGTCTTTACGCAAAGTGGCTTCAACTAATTTTGCCGTTCGGGGGACATCGTCAACATCGCCCACGCGAATCGTGCACTGAGACAATTCAAATTCCTTGACCGAAAAAGAGCCACCCGTCCGTTTAACTTCTGTATCACCGACCCTAGCTTGCATCGTCGTAATAGGGATGTAGACATCCAATGAGAAATCTTGTGAAGCCAACGAACCACCGATAGCCGCGGTTGCATTGCGGTGTTTGAGCACTCCGACAATCTTGTAGAACTCTTTTTTCTCAGGTAAGTACATCAACTTGTTGAGCGGGTCTTCGGAGGGGAATAGCTTGGATGCCAGGTTGGCAGCGATGACGCAAACACCACCTTTGGAGATGATTTCACGATCGGTTAAAAAATGCCCGCGGGCGACCTCAAGTCGTGTGACCTCGGCATATTCTGGAGTGCAACCGACCAGCCGGCCATCAATGGGTTTGGCATTAGGGTTCCCTGTATAGGCAAATTTGGTTGGGAGTTCTCGAATCGGCAACACGCTCTCAACGGTCTTGATGGTCGTCGACAAAAGTTTATGTTCGGCGCGAGTCAGTCCAAACGCTTGAATGGAGCGGAAGTTTGCGCCACTTTCGTCAGGCGGTTTAATACTACGAACAATAATGTTCTCGGCTCCGAGATCTTCGATCTGCCTTTGTGCCTCTTTACTGATGCCTTCACCAATGGCCAGTAGCCAGATCACACTCGCAACACCAATAAAAATACCCAGTACCGTCAGCGCAGACCGCATTGGATGCAGTAGTAAGCTTTTGATTCCCAGTTGCCAAGTTCTCAGGATTAGCATGGTGAGTGAACGCTTAAAAAATGATATGAATTTGCATCATGTGAAATACAACGAGACCCTTAGTCGGTGCCCATCGAGATCTTTTTTATGACTTCTGGTGGAAATGTTTTTCGATTTTCAATCCTTTTGTCAATTTGGATTTCACCATCCTTGAGGCGAATCATTCGTTTCGCATGCTCGGAGACCTCGTCTTCGTGGGTCACCATGATGATGGTACGTCCCTGATCGTTTAACATTTGAAACAATGCTAAGATTTCATCCGTGGTGACCGAGTCGAGATTACCGGTCGCTTCGTCGGCAAGCATAAAATAAGGATCGTTCACCAAAGAGCGGGCGATGGCAACTCGCTGTTGCTGCCCACCGGATAACTGGGTAGGCCGGTGATCGAGCCGGTCACCAAGTCCAACCATGGCCGCCAGTTGTTTGCATCGCTTTCGGGATTCTGCGTTCAACTGCCCCATGTAATAAAGCGGAACCTCAATGTTCTCCACCACCGTCAACTGGGCGATCAAATTGTAGGATTGGAAGACGAAGCCAATACGAGAGGCTCTGATCTGAGAAAGCTCGTCGTCGGTCATGGTCGCGACATCGTCGCCACCTAGCACAAACGATCCTGAGGTGGGGCGGTCCAAACAGCCTAACAGGTTGAGCAGCGTGCTTTTACCGGATCCAGACGCTCCCATGATAGCGACGTAATCGCCTTCGGGGACGTCAAATGAAACACCCCGTAAGGCGCGGACCGTTTCACTTTTGAGCACATAGTGTTTTTGCAGCTCTCTGACGCGAGCCGCCAGAACATTTTGGCCGTTCGTTTCTGCCGTCTGATCATTTGATTTCACTGTGGGGATGGAGCTCACTGACCACCTCCCCGCCCGCCGGCACCACCGCCTTGTTGAAAACGTTTCATCATGTCCGACATCGATTTTTCCAGTTCCGCTCGGGAGACGCTTCCATCGCCATTGGAATCGGCGTTGCTCATCATGTCTTTGGCTCGACCGTCGATGTTGGCCAGCTCATCCGCGTCAATGCTTCCATCGCTATTGGTGTCGTAACGCTCCATACTGCGGTCGATCATGGCGGACATATTGAATCCACCCCCAGAGCCTCCGGCGCCTCCTGGTCGACCACCACTCCCGGCAGGGCCTCCGCTACCCCCTGGTCGCCCCGAACTCGCTTTTCCTGTGATTGCTTCAGGCTTCCTCGACTCTTGAGCTTTAGCAGCCTGCTTGGCCTCTTCCTCTGAGAGCTCAATACGCGTGTCCAGCTTAAAATCAGGGAGCTCCATTTTCTCTTTATAGGCGCCTGGATTCATCACTAAGCGGTCTCCTGCCGACAGACCGTTTTTGATCACGACCAATTGCGAGTTGTCGCCATCAATTTCAACCTCTCGGGTTTCGTACTGATCTTCTCCCGTTTTTACGAGACAGAAATGCTGGTCCTGAACTCCATACACAGTCTGAATGGGCGCTGTTAAGGCGTCTGGTTCATACCGAACTTGAATCGTAACGGCGGCATTCATACCGGGTTTGAGTGCGGTGGGTGGGTCAATTAGGCTCACAAATACTGCGTACTTTCGAACAGAGCTACTCATCCAACCCCCTTGTTCGGCGTACTGGTTAACCGAGGTCACGACTCCTTTGAGAATGACGTTGTTCAATGCGTCGACCTTGACGGTTGCTGGCATGCCTGGCTCGATTCGAGTGATGCTCTGCTCGTTAATCAAGGCTTTGACTTCCATTTTGTCAGGGTTCGGCAGGCGAACGAGAACCTGTCGTTCGCGAACGGTGGTCCCCTCCTCAAGCACCCAGTCGTTGCCGCCCCGCGAGGACTCTTTGGCATAAACGACTTGTCCTTGCACCCCTTCGGGGACTCGGATATTACATTTTTCAATCATGTCCTTAATGTCGTTCAGTTGTCCTTCTTCGGTGGCCATCACTGCTTTTTGATTTCGCAGTTTAACGACGGCCGCTTTGATGTCGCTTTCCAGTTTGACCGTTTCTTTGCGACGGGTAATCTTTTCGAGCACCTCTTTTTGCTTTTCTCCCAATGACAACAAGTTTCGAGCTTTCTGAAGCTTGAATTCCTCAGAGTTCACCGTATAGCCTGATGATTCAAGTTGTTGCGCCGTCGCGTAACCTTTGGCTTGCAATTTCCGAGTGTGTTCTAGGTTCGACTTGGCTAAGGTCAAGTCTTGATTGGCGGTTGCAATTAACGATTGCGCTTCGGCGATATCATTTTCAATCTTTTTAAGGTTCTCAACGTAAATCCCCTCGTTGTACTCTTTCAACGACTCCTGCGCAGCGATCAAATCAGCCTCTGCCTGAATCACAGCCGTCTCTGCCGTGGCAACGGAAATTTTCTGATTTTCCAGTTCGGTTTCAAATGCGGACGCGTCCAGTTCCACCAAGAAGTCACCACCTTTCACCAACGTTCCTTCAGGGACTAAAGAGATGACACTTAGCGAACCGTTTCGCGATCTGGCTTGGCAGCGGATCTCTTCGTTGTCACTGCTTTGGACTTCACCTTGGTCGACGACCTGAGAAACGAATTCGCCTTTGGTGACTTCGGCAATGATCGGATTAATTTTTATTTCCTGGTTCCGGCCAGATAGATAGTAGTACAGGCCACCACCGATCAGCGCGATCGCGACAATTGCAATCAAGATCAGCGGCGCTGCAGAGCCATTTCGTTTCGCCGTGGGGTATCGCATTGTTTTCATCGTTTTGTTCACTTTTCGATGCCCTTGAAGGGGTCCCTTCCAAAGTTGGACTTGTCTGATAAATCTGAAGTTTGAATTCTAATTTTTGAAAAACCCGGCAATCCGAATGCCAGTTGGGGGGTCCCGTTTTTGCCGATTCGACCCAATCGGATCAATCAACGTTTCGATGGCTCGGGGTCTTTAGATTTCCCGACGTGCTAATTTGATCAAAAAACCCTTTTAATTAAACCTACTGGGTTATCTATTGTTTCGATCAGAAGACTCGAATTTTAGGATTGTCACTCGTCGAAATGGCAACTTCTAGGGGCTTCGATCCACCGGAGAGCAACTTTCGCTTCGATTTGATTGATTTATTTTCGATTTCCCTTATTTGTGGACTTTTGGGTCGAATTCACTCGAATGGAGAGAGCTGACCAAATGTCTGGAAAATAGGTTTTTTCGACGTTGGTTCGTGAGTTAAGTTGCCGGACGCTTTTAAGGTGTTCCACTGTCGCCGTTAGCGTTAGAACGGTCTGACAGATTGGTGCGGACCTCATCTGATTCCATCACGTCAGGACTCACGAAAAGCGGGGGCGAAGGTGAATTGCTTCGCAGCGGTTGCTCCAATTCGGCTGCAGGCAAGCTCTGTGATGAGGGCACAATGATGACAGGCTTGTTGGCCGAATCGATCTGTTTTCGCGTCTGCCGCTGGTTGATTGATTTATACTGAATCACGGGAGGGTTGTGCCCCTCCAATGTTTGTTGACTTTGGAGCTTGCTCGCTTCCACGCCGGGCGCTGTTTCGTTAGCCGGTGTTTCCTGAGGTTGCTGTTCTTCGAGATTTGGTATTCCGCCCAACCCATCCAGATCGCAGTAGCATTCCTTTTGTAGATCGATTCCCATCATGGCCGCGGCGCGAAAACCAATTTGTGAGTCAATCACCACCGGATCGATCCACGTGCAGTCGGGCCCAAGCTGGAAGGTGCCCAGATCAAAATCGAGATTTCGTCTCAGGACTTCAAAATCAACCCAGCCACCCAAGAAGGAATTTTGCGCGTTTTGAAGACCGGTAATCGCATTGGTTAAGTTTTGTTGAACGTTTCCACTGAGTTGTTGTTGCCGCGGATCGATCAGTGCAAAACGAGCTTGCTCTAAAGCTTGAATTGCGGTCAGAATACCCTGCCGGTTAAGTTCGAAAAGTACTTTGTTTAGTTCGAGTTCTCTCAGGATAGCTCGTAAGTTCGCTTCTACCTCGTCTTCGTATTTATAGTAATCGCGCTTGGCTTGCTGGTAGCGGATCAACGAGGCCCGGTAGGCAACCCCTTCTGCTTGGCGGTTGAGTGGAGTATCGAATTGAAAGCCCACATTAGCGGTTGAATCTGCGAAACGGTAATCCAACAAGTTTTTATCATGGGTCCCGATTCCGGCATCTAAGGTCAAGTCGAAATCAGATTCTAGTCGGTCTGCGACGACTTCAATTTCTCGCCATTGATCTACTAATGCCGCCCGATTGTTCATCCAGTCTCGCCGGAAACAGCGGGCTATTTTTATCGCGTCTTCGGAGCTTAGGTTGACCTCGGGCAAGCCGATTGAGTTAGATCGTGCTTCAGCCTGAAGCAGTGACATCTCTAATGCTACATCGTAGATCGCGGAGAAAAGCGAGGACGTCTGTTTGATGATCTGATTATCGATCAGGTCATATAATTCGTCATTCGTTTTTCCAATGCGGAGCTGGTCAAAAGTTTGAACGGTGTCTACCAGCTGATTGAGTTTTTGCTCGGCGTCCGAAGCGTTTTTTTCAACCTTTACGAATAATGCTCGCAACGCCTCTGGAGTCTGGATCGATTCTGGTTGAAGAATGGCCGGGTCGATTCGGACATCGAACTCGCCGGCATCGATGGACTGTTTTAGCTTGGCTAGGTAGGCGACACGTTCAGGACGAACGGCAGCCAGTCGGGAAAAATCATCTTGCAGTTCTTGGCTGTCTGTGGTTCGCAACTGCTCCAGCGTTTTTTGGGCCGAGAGGATAAACGGCAACATGACGGAGACTTTTTGACTGATGTCGTCCGGCCAGATGAAGTTTGCCACCGCCCCTTTGGTCTTTGGGAGGCTGTCATCCAGCTGGTTTAATAATTCACCCGTATTGACACGGAGGTCATTGATGCTTGTTTGTCGTCCCGTAATTCCATCGCTGATAAATTTAAATCGATCTAAGTAGTCGTCTTGGACCACCACGTCGACCGTTGGCGGCAGACCGAGCGACATTTTGAAGCGATCGACCTGTGTTTGATAATTCGTTTTTGCCTGAAGGAGGCGACGTTGAGATCTGTATACGGTCGATTCAAAGTTGCTGACTTGGACTCCGTCGATGCGCTCGCGTTTAAAAAATTCCCGGAACTGCTCCAGAACATCCTCGTTCTGGCTAACTTCGAATTCGTTAATTGCAATTTGTTGTTGGGCTTGTAAAAGTCCTAGGTAGCCTGATGCATTGCGTCCGAAATTAGGCGCGGCTGAGATGCCTACTCCAGCAACGGACCGTGTGGCCGAGCGACCGGTCGTGATTTCCAGATAAAAACCTCGGCGATAGCGATCAAACTGCCGGACATTGGCGAGCAGGGTTCTTTCAGCCTGCGTCAGGCTGTTCATGATCACATCTCGCCCGGCACCTCGTAGCAGAGGCTGTACGATCGAAAAATTGATCAAAGACGAGGCGTTATTACTAGTTCCTCCTCCGCCGAAGGTCCAGACGAACTGATTGGCGAAGCTTAAGAGATACTGAGCTCCGGCCGTTCCCAGTTTTGAGAAACCGCGCCTTGTCTCGGGAGTTAAGCTTTGGCCGTTCCCCCGTGTCAATGCCCGGTACGCTGTGCCAAAGTTGGCGAATAGCTGGCTGTCAAATCCGAAACGTTCCAAACTGACATCCAGTGCCGACAGGTAAAGCGATTCTCTACCACGTTGTAGTTGCGTGGAGTTGACCAGCGCGAGCCGATAAGCTGTGGATTGATCCAGAACAGCGGCACCTTTTTCGTCGACGGCTAGGTAGGATTTCCAATCGGGGTTTTCGACAAAGTCAGTATTTCCGTTGGCGTTCCATAAAGGGTACCCAGGGTGACCATCGACGCATTGCATTAGCTCATTGGATGTTGGGTCATCTGGGGGCATCGGTGGATGATCTTGGGAAAACGGATCGAACATCCGAGATTGAGGATTGACCAAGATGGTTCCATCCGATGTGCAAGACCAACGGGGGTCGTTCTGTTTTTGCTGAATTAAGCGTTGAGCTTCGGCATCCGCCTGCCGTCGATAAAATCCTCGATGGCAACCTGTTTGGCTGAGGGTGCCGACCAGAAAGAGCGAGGCGATCGCCAGACAACTGGCGAAATGCGAAAAGCCGAAACAAAATTTGCCTTCAAACCTAGAATTACAGGTCATCTGGTACGATGCCTCCAAAATGGATCCATTTCATCAATCAGAGCTGCGGTTGCTCCAATCTCGCGGGATCGTGTGTTGGCAAGCCAACTACGAGTTAGTGACCGACGTCGATCCACCCAAACGAAAGCGCGTAAAATTTACGGGTTGTTCGGATTATTCCCACTATCCTGATTTTCGGGCCGATAGAGATTGCTTCTGAAGACGATTAACAAAGCATTTATGATTAGCGAGGATTGAAGCGTTAAAATAAAACGATTGTGCCTAACTGGTAGTATGGGGAAGCTTGACTGGCTATTTTGCCCATTTTATCATCCAAATTGGCCCATTTTGGGGTTTAACAAACGATCTCGTCTGATCAGCCGATGTAGAATGTAGAGAAATCGGCTTTGATGCCGTTTTGGCCATCTTAAAACTTAACTAGCTTCAGCACGCTTTTGCACGTGTCCGGGGAATCATGACATACGCCTTACTAGGTCTCGCATTTGTTTTGCTCGTCGTCTTTTCAATTTTTGCGACGAAAACGTGGCACTGGATCAACTCGCTTTTTCTAATCCTTACATTTCTTGTTGGGATTGGTGCGGCTGTCGCAACGTCGGAGGTCTACCAAAAGCGGACGACCGATATGAAGGAGTATGTCGCCGCTAAGAAGAAGGCCGAGACGACTCAGGCTGAAGCTCGCATGGCTGTCTATGGTCCTGAAGATATTAACTATGGTCCGGATTCATTGCGAGGTCGAACCGAGGCTTTGAATCGGGAATTGACCGGTCGTGGGCGTGTTTGGGAAAATGGAGAGGTCACCGCCAAAGGAAACAATCGGATCTTCAGATTTAAAGTGACTCGCCCCGTAGAAGAAGAGGGTGATGGAGCGATGCAGGATGTTTTGCTCAACGCATTTGTTGATAGTCCTGTGGGAGAGGATGGAGTTCCCTATCCAACAAAATATATAGGAACCTTGGTCGTTGAAAGTGAAACGCCTGACTCAGTGGAATTGGCCCCTGTATTCCTGGCGGACAAAAAGGAATACGCAACCCCTTCGTCTTCATGGACTCTTTTTGAGAAGATGCCTTCAGACCGTAACGATGCCTTTCATCGAGTGGTGGGTACAAATCCCCAAGACAAAGATTTTGATATCTCGGCGTATCGAAAGACTCTGGAGACGGATTACATGCCATCCAGCATGTTTGGTATCAATGCAGATGGCACCGAGGTGCTTAGCGCTGACAGTCCCGCTTATGAGAGGATCATTGATCGGTATGCTTTTGACGGTTTGAAGTTGGGGCAAATTGAAGACTGGCTTGAGATCAACGCAGCGACTCGAAAAAACCCTCGATTTGAGCCGGAGCCCGAGGCGGTTTTTGTCGAGTACAAATTCAACAAAAAATCAAATCGTAATTATCAAGTGGATGCGAACGGTAATCTGGAAACCGATGGACTGTTCACGCCTCTGGGCCACGCGGTGCGGACCGACCTACATGTGGGCGGAGAAGGATCTTTGGCATTTGCTAAAAACGATACGATCTACGTGGATCAATTGAATGCGGATGGCTATCAGCGAGCAGATGGTACGGTGGTTCAGCCATTTCCCCAAACGGAAGACGTAACTGAAGTCTCACGTCTTTACGTGAGACAGAACCGAGACTATCCGTACATTTTGGACGGTCTTGAACGTCAAACGGCTCGTCTGGATGAAGAAACGAAGAGGGTCACTAAAGACAATCAAGAGCAAGACTTGATCATCACCAACGCTCAGGCCCAAATTAACGAACGTGATGAAATCATTGTCAAATTGCAAAAAGATCAAGAGTATCTGACTCGCGATTTCGATTCCATCAAAGAGGTCCTGGAAAAGCGGCAAGTTCAGTGGAGCGAAATGCAAAAACGTTTGGCGACTCTTGAAAAACAGGTCGCGGACCAACATGCTGAGTTGCAGAAGGCCGGCAAAGTAACTAACACCAGCACAAAAAAATAGAGACGCCCAGGGTGTCCCGTTCAATTTTTGCATTGATATGAAAGCTGCCTTTCTCTTTTGAAGGGCGGCTTTTTTTGTACCGTCCAGGGATTGTTAGCCAAGGTGCTGGGTATCTGGAGTAGATGCATCCGTATGAATCTGGCTATGATACGACAGACCACCTCACCCTCGGTTTTCAAGCTGTCTCCAAAGCGGAGTAGTGACTTGGGGAGAAACTGATTAATTGGACTTGGTAACAAACCATGGGCCTCGAAGACAGACAATACTACCGCGACCAAAAAGACTGGGGACGCCAATGGCAGCCTGGAGGGCAGGGTGGTGCCGGTTCACAAGTCGCGTCCTCAATTGTAATCACGTTAATTGTGATCAATGTTGCCATTGCCATCTTGGATTTGTTTACACCCATCATGCCCGGTGGCGGACACTGGCTGAGTGATCATTTGGCATTAACCACGGATGTCCTTCAAAAGCCTTGGCTGTGCTACACCTTTTTAACCTATGGCTTCGCCCATTCCCCGTTGGATGGTGACGGGATGTGGCACATTGTTGGAAACATGGCGGTTTTGTTTTTCTTGGGCCGCTGGGTGGAATACCGTTTGGGTTATTGGGAGTTTTTACGATTCTATCTCGTCTCAATCGTGCTGTCGGGATTTGCCTTTGTCATCATGAGGCTGGCCAGTGACCCAAGTTCTTGTATTGGTGCTTCCGGGGCGGTTTCCGCAGTCTTGATGCTGTTTGTCTTCATGTATCCCAAACAGACGGTGTTGCTATTTTTCGTACTGCCTATTCCTGCTTGGGTGCTGGGCGCGTTTGTGGTTGTCAGCGATATCTTGACTTCACTCAGACCGGAGAGCGTGATTGCCTATGAGGCCCATCTGGCAGGCTTAGCATTCGGTGCGGCCTATGCCTATTTCGGATGGAACTTACGATGGATGCGGTTCGAGCGGCTTGGAGACTTGTTTAAATCGAAACCAAATTTAAAGATTCACGCTCCGGATAAGGATCCCAGACTGCAGTCTCAAGCCGATCAGATTCTGCAGAAAATCGCTGAGGACGGCGAGGAAAGCTTAAACGCCAAAGAGCGTCGTCTGTTAAACCGCTATAGCAAACAGATCCGTAAACGACGGGATTGAGTTGGTAACGGGTCGCGTTTCGAAATGTTGATTTGCCACCGGCACTCTAAAGAGTGGAACGAGGATCTGGCGGCCAGTCCCATCGTTTCGACCAGTGTTCTCTGAAAAAGTGAATCGAAACGATACCCTTCTCAGTGTTTTTTAGTGAGTGTGGTCCCGGCACTCTCGATTCGTCTTGACGAAGAACAGGAGAATCGCTATCCCACCAAGACAATCCCCTTGTTCTCACCGGAATTCTGTTTGCTTCATTTAGTCATGCACCGAATTATGCTCGCCCTTTTCCTGTTGTTGGTCGTTTCCGGCTGCGCGCCTTGGGAATCAGTAGGGGTATGGAAGTCGGAGGCTTGGCATGGTGAGCCCGCCAAAATGGAAGAGCCTGGAGAGGTTCGACTGCCGCCGGGGCGGATGAACAAAGATTCGGTGTCTTTGGAGATTGCCGTCGGTCAGTTGGATCATCAGCAGCAAGAAGAGGTTGAGCAATTATGGCGTGAAATCGACCAACAGGCGATCTCGTTTCAGGTCCGTCGGCGATTGGATCAAAACGGTCTTTTAGCAGGTGTTATCGGGTCGCAGCCGCCGGCGCTCTTAAACCGGCTGTTGCAGGACAAAGCCGTGGACACCTCTGAACTTGAGGCTTGGCAAATTCAGTTCATCGAAAATGGAAATCAAAAAACGGTTCCCCGATTGATCCTTCATCAAAGAATTCAAAATGGCTTAGGGGAGAACCATTTTGTTCCAGTATCCGATGCGTCAGCTCAGGCGAGTTGGGTCGTGCGGGAAGGTGCACGCCAGACAGCCGGGACAGGCGAGCAGGCGAGGGGGTTCATGCAGCTGAGGACTTATCCGACGGGCGATGGTGGGGTGCGTCTTGTGGTGACTCCAGAAATTCGCCACGGGCAACCTAAAGCCAGTTTCGGGGTGGCCGAAGGCTCATTCACCTACTCGACGGAGCAGTCTTCCCAGATTTTTGACGAATTAAAGTTTGAAACCCTTCTCAAGCCGGGGCAAACCCTACTTTTAGGTGCAAATCGGCAGTTAAGTGGCCTCGGCGGGTTTTTATTTGGGCCTAGTGAAGGTGCGGATTATGGGCAACGTGTTATCCTGATCCGTTTAGTCCATTCCCAGCGAGACGATTTATTTGAATCCGGCGTCGATCATGTGTCGACAAATAGCCTCTGATCGAGAAAATCTTAGGAGAGAGTCTTTCCGGTTATTCCCGGTTGAGAGGTCGTTTAATGCTAGAGCAATGGTGCTCTAGATTGGCGATCGGGGGGAGGTGAGCGGCGGTTGGGCTCATTCGTTGCTGTTACATTTCAATCTTCTGCAAGACGTCGTGCTTGCTTCGTTCGTATAAAACTGGAGTTTACTTCGATGCCTTTGGTACCCCTGCGTGTCATTTTAGATCATGCCGCCGAAAACAATTACGGCGTGGCAGCGTTTAACGTTAATAACATGGAACAAATTCAAGCCATCATGGAAGCGGCTGAACAAACCGATTCTCCCGTGATTGTTCAGGCCTCTCGAGGGGCTCGAAAATACTCACAGGACGCCTACCTGCGACATCTCATGTTGGCGGCAGCCGAGCTGTATCCACAGATCCCCGTTGTGATGCATCAAGATCACGGCAACAGTGTAGAGACCTGCATGAGTGCCATCGATAATGGGTTTACCTCGGTCATGATGGATGGCTCATTAGAGGAAGACGGAAAAACCCCGGCAGATTATGATTACAATGTGAAAGTAACAGCGGACGTTGTAGGCTTAGCCCATGCCAAAGGTGTTTCCGTTGAAGGCGAGCTGGGTTGTCTCGGATCTTTGGAGTCGGGAATGGGAGAAGCTGAAGACGGTCACGGTGCCGAGGGTGTTTTGTCGCGGGAACAGTTATTGACGGATCCAGAAGAGGCAGAGCGTTTTGTTGCTGCAACAAATGTGGACGCCTTAGCTGTCGCGATCGGTACTAGTCACGGCGCCTATAAATTTACCCGCCAGCCAGACGGGGAAGTGTTGGCGATGGATCGTATCGAAGAGATTCACCGTCGCTTGCCAAATTGTCATTTGGTCATGCATGGTAGCAGCTCGGTTCCTCAGGAATTGCAGGATATCATCAACGAGTTTGGTGGGAACATTCGCCAAACCTGGGGCGTGCCCGTGGAAGAAATTCAACGGGGCATTCAGCATGGGGTCCGTAAAATTAATGTCGACACGGATAATCGCCTGGCCATCACGGGTGCGATTCGCAAAGTATTTGCAGAACATCCTGACAAATTCGACCCCCGCGATTATTTGAAGCCGGCACGGGAAGCGATGCGGCAGGTTTGTGTGGCGAGAATGGAGGCGTTTGGACAAGCTGGCTGGGCCGAGAAACTGCGCGGCGCGATGGCTGTTTAATTGATTTTACTCTGGGACATCCATGGCAACTGATACGCCCCATTCGATGATGGACGTCGATGAGCGCGAGCGTAGGTTGCTGGCGCCTTATGCAATGCATAGTTCCGATTCGATGGGGCGATTCTGCCCCGAATCGGAGCATCCCTACCGAGGTCCGTTTCAGCGGGACCGAGACCGGATTTTGCACAGTTCGGCCTATCGTCGATTGAGTGGTAAGATGCAGGTGTTTACGGGCGAGATGGGAGACTACCATCGAACGCGATTAACGCATACTCAAGAAGTCGCGACGATCGCCCGGACGCTTGGCCGAGCCCTGATGTTGAATGAGGATTTGATCGAAGCATTGGCGTTGATGCATGACTTGGGTCACCCGCCCTACGGTCACGCTGGAGAAGATGCGTTGAATGAGTGTCTTGCCGATGAAGGGGGTTTTTCTCACAATCAATTTGGACTGACGATCGTTCAGGAAATCGAGATTCGCTACCATGAATACCCCGGTTTGAATCTTACCCGCGAAGTTTTAGCGGGGCAGATGTCGCGGGTCGATAAGCAGGTCAAGGGGAAAAGACCCTTGCTTGAAGTGCAGTTGGTGGATGCTGCTGACAGCACAACCTATGACGCTCACGATACTGACGACGCGGTGAAATTGGGACTGGTGTCCCTAGATGAAATGTCACATCTCGGGCTGGTCCAAGAGGCATTAGCCTACGTACAGAAACGGTACTCTGGACTGAATGGTGAATTATTGCGGAAAGCGGTCGTCCATCGTTTGGTGAATCACCAAGTTACCTGTCTGCTGAAACACACGTCTCAACAGCTGAAGGAACGAGCTTTTGAAAACACGCAACAGGTGATTGACAGCGATTTCCTAATCGGTCCCCCGCCTGAATTGGCGGAACAGAAAAAAGAACTGGAATCTTTTCTTTATGCCAAAGTCTACCGACACCCAGATTTAATAAAGGTGCGTGAGGCAGCGCAGGCACGGCTAAAAGAAATGTTCTGCGAATACTCGGAAAACCGCTCGTGTTTTCCCGAAAAATACCTGCCTAGGTGTGAAAAAGTAGGTGTTCGCCGAATGGCCGTTGAATATATCGCAGGGATGACGGACCATTTTTGCGAAGAAACTTATCGCCGAATGTTCTCCAGTTCCTGAGAGATTCTCGCAGCAGGTGTACAGTGGATACCTTGGCCGCTTAGAATCATGGTCAAGCGTGTCGCGTTTCAACGAGATTCGAACCAGAGCGTCCCATTTGTTTATTTCTTGACGTCGTTTTGAATCGCTCAACGGTGTGCGGCGAATAACAATTTATCTTGGTGTCGGTCTAATTCATAAAGGCCGACCCGTTTATCGGTTTATTTATAGGTTGATGTAGTTATGGCACTTTGGGTCCTTCGGGCGTGTTTTTTACTGGTGACGGTGGGGTTAGGAGTTTCACTGGCTCAAAACCCGGAAATCAGCGGAAACAACAAAGGTGTTTTGGTCGTGGTCCTTTTTTTCATTGGCGCCTTGGCAATGATTGGCCTAGACGTCTTGATACGAAAAAAACGAATTGATCTCATCACCAGCATCTACTTTGGTTTATTGATTGGGCTGTTCCTGACTTATATTATCGGGCTTGCACTAACACCGATTTTTCAAGACTTGCTGGATGCTGGCGAAGACTCAGGATGGGCAGTGAGTCGAGAGACCGTGAAGACGCTGGTGATTGCCTTTGCAGGAACGGCGATTTGCTATTTGTGCGTCAGCGTTCTTTGGCAAACTCGAGATGATTTTCGTTTCATCATCCCTTATGTTGAATTCACGAAAGACGTAAAGGGAGCGAAGCCGTACGTGTTGGATACGAGCGTTGTGATTGACGGTAGAATTGCCGACATCATTGAGACGGGAGTGATTGATAACCAGTTGATCATGCCTCGTTTTGTTCTGGCAGAGCTGCAGGGGATTGCAGACAGTGGGGATAAAATGAGGCGGGCACGTGGACGTCGAGGGCTCGATATATTGAACCGTCTGAGAGGTAATACAAAAATTGATTTCAAAGTCTATGATCGAGAACTGCCCGAAATGGAAGGACAGCCGGTAGATATGAAATTATTGTTGCTGGCTCGGCATCTGGATGGAAAAGTGGTAACCGGTGACTTCAACCTCAACAAAGTTGCCAAGCTACATAATGTCCCTGTGATCAATCTGAATGAAGTGGCCAACTCACTGAAACCGGTTTTTCTGCCGGGTGAGCAAGTCGCCATACGGATCGTCAAGCAAGGTGAGGGACCAGGGCAGGGAGTTGGCTATCTCGACGACGGGACCATGATCGTTGTTGAAGACGGTCGGGATCACATCAATCAGAATGTCGAAATAACGGTTACCAGCATGTTGCAAACTAGTGCTGGAAGAATGGTCTTTGGAAAATTCGACACAGTCAACTGAAAAGTCACGCGGCAGCTGAGGTAAAAGGGCTGCCGAACGCACCACGCCTAACCCCGTCGATGCTAAGTGGCGTTCTCGTCAAAGAGTATCTTGATACCAATGTTTTCTCTTAAAAACCAGCGAACGCGGGGTGATCGGGCGCGCTTCGCCGTAGAAAAAGGATTTATAAAATTGCCTGATTTGCACGGATCGTTAAACTTATCGCATACGAGGCTGAAAACTTTTCCCACCGGAGGGCATCGCTGATGCAAGATCCACCAAAGGCTCACGGTTGAGGATTCTTTGTGATGGAATTCTCAACATCCCGTTAAACCGTAAATGATCTTTTTAGCGCCCGACCACTCCCTAGACTGGTCGGGCGTTAGATTTGTATAAGCAGGCTCTTTGCCGTTTAGCTTCCGAGGCATTATCGATCGGATGTCTTTCTCTTTTGGTCTTCAGAGGGGGCTTCTTTTTTTGAGGGCTCTCTCATCATCAGGTGCACATCCGCAACGCTGCCCATTAGTTGACTTTTAGAAATTGGATTGATTTTGGCTGCCTCCCGCATCTGCAAGATCGAGTTCGTTCGATCGCCGATCATGTCATAATACAAGCCAGTGTAAAGGTGGGCATAGTAAAGCTGGAACGCCTTCGAGCGGGCCAGCGCGGGCGTCTCTTGGGCTGCTTTAAAAACAGAATCAACATCTCCAGTTCCACCAAACAGATTATGGATTTGTTTCATCGGGATTCGGGTGTCATTGGTGATGGGGATGAATGTTTCACGGGCTTTTTCTAGTCCGACGGTTTTGGAAGTACATAGGATATGCCAGACAGCATTTTCAACATCTTGTGAGTTGTACGATTGATGTGTTTCAAATTGGGCCTGACCGTCATGGAATCGATCAGCGTAATACAAGGCTAAGCCTCGTTGCCATAATTTGGGCTCCAGCTGTGGTTGGATTGCGATTGCGCGATCGAAACTTTTGATTGATTGCTTCACGTCACCCATCATAAAACTGCAATCGCCGATAAGCAGGATGGCTTCCAAAGACTTTGGATTTTGGGCTAAGATCTTGCGAGCGTACTCGATTGCTTTCGGATAATTGCCTTTTTGAGATTCGGCAAACCCAAGCCGCTCGAGATCCTGTAGCGAAGTCGTCTCCGCCGGATTTACTAGTATCGATTGACCAGTTGCTGGAGGAGCCTCGCATCCATTCAAAATGAAGAGGCACATCAGAAGAGCAAGTCGTAGGTGATGCATGGTATGACTCGGTAAGACGAAGTGTGATTGTGTTTGGATTGATTGTGTTTGGATTTCAACGAAGTGGTTCGTGATATCAAGTTGCGTTGATTTAGAAATCTAACTGAAACAGGGCACTCCAACCACCAAGCGATAAAATTTTACTTGTGTCATTAGAGATAAATTTCATGAAAATCGCACTGATTCAGCAACATGCGTCCCGAGACAAATCGGCGAATCTAAAACGGGGGTTAGCTTCGGCTCGGTCGGCCATTGAGTCAGGTGCCAACGTGATTTGTTTTGCGGAACTAGCTTTTGAACCATTTTATCCGCAAGTTCCTGCCGAGGCAGATTTTGAACAACTGGCGGAAACGATTCCCGGCCCGACGACCGACTTGTTCTGTCGACTTGCCGTTGAGCATCAAGTTGTTTTTGTGCTTAATCTTTTTGAACGAGACGGCCAGCTCACGTACGACAGTTCGCCCGTAATAGATACGGACGGTTCGATCTTAGGGACCACGAGGATGGTTCATATCACGGACTACCCCTGCTTTCATGAACAGGGCTATTATCAGCCTGGCGATCGTGGTGCACCGGTTTACGATACACAACGTGGACGCATCGGAGTGGCCATCTGCTACGACCGACATTATCCCGAATACATGCGAGCCATGGCCATTGCCGGGGCGGAACTGGTAGTGGTTCCTCAAGCCGGCGCCGTCGGGGAATGGCCTGAAGGTCTTTATGAAGCGGAGTTGCAAGTGGCAGCATTTCAAAATGGATATTTCACGGCCCTGTGCAACCGAGTTGGCAAAGAACCTGAACTGACATTTGCTGGCGAATCATTTGTGTGCGATCCCCAAGGAAACGTGATCGCGAGGGCGGGAGAGGGGGTTGATGAAATTCTATTTTGCGAGATCGAAACAAGCCAGGTCAACGAGTCTCATGCTCGGCGATTGTTTCTCCGTGACCGTCGACCGGAGTTATACGCCGATTGGCATTAAGAAGAATCGAGGTTTCTGCCTAAAAAAGCAGGTAGAAGGCAGGTCCAATCGCCGTGTTAGTGGCCGTAATCATGAGCCCCAAAATCAGGAGGACAATGACCATCGGCGTTAACCACCATCGCTTGTTTTTAAGAAGAAATTCCAATAGCTCTCGAACAAACGTTGGTTGTCCACTGCGGACCTCAGCCAGGAAATCGTCGTCATTGTGTTCGGAGTGAGTCACGGGATTCACCGAAATCTTTGGAGATCGCTAAAATTGACGGAGGTAGCTAGTTTTTGAATCGGGCAGTTTACGCAGCTTCCAGTAGGAAGTCGAATCCTGATCAAACTCTGATTGCAATGGTCGATGCCCTAATCTTCTGAGCAGAATGGCGTAAGGAGTCAGTATTAGAAAAAATACCAACAATAAAAGAATCCAGGTCAACCAAGTCGCAATTTTTCGGATGATCTGGTTGATTTTATGGGCGAGTGGCGTGAAGCGACTTGGGTATTGCAACGCTGCAACAGCGAGCGATAAACTCGCGATAAGGAAACCGATTGACAGGTAAAATGAGCCACCGAAAGAGAGGCATGCGGTTGCAGATGCCAAGCCGGCTAAAGGGATTTGCCAGTAGGCCATCTGCCAAAGGTCTTTCGATGGATGAGTGGATTCTGGTTGCATTACGGGTGCTCACTAGCGTTTTTGTCATCAGAATAAATTTTACGCAATAGGATATTACCTAAAACAAGGGCATCGAGTTGCGTTGTTTTGAAAATTTTAATTGCATCCACTGGAGAGCAGGCGATTGGCTGTCCTCGGACATTAAGACTCGTGTTTAGCAAAACAGGGCAGCCAGTTTTCGAGGCAAACACTTCCAGTAATTTTGCGAGTGGGGCATTTTGTTCTGCGGTAACCGTTTGTAGACGAGCTGATTGATTTACGTGAGTGATTGAGGGAAGGTTGGCGAGTGGATTTCCGGTGCCGTGTCGAGTGTTTGGTTTTACTATTTCAGTAAACAGCATGAACGGGGATTCGTAATCTTGAGGAACCTCAAAAAAGTGGTGAGCTTGGGAGGCCAAAGCGACTGGCGCAAAGGGGCGGAATGACTCTCTGAATTTTATATCGCGATTGATATGATCTTGCATCTCGGGGCAGCGCGGATCGGCGAGGATGCTGCGATTTCCTAAAGCCCGGGGCCCCATTTCCATCCTACCATGAAACCACCCGATCACTTTTTTATGGATTAACAGTTCACTGACGCGTTCCAATAGTGAGTCGTCACTTTCGCTATCGAAGGATTCGATGGACACGCTTTCATCGGGGAGACCGGCGTCTCGGATCGTTGACTGAATGTGACTTGGTTCGTATTCAGGCCCTGTATAGACGGGCATTGCGCCGAGCTTTGCTTGTTTTTGATTCCTCATATTTCCTAGTAGCTGATGCCACGCGAACATTGCTGCACCGATGGAACCGCCGGAATCCCCAGCGGCAGGTTGCACCCAAATCTGGTTGAAGGGGCCCTCGCGACGGAGGAGCCCGTTGGCAACACAATTCAGTCCTAAGCCACCTGCAATGCAGAGGTTTTCTAAGCCGGTTTCTTGATGCAGATGATGGACCATCTTCAGGAGAATGTCTTCAATGGTCACTTGGATAGACGACGCCAGATCCATTTCCCGTTGTGTGATTTCGGTTTCCGGTTTTCGAGGAGGTCCACCAAATAATCGGTGGAATCGGCCAGACGTCATGGTGAGGCCTTTATGAAAGTTGAAATAACTTAGATCCAGCCGAAACGAACCATCCGGTTTGACATCAATCAAATTTTGCCGGATGTCTTCGACATAGTTGGGTTGCCCAAAGGGGGCCAGACCCATTAGCTTTGCTTCGCCGGAGTTAATACTAAAACCGCAAAACGAAGTGAAAGCTGAATAAAGCAACCCTAAGGAATGTGGGAATTCCAAGCTTTTGAATAGCTCGATCCTATTTTGCTGGCCGGTACCCAAGGTCGTTGTTTCCCACTCGCCGACGCCATCGGCGGTTAGGATTGCAGCATGCTCAAAGGGGGATGCAAAAAAAGCACTGGCGGCATGGGATTCGTGGTGGGATGGGAAGATAATCCGGCCTTTGAATTGGCGTTGTAAGTGTCGATGGATATCGCGAGAAAGATGTAGCTTTTGTCGAAGCCAAGTTGGTATCGCCGCCGCAAACGCGGGCCAACCGCGGGGAGCCGTGGCGAGATAGGTTTCCAGTAAACGTTCAAATTTCCGATACGGTTTTTCATAAAAGGCGACATAGTCCAAATCGCCATATCCCAACCCACTGCGCTCCATGCAATAATTAGCTGCTAGGGTGGGAAATCCGGAGTCGTGTTTCTGACGGGTGAATCGCTCTTCCTGGGCTGCGGCTACGAGCTTGCCATCAACCAGCAACGCCGCTGCTGAGTCATGGTAATACGCTGAAATTCCCAGCACCGCACTCACGATTCCACCTGTTACGTATCACATTTCTGAACTCATCCATTGTAAGCAAACAGAAACGAAACCGTAATGTCAGGGTTAGCCACAGTGGAAAGGAATCGGCCACGACGCCGCCGATATCGGAGAATAATGTTCCGATTGCTTGCCGTTGCGATCGGTTTGTCACCGTTTGTCGCAATCGAGATCGCTTTGCACTCTATTTCTTGGAAGGAAACCAATGAAATCCACGATCCTTATGTCGGGTTCAGTACGGTCCGTCCACTGTTTGTATTAAACGACGCCGCAACCGAGTATGAAATTGCTGAAACACGTTATCCATTATTTCGACCAGATTCTTTTTTGTCTGAAAAACCGGCTGACGGGTTTAGGATTTTTTGCCTAGGAGGTTCCACCGTGCAAGGCCGGCCTTATTCGACGGAGACCTCGTTTTCCAGTTGGCTAGAGATGGCGTTGAGATCTGCCCATCCGGGGCAACATTGGGAGGTTGTCAACTGCGGCGGCGTATCGTACGCGAGTTATCGCTTGGTGCCGATTTTGAAAGAGATACTAAAATATGATCCAGATTTAATCATCCTTTATACAGGACACAACGAGTTTCTCGAGGATCGAACTTACGAAGTGGTCAAACGGCAACCGGGATGGCTGTTGTCATTTCATGAAAGGCTCTCACATTTCAGAACCTATCGGTTTTTCCGTTCTCTGTTCGTGCAACATAATGGAAGCGGATTGGCGGTTTCGGCTGCCTACCAGATACTTCCCGCCGAAGTTGAGGCGGAACTGGATTTCCAAAACGGCCTTGAATTTTATCAACGGGATGATCGGTGGAGAGAGGGTGTCGTTTCTCATTTTGAGTTTAATTTGAACCAGATGGCCAGGATGTCAGGAAGGGCTGGGATTCCCCTGATATTGGTTAATCCGGTCAGTAATCTCAGAGGAACGGCGCCTTTCAAAAGTGAGTTCCGACAAACGGTTCCCATGGAGGTTCGTCAACAAGTCGATTCGCTTGCAACCGGTCAGTCCGGCCCTTTCGCAAGCGTCATCGAAGAATCCGAGCGACTCCAAGAGCTGTTGATCTTGGCTCCCGATTATGCTGAATTGCCTTATCGACTAGGTCAATGTTTGGCGGCCCAAAATCAGTGGAAGGTTGCCCATGAGTTATTCATACGAGCCAAAGATTCGGATATTTGTCCTTTGCGAATGCTGGAGTCAATGCACGGAGCCATTTTTCAGACAGCTCGTAAATATGATCTCCCGGTAGTCGATGTAAGAGCCTATTTTGAGGAACGGTCGGTGGGCGGAATTCCCGGAGATCAATTTTTGATAGACCATGTTCACCCGACGATCTACGGCCATCAGTGTATTGCTGAATTACTAACTCAGAAAATGAATCAACTTGGATTGTTGGAAGTGAGCAATCCCAATTGGATAGCGGACTGGAAACAAGTGTGTGTTGAACGACTGGAGTCGTTGGACTTCATGTATTTCCAACGTGGCGAGGATCGATTGCGAGGTCTGCAGCGTTGGTCTCGTGGAGCGATCAGAAAAAAACGGCCCTCGAAATCGGACCGTTGATTTTCAAATCGCAATGTGACAGTCACTCTGCAGCGCCGCCCTCTTCCATGGATTGAATGTACCGACGAAGGCGTTCATTTTCATCGGAAACACCTTTTAACTCGAGCATGTTTTCAACCCGCTTGATCAATTCGACGCGATTCACAGGTTTGGATAGGAAATCGTTGGTTCCGGCTTCGACCGCTCGCTCTATATCGCCTAGTTCGTTTAAAGCAGTCACCATCAAGATCATGATATTACTTGTGGATGGTTCAGACTTCAGTTGCTGGCATACCTCAAACCCGCTCAGTTTGGGCATCATGACATCCAGTAGAATCAGGTCGGGTTGGTATTCAGGAACCATCTCCAATGCCTGTTGACCATCTTCGGCAATCGCGGTGTCACAGTCGATGCCATCCAAATAGGCCTCCAATAATTCGCAATTGGCCTGATTGTCGTCGACAATCAAGACACGGTTTTTCGTATTTTCAGAATCCATGGTTCGTTCCGCGGGTTTCAAAGTTGTCCCGATTATAGATTTTTGCAGCACGCTCGTCGACTTGGGCAACCCACGAGCACGCTTAAAACTACCCGAATTGTTCTAAGGAATTGAAATTAGCCAACAACCGTTGACCTCGCCAGATGTCCAGAGCTAATTGCCAGTCAATTGGAGCATCTGGATTGCCTGCTTCAATCCAATCTGCTTGCTCCTCATTCAAAATCAGCGTGCCGTGAATTGAGCTCGGTGCATCCTGTGTTTTGCCGCTTGCGACCAATTGATATTCACCAAAAAAACCTCCGAGAGCCACGGGTTGCAAGCCAACGTATTCTTGTTCATTCATCAATCTAAGCAGGCCTGAAACAATCCCAGGCATCGCCTCTGCGGCCCGCTCAAAGGGTAGCGAAAATACCTCTTGATGGGTGGTTTGCCAGCCGGCAAATGCAGCATAGGTCGCTAATTTAGAAAGTTGATTGATGTCGGCAGCAAAGGCGTGAGTCAGGGGGCCACTGATCCCGACGTTGCGGTAGGCGTTTTCGCCTTTTCCATACGTATATTGGAAAAGGTAGCAGTGGATGGGATGCTCATAACTGGGCCAGTTCAACTCTCGATTGTCCAGTAAGGTCATTTCGCTTGGGGCGATTCCCATCTGCTCAGGTTCACACAGCCAAGTTGCCAAATGGGCCTCGGCGGTTGCAATGTCTCCTTGGTATTCCAATGAAATCTGACTGCCCAAACCAAGTTCATCTGCGTAAGCAAGGACTCGTGTGCGAACGTTGGGGTGCTCTGCCAATCCGATCAATGCCTTGCGGCCGTTTTCATCGCCCATTTTTGCCAGAGCGGCGGCGGCTTCAGTTTGTAAACGCCGATGTCTCAAACCAAGGGTTTGGTTCAGTTTTCCGATTGCTGGATGGTGTTCGATCAGTGCCATGGCATCACAGAGGGGTATCATTAGCGCGACTGCGTCTGATACGGTTTGACTGATCTGTGCAGGATCCCATGCTTCCGGAATATTCCCTTCTTCGATCCTTTCCATTTGCGCTGCCAAATGACCGAGTAGCTCTGAAAGCTGTTCGACCCGCCCGAGTGCCGGATGGGGATCAAGGATGCCAGCGCGATAGGCGTAATTGGCCAGGTCCAAGACGGCGGCGGCAACGGGTAAGTGACCTAGCGCGCGTGTAAAGAGCTGGTCAAACAGTGATTGGGTCAGGTTGGCTTCATGGTGCATCAGCGGAGCGAACGCGAGCGCGATACCCGATCGGATTTGCGGAGGAGCTTCGCAAAGTCGTTTTTCCCATATTCCTAGCGCCGATTCGGTGCCAACCGCTGCCAGCAAGCCAAGTAGTTGGTTTCGCAGATTTTCATCATCCGGGACCAAGTCGTAGATCTCGGCGACTCTTTGCAGCATTGGGGGGGACCAGGACAGGGCGGATTTCTGATGAATCTGCGCGATTTTACTAACCAAAAGTCCGACAAGTTGAGGCCATTTTTTATTGGTCGGACCGAAATCTAGTCCGGCGTAGTCATGCAGTAATTCGAGTATTTGCGAGAGTTCCGTTGGATTTGTGGATTGCATCTCCGTGATCAATTTGACCATCGAGCGTTGCTGTTCGTCAAAATCGCTCAGCTCGAGGATACGGGATAGGGCTTGGATCATAAGTCGCTGGCATTTGCCTTGTAAAAGGGCTGGTAGATTTGGAGCGAGGCCAGAATGGATCTGTTTCGTTCCTAAGTTTCGTTTGGAACTAGCGTTGACCGTTTTCCCTTGGGAAGCTAGCCTTAATGGCCTGAAATCAACGAAAAATTGTCCATTTTTGACAACATCCTCTCTAACGAAATCAAGCAGGTTTGTGACCAAACGCGTAATTAAAAGAAAGCAGGCCCTCTCGTTTGAGAAAATGGGTCTCTCCAAGGAAATGGTCGCAAAGCTGCACGAGGTTGGATATGAAAAACCAAGCCCGGTACAAGCTGGCTTAATCCCTTTGGCGATGGAAGAGTATGACCTGATTGGACAATCCCAAACGGGTACTGGGAAAACGGCCGCCTTTGCAATTCCGATTCTTGAGCAACTTGATTTGGGCCTGAAGCCTGCGCTACCCCAGGCCTTGGTATTGACCCCCACTCGAGAGTTGGCCGTCCAAGTCGAAAATGAGATTACCAAGTTGGTGCCCAACAACGAAGTTCGTTGCTGCTGTCTGTATGGTGGCCGGCCCATAAAAACTCAGATCAACCAACTGAAAAGCGGTTGCCATATTGCAGTGGGCACTCCGGGGCGGGTTCTTGATCACCTTCAGAGAAGGACGTTGAATATCAAGAAACTCTGGTTCGTTGTTCTGGACGAAGCCGACCGAATGCTGGACATTGGCTTCCGCCCCGATATTGAACGAATCTTGGGGCAATGTCCGACACCTCGCCAGACGATGCTGTTAAGCGCGACGCTTCCTCCCCCTATAGTCTTGTTAGCAAAACGCTACATGCATTATCCAAAGCTACTGAATTTCTCCTCCAAAATTTCGGTTGAGACAATCGATCAAAACTATTTGACGGTTCCTCATGAAATGAAGTACGACATTTTGGTTGAACTGCTTGAGCGGGAGCAGCCGGAACAATCGATAATTTTCTGCCGCACTAAATTGGGTACGGAACGCTTGTATCGCAAGTTACTCAAGACGACCGAATTCGACTCGATTGGTACGATTCATGGTGATATGTCCCAGCCCGCCAGGGATCGGATGATGAAGGGGTTTCGCGAACAGACGGTTCGCTTTTTGGTCGCTACAGATGTTGTCGGTCGCGGAATTGACGTCAGCAATATCTCCCATATTATCAATTATGATGTCCCGGAATTGAGTGATGATTATGTTCATCGAGTTGGCCGAACGGGGCGGATGGGTAAGGCTGGGGTTGCCTACACGCTGGTCACTCCCGATCAGGGTGGTGAATTGACTCGAATTGAACAGCGGATCAACAAGCAGTTGACCGTGGACGCTCTACAAGAAAAAATCAACGAGGTTCGTGGCAAGGAAATAGACGCACGCCCTTCGGCACGGACCTCTAAAAAGCGTTATCGTCGGGCGCTTTAGGTCAATGCTCGTGAAGTGACTTTCGCGGGCCGGACTTTGTGTATGGATCCGGTTGAATATGAATCCGGTTGAATATGAATCCGGTTGAGCAGGAAATGTCTGACAGCTCGGAAGAGGTCCGGCTAGCTCTCTCTTCGGCAGGAATCAAAAACCTTGACCGAGCTGAAGGCAATCTGCAGATGCTTCGGGACTGCGGGATGCCAGATGATCTTTTTTGGTTGCTGTGGCGTCAATTGAAAGAGCATTTGGGAGACACCAGTGATCCGGATATGGCGCTCAACAATCTCGAGCGATTTATTCTGGCCGCACGCAGCGCCCAGTCAATTGGTGCACTATTCGATCGGGATCGAACGGGATTGCCGATCCTGTTGACCATTTTTTCGACCAGCCAATATCTCAGCGACCAACTGATTCGTGACACGGAAAGTTACGACTATCTCAGGATGACTGAGGGGCAGCTCCATGCCCGCCATACCCTCGTGGATGAACTGACAGACGAGATGCGAAGTGCCCAGAGTGACACCGGTGCAATGCAGATTCTCCGTAGATTCAAACATCGTGAAACCTTACGAATCGCCTTCGGAGATATTATTGTACAACAGAAAATACGTCAGGTTACGGAGCAGATATCATGGGTTGCCGAAGCGATATCTGAGGCGGCTTTGCAGTACTGTGTTCGCTGTTTGGATCAGAAATACGGTCGGCCATTAAATCGAAAAGGTGATCGTTGCCGATATGTGATTATTGCAATGGGTAAGCTGGGTGGCACCGAACTGAATTATTCGAGTGATATCGATCTCGTGATGGTTTACGAAGAAGATGGGGTGACCGAAAACAACCAAGACAATGGGAAATATTTTGAGCGATTGACTCGAGATTTCACGAAATTGCTAACGGAGACGACGAAGTCGGGGGCCGCGTATCGGGTGGATCTTCGTTTGCGTCCAGAAGGAAGTAAAGGCAGGATCTGCAATCCAGCTCGGTCCCTCTTGCGGTATTACGATTTACAGGGGCGCACATGGGAACGGCAAGCGTTGATTAAGGCTCGGTCGATCGCTGGGGATCTAGAGCTGGGAAATGAGCTAATCGAAAAGTTACAGCCTTGGATTTATCGGCGGCTTGTTAACCAACTAGACATCAGCAGTATCAAAGCGTTGAAACGGCAAATTGAGCGGCGCGCGTTAGTGGCCGGTGAGGAGAGAACCAACATCAAGACAGGGCATGGTGGCATTCGAGATATTGAATTTGTCACCCAGTTCTTACAACTGCTCAATGGTGGAACGTCTCCCGACGTAAGGTCATCCAACACGTTTGAAGCGATTGGCCGGCTGCAGTTAGCGGACATTTTATCCATGCAAGAAGCCCAGTTGTTGATTCGAAATTATGGCTGGCTGAGGAAGTTGGAACATCGTTTGCAAATCATGTTTGATTTACAAACGCATACACTCCCCGAGTCCACTGAAGAGTTGGAGAAAGTCGCACGTCGGATGGGTTACCGGTTTGATTTCGGTTCCACCGCGCTAGAGCAGTTCCAAAATGAGCTGCTGGAGATAACGAGTGTCAACCATAAGATCTTAGACCATCTGTTGCATCAAGGCTTCGGGTCTGCTGAGGATGGGTTTGTCGCCCCGGTGGTTGATCTAGTTTTGGATCCTAACCCCTCGGAGGAGATGATCGAGCGGACGTTGAAACCGTTTGGTATTCAAGATCCGGCTCGCGGTTACTTATTACTACAAGCATTGGCGGACGAGAAAACGCCTTTCCTATCGTCCCGTCGGTGCCGACACTTTCTGGCCTCCATTGCCGATCAATTATTGACGGAAATAGGATTGACGCCGGATCCAGATACAACCCTTCGCGAGCTAAGTAGTGTGACGGACTCGATTGGGGCCAAAGCGGTATTGTGGGAGTTGTTTCGGTTTCAGCCGAATTCCCTCCATCTGTTCATCAGGCTGTGCGCTTCCAGCGGTTACCTAACTGAAATTCTTCGCCGCAGGCCGGGGATGATTGACGATTTGGTGGACTCGCTATGGATGGAACGGTTGCCATCGCGGGAATGGCTCCAAAAAAATCTTGAAACTTTGCTGCGTGGGGCGGCTGAACCCGCCCAGATTATCCACAGTTTTAAGAAGGCGATGCATCTTCGGGTTGGGATACGTGATATTTTAGGGCGGGACCCCGTTCGAGAAACACATCGAGCCTTATCGGATATCGCCCAAGTTTGCCTTGGAGAGATGACCAATATAGCGGTATCGCGAGTATCGAGAAAATACACGAGTTTGCCGCTGTCTGCAGTTCAAGTGGATGAGGACCATTCGTTTGTGATTTTGGGTCTCGGTAAGATTGGTGGACACGAACCCAATTACCACAGCGATATCGATGTTATTTTTTTGTTCGATAACGAAGGCCGTGCGGCGAACGAACGGACAACGAGCGATCAGCATTTTTATAGTGAAATTGCAGCTTTCGTAACGCGTGCCGTCACCACTGCCGGACGGGATGGGCGGCTTTATGAAATGGATAGTCGCCTGAGACCGACCGGACAAAGTGGTTCTTTGGCCGTTTCGTTTTCGGAGTTTCAGCGCTATTTCGCATCCGGTTCGGGGGCGCTTTGGGAACGACAGGCCCTGTGTAAGGCCCGGCCTATTTATGGTCGTATGGCACTACAAAAAGACGCCATGAGACTGGTGCATGAAGCGATTCGGGTTGAGCCTTGGCAGCCAGCCAATGCTTTGGAAATCCGCAAGATGAGATATCGGATGCAGGAAGGCTGTTCGCAAAACAATCTAAAGCGAGGTATCGGGGGAACGGTCGATGTTGAATTTCTCATTCAAATGCTGCAGATGAAGCATGCGAATCAGGTAGACCTATTGGTCCCCGGAACCTTGGATGCAATAGATGCACTGGAGTCTCGAGGGATTTTGGCATCTGAGTCGGCACGTCAGATATCCAGTAATTATGAAGTATTGCGAGGCGTCGAGTCGCGATTAAGGTTGATGAATACGGCGGCGCGACATGATCTTCCTGAGGCTCCGGCGGAGTTAGCTAGACTCGCTTTCTTGCTACGCCTTGACGATGTCACGGAACTGCTTAGCCGAGTGAAGGAGGCTCGGCGAAGCAATCGGGAGATCTTCGAAGCGATCTTCGATCAACAGCTGTGATTAGTCGGATGGGTAAAGAGACGTTGAAAGGTAGCGTTCTCCGAGATCTGGTAAAACCACAACAATCATCTTCCCTTTATTTTCAGGCCGTTTAGCAATCTCGATTGCTGCGTGGGCTGCTGCTCCGCAGCTGATCCCACAAAACAGTCCTTCCTTGGTCGATAAGTCGCGCGTCATTTGGACGCAATCTGCGTCTTGTACCTGAAACACCTCGTCAATCACGTCGACGTTTAAAACATTCGGGATAAAACCAGCTCCGATCCCTTGAATGGTATGTTTACCGGGCTGAAGATCGTGACCGTTTTTGCGTTGGGTGATGACAGGACTTGTGACCGGCTCGACGGCGACCACGTGCAATTCCGGTTTGTAGCCTTTGAGGACTTCGCCACAACCGGTGACCGTGCCGCCAGTTCCAACACCGCACACCAGAATGTCAATTCCGCCCGCGGTGTCTCGCCAGATTTCTTCCGCGGTCGTCTTGCGATGGATTTCTGGATTGGCTGGATTATTAAATTGTTGAGGCATGAAATAATTGTCATTCGATTCAGCCATTTCGGTTGCTTTGCGGACGGCGCCGGGCATGCCCTCCGAAGCAGGTGTCAGGATGACTTCGGCTCCTAGGGCTTTCAGAAGTCTGCGGCGTTCAATCGACATGCTCTCGGGCATGCAGACTTGCAACTTGTATCCGCGGGCAGCACAAACATAAGCCAAGGCAATTCCGGTATTGCCGCTGGTTGGTTCGATCACGATGGTTTCCTGGTTGATTTTGCCATCGCGCTCCGCGGCATCAATCATGGCTCGCCCAATTCGGTCCTTGACGCTCCACAATGGATTCATATTTTCGACCTTGGCGACCACTGTCGCTACGCAGTCTTGGGTGACTGTTCGTAATTTCACGAGAGGAGTGTTTCCTATGCACTCAGTAATTTCGTCGTGAATTCTCGGCGATGTGGATGTCGTCATGATTGATTCCTATGTGTCTGAATAAGTGATGGCCGATAATGCGAAGCGGCTCTCTCAAAGTGAGCATCGGATGCGGCCCCCGAAGTATAGCAAAGCATTGAATCTTGAGGCAACTTGCACATGGAATCTCAATGACCGGAAAAATTTCCCGAACGTTTTCGATAAAATCGGCTTGTACTCTGCTAGCGGCGGGGCCAAATTGCCGATGTAAGGATTGTTATGGAGACCACACTACATCACCAGCTGAAAGAAAAATTTCGCGAGCCTGGCAGTGAAATTGAAGTCAAAATCGGCCGTTATAGGATCGATGTGGTCAATCATGGTCGGTTGGTTGAAATCCAGCGCAGCGGTTTGGCCGCCATTCGTGACAAGGTGGCGGCCTTGGTCGACGACTACGAAGTGGATGTAGTGAAGCCACTTATTCTGCGCAAGCGTTTGATCAAACTTGATAGTAAAGAGGGAGTTGTGATCGGAAAGCGCTGGAGTCCCCACCGCGGTTCCATGCTGGACGTGTTCGACGAATTATTGTATTTCACTCGGGTTTTCCCACACCCTAACCTGAGATTGATTACCCCGCTGATTGAAATCGAGGAATATCGTTTTCCAGGACATGGACGTCGCCGCCGTCGCCGAAAAGGCGACTTCGAGGTTAAAGATCAATACTTGACTGAGGTGCGGGGGATGGAGATCTTCCAAACGGCTGCAGACTTACACCGTTTGCTGCCGGCGGACTTGCCCACTACCTTTGACTCCGCCAGTCTCGCCCAAGGACTGGGCGTCCAACGCTGGGTTGGGCAGCAGATTGCCTATGTTTTACGACACACCGGTAGTGCCACGCTGGTGGGTAAACAAGGGAATGCCAATCAATTTAAATTAACGAAACCAAAATCTCAGCGCAATGGGCAGCCAACTAAGAACAACGTGGAGGGGACGAAAACAGCGAGTGAACCATCCGCAGATGTGGTGGCTCCCTCGAAACGTGGTGGTCGGAAATCAGTCGCTTGATCAGAAAAGCGGACCGGTATCCCGTTCAATATAAAAAAGGGGCTTTCGTTAATTAGTAACAAAAGCCCTACTTTATCGACAGTTGATCGGCCGTGTCGTTAACCTTCAAACGCTGGCGTTAAATTTTAAACGCTGGTGTGGGCCTTGGTCCGCGATTCACGTAATCCACGGCTAAGGATATCTCGCAATAAAGGCGAGTAATCTTCGAACTTTGCTTCATCCGGAGCGCCGTTAGAATACTGGTAGATTGCATCCCTTGGTTTCTTGCCGAGGGAGATCAGAGTTGAGCTCACGGTTCCGTAGTCTTTGTTGCGGATGACCATACTAGGACGCCCGGGGGCGCTGGGAGCACGGGCTAGGACTTTGCTGGCCACGGCTAAGAATTTGACGGGTGAGTCGAGCGTTTGAAGGGTGAGCAGACGGCGAGCCATGTTGACTCGCTCATCTTGGTGATCATTCAGGTCACCATCAGAGATAATACTTAGCCCGCGAGGCAATTCACTGACCTCGGTCTCCTCGCCAGAGTGAATGACCCACGCGCATTCTGGGTCAGCAATGATGTAATTGACCCCGTCATATTGCCCGGTGTGAAGTTCTTCCAAGCACATGTCGACTGCCAGTCTGGCAGAACCGGTTTTCAGCATTTCGCGGCACAGTACACCGCGAGACCGCGGATTCATCGGTGCGTTGTATTTCCGGCGTCTTACGACCCCAATGAACATCCCGTTTTGGTTGATGCCTAGGTAAGTCCCGTTGGAATTTTGATCGATACTGGCCAAAACACGAGGCTTTCCCGATTGAATCGATGGAGTGGGGCACGATCTCTCAAGAGGCTCATCCCGATTATAAGCGACTAAAAGCGGGGCTTCGGGAACTAGGTGATATACAACTGCCAAAAGGCTCATAGATATTTTCGCTTCTTTTGAGAGATGATGAATTGAACTGATAACACGGGTTTTAATCTAACGGATTCGTACCGTTCGAACACCCCAAAAAGTGGGGCAATATTGTCGATTTGATACATCCCCTTGATTGCAATTGATCGTGAGCATGGCAAACTGGAGGAGTCAAGAAAGTTGCCGATAGTTCGTAAGATAAGGCGTTTGAACCGGTAGAGCGTTTGTCACATTTTTGTCATTAATTTGTCAAAACCGAGTCAAATTGTAATCAATCGAGTGCTGCCGTAGAAATTCGTCTTATGATTCCGTTGGCAATCGCCTAAAATTTCCGTTGTAAAAAACTGCTTCATGAGAATGGTTGGCCAATGTCGGTTGTGACACACAATGAAGGAAATCTGAAGGGATCGCCTTGGAAGCGGTCAATTCCAGGTGTTCAAATTGTATCCACAGGCATGTTTGCCCCAAACAATGAGGTTCGTAATGAAGATCTTGCTGAACTTGGGTATGACTCAGACTGGATCGTTCAGCGAACGGGGATTAAGTCCCGTCGGCATGTAGATAACGATCTCGCGACCAGTGACATGGCTACGCAAGCCGCTCGGATGTGCTTGGAAAATGCTAATGTCGATCCCGATGAAATTGATCTCATCATTGTCGCTACGATGACGCCGGATCATTACACACCTTCAGCGGCGTGTTTAACGCAAGCTAATCTGGGGTGCCGCAACGCGGCAGCATTGGATCTGAATGCCGCGTGTTCGGGGTTTGTCTATTCCCTTGCCACTGCGGGTAATTTCATCCGTGCCGGTAACTGCGAAAAAGCGTTGGTGATCGGCTCAGAGACCATGTCGATGGTGGTGGATCCACGCGATAAAAAGACATTCCCCCTTTTCGGTGACGCAGCGGGGGCGGTTCTTTTAGAGGCGGCGCCGAAACCAAATGATGAAAAGGCTTCTGGTTTGCTGACGTATCGTCTGGCTTCCGTCGGTGAGATGTCCGAGTGCCTAGTGGTTCCGGCCGGAGGCTCCCGCATGCCACTCTCGCAGGAAGTGCTGGATTCGCGGTCGCAATACTTGCGCATGGATGGCCGGTCTGTTTTCAAATGGGCTGTTCGCTTGGTTCCCGATATTACTCGAGAAATGCTGGCTTCGGTTGGTCTCGGACTCGGGGACGTTGATTGGTTTATCTTTCATCAAGCCAACAAGCGAATCATTGATTCGGCTGCCGACGAGCTAGGTGTCGATCTTGGCAAAGTCGTTATCAATCTCGAGCGTTACGGTAACACGTCCGCTGCCAGCATTCCCATTACGATGCACGAAGCCAACATATCAGGGCGTTTGAAACGGGGCGATTTGATTTCGATTGCCGGGTTCGGAGCCGGATTGACTTGGGCCTCATGCCTTTTGCGGTGGTAATCAGCCGGTCCGCTTTACGGTTCCATTAGACGATTGTCTTATCGATCCAGTCACGGAGTGATTCAATCAAGTGGGAACTCATCGTCGGTTGCCCCTTCGCCATAGAGGGGTAGATATCGATAATAGATTTCTAGCGTCATGCAGGCCAGGGAGGTGACGTACAACCTACCCCCAACATCTGAAGCGTGCGATGCCGTGCCAAACCACCAACTGCCTTCGGCGTCTCCATCGGTGGATTGCTTTTTAACAAGAAAGTCCCGCATTTTACCGTTCCAGGCTTTCCAGATATCGCCGCCGTAATGCTTCATGACCTGAGTGGCGTAATAGTTGTAGTACATGTTGACCCGGGCTCCCAAGTCGGGACCCATTTCTGCCATCCACTCAACACCGTCGGTCAATGCTGCATTGTTTTTATCCCAGCCCATATACATCCGACAGAGAAGACCGACCGAAGTTCGGGCGCGATGACTGGCGTTGGCCGAGCGAGGACGGTCTGTGTAGCCGTAGATGGCACCACTATTCATGGAAACGGCATCCAAGAACTTGTTGGTCAGTTTATAAGTCCGTTTATTGATATCGAGGCCACTCATTTTACCACTCTTTAAAGCCATCACCTGCCACCCAACGACTGAGGTATCTCCGGCTTGTCGGGGCTGATATCGCCATCCTCCACCCACCGGGTCCTGAACATCTTCGATGTACCAAATCGTACCCTGCGCGTAAGGTGCCAGTCGGGAATCCTTGCTCATGGCAAAGGCTTCATTGAACACGATCGCAATCAAACCATGCGAGTACATCGTGCCACCCGGTTCGAGATAGGATAGGCCGCGCCCGCGACGCACCCCTCGGTCCATTAAAAATTCCAGACCGCGTTTGACAACATTTTTGTACTTGCCGGTGAGATGAGTTTGACCGTTGCCGAGAAAAGGCAGTAGCGCGAGGGCTGTGGCACCAAATCGGGCTTCGGGGCGGGAGCCGGGATTGGCATTCTCAGGGGATGTTCGGAATTTACCGGGGCCGATCGTGTGATCGAGGCTCCAGCCTCCATCAGGTAGTTGATGCTTTGCTAGCCACTTGAGGGCAAGCTGAACGGCTTTTTCCGTAGCTGCGTTTCCACCATATCTTCTAAGAAGCTGTTGCTTACCTTCATCACTACGGCTGCTTACTTCGTTAGATAGATCCGTGGAGCTGAGTTCGCTCATTTCGTCACCATCAAAATTTGAAGAGTCATCGGCCAGTAAAGACGACATTTCAACCATAGCTGATGTATCGATCGTCAGCGGCTCGGCTTCAGAGATGGTGGTTTCTGTCTGTTCAGGAAGCTCACTTTCGAATGGGTCGGTGGCTTCAAAATCCGAGACATCCAAATTGACATCCAGAGTTTCTACGGAAGTATCTGTCTGCTCCCCGGCTTCAAAACTAACTGTTTTTTTCTGCGGTAGCGGGATCACCAGCAGCGCTAAAACCAGAATCAATGCAACATGCGATAGGAAGCTGACCATCCAGCTCGGCATAGCATTGAATAAAATGAAACGTTGATTACTGGGATTCGCGATTTCGGGCGCTTCGTCCGACGTATCGCTTGCTGCAGCTGCGCCTGCGTTGGATCCTTCAATCGCCGTCACTCCCGCACCACCCAAGCCGAGTATCGGTAGAAAGATAAAGGGCAAAAGCAGCAGACCCACTCCAAAACCGACTCCCTTGTCGAAGTGTTTGGCCAGCGCCAACATGGCGATGAATCCGACTACCAAGTTAGCAAACGGAATAAAGAACAAAACCGTCCACCAAACGGGACGTTCAATGATTTCCAGAAGGATGATTACATTGTAGACGGGAACGAGTGCGGCCCAGCCAGGCTTACCGGCCTTGCGAAAGATCATCCAACTCCCGGTGATTACCAGCCCGAGTGCGACCACGGCTAAAATGATCATTACTGAGATTATGGCCATTGCGGCCGATGCAACGTTTTCTGTTGCGGCTTGGGCCAAAACAAGGGTGTTGTTGAAATCGCGCATTATCCACTCAACTTGCATTATGGTTTGCAGTTCCCTTTTAAACGAAAGACGAGCTTTAGCAAGTCGATCGTTAGCGGCTGGTATCTTGGTGTGATAGGTTCTTTCAATATACTCCATTGAACTCCATAATTTTTTGTCTGGAGCAATATTTAGCGAATCAATTTTGGATAGAATCACACAAATGTCGGTTTTTTCTGTATCGGGTGGGTGGGGGATTGAGCGGATCGCCAACCGAGCCCTTGGAAATACCGATTTTCGGGATTTTGTCGACTCATGGGGCGAACTGAGCTTTGAAGTAGGGGACTGGGATTGAGTGAATTAAGAGTGGCCAAGACGTTTCAGCAACTAACTCAGATATTGGATGAGCTTCGGGTGGCTGAACGATCGATCGGTTTGGTACCGACGATGGGCGCGTTGCATGCAGGGCATTTAAGCTTGGTAGAGCGATCGCGAGTCGTGGCGGACACGACCATTGTTTCAATCTTTGTGAATCCGACTCAGTTTGCACCGACGGAGGACTTGGCTAAGTACCCTCGCCCCTTGGAACGAGATCTGGAACAGTTGCAAAAAGCGGGCGTTAGTGTGGCCTTTGTCCCAGAAGTTGCCGAAATTTACCCAGATGATTGCACGACCTCCATTGTGGCCCCACGGGTAGCGCAGCAACTGGAGGGCGAGTATCGTCCGTCTCATTTTGGTGGGGTGTGCACGGTGGTGCTCAAGTTGCTTCACTTGATTCCGGCAGAGGTCGCTTTTTTCGGTGAAAAAGACTTTCAACAACTGGCGGTGATTCGTCAGATGGCCAAGGATTTGAACTTGGTAACCCGGATTGAAGGATGCCCGATCATTAGGGAATCGGATGGTTTAGCGATGAGCTCTAGAAACGTATATCTTTCGACGGCAGAGCGAGAGATTGCAGCGTCACTCAATCAAACCTTGTCGTTTGTCGAAGGTCAGATTAATCAGGGGGAAACGGATGGCCATATCCTGATGGCAGAAATGCGGCAGAGGTTGATTGACGCGGGTGTATCGGATATCGATTACGCAGTGTTAGCCCAGCCTTCAAACTTGGAAATCGTTGACGAAGTGACGGAAGACTGCGTCGCTTTAATTGCCTGTCACGTAGGACAAACGCGTTTGCTCGACAACCGTGTTATTCAGGTGGATTAACGATTAACATAACCTTCGAACGTCAGTCTAAACAGAAGTTCTGAGTGATTGGCTCTTAAAGAATTTTTATTTTAAATCATGCAGCAAACCCTTTTTCACATTCCGCACGCCTTGTTTGACGGCTGGTTGCTGGCTGTTTGGCTGATGATTGGTTTCGCCATGATCGGGTATCAGTGGTTGATTGCCAAACGCCAATCAGATGCCTTCGGTATGTTGCCTGTGGTCGCGATCGTCGCAGTAGTGATCTACTTTGTTTTGCCACAACTTGAAAACAAGGGAATCAACCCCGCTGACCCGGATGGGGACTTAATCTTGCTGGGACTTGCCATCAGAGGTTATGGGTTTTTCATGTTGATCGCGATGGTCCTCTCTTTGGGTATGATTTATCAAAGATGCCGGCAGGTGGGGTATGAGTTTGACCAAATCATGTCACTTTGTTTTTGGATGATTATTTTTGGGATTGCCGGAGCTCGTTTATTCTACGTGCTGCAGAAGTGGGAAGATTTTTCCAACGACTCTTCTGTCAATTTAATCGGTAAAATGCTGGATATGACCAAGGGTGGCTTGGTGGTATATGGCAGCTTGATTGGTGGTTTGATTGCCGCCATGGTTTACATGCGGATGAAAAAGATGGCCTGGCCCGAAGTCGGTGACATTTTGGCCCCCGCGATGGTTCTCGGCTTGGCCATTGGGCGAGTGGGTTGCCTGATGAATGGATGTTGTTACGGAGGTATTTGTGAGCCACCCTACCCAGGATTGGAATTTCCGGCGGGGTCTCCACCTTATATGCAGCAGTTGGCAGATGGTCAGTTGTTAGGAATTGATGGGCAGTGGAGTGTCGACGGGTTGGGAGTGGAACGCGTTGAGCCCGGATCGCTTGCTGAATCGCGTGGAGTTAAGCAGGGAGATCAGATAATGCTGTTATTACCCAGTAGTATGGAGATCAAAGCGGTCAAAGAGGAGGGCATCGACAAAGAAGCTTCGTTGGTGATTGGGGGACTACGGCTTGGGCAGCTTAAAATACCGGTAGCGGATTTGCCCGATTTCTCTTTGCCTGCCCATCCAACTCAGGTCTATAGCTCAATCAATGCACTACTACTGTCCCTTTTGTTATGGTTTTATTACCCCTTTCGAAGGCATTCGGGAGAGGTTCTTGCATTGCTCTTGATTTTGTATCCTCTTGGCCGGTTTCTGCTAGAGATCATTCGTACTGATGAACGCGGGCAATTTGGTACCGCTTTGACCATCTCTCAATGGGTCAGCATTGCTACGATCGTGGTCGGTTTTTCAGTTTTGCTATATGTTCGCGCGAAAATGCCGACCCTTCAACGGGCTGAAACCGTATAAGAATCAGTCAGGTTCTTGAATTTGATTGCATGCAATCAGAAGAGAATCTCGCTAGAATGAGAAGAGATATCACCCCAAAGCGTGAAAATAGGCCTGATTTTAATGCTCTGGCCAAAGATTGTCGCAATTTCCAATCGAACGCTTCCTCTTGGGAACTTTATGGCGGTCTTGATCGTCCATCCCTATGAACAACTTATCGTCCAAACAGATCGACCAGCGTCTGATCCAAGCAACCTTGGATGGGGATCGTGAAGCGTTTGGTGAATTAATCCGTAAGTACCAAAACCGTTTGTACAACGGTTTGGTACAAATGTTGCGGAGTGAGTCGGATGCGGAAGACGTGGTGCAGGAGGCCTTTATATTGGCCTTCACCAAGCTGAGTTCATTCAAAGGCAACAGTGCTTTTTTTACGTGGCTCTACAGAATTGGTTACAACGTTGCCATTACGAAGATGAGAAGACGAAAGCCCTCAGTGTCGTTGGAAAGTAAGGAGGGTGAAACGCAGATTCAACTTCCTGGAAATGATCCTTCACCGGAAGCCGATTTGGAACGACAAGAGCAAACAAACCAGCTGATGGAAGCCTTGGGGCAGCTTTCAGAAGAACATCGATCCATATTGATTCTGCGAGAAATCGAAGAAATGGAATACGACGCCATCTCTGAAATACTTGATTTACCGATCGGTACAGTGCGAAGTCGATTGCACCGGGCTCGATCTTATTTAAAGCAGCATTTAGAGTTGATCATGAATCAGTAATGTTAACCCGCCGTTTATACATTTTGTCTATCGCCTGTCTGCAAGCCACAGATCGGCACCGTTTCAAACTTCCCATTCAGAACCATGTCTGACACCTCGTTCCCCGAAAATTTGATCAGCGCCTACCTCGATGGTGAATTGTCAGTGGAGGAGGCAGCCAAGGTCCAAGAATGGATCGCGCAGCATCCCAAATACGCGCAATTGCTGGACGAATTCAAACAGCAGTCTTTAGCTATCAAAGAGCTGCCTGCCTTTGAGCTCGACCCAGAGTTTGCGAATAGGGTGATGGCTTCCCCGGAGGTTGCGGCCGTGGATCACGATAAACGGAACGCAGCGATCGTCCAGACTGATCGGACGATTATGGGACTCGAGCAATGGGGCGGGGCGGTTGCCGCGATCAGTGCTCTGGCCGCATTGATACTTGTTATCTTGGGGTTGCCTTCACTGCGGGGTCTTCAAACCAATACGGTTGGCATGAAAGCCCCAGAAGGTTTGGTTCAATCGGCAGATAGCGCACTCGAAGGAGCGGTTGAGTCTGAATGGGATCAAGCCGCCGACGCAAGAGATGACAACGTTGATTCCGCAGCGGTAAAATTGGCTGCGGAAAAAGAATTGGAGTCGTCGGGATTGAGCATGCCGGGAGCGGGTGATGCTCTTAGAGAGTCAGCACGATCAGGTGCGGTGTCGCGAGCTGAAAAAGGTTCGGATGGCTCATTAGCTGAGATGGATGAGGCCAAGAGTCGGGGTGCGATGAAGGGGGTGGGAAGAAAGAGTGGGGGGCGGAGCGAAAATCGATTGATGGGCCAGACGCCGCAGCCACGCGGCATTCTGAAACAAAAGTTGGGTCAATCGCCCGACTCCAACGCTTCGCCGCAACAGCCGTTAATCACCCAAGCGGTTGACCCGTTCAATGGAGTGAATGTGATTCAAGTCGATATGCCCTCGGGTTTTATGCAAAAGAAGCTGCTTATGCAGGCAATGAAAGATCATCAAGTAGAGCTTCCCGGCGACGGGGAGAGTTTGACAGCCGATAACGGTGACCCCACTTTTAGCGGTGCCAGCGTTTATTACGTGTTAGCGTCTCCATCTCAAATGAGTCGTTTCATCTTGGATTTGTCGAAATCGTCTCCGGCGGTGATCGCCATGTATCGGCTTGCCGATGTGAATCGGGAACGGGTAGGGCAGTATCTGAATTTTCAGCAGTTGGAGTCGGGTGCTGACGAAGCGGCTGACGAAGCGGCTGATGAGGAGGCTGATGAAAAGGCCGATCCCAGAATCGAACGGTTAAAAAGCACTGGATTTGCTGTACCGATGGAAACCATGATTGTGAAAGGTGGAGATTTCATCAAAGGTACTTCTGATGATGAGCGATTTTTTGATTCGCGTACCAAGAAGCCATCGGCCGAGTCGTTGGATTCTAAGGTATTTCAAGGGGGTCGCTCAAAGCCTCTGGCTGCATCGCCACTCAAGTTTTTTGGCAAGGACGAGTCTGACACACCTCGCGCGGCTCAGGTGTATCTATTGATTGTTCGAACTCGAGAATCGCTCGAATCTGATCAGACTCCGAGCGTCGAGGGTGAAAATTCTAAAGCGTTCGAGGGCGGTGTCCGTCCGAAGAAATGAACCGGCTCGCCAGAGTGCGCGTGATTTCGGAGTGCCTTGGATTCGCGTTTGGCGGTGTGTTTTTCCCTTCGAGGACCGTAAGCCGCCGAGTGCTGACAACTTTTCCACAGCCGCAACCTGCGTGGTACGTTTTTCCAAATCGTAATTGCTTACCATTATTCGGCGAAAATACAATTTCGACTGTTACCGAGATCCGTCCCGTGTAATTTAGTGAGAGCGCAAGTATTCTTTCTCTGCCGCAATTTCTCACACCTCGTAAGCTCGGGATCCGCATGGAAAACCAAAACCTACCTCAAACGCAACAACTCTTTACGGATATCGAAGTTGATTTGACGCAACAGCAACAGGAACAGCTGGATGAGTGTTCACGTTCCTTTGTCGGCCAATGGCGGACTCTGATCAGCACGACGAATTGGGATAAAGGAAAGATCATTCACCAGTGGCGTGAATCGTTAGATGGGTCAAATCTTCCCGAGTCCAGTTTTACAGATGAACAGTGGAGTAAAACGGTTGGCGGCGTCACTCCGCAGCACGTTGGCCGATTGCGGCGTACTTACGTTCGCTTTGGTCACGTTTATCCCGAATACGAAACCTTATACTGGAGTCATTTTTACGCCACCTTGGATTGGGAAGACGCCGAGTTATGGCTTGAAGGTGCGGTTCAAAATGGCTGGTCCGTATCTCAAATGCGAGGCCAGCGATGGGAGACGATGGGTAAAGATCCGAGAGATAAACCCGAAATTACCGACATTGTCGTCACGGAATCAGAGGAAGAAGCAGAAGCGTTGACGATTTCGGGACGCGTTTCTGCCAGTGATCAAGAGGTTTTGGAAGGCCCGATTCACGAAGGCCCAGATTTTGGAGAGTCGGAACGACCGGCAAGTTCGGGTGCCGAGGTTGCCCAAGCCTTGGCCGATGGAGCGATGACCACGCAAGTCGCAGCAGAAGCGAGAGTTCGCCCGTTCGAATCATTCACCGATTTACCGGACGATCTTGCCGAGGCCTCCAATATGTTTAAAGTGGCGATCATTCGTCACAAGACGGATCAGTGGAAGGAAATTTCAAGTGACGAAGTCATGGGACTTTTGGACGCAATGAAACAATTGGTCGTTGCGGCCTCTGAATGATCCAGTGAGCCAGTTTCACCTAGTAAGCGGTGCCCTTAAACCGGGCATTCCCGTTGTTACCCTGTTTTGATCAACCCTTTCGAAAGTTTTAACGATGCCAACTAAGGTTGCCATTATTGGTGCTGGTGGAATGCTTGAGCACCACGCGAGTGGTTTTCTCACTGCCGGTGCCGAGATTGTTGCGATTGCTGATGTCAATCCGGAGTCAGCTGCCAAAGCGGCTGAGCAATACGATGTTCCAGTGGTTTTTGATAATCCTGAGACGATGCTGCAGGAATCAGACTGTGATGCAGTCAGTATCATTGTGCCGAATAAGTTCCACGCTCCTTTGGCGATTGATTGTTTAGCCGCCGGAAAGCATGTGTTCTGCGAAAAACCTCCGGCAATGAACGCCGCCGAAGTTCGGCAGATGATAGCCGCTGCCGAGGCCAGTGGAAAACGGCTGATGTTCAATTTTAATAATCGGGCACGACCAGAGTCGTACGCCATGAGAGAGTTGATCGAAAACGGGACGGTGGGGCGGATTAATTCTGCCCAGGCCAAGTGGATTCGCCGAACTGGAATTCCGGGATTTGGTGGGTGGTTCACGACCAAAGCGATGTCCGGTGGCGGCCCATTAATCGATCTACTACACATGGTTGATTTGGCCATGTACTTTATGGGCTACCCTGAGCCGGCCCATGTTCTAGGCCAAACCTTCCGTGATTTGATTAATGACACAAGTTTCAAAGGTCCCTGGGGGATTCCAGATAATGCCGATGGGATCACCGATGTCGAGGCGGCCGCGCACGGGATGATCGTTTTTAAAACGGGACAAATCCTAATGCTTCAGGCCTCTTGGGCCGAAATGGTAAAACGCGAAGAAGTCTCGGTCGTGTTTCAAGGGTCTCAAGCTGGAGGTAAAGTAGAGCGGTTGTTTGAAAAAGATGGTTTGGACGAAACAGCCATTGATACCTGTGAGCTTTACGTCCAAAAAGACGGGGCTTCGGTCAATCGCACCATCGAGGTGGAGGACTGCCCCGACATGGGCCGCTCCCGTTCGGCAGCCAACTTTGTCCGGACCATTGAGGGATCGGAGCAACCTCTGAACACGCCCGATCAAGCCTTATCGTTGATGCAAGTGATCGATGCCATTTATCAGTCCGCCGAAACCGGCCAACCGGTTTCTCTCTAAAAATTAAAACCATCGTTGGAGTTAAAACATGGCCGTGAAACGAAAATTACGTATGGGTATGGTGGGAGGTGGCCGCGGGGCATTCATCGGTTCCGTCCATCGAATGGCGGCCGCTTTGGATGGTCGGATCGACTTAGTCGCCGGCGCGTTTTCATCGGATGCAGAGAAAAGTCAGGCCTCGGGAGATGATTTGTTTTTGGACTCCAATCGTGTCTATGGCAGTTATCAGGAAATGGCCGAGAAAGAAGCCGCTTTGGATGCGGATAAACGGATCGACTTTGTTTCGATTGTCGTTCGGAATGATTTGCATTTTGCGGTCGCCAAGACATTCTTGGAGGCCGGTTTCAATGTGATCTGTGAAAAGCCGTTGGCCTTTTCATTGGAGCAAGGTCAACAACTTCGTGAGATTGTTCGTGAAACGGGTAAAGTGTTCGGTTTGACTCACAACTACACGGGCTATCCGATGGTAAAAGAAGCCCGCAAAATGGTGGCCGGGGGAGAGTTGGGCCGGATTCTTAAAGTGGTTGTCGAATACCCGCAGGGATATGCCATCACAGCCCTTAAAGAGCAAGAGGATGGCGCGATTTCTAACTGGCGAATGGACCCTGCTGTTTCAGGCGTGTCGAATTGCATGGGCGATATTGGTTCGCATGCAGAAAATCTTGCGCGATATATAACGAAGTTGGAGATTGAAGAGTTGGCCGCTGACTTATCGACCTTCATTCCCGGTCGCCCCTTAGATGATGATGGAAATATGTTGCTGCGTTTCAAGGGTGGGGCCAAAGGAATTCTATACGCTTCACAAATTTCCACCGGCGACGAAAACAATTTAAATATACGCGTTTATGGGACGGAAGCATCGCTGGAATGGCATCAGGAACATCCCAATGAATTGATCGTTAAATTTGCCGAACAACCCCGCCAGATTCATCGCAGGGGAAATGTCTATAACAGCGAAACTTGCCAACACTCGACCCGAATCCCGTTTGGTCACCCGGAGGGTTTCATTGAGGCGTTTGCGAACGTTTATTTGGGAGTTGCCGAAGCGATTTCAGACGAAGTAGAAGGGAATTATCCGAGGGCTGATGGTTATGATTTTCCGGATGTCGATGATGGCATTCAGGGAATGGCCTTTATTGAAGCCGCTGTGAAATCGTCCAATGCGAATGCGGCGTGGACCGGGTTGGGCGTTTAAACGGAGTCTCAGGCCCTCCACGGGTCAATTTTCCTTTGAATATCAGTCGGTCTGGCGATTTCACCACCGAGCGTTCGGACACCTTGGGGTTTGATTGGTCCTGAAGCTCGGATTGCGACTCGAATTTCAGCCTGAGACTACATTTCATTGTGGGATTGGCTTAGAATAGGAGGATGGATCCTTTGACCTTCGTGTTCTGATTGAGATTTCGCAATGAGCTTTCCAATGGCCCTATTCAATTCGCCCTTCAGTTTGCCAATCCCCTTGGCTCAAGCACAAGAGTTGTCTTTTTCCCAGACCCTCTGGATTGTCGGCTTGCTGATTGTCGGATTTATCGGATTGATCGTTTCGGCGATCGTCATCACTTACTTCCGTTGGTGGATCCAGTCAACGTTGACCGGTGCCAAAATCGGCTTCATGGATCTGATCGGAATGTCATTTCGAAAAGTCAAAGCGGCCGTGATTGTTCCCAGTAAAATCCGGGTGATCCAGGCCGGGATCCGCGACTCAGATTTGACCACTAATGCGCTTGAAGCCCATTACATGGCGGGGGGTAATGTTCCACTGGTGACTCGAGCATTGGTCGCTGCCCATAAAGCAAAAAATATTGAGCTGTCTTTCGCCAAAGCGGCCGCGATTGACTTAGCAGGTCGAAATGTTTTGGAGGCCGTTCAGACCAGCGTTTACCCACGGGTGATCGATTGCCCTGCCAAAGGAGATTCTCGCCAGTCGCTGGATGCGGTCGCTCGTGACGGTATTCAATTGAAGGTACGGGCGAGGGTGACGGTGCGGTCTAATCTTGAGCAACTAATTGGTGGTGCAACTGAAGAAACGATCATTGCCCGTGTGGGGGAGGGGATCGTTAGCGCGATCGGTTCAGCCGATGACCACAAGGTTGTTTTAGAAAACCCCGATTTGATATCAAAGGCGGTTTTGGCGCGACGATTAGACTCGCAAACTGCGTTTGAAATCGTATCCATCGATATCGCCGACATCGACGTCGGTGATAATATCGGCGCCCGTTTACGTGCGGATCAGGCTGAAGCCGATACACGCGTGGCTCGAGCCCGTGCCGAAGGAAAACGAGCGATGGCCGTTGCCAAAGAACAAGAGAATATGGCCTCCATCGAGGAAAGCCGAGCGGGCTTAGTTTCTGCAGAAGCAGAAGTGCCCAAAGCGATGGCGGACAGCTTTCGTAGTGGAAAACTTAGTATTTTGGACTACTATAAATTGCGAAATGTTCAGGCCGATACGGACATGCGTAATACGATTGCCGCGAGCGGTGGGGTGAGATCGGATAACACCCCCTACGTCAATGAATAACGGATTTCGTCATGGCCAAAGACATCGAAGAATTTTTGAGACGAGCAGCTGAACGCCGCAATCAGCAATCTCAGAAGCGAGGCCAAAATGCATCGCAGAGGCAACCGGCATCGCAGTACCCGGAGATTGTTCAGGATGTGGAAGTTGTGCAGGATGTTGAGGTCGTTCAGCGGCAGAGCTTGCGTCAACGAGGGGTCTCAGAGAACGTCCGCTCACATATCAATACATCGGAAATTGCCCATCATGCCGAGCATTTAGGTGAGGGCATTCAAAATACGGACGACCGGGCGGCCGATCGGATTGAAGAAAAATTCGATGGGTACGACAACCCAAGAAAAGAACGACGTGCACCAACGGTATCAGCCCAAGTTAAACCCTCGACAATTTCGCAGGACTTAGTTCAAATGCTATCGTCTCCTGAAAATGTGCGACAAGCAATTTTGGTTTCCGAGATTCTTAAGCGTCCAGATTTTGACCAATAGAAAACGCTCTTCTTTAAGAGAGTGGGCGCAATGGCAACGGCCAAGTCGGCTGACTCTATGTGACGGTTGAGATGGAAAAACAGCTCCATTCGGACAGACAACCCGAGCCAGACAACCAAGCTAGACAACCGAGGCGGGAACCTTGGCTTTCAAAATGGGTTACTGCAGAAAACTTCCGACGGTTAGAACCATATGTCAGTTGAACAAATCTCTCCCGAAAACACGTCGATTGGTTGGATTGGAACCGGCGTGATGGGCGCCAGCATGTGCCGTCATGTGATGGACGCTGGATTTCAGGTTGCCGTGTTTTCGAGAACGCCCTCCAAAGCTCGCCCGTTAATCGATGCGGGCGCCCAATGGGTCAGTTCTCCGCGTGAAGTCGCCCAAAAAAGTGACGTGATTTTCTCGATCGTCGGGTTCCCCTCGGATGTTCGTGAGGTGCACCTTGGTGCCGAAGGAACTCTGGCAGGCGCGTCACGCGGCCAAATCATCGTCGATATGACCACTAGTGAACCGGAGCTGGCGGAAGAAATGTACGCGAGGGGAACGGAGCGGGGCATCTCCATGGTCGATGCACCCGTGTCAGGCGGTGATGTCGGTGCCCAAAAAGGGACACTTTCGATCATGATTGGGGGAGATGCGGATGTGGTGGCTCGGTTGCAACCGTTATGGGAAACCATCGGTGAGACAATCGTATATCAAGGCGACTGTGGTGCGGGGCAACACACCAAGATGGTCAATCAGACGTTGATCGCGACCAACATGATTGGTGTTTGTGAGGCCCTGCTTTACGCCTATCGTGCCGGTTTAAATTTGGAAACGGTCATGGAGTCGGTCAGCAGCGGAGCCGCCGGTAGTTGGTCGCTGTCTAACTTGGGCCCTCGCATCATAGATAATAATTTTGATCCTGGTTTTTTTGTCGAGCACTTCATTAAAGATATGGGTATCGCCATCAGGGAAGCCAATCGAATGAATCTTTCCTTGCCCGGTTTGGCTCTTGCTCATCAGTTGTATATTGCGGTACAGGCTCAGGGGGATGGCCTCTTGGGTACTCATGCATTGCACAAAGCGATCGCATCATTATCTGGCGTCGCTTGGGCCGAGCGGGAAGGCAGGTGATTCAATGAGTGAGGCAGATTCTGCACAATTGGATGTGACTTCGATTCGACAGGATTTCCCTATCCTGTCTCAAACCATCCACCGCGACCGTCCGTTGATCTATTTTGACAATGGTGCTTCGTCTCAGCACCCACAGATTGTCGTGCAAGCAATGGTAGATTGCTATGAAAAGACCTACGCGAACGTCCATCGAGGGATTCATTGGTTGAGCGAGCAGTCTTCGGAGCAATATGAACATGCCCGTCAAGTGCTGGGAGGTATGATTGGCGCTCGCCGGCATCACGAGGTGATTTTTACCTCCGGAACCACAGCCGGCATTAATCTGGTAGCCCATGCATGGGGTAATCAGCATTTAAAGTCGGGAGATGAGATTGTTTTGACGATTCTGGAACATCACTCTAACATTGTTCCGTGGCAGCAATTGGCCGAACGAACCGGCGCGATCATTAAATTTGTAGGTCTTACGGCCGAGGGTTATTTAGACCTTGAGGGCTATCGTCGTTTGTTAAATGATCGAACCCGCCTTGTAGCAATCACAGCGGTTTCAAACGTGTTAGGGACTTTTACGCCGGTGACGGAAATGGTCTCACTCGCACACGATGCTGGCGCACGCGTGCTGGTTGACGCGGCTCAGCACATTCCACATGAACCGGTGAATGTCGCTGATTGGGACGCGGATTTTGTTGTCTTCAGTGGTCACAAAATGGTGGGCCCAACGGGCATCGGTGTTCTCTGGGCCAAAGAAGAGTTGCTGGAAACAATGCCGCCTTTTTTAGGGGGTGGCAGTATGATCAGCCAAGTAACCACAGACGGTTTCACTCCGGGAGAGTTGCCGGCGAAGTTTGAGGCGGGAACCCCGCCGATCGTTCAGGCGATCGGCTTGGGGGCAGCGGCCGAGTACTTGCAGTCAATGGGGCTACGGGCGATCAGTCGTCACGAGAGGGCGTTAACCGATCTGGCACATCAGGAATTAATGACGGTTGAGGGGCTCGAGATTTTAGGACCGGCAACGCGTGACAAGTCGGGAATCGTTAGTTTCGTGATTGAAGGACTCTCAAACCAAGACATCTCTCTTTTCCTTGATCGCCAAGGGGTGGCGATTCGAGCAGGCCATCATTGTGCCATGCCGCTCCACGACTATCTTGATATTCGCAACAGCTGTCGCGCTAGCTTTTATCTATACAACACGAATGAAGAAGTCCGAATGTTCGTGAAATCACTCAAAAATGTGGTTGCCAAACTGCGTTAATCCCATCGTTAGCCTAGCTTGGCGGATGCTCTGGATCGGTCGGTTTTTGTCCAATGAATCGGTAGTAGGGAGTTTTGATTAGCGGCACGTAGGGGAGTCGGTTTTCACTTTCTGAAAGAGCGATTTGTTTGAAATGATGCCGCAAGAAGGGCAGGTGATCCGCACTGGGGAAGACATTATCGGTGGCGAACCATGGTGGCCACAGGGTTCGTGTGAACCAGCGATGTCGCTTGAGATGCTCGGCTGGAAATTTTCGCGAGATGTAAAAATCGACAACGCCGATGTACCCGCCAGGCCTTAACATACGATAGGCATTTTCAATGGCGGCAAACCAATTTGGAATCATCGTCAGGGAGTAGGAAAACGTAACAACATCGGCAAATCCCTCGGGTGGGCAATAGCGGGTGGCATCGGCTTCGACGGCCTCAACATTAGTCCACCCTCGCTGTTCAAATCGATCGGCCGCAACTTTCAAAAGCGAGCCAGAGAGATCGACGACGTAGATCTTGGAAGGACAACCAATAGCGTCTCCAAAATTTTCGATATTGGCGCCCGTTCCGCCCCCCATGTCGACCCACACGCAGCCCTTTGTCTTCGGTAGATCTTTCCACAGCTCTTCACGTCCCTTTAAAAGTCGTTTTCGAAAGTCATCATAGGCTTCTGCCTGACCTCCATAAAAACTTTCCATCCGTTCCGCGTGATTAGCGCCACGCACTGGTTTGACCAGCATGTGGTATAAGATCTTCATGTCGGAAACAATGCCCATTTTCTTCTCCGCGGTGATTAGGCCGTCAGGTGGGCGATGTAAAAGCTGCCGTATGTATGGACACGATCTTTGATGTGTAATTCTTTTGCCAATTCGGTATCAAGCTCTAACAGGGAATGGATATTTTTCTGTTCTCCCTGATGGGTGACCTGAACCTGGTCGATGAACTCGGTCCGCAAACCTCCACTTCGCCACAACACTCGGGCGTTGGGTGCCGCACGGTTCACAACCGCCTGCCATTCCGATTCGAGCAATGGAAAAAAGTGATCGCTCAACCAGTCCATGTGGTCCAGCAGGACATAACGAGAAATCGGTTCGTCATGTTTTTCGAGAAAACCTTGAACCGAATCAGTGTGGGTCGAAAGGCGGTCTACCAGTCCACCGCGAAGCAATTCAAAGTTAGCTTCTTTAAGATACTCGGGACAACATTCAGGTGTGTATTCACCGTTCATGTAAACTCGCCAAAAGTAGTTATCTTTCATGGGGAGTTCCGCAAAGACCGACTCGAGGCAGTCTTGAACGAATTGCACTAAACCACCTGGGTACTGCGTTTCAATTTGTTTCCGCTGAGCTTTGGGCACGCCCAACATGCTCATGGTGGTGTCCCGGTTCACGGTGAACTTGACGATTCCGGACCAGAACTTCTTTTTGATTTTTGTTTCATATATTTCTTTTTGCTGTTCGACAGAATCCGCGGCTAGTAACTCATCTAAAGCCGGCCGAACGCGTATGACTTTATCGGTGTAAATCTTAAATGCTCGCGCTACAGACCCCGAGGTTCCGCGAAAATAAAAAGAACGTCGCCGATTGTCGAACCACTTGATTCTTTTGTCCCAAAAAATCTGTGACCAATCGGGAAGACTGGCCCGAAGTTTTTGTTGATAGAGACTTTGAATCCCGGTAAGATAACCCTGCCCAAACATCTTAAAAAAGTCGTCATACTCAAGGTTGCGAATGGCTGAAATCTTGAGATCTAAAAGAGCATTTTGTCGCGGGTTCATGTCTACAGCAAAAACGTGTTTAGGCTCAGTCAGCGTGTAATCCAGCGCATTACAGCCGGCTGATGTAATCACCAAGATGTTGTCCTCGGGACCGTTTTGAAGAGCCACTCGATCTAAACGAGGGTCCTCCCAACAGGTGTTGTAGACCAAATTATTGCGGTGAACCGTATTGAAGATTCGTTGGCCGAACCAGTCGAATATTGACATCTCAATAAGCGTTTTTCAGAGTGCTAAGATTTCGGGATCCATTCTGATGCATCCATCCAGCCCGGGCATTAGTTCCAGTGAAATCCACCTCGACCCGGGTCCAAAATTGTAACATTTGCGGAACCAGTCTGACAGGTGCGCCTTGTAACGTATGGGTGCAAGGGTTTTTTCATGCCAGGGGAAGATGATCTGACCCATTAATTGCGATGGATCCGGTGTATTCAGGGCGCGGCGGAGGCCTCTTAGCTGCGTTCCTTGGATTGGAGAGAGTGATTAGGGGGCTCGAGCATCAGCAAAGATTAATGAGGATGAGTAGGATGTGTTACGGCCGGTTTAATATTTTTTGGAAAAGGGCCGCGTCAAATTTTGGAGCTTGCTCGATATGGGGTAAGTGGCCACATTGGTCAATCACATGAAGTTGGTACCTCGGTATCCATTTTCTAATCTGGGCCTGCGCCTCGTCCAGCGGGCAGACTTGATCTTGTGCTCCCCAGATGAAATGGACGGGGTAGGTCGCCCGGCCCACCACTTTGTTCTCCAATTCCATGGAGCGAGAATTTTTCATCGTTGAAAGTAAGGCCCTTCCAAATCCTTTGTGGTTGAGTAGCGGTTCGTAAAGAGCTGGCCAGTAGTCATACAAGTCTGGCTGGAAGAAGTCGCCCATCTGGCTTTGCGATCGGGTTGGGAAATCTTGCCGAATGAACGTTTCGACCTCGGAGGGTGTGACAATCTGGGTTTGCGTTTTCGTCGATCTGAGAGAGGGTCGGAAACCTGCTGGGTCCACATAGATCAACGTTTTTATCCGCTTAGGGTGTTGCGCGGCGATTTGGGAAATGACGGCACCTCCCATCGATAGTCCCATCAAGTGCACTGATTCATCGATCCCTAAATGATCAAGCAATCCCACAACTTGATTTGCGAAAAGTTCGACGTTGTAGGGAACATCCGGGTTGTCTGAAAAACCGCGTCCATATAGGTCAAGCCGCAATACGGGGATGCCCCTGGCTTTGGCTTTTACAAAGGTGGAATCCCAGATGTAACTTGGGACGGAGAAGCCATGCACGAGTACCAAGGGACTGCCCGATCCTTTTTTCGAATACTCGTAGTAAACGTGTCCCGTCGTCAATCCGGCGAAAGCACCGGTAGAGATAGTCTTGCGGAATGCTGAATCTTTGGTGATGGAGTCGTAGTCATCCGTTGACGGATGTGGAGTCATCGCCCAACTCGTGATGAGTATTGAAAGAAGGAGAGACATGAATCAAAAGTCCTTTAGACTGGTTGGGGAGTCCAAGAATGAGTTTGGTTTCTCGCGATCGCGGGCTTTCAGGGTAATGCGAGATTATTACGCGAGTTAAAAGTCTTCGCGCCCCTTGTTATTTGCGTTGGCCATTTTTCATCCGATAGATAGCCCAAATATTACCATCGGGTCCTTTGTATTCTTTAAGGTAAAATTTGCCCTCAATCGTGACAGGCCGTACCGTAAACTCGGTTGTGTGTTCTTTTTCCATTTGCACCAAAACACAGTCAAAGATAGCGGCTCCCGGACCAAAGCAGCACTCCTTGTCATCCCGAACAAACACGAACTTCTTGAGTCCTTTCTGGCGAGCGCCCGGCTTGATGAAACCTCTTATCCGGATGGTTTTTCCGTGCAATGCTTCGATGTCTGGAGTGAGCATTTCTCGCTCAAACTGAGTCCCTTTTTCCATGTCGAACTTGATATTGTCAAACGTCACGTCGAGCGGTTCACCCGGTTTCGCGGAGCGGATTATCTCAGGTTTTTTTGGTCTCTCTTCTTTTTCGGCCAATCGTCGAGCGGCGGCCTCAGCCTGAGCCTTTCTGCGAGACTCAGAGAGAGAAAAGAGTCCTAGTTTAGTGGCCGCCTCGGCTTGAGCTTGTTTCTGTGACTCGGTTAGGGATTCTTTCTCCTGTCCCCGAACCATAGAGGGGTTGAACCAACCAGCGGCAACCAGAGTTAACGCGAGCCAGCCCGTGATTCGGATGATGAATCGCTCGGTGTTGGATTGGTGATTTGCAATCATCGAAGCACTTATTTGACGTTATCGGCAATGACTTCGTAAAAAACGGAGGGTATGTCTTTTTCGCCCTTTAACTTCTTTTGTTGGGGATTCAGCTTAAATGTGCCGGTGACGCGGCGCATGCGAAGGCTGTAATCGACCGTCTGATTGGAATCGATCGTGATCGAAACAATGTCGGTGATTTTCGGATCGCCTCCGAAGCAGCATGAACTAAAGTCTCCGACGAGTATGAACTTCTTGAGGTTTTTCTGCTTGGCACCCGGCCGTACGTAACCCTTCAAGAAAACTTTCTGTCCATCCAGCTCTTTCGAGCGTTTGGAAAAAGTATTCGGTTTTGCCTTATTCGGTTGAAGATCCCAAAACGTGACCCGCTCGTAACCTTCGGGAACCTCAGTCGCATAGATGTAGGTGTGATACCCAATTCCACCCAGTAGGCAGATCAGGTTGATTAGTGTGCCGATGCGGGCAGCTTTGCGACCGATCAGCTCGTTGGGGAATCGCTTAAGATTGACCAACGCCAAGAGACCAAAGAACAGTCCGAATATTGGAATAACGATAAAGACCGAACCAGCGAATGCTAACAAGCCTAAAAAGGCAAAGACGACGCAGGTAACTGCTGCTTTAGAGATGGCGCGGTAGCGATGCTCTTCGGGCATCGTTGAGTTCGGAGCTTGCTTTGCGTGGGCAGCGTTCATGGTTTTATTTTAAATGGAGTGTTACATTCGTTGAGTAACGATTTCATCTTAAATCGTCGAAACCCTGAGGTTCCTCGCTGAAAATCTTAAAGATTATCAGTAGCGGCCAGCTCTGAATCAGTAAATCAATCGCTCGAACCAGCCGTTGAAGACGGACCACAGCAGAACGAAAATGATTAGGGAAACAGCCATTGGAATGAAGATGATCTGCCAAGTTTGCTCCAGACCGGTGGTGGCGGCTGCCATCGGAGTTGCGGCCGGTACGGCTTGAGTCATTGTTGATGGTTCTACTTTAACTTCTGGTGTCACAGGCGCTCCTGAATTGGATATGGCGACCGTCGGATTTGTGTCCAGTTGGCGGGTGCTGTCGGTTCCCTCGACGATCGGTTTTTTGACAGTGTGAGACTTGCTGGGGCTAGGCGAGTCGTCGGTGATTTGAGTCGAGATTACTTGGTAAGAAAGCCTCTGGTCGTTCCCGTCACCCCCCGATGAACCCTCTTCTTTGGCGTTCTTTCCCGCCTCGCCCGGAGGGTTTTGTTTGTCGGGACCCTTATTTTCGGTTTGGTCGCTAGCTGGTTTAGCCTCGTCTTCGTCTTCGTCTTCGTCTCCCCACCCTTCTTCATCGTCATCAAAGTCGAGAAAGAAATCGGCTCGACGGACGGCATCGGGATCGATTTCCCGTAATTCTTCAATGTATTGTTTGGCTTCAGGCTTGGGGCATGCTCTCAGGTAAGTGATGACAGGAACCCGCAGCCAGTTAGTTTCATCATCTGCATCTTTAAACATTTTCACAAGTCGCTCAACGACCGACCAATCCTCCCAGCGGGCCAAGTCGGGGATGATCATATCCGCCATCTTTGGACGGTCGAGAAGGTGGCGAATGGCCCCGACAATCTTTTCTTTGGGGATGATTGTTTCGTCAGTTCCATGAAAACGAAGTGCTGAAACAGCCGCTAGGGTATCGACATAATCGGCCTCCTTGTTCGCCAAAAACGACTCCTCGACCAGCTCGACACCGTCGGCACCTTTGAGTGTCAAGTAGCACGCCACAAGGGCATCAAGACCGGCCTGCTGTTTCCGATCACCCGAGCGAATGAAGCCGGCCAGCATTTCAATATCTTGCGGTGTTCCGCAAACGCCGAGCAATGTGAAATAGAGTCGACGACGATTGACCGAAGTGTCAGGATCTTGAATCCATTTGACCAGTTGATCATGGTCCATTTGATCACGAAGATCTTTTAGGTCTTCATAAGAGGCCGAAGCAAATTCGTCATAGGCGTCAAATGCCAAAATCGATTCTTCGTCTTCGAAAAATTCTTGGAAGTAGGCCAATCGCTCGGCGCCGCTCTTGGGCAGCGACTGAATTTCAATTAGGTAGTCAGTGACGCGAGGGCTTGTTTTCATTGGAGTTGACCAAGCCACATCGGGTGGATCAACACCCATCACTAAGAATTCTTGACCAAGGGGGTATCGGCCCACTAGCAATGTTCGAAATTTCATCCCAGTCTGAACAAAAGCCTCACCCTTTACGATTTGTGTGATTTCGAATTGGGCTTTGGGCAATTCGGCATCTGGGTCATCAACTGGGTCGGGGAGATCGATCAGTTTGGCGATCACGACGATGTCGTTAGAGCGTATTTGCTCGGCAAAGGTCAAATTAATGGCTGAGCAAAACGGACAGAGGGACGCGTTCAGGCCACTGGACACCAGTAACGCCGAAAAGGCGAAGGCGGTGATGAAATGGGTGTTGAATCCAGCCACGACGAAGTTTCCTGAAAACGTTGCTATAGCTGGCCGAATGGGTCGGCCTGCCAAAATTATTTACCCAGCGATTTAGCGACATCGGTTTTATAGGCTGAGAGCGCCGGGTAGATGCCAACCACGATTGCAAGGACAATCAATCCTGGAATCAGCAACAATTCCGGGGTGACCTTTAATTCTATGAGTGAACCGGGCAGGAAGGAACCTGCATCTCCGAAAAAACCAAAGATCGGGATAGCTGGTGCGAAGTCAAAAAAGCCAATTCCGACCCCCGTTTGAGCTTCTACGATAGGGCCGATCGCAGCGTTCAATCCATGACCTGCAACCCAACCAAAAAGACCTCCCGCAAACGCTAGCAAGAAGGCTTCAATTACCATAATCGTCATCACATGGCCTCGATTGGCACCCAACGCACGCATCACAGCAATCTCATGACGGCGTTGATTCATCGAGTTGTAGATGCCCACCAGAATACTGATTGCCGAGACGACGCAAATCATGACCGTCAGCGCGAGCAGCAACCAGCGAATAGGATCGATGATCATGTAAAAAAAGCTGGTGACTTGCTCTACGGGATTTACCGCCTGCGCCGCTTTTTGAGCTCTGACGGGACGAAAGTTTGACCAGTCCAATGTTGACTCAAGATCCCCTTGGTTGATTTGGGGAGCCAAGAAGAATGCCAACGCGGGATCATCTTGATCGGTAAGAAGGAGGATTGACGTCACTTCCCGCTGTTCGATTGGTAGTGGGGTCAGGCTGACGCCTCCGCCCGCTTCAGCGCCCACCGCCTCGGTCGAATCGGCTACCTTCCCTGAGGAATCGAGGGTTTTATCTGGTGTCATTGCCTCAGAGTCACCGAAGGGTTTCTCGGGAATTACTTCGTCGTCACTCCAGGTGTCGCTAGATTCCCAGTCCTCCTCTCCCTCGCCCGTTAGAAGCGGGCCCTCGTCAACAGGTTTAACGTGGCCGTCCATTAAATAGAAGCCGTTGATGTTCAAAAACAGGGCTCGGTCGTGCGGGGTTCGGGTTCCTTCGAGAATCCCAACGATTCTAAATCCTTGGGCGTGCACATGAGCATTGATATCGCTTGGTTCACCGTGAGTTGGGTAAATCAGATCACCCAGTTTCAATCCGGAGCGTTTGGCAACCAGTGCCCCAACCACACATTCGTAATATCCATTTTCCGGAGAGTGATCGACAAAGCTTCGGCCTTCGGCAAATTGGAATTTTTCTTGAGAATCAATATCCAAAACCAGTTTTGTAAAAAAATCGGGAGTGGTTCCAACGCAGCGGAAGTACTCCTCGGTTGATTCATCTTTTTGCCACGTGTCTCCCAAACACATTGGAATCACCAATTCCGCGTAGACACTGTAAAGCCCTCGCTTATCGATTCTTGAGTGATCCATCTGACGTTCTATTTGGGTCCTTTCTTCCAAAAGATTCCCTAAACAGATTGGGATACCAAGCCCCCCCGGCCCGGATTGATTCAAAAGCTCCAAGCAATCCAATTCGTGATCAAACGCGTTGAAAGAGATCGAGTTTCGTAACTCACGATTGCGAGTTTCCTCATCACAAAAGGCTAAGTAATACTCGTATGGAATGTTCTCAACAGGCTGGCTCAGGTAATAAACTGTGTTCATTGTGAGCTGCAAACCACCCCCTCTCGCACCCACTAGGATGTTGTAACCGAAGCTTGAGTTATTCCGGAAAGAGTCGGAAATCAGACCGTGAATGGAAAGAACCGAGACGACCAGCATCACTCCCAAACCCATTGAGAGGATTGTCAGAAAAGATCCGAAACCGCGGTGTTGAATACTACGCCAAGCGATTTTGAATACGTTCATTGTGAAGCCCTCGCCTGACTGACAACGAGGTTAATTGTTTCGAGTTGGTCAACGCGTTTGAATTGATCAGCCACTTCCATCGAATGGGTCACCATCAGTAACGACACGTTATCCTCTTCACAGGTTTCCCGAATCAGATCGACGATCTGGCATTGATTATTCGGATCAACATTGGCAGTTGGTTCATCAGCCAATAGAACCGCCGGTCGATTGACCAATGCGCGAGCCACTGCAACACGCTGTTGTTCCCCGACGGACATGGCTTGCGGCTTGTTTCCGGCGCGATGCGACAAGCCGACTCGATCCAAAAGGTGTTTTGCACGGTCACGAGATGATTTTTTTTTCGCAAACGACATCCCCAAGAGAACATTCTCCAAAGCGGAAAAGGCGGGAAGCAGGTTGAATGTCTGAAAGACGTAGCCCAGAGTGTTGGCGCGAATCCGGTCCCTTCCGGCTTCTGAGAACTGCGTCAAATCGACCCCGTCCAAGTTGACGTTACCTTCATCAGGTCGGGTGATACCGGCAATGACGTGCAACAGCGTGGTCTTGCCACAGCCACTCGGTCCGATCAGAACCGCCTGCTCCCCCGAATCAATCCGATAACTTGGAATATCCAATATTGGGACGGTTTCACCGTTGGGCTGCAGGTAGCTTTTCTTGATTTTGGTCAGCTCTAGCATTCTTTGTTCGCGCGGTGACGAATTCAGGTATGAGATGCAAGAAAAATGAAAATGAGAGAATTCTCGTAAAGCGTAAACATTTAAACGAGTTACGAACAGGTTGTATACCCGCTTATGAGGGGCGAGCTCTCCGTTTTCCGGCTATTTTATTTGGTTACGTAGTCGACGGGCATCGGGTTCAGTTCCGAGATGGAAGGAGCAAGGGAGCATTATCGGGCGCCGCGTGCTTTCATGGCTCGCGCAATATCTCGTTTCATATCAGCATCCCGTTTTGTCGCGCGCTTGTCATGCAGCTTCTTGCCGCGACAGACCCCAACCAGCACTTTGACCAAGCCTCGGGAGTTAAAGTAAATCCGGAGTGGAACGAGGGTAAACCCTTTTTCTTGGGCCTTTTCCGACAATTTTCGAATTTGCCTCTGATGAACAAGCAGTTTTCGGGCTCGTCGAGGGGCGTGATTCCAGATGTTTGCTTGACGAAATTCGGCAATATCGGCACCCACCAACCAAACTTCACCTCCCTTTAAACGGACATAAGCCTCGTCTAAAGAAATTTTACCGTCTCTCAAACTTTTGACCTCGCTCCCAACCAGCATCACACCGCACTCGATTTTTTCCAAAATCTCAAATCGATGCCGCGCTTTTCGGTTTTCGGAGATGGTGCGGGATTGGTCTTCGGGCCCGGTTTTTTCCGAGGAATCCTTCTTCTTTTTGCGGTTCTTTTGTGCAGCCATAAACCCATTCGATATTTAACGGTTCCACTCAGCTAAAATCGCCTCCGCGACCGGGCGTGCGAATCGAGCCAATAGCATTCAGATGTTTGTCGTTTCGTAATAACGGGCCTGAGGTCTGCCGGTTTTTTAGTGAGATACAATGAGAGACTGAACTATTATGACATAACTTGGACCGTTCGGGTTCGAATCATGCCGTCGAAACAACAGATTCGTGCCTAGTTAATTTGCTTCCCGTGACCTACTATTATCTGCTAGTCAGCGATTACCGCAACGTGCGAACTGGCTGGATTTGCTCTCTCACAATTTGATACCAGAAAGCCACGATCTGTGTCTCAATTGCCTATTGTCAATTTGCCCACTACCCCAACACCGGAAACTCCGGAGCCGGATTCTGTTCGTCGACTGCCGAAATGGCTGAAACGACAGGTTCCCAAGGGTAATTCACACAATCACACCGCCAAATTACTTGAAGAACTGCGCCTAGAAACGGTTTGTGACAACGCGAAGTGTCCCAACCGCATGGAGTGTTACTCTCAGCAGACGGCGACGTTCATGATTTTGGGCAATGTTTGCACCCGCCCATGCAGTTTTTGTGCGGTAGGACGTGGTCGACCCGAAGCTCTTGAGTTAGACGAGCCTGAGCGAGTTGCCGAGGCGGCCCATCGATTGGGTCTGAAACATGTCGTGATCACGTCGGTAACCCGGGATGACCTGCCTGATGGCGGCGCGGACCATTTTTACCAATGTGTGACCGCGGTTAGGGAGAAGACAGGAGCGACGGTTGAAGTATTGACTCCCGATTTCATCAATCAGCCTGAAGCGTTGGAACGCGTCGTGGCCGCTCGGCCCGATGTGTTCAACCACAACACAGAAACCGTCCCCCGTTTGTACCGTCGTGTTCGAGGCCCAAAGTCAGATTACCGATGGACGCTCGAATTGCTTAGGCGAGTCAAACAGCTTGACGCTTCAACAAAGACCAAAAGTGGTTTGATGCTGGGTTTGGGTGAGACTCATGAAGAGTTATTTGATGTTTTGTCAGACCTCTTGGATGTGGGATGTGATTTCTTGACACTAGGCCAATACCTTCAGCCATCAACGGACCGTTATCTGAAAGTCACCCGCTACGTAACACCGGAAGAATTTGATTTTCTGGGGGAAAAAGCTCGGGAAATGGGCTTTAAAAAAGTGGCCAGCGGCCCCTTTGTACGCAGTAGTTACCACGCCAGGGATATGGCGGAAACCAGCTGAATTACCGGATGAATGAATCGAACTGATGAATCAATTTGAATCCAACATGCGAGTTACGGTCAATGGGCGGGGGATGGATGTTCCAAAGGATTTAACCATTGCCCAACTGTTGGACCGGTTGGAGATCACGCATCCAGCGGTCGCCGTTGAATTGAATTTCCAAATCCAACCTCGAGCCGTTTTTGAAGAACAGGTTCTTTGCGACAAGGACTGTCTCGAGATTGTTTCTCTGGTAGGTGGCGGATGATGGAGCCGAAACAATTGATTCAGGAGCCTGCTGAATTAAAGCCTCTGCGGATTGGGACGCATGTTTTCGATCAGCGTTTGATATTAGGAACCGGTAAATACGATTCTTTTGAGCAGATGGGCTCGTCATTCGATATCGTGCAAGCGGAGTGTGTTACGATCGCTGTCCGCCGTGAAAAACTGCATGACAGCTCTGGCCGAAACATTTTGGACTATTTGGATCTGAACAAAACGACGCTGCTGCCCAATACCTCCGGATGTTACGACGTGGAAACCGCTCTGCGATGCGCTCGAATGGGACGAGAAATTTTGCGGGGACTGGAAAATCCCGGTTCCGAGTGGGTCAAACTGGAGGTGCTTGGTAGCAGTCGTTCGCTTTTGCCCGATGTGATGGAAACCCTCAAAGCGACGGAGGCGCTGGTCAAAGAAGGTTTTGAAGTTCTTTGCTACACAACCGATGATCCGATCATGGCTCGGAAATTGAAAGATGCGGGGGCTGCATCGGTAATGCCCGCTGGGGCTCCGATTGGATCCGGATTGGGGATTGTGAATCCCAACAATTTGCAGATCATTTTGGAAGAACTCAAGCAGGGCGATCCTGACTACCCAATTATTGTCGATGCCGGTGTTGGAACGGCTAGCGATGCTGCGATTGCAATGGAATTGGGGGCTGATGCGGTCCTCTTGAACACAGCCGTCGCTCGGGCCAAAGACCCGATCAAAATGGCCTTAGCCATGCATTATGCCGTGAAATCTGGCCGACTCGCTTATCTTGCTGGCAGAATTGACAAATCGCGTTATGCCAGTGCCAGCAGCCCAGAGCACGGTTTGATCGCTGATCGCCCCGGGCGAGGATAAAGAGACCGGTCTCTAAAGCTGGTGATGAATTTCACATAATTACGCTTTTCTCCGGCCAAAGTGCTGTGAGCCAGTTGAATAAAAGGTTGACCCATAGGGGGCCGGATGGTTTAATAACAGTCGCGGCTTATGGATTGACAGCCCTCTCTGCCTTCTCATGGATAATAGGGCAACTGTTTTACAGCTTTGATTTGGTACTTTTTCATGAACGACATTTTAGGAATCCTGCGCCTATGTGCATATCTCTTTGCACTGCCGCTAGTTGCTACAGCCGCTGCCTCGGCCCATCAATGGGCTGCTTATAACACCCCAATAACCGTAACCGAGATGCCTGCTGCGATTGAGTCAGCGCGGATCGATACCGAGGTTCAGCCAACCCTGCAAGATCATGTGGTAGGTAAGAATGAAGTGGGTGAAGTTGTCGGTCAGGTGGCTGTTTACAACCCCTCTCAAATTCGTACCGGCCTCCGAAACTTGAGCATTTATTTTGTCCAAGATGGCAAGATTGTTGAAGAAACAAGAACGGACCGAAATGGTGGTTTCAAAGTGGCGGGGTTGCGGGACGGCGTTTACTCCCTGATTGCAGCGGGTGATGCCGGTTTTGCAGTGGTTGGTTTGAACGTGGTTTCGGATGTGCCATTGACTCAAGCAGAGGTCTTTGAGGTCACCGCTGCGACCCCAGAATTTAGAACGATCAAACGGCTTCTGGCGGAGTTCGCCTCCAGCGATCTGGCGAACAAAATCGCGGGTGATTTAACTCCTGATGCTGCCGACCAAGACGTTGCCGCCTCCAGTCGCGTTTGGCTAACCGAAGATGGTCGGTTAAACGGTCGAGTGATTTCATTAACTCAGGACCTATCTGGCAGCACATCGGTCGCCTTTATTAAGGGGGATCAGGTGGTTGCGGAGGCCAAAGCTGGCCAAGATGGGATTTTTCAGGTGGAAGGTTTATCACCTGGAGTTTACGACGTGATCGCAACCGGACCTAACGGAATTTCGGTTGTCAGCGTTCAAGCTGTCGAAGAGGGTGCGGTTAAAGAGGTTTACACCAGTTTGACAACCTTTCATTCTTCAGCGATCGCTCCGACGGCCGATTTAGTATTGGCCGACTCCGGTGACAGTGGCATCGTTAGTAAATCGATTGAGTATTACACTCAGGTCGCATCAGGTTCTGACGCAATCACTTACGATTCTGCCCCCGTGGCGGTTGTGGGAGACGAAATGGTTATGGGAACGGCTTGCGGAAGCTGCTGCGGCGGGGGTGGCGGAGCCGTTGGTGGACGCCGACTCGGAATGCTGGCATTGCTTGCTGGGGTAGCTGTTCCGCTGGCGGTAACCAGTAACAACGGGCCTAAATCTCCCTCGGAACCGTAAGCAAGAATCCTCGAGCTAGATCGATAAACCACCGCGAGGAGCGGTGGTTTTTTTTTGCCATTCGCAGTGTTGATGACGAAATGCGACTTAGGCTGATTTACTTAAGCGATCGAATGGGACGTAGAACTTTGCATACCGTTTCCCGTCGCTGTAGCGAACGCCTTTTCGATGAGGCACTAAAACGGTGGCCCGTTTGGTGATTCGATTGACTCGGCCTAAAACGTTTTCACCGTTATGTGAAAAAGAAACCCAATCGCCTGGCGAAATACCATGATCCCGACGGGCAATGTCGCGCGGAGCCAAAAGTTGGTGATTGGATTGTGTGTGCCCAAAAATCCTAGATGCAATGGACCGGAATCGAGGGGCCGCACAGTTTGAGTCATCCCAAATCATCATCTCGATGAGATGCAACATTTCGTGTTCCATGATTCTCTGCAATGCCTCTAAGCGGTCGCGGCATGGGATTCCCGTCACGATGGTGGCTGAACCTTCAGACTCTTTGAACGAGTTGAATAGAAGCGGTGCTGAAATAGCAATTTCAAACTGTTTCTCTTTCAGGTTTCCGTTAGGCAGGGTCATTTTGGTGACACCGCCGGAGTTGGTCATCCGCTTGGAGACGCGGAACGCAACGGGGAACCCGTTTTCCTGAGCTAAGCTGCGAACCATTCCACCAAAAAAAAGGTCGTCGGTGGCATTGAAAACGAATCTTAAATCTTGGTCGCTTAGGTCGTCAAAATTACCTTGCCCGATTTTAGGCCGGCAAGCTAGGGTCGTTTGATAGACGCGTCTTGAGATCGCTTCGGCCTGATCGGCCCGAAGCGATCTATTTTGTATGAATTTTTTTAGTCTATACATGGCCGGACGGTTTGGCTCACAGGTTTTCCACAACCGAATTGCTGTCACGCATTCTGATAAATTTGGCAAATCTAGGCCATATCAGTAGAAAAATTTTACTTTTCGGACCATTCGATCGATCTTATTGCAAGCACTATATTTTGTGTTGACATGATCCCCAACCCCGATATATTGGGCTCCCGCCACTTTTTTACGTCAATCCTAAAGAACCAACTGCGACGGGGCTGGTTCTAATGGGGGGGTGTTTTTAGGGGATCGCGAATTTGAACGGATTTGCGGTGGCAATGTTCACTCTTTTGGACATGCGACAATCGGTTAAAGTCATAGCGTAAAGGTCGCTGTGACCCAACGTGTCGCCAAAGTCAGGGAAGATGATGAATTAACAGTGTCATGGAAGACTCGCTCTGTTACCGCTGGCGCGTCTCTTGGCACCAAAATTATGCGGGTCGCTCAGCGCGGCAGGGGAATGTCCTAAAGAACGGGAATAGATCAAGGAGATCGATGGAATGTTAGACAAAGTTGCTCAGCAAGAAATGTTTGTTAAGAAGCGAGATGGCCGATTAATACCCTTTGAGCGTGAGTTGATCTCGCGAGCCATGCAAAAAGCATTTCGAGCGGATATGGGTCTCGCCGCCAGTCAGCCTTTGGAAATTGGTTTGGTGACCGAAGTTGAGCAAATTACAAGCGAAGTTGTGAACAAGGCGTTGGAAGCTTCGCAAACGCCAGAAGGTGTCGATGTCGAGCGCATTCAAGACTTTGTCGAGCAAGAACTGATGCGAGCTGAGTATTTCTCGGTAGCCAGACGGTACATCTTATATCGTGCGGAACATACAAAGATCCGCCAATTGCGGGCGGAAGAGCGGATGGAAAGCACTTCTCCGTTCCCCGAGATGATGGTTCAACGGGAAAACCGTCTTGAGAATTTCGATTTTGCTCGTCTCCGAAAACAGGTCGCCAAGGCCTGTGAAGGTTTGGAAGAAGACTGTAACGCAGAGATCTTATTTGCCGAAGTTGAGAAGCAGTTTTTTAACGGGATCACGCCGAATGAAATCAGTCGAGCGATGGTGTTGGCTGCCCGCTCTCGGATAGAAAATGATCCAAAATACGACAAAGTGGCCGGCCGCTTGGTCTTGAACATCATTTACCGGGAATCCCTTGGAAAATCGACGAGCGATGACAACCTCGCTCAACTTTACAGCGATAAATTTGCTGGTTTTATACATGAAGGTATAGCGGCTGGTCGCATCTCGCCTGAGTTAGCAAAATTTGATTTGCTCAAATTGGCCAAGGCTATCGCGCCTGATCGGGATGCTTTGTTCCCCTACTTAGGCCTTCAGACAATTTACGATCGGTACTTATTGCACATTGATGGTCGCCGCATTGAAGCTCCGCAGTATTTTTGGATGCGTGTGGCGATGGGTCTGTCGATTCGCGAAGGCGAACAGCGCAGCGATCGGGCGATCGAATTTTACAACATGCTATCCAGTTTTCGTTTCACCTCAGCAACACCAACGCTGTTTAATTCAGGGACGTTACATCCGCAGTTGAGCTCTTGCTATCTCAGCACAGTCAGCGACGACTTGGATAATATTTTTAAGTTGATATCCGACAATGCGAAGCTGTCCAAATGGGCCGGTGGATTAGGGAACGATTGGACGAACATTCGAGCGACGAATGCTCATATTAAAGGGACCAACGGTCAGAGTCAGGGAGTGATTCCATTTTTAAAGGTCGTGAGCGACACGGCTGTGGCGGTGAACCAAGGCGGTAAGCGAAAAGGTGCGGTCTGCTCCTATCTTGAAACGTGGCACATGGACGTAGAAGAGTTCTTGGACCTTCGGAAAAATACAGGTGATGACCGCCGGCGAACTCACGACATGCACACTGCGAACTGGATCCCAGACCTATTCATGAAGCGGGTGGTTCAAGAGCGCGATTGGACAATGTTCAGCCCCGATGAAACCCCGGATCTTCATGACTTGGTCGGTAAGGCTTTTGAAGAGCGTTACGAATACTACGAAGAAGAGGCTCGGAACGGTCGAATTAAGTTGCATCGAACCATTCCCGCGGTGGATCTTTGGCGAAAAATGTTGACCCGAGTTTTTGAAACAGGTCATCCATGGATCACATTTAAAGATCCTTCCAACATCAGGTCGCCTCAAGATCATTGTGGCGTCGTTCATAGCAGCAATCTTTGCACGGAAATTCTCCTGAATACGTCCGATACCGAAACGGCTGTTTGCAATCTTGGTTCCATTAATATGTTGAACCATGTGACCGATGGTAAGTTCGATGTTGATAAAATCGAGGAGACGGTGTCGACGGCGATTCGAATGTTGGATAATGTGATTGATATCAACTATTACCCGACCCAAGAGGCCAAGCATTCGAACCACAAGCACCGCCCAATTGGTCTTGGATTGATGGGCTTTCAAGACGCGTTAGCCGCCTGTGGCATCAGTTATGCCAGTAAAGAAGCGGTTGAGTTTGCGGATCACAGCATGGAAGCCATATCTTACCACGCGATCATGGCATCCAGTCGATTGGCTGCCGAGCGGGGGAGCTATTCCACATACGAAGGATCGAAGTGGGATCGAGGGATGCTGCCGATTGATACGATTGACCTTTTGGAAGAGCAGCGAGGCATGTCGGTCGAGATGGATAAATCCATGACCATGGATTGGGACGTCGTGCGAAATCAAGTGGCGAAGGATGGGATGCGGAACAGTAATGTGATGGCGATTGCCCCGACGGCAACCATCTCAACCATTATTGGCGTCACGCAATCGATCGAACCGACCTACAAACACCTGTTTGTTAAGAGTAATCTTTCGGGCGAATTCGTCCAAGTCAACATCAAGCTGATCAACGAGTTGAAAGAACGGAACCTGTGGAGCGATGAAATGCTTGAGACGATCAAGTATTATGACGGTTCGTTGGGTGAAGTCCCTGGTTTACCAGAAGATATCAAGACGCGGTACGCCACCGCGTTTGAAATCGAACCAAAGTGGATCATTGAATGTGCTAGTCGACGTCAGAAATGGATCGATATGGGACAATCCTTGAACCTTTATATTGAAGAACCAAGCGGTCGTAAGCTGGACGAAATGTATCGTCTGGCTTGGATGGCCGGCTTGAAAACGACCTATTACCTGCGATCGCTGGGTGCGACACAGGTGGAAAAATCGACCGTAGACATTAACAAATTTGGGGTACAGCCTCGATGGATGAAGAATTCCAGTGATTCTTCGAATGTTGTAGTTGAGCGGCAAGCAGAAGTTCAACAGTGTTCGGTCGACAATCCCGACTGCGAGGCCTGCCAGTGATCTTGATGATATCAGCCTGGTATTTTATATCAGGCTGGTCGTTATGATCATCTTGGTTTTGCAGTTAACCCGTTTGGCGGTCTTGGCCCGCCAACATCCTACCAACTAAAACACACCTGATATTATTTGACCTAAGAATTGCAAGGAGTAGCAATATGGCGACAGACATCCGCGCGAACGAATCAAACGAAGCGCAAGATGGATCCGGCTCGCGAGTAGATGCCAATGAAAAGCGGCTTATCAATTGTCATCAAGTTGATGTCAATCAGTTGATGCCACTGAAGTATAAGTGGGCTTGGGAACATTACGTGAATGGCTGTGCTAATCATTGGATGCCCACAGAAGTTCCGATGAACAAGGACATCGAGATCTGGAGGTCGGATCAACTCACTGATGGTGAGCGCCATGTGATCATGCGTAACCTCGGTTTCTTTTCGACTGCAGAGAGTTTGGTTGGAAACAATCTGGTTTTGGCAGTATTCAAACACATTACCAACGCCGAATGTCGTCAGTACTTGTTACGGCAGGCTTTTGAAGAGGCCGTGCACGGTCACACCTTTCTGTATGTGGTAGAAAGTCTAGGGCTGGATGAAGGCGAAGTCTTTAACATGTACAACGAAGTTCCGGCGATCGCCAGAAAAGACGCGTTCGAAATGGAACTAACCAAGGAGGTACTAGATCCTGACTTCACCACGACGACATTTGAGGGGGCCCAGTCGCTACTGAAGAACCTGATCGGCTTTTATCTGATCATGGAAGGTATCTTTTTCTACACCGGTTTTGTGATGATTCTGTCGTTCCATCGCCGGAATCTGATGAAGGGGATTGGGGAGCAGTTTCAGTATATTTTGCGTGACGAATCGATTCACCTGAATTTCGGGATCGATTTGATCAACGGCATCAAGGCTGAAAACCCACATCTATGGACTCCTGAATTCCAACAGCAGATGATTGATCGAGTTCGCGAATCCGTCGAACTTGAAATTGCTTATGCCGAAGACTGCCTCCCTAATGGTGTCCTCGGTCTCAACGCTAAGTTGTTCCGCGATTACGTCCAGTTCATCGCAGATCGCCGATTGGAGCGAATTGGTTTGGCAACACAATACGGAAGTTCGAATCCCTTTCCATGGATGAGTGAGACGATGGATCTTGCAAAAGAAAAGAACTTTTTCGAAACCCGTGTAACCGAATATCAAACGGGTGGAACGCTTGACTGGGATTAGGAAAGAGGCCGACTGGCCTCGTTGATTAAAGCAATGGCCGCAGTGAATCACTGCGGCTTTTTTTTTGGGGCAGTCGATGAAATCAGGGCTCGATTCGAAAACCGTAATCATCACCGGCGCAAGCGGCGGAATTGGCGGGGCTTTGGTCAGGGATTTTTCTGAGGAGGGTGCGCGAGTAGCGATTCACTATTTTAAAGGGGAGCAGAATGCCCAAAACCTCTCAAAATCAATTTCTGATTCGATCGTAGTGGGGGCTGATTTACGAGTTGAACCGGAGGTTCGACAAATGTTTGCCCAAGTTGAGGAAGACCTAAGCGGACCCCAGATCTTAATTGCCAACGCAGGTCATTGGCCTTCCCGCGAAGTGCCTTTACACCAAATGTCACTCGAGCAATGGAATGACACTCTGGCTGCGAATCAGACGAGCGTGTTTCTTTGTGTTCGAGAGTTTCTAGCCAGCTGCGTCCGGAACTCAATCGAAAACCCTTCGATTGTGCTCATTGGTTCGACTGCGGGAATGATTGGCGAAGCCGGGCATGCCGATTACGCAACCGCCAAAGGTGGGTTGATGAGTGGTTTATTGAATTCGTTGAAAAATGAGATCCCCAAAGTGCTGGCCGGCGGTCGGATCAACTGCGTCTGCCCTGGCTGGACCTTAACCCCAATGACTAGGAAATTTTCAGGCAATCAAGAGGCGATGAAGCGGGCACTTCAAACCATTCCTATGCAGAAATTTGGACGTCCCGAAGATGTAGCATCAGCGGCGATGTTTTTGGCTTCGAACCGACTTGCGGGTCATATTAACGGACAGTGCCTGTTTGTGAGCGGCGGCATGGAGGGCCGAGTCCTCTATCAGACCGATGAAATTGAATGGATGCCCGATGTCTGAACACGACGTATGAATGCCACAGGCTGTCGACTTTTCTGGAGAGCCACTGGATCGCCGGCGGACTGGGATCACTTAATGATTTCCGTAACGCCGGCTGCTCGCTTTGGTGACGTCTGTAATCATTGTCCGCACGTACCGCTTGAGCGGGGTGAGTGTTTCGTGATGCACCGAGAAAATCGCTTTCTGAGATTCAAAATTTCCTAGTGAATGCTGAGATGCCCACCGCCATCTGAGAGGAGCGGACCTGTTTTTTTATCGAACGGCTTATGCCCTCGACTTGCAAACGAGGCAAACAGGTGCAAACGAGGTAAACAGGCTGACCTGCTTGGGGTCCTGGCCGAGTCCTGATTTATAGACAACCGTATTGTGTGACTTTACGTCAAAGATTTGAACATTCGAGCAACATCTGCAACCCTTCATTACTGAGGGCAAGCCGTTGTACCAAGCCGTTGTACCAAGCCGTTGTACCAAACCCTTGTACCAAGACGGCTTAGTCCGGGTTTTGGGGTCAAAAGTGTGGATGACGCTTCCAATCAGCCGCAGTCTGTAAGTTTGGGTGATCAAAACAGGGTGGATTCGACGCTGAATGGGCCTGTAAGTTGGCCCCCAATCACAAAACCTTGGTATTCCATCTGGAAAATCAACAGAGGCTTGGTTCAGATTTTTAATTAGAACCTTAAGATATGGGAAACGGTCGATAAATCTCAATGAGTGCCAGACGGCTAAAAAATCAGAAAGCCAGTTCTTTGTCAAATGATGAACAATTGAATTCGATCCTCTGTCAACTGACCGACTGTCAGGATTTGATTGAAAACGAATTGCAAAGTTACGTGTCTGCAGATGTAAGCTCGGGCGAGGGGCTGAGAATCGATTACGTCTTGTCGGTCGTGATTCCGGTATTCAATGAGGCGAGTACCATCATTCAGGTAATCACTCGAGTGGCGGCCCTGCCGTTGGATACGGAGATTGTCGTGGTCGATGATTGCAGCACGGATGGGACGCGAGAATTATTGCAGCGATTGGCTTCGTCACCAGGTGTCCATGTCATTTTCCAGGAAGAAAATCAGGGAAAGGGTGCAGCGCTTCGGAGAGGTTTTGAAAAGTGTTCAGGTGACTTTGTTGTAGTACAAGACGCCGATTTGGAATACGATCCTCGTGATATACCCAGACTGCTGGAGCCCCTTTTAAGAGGGGACGCCGATGTGGTTTACGGCTCACGTTTCTTGGGACCTAAGATACAAGATGACTCGTTAGTTCACCGCATGGGTAATGCCCTGTTGACGGGCGCGTCGAACATGTTGAGTGGATTGAAGTTGACGGACATGGAGACTTGCTACAAATTGTTTACGCTGGATGTGATTGAAAGCATTCGGATCGAGCAGGATCGGTTCGGTATAGAACCAGAAATCACGGCCAAGCTGGCAAGACGAGGGTTTCGATTTATCGAAGTACCGATTACCTACAATAGCCGTGGATATGACGAAGGGAAAAAGATCGGAATCAAGGATTTGTTCAACGCTATTTACTGTATTGGACGATACGGTGTAAGCGACTAGTGGGTGGACTGTCTGAAGCGAACAACGGGTATGAAGATGATTTGGAATGGATTAATGAAAATGTTTTCCTGCGCCGCAGCGCTTTTTGCAGGGCTCTTTTTTTGTGGCTCGTTGACGGCTCAAAATCGGCTCGTTGAATTGGAAGTCAGTGCGAACCAGTCGGCGGGATTGTCCATTCAACAGCAGTGGATGGAGGTCTTGTCAGACATTGGTGCTGATCGAATTCGCTCACGGACCAATCCGGCTGGCAAACCAGATATTCAAGAGATGAGTTCCGGAAAGATCGTGGTGGTTAAAGTAAAAGGAGTCATCCGTGGCGGCCAGCTGGTGGTGCCCGGCCGCCAGTTCTCGATCAATGACAAGAATGGGATGCGAGAATTTGTAAAGCAGTTGAGAGACGATGGATCGAAAGTGACATTGGCGGAAAAGAAGGCTTTTGGACTGACCTCAGAGCAATTAGTTGCTGTTTACAAATGTTTGAGGCAGCCGATTCAAACCAGCACGTTGAACCAGCCGTCTGCCAAACTGGTGGAGCAAGTGTTGCGTCAGTCAGGACTTGAATTTGTATTAGATAAGGCGGCTCGCAAGGCAATGCGAGCTGATAGCGTGATCACTGAGGAACTGCAGGGTGTCACTGGGGGTACGGCGTTGGCGGCCATACTTAGGCCGCTCGGACTGGTCATGGTGCCGCAGCGGGAGCAGGGGGGAACCACGCAACTGCACATTGTCGATTCAACCGCAACCGAAGAGCATTGGCCTATTGGATGGCCAACAGAGTCGCCACTAAAGACTTATGAACCCAAATTATTCGATCGCGAAAATATAGCGATTCAGAACTATCAACTAGATCAAGCCTTAGGAGCCATTCAACGTCGGGTTGCGATCCCGTTTCTCTATGATCAAAACTCACTGGCCCGAGCCGGTATTGAAATGAGTGAAACCGATGTCACCCTCGTCCGTGAAAACCTCGCCTATATGGTCGCGATCCAAAAACTCCTCAGCCAATCCCGTCCAAGAATGCGAGCCGAGATGCGATTGGATGAAGCCGGCAAACCGTTTCTTTGGTTTTCGACGGCGTTTGTGCAAAGGTAATTGATATGACGAGCGGTACGATTGCTGGAGCTTAGCGAGTCGTCGTCCCCTGCCTATTAAGGGGGATTTCCGGAACCGTCGCCACGGGTGCCCGATCCAAATGAATTTTCATTTCAACTTCGCTGCCTGGTTGCAGGACCCATCGTTGATTCTCGATTCGATTGTTGACTTCCGCCCAAACGGAGTGGCGGCCACCTCGCTTTTCGATCCCCACAAAGGTGATGTGTCCATTGAATTCGGCTGTTCGGCCTCGAGCAAGTTGCAAGGTGACCGTGACCGGCCGCCGAACGAGTTCATGGGGATCAAATAGAGAACTCTTAACGTGACCTTGGACACGTAGACGATCGATTCTGGCGATCCGCATGATTTTGTCACCGGCGGTGACCCACTCACCTTCGTCTCGGAATCGTTCGAAGATCAGACCGTCGATTTTTGAAGTGACTTTGTGTCGCGCGACACTGTCCGATGCGGCATCAACACGAATCGCTCCTGCCTGCGCGTCGGCTGCGGCGATTTGTCTAGCCGTTTCGGCAGCGAGTAAATCGAACTGGGAACTTTCCATTGAGTATTTGGCCCGCTTGAATTCAAAGTCGGATTTGGAGCCCTTGGCCCTTAGATCGCGCGTTTTTGCAAATTCTTCCATGGCTAGTTTCACTCTTGCATCAGCCGCTTTGACTTCATTTTCGTCTGCAGCGCGTAACTTGGAACTTTCATATTTCTTTTGAGACTCTTCTTTTAGGCGACTGGCGATTCGATCATCTAGCTGGGCAACCGTTTGCCCTTTTTTGACCGCATCACCCTCTTTGACGAACACGTTACTGAGCTGCCCACTCTCGAGGGCTGGCACGTCAATATCTTCGATCAGCACCACCACGCAACTTGGCAATTCAACCGACTTTGGGTTGGCTGTCGGCACGCTTTCCTGCTGACCCATTAGGAGAGAACCGCAGCATAGGAGCAGTAACAGGGTCGCCAAAAGAGAAGAGGATGTTTTCATTTTCGGATCGTTCTTTTTAGGGCAAAAAAGTACTGGGCTGGTGCTGGATGAATTCAAAACGGAAACCAAACACCGACCCCCTTACTATATGAATCGGCTAAGTCTTAGTCTCGGGTTTAAGACTTGGAATCCGTTTCATGGGTTGCGATCAAAATTGTCGGAGCTAGCGACCGCTTCAGTTCATATTATCGCAACAACTGGTCTTAGAAAAAGAGACCGACAACCACGATTGTCAGAATCACCGCCCCAATCCCGATTTTGCTCAGGGTACCCACAAACCGTCCAGCGAAGGCTGCTCCCCCCACCTTAAGGCTGGAATTCAAGCTGCTACCTTGCCACTTTTCGCCCAACGTCGCACCAATTAGTGCCCCGATACAGGCGAACAAGACACTGCTGACAACCCAACTAATCACGGGGATTGGGATGGGTAATGCGATGAAAGCGCCTGCGATTGCACCGATGACCGAACCGATAACACTGAGTGTTGCGGCTCGGCGGCCACCTCCCATTTTTTTGGTTCCTAAAACGGAGGCCCCAAACTCAAGTAGTTCCCCGAGTCCGGCTAAGGCAATGACCAACAGAATCGGTTTCCACCCGATGGCGGCAAAGGAGTCACCTAACAGCCAAGTCCAGATGGCTGCCGCTCCGATCATGAACCAGTTCCCCGGCATCCCAAATAGATTGGTTAGCCAAAAAACGATCAGGAACACAATGAACAGGATAATCCAGAGATAGATCATGATTGATTGGAAGAATACGTTACGTAAGATAGCGGGCTAGTTACGAGACGTCCCTAATTTTAGGCGGATCGATGGGGTCCGGCTATAAGAGGACATCGGAGAAAGTCCCGTGTGGGCGTTTCAAAGCTGCTTTAAAAACCATCCCATCCAGACCGATGACCCTCTGGTCGAGCTTGATCAGAGCGAAGATTCACAATGAATCAGTCGGATTACCGGGCCGCTCCGGTTGACCGTCTCCGGAGTCGGGTTGCTTGAATCAGATGACACCGCCTATCGAAACCAGTGTTTCGGTGGCGAGTGAACGGAAGCCTTCGAAAAATCCTTTCCGGATTACTATCGCTTTTGCCAGCTCACTAATTTCGCTGGCAAGCTGCCGGATCGGAGATTTTGTTAGAATTAACTAGGGATTCGATTATCGAATCGCTTTCTTTTGTGATGCAGCCGTATCGGTCTGAAAGATCGAAGGTTCCCTCGACATGTTTCACTTTTGATTCATATTTGCCTTGAGTTTTGCACAGAGTGGCGACGAACTATCGCGAAAAATGGTCAACAAGGTAACAGCCAATTGAGGATTCGATTGCTGACACTAAGACGATGGACAAATTTTTATCTCGGATAGATAATCTGAGGCATTAAAGTAAAATTGAGCGTTGCCCTACTGAACCGACTCCTAGCGATCTGTTTTGCGCTTGTAGCTGGCCCATCTGTTGAACCCCAAAGCCGATGTTGATCGGCGCGAAAATTCACATGCGACTCATTGGATCATTATCAGACGAAGGCGAAGTCCGCTGTTTGTCAGCGTATCTTTTCATGCAAGGGATCCAGAACCATATTGATCCGGTGGATCAGCATTTTGAAATATGGGTCAAGGATGAGGATCTACTTGATCAGGCTAAATCTTGCCTTGTGGAGTTTCGGCAAAATCCGTCGGACGCAAAGTATCGGGCGGCCATTAGTGAAGCCGATTCACTTGCTAGGCAGCAGGAAAAAAAACGTCTTGAGGTTCAAAAGCGGGTGGTTAAGGTGAATCCCACCCGTCCTGGAAAACGACGGCAACCGCTCACATTATTCTTGATTGGGCTTTGCGTTTTTGTGGCTTTGGCGACAAATTTTGGCGCTCAGCAATCTTGGAACCAGCCCGTATTTCGGTCGCTGGCGTTCAACGGTTGGAAGGTACCAGCGGCGGAGCAGGAACGGACTCGAGATGAAGTTGAAGCTCAGACCCTCGGCGTTCGTCTAGCCAGCATTTCACGAGGTGAATTATGGCGATTGATCACGCCCATTTTTATTCACTTCAGTGTGTTCCACATTTTGTTTAACTGCATCATGCTGTTTCAACTGGGTGGACGAGTCGAAAATCGATACGGTACTGGTTGGATGGCGACTTTGGTGATTGTCGCGGCCATGTTGTCTAATCTCGTCCAATGTTTAGTACCGGCAGCAATTGGGGGTTCAGTCACGTTCATTGACGGACAAGGGGTTTTATTGACCGCGCTGGGTGGGATGTCGGGCGTCGTGTTTGCCATGTTCGGATTCATCTGGATGAAATCCCTGTTTGATCGTTCAAGTGGTTTTTTCCTTCCCTCGTCTTCGGTGTTGATCATCATGGGTTTTTTCTTCTTTTGCATGCTGCCCTTTTCGACAGAGATCGTCGGGAACGTCGCCAACTGGGCTCATGGAGCCGGTTTGGCAGTCGGTATGGTGACCGGATTTTGGTCGACCTTTGTGGGGCGTTCTATAAGATAACGCGGGCAGACAATGATCAAACAAAAAACCCGGTCGATTGGACCGGGCAATGATCTCTCAGATAAAATCCAAGTTTATTTAATCTGTTTATCGGTCGGAGCTGCTGCCGGTCGGGCCAACCCTTGGGGAGGGATTTGTTGCGGCTGGGATTGAAAGGCGTTGCGATCTACCCGTTTCCATCCAATGGGTGTGGTGGGTCGGACAAACCAGCCCAAGGCGTTTTGTATATTTGACCAGTTGCTGTTAATTTTTCGATTTTGAAATTCAAACGCTCGACTGACAGGATTTTTGACGGGGTCATAATTGGGTGCGTAAATGTGAAGTGATTTTGGTAGGAAATCCTCTTTAGCAATGACGAGTTCGATTTTTTGATAGGTCTGAGCGTCCTCGCGGCGTTTGGGCCAAGCTTCCAGCCAATATTCATTCACGGCTCCTTGAGGGGTAATCACACGAACCCAATACCGATCAAGAATCTGTTCTTTTTTAGCCCCGAAAAGGAAGGGTAGAGGGCTGTTGACCAAACCCTTACCCTGCATTTGAATCGGGATCGCCGTTTCGTATAGACGTTGGTTCTGAAAGTCAAACTCGTAGATCGCTTGGCCATCGCAGATCCAGCGTTCCCGGTTTTCTTCCTTGTCGCGTTGTTGGTATTTAGGATCCTGTCCCGGCTCAGTTGGAGGACCAGCAAAACCCCAGAGGGCGGAGGTTTCAAAGCGAGCCTGATCTGGATCGGAAAAACGAATTTGCCCCGATTTGATCATGTATGCGGCCAACTTATTGTTGCCGGGCGATCGCCAGTTGCAAAACTCAGGGTCATATTCCCAACACATGTAATCACAGGTGTAGCGTTTGACCTGGCTGCTGCTTTGCTCCCAAATCCCTAACAAGTCGTCGATGTATTTCAGGTGGTCAGCCGTCAGAGAAGGGAAGGGCTGCGTCGGTTGATTTTGAGCTGCTCGAATTTGAGCGGCCTGATTTTGAATTTCGGTGTCGCCAAAGGTCGCACCGATTTGAATGTCGTTTTGAGCGTCGCTTATGCTGGCCAAGCAGTAGATGGTAGCGCAGCAGATCATCATAAGGGCGGTTGAATATTGGCCACTTCGCATTTTAATCGTCCTTGATCCATGATTGGTCTTGATAGCTAAATCGACGGCGAAGTTTATCAAGAAGCGGTATGAGAACCTAGGCTGATTTGCGATTGCTAGCCGTCGAACGCTTCAACCAAAGATTGGAGAATTGAGGGGAAATCAAGCGTTGCGGCTGATTGCATCAATGACCACCGCCTTCAATTTAGGCGCCGCGGCTTGTGCTGCCGCGATCACCTGATCACCGGAGGTGGGCTGCAGGGAGTCGGGGTTTGCGACGTTGGTCACCAGAGAGATCCCCAAGATGCGCATTCCGTATCGGGTGCCGACGGTGACTTCGGGAATCGTCGACATGCCGGCCACATCCGCACCCATCCTTCTCAGTAATCGATATTCCGCGCGGGTTTCGTAATTAGGGCCCAGCATGCCGGCGTAAACTCCTCGGTGAACGGTAAAGTGGTGGCGTCTCCCACAGGCCAATCCGTCTTCCAGCATTTGTCGGTCATACTGATCACTTCGCAGGCTGGGCCGAGGGGGAGAAGGTCTGCTTAAATTTGGAGAGGTGCGAAACATCAAATCAAGATGACTGTCGATCAACATCAGATCACCGCTGACCATCTGTGGATTGAGTCCACCAGCGGCATTACTGACCAGCAAAAAATGAATTCCCAGTCGAGCCAACATGTGAATAGGCAGGGTCGTCGTGTCTATCGAATAGCCTTCATAAAGATGGAATCGTCCTTGCATGGCGATGATTGGTTGGCCCGCAAGTTGTCCCAGAACAAGCTGGCCGCGGTGACCGGTCGCGGTACTGGCTGGGAAATGTGGAATCGTTTCGAAATCTAAAACGGTCTCGGTATCGATGCCATCAGCCAATTGGTTGGAGCCGGTACCTAAGATCAAGGCGAACCGGGGGGGCTGCGAAATATGCCGCCTGACAAACTCCGCTGCTTCGTCCGCAGCCCGTTCCATATCGACTGGGTTCATCCATTTCTCTCGGCAGCCAGAACGCCCATCACCAATTCCGTTAATCTTGGCTCGGCCTCGTTGGCCGTTCGAATGATCTCGTCAATGTCGGCCGGTTTTAGGGCGTCAGGTAAACACATATCGGTCACAATGGAGAATCCAACCACTCGCATGCCACAATGGACTGCGACGATCACCTCCGGAACGGTTGACATACCCACGACGTCGGCGCCGATAGTTCGCAGAAATCGATACTCGGCTCGCGTTTCCAAATTTGGCCCCGCGACTGCAACAAAGACCCCTTTGTGAGCGGTAATATCGTTTTTTCGCGCTAGTTGCAGCGCTCGCTCGATCAAGTCGTGGGAGTAGGGCTCGCACATGTCAGGGAATCTTGGACCCAGCCGATCATCATTGATTCCAATCAATGGATTGTCTCCCATAAGATTGATTTGATCTTCGATCAACATGATGTCCCCTAGTTGAAAATAGGGGTTGAGCCCGCCACAAGCGTTGGAAACGACAAGAAGTTCAGCGCCCATGGCTTTCATGACTCGGACCGGCAGTGTGATTTCCTTGAGCGAATAGCCTTCATACATATGCAATCGGCCTTCCATTGCCATCACGGGAAGACCACCTAGGTGCCCGCAAATCAAACGGCCTTTGTGACTCGTGGCGGTTGATTTGGGGAAATGCGGGATGTCACTATATTCAATCGACGCTTGAACATCGATATTGGCCACTAGCGACCCGAGTCCAGTACCCAAGATGATTCCGGCTTCGGCGCGATGGTCCCACTGACCCTTGATAAATTCGATGCCGTCTTGGATTTTATCGTGAAGATCAAGCATAAGTTCGCCTGCTAAGTATTGAGTGATTCGAGCTTTAAGCTCGAAAGATTAACCGATCGAGCTGACGACTTGAAGTAGTTGCTTGGGCCGTCCGTTCTAGAGTTTGCCTCAGGGGGAGACTCCCTCTCGTTCCGAGATCTGAACTAACGGATGGTCTCGTCCTCGTTTTTTTCGGTTTGACGTGGGGCAGCGAGAGTTAACAATTGAACTCGATTGACAAATGTCTGGTCGGCTTTTCCAAACTGTTCAGCAATTTGCTTCTCTAGCGTGAACACGCAGGTCAAGGCGAGCCCGTCCTGGTTCGAGATGTGGTAGTAAAGCCAGCGGATTGGCACCCCGGACTCGAAGCCCTCAACCACCACCCGTAGGGCTGGGTACCCATTAGCCGTTTCGGCGGTGCTGGATGATTTGATGGTAAGGCTTTCGGAGCTTTGGATCATTTTCTTTACTTCGGCTTCAAAGGCCTTTAGTGGAAGTGGTTTATCGGCTGGACGACTGGGAAGTTGCACAATGTTGCATTGGGCAAGTAGGTTTCCATTGTGAATGTAGCGGAGGACAGCCGCCTCTTCTTCGGAGGCAATCACGCGCCAGTTGGGACTATGAACGACGGAAAATGGAGCGCCTTTGGGCTTCAGTAAAAAAGACTGCTTGATTTTGGTGCCCGTCATCACAGCTGCCAACTTATCTCGCGTTAGGTGTGTGCTGCGGGTGAGGGTTTTGATGCGCATGTCGAGTTTTATTTGACCTTCAAAACCGGGGGCGACCTGTCCGGGATCGGTTTCTTGATTGATGTTGATACGGACCGCAGTGATACGATTCAGCTCAACATCGAGCTGAAGTGAGCCGGTAACATCTAGTTCCGTGACAACATCGTCAATTTCACCCTTCACATGACCTGCTATATGAATTAGCCCTTTGGAGCCATTGACATTTTTTAGTTTGAAATCCACATCGGCCGAAATGACGTGGTCGATATTGAGAAATCGGCCCAAGGCCCCTTTCTCCACTTGCCAAGTATCGCCGATGGAGACGCCTTGTTGATCGAGTAATCCAATCAAGGCAACCGGATCACAGGGGTTGCGTAATAATTCATATTCAGAGCGTTGAAGAACCGATCCAATCGAGGCAATCTGGAACTGATTTTGATTTTCCAAAGTCCGAATACGTCCTAGAATGTAGCGATTCTCAGGCTCTAAATGGGATGCCTTGTGTCCTTTGCCGGCCTTAATATTGGCTGACGCCTTGGTGTAATAACGAACGGCCTGCATGGAGTTGGGCTTTCCGCTCAATTGCTGGTCAAAGGAAAATTGGCCTTTGACATCGATCGGTAAAATACTCGCGTCCAGCTTTTTATCTCGAGAGAGATCGACCACGATGTGTCCTGAGTACTCAACTTGGAATCGAGCCGCTTGAAACTCTCCTTGATCGACTTCAGAAGAGAGATCGAATTGCTGAGCCGAAGCAGGTGCGGCTACGAGCAATAGAATCAAGGTTAAAAGGCTTCCTGAAATTACGGTTGTTCCTTTAGGAATTTTCATCATTTACTCGGATTTTTGCCAATATTTGAAACGCTCCAGCGAACCCATTAGGCCGAGAACGCCCGATTTCAGGGGAATCCTGTCCATTCGGTGTCTCGGCAGGGTTTCTTTCGGAACTTATCGTCTCAAAAACTGTCTCAAATCGAGAAAACTCGTCTCGAACCGCAATTAATTGCGAAGCAAACGTGGATATGCCTACCTTTTGGAGCGGGTGCATCCACCACCGTTAAGTGAACTACTTCCGTAAAAACCACGATTTTCCAAGAATGCCTCGAAATCTTGGGATGTTCAGTGGTTTTTGGAATGGCTTTTGCTGCCATGTGGACGTGGAGCTGTGCGCTTTTTTTGAAGCGGCTAGTCGGGTGATCTAAATCAAGGTCAATTAACGTTTTGTGATCCGATCAGCGAATTCAAAAAATGCACGGAAGTTGAACCGTTCACGATTTTAGGCGTAAGTCTGAACCATGGGCAGCGTCAATCAGGTGTCGGCAACAAGGAGTGTTGTTGTGTTGCAAGGATCAGAAGTCCGGTTGGAATTATTTGTTTGGCATTGGATGTCAGAATAATTGCTGAGCTGGGTAGGAAAGAGGTTTACAGATGCATACCGATTACAAATGTGACGCGATTCGCGAACTACGAGATCAGCAGGTTCGGTTTGCACCCCGCGAAAAGAAAATCGAACAGGTCGATTGTGCAGAAAAATTATTGCGAGATATCCAGCCCAAACGAAATTATAACTACGAGTATGTCTGCTTTCGAGTCACGGGTTTTCGTCCGGAACAATCGCCGATCATCAAGATAGAGGGTGAGGATCTGTGTCACGACCTGTTTTGCTTGATCGAGGACTTGTCTGAATCGGCCGACGTGCGAGCAGACGAATCGGGTCAACCGGTCCATACCGTGGACCAGCTGAGCAAGATGTTTAACGTATCAAGTAAAACTATTTCCCGATGGAGACAACAAGGATTAGTTAGCCGTAAATTTATCTTTGACGGCGGCCGAAAACGTGTTGGCTTCCTGCATAGTAGTGTCGATCAGTTCGTTAAAAACAATCGCGAAAAAGTTCGTCGTGGTGAGCGATTCAGCCAACTGACGAGGGAAGATAAAGACGAGATCATTGAAAGAGCTCGTCGTTTGGCACGAGCAGGCGGATGCCCGGCCGATGTCACTCGTCGGATTGCCAAGTCGATGGAGCGCAGCGTTGAGACCATTCGGTACACAATCAAACAATTTGATCAGTTTTATCCGGATATCGCCGTATTTCCGGATCAAACAGGGCCTTTGAATCTGGAGATGAAAGAGCGCATTTATGCCGATTTTGTCTCTGGTAAGAGTGCGGATGTACTGGCCAAACGGTATTGCAGGACGAAAACGACCGTTTATCGAGTGATCAATGAAGTTCGCGCAAACATGATCCTAGACTTACCATTGGATTTCATGGACAACGCCGAATTTCATCGTAAAAGTGCCTTTAAGAAAATTGTGGAATCCGAAATGCCTCAGCCTGAAAAGGCGACGCGCCGTAGCAAGCCACCCGCTGGCCTACCTCGGTACCTGGCATCGTTGTACGAAGTAGCTTTACTAACGCGAGAACAGGAGCAGTACCTGTTTCGGAAATTCAATTTCCTGAAATGCAAAGCCCGGCAATTGCGAGACAAACTGGATCCCAATCAGGCTCGTTCATCCGAGATGGATGAGATTGAAGAGCTTTATGGGGCGGCAGTGAAAGTAAAGAACTTGATCGTGAAGTCCAACCTAAGGCTGGTCGTGTCCATCGCAAAGCGGCATGTTTCGGCTAACGAAGACTTTTTTCAATTGGTCAGTGATGGGAATATGTCGTTGATTCGGGCGGTCGAGAAATTTGATTACTCACGCGGTAATAAGTTTAGTACTTATGCCAGTTGGGCCATCATGAAAAACTTTGCCAGAACAATCCCGGATGAGTTCAAGCAGAAGGATCGTTTTCGACCAACTTCCGAAGAAATTTTCTTGTCGAAAGAGGATCTACGAACGGATCGCTACATGCTGGAGTCGGCGCAAAAGCGACGTGAGGAGCAGGTCAATCAGATATTGGAGAGTCTGGATGAAAGAGAGCGGAAGATTGTAATCAGTCGTTTTGGTCTGGATTACAATCAGGAGCCGCAGACGCTCAAGGAAGTTGGCGCCCTGTTGGGGGTTACAAAGGAGCGGATTCGGCAAATTGAGGCTCGGGCGCTGACAAAGCTCAGGGCGGCGGCCAAGGATGAAAACATTGACGATCCCAAAGTGAGTTGAGGTCATTTGGATCACAGCTTCACTAGGATTCACCTTTCGACAGCCTGCCATTTGGCAGGCTGTTTCTTTGTGCTCCGTGGTGCAGCACGCCCAATACACCCAATTGGGGGGGGGCAGCCATTTTGCAGACGGGATTGTGCAGGCCGTTTCGGTTTCGATCGCCGGACTGATCTCGGGCCCTGGCCCCTGAATTGAGGCCTGAATCCCGGCAACCGTATCTTAAGCTCGTCTTGAAGATTTTTAAAATTGGTTCAAATCAACGGCCAATATTCCGCATAATTCGCAAGGAAACAGTTGGATTTAATCCCCTCATTTCGTATTGCGGGTCCAACCGAATTCGATATATTTACCTACCTGTTTTCCAAAGTCCGGCCAGCGTAGCTCAGTTGGCAGAGCAGCTGATTTGTAATCAGCAGGTCGTGGGTTCGACTCCCTCCGCTGGCTCTTTGTTTTCTCTAAGCTGTGTTTGGATAAAGATTTAAGAAAAAACCTTGGTTTTGCCAGGGGGGTTACCGAAGCGGTCAAACGGGACAGACTGTAAATCTGTTGGCTCAGCCTTCGCAGGTTCGAATCCTGCACCCCCCACTGAAAGTGTTTGATGGTGCTGCTGGAGGCAGTCTGTTGGGCGGTTTCCCGGCTGGAAGCAGCCAAATTTTTGATTCGCAGTGAAACGAGTGAAAAGCCTGTCTCATCGGTGGTTTAGCCATTGGGGTTTCGGCTTTATTTGATACATTATTTCGATGGCGCTTGCGTAGCTCAGGGCTACCTTAGCGCAATCGAATCACGGATGGCCAATCGCCATGGCTGGTTTGATTGAGATTCAGCGGGTGTAGCTCAATGGCAGAGCTCCAGCCTTCCAAGCTGGTGGTGAGGGTTCGATTCCCTTCACCCGCTTAAATGAGACGACTGATAGGACTGGATTTTGGGCCGTTAAATATCTGCTGCTGTAGCTCAGTTGGTAGAGCGCGTCCTTGGTAAGGACGAGGTCATGGGTTCAAGTCCCATCAGTAGCTTTGGGTTTTTGTGTTTATTTATAGCTTCGGCCTTGCGTGGTCGAGTTGTTTATTAACTTGGTTAGTGATCAAACAGGTGAATTAAAGTATGGCCAAGGAAACTTTTAATCGTAGTAAGCCGCACGTAAACGTTGGGACTATCGGTCACATTGACCATGGAAAAACGACGACGACCGGTGCAATTCTTGCAGTTCAGGCCGCCAAAGGTTTGGCTGAGAAGAAAACGTATGCCGACATCGCAAAGGGTGGTACGGTTCGTGATGAAACCAAGACCGTGACGATCGCGGTTTCTCACGTTGAATATGAAACAGACAACCGTCACTATGCTCACATTGACTGTCCCGGTCACGCGGACTTCATCAAGAACATGATCACCGGTGCTGCCCAGATGGATGGTGCGATCTTGGTTGTGTCGGCGGCTGATGGCCCAATGCCTCAGACGAAAGAGCATGTGTTGTTGGCTCGTCAGGTTGACGTTCCGGCTTTGGTTGTGTTCTTGAATAAGTGTGACCTTGTCGATGATGAGGAGTTGCTCGAGCTGGTTGAGATGGAAGTGCAGGAATTGTTAGGCAAGTACGATTTTGACGTCGACAATACGCCAATCGTTCGTGGTTCCGCATTGCCTGCCTACAATAGCCCTGACGATGCGGATGCCAGTAAATGCATCTCTGACTTGATGGACGCGATTGATAACCATATCCCGGAACCTCCTCGGGAAGATGACAAGCCTTTCCTGATGGCGATTGAGGATGTTTTCTCAATTGAAGGTCGGGGTACCGTGGCGACAGGTCGTATTGAGCGTGGCGTGATCAATACAGGTGAAGAGGTTGCGATCATCGGTATGGGTGATGAGCCTCGGACGGTCGTTTGCACGGGTGTTGAGATGTTCCGTAAGATTCTCGATCAGGGTCGCGCTGGAGACAACGTTGGTTGTCTGCTGCGGGGTATTAAGCGAGATGAGATCCAGCGTGGCCAAGTTTTGGCCAAGCCTGGTTCTATCGAGCCACACACTAAATTTGAGGCTCAAATCTATTGTTTGAGTAAAGAGGAAGGTGGTCGTCACACCCCTTTCTTTAGTGGCTATCGACCCCAGTTTTACTTTCGAACTACGGATGTGACAGGCACCGCCAATTTGGTGGGTGCTGAAATGTGTATGCCTGGCGACAATGTTGAGTTGAGCGTTGAGTTACACAAACCGGTTGCGATTGATAGCGACGTTCGTTTCGCGATTCGCGAAGGTGGTCGTACGGTTGGTTCGGGTGTTGTCACCAAGATCCTAGAGTAAATAGAAGGAATTCGATCAGGCACTTGCTGACATGGCACGTGCCTGTTTGGTTTAGGCGTTGGCGTCGGGCGAGGAATTCGTACGACGCTTTCGGCGCAGAAAGGCGAGTCAGGACTTGAGTCGGATGCACCAGGTTAAAGGGGTGTAGCTCAATTGGCAGAGCACTGGTTTCCAAAACCAGCGGTTGCGGGTTCAAGTCCCTCCGCCCCTGTTTGTTTGCAGTCGAATTGGATTGAGATTTGACTGGCGACGGCACGTATTGAGTAGTGGTTTTTGTAGTGAATAGGTTTATTGAGCTGGGTTTCGAGCAGTAGGGATTGAGTCGTTCGTGATTCGGTATAGAGGTAATCCATGAGTTCAATGGCAAAGCAAAAGCAGGACAGTCAGGGAAGTTTCTGGTCCGAGCTTTTTAATGTTGGTTTGTACAAGCCGAATCAGGGTCGGATTGTGCGGCAGGTGACCTTCCTTGCAGTTGTGGTGTTGGTCTGTTTGGCTGCCTACGAGATTTCGAGGGTGTCGTTTGTTTCAGGCTGGTTTGTCGGTGCGAAGTATGCGGTTCCTTTTTTGATTGGCTGTATTGGCGTTTGGTTTGCCTATCGTGTGGTTAATTATACGCGATTTGCGGACTTTTTGATTGCGGTTGAAGCTGAGATGAATAAGGTTTCATGGCCAGGCAAGACTGAGTTGTGGAGCGCTTCGTGTGTCGTGATTTTTGTTATTTTTGCGATGGCGTTGGCTCTGTTCTCTTTTGATGTGATTTGGACGAAGATTTTTGAAGTTATCGGGATTCGGTATACCGGCTAGGGCGCTGCAGATGGTTGAAGACAATTCCATTTCGAATGACGAAGCCGCGGAGTCGGAAGGTGACCCCGTGTTGGCTGCTGATACCCCTCAGGTCTCGGAGCCGGTGGATGTGGCTGAGGAAGAAGAGGTGAATGAATTCGGGTTTCGTCCTGATGAGATGGTTGTGGAAGACGAGGAAGAAGAGTCGGGTGACGAAGACGCCTCACCGATTGAAGAGTTTGTCGATGAAGAGATGGTTGTAGAAGATGACTTGGAGATGGATTGGTACATCTTGAAAGTGCAAGTGAATCGAGAGACGTCGATTTGTGCGGCGTTGCAGCGTCGGGTAAAGATGGCTGGATATGAGCCGTTTTTTGGTGACATATTAGTCCCTACCGAAGATGTTCGCGAATTTGCCAAGTCGGGTAAGCAGAGGATTGTTAAGCGAAAGTTGTACCCTGGCTACATCGTGGTCAAGATGTCCATTAACGACGACACTTGGTTCTTGGTTCGAGAAACGCCGGGGATTGGTGACTTTACAGGGGCTGCTGGCAAGCCGGCGCCGCTCTCGTCTGACGAGATCAAAAGAATTATTGATACGACGCGTCCTCCCGAAGACGAGGAGAGCGAAGAGCCGAAGACGGCGATTAAGTTCAGCGTTGGAGATCGTGTCCGTGTCAAAGAGGGTTATTTTCAGAATTACGAAGGCGAAGTTTCCAATATTGATGAGCGAAACGGGCGTGTGACGGTGATGATTAATATCTTTGGTCGCCCGAATCCCGTCGAGCTGGATCACTGGCAGGTCGAAGACGTTTAAGCGGCCCGTCGTTGGGATCACGCACAGAATAGATTGAGATAGTAGAAATGGCAAAACAGTTAGTTGGACAGGCGAAATTTCAAGTTCCTGGTGGACAGGCCACTCCCGCTCCACCGGTGGGTACCTCGCTGGGTAAGTTTGGGATCAACCTCGGGCAGTTTGTGCAGCAATTCAACGACCGCACGAAGGAGTTCAATGGGACTCCCATCCCGGTCATTGTTTCGGTTTACAACGATCGCTCGTTCGATTTTGTTACCAAAAGTCCACCCGCTGCCGCGCTGTTGAAAATCGCAGCAGGGATTGCGAAAGGTTCGGGAGTCCCCAACCGGGATAAGGTGGCGAAAGTTTCTCGTAAGCAGGTCGAGGAGATTTGTGAGAAAAAGATGGCAGACCTGAATGCACGCGATTTGGATCACGCGTGTCGGATGATTGAAGGAACGGCCCGTAGTATGGGGATCGATGTTACCGATTAAGTTTGGTTGCGTCGGGTTAAGAAAAGAAAACAACGCAGGCTCGTTGGAAGCACGGAAATACAAAGTAATGGGTAAACATTCTAAACGTTATCGTGGACTCTTTGAAAAAGTGACTGAGGATCCTCTTGCATTGCCAGAGGCGGTTGCGGTCTTGAAGGGTTTTGACGGAACCAAATTTGATCAGACGGTCGAAATACATATGCACTTGGGGATTGATGCTAAGCAGGCCGAGCAGCTTGTTCGCGGATCAATCGTATTGCCCCATGGGATCGGAAAGAGTCAGCGAATCGTGGTATTCGCAAAAGGCCCCGCCGCAGAAGCCGCAACCGAGGCGGGTGCGGATGAAGTGGGCCAGGAGGAGTTGGCTAAGAAAGTTCAAGATGGTTGGCTTGACTTTGATGTATGTATCGCATCGCCTGACATGATGGGTGTGGTTGGGCCTTTGGGTCGTGTGCTCGGTCCTCGTGGCTTGATGCCTTCTCCTCGTGCTGGGACGGTGACACCTGATGTGGCGAAAGCGGTGTCTGAGTATAAGGCGGGCAAGGTGGAGTTTCGCAATGATAGCGGCGGGAACGTGCACGCCGTGGTTGGGCGTATGAGTTTTGAGCCAAAGCAATTAGAAGAGAACATTGCGGCCTTCATCGAGTTGATTGATTCGTTGAAGCCGAATTCTTCCAAAGGCACCTACGTCAAGAGTATCTCGATTTCGGCCACGATGAGTCCCGGTATTGCCGTTGCCGCTTAATTCATTTGTGTAGTTAGATAGATAACTGGAAAGATTTTTCCAATGAGTAAATACGTAAAAGATCTGTTGTCCAAAGATATTTCGAATCGCCTGGAAGGTGTTACGGATTGTGTTTTGGCGAATGTGATTGGCTTGGATGCTAATTCCAATGGTGCGTTACGGAAGCGTCTTCGCGAGAAGGACATCAGCCTGTTGGTTGTTAAGAACAGCCTGGCTCGTCGGGCCACTGAAGGTACAGCCCTTGCTCCTGCTTTTGAAGGAGTAGGCGGAACCAATGCGGTGCTTTGGGGTGCCGAGGATTTTGTCTCTCTGGTGAAGGAAGTTGAAGATCTGAACCAGGATGAGGACTTTGAGGAGTTTGAAACCCGCGGCGGGGTGATGGACGGTGAACAGCTGTCTCCCCAGCGTGTGGCAGAGATAAGTAAGTGGCCGAGTCGGGCAGAGCAGTTGAGCATGCTGGTCGGCCAGATACTTGGCCCAGGAAGTCAGTTGGCGGCTCAATTGACGGGACCGGGTTCGGCATTGGCCAGCCAGGTTAAGGAGAAGGCCGGGAGTGAAGATTAAGGCCTGGCTTCGATTCAGGAACAAAATTTGACTGTTTGTTGTGCGGTAAGCAGTTGAGATAATTCATATAGATTGTAATGACGAAAAGCGGCTCTCATTCCCGCAGGTGGTGAGCAGCGTTAGTTTTAAGAAAGGTGACGACGAAATGTCTGAAGAAACAGCAACCGTAGAATACTCTGATTCGGCTAAGCAGATGGGCGATCAGATTGCAGAGATGACACTTAAGGCTGCCAAAGAGTTGAGTGATTACCTAGAAGAGGTTCATGGTATCAAGGCAGCTGCTGGTGGCGCCGTTGTGATGTCCGGTGGTGGCGGTGGCGGTGGTGAAGCCGCGGCCGAAGCACAAACTGAGTTTGACGTTGTATTGACTGGCTTTGGTGATAAGAAGCTGGACGTCGTCAAGCAGGTTAAAGCGGTCACTGGTGCTTCTCTGATGGAAGCCAAGAAGATGGTTGAATCCTGCCCGGCTACTTTGAAAGAAGCCGTGTCCAAAGAAGACGCTGAAAAGATTAAAGCCGACATCGAAGGTGCCGGTGGTAGCGTCGAGATGAAGTAGGAACAGTCGGGTTGGCCTTGATGGGCTGACCCGAAACCGATTTATCGTCGCATTGCGGGAAGAGGATGGCCTCGCAATGCGTATTTGTTCCAAGGCCTGTCCGTGTTTTGTTCGTTGAGAGTTGCGTGCAAGGCTACCGACCAACCCGTCGTGAAACTGGGAGCTGCGTTCAAGTGATTGGCTTGATAGCAGTACCCGCAAAGATCGTTTCACGGCGTGTGCTGAACGAGAGGCGATGGCTATTGTCAAATCATGATTTGTTTTCCGCGGTCAATTTGGTGTGCCCTCGCGCCACCTTGTGGACTTCAGTTTCATGGTGCTTCCAGTTGGCGATTTCCTCGTTAAGTAGTTACGGACATTCTTTGATTCACTCGCTTCGAAAAAAAACTAACACCCCAGAGTTGAAACAACTCGGTTTCAATTTTTGATTGGAGATTCTGCGCTTATGGCAACCCCAGTTGAGCGACGTTTACAACCAGAAGCTGTTCGGCGATATGGCAGCGGTCGCAATTATGAGATCCCACCTGATCTAACAAAAATCCAAACGGTGAGCTATGGCAATTTTTTGCAAACCGGCTTGGAGATCGAGAAACGGAAAGATCAGGGCATTGAAGGTGTTCTGAAAGAAATCTTCCCGATCGAGAGTTATGATAAACAGCTCCGTCTTGAGTACCTGCACTATGAGTTGGGCAAACCGCGTTACACGCCTGAAGAGTGTCGACAGCTGCGCCTGACCTACGGACAGCCGTTTCGCGTCTGGCTGCGACTGGCGAAGGATGAACCGGTGGAGGAAGAAGTGTTCCTCGGAGACATCCCGATCATGCTGGGTGGTGGTGAGTTCATCATCAATGGTGCTGAGCGAGTTGTTGTCAGTCAGTTACATCGTAGTCCGGGGATTGATTTTGTCCTTGAAAACGACACGACTTCGGATCGGAAATTAGCGAGCTGCAGGGTGATTCCCGAGCGGGGCAGTTGGATTGAATTGAACGTCACGAAAAAAGATTCCATGACGGTTCGGATTGACCAGAGTGGAAAGTTTTCGGCGATCACTTTATTGCGAGCGATGGATCCTAAGTACAGCGAGGATTCACAAATCCTGCGAGCGTTTTATGACACCGCCAAAGTGAAGGTGGTTGATGGGAGAAGTGCCTCCAAGCTGGAAGGTAAGATTGCTGTCGATGATATCGTTTATCCTGGAACCAGCGATCGGGCGGGCGAAATCATCGTTGAAGCGGGGCGTAAAATCTCCAAAGACTGTGCGGAGACGATCTGCACCGCGAACGTAAAAACCTGTGAAGTCATGCCGGCACCGCGAACGCAAATTGTGTTCAACGCTTTGGCCGATGACTCGACATCCAGTCATGAAGAAGCGTTGCTCCGGATTTACCAGCGATTGCGACCAGGCAATCCCCCTGCTTTGGAGAAAGCGAGGACTTTGTTTACCGAGAAGTTTTACGACGAGAACCGTTATCGCCTCGGTAAGGTGGGACGTTTCCGAATCAATCGCAAGTTAGATCTCGGCGTTTCGGAAAAAGAAATGACTCTGCGTCCTGAGGACATTTTAGCCTCGATTCGTTACTTGCTGGAGCTTTCGGTTCCCGGTGGCGACGCGATGATTGACGATATTGACCACTTGGGGAATCGTCGGCTGCGGACCATTGATGAATTGGCGAGTGATGAGTTGCGGAAAGGCTTTCTCAAGCTGCGTCGGACGGTTCAAGAGCGGATGAGTCTCAAGGATCAGGAAGATATGACACCGCGTAGTTTGGTGAATCCGAAAAGCATCTCTGCGGCGATCGAATACTTCTTTGGCCGTGGTGAGCTCTCGCAGGTGGTCGATCAAACCAATCCGCTAAGTCAGCTTACTCATGAGCGACGTTTGTCCGCGTTGGGTCCGGGTGGTTTGAACCGTAAGCGAGCTGGTTTTGAGGTTCGCGATGTTCACATTTCTCACTACGGTCGTATTTGTCCGATCGAGACGCCTGAGGGAACCAACATTGGGCTGATCTCCAGCCTGGCAATTTTTGCCAGTGTGGATGATTACGGTTTTCTAGTAACGCCATATGCGGAAGTCAAAAAAGGCAAGATCACTGAGAACATCGTTTGGTTGAGGGCTGACGAAGAGTCGGAGGCGTATGTCGCGCCGGCTGATACGTCGGTTGAAAACGGTGAGATTGTAGGTTCCAAACAATTGGGCGGTAATATTATTGCACGCTACCGAGCGGACTTTGACTTGGCGGCACCAGAAATGGTTCAATACATCGACATTGCCCCGTCACAAATGGTGGGCGTGTCGGCGGGGCTGATTCCCTTCCTTGAGCACGACGATGCAAACCGAGCTTTGATGGGCTCTAACATGCAGCGTCAAGCTGTGCCTTTATTGGTGGCCGAGCCTCCGATCGTGGGCACGGGTATGGAGCGGATCGTCGCCGAGAACTCCAGTATGGTGATCAAATCCCTGCGAGCCGGAAAGGTGACCTACGTTGACTCAACGCGGATCGAGGTTGGCACGGATATCTATCCTTTAAAGAAATACGTCGGCTTGAATGAGCGAACTTGTTTGAATCAAAAGCCTCTCGTCAAACCGGGCCAACGGGTTGAGAAGAACGAGGTGATTGCTGATGGCGCCGCAACCTACAAGGGCGAGTTGGCCTTGGGGCGAAATGTCTTGGTTGGATTCATGTCGTTCGACGGCTACAACTACGAAGATGCCATTATCATTAGCCAAGAGTTGGTTCAAAACGACACCTATACGTCGATTCATATCGAAGAATTCGACGTCGAGATTCGCGAAACCAAGTTGGGCCGTGAAGAGTTCACACGAGACATTCCCAATGTCAGCGAAAAAGCATTGCGAAATCTGGATGACAACGGCATTGTTCAGGTGGGTACGTATGTGCGACCCGGGGACATTTTAGTCGGAAAGGTTTCGCCGAAATCTAAGACAGAATTGACGCCGGAAGAAAAACTCTTACACGCGATTTTCGGCCGAGCGGGTGAAGATGTTAAAAACGATTCTCTTGAAGTTCCCTCGGGGATCGAGGGGATTGTGATTGACGCTCAGCGTTTCTCGCGTCGGATGAGTTTGGCAGAGGAAGAGCGAAAGGTTTTTGAAAAAGACCTTAAGGCAGCTGAGACAGAGGGGAACGAAGCCGTTGCTATGGCCTTCACTGCAATGATCGCAGCGATGGAAAAAGTGACTGGTAAAACCCTGACTGACGAAGATGAGACCCCTTTGACGCGGGATCAAAATCCCAAATTCATTGCTGAAAAGGCGGCCAGTTTTAGGCTGAGCACCGTCGTCGGTGGCATGCGAAGTGCCGATCGTGTTTCCCAGATTGAGCAGATCTACCAAGACTATTGGACGTCCGTGGAAACAGCGATGGATGTCCGGGATCGGGTCGTCAACAGCATGAAACGTGGTGACGAATTGCGTAGTGGTGTTCTCCAGATGGTTAAGGTTTACATTGCGACCAAGCGTACCATTTCAGTGGGCGACAAGATGGCGGGTCGTCACGGTAATAAGGGTGTGATTGCCAAAATCCTGCCGGTCGAAGATATGCCGTTTCTCGAAGATGGCACGCCTTTGCAAATTCTGCTCAATCCGCTGGGCGTACCCAGTCGGATGAACGTGGGACAGATTCTGGAAACCCATCTTGGGTGGGCAGGTTCCAAGCTCGGATTCCAAGCGATCACTCCTGTGTTTGACGGGGCTACCGAAGAATTAATCAACGATTGTTTGGAGGAAGCCGGATTGCCGCGGCATGGTAAGTCCTACCTTTACGACGGGCGAACCGGTGAACGGCTCGGCCAAGAAACGACGGTCGGATACATCTATATGTTGAAGCTGCATCACTTGGTTGATGATAAAGTTCATGCCCGAAGTACAGGGCCTTACTCGTTGATTACCCAGCAACCGCTTGGCGGAAAAGCCCGGTTTGGTGGACAGCGATTCGGAGAGATGGAAGTTTGGGCTCTGGAAGCTTATGGAGCCGCTTACATCCTTCAGGAGTTGTTGACGGTCAAGAGTGACGATGTCGAAGGCCGTACCAAAATTTATGAATCAATGGTCAAAGGTGAAAATACATTGGAGGCGGGAACCCCGGCCAGCTTCGATGTTTTGACTAACGAAATTCGCGGTTTGGGGCTCAACATGCAACTTGAAAAACGACGCGGCTAGAACGCGATGGTTTACGGCGAATGTTTGGGTGAACTCGTCGTAAACCTATATTCGAACCCAACATCCTGATAGTTTTGAGACAATTCCCTCAGTGGTCTAGATAAGGAGCAGGTGAACATGGCGATAGCCGACACCTCATACGAACGAGTAAACGATTACGCCTCGGTAAAAATCAGTCTGGCACGACCGCATGATATTCGCAGTTGGTCGATGGGCGAAGTAAAAAAGCCCGAAACGATCAACTATCGAACTTACCGCCCTGAAAAGGATGGTCTGTTTTGCGAGCGTATTTTTGGTCCGGAAAAGGACTGGGAGTGTGCCTGTGGTAAATACCGCGGAATGAAGTACAAGGGAATGATTTGCGACCGTTGTGGTGTCAAGGTGACCCACTCGCGAGTGCGTCGTAAACGAATGGGTCACATTGAGCTGGCTGCCCCGGTCGTGCACATCTGGTTCTTCAAAGCGATGCCTAGTCGTTTGGGTAACCTGCTTGCGATGAAGACCAGTAGTCTTGAAAAGGTGATTTATTTTCAGGATTACGTTGTGACGGATCCTGGGACAACGGATCTTGAAAAGCAGCAGCTGTTGACCGAAGAGGAGTATCGCGCCGCACGTGCTCAGTTTGGTGACGATGCCTTTAAAGCCGGGATGGGTGCCGAAGCGGTTCGTGGACTACTTTCTGAGTTAGATCTCGTTGAGTTATCTGAGCGGCTGCGGGTCGATCTGGCGGAAACCGGTTCCAAGCAGAAAAGAAAAGATCTTACCAATCGTTTGAAAATTGTCGAAGCGATTCGAGATAGTGATAACAAGCCTGAATGGATGGTTCTGGATGTCATTCCTGTAATCCCGCCAGATCTTCGGCCGTTAGTTCTATTAGATTCAGGCAACTTTGCGACAAGTGATTTGAATGATTTGTATCGCCGAATCATCAATCGAAACAATCGCTTGCGTAAACTGGTCGATTTGAATGCACCGGAAGTAATCATTCGGAATGAAAAACGAATGCTTCAGCAATCGGTGGATGCTTTGTTTGACAACAACCGTTGCAAACGCCCCGTTCTCGGTAGTAGCAATCGTCCTCTAAAGTCCCTGACCGACATGATCAAGGGAAAGCAAGGGCGTTTCCGTGAAAACCTGTTGGGTAAACGTGTTGATTACTCGGCCCGTAGTGTGATTGTAGTTGGACCGCGACTAAAGTTGCATCAATGTGGTTTGCCTAAGAAAATCGCTCTAGAGCTTTACCAGCCTTTTATTATTCGCAAGCTCAAGGAATTAGGGCATGCGGATACGATTAAAAGCGCGAAGAAAATGCTGGAACGCAAGGATGAGGAAGTTTGGGATATTCTGGAATTTGTGATCAAGAATCACCCTGTACTTTTGAACCGTGCTCCGACGTTGCATCGAATGGGCATTCAAGCATTTGAGCCGACCTTAGTCGAAGGAAACGCGATCCACTTGCATCCCCTGGTTTGCAAAGGTTTCAATGCGGACTTTGACGGTGATCAAATGGCGGTGCACTTGCCGCTTTCTATCGAGGCTCAAGTTGAGGCTCATACGTTGATGTTGTCGACGAATAATATTTTTGCTCCGTCCAACGGTAAACCAATCATGAGTCCGTCTCAGGACACGGTGATGGGTTGTTATTACATTACGCTGCTTCTGCCGAACCAGACCGGTGAGGGGATGACGTTCAGTTCACTGGACGAAGCGGATTCTGCCTTCTCGCAAGGCATCATTACGATGCATGCCAAGATTAAAGTGCGATTGCCAGAAGGTCGCTCTGTGCGATTAAGTGAAGAGGAGAAGTTGCCAAGTCAGATTATTGAAACTTCTTATGGTCGTGTTCTGTTCAATATGATGTTGCCTGCTGGAATGGATTTCTACAACTATGGTATGCGAAGTGGTGATCTGGCGACGGTGATCTCGGATGCGTACCAGAGTTTGGGGCGTCGTGCAACGATCAATCTGTTGGACGACATGAACCAGTTGGGTTTCCGGGAGAGTACTCGCAGTGGACTTTCGTTCGCCACGGACGATCTCGTGACACCCGATAGCAAAGAGAAAATTGTAGCGGAGGCTGAAAAGGAGGTACTGAAATATCGCAAGCACTACGAGCGTGGTGTGATCACAGAAAAAGAGCGATACAACAAGGTACTTGATACTTGGACGCACGCCCGCGAAAGCATCACCAAAGAAATGATGGCGGCCATGGAGGTCGATGACCGAGGTGGTTTGGGGTACGTCAATCCGGTTTATCTGATGGCTCACTCTGGTGCTCGTGGTGGTGTCGAGCAGATTCGGCAGTTGGCTGGAATGCGTGGCTTAATGGCCAAGCCAACCGGAGAGATTATCGAAACGCCGATTAAGGCGAATTTCCGAGAAGGTCTGTCAGTACTGGAGTATTTCAGTTCGACTCACGGTGCTCGGAAAGGATTGGCCGACACGGCCTTGAAGACAGCCGACTCGGGGTACTTAACACGAAAGCTTGCCGACGTTGCTCAAAATGTTGTCATCACAATGGATGATTGTGGAACGACGCAAGGGATCACCAAGGGTGTGATTTATCGTGGCGAGCAAGTCGAAGTCCGTCTGGCGACTGCGATCAATGGGCGTGTCTCACGACAGAACATTGTGAATCCAGTGACTGACGAAGTGATCGTTCGCGAAAACCAGATGATCACTCCGGAAATTGCCAGGAAGATCGAGCAGTTGGGTCTGGAGAAGATTCAAGTTCGCAGCCCGATGACCTGTGAAGCCGCACTGGGGGTCTGTCGTAAGTGCTACGGCATGGATATGTCGACGGGTGCCGAGGTTGAAGAGGGCATGGCGGTCGGGATCATCGCAGCCCAGAGTATTGGCGAGCCTGGAACCCAGTTGACCATGCGGACGTTCCATATTGGTGGTGTTGCCAACACGCAAACTGAAGAGAACGAACGTAAGTGTAAAAAAGCAGGTACGGTCAAGCTGACGCGGATGCGTTACGTAACCAATTCCAGTGGTGACACTGTGGTACTCAACCGAAACGGTGAAATTGCCATTCTCGATCCTCGGGGCCGCGAGTTGGAAAATCATGCGGTTCCAACGGGTGCCGTATTGAAGGTTCATGACGATACGGTTGTGAAGGCTGGTCAAGTGCTTTGCCAATGGAATCCTCATGCGGTTCCGGTCTTGGCGGAAGTTGGTGGACGGATTCGATTTGAGGATATCGTCGAGGGTGAAACGGTTCAGTCTGAAAAAGATAGCAGCGGAACCATTCGTCGCACCATCATCGATTTCAAAGGCGACATGCATCCCCAGATTGTGATCGAAGATGCGGATGGTAAGCCGCTGGATGTTTACTACCTACCCGAGCGTGCCAACGTGATGGTGGATGAGGGTCAGGAAATTTCGGCTGGTTCGGCGGTTGCTGAAACTCCCCGAGAGTCGTCAGGTGTTTCCGATATCACTGGCGGTCTCCCGCGGGTAACCGAAATCTTTGAGGCTCGTAAACCCAAAGACCCTGCCGTTCTCTCAGAGATTGATGGCGTGGTTGAGATTCTGGCGGAGAAGAAACGCGGAAAACGGATGATCATTGTTCGCAATGAGGCGGGCATCGAAATTGAGCATTTGGTGCCGCCTGGAAAGCGATTCCGCGTTCATACCGGTGACCATGTGAAAGCGGGTCAGCAGTTAATTGATGGGCCGTTGGTTCCTCACGACATCCTGCATGTTTCAGGCGAAGAGGCTGTTCAGCAGTATCTGACACACGAGATTCAAAGCGTTTATCGAAGCCAGCGGGTTGAGATTAATGACAAGCACATTGAAATCATTGTGGCTCGGATGCTGCGAAAGGTGAAAATTGAAACGACTGGCGATACCAATCTTTTGCCAGGACTGGTTTGTGACCGTTTCGAATTCAATGTGGTCAACGAAGAACTTGCTCAATCGCTGAAAATCTCCGATCCTGGTGACAGTGACTTCGCTAAAGGGCAAGTCGTCAAGAAGGTAATCGTTGAAGACACCAACTCGAAAATCGAAGCATTGGGTGGCAAGCCCGCCAAAGGTAAAAAGCCTAGCGCGGCGACGGCCAGCACACAACTTTTGGGCATTACCAAAGCTTCGGTGCAAAGCTCCAGTTTTATCTCGGCGGCCAGTTTCCAGGAAACCACAAAGGTACTGACCGAGGCAGCGTTGGCGGGCAAGATCGACAATTTGGTGGGTCTGAAAGAAAACGTTATTCTCGGCCATCTCATTCCTGCGGGTACCGGGTTCCGAACCTTCCAAGAGTCGGACGTCCAGTACAACTTGGAAGCGTTGCGTTCGATGGCGGCGGCTCCGATTCAATCATTAGAGCAGAGCTTTCCTCTGCTTGAGCCTGGTGCGGCTGCACCGACTCCGTCTTCTGAAGCACCGACGATGGGTGTCGACATACTGACGGGAGGTTTTGAGGATGCAGGGATGCCTGGTGGCGATGGCGCCGCGATGCTAGGGATGCCGACAACGGACATGGTGGTTGAAACGGGACCGAATGACCTGACGCAAATCGAGGGGATCGGTCCGGAAATCGCAGAAATGCTGAATGCATTTGGTGTGACGACCTATCCCGATTTGGCAAGCCGAACTCCGGACCAACTCCGAGAGATGTTGGGAGCTCAGTTTGCGATGCACGATCCGACGACTTGGTCTGACCAAGCTCAGTTGGCTGCGTCTGGAGACTGGGAAGGTCTAAGGGCTTGGCAATCGCAATTGCATGGTGGTGTCGAAGCGGCCCCTGCGACCCCAGCTCCAGCGGAATTACCACCCGCGGATGACCTTACCCGGATCGAAGGGATTGGGCCAAAAATCGCGGAGATTCTTGTTTCGAGTGGTGTTCGAACCTTTGCTGATCTCGCTTCGGTGACGCCGGAACAGCTCGGCATGATTTTGGGAAGCGAATATGCAGCTCACGATCCATCTACCTGGCCTGGCCAATCACAAATGGCGGCTGCAGGTCAGTGGGATGATTTGCAGTCTTGGCAGGATCAACTCGATGGCGGGCGGCCAGTACAGCAGTTACCGGTCGACGACCTGAAATTGATTGAAGGAATCGGCCCGAAAATAGAGGAGATCTTAAATGCCTCAGGTGTAACGAGTTACGTTCAATTGGCCGGTTTCACTTCCCAGCAGGTAGCCGACTTGTTGACGGCCGCCGGGAATCAATACTCAGCTCACGACCCGACGACTTGGCCGAATCAGGCTCAAATGGCGGCCGAAGGGCGTTGGGAAGAGCTGCGGGCTTGGCAAGATGAGTTGAACGGGGGTCAGTAATTGTCGCCCCAGACATGGAAAACAGGCTTGAATTGCTTTGCTGAGTCCATTCAAAATTGCAATTAGAGCTTGACGCGTTAGTTAAAACGGGTAGCCTTACGGATTCCCGAACAGGTAAATTTTAGGCTTTTGCAGGGCAAACCATAGATGCCAACCATCAATCAGTTAGTACGAAAACGCCGTAAACAAAAGCGGAAGTTCACCAAGGCTCCGGTCTTGGATCGCTGTCCGCAAAAACAGGGCGTTTGTTTGCAAGTTCGGACGATGACTCCGAAGAAGCCTAACTCCGCACTTCGGAAAATCACCCGTGTCCGATTGTCCAATGGCAAAGAGGTAACGGTTTACATTCCAGGTGAGGGGCACAACCTCCAAGAACACTCGATTGTGCTCGTTCGAGGTGGCCGTGTACGTGACTTGCCCGGTGTTCGGTATCAAGTGGTCCGAGGTGCTCAAGACACGCTGGGTGTTGAGAATCGTAAGCAGTCGCGAAGTCGCTACGGCGCCAAAAAGTAATTCATTGCCAGGAAAAGATCAGATATAAATCATGGGTCGTATAACCTCTAGTAGAACACAACTCCGGCCGGATCCGAAATTCGATTCCGAGTTGGCGTCTAAGTTTATCAATTGCCTGATGTGGGATGGTAAAAAGACCATCGCTCAGGGTGTCTTTTATGATGCATTGGATGAAATTAAGCGTCGAATGCCAGATCAGGAATCGATTGCGGTATTTACCCAAGCCGTTGAGAATGTTAAGCCCCAGATTGAAGTGCGTTCAAAGCGGGTGGGTGGTGCTTCCTACCAAGTCCCGATGCAAGTCAATCGGGCGCGACAGCAATCACTTGCAATTCGATGGTTGCTCATTGCGATTAGGGACAAAAAAGGCCGTCCGACACATTTGAAACTGGCAGATGAGCTATGTGCGGCATACAACCGTGAAGGCGCTGCCATGACGAAGCGAGAAAATACCCACCGTATGGCAGATGCAAACAAAGCGTTTGCTCATTTTGCTTGGTAGTTTTATCGCTGACCAAAATAACAACCGCTCTTTCACCGAGCGGTTTTTTTACGCGCCGGGTTGTTCGGTGTGCCCAAGAGATACTGAAACGGAGACACTTGGTGGTTGTGCGCCGGTTGGCGCCGCCAGTGTTGGTCATTGAAATCTGCCGCTGAAGGCGAATCTCTCATGTCACGTAAACTTGATAAGCTTCGGAATATAGGGATCATTGCCCATATTGATGCCGGCAAAACAACCGTCACCGAGCGGATGCTTTACCTAAGTGGAGCCAAACATCGCGTCGGGAAAGTCGATAGCGGGACGACGACTACGGACAGTGATGCAGAGGAACAAAACCGTGGCATCACTATCTACTCAGCATGTGCGACCTTTGATTGGGATGATGTCAACGTCAACTTGATTGACACACCTGGGCATGTGGATTTTACGGCAGAAGTGGAGCGTAGTCTTCGCGTTCTTGACGGGGCGGTTGTCGTATTTAGCGCACGAGAAGGAGTTGAGGCGCAAAGCGAGACGGTTTGGAGGCAGGCGGATCGATACAAGGTGCCCCGCATCGCGTTTATCAACAAACTTGATCGAGAGGGTGCCGATTTTACACGAGTTGTTAGCGATATCCGGTCACGACTCAATGGTAATCCGGTGCCGATCCAACTTCCCGTAGGTCAGGGGCCATCCCACATTGACGATTGTTTTCGCGGAATCATCGACCTGATCGAGATGAAGCTGATCACCTTTGCCGATGAAGGCAAGACGATGAAGACCCAAGAGATCCCCGAAGAATTACAGGATGAAGCGGAGTTGGCGCATACCGATTTGCTGGAAGTTCTTTATGAGTTCAGCGATGAGATGATGGAAAAAGCATTTGCGGATGAGCCCATTCCTCCAAAATTAATTCATCAAGTAATTCGGCAGGCGACGTTACAGAGGATGATCCAGCCGGTAGTTTGCGGTAGCGCACTGCACGGCATGGGGGTACAAGGAGTATTGGACTGCGTCAAACTTTATTTGCCCAGTCCGCTCGATCGGCCCCCGGTTGAAGGGGTGGATCCCAAGAATCCTGAAAAAGGAGAAACACGAAAGCCGGATGTTTCAGAGCCGTTTTGTGGTTTGGTATTCAAGATATTGCCAGCCAAGACCGGTGACTTTTATTGGGTGCGAGTATACTCAGGTCAACTCAAATCAAATACGCGAGTCGTGTGTCCTGGACAAGATAAAAAAGAGAACGTTGCCCAGTTGTGGCAGATTCACGCGACCAAAAAAGAAACCCAAGTGGACTCCGTAACCGCGGGCGACATTGTTGGCGTGATTGGTCCCCGATATGCCGTGACGGGTGACACCTTGTGTGAGCAAAAAGGTTTGATACAGCTGGAGTCCATTGAGTTTCCTGAGACGGTGATCGAGATGGCTATCGAGCCTGAGAGTACTGGTGAGCGAACCAAGTTGGCGGATATCTTGGTTTTACTGCGTCGTCAGGACCCAACGTTCAAGGCGGTTGAAAACGAGGACACGGGCCAAACGCTGATTGCCGGAATGGGGGAGTTGCACTTGGAAGTGATCAAGAATCGTCTGTTGCGAGATTTCAACTTGGACGTCAAAGTCCACAAGCCTCGTGTTTCTTATCGCGAAACCATTAGCGCGGCAGTTGAGGTAACAGGTGAATGCCATCGTTTAGTCAATGGCCAGCAGTTGTTTGCTAAGCTGAAGATTCGGATGGAGCCAGATGAAAATGTCGAGTCGGGCGTGAGTGTCCGCACTGCTGGCGTGGCCGGAAAATTACCCGGAGCGATCCTCGAAGCGGTAAAAGAAGAGCTGATCGCGCGCGGCGAAGGTGGAGGCATTATCGGTAGCTTCCCCTTGTCCAAGATTCGGGTCAGCCTGTTAGATGCCGAACTAACCGAAGAATCTTCCGAGATGGCGTTCAGCATTGCTGCCGGAGAGGCATTCGAGGCGGCACTTCAGCAAGCAGGCCCTGTTCTGTTAGAGCCGATTATGAAATTGAACATCACCACGCCAGACGATTATCACGGTGAATTTGTCAGCGATTTGATGCAGCGGCGAGCGAGGATCGTGAACACCGACAACCGTAATGGAATGACATTTATAGAGGCTCACGCACCGTTGGGCGAGCTGTTTGGCTATTCAAATGCGATGCGCAGTCTCAGCCAAGGAAGAGCGGGTAGCTCGATGGAGCCGCTCGAGTACGAACCCGCCCCGGCTGAAGTGGCTGCGGCGTTTGCGATGTAACTTGCGGGGATCAGGGAAATTTGGTCGGGCTGAGTGTCTCTGAGCCAAAGTCCGATGTTTTTGGCGAGTTTTTAAGATTCATTGACGGTTAGTCCAAACGGGCTAAAATTTCTTGGGACGGCGCGGACCAATCGCGCAATACGACTTTGCACCTAACGGAGGGCCGTATGGCAACTGAATTTACTGCTGATAATTTTGAAACTGAAGTGCTGCAATCCGACAATCCTGTCGTGGTCGATTTTTGGGCGCCATGGTGCGGCCCTTGTCGTCAGATTGCACCTATTATCGACGAGTTGGCTTCTGAAAATTCAGATGTGAAAGTTGGTAAACTGAATGTCGACGATGGTCAGAGCATTGCCATGAAATACGGTATTGCCAACATTCCAACAATCTTGGTGTTCAAAGGTGGCGAAGAAGTTGAACGTGTTCAAGGGATTGTCCCTAAGAGCAAATTACAGGAACTGATCAACGCTCATAAAGTTTGATAGCCTGAGCGGAAGCAGTTTGCTAACCTCTGGGAGCCGTCGTAAGACGGCTTTTTTATGTGTCTGCTACTCTCAGGTAACACGTCGCGGTGTGTGAATTGTGCGGATGTCGAACCATTGCATTCCGGCTGTTTTGGCGGCTTGGATCCCCAAGTCTGAATCTTCATAGACGCAACACAGGTGTGGCTCAACATTCATCAGCTGAGCAGCCTTTAAAAAGACATCGGGTTCCGGTTTGTGACGTTGCGTATCTTCGGCAGTGACAATGACTGGGAAAAGTTCGTGAATTCCAATTTGTTTTAGCTGAGCGAGGACCGAATCACGGGTTCCACCACTTGCCACGGAGATGGGGTAATGGCCGAATAGAGATTGGGCTTTGCTGACGACCGGCTCAATCGAGCGGAGTTGATCAATTTGTTTAAAAAACGCGAGCTCTTTTTCTTGGCTGGCCAATTCGGGATCAATGACAACATTTTGTTCCATTGAAAGTATTTTGATTATTTTTTCGGTCGGCATGCCGGCCAACTCGTAAAATCGATCTTCTGAAAATTCAATGCCGTGATTTTCCATCACTGTTCGCCACGCGATGAAATGTTGTGGCATCGAGTCAGTAAGCGTTCCATCACAATCAAAAATGTAGCCTGCGACGTTGTTCATGCCGGTTCTATCAAACGGTGATTTTGGGAAAGGTGCGGGTTACCGAAGGTTTAACAACTGAGAACTTAGCTAGGCGTATCGAGAATCGTCAGGTTCGGGGCAATTTGCTCGATTTGGCGAGTCATGAATTTCTTGACTTGAGTGATGGTTTTTAGTTTCACCACGGAATCAACGATCTGTTCCGCCTCGGCCACGGAAATTTGACTCGCCAGTTGCTTGATTGAAGGAATGAAAGCGGGGCTCATGCTGAAACGTCTTAAACCCATCCCCAATAACAAGACAAAGGCTTTGGGTTTGCCGGCCATTTCGCCACAGACGGTTACAGGTTTGTTGGCCTCGTTACATGCCGTGATCACGCTCTTGAGGACTTGCAGGACCGGAGGAGCCAAGGGCTGGCAAAGGTGGCTGACCTTGGGGTTATCCCGGTCGGCTGCCATTAAATACTGAATTAAGTCATTTGATCCGATCGAAACGAAATCTACTAAATCCAACATATTTCCAATCGATACCGCGGCCGCGGGAACTTCCAGCATCATGCCGATAGGGAGTTCTTTGGCAGGGCTACCCTGACTGGCGAGCGTCTTGTAGGCTCGCCGCACCATGTTCCGAAGTTTCCGAATTTCCTCGACGGTTGTCACCATTGGAAACATCAACCGAACCGTCCCTTCCGGGAAATCACTGGCGGCCCGGACGATCGCACGAATTTGTGTATTAAAAAATTCGGGGTGTTCAAATGAGAGGCGAATGCTGCGCCAGCCCATGAACGGATTTGCCTCTTGGTGATTATGACCTAAGTAGGCTACGGTTTTGTCACCACCGATGTCGAGGGTGCGAATCGTGACGTTGTGATTGGGGCTGTTAGCAACAATTTCTTTGTAAACCTGATACTGTTCGTCTTCATCCGGGACGTCTGGATGGGTCAGGTAGAGGTATTCCGTTCGATACAGTCCCACGCCGGACGCACCCATTGCTGACGATGCGACTGCATCGGGCAGCCCGTTAATGTTGGCTTCTAGTCGTAAAGATGTGCGGTCGAGTGTTTCGGATGGGTGTTCCCTGTTTTCGGCTAAGTGGTCCTTAAGATCGAAAAACTCGCGCTCAAGTTTTCGAAAGGCCGCCAATGATTCAGAGTTCGGATTGACCTCAACGTGTCCGTCTCGGCCGTCCACCACGACCGTATCGCCATTTTTGATTCGCTTGAGGATGCCCCGTAATCCAGAGACAGCAGGAATCCCACGACTGCGGGCAATAATGGCGGCATGACTGGTTTCGCTACCCGCTTGAGTCACAATTCCACGCACGTCGAGATCGCCTAGAACGACTGCCTGACTAGGCAGTAGCTCATCGGTAACAACGATCACTGGGCCATCGAGCTCTTCGTCCCGCATTGGATTTAACTGGTCTGAGAGGTGGCTGCTTAGCCGAATGACCACATCACGAACGTCATTGAGGCGTTCTTTTAGATAATCGTCGTTCGTCTTGGAAAACAGGGTCGTGTACTCACCCAAAAGTCGGTGGAGGGATGCCGCGGCCGTCATGCGATCGTCAACGATCCAGCCGCGGATTTTGTTGGTGAAGGCTGTATCTCTCAGAATCGACCGGTGTACCGCAAAAATAGAGGCCTCTTCATGGCCTACTTGAGCGTCGACCTTTCTTTCCAAAGCGCGTAGGTCGACGGCCGCCTTGTCACGGGCAGTTTCGTAATTTGCCAATTCGGCTGTGATTTCCGTATCCTTGAGGCGTTTGGTATCGGGATTCACGAATATTTCGTGGATGACATAAGCCGTCCCAATAGCAACGCCAGGGGATACTGCAATTCCTCGACGCATTTCAAGAATCTACCAAGCATTGGTCGTCATGACAAACGATAAGCTGGGCTAGACTGGGTGTGGAGATTGAATTTAAAATTCCTCAACGCTGTCACCAACTCGTCAAAAAACAGTTTTAGGAACGGCTTTCTAGAGGCCTCGCATTACCCCAAAAGACCCGCTTTTGGCGGGTCTTAGCTTTGTTTTGCCTTTGTTTTGTTGTTGTGGCAATATGGGCGATTTGCTATATTGTCGACTTTTAAATGCGGCAAAATCCGTTGCACGCAGGTGTGTTAAAACGTTTGGCCGACAGGACTTTCAATTAGCGGAAAGTGAATGCGTTTCACCCAATTGGATCGAATTCTGAGTCTCAAGAAAGGCGAGTCGATTGAGGCTTGTCGATGCTTGGCATTATCGGAGGGCTATTTAGCCGATCATTTCCCCCGGTTTCCAGTTATGCCCGGCGTTTTAATGCTGGAATCCTTGTTTCAGGCGGGTATGTGGTTGGTGCGAGTATCGGAAGATTTTGAGAACTCATATGTAGCACTAAAAGAAACAAAAAGCATGAAATTCCAAGGTTTCGTGCAACCTGGAGACACGCTGAACGTAAGTTGTCAGATTAAATCTCGTAAGGAACGCCTTACAAATTTGCGAGTTTCCGGTTCAATTAATGGAGAAGTAGCTGTTGTTGGTCGGATGGTCCTAGAAAGCTACAATTTAGCAGATCGTGGCATCTCGGATGCTTTTGTGGATGAATACAACACCGCCCAGTACAAAAAGACATTTCGTTTGCTCTGTGACCAGATGAATCCAAATAATCCCTCGAAGACCGTAATGTCACTATCCTGATATTGCCTTAATCGGGTCAAATAGATCACACTATTACGCGGCAATACTGCCTAGAACCAACACTGAATAAACCAGGAGATTGTGACAAATGCCCAGTAACGAAGAGGTGTTTGAAAAGGTCAAAGAGGCCCTCATTGACGCTTTGGGGGTCGATGATGATGAAGTCACTCCAGAAGCGACGTTGGTTGGCGACCTCGGAGCGGAATCCATCGACTTTCTGGATATTGTCTTTAAGCTGGAAAAAGCTTTTGACATCACCATTCCACGTGACGACCTGTTCCCGGATGATGTTCTAACGAACGCGGAATACGTTCAAGATGGACGAGTCACTGAGACCGGATTGATCAAGTTGAAAGAGCGCATGCCTTTTGCAGACCTGACAAAGTTTGAAGAAAATCCGCTGGTCCAAGACTTCGGTAATCTTCTGACGGTCCAGGATCTTTGCAATTATGTTGCGACCAAAGTTTCATAACGAAGCTTGGCCGTAGACACCATTAGGAAATACACGCCAAGTCTTAAATGAGCTGGCCTCATTGGTGGGGACCAGCTCGTTGTTTTTGCGAGCTATGTCAATGCGTTGGTTTTTGTTTGACCGTTTCACAGAATTCGTCAGCGGTCAGCATGCGGTCACCGTTCGGTCAATCAGCCTCAGCGAGGAGGCTATCGATGAGTATGTACCGGGGTACCCCACCTATCCTTCCTCTCTAATTGTTGAGGGAATGGCTCAGACAGGGGGTATCCTATGTACTCAGATTAGCGATTTTGAAGATCGCTTGGTGCTGGCAAAAATCATGAAGCTTGAAATGTTTGCGGAGGCGATTCCAGGCGACTTATTGACGCTGCGTGCTGATATTAGCACTTTCAATGCCGATGGCGCGGTTGTCAAAGGCGTGGTTCGGCGTGGAGATTTTATTTTGTCAAAAATGGAACTGATGTTCGCCATTTTAAATGACGAAAAATTTCAGGATGTCAAATTGTTTGAGCCCGCCGGGCTTTGCCGCAGCTTGAGAGTGTGGAAACTATTTGAGGTTGGTGTGAACCCGGACGGTTCCCCCATCAAAATTCCTGAATTCATGCTGAAGGCCGAACGGTCAGAGTTATCGGTCTCATAGTTGTTGGGCCATTTTGATCGTGTCGGCCCAATCCGAAAAGTTTTGGTCGAGTAGTCGAAAGAACCAGATATGATTGCAACGAATCAGCGACGCCGAGTGGTCATCACAGGTGTTGGGATGATCAACCCGATGGGAAATGATGTGGAAACCGTTTGGTCGGCGGTGAGAGAAGGTCAGTCTGGCGTCGGCTACACGACAATCTTTGACGCGAGTCAGTTCCCAACACGGATCTCTGCGGAGATAAAAAACTGGGATATTTGCGATACGGGGGAAGATCCTGAACTTTGGAAATTCCGCGGGCGTCACACGAAGTTTGCTGCGGGGGCAGCCAAGCAGGCCATGGCTCATTCAGGCGTTCTAGATGCCATTGTTGACCCGTTACGATTTGGGGTCTACATGGGAAGCGGCGAAGGCAATCAAGACTTTATGTCATTCGCTGAAATGATGGCCGAGTCAATTGATGAAGAAGGCAATCTCGATGTTGTGAAATTTACAGAATCTGGACTGAGTCGGCTCAATCCCGTTTTGGAATTAGAGCAGGAACCAAGTATGCCGGTCGGTCACATCGCCAGCATGTTCAATGCACAAGGGCCCAACGCGAACTGCCTGACCGCGTGTGCTGCCAGCAGCCAGGCGGTGGGCGAAGCTACCGAAATCATTCGACGGGGTGAGGCCGACGTGATGCTGTCGGGTGGGACTCACAGTATGATTCACCCGTTTGGGGTCACTGGATTCAACCTGCTGACGGCACTTTCAACCAACAACGATAATCCCACTGGAGCTTCCCGTCCGTTTGATCGATTACGAGACGGATTTGTGTTGGGCGAAGGCGGGGCGATGGTTGTTCTCGAGGAATTAGAGTTTGCTCGTAAGCGGGGCGCTAATATTCTAGGGGAAGTGATCGGATATGGATCGACTGCGGATGCCTATCGGATTACAGACATTCACCCCGAAGGTCGTGGTGCGATTGGGTGCATGAGGATGGCACTTAACGATGCCGGGTTGAATTCGGAGCAGGTAAATTATGTCAACGCCCACGGCACCAGTACCACGGTCAATGACAAGGTAGAGTCTCGGGCTTGCCGGGAGGTCTTTGGCGATCGGGCCAACCAGACACCCATTTCAAGCACTAAAAGTATGATGGGGCACTTGATTGCGGCGGCTGGAGCGACGGAGCTGATCGTCTGTTTGATGGCCATTCGAGATGGCGTTTTGCCACCAACGATCAACTACGAAAACCCGGACCCACTGTGTGATCTCGACTATATTCCTAACGAAGCTCGCGATGCGAACGTTGAAATTGCCCTGAACAATAGTTTTGGTTTTGGCGGTCAGAACATCACTCTGATCACATCCAAATTCAATGATTAATGAACTGGGGCGTTCTTAAAACGCTAGATGGTTAACATGCGATCCCGGGCTGCGATCTTCCATTGTGCGACCCGCTCATGATTGGAGATCACGTCTGCGAATTGATGGACCGCTGTGGTGGGGCAGGCGTGCCGCGGCAATGCCACAATGGCGTCACCGAGATTGAGCTCATTTACCGCGGGGTCGGAAATGACCAAATGCTCTTCGGTTTGATTGATTTCTTTTGCGTTGGGGAATTGTGGAAATCTGAGACGATTGCCAGCAGGCTGATCGGCCGCGCAAGACTTGTGACCGACATCGAGCGTCACCTCGTTCCAACGATTTCGGCTGACGACTCGCGTCAAGATCCCAATGGCTGGGATAAAGGGCATCTCAGGAAAGATTTCCGCGAGTTCGGAGTCAAATAATACCGTTGTACCAGGACTGAGCTGCAGCTGAGGCTCGCCCTTTTCAGCTAAAATAGGAAAGGAGCCGGAGCCAGCCGCGACAATCCTCTGAATGGGTATTCCATTCATCAACACTTGATCGCGAAAAAGGGTGAAGCGGTTCCACCCGTTGTCCACAGCCAGTCTGCGCTGCTGCAAATCCGCGTGTCGGTTTTGACCGTCGTACCAATGAAGCCCTTGCAGTTGAAGACCTTCCAAACCCATTACCATTTCTAGAAGTTCCATCGCGTTGGGTCCCGGCTCAATCCCTGTGCGATCCATTCCAGGATTGAGATCGATTAAGACGGCGATCTCTTGGTCAGCTAACTTCATCAGCCGACCCAATTGGCCTGCCGCAGTCGGGTGGTCGATAAGCGTGGTGAATTGGGTATCGGGGAACGTTTTGACGAGTTCAACCATTCGCTTCAGGTTGGGGCCCACCATTTGATAAGCCAATAAGATTTCGGGGATCCCCTCTGTCGCCAGCATTTCAGCCTCCGCCACGGTTGCGCATTTATGGCTCATTATGCCCATGGCCTTTTCTATTCGTATGATCTCTCGGGTTTTATGAGTCTTGCAATGAGGGCACAAACGATGCGGACCACCTGCCATTTGAATCATCGCCTTGAGGTTGTGCTCAACGAGCTCCTTAAAGATTAATAAACCGGGTGAAAAGATTTCATCGGCGTCGTGGATGGTGTAGTGGTCTGCGGCTTGATTTTTGTTCATGTTTGTTCCGTTTAAAACGCCTGCCCTACGCGATTGGAGATTTTGGGATAGAATCGGGGTCGGTGATTCTTGAATTTTGAATGATTGGGTAATTCCCGGTTGGATGGACTCCATTATGAGCAAACGAAGGATATTGGTCACGTCGGCATTGCCCTATGCCAACGGACCGATCCATTTAGGACATTTGGTTGAATATATCCAAACGGACATCTGGGTGCGTTTTCAGCGATTGCGTGGAAATCACTGCGTTTATGTGTGTGCTGATGATACTCATGGTACGGCAATCATGCTTCGTGCGAGGCGAGAATCGCGATCAGAAGAGCAGGTCATTGCTCAATCCCAGCAAGAGCATGAGCGAGATTTTAGTCATTTTCAAATCAGTTTCGACAACTATGGCAGCACTCATAGTTCTGAGAATCGGCAGTTATGTGGGGAAATTTGGTCCGCGATCCGAGAAGCCGGGCTGGTGAAAACCAAGGATGTTGAGCAACTCTTTGATGTTCAGCAGAAAACTTTTTTAGCAGACCGATTCGTTCGTGGAACTTGTCCTACTTGCGGGAGTCCTGATCAGCCTGGTGATAATTGCAGTCAATGCGGAACGACCTATACTCCGGCTGAATTAATTGATCCGATCAGCACCCTATCGGGATCCACTCCAGAAATTCGGACAGCTGAGCATTTGTTTATCGAATTGGAACAGCTGCACGGGTTTCTTGAGCAGTGGACGCAAAACGAAGATCATTTACAGCCCGAAGTCGCAAACTATTTAAAAGGTCACTTCTTGGGTTCTGGCGATTCCCCCGAAGGAGCAAAAATCTTACGAGATTGGGACATCTCGCGGCCCGCGCCTTATTTTGGATTTGAGATTCCGGATAGCCCTGGGCATTTTTGGTACGTCTGGTTTGACGCGCCAATTGGTTACATCGCGTCTACTCAGCAGTGGTGTGATAAGAATGGGGAGTGCCTTGATGATTGGTGGCGCAGTGAAGAATGTGAGATCCACCATTTCTTGGGGAAAGACATCACCTATTTCCATACACTGTTTTGGCCTGGGATGCTCAAGACGGCAGGTTTTCAGTTACCCACCAAAGTTCATATCCATGGCTTTTTGACAGTCAATGGTGAGAAAATGTCCAAAAGCAAAGGGACTTTTATCAAGGCTGAAACGTTCCATCGTCATTTAGATCCCTCAGCGCTACGTTACTTTTACGCATCAAAACTGGGGCCAAAGCTCGACGATATTGATTTAAGCCTCGAAGAATTTGTGATGAAGGTCAATTCGGACCTTGTAAACAAAGTCGTGAATCTGGCCTCCCGAAGCGCTAAGTTTGTCAGAGATGTCGGATTGGCTTCGGTCTATCCGGACGATGGAGGCCTGTTCGATAAGGCCGCGGCGGCAGGGGAGGAAATTGCCGAAGCTTATGAAAGTTGTGATTACAATCGTGCCATGCGTTTGATCATGGCTTTGGCCGACGAGGCTAATCCTTATGTGGAACAGGCAGAGCCTTGGAACCTAAAGAAAGATCCTGCACGGGCTGGCCAGTTGCAAGATGTATGCACTGTCGCGATTAACCTCTTTCGACAGCTGGTCATTTATCTGAGCCCTGTCTTACCTGATTTAGCGAAAAAGACGGAAACTTTATTAGGCGAGCCGATCACCGATTGGGAGCAATCAAAGACACCACAATTGGGTACACCAGTAGCAAAATTCAAACACATGATGAAACGAATTGATCAAAAGGATATCGATAAAATGGTTGACGACACTCAAAAAGAGCAAGCCGAAGAATTGGCAGCCACTCTCTCCGAATCAACGGCTAAGTTTCAAGACGGCGGTGAAGCCCTAGCAGCTGAGCCGATGACCGAGGAATGTACGATTGATGACTTTGTGAAGGTTGACTTGCGCGTGGCGAGGGTGGTCGAAGCGGATCACGTCGATGGCGCTCGAAAGTTATTGAAACTGAAGCTAAGCCTTGGGGGGGATGAAACCCGGACGGTTTTTGCTGGCATTAAAGCGGCTTACGAACCGGAGAAACTAGTTGGGCGATTGGTGGTGATGGTGGCCAATCTAAAACCAAGGCAGATGAAATTTGGTTTGAGCGAGGGAATGGTTTGCGCCTCGGGAGCCGGTGGTGCCGAGGTGTTTTTATTGAGTCCTGATGAAGGGGCTGTGCCTGGTCAGAGAGTCCACTAACGCCGACCTATGTTATTGAGCGAGTGTTTTAAGGTCTTCGATCAGGTTTTCCGGGAAGAGGGAGTAACTATATTCACGAGACCTTGCAATCTGGTTGATTTTAAGCTGGCTCGTTAGTTGCTCGCGTTCCTGAGCCAGTCTCTGACGGGAGGGTTGGACAAATGCTTGTAACTGTTCATTGCATTGGTTGATTCCTTGGTGCCGATCTTTTCGTTTTCCTGGCGGCAATGCTTGGTTCAACCAATAGTGTTTTCGGGCAACCCATTTGGCGATTTGCGGGGCGTCTCCCGCAACGTGATTTTCCGGGTGGAATCGCAAGTCCCGATCCAATGTGTCCAAATCGGTCACGTCTGAGGGTAGGACGTTCTCTGTTTCACAGGGTAGGGTGGCCGTTGCTGTCAGTGTGAGATGCTTTGGCATTTCGAAATTTAGAAATCGCTGGGCAATGGCGTCAGTCAGTTGGTCGTACTTGGAACCGCCGATCCCATGTAGGAACAGATCGCTCAAGATCATTCGACTGAACAGCGTTGTGACCAGTGCTCTTGGTCGAATGGCGACTCCCTGATCGCGCAGTTCGCAGAATTGAGCGGCAAAGTTATCGACTTCAATGGTGACTTGCCAACCCGATCGATCGGTTAATCGGTGTCCGTTACGGTCTCGTTTAATGAAGAGTGGCTTTCGGATCGGGTGTTGGGTGTGCCAAACCCAGAACGGAGCTTCATAGAATCCGTTTTCCTTCTCTAATGCAGGGACAGGATGCGAGTTACTTCGTATGCGATGGATGTCCCGATAATCATAAAGGCAGGTGTTGTAGGCCGTGTGAAAATCTTGAATCCTCTGAAAGATCTCTAGAGCTAAATATGAAAACGCTTTTGTTTCGGCGACTTGACTGAGAGGGACTTCCAAAGTTTCCAACCCGGCATCCTGCTCCAAAAGGTGCCGTCCTTTGGCCAGCACAGCGCCATAGTTTGAGTCAGCTGTGAGTTGAGAGCAGACATGGGGCCATAGTCGCGCGACAAGAGGGGTGACCACCATCCCAAGCATGGCGTCTGTTGCTCGACGACTAAATTGACGAAAGTAGTACGGGTCAACAATAGAACGACACTCAAACGGTATGTTAGCCCCCGGCTGATCGACGGGAATATGGTTAATGGTTGCTGTGGAACCCTTCAAATCCGGAGCCGAAACTGAGGTCACGCCGGCAATGTCGTTATCCACAATCAGATTGACGGGCGTTGCGCCGAGTCGCTTGCCCAAATTTGAGAGGGCGAAATTTTTAAACCAGACGCCCGGGTGGAAAAGCTTTGGCTGATGCCCCGACATAACGATGGTGTTGGCGTTTCGTTGATCCAGGGCCGTGTTTCGGTACGAAGAGGTATAGCGAAACGCTAAATCGAGCAGTTCCGTCCTGCCGAGTTCCGACAAATTCGCAAGGGACTGGCCCGCGATCTCCGGTGATTGTCTCGCTGCCGATGCCTGGTTTTCAAAGACGAGGTCGGAGGCATCCTCAAATGCCGGTTCAACAAGTGATCCTCGGTCCTCGTCAGGTGCGCGCAAGCGGCGATATTCGATCATCGTCGCACTTTCATCCAACACGATCACCTAACAGTTTTGGGCAGTTTTCTGGTAAGGCTGCAAAGCTTCGATTCATCACATCATTGTAGTATGCAATTCGAATATTAGCGTCATCTAATTTACCACCAAACGAGCGAGTTTCATCCAGGTAAATCAGCGGTACCGCAACCTCCACAACGGATAAATTGTGGCAAGCAGCCTGGACCCAAAGTTCAAGGGGCATCGCATAACCTGTTTCCGTCAGATTCAAACGACCGAGTGCCTCTACCCGGTAGGCCTTGAATCCACAAAAAGCGTCGGTCAGCCCTAGTCCCAGTTTTTGATTCAAGGTGTGGGTGATGGCGTGATTGATGCGACGCCGTTGTTGGGGTGGGGGTGTATCACTTTCAAACGATTTCAAGTATCGACTACCCGACACGATATCGGCGCCGGTATTCTGACAAGCGGTCACAAATTGCTGAATCCGTTGAGGTTCGTGCTGGCCGTCACAATCGATCGTGGTCAGAAATTCATAGTTGTTGTCGATTGCATATTTAAACGCGGTGTTCAGGGCTGCTCCATAGCCACGGTTCGCTCGGTGTGTTACCAGTAGAATATCCTCTCGCGAGGTTAATTTATCCGATGTGCCGTCGGTTGAACCGTCATCTACAACAAGGACGTTGGGGCTGAATCGAGTCACTTCATCCAAAACTGACTCGACAGAATGAACTTCGTTGAAAACGGGAAGGGCCGTTAAATATTTGTTTGGCATTGAAAAAATCCAACTGTCGGATGAAAGGGTCTCCACATTCTAGAGACCGTTGACGGGGGGTCAACGCAAACTGGAATCTGACCAGTTAAGGCCCGAAAAATCCTAAAAATTAGTATCTTTTCAGGGGGTCGGACTCTTGAACGCTAGGCCAGGAATCGACCTCTGGAAACTGTTTTCCAAGTTCGCTCGCCAACCTTTCCAAGGCAAATCGTTCGCTCGCATAATGTCCCAAAAGGATCAGGTTGGTATTGGTTGCTTCGGCTTCCAGGCAGGTGTGAAAATTGGCTTCGCCTGTCACGAAGGTGTCGCAGCCTAGTTGCCTTGCCGACTCCAAAAAAGTGCCACCACTGCCACATGCCAATGCGATCCGATGAGTTGTGGCATCCATTTGGCCCACGACCCCAACATGCCCAACGGATAAGGACGCTTTCAATCGGTCAACGAGTTCGGCAAGCGAAATGGATGGGTTAAGGTCCCCGATTCGGCCTGAGCCCAGCTCGTCGGGATCGTTGGGGATGGGGATGATGGGCTTGGGATTCTCCATGCCGACCAATTCGGCCAATGATTGGTTGATCCCATGAGCTGCTGAATCGAATCCCGTGTGGGGACTGTAGACCGCGACTTCGGCTCGAATGAGATCCAACAACATTCGGGTGGAGATTGCGTCGGCGGTGATTTTTTTGAGCGGCTGAAAAGGTAGTGGGTGATGGCTAACGATCAGGTCGCAGCCCTTGTTAATGGCCTCTGCCGCACTGGCGGGCGTGATGGTCAGACAGGTCATCACGCGGTTGGCGGTGGAATTGCGATCGCCTACTAAAAGGCCCACATTATCCCATTCCTCAGCCAATCGTTGCGGAGCAAACCAGTCAAGAAAATCGCAGATATCTTGAATCGAAGTCATGAAATTCAATTGTCCTAATAAGGCAATCATCAAGGCCATGCAGGTGTGGCCAATTCAATAAAATAGGAATGTAACATACGATGGAAGCCAAAGTGGATCTGGTAAGGTAGGAATGACATGTTAAAGCTAAAAAAAGGCCTTTGTCTGGAGAGTCTCAGGCAGCCATTGAAGAAAGCCTTGGCTACCGCAGCAGCGATCGGTGCTGAGGGTGTGGAAATCAATGCTCGGACTGAGTTACGCCCCTCAGAATTGACCCGTACGGGTGTTCGACACCTCAAGAAAATGTTGACGGATTTAGGTTTGAATGTTTCAGCCATTCATTTCCCGACCCGTCGTGGATACGATGACTCGGAGGATTTGGAGCGTCGAATTGACGCTACCAAGAATGCGATCGACATGGCTTATCAACTGGGGGCAACTGTTGTCACCAATCGGATCGGTCGAGTCCCGGAGGATCCGTCCGATGATCGGCGACAGACGATGGTGCAGGCCCTAACCGATATTGGGGTTCACAGTCAGCGGGCTGGAGCATGGCTGGCAGCGCGAACGGCGTCGGAGGATGGAGATCGCCTAAAGGGCTTGATGGATTCGTTACCTCCGATGACTCTCGGTGTCGATTTTGATCCGGGTGAGATTATCATCAACGGGTTTTCGGCGGAGGACTCGCTCAAGGCCTTGGGGAGTCATGTCATGAATTTTCGCGCGAGGGATGCCGTGAGAGATTTGGCACTTGGCCGTGGCCTCGAGGTGCAGCTTGGGCGGGGTTCGGTGGATATGCCAGGTCTGTTGGGGGTCCTAGAAGAAAATGGCTATTCCGGATATATCACGATTGAGCGAGACAGTGAAAGCGAATGCGCGACTCAATGTGCCCAGTCGATCGAGTACTTGGACAACCTTTTTTCCTGATGTCTCAATCGGTCGCGGGAAAGGTAATTGTCTGGGTAAGTTGGCTTCATTCGAGCGGAGTTTTATTGGGCTGCCCGGGTCTCTCCTGAACGTAGCGTGGGACCAAATAACCTGAAATACGGGTTCGCATTTCCTTGATGATTTCGCGCCCTTGCTGGATCGGAACATGAAAGTGCTGAGCGCCGATCACCGGATCCAGTTGATGCAGATAGTAAGGTACTGTCCCGCACGCGATCAAACGCTGGCTTAACTCGATTAGCTCACTCGGATCATCGTTGATGCCACGCAGTAAAACGGATTGATTCAGAACGGTTGCCCGAGTTTGAGAGAGACGTCCCAAGTGATGGGCAACGGATTCGTCAACTTCGTTGGCGTGATTGGCATGAACCACGATGGTGATCGCCATTCTGGTTTCGTTGATCGTCTCAATCAAATCCCCAGTGATACGCTGTGGAATGACGATCGGCAAACGAGTATGAATTCTGAGTCGTTGTAAATGCTGGATCTGATCGAGACGTTGCACCAGTTCAGTCAACCGATCATCGACCACCGTGAGAGGATCCCCGCCGGAAAGGATAATCTCGTGAACGGATACGTCGGACTCGATCTGCTGAATGGCTCGGTCCCAATCACCGGTTGACTGTAACGATTCCTGATAGGGAAAATTTCGGCGAAAACAATAACGACAATGTATCGCGCAGGTACCGTTGATAATCATCAGCGCTCGCGAATCATATTTGTGCAGTAAACCGGGGGAAATAGAGAATTGATCCTCCTTTAGCGGGTCTTTCAGATACCCTTCGGCTTGGATTTTTTCCTCTGCGACAGGTAATACTTGACGTAGAAGAGGGTCTTCGATATTTCCCGGTTCCATTCGGGAGACGAAGGGCAGGGGAGCGAATAGTGGAAACGGTTGAGTCGCGTCACCGGAGGCAATTTCGGACAGCGGCAGATCCAACGCCGAGGCTAAACCCTGAGAGGTTCGAATGGCATTTTTCATATGCTGTTGCCACGTCAGATCGGTTTTTAGGTCGATCATGTCTCTAGTTATTGGTTGGACCATGAAAAACCTATGAAAACACCAGCGTTTGCTTGAGAAAATGACGCCCGTTCGGCGCCGACAACGGTCGATTTTTTGGATAGAATTGGCCTTCTTCCAAAATAGTAGATTTTCGCCGCAGGAACAGTGTCCCCGTCGCGAAGTTTTTCACAACCGCCCATGAACCATTAAGCAGGACAGAATAAAGTGGCCTACAAAACCAACGATTTTCGCAAGGGACTCAAAGTTCAAATTGATGGTGAGCCATACCTGATGACGGAGATGAACTTTGTAAAACCGGGCAAAGGCAACGCTCTTTACAAATGTAAACTCAAGAACCTCGTGAGAGGAACGACTCTGCAGCGGACCTACAAAGGTGGGGATACATTGGAAGAGGCCGATGTGATGGAGGTCTCAGTCCAATACCTGTACCGCCAGGGAGATACGTTTGTCTTCATGAACAGTGAAACCTATGATCAGTATGAATTGGCGGCGGAGCAAGTGGGTGATGATTGGAGATATCTGAAAGACGGAATGAATTGTCAGATGACGCTGTTTAACAGTAACCCAATCATCATGACACCCCCAAATCACGTTGAGCTCAAAGTGGAGTATTGCGAGCCGGGAGCTAAGGGAGACACGTCAACGAACGTGACCAAGCCGGTCAAAGTGGAAACGGGTGGAGAATTCCCTACGCCGATTTTTGTAAACATGGGTGACATCATCCGAATCGATACTCGGACCGGAGAATACGTCGAGAGGGTTAAATCGTAGGTTTGCTAAGGCTTGATTCTTGCGGCTACGAAGCAGGTGCTTTGACGAAGGTTTCGGAGGGCGAAAGAGTGTATCGTTCGCTGTCAAATCATGTGAGTCTCGGCGATCAGATCAGGTCGCTGATTCACAATGGGTTTCGCGTTTTTGACCGATTCGTATGTGCTGGGCGGGGACGTTTGCTGCGATAACCAATTGTTTCTCATTCTACCTAATATGGGACCTTACCATGATTGTTCAGTTTTGGGGCGCTGCACAAACGGTGACCGGATCGATGCATCTCGTGCATTATCAGGGGAAGAAAATCTTGCTTGATTGCGGTCTGTTTCAAGGCCGTCGTCGCGATGCCTTCAAACGGAACCGAGACCTACCATTTGAGGGTTCCGAGATTGACGCCGTGATTTTATCCCACGCCCATATTGATCACAGCGGCAACCTTCCCTCACTGGTGCGAAGTGGATTCAAAGGGCCTATTTATGCCACTTCCGCCACACGCGATCTAGCGGTTTATTTACTCCTAGATAGCGCTAAAATCCAGCAGAGTGACGTCAAGTACGTCAATCGGAAACGAAAAAAAAACAATGAGAAGCCATTCACGCCGTTGTACGAGCAAGAACATGCGGTCGCAGCGATCAAACAGTTTCGACCAATCGGTTACGATACAAACTTTGAGCCGACTCCTGGAATGCAGTGTCGTTTTCACGTAGCTGGGCACATGTTAGGCGCTGCGATGGTTGAGTTGGAAATGCAGCGTCCGGGACAGTCTCCTTTCAAACTGGTTTTCAGCGGAGATATCGGTCGCCCCGATATGCCGATACTCAAAGACCCGGTGACGATCCCCGGAGCCAACATGATCATTATGGAGGCGACCTATGGAAATCGCTTACATCCCAAGGGTGGCGATGCCAAGCAGGTGCTGCTCGAAGCCGCGATGGACGCTCATCAATCGGGAGGAAAGCTCATCATTCCGGCTTTTTCAGTCGGCAGGACCCAAGAGATCGTTTATCGATTAAATCTGTTGGCCGAAGCTGGTGAATTACCGAAGATGAAGGTGTTTGTCGACAGTCCGCTCGCAGTCAATGCAACCAATGTCTTTCGAGAGCATGTTGAATGCTACGACGATGAAATGCTAGAGCAGATCATGATCGAAGAGGATGAGGATCCCTTAGCCTTTCATGACCTGTACTACGTTCGCAACGTAGAACTATCGAAAGCAATCAATCAGCTAAGGGAACCTTGTGTGGTTATTAGCGCGTCGGGAATGTGCGAGTCGGGTCGAATTTTGCACCATTTGAAAAACAACATTGAACAACCAGAGACGATTATATTATTCACAGGGTTCCAGGCACCTCATACCTTGGGTCGAATCCTGCTTGATCAATCGCTTGACATCATAAAAATATTCGGCCAGCCCTATGAAGCGCGGGCTCAGATCCGACGTTTGGAGAGCAGTAGCGGACATGCGGACCAGAGCGAGCTTTTTAATTGGGCGCAGGCGATGGCGGAAGAAGGAGACCTTGAAAAAATCGCTCTGGTTCATTGCGAAATGGATAGCGCCCAGCCCTTCAAGCAACTTTTGGATAAAAGTGGGATAGGCCCCGTGTTGATTCCGGAGCGCGGGCAAACCGTCGCTCTCTAGCGACTCAATTTTGGTTGCAACGAAGACGTTTTGCAGGCGGTTCGTTCCGACCAAGGGTCCTACTGTTGGGTTGCGAAGATGTTGAAAAAACGACCTGAGGTTTAAATTGTTTCATATTTAGTCCATTTTCATTTGGTGGCAAACATGTTGCTTCGAAATCTGAATTCCACCGGCAATAGCGGTGCAAATTGGTCTGAACTGAGTTGTGGCGCGCCCACGATTGCTGCGTTTGCTGACTTGTGTGGACAAGCGCTGAGCGGTGCTGCGTCATCAATTAGCGAGCTAGACGATTACGCCAATGCACTCTTGTCGCTGGCGCGTAATCGCGGCATGTTTGACCTTCGGGGTAATCCAGAGGCCTTTGATACAAGCGATCGCTTGTTGGCCATCTGCGTGGAAGTAGATGAAGATTGTCGGTTGTTATTTCGGAAGAAAAATGCGCCCCGGGAAACGATGAAATTTCTAGATGGTTTTCGGCAATTGTGTCAGTCGGGATTGGTGATCCATCATTTGCAGAGGGATTTTTCACTGACGCGTCAAGGTTTTGAAATAGCGGACACTCTGGCAGCATCGGCTTATACAGACCTTCGCAATTTCGCGGTTGAAATAGAATACTAAACGGCAGGGGCCTTTTTGACGATGAGGATATTGCCAGAGTTTGGGGGAGTCGTTCGGGTATCGCGTTCGCGGCTTCGACAGGATTTCGGAGCGAAGTGGTACCCGAGCAGGTGTCTCTTTGTCTTCACGGTTTTAGGTGTTGTCAGTCTCAGTCATCATGGTTTTGCGCAATCAAATTTGGTGTTGCGAAGTTTGGAGATTCCGAAGTCAGAAATCAAGCGATTTGATAAACATGGAGTTTATCTCAACGACGGAACCACAATTAACTGGGACGATGTTTTGCAGGCAACACTGCCTGTAGGAACCGAAGGGGCAGTTGGAACGGAGGGAGCTCAGAAATCATTTGACAGCTTTTTGAAAACGCGTGGCCTACCCCTATTTCGTATTCGGCATCGTTTATCGATCGGTGACGTCGCCTCACTGGTCAAGTTGGTAGAGCCTTTGTACGAGACATTAAACGGTCCGCCCAGCTCGTTAGCGGAAGCGAGATTTGACTATTTGATTTCTTTGGGGACGATGCGCGCTCGGTTGCATGCGGGTGATCGGGCGGCGGCAGTCCAGCCTTTTTTGCGAGCCAGAGAGGTCAGGGACAAATTTACATTCGATTCCAGTCTGCCCCCAGGGGCCGAATTGATGGTTTCACCAAAGGGTGAAGCGCTGAGTCCGCTGATCACCCCGATTTTTTTTGACGCGGAAGCGGCTCGAAGGCAGTTGTCTTTGTTGCGGCAGCAGGGACTTGGAGAACAGCAGGTCGGCAAGGTTTACGGGACGGCTTTGGCAATTTGTGGAGGTGAGCAGGAGTTGGCGGAAAAGTGGTTAAGCCAGTTGGCCGAGCAAGACTCAAATTGGGCTCCCATTTTTGCGGCTCAACTTGAATTAAAAGGCGAGGCCGGCGAGCGTATTGAGGACCTTCGATATCCTGTGTGGCGCGCTGGACTGACGCGTTCGCAGTCTACCGTAGTGGACTTCATTTTAGCTTTGGCTGCTCAGCGGATTCCGACCGATTCTGATCGGGCCTCCCTTTTATTTTTAAAAATTGCCGCAGCCAGTGAAGGGGTTGACCGGCACATCGCGTCTGCCTCGCTCTATCAGGCCTTCTTGGTGGCCAAACAAATTGGAAATGTCGAAGAAGCGGAAATTCTCAAACGCGAGCTTTTAGACAAGTACTTTGACACGTATCATGGACGTAGGGTCAAGGCCGAAGATCAGCAGTGATTCACTTTCCGCAGTCTTTAATAAAGGTCCCATCTTTGCATAAGATTTTCCATTCATGTTGCTTAGAGTTCCTGTTTATCTCTACAGGACTCATCACTTGCCTTACGCCCCGTCGGGTCACTGGCCAAGAAGCATTGCCTCCCCAGATCACGGCGGATCCAGAGTTGCTGGTGGATTCGGTCGATTTGTTCGAGGGCGCTTCGCAGCCAACGCTCTTGGAAATGATTTTTGCTGGCAACCCGTTTGGTGTGGCGATTGTCTGCGTGATTTTACTTCTTTCGGTTGTGAGCGCATATTTCATCATCGAGCATTTCGTTTCGATTCGCCGAAAACATTTGATGCCCGCACCTGTTTTGGGGGAGATCGAAGATCTGATCTTAGCCGGTGATATCAAACGGGCGGTCGATTTCTGCCGCGATCCGGAGAATTACAGTTTAGCCACCGAAGTGATTTTGGCCGGGCTTAATCGCTACCAAAGTAGTGAGTTTGGTTTTGCTGAATACCGCTCGGCCGTCGAGGAGGCTGGTGAAGATTTAACAAGTCAATTATATCGGCGTACAGAGGTTTTAAACGTTATCGGGTCGGTAGCACCGATGCTCGGTTTGACGGGGACTGTATTGGGAATGATTGAAGCGTTCACAACGATCGCAGCATTAGACGGCATGGCGCGACCCGGGCAGCTGGCTGGTGGAATTGGACAGGCTCTCATCACCACGTTATTGGGTTTGGTGGTCGCCATTCCGACAATGGTAGCTTACAGCTATTTCCGCAATAAAATTGACTCGATTGTTGCCGAAGCCGGCAAGCGAATTGAACGCGTCATGATGCCTTTGGGCCGCAAGAAAACATTGAAGTAAAGTTTCCAAGCGATGGCTTGAATGGAGCGGATCGGTGGTGGGCTAAACGTGGATGAGAAACGGGTGAATGGCAGATTATGAAGCTTAGTAAGACAAAACGCGATCACTCAACTGGGTTTGTTATGACCCCAATGATCGACATTGTCTTCTTGCTAATCATCTTTTTTCTTACGGTTTCTCAAATTAATCGAGTTGCAGAACACCCGCTGTCTTTGGCGCGTGTCGATGGTGTCGCTGAAAAATCATCACCTGCAACCGTCACCATTAATATGGACTCCGATGGAAAAATCATATTATCGGGCGAACAATATACACTGGATCGAACCGCGCGGGCGTTAGAACAGTTGCTTGGATCGAAGGCTAACGATCCGACGCAAGTTCGGATTGAATTGCGATGTGATCGACGTTGCCCTGCAGAGCATGTCAATGGTTTGATCCGACAGCTAAGCGATTTAGGGTTCAGTCAAGTTTACGCGGCAGTCGCGGGTGAGTAACAGCAGATACGATTATGAAACTTAGCAATAAACGTCCAATTCGCGAGCACGCCAAGATTGAGCTGTCGATGACCAGCATGATCGATGTGGTCTTTTTACTATTGATCTTTTTTTTAGTTACGGCAACCTTTGTACAGCCAGAGCGACAGATCTTGGCAGACATTCACAAGCCGGGTGCTACGGGGGCGCTGCAACAGCCTGACTTACAGCCTGCTGTGATTCAGATCAGTGACTTGAATGGTCGAACGCTATTTCAGTTAGGCGCTATCAAAACAGTCGATCTGAGGGATCTTGAAGCGCCATTGAGAGGATTTCAACATAAAAAACATGGGTCTTTCATTCGCGTTTCGGATGGTGTTCCATTTGAAAAAGTGGCTAAGGTGATTGATCTGTGCAAGACAACTGGTTTTCAGTCGGTTGTCTATGTACCGGGGGATTAAGATGCCACGGGTGGATTGGATTGTCGAAATTTCGTTACAGGCTTTCCTGGTGATAGGTTTGTGTAACCTTGTCAGCGCGACGGCTGCTCATCAATCAGATGAGCGACTTGCCGGTGAAAGTGTTTTGTTGGAGCAATTTCTCGAATCTCGAGGCCTGGATCGACTGTTGATCGTTGAAGTTGAAATGCAATTGTCTCGTGAATCGGAACCCAAAAAACAGGGGTTACTCATTCAGCGGTTGGGGCGACTTTATCAAGCAGGTTTATTAGCCGAACGATGGAGTGATAACGACCCGGGATTGCTGAAGCGGGCCGAGTCGCTGCTTAGGGATTATCCGACGATTGCCGCAGAAGGGTTGGATCTAGCCATTCAACATGCTCGTTATCAGCGAGTGGAGCGAGACTTCCATGATTGGTGGTTTGGGGGCCGACCACCCGAGCTACGTTCTCAGGTGATCGGAGAGCTTAAGGAAGTGCGTTTTGATTTGGGATCCCTATATCAAAGGTTGGACCGCGAGTTCCTTTCTTTGCAGCTGCTTCCGGAATTGAATCAAGTTGAGATCGCCAGAAAAAATAGCTTGTTGGCTACGTCAGAGGGGCGGATTTCGCATTGCCAGTATCTTCTAGGTTGGACCGCCTATTTCCTAGGCGTTTCAGAGGATGAAACCTCTCCTTGGCTGCTTAAGTCGGAGGATCATTTCCGTCGTTTTCTAGAGATGCCCGCAGAGGGATCGATAACGTCGATTGGAAAGCAGTGGTTCGATCTGGAAACGTCCTGGCAATTCCAAGCATTGCTCGGTTTGGCCATGGTGTTTAGGGCCAAGGGAAGTCGTGAAGAAAGCGATTTTTGTTTTTCCGTCCTAGAGGGAATGACGGGGGCTCGATCCGCGAAAGAGCAACTACCCGTATGGCGGTTAGAATCTATGGTTTTGGCGCGTCAGTGGGGCAGCGTTAACGCCTACATCCAAACCTTGGACGTAGCGAGTTTGAGTCCAAGACAGCAGCGTGGGTTATGGCTTGCAACTTATCGATCAAGCGTTGCAGCCCGTTCTCCAGCACCAGGAATTTCGGACGCACTGCTTGACCGGAGTGTACTCGGCCTCTTGCGGGCGAGGGAGTTTGGCAGCCTGGTTCCGATCATCAAAGAGCGGCCAAAACATTGGAAGAATAGCCAGTTTCTTGGCAGTTGGGCTCAAGGTAGTTTCCACTTTTACCAAGCGGAGCGAGGCCACGGAGGCATTGATTTGGCTGACCAGTCTTTGCGCGATGCTTTGGAAGCCGCAGATGATTCGACACCCGAAACCGACTTAGCTAGGTGTCAATTTCTTATTGCGTCGATCGATTTTCGAAAGGGGAAGTTAAAAGAGGCTACGGTTCGGTTTGAGGAGGTGGCCCGCCAGTTGCGATACGAATCACCCGAGTTGGCCTCCGAGGCGATGTGGATGCAATGTCGCGGACTCGCAGCCATCGCTATGTCAAACCCTCGGACGACAAGTGAAGCGATGGCGGTTCTGGATCGGTTTTTCGATTGGTTCCCGCAAAGTCTTTACACGCAGCGGGTTGAATTTCAGAGTCGCCGTCTTTTGTACAATGCAATGGATCCCCAGCAAGCGATTAGCAAGCTTAAATCGATACCCCGTAGCGACGTGTATTACAGTCAGGTTCAGCTTGAAGTGGTGCGGCATCAATACCGTTTCTTTAAGCAACGGTATCAAGAAGATAGTACCATGGGAATGCGTGCACTGCGGCAGCTGTGTGGTTACGACCGAGAGTTGCAAGATTCCACCACAGCCACTAAGGCTCAGTGTTTGCGTTCCACATTTTGGGTTTTAGATGCGATGTTGAGAGTCGAGCGGGAGACGTCAGATCCCTTGTCATTTTTAGGTCGGGCGAGCCAACTGATTGAGGAATTAGAGGGCAATCAGAGAGAGGCTCAGCAGTTAGCGTATTACAACTTGAGGTTTGCAGAAAAACGAGGGGATCAGGCTGCCGCCAGTCAATTTGCGAGGCAGTTACTTAAGGGATCTGAGCGCACAACCTATGAAAAGTCGGCATTAATCTACTTAGCGCAGAATTATGGTTCGGCGGCTGAGTTGAGCTTGTCAGAGGTGGCTATCGCAATTGCGGACCTGCGCCGCTTGTCAGAGGTCGTGGGCATTGAGCCGAATAGGTTAATGAATTCTAAAAACAGTCGTGTGACTTTATTCCGCTTAAGCGAATTTTATGCGAGGGCTGGCCAATTGGAGCAGGCGGATGAGTGCCTTACTCGCTTGATCCAAGTCTTCCCCAACCGCAAGAGGTATCTTGTCGCGCTCGCTAGATTAAAAAGCCAAAGAGAACAATTCCGATCGGGTTTGCCTTTGTGGCGAACCCTGGCTAATGGCGTGGAGCCAGGTTCAGAGCTTTGGTATGAGTCCAAGTACGAACTAAGCCGTTGTTTATGGAAAACAGGAGATCCAAACGCCAGAAGTGTGCTACAGCAGACGATGCATCTGAGTCCGCAAATGTCGGATTCATGGACCATGAGATATCAGTCTCTTTCGAAAGAATTGGAAAGGGAGCATTGACTCATGAAAAGAGAGCATGGATCAGAAACTCAAGATTCTGGGCACGCAGAAAATCAGCCTGTGGACCCTCGCTTGCGGTTATTTTTACGTCAAGCCGGGGCAATCATTGCTGCGGAGCGGGGGTTGAGTGAATCCTGTCGATTGCGGCTTCAATCCCTAGCGGTGCGGTTGGAATTGACTTCCCAACAATTCCATCAGGCCATCGAGACGTTGCAGGGCACTGCAAAATTTTCGGAAGCCCTCAATCATTGGGAGCGTTCATTCGTCGATTTTTTGCAGAGAGAGTTTAAGCCTTTTCAAGGGCGAGTACTCAGTATAGCGATTGAAAACCGGGCGCTCGATCTCGCCGCGAGAAAATATCAGATTCAGGAAGTTCGCGCGCATGAGCTGATCCAAACGACTTCCGAGCAACTCGGTATCGGACGCATTGCCGAAGCCGATGCTGTGTGGTTCGGCAATCGTTTGATAGTGGATACGTTGGGGTCTCAGCAGGGGGTTGAGCCGGCTCAGTTGAGAGAACTTTACCGTATCGGAGAACAATGGGGTTTGGATCGCGAGACCGTTGATCAGCGGATCCAGCAAACTCTTGCTGATAACACAAGGTCTAAGTGGCTGCCGAAAACTTGGCGGTGGCCTATCATAGGTGCGATCGTTTGCATGGCTGCCCTTTCGCTGATGATGTTGGCGTGGCAGATGGTCTGGTTTCCAACGGCCCGCCCACATGGGTTTGCTCCGGACATGGCGGGGGATGTTTCTGGCTTGTCGCGATCTGAAAAACCGACTGGGTGGAGCGAATCTTTGGCGAAGGCCTCCGCTCAGATTAAGAGTTCCCATTTTGCCAGCATCGAGACTTCGATGTTGTCTGCGGACGGGGAACGGCGACTTTCGGGATTAAGGCGTTTAATCGAACTAGCCAAACTGGAACCTCAAAATGCCGATTCAGTCAACCATTTGGTGGCGTTGATTTACTTTGCGGCGGCCGAGCCGGAGGTCGAAGATTGTGTTTTGCAGTCTTTGGAAAAATCGCTTGATAGAGTTTCACAGCCAGATTTCGTTACCGCACGCCAAGTGGTGGAGGGCTTTGGGGCCATTCGTCTACTCTCCGCCGTGTTATACGATTCGGTCGAAATCAGAGAGGAATCTACTTCATCACGACTGGAGCCCGCGCGAGACTTGGCGTTGCGTTTTCTTGGTCTTTTGCCCGATGGAATGAAACGGGCTGTATTCGTTGCCAAAGCGAACCGAGAACTGGCTCTGGATTTGTGGAATCAGTTGGTCCATATGAGTTACCGGTCCCCGAGTGAAAGTGCAGCCCTGGTTGATCATCTGTCGGCGGTGACGCGCCCAATGTTAGATCCAGAGATTTTTTTTCAAGTTCGTTCTACGGCCGTGTTGACCATGTTGGATAACGATATGAATCATTGGAAGACGATCCAAAAGACACTCGCGGAGCTGATTGCATCCTCTAATCAGTCTCAAGCCATTCAATGGATCGATCGATTGATTCAGATGGACAATCAGACTGCCGCTGATTTTATCGCCGGCGAGCTGGTAAAACGGCTTGATGTTTCAATCATCGGTGATGAACCTGCTGAGAAACGAGAACGTTTGAATGAAGTCCGATCAGCCTATCGTCTTGTTCGATTCCCAATCGTTTTGACAAATCCGCAAATCGATCAATTTGAATTGCCTTTAGAGACTTTGGCGATAGAGAAAACGAGGGTTTCTCCAGAATTGATTGCGCGGTTGACCTATTCTTCGAATCTTTCATTGGCATACATTGCGGAGCTGAAGACGGCACAAGATCATCCGCTGCTCAAAGAGTTGTTACGAGAGGGGGTGCCTCGATTAGAATCACGTGGTCAAATCGCCCCGCCCCTGGCTAAGGGTCCCACGCCTTCGGAAATTCGTGAAAAGAAGCGCGCATTCGAGCGATTGAAGTTAAGTTTAGGAACGGATCGACTGGCGGTACGCACGTCAGCGTTTTCTGCCTTGGCCGATATCGCGTCGCGGTTTCGAGATTTCTCTTATGAGGAAGCCGCGGTTCTGGCAGACTATGCCCTGGCGCCCTCCGAACTTAAAGAATGGTTGATGATCGAGGGCTTGTTGCCCAAGTTTTCGCATCTACCCAATATGCATCTGGCAACAGCCGATTGGGTCGGCAATTTTTCTGGACAATCAGACCGTGTATTGACCATCTATCGGCTGTTGACGGATCAAGATTGTAAGTTGGATCCTCCGGAAAGGTGGCGGCAGTGTGTTCAGCACTCACTGGTAATATATGCATTGGGGATTTTACAAAGTCGCGTTGATTTGGTGGCCAGTGCGGAAAAAGATGGCGAGACGAATGTGGCGTTCGCCTGGGAACAGTTAGGCCGTTATCAAGAGGATGCCTTTGCGATGAGAGTGTCGATTTTGGATCGATGGTCAGGAAATACGTTCAGCCCGTCAGGTGGCTATTCGGAAGCCCTGGCCGGTTTGTATGCTTCGTCGGAGGATGAACCCGGAAGGCTCCGATCTTTGAGGGGCTTGGCCATTGCAGACAATGGACCTCCGATCGTTCGGGCGGTCGTATTGAATCAGCTTTTGATTGATTTTTTGGGTGCGGAATTAAGGGCTTGCGGTTCTGGTCGCGCGGAGGAAGTTGAATCGCTTTTGCCCGTTTATTACGCGTCGATGAAAAAAAACGCGTCCAATGATCGGCGTCTGTTAATCACGGAGTTTTTCTTGTGGAAGCTGGCAGCCCTACTGCGAAAGGAAAAAACAAGCGAATTGCAGGAGAAGGCCCGTGGCTAAGCCCCTCGTTTGCACCGGGATCCTCCTCCTGATTTTCCAGACTTCTTTGGTGCATGCAGATTTGCTGGTCTGGAATGACTCCGGTAAGCACCGGCATATTTTTGGCAAGGTGGTCAAGCAATCCGAGCAGGGTGTTTTGTTTCGATCTCGCGCCACGTTGCCCACCGAAGGTAGATGGTTTTCGCACGAGGAGATTGCAGCTTTGGTTGTGACTGTTGACGACGTTCGATTATCTCAACTTAATATTGAAAATTTGTATGACTATCGAGATTATGCCGAAGAGCTTGCAGGACAGAGTACCGACCAGCAAGCCAGAGATTTGGCAATACGCCTGTTTTTGATTGTTGCCTATTGGGCTGACCAAGAGATCAAGATACGAGGTTACCCTGAATTAAGAGATAGCTCGATTCGGAATCTTATTTCTTTGGCCCGGACCGAAAGCGAACGCCGCGCCTTTTACAAACTGGCTTTTTTACACCAGTTGAGGAACGTTCAGAAAGTTGACGAGTTGAGAGAAGACCCAATGGAAATTGAAGAAGAAACTAAGAACCAGCTTTTGGAGTTGGTTAAGGCAGTGCGAACGGGTGATCGGGAGCGGGGAACAGAGCTATGGAATCGCGATGTCATTAAGAAAGCTTGGAATCATTGGTCGGATCTTTGCAGCTGGGATGACGTGGGTCGTATGTTGGAGGCGGGCGAGCCGTCATCGATTCAACTGGAGCGACTGCTTCAAATTGAAGTCGAATTGTTGACCAGCCAAGCCGCATTACCGCCAACAAACCGACTCGGATCTTGGGCGGTGCAATCGGCAGATTACGATGTTCGAACGGATTTACTTCCTACTTTTTCTAACATCACAGAGTTTAATCCACGTCGTTCTAAATTTCTAAAAGGTCAATGGATAGAACTCAATAGATAGGAATATAAAACAAGTGGGATAAAGATGTCGTTCGATCGCCTTAGATGGGCAGAAAAATTGAGTGCGTTCAAGCCTGATGAGGGGTGGAATCAGGTCGTTACGGTCGACATGCATACGGCGGGAGAGCCTCTTCGAATTCTTGTATCGGGTGCCCCTGAAATTCCCGGTAAAAACGTGATCCAACGACGCGAATATTGCAAAAGTCAACTGGAACATTTGAGAACACTTTTGATGTGGGAGCCTCGTGGTCACGCAGACATGTATGGGTGTATTCTGACCCCTCCGAATGAGAAGTTTATGGGGGACCAGGCTGATTTTGGGGTCTTGTTTCTCCATAATGAAGGATATAGCTCGATGTGTGGGCACGGCATTATCGCCGTGACTAAATTAGTGGTGGAATCCGAGTGGGTGCCGGCTGTCGAGCCAATCACAACAGTAAAGATCGATTCACCGGCCGGTAGGATCACTGCTTCGGCGACGGTCAAGGGAGGTCAGGTAACGTCGGTCTCCTTTGAGAATGTGCCGGCATTTGTGACGATGGCTGATCAGCGAGTTAATGTTGGATCGCTGGGCCTGATTCAGTTTGATTTAGCGTATGGCGGGGCCTACTATGCGTACGTTGACATTGAGCAATTCGATTTTGCTTTGGCAAAAAAGAATGTGGAGCAGTTGATTGATGTAGGCCGAAGAATCAAGGTGGCAGTTGAACAGCAATGTGAGATTAACCATCCAGAGCACGAGGAGCTCTCTTTTCTATACGGGACGGTCTTTTACGGATCTGCCCGTGACCCTCGCCACCACAGTCGGAATGTTTGTGTTTTTGCGGATGGTGAAGTGGACCGGAGCCCGACCGGTACCGGGGTCAGCGGGCGAGCGGCTATTCTTCACGCGCGCGGTGAAATAGAGCTGGGTCAAACGATCACCATCGAAAGTATTTTGGGGACGACGTTTGATGTTTGTGCACTGAGGGAGATTGAATTGGGAAGCAAACCAGCGATTATTCCGAAAGTCACCGGTGTAGCTTATTTTACGGGCCGAAACGAGTATTGGATCGATCCCGCGGACCCTCATCGTCATGGTTTTTTGATTCGATAACGGCCTAGATCGATTTCATGGATTCGACCGGTTGAAGCCCCTTTAGAAAGTGCTGGGCCAATGGTGTTGGAACCGGCATCTAAAAGGGCTTCACCCATAAGCAAGATTACTTACCAGGTTTCCCTGAGTTCCGTTTCTTCTTGGGTTCCGATCTTTTTTTGGACGGTGTCGATTGCTGCCGCTTTTGCTGTTCGACTTGTTGGCGTTTCTTTTCAATCGCAGATTGACGTGCGCGTTGTTGTTGTGCAGCGATCTGCCGCTGCTTTTCTGCTGTCAATTTCCGCTGCTGGATTTCAGCCGTTCGTCGCCGGTTCCTGTCGGCGATGGCTTGTCTCTGTTGTTCCAGTTTCGCATTTCGTTGCCGTTTTTCCAGCTCGATTTTTGTCTGGCGTTCAATTGCTGACTGGCGAGTCTGTGCAAGCGCCGCTTGGCGTTGTTGTTCTGCTGTATTTTTACGTCGTTGCCTCTCCAGTTCGATTTGGCGCAAACGGTCCGCGCTGGCCTTCTGGGCTGCTTCAACCTTAGCGCTGCGTTGCCGTTTTTCCAGCTCGAGTTTCTGCTGACGTTCCAGAGCAGCTTGACGCGTCGTTTCTACAATTGCCTGTCTGGCGGACCAACGACTGGCTTTCCGCTGTTGCTTCTCCAGTTCGGCTTGGCGCAAACGGTCCGCGCTGGCCTTCTGGGCTGCTTCAACCTTAGCGCTGCGTTGCCGTTTTTCCAGCTCGAGTTTNTGCTGACGTTCCAGAGCAGCTTGACGCGTCGTTTCTACAATTGCCTGTCTGCGTTGGTCCGCACTGGCTTTCCGCTGTTGCTTCTCCAGTTCGGCTTGGCGCAAACGGTCCGACTTAGTGGATTCAGTCGGCTGAGGCTTTGCGGTTGCTCCTGACCGAGGTTTGTTATCTTTAAGAAGAATTGGGTTGGAACTTGGTCGGTTGGTTACCAATGGCCCTTTTGATCTTGTTTGAGTTGGTAAATCTTTTATCTGGCCACCCTTTGTAGAAGTGGTCTGTCTTCGTTTTGTGGATGGTTCAAGGGTCAGTTTATCCGTTTTTCGTGTTACCGAGTCTCTGAGGCGGTGGTCCGGTTTTTGTTTCGAACGTATCGCCGCGTCGCTAGAAGCGGTTTCCGCCTTTATCCGACTTTGGTTTCGTTTTTTGAAATCCTCAATGACCATTTTATTCTTAACGTTATCGGTCTTACGGAATTCGGGTGTCCCTTTATTCGTTTTGTTCACTACTCTAGGGTCACTGGATTTCGTGCGTTCCCAAGAATCAGATTTTCCTCGCCCAGCGTGCTGAGAGGAATGCTTTTTAGCGAATGGGTCAAAGTCGGTGCCGAGTGCAACCCTCCGCGATACATGGTCGTCACGGTGAGACTTATGCCGAGTGTGTGGGCGATGCGTTTCGTGAGATTGGTAGAATTGGTATTGGTTGCGAACCCAGGTAACACAACTCGCGTTGTTGTGACGAACGTGAGGGCGATCGTAATAACTTAGCATCGGATCGTAATGTCGGTGATGACTGTGTCGGTCATGCCAAGGGCGGTACGACACGCCCCGGTGGCGTTGGCCATACCAGTCTCCGTAGAAATAGCGATTGCAACCTTGTCGCACGAATAAGTGGACCATAAAGTCAAAACCAGTTTGGATGGTGCACGAAGGCGAGTAACGGTAGTTTCGTTTCAGATACACCGGCGACCGGTAAAATACAGGCGCGAAACAGGTTCCTCGTTGAGCGAGCACATAATCCCAGTAGCCTGGCGAGTGAATACACCCTCGGGGTGTCCAGATATACCGGGCAGGTATCCAGATTCGATTTTCAACTGAAGGGCACCAATACCCGGGACGCCAAAAATAGCGACTTTGTTGGTATACCCAATTGCCTGGAATATAAAAATGATTCTGACTTGGAGCTTTTACAGTAGGCCCGCGATCAACGCTGACAGGTGGCTCGGGTAGATAGGTCAAAGGCTCGACCTGCTGCAAGGCCCAAAAACCAGAGATCCAGCGATAGCGATCTTCTTCAGACGACCAATAGCCTGGTTCCCATATGCGATCGGCAGGTGTGTCTCGCCATATCCCGCTGATCCATATGAAATCGTCTAGTTGAGTGTCCCAGCTCCAGTAACCTGGAATCCACTGAATATTTGTCCCTTCAGGTTGGTATTCAGGAGCTAGTTCCTCGATGTTTTCCGGTGGTGCTCGATCCACCAAGGGGTTTGGTAGTGGATTGTCCTGATGGGGAGCCGCGTAAGCTTCATGAAGTTGCCCGCGGGTTAAAATTTCCTCTGCCGCAGTCCCGTCTTGTAACTCCTTGCGTGATAAGGTGGAGGTTTCCCGATCCCCGGTGGCTAAGGTGATAGTAAGATCTTGCTCGGTGGACTGGGAGAGAGCCGTCGTATTGAGAACGAAAATTATCAACAACCCAAACAAATAGCTGGTGACTGTCGCGGTATCGCCACAGCGCGTCATCAAAGTGATCATAATGAGGGCTCCCTAACATTCTTTTGTCGCTACAAAAGATCGTTTTTCATGAGAAATGGTTAGCAAATGCCGACACAAGGAAAATTGATCGGCCGGTGACCCTCAATAGTGCATGTCGCGTGCCGTTAGCGAAAAATTGATGGGAACTCATTAAAAAGGAAGTCATCATTGTCGATGTTTGTTTGACCGATGGCCAATTTCATCGCCGAGCTGATGGGATGCACATCACAGATCGCAGCATGTTTCGGCCCCCAGTATTTCGCTGAATCAAATTGGGGAGTCCCTGCCGCTCACTCGATGCCAGCGAGATGAATTCGATTGAAGGCGGCTATACAAAAAGCCTGTGTTGCCACAGGCTAGTGATTTCATCATCGAATTTGCGAGGTCGCTTATTCCTCTTCATTGACAGGTGCGATTTCCGTCTCTGTCACGGCTTCCGTCTCTGTCACGGCTTCCGTCTCTGTCACGGCTTCCGTCTCTGTCTCCATTGCCGGAGCGGCTTCGGATTCAAAGGTAGGTTTTTGGCTGACCTTTTTTACGCGGTCATTCTTACCGACAAACTCAAGTATGGCTTGCTCGCCGGCATCCCCCAGTCTAGGTGATGCGAGCCGCATGATTCGCGTGTACCCACCGGGTCTCTCGGCGAAACGAGGAGCGATGTCATCAAATAGGATTTCGACAGCCTCTTTGTCCCGAAGGATTGCAAAGGCTTTTCGGCGAGCGTTGAGAGCCGGCGCCATCGCGGCATTCCATTGCTGCCATTGCTCACTTTCACGCCACTGTCGCCAGCCGTCCGAGTTTCGGTCTTCTTGGGTTTCAAAATCAGCGGCTGCATCTAGATGAGGCAGTGCTTTTTTGGCGAGAGTGATGCATTTTTCAACTAGAGGGCGGACTTCTTTGGCTTTGTGCAAAGTGGTCACCACCCGGCCAGGATACTTGGGTGGGTTTACCGGAGTCTTACCATCGGCTTGCATCAAATCATCGTAATAATCTGGATCCCGTTCCGTTAAAAACAGGCTGGAAGCCAAATTCCTCAACATCGCTTTGCGATGACTGGATGATCGGCCCAATACGCGGCCACGTCTTCTATGTCTCATGGTTTCACCATCTTTTGGCCGCCATTTGCCGCCGTGATAATCTGAATGTTGTCTGCTTAATTAACTAATCATGGGTGCCGGTGGCACCTTCATACCAAGGTGCAGTCCAATTTCTTCTAGGACCTGCCTTACTTCGACCAAGGTGGTTTCACCAAAGTTTCGGATTTCCATCAATTGGTCTTCGGTGTGTTGAACCAAGTCGCGTACCGATTGAATGTTTCCAGCTTCCATACAATTGTTGGCTCGGACGCTTAATCGCAATTCGGGGACTGAGATGTTTAATTTGGCCTCGAGTGCTGCATCGAGCCCGCCCGCCGTTCTCGGTTGTGAAAAGACTTGTGGTCCTAGCTCAGAGTACTGAACGAATGGATTGAGGTGTTTTCTGAGAATCTTGGCCGACTCAACCAATGCCATATTGGGCGCCAATGAACCGTTGGTCCAAATTTCCAATGTTAATTTGTCGTAGTTGGTTTTTTGACCAACACGCGTCTCTTCGATTCCATAACGGACACGAGTGACAGGGGAATAAACCGCGTCGACTGGGATGATTCCAATCTCTTGCTCACGACTATTCTGTTCGGTTGCCGGAATGTATCCACGCCCGTTTTCAACCACCATTTCCATCATGAATGGAGTATCATCGGTCAGCGTCGCCAAGACGTGATCTTTATTGATGATGTCAACATCACCACTCGTTTGAACGTCGGCGCCAGTGATGGGGCCCGCTGTGTTCTTTTCGACCGTGATGACTTTCATCTGATCGTCAGAGTGATTTTTTACAATCAGTGATTTCACGTTTAAGACGATGTCAGTGACATCTTCAAGAACCCCCGGGATCGATGAGAACTCATGATTGGCTCCCCGGATTTTCAGCTGTGTGATTGCACTGCCTTCAAGGCTAGACAATAGTACCCGGCGAATACTGTTACCAATCGTTGTACCGAAACCACGTTCGAAAGGTTCAGCAGAAAATTTCCCGTAGGTCGCCGAGAGTGATTCTCGATCACAATCAACAACACTCGGAAGTTCCAAACCGCGCCATCGAATATGCATAGAATATCTCCATTGAATTAAATATTACCGCAAATTCGCGGTGATCACGCATGATTGCGTGGTAATCTGCCAAGGTAACAACTAGACGCGACGCTTTTTCCGAGGTCGGCATCCGTTGTGGGGAATGGGTGTGCAGTCTTCAATTGACTTGATGTTCAAGCCAGCCGATTGCAATGCAGTGATCGCGCTTTCACGACCGCTACCCGGGCCTTTGACCCGAACGTCAACTTCTTTCATACCGTATTTGATTGCCTTTTCAGCTGCTTGTTGTGCTGCCATTTGACCGGCAAAAGGGGTGCTTTTTCGGCTACCTTTAAAATTACAGGTACCCGCACTCGCCCAACAAAGCGTTTCGCCTTTGGTATCGGTGATCGTTACGGTTGTGTTGTTAAAAGTCGCGTTGACATGTGCCACACCATGGGTGACGTTGCGACGTACTCGTTTTTTCTTTGCCTTACCCAATTTGGATACTCCAGACGTATTCTTGTTCGGTGAACAACATTGTTAACGAAGGTCTTTAACGCCCTTTTTCCCCGCAACCGTTTTCTTCGGTCCCTTACGGGTTCTGGCGTTTGTTTTGGTCCGCTGGCCTCGAACGGGCAATCCCACACGGTGACGAAGACCTCGATAACACTTGATGTCGCGTAATCGATTAATGTTTTGTTGCACATGACGTCGCAGTGGTCCTTCCACCGTGTAGTCACGTTCCAGTATCATGGATAAACGACTGATTTCCTGGTCAGTCAGGTCTCGCGCTTTCTTATCCTCATCAACAGCCGCTTTACGACAGAGGTCGCGGGCTGTTTGGTTACCCACACCGAACAGATAGGTCAGTGAGATAACGGCTTTTTTTTCGTTCGGGATATCAACACCCAACAAACGTGGCATCTGCTTTTCTCCAAATAATTTTGCCCAAATCAATGGGATGATTTCGAGTTGTGCTAATTGTCTTTAAACCAAATCAGTGAGTCTCAGACTCAATCTGACTAGAAATGACGTTGCTTGTGTCACGGGTTCGTCAACATCACGAAAACGGGGCACTTTCGTCTGACAATCTTTCAATTTTCACAAACTCGTTGGACGCTGGCGCGGACCTTCATCGGCGGACCTGTAGCCGCTCGAAATCGAATCTGGTAAAGCTCGTAAGTATATGATTTTCATGGGAATTACCACAAGGGCCAATCATTGAACAAATCAGTAAAAAGCAATATTTGCGACTAGATTCGCCCGCTTGGGCTGGACCGAGGATGAATCTTGGCTTGGCGGGCGCTGGGTTGAGCGGTGGCTTCGGTTTCAACGAACAAGTTGACCTTGAGATCTTGGTCCCTTGGATCGCGCGTTTGCCTCGATAACCGCGGGGATGGAAAGGTGTGAGTGGGAAATGACTGAGCCTGCACATGGTTGTGATAGGGTGAAAACACCTGAATTTATCGAATTTATGGCGAAATGCCTTGATGAATCTGGGGTCTGAATCCGGATTTTTCCATAGCCACCGGACGTTGATTTGTGGAAAACCTGTCTGTTTCCTGCCGCTCGTGTGCTGAAACCCTTCGATAACCGACCGTTCAAGGGCGATATGTTATCGCAAGTTCTCCTGTATCTCCAAACTTTGCCATAGATACCAACTGGCGACTGTGGTGTAGGGACGCCACGAATCGGCGAGTTTTAGCATTTCGGTACGTGTCCATTGATGTTTTGGCCGGAAAGATTTTCGGATTGCATTTCGGATTCCCAGGTCATCGACCGGGAATACATCCAACCTCGCTAACGAGAACATCAGGAACATTTGAGCGGTCCAGACCCCAATGCCGTTGACTTGAACTAGCTCTTGGACCACTGCTGAGTCCTTTTTGCGCGATAATGCGTTCAGTTTTAGCTGGCCCGATTGGACCTTCTGGGCGAGATCAAATAGGTATGAAGCTTTTTGCCTTGAAACGCCAAGTTCCCTCAGATCTCCCAGATCGAATTCCAGGATTGTCTCCGGAGTTACTTTTTCTGGTTCGACGGCAGCCTGCAATCGGCCTTGGATGGTCTGTGCAGCGGCTCCGGATATTTGCTGACTGATGATCGAGTGAACCAGCATTTGAAATCGATCTCGGTTGACTTTGCACCGAAACGGCCCCACTCGTCTGATGATCTTTTTCAAGACGGGATCGGTTTTTTGAAGGTGAAGCCGAGCAGCTCGTATATCTTGTGCGGTGAATGGCATGGAACAATCCAATTTACGGCGACCGGATCGAGGCTTATGATAAAAACATGAGTGTTAATCCGACCTTATCGACTACGTTTGAACAGCGACGCGAGATTGAGCGGCTTCCACAGGAACAAGTGGCCAACCATCAGCTGCGACGCCTTAATCAACTGCTATCGGAAATATTACCACACAATCGCTTTTATCGTCAGCAATTGTCGGCCTTTGATCTGCCGATTGATTCTCTAGAACGATTCCACCAATTCCCTTTTACCTTTAAGGATCAACTGCTTGAGGACGTTGAAGGGACCGGTTTTGCTAATAATTTGACCTACCCGATTGACCAATACTGTCGGTTTCATCGAACCTCCGGTACGCGGGGAAGGCCGTTGATTGTGTTGGATACAACGCGAGATTGGCAATGGTGGATCGACACTTGGCAATTTGTTTTAGATGCTGCTGAAATTGGCCCCGAAGACCGATTGGTTATGGCGTTCAGCTTTGGACCGTTCATCGGATTCTGGAGTGCTTTCGATGCCGTGGTGGCACGAGGAGCCTTGGCATGCCCGACGGGCGGGTTTTCAACGCTGGCTAGAATCGAATTGATCCGGTCGACTAAAGCAACGGTGATTTTTTGTACTCCCAGTTACGCTCTGCACATGGCCGAGGTCGCCGCTGAGCATCAGATCGAAGCGGCCGAACTACCGATCGACCGAATTGTCGTGGCCGGCGAGCCGGGGGGCTCAATTCCTGCGGTGCGCGATCGGATTCAAACACTTTGGAATGCGCGAGTGATTGACCATAGCGGGGCCAGTGAGATTGGTCCGTGGGGCTATCGGGATCCGAAGGGCCGCGGGATCTACGTGAATGAAAGCGAGTTCATTGCCGAGTTTTTGTCAGTCGAAACGGGTGAGCCAGCGGGGGAAGGGGAGTTGTCGGAGTTGGTATTGACCACGCTGGGGCGTTCAGGCAGCCCGGTGATCCGATACCGCACAGGCGATTTGGTTCGGCCGACATGGGATGACGACCAACCATGTCGTTTCGTATTACTGGCTGGTGGCGTACTCGGTCGGACCGATGACATGATGATCATTCGCGGTGTGAATATTTTTCCCGCATCCATCGAACAGATACTGCGGAGTTTTCCCGAAATCGTGGAGTACCGAATGACGGCTCTAAAACGCGGCTCGATGGACGAGTTGATGATTGAAATTGAAGATCGATTGAGCCATCCCGGCCGGGTGGAAGAAGAGTTGCATGTACGGTTGGGATTGCGGGTAAAAGTAATGACGGTCGAGATGGGCTCGCTTCCGCGATTTCAAGGCAAAGGCAAGCGATTTGTTGATAAACGTTTAAAGGGTGACGGTTGAGCGACTTCGAAACATCCATGGTCGATTATTGCCGTGAGCAATTTCCTGCGTTGGCACGTGAAGAAAATGGGGAGCCCGCTGTATTCTTTGACGGCCCGGCGGGTACCCAAGTGCCTCGTTGCGTGATGCAAGCCATAACTCGGTACTTTACCGAATGCAACGCAAACCATGGAGGTGTTTTTGGAACGAGTCTGGATAGTGATGGTTGGCTGCACGACGCCCACCAAGCGTTTGCCGATTTAGTGGGAGGTTCGGATCCAAGTGAAATCGTCTTTGGCCAAAATATGACTTCATTGACTTATGCATTTTCTCGGGCCTTGTCTCAAACTTGGAATGCAGGCGAAGAAATTATTGTGACCGCGTTAGATCATGACGCAAATATTTCGCCTTGGGTACAGGCGGCGGCAGATCGTGATGTGACGGTTCGTTGGGTTGATTTCAAGCCCGATGATTTTACACTTGACTTGGAGCAACTACAGGGATTGCTTTCAGAGAAAACTAGATTGGTCGCTGTCGGCTGTGCCTCAAACGCGACAGGCGGGATCAATCCAGTCAAAGAAATTTGCCGAATGGCCCATCGGCACCAATCGCTGGTGTATCTGGATGCGGTGCATTTTGGTCCGCACGGCTTGATCGATGTAGCGGATTGGGATTGTGACTTCTTGGCTTGTTCGTCTTATAAGTTTTTCGGGCCCCATCTTGGAACCATGTGGGGCCGACGGCGGCTATTGGAGGAGTTGCCGGCTTATAAAGTTCGTCCAGCGTCCGATGAAATACCAGGCAAATGGATGAATGGGACCCAGTCGCACGAATCCATTGCTGGGGGGATGGCTTGCATCGACTATCTCGCCGACATCGGACGGAAGGTCGGCCAGCAGCCAGAAGTAGGTCGCCGAAAGGCGTTGGAGCTCGCCTTCTTGGCTATAACCCAATACGAACGCCGGTTATCTCGATATCTACTAGAAGCCCTCGCAGGTATACCCGGGATTAATATCTTTGGGATTACCGAAGATTCCCAATTGCCGAATCGTTTCCCGACGGTTTCGATCACTCATGATCTCATTAAGACAACGGCCTTGGCAGAAACATTAGCGAAGGCAGGGATCTATGTCTGGAACGGAAACTACTATGCACTCGAGTTCACTCAACGACTTGGCTTAGAGCCAGAAGGAATGGTGAGGATTGGATTGGTGCACTACAACACGTTTGCTGAGGTCGATCGTTTGATCAGCGTGATTAGCGACGCCGTGGCGGCAAGCTCATGAGTCAGGCCATACCGACCCGGCTCGATAAAACGGCCAGACGAACGTTGGTGATTGAGTGGAGCGATGGACTTTCGCAAGAACTGACATTCCGGCAGATGAGGAACGCCTGCCCTTGTGCTACCTGCAGCGAGAAACAGCAAGGGAAAGAGGAGGAAAAAGCGACGAGATCGCTTAATGAACTCCCGATATTGAGTGCTGCTGAAACGTTACCGTTAGAGATTGTCTCCATGAAGCCGGTTGGAAATTACGGATACAACATCCAGTTCTCAGACGGGCATTCGACGGGAATCTACACATTGGATTTGTTGCGTGGGATGGAATAGTCGACGACTTTTAAGGCGGTATGGTCATCTCGTTAATCAAGCCAATCTGGCTCGCGCTTTTCCAGAAATGCGTTAACCCCTTCGATCGCGGCGTCGGTTGTTCGAGCCGCAGCTTGATTAGCCGCTCCAATACTGAGTTGAGTGAACAATCGCTCACCGATGGTCTCGTTTAATAATTGTTTGGTCAATAAGTGAGAGTGCGATGCACCGGCAGCGCACTCTTTAGCTAGCTGTTGGCTCCTCGCCCAGACAAGATCGTCGCTAACAATTTCATCAAACAGTCCCAGTTCCTTGGCGGAACCGGCGTCCAGAGTCTTACCTGAAATCATCAGATTTGCGGCAGGTCCAGTGCCGACTCGAAAGGCCATCAAGGGCGAGGTCAGCCCCGGATTCAGGCCCCGCTTCGCTTCGGGCATCATCAATTGGACCGATTCCGCGGCGACAACGATATCCGCTGCCAACATCATGGCAACTCCGCTTCCAACCACCCAGCCGTTGACCGCTGCGATGATTGGCTTTGGGTAACGCAGCATGTACTCGATTAGTTCTTGCAGCCGGAGCGCATCTTGATGCCAGATTTCAAGAGAGTTCTTTTCCTGTGCCGAATCGCGAACCTCGTGCAAATCGGTGCCGGAACAAAACGCGTCACCAGCCCCAGTGAGGATGATCGCTTTCACGCTTCCCTCCTGATAGAAATCTTCGAGTGACTGTCGGATCGAATCAATGATTTCCCGTGAGAGGGCATTTCGACGATTGGGACGATTGATGATGATCGACCCACTGGGCGCATCTTTTCGCAATTGGATATTGTCAGAGATTGCAATCATGGCTTTTGCCTGAAACCGGGGTAAACCGTGAAGGGACACTCCGCGAGCATCCCGTCAGCAGTTGTTCCAGAGAGGAGGTTGACTAAGCTTCTTCAAACGCCGAATCAAAGGCTCGGGAGCTGGGTGAGAAATCGATTCGCTTGGTAAATTCACATGCTTCACTAGCTCCGAATTCGCGTTCCATACGTGAATCCTCCCATTCGACTGATAGCGGACCTTGATAATTAATATCGTTTAAAGCGACGATGATCTCTTCGAAGTTGATATCGCCGTGACCCAATGAGCGAAAATCCCAGAAGCGGCGAGGATCGGCAAAGGTCGTGTGGCCACCAAAGACGCCGACACTGCCATCACCGTGCCCCCACCAAGCATCTTTCATGTGTGCGTGAAAGATTCGGTCGGCGAAGGCGCGAATGAACTTCACATAGTCGACGCCTTGATAACCAAGGTGAGAGGGATCGTAGTTGAATCCGAATCTCTTGTGCCCACCAACGGCTTCGATCGCGCGCTCAGCGGAGGCGATATCAAATGCGATTTCGGTAGGGTGAACTTCGAGAGCGAAGTTCACGTCTAACGCGTCATACGCATCCAGAATGGGAACGAATCGATCAGCGAAGTCCTTAAAACCGGCGTCCCAATATTCTTGACTCGTTGGTGGGAATGCGTAGATAGAATGCCAAATACTGGAACCGGTGAATCCGTTTACCACAGCGGGGAAGTCATCAAACGCGCCGCGATCGGGTTTGCAATTAAAGAAATTGCGAGTGGCTTTTGCCGTTGTGATCATCTTTTGTGCCGCCCGTTGACGAACGCCCTCGGGATCACCATCTCCCCAAACGTCCATCGCGGAGAACAGAATGTCTTTATGACGTTCATCGATGTTATCACAGACACACTGGCCAACGAGGTGATTTGATACGGAGTAACAGCTCAGATTGTTCTGACTGAGGATATCCCAAATATTCTTACAATAAGCCTCGTCCTCAGCCGCCTTGTCGACCTCGAAGTGATCTCCCCAGCAGGCTAGTTCGATACCGTCGTAACCCATGCTTGCGGCTAACTTGGCCATTTCAACGAGCGGTAGATCGGCCCATTGGCCAGTGAATAAAGTGACAGGTCGCGACATTTAGATCTCCAAAAATTTTAAAACCTAATCGATAGTTCGTGCTTGGACACGCGAGGGTCAGGCCGGTGGTTTTCGTTTAACTGTTTCCGAGCGGATATTTTGCCCTTTCCGGATGCGGGTTGCAAGGAACTACTATGTTTGTGAGCCTGTTTGTGAAAATATTCAAGACTTTAGTTTGGCCGGACCGCTTGGCTGTCATCCGTGAGAGAAAGCGGGCACTAATAAGCGATTTTGAATACGAGCGGTGGGAAGCAGAGGATCGGGATGGCCAGCGAGGCGATTCCCAACACCCATCGTAAGGGTCCCATTCGAACGGTGTCATCGGCAGTCGGTGGGTGGTGAGTGCCCATGATCAGAATCAGGCCGACCATCACAATCAACACATATTGCTGGTAGTAAACCATAAAGGCGATTGCGGCAACGATTGTGATTTCCGCGATCCGATGGGATGCTTTGCCGAACAACGTGTAGGTAATATGGCCTCCATCCAATTGACCGACGGGCATCATGTTCAAGCCGGTGATCAATAAGCCGACCCATGACGCCGCGAAAAATGGATTGAGCTGATTGATCCAAACGATGGCTTCCCTCGAATTGTAGCCTTCTACGCCAATTGAGCTGATCATCCATTGCATTAGCAGTGGAAGTCGAAAGCCGATTCCGCCACGTGGAGGGATGGAAAAATCAAGCTGGCTAACACCGAGATAAGCAAGCGGAATGGCAACGATCAGTCCAGCCAGAGGGCCTGCGATGCCGATGTCAAAAATCTGACGTCGATTAGCCATGGTTCCCTGCATTCCGATAACCGCTCCCAATGTCCCGATCGGGTTGAACGGGAAAGGTAGAAAAATGGGGGCGGTTGCCGGCACTCGATAAAAAATAGTCGTGAAAAAATGACCTAGCTCATGCAGCAATAAGATAAGCATGATACTGAACATGTACACCAACCCCTGCCCCCAGTTGAGAAGAAACTGTTGACGCAGCCCCAAAGGGTAATCTTGGAGGATGGTGGCCGAAAAAGGTGCCATAGGCTGCCAGTCCGTAAGACCCACCCAAAACGTCGATAAACAGGTTGCTACGAATAGTAAAATCGGTATTTTGATTTTGCGTTTTCTCACCGATCTGATTGGCCGAAGATTCGGAGCCATCGTTCGCGGGTTGGGGTTCGTATGCGCGAGATCTGACTCGACCCGTGTGGTTGGCACGGCAGCGGACTGACTCGTTTCGAAGGATTCGGAATCTCGGGTAGGCATGTATAAAAGGATACACCACCATCGAGAATTCGGCCATGACGAAGCTTTTTCTAGGCAACTGATTCCAAACGCACAGCAAAAAAAGGCACCGCATTAAGTGCAGCCGTGTGAATACTAACTGCCAATGCTGCTGCCATTATTCTATTTTGACGGTTTGTTTATTTCTGCAAAATGGTGAAGTGGCCGATAAGAACCCAAACGGTTGCAAAGCTGACAACGACTACCGAGTTAAGCATTTCAATAGGCATGGATCTTTCCTCATATCAAAGAGGTTTTAAACCAGATCCCTCCTTGAGACCAAAAGTGCACACTCATCCATGTATCTCATTTAATCGGGCCGCTGTGTCGGAGAAAGTGAAAAGAAATGAGTGGGATAGCAACGCTTTGCTAATCCAAAAACATTCCGCAGAATGGAGTAAGTGGATTACGGTAAACCGTTTCCAAGCTTCCCCAAATGATGCCTCATAACCTGTTCAATGCTTAAATTTCTTCTTTGCAATATTGCCAAATCGTTACATTCGGTTTGTGTAAATTTGATTGCCTGACAAGAATAAATGGAAGGTGGACAGTTGGTCCAATTCGTTGGTTTATCTGGATGCTAATCGCAAATGAAGATTTTTACCCTCTATTCAGTGTGACGATATGAGTGAGTCAAAAAAACAGTCCCCCGTGGGTATCGATCTCGGCACGACATTTAGCGTGATCGCCTATGTCAACGAGAACGGACGACCCGAGTCGGTACCGAACGCCGAGGGGGATTTGTTGACGCCCAGTACTGTGTTGTTTGATGAAGAGGAAGTGATTGTGGGTAAGGAGGCGGCCAAAGCGATTGCTTCTGAGCTGGATCAGGTCGCAGAATGTCCCAAGCGTCAAATTGGCCAAAGGGTTTATGACAAAAAAATTGCGGGCAGGCGTTATCCCCCAGAGGCGTTGCAAGGGTGGATCCTGCGAAAACTAAAACAAGATGCGATGAGGGTGGTGGGTGATTTTGATCAAGCGGTCATTACGGTGCCCGCTTACTTTGATGAGGTGCGTCGTAAGGCGACCCAAGACTCCGGTATGATCGCGGGGATCGAGGTTCAGGATATTATCAACGAGCCGACATCGGCTGCGATTGCCTATGGATTTCAGAATGGTTGGCTCGATCCAAAGGGAGTCGCCGTTGAGAAAACTAGATTTCTCGTCTACGACCTTGGTGGGGGCACGTTTGACGTCAGCATTATGGAAGCCGACCATTGTGATTTCAAAACCATAGCGACGGATGGTGATTACCAGCTGGGCGGCCGTGACTGGGATCAGCGACTCATTGATCATGTCGCGAACGCCTTTAAAGACGAGCACGGTTTTGATCCTCGTGAGAATAGTGATGCTTTGGGCAAGTTGATCAGGGACTGCAAAGAAGCCAAAGAGACATTATCGGCCCGCGGACGGGCCTCGGTTACCTGTGCCTTTGGTAGTTCCACCATGCGAGTTGACGTCACGCGTGATGAGTTTTTGCGGATGACCCAGGATCTCTTAGACCGAACAGATTTTACGGTCCGGCAAACGATGAAGCAGGCAAATATGAAGTGGACCGATATTGACCGAGTGCTATTGGTCGGTGGTTCAACGCGGATGCCAGCAGTCCAAGATTTACTGCAAAGTCTTTCCGGTTCGTCTCCTGACAACAGCCTCTCGCCAGACGAAGCGGTTGCCCACGGCGCTGCGATTCGTTCGGCAATGTTAACAGAGGATTACCGGGAAACGCTTCCCCTCAACAGTATTCGAAATGTCAATTCACACACGCTCGGTGTGGTTGCCAATGAAGTGGAAACAGGGTTACCTCAAGTGGTGCAGTTAATTCCGAGAAACACGCCTATCCCGGTCACGTCACGCCGTATTTTCAAAACTCATAAAGCCGATCAGGAGTCGATCTTGGTCCAAATCGTCGAGGGAGAAAGCACTAATCCTGCTGATTGTTCGCAAATTGGGCGATGCACGATTTGGGACCTGCCAGAGAACCTGCCCGTTGGGACACCGATCGAAGTCAAGTTTGGATATGAAGAAAATGGTCGTTTACGAATCAAAGTCAAGATCGGCGGAGAAGATCGAAGATCATTTCGTTATGAATTGAAAAGGGCTAATGGATTAACGCTCGAGCAATTGGAATCTTGGCGTCAGTACATTAGTGGTGCAGGTTCGTGAACAGGGTTATGATAACAAATCCTGTTTGTATTCATTAGCTTACTATACACCCCTTGGCTACGATGATGTCTGACTCCAGCAAAACCAAATATTGGCGCGCGAATCTGAAGGTCGTCGTTTTCCTTCTTTCCGTTTGGTTTCTGGTTGGATACGGTCTGAGTATTTTCTTTATTGAGTCGATGAACCAAATCAATATCGGGCAACTTGGTTTGGGCTTCTGGATGGCCCAGCAGGGATCCATTTTTGTTTTTGTAGCGTTGGTTGTGATCTACGCGGTTGTCATGGATCGTTTGGACCGTAAGTACAACGTCAGTGATTGATTGATGTTTGTAATCACGGACTCGGATGCGTTGTTACTACATTTTTTGTTGGGTGTTCCATGTTTTCGTTAAACGTTGCAGAACCATTGCTTGCACAAGCGGATCCCGCCCGTATATGGACTTGGACTTTCGTGGGGGTCACGTTCGCCATTTACTTGTACATTGGCTGGCGAAGTCGGGTCAAGGAAACACGTGGCTTTTACGTCGCAGGGCAGGGTGTGCCTGCGATCGCCAATGGTGCTGCGACTGCCGCAGATTGGATGAGTGCGGCATCTTTTATTTCGATGGCAGGCCTGATTAGCTTTTCCGGCAGCGATGGATCTGTTTATTTAATGGGATGGACCGGTGGTTATGTGCTCTTGGCTTTACTCTTGGCGCCCTATCTGCGTAAGTTCGGTCATTACACGGTTCCCGATTTTATTGGAGCCCGATACTACAGTGATACGGCGAGGGTGGTTGCCGCGATGTGTGCCATCTTTGTTTCGCTTACGTACGTCGCTGGTCAAATGAAGGGAGTTGGTGTCGTCTTTTCTCGGTTCCTGGAGGTGGAGCTGTGGTTGGGGGTCGTGATTGGAATGGGGATTGTTGCCTTCTTTGCCGGGTTGGGTGGTATGAAGGGTATTACTTGGACTCAGGTCGTTCAGTACTTCATTTTGATTTTGGCTTTTCTGATTCCGAGCATTGCGATTTCATCGATGCTCACACAAGATGCAATCCCTCAAAGCGGTTTCGTCTTTAGTGATATTTCCGAAAGACTGAACGAGGTGTTAATGGAATTGGGCGAGCAAGAGTACACCAAGCCCTTTGGCAAATTTTCCCAACTCAACGTGTTCTGCATCACGGCCGCGCTGATGTTTGGAACGGCCGGATTACCACACGTAATCGTCCGTTTTTACACGGTGAAAAATGTTCGGGCGGCTCGGTATTCTGCGGTTTGGGCCATTATTTTTATTGCCATTTTATATACCACAGCGCCTGCACTGGGTTTGTTCGCAAGATACAACTTGATCAAAAACCTACACGAGTCCCAAGTGACCCAGATTGAATTGCAAACAGGTGACGCGAAACCTCAATCCTTTGACTTTCCGGGCTCTCGAGAGGCTGCGTTTGAGGCTGTTCAGCAGGCTCAAACAAAGAATGAACAGGCAGCAAATGACAGCTCCATTCCAAAGACATCCATCACTTACTTTTTGAAATCGCCCGATGGTAAGCCCTTGAACTGGGCCACTCAGTGGCAGAATACAGGTTTGTTGAAAGTGGACGATCTAGATCGAGATGGGCGAATCAATTTAAAGTTGATGGAGATAAAAGGGACGGACGGAAAAACGGTCAAGCGATCTGAACTAGCTAAGATTGACAAAGATATCATCGTCCTCTCTACGCCCGAGGTTGCGGGTTTACCTCCTTGGGTCATTGCTCTGGTTGCCGCTGGCGGCTTGGCAGCCGCACTTTCAACCGCAGCGGGCTTGTTATTGGTGATCAGTTCTTCACTGGCTCATGATTTATATATTCGATTTTTCGACCCTTCAGCATCCGAAACTAAAAAGGTCATGGTGGGTCGTGTGGCCATTTTACTTGGGATCTTGGTGGCGGGTTATTTTGGTGTCTATCCACCTGGTTTTGTTGGCGAGGTTGTGGCATTTGCATTTGGGTTGGCTGCCGCCAGTTTCTTTCCGGTGATCTTCCTCGGGATTTTCTCAACGCGAGTGAATCGAGCGGGTGCCATCAGCGGTATGATCGTTGGTTTGGTATTCACGATGACGTATATCATTTTGTGCACAGCCGATAAAGTTTTGCCGTTTCTATTTGACGCTCCGATTCTTACAGCTGATCAATGGTTATTTGGAATTTCTCCACAAGGGATCGGAACTCTAGGCATGCTCTTGAATTTTGTTGTGACTTGGTTGGTGTCTTTGGGCACCGCTCCACCGCCCAAAGAAGTGGTTGAATTGGTAGAGGGCATTCGGCTTCCGGGTCAAGCCGGTTCCGCAATTGGACACTAGAATCGGCCGGATCGAATTGTCTGATAGGAAGGCTGGAATCTTCAATCTTGAATCATCAACACTTCTTGTGGCAAATCGAGGATTCCGCATAGCTTTTGCAACGTGTTGCGAGTTTCCTCAATCAGGTAAGGGTCGCGAAGGTCATCGGCTGAAAGCGATTCGCGATAGTGCGTCTGAATCCATTCTTTAAGTTGCTGATAGAGGTGAGGTGTCAGTCGGCACCCCGGGTGGATGGCGTTTTGTTCCGACTCGTTCATGACGACTCGCAAACGCAGGCAGGCGGGCCCACCTCCGTTCTTCATGCTTTCTCGTAGGTCCATAAAGACGACCTGGTCTACCGGGTTGGCTGATTCAAGTAAACGTTGAGTGCAGGCGAAAGACTCTTGATTTGTTTCTACTTCTTTCGGGGACAAGAGGGTCATTTTCCCGTCGGGTCGAGTCAGGAGTTGGCTGTTAAAGAGGTAAGTGGACACCGCAGTCGGTAGTTTAATTTCCTGCTCCTTGAATTCGATGATATGCATCGGACGATCGTAGCGATGCTGGAATAGAGCTTGTAACTCGGCTAGTTTCTGAGGTTGCTCAAGAAACGCTTTTTCGTGGCATAAGAGGACGTCTTCATTCCCGACAGAGATCACGTCATTGTGAAACACACCGGCGTCAATAGCTTCCGGATTCTGCTGAAAGAACAGGCTCTCGTCGGGCTTCAGTTGGTGGCGTCGGGCGATCGCTCTAGCCGATTCAAGTGTCTGACGGGAGGGGTATTTTGTTGGCATTATCCGTTGACGGTTAAGACATTGACTTCCGTATACAAATAATTCAAATCCTGGGTTGCCATGGTAGTCGGTGATGCGTGTATGATTGGCGGCACCTTCGTCGGACATGGCCGCCGTGCCGGGTAGCGGCTCGTGAACTGTAAAGTGCGTTGGGTCGGCGAATAGGCATTGTAGTAACCGATGGGTTGAAGCTGCTTCGATAGATCGATGCAGCTTACTGGTCAAATTCGCAGTACTTAGATGTAATTTGCGATCGATTGCGTCTGCGCTGGGGGAGACGGTCGCTGCATTAGCGGTCCACATATTGGAGGCGCTATAAACGGTTGCTAGTAATAAGGGGTTTTGGCGATGGGCTTGATCTATGATCTCACCGTCCGTGCCATAGAAACCGATTTTCCTGAGGAAATTAAAATTGGGCCGTAGTAGGGGAGGCAGAACGTATTGGCCGATGCCCAACTGGGCGACGAACATCATTTTTTCAAGGCCTTGAAGTGCCGCTTGCCTCGGAGAGGAGAAACGGTTTTGATATTTCTCGGAGGCGACATTGCCAAAAGACAGGCCAGCGTAGTTATGGGTGGGGCCGACGATGCCATCGAAATTGAATTCTTGCGAGGTCAAGGATGTCGTCGCTTTCCATAAAGAGAATGAGCCGATTCAGTCTTCGTGATTCCCGGTCGGTTCAGCAGGATCCGTTGATGGAAGGGTTTTGGCTGTCCTATTATACTGTACGGTTGGTGGAACGGTTAAACCCCCTGAGACAATAGCCTGCAATGTTTCCTGTAGATCCCAATCTACCGCAACCACTTGCTCTTCAGGAACCATTAACATGTAACCCGATGTGGGCACTGGGGTCGTGGGGACATAGACGCAAAGGATCAGGTCACCGGATTCCACGTCGGTACATTCGGAGGTCACAAAAGCAGGCGCCTTGATCCCTGGGTGAGGGAATTCAACCAAAACGACTCGTTTAAAGTCGTCGGCCCCTGATTGTGATCGCTGGATTGCGTCAAAAACATTACTGACGGCCGCGTAAACCGTGTTGACTCCTGGGATGTTATTTAAAATCCATTCGACAGTTCGGTGTAACCGGGAATTGAAGAACATCCCTGCAACAAAAAGGATCGTCAGAACCAATCCCAGAGCGGCGCCGGGTGCCAGCAGGTATTCAAAATAAGCAGGAGGGTTGAAAACTTCGTCAATCACAACGCCGGCGTCGTTTGATTTCGGTTTGGGTGGAAACCAAGTTATTAACAGAGTCCGGGAAATCGGGCCGATGACAATAGTATAGAGCGTATCGTAGAGCCATTTAATAACGAAATAGGTGATAAAGATTGGCAGGGCAACAAACAGACCTGCGATGATCCGGTTGCGAATGAGTTTCCAGCCGCGTGGCGATGTTTTAATTTTCGCAGGCTGAATCATGCTCCGCCTTTTTTGTAAATTGATAAACGAGACGAATTGAAATGCGACTCGTCGGGAGGGGCTGATGACGAACATCACTTCAGGGACGTGACCATTTTTGATGACATCCCGATCGAAGCGAGAGGTTTACTGGCTAAAAAGCCCTCCGTCGGTTCGGCTTGAGGGCGGGCCGCGGTTATGATTGAGGGAGCTTAACGCCTCCGTTTTGGTTACTTTCCGATGATTGCTCGTCCGCTTCGGTCCCGTTGCTGAGACGGAGAGCGGGGGTGGGAGATTGCCCGCTTCCGCTTGGCGCGCCCTCGTTTGGTTTACCTGATTCAGGTTCGGACTGGTTCGGTAGATCCGTCGGAACGATTAACGGTTTGGCCATCGGCGGGATAGAGATTTCCGGTCTGAGTCGTTTGATCACGTCATCGCCAATAATGTAGTACCAATCTGAATGTAACTTGTTCAGTTCATTCGCGGTGTTCTGTGCTACTTCGATCCTACCTTGTGCATCCTGAACAGAGCGCTGGAACGCTTTGTTTTCATCCGAGTTGGGATCTTCGTTCAGATCAGCGGGTTTTTTGGGGAGTTTTAACGCCTCCTTGTTAATGCCGGCGGTGATAATCATGGCATAATTCAGTTTCCCTGTCCCATCTTGAGTGGTTCCGGCAATGGCACCGAAAGACATGGTCATCACGACTCCCGTTGGGGTGTAAATGCGAACGTCACCGCTGACTGGGTCACATTCGAAATTGCCATTCTCATTCCGGCAGTTCAGAAAGCCCAATGCCTGCATCGACTCTGTTAGTTTGGGGTCAAAAGGCTGTAGACTTTTGATTGCCTTGGATGCGTTCGGATCTTTCCGTGTAACGTCATTAAGAACAATTGTGGACAGGAATTGCCCCATTCCCGTTAGCTTAGCAATCTGTTGAGCAGTCGGTGTGAGTTGACGAAGCTCTTTTGAATCCGGAATAGAGGTTTCAAGCAATGCGACACCCATGGTCCCCTCTTGTGTGGGACGTATCTCAGCTCGATAGATCGTATCCTTTGTCATTTTCAGCGGGTCATCGCCCTGCAACCGATTGAAGTCGATATCAACGGCGTTGACACCTTGACCACTGTCACCCTGTCGTTGAGCGAGTTGCAATGGATTGGTCGAAACCCAGCTTGCAAAATCAGTACTCAAAACCCGGGGATCATAATCGATCACGTATACATTTGGCTGATTGGTGATTCGAGCAAAATGCTTGATGTTGGCTTCATCTTTTACAGGCAGGCCGATGATCAGGCTGGCAATTTCTTTTTGATTACGATCCGTTAGGGTGAGCTTGGTTCCAAGTGAACCCCGATTGGCAGCATTATCATAATCTTCTGGATCAACCACTCCGAAATCAAGATGATCTTTTTGGTTGTCCGACATGATTTCGAAAACCTTTAGATCAGAAAGAGAACTGATCGCGAGAGCGATTCGGGCACCCTGAGAGGCTGTGTAGTTCTGTTTTGAGGGAATGACCCAGCGGTCACCTCGGCGGACCAGTTTGATCTTTTCGAGCGACCCGCGGTCCCGGTTGAACTGCACAATTTCCATGCCGCGTACTTGGCTACCTTGATAGCTTTCAAATAGTTGCTCGACGGTCGTTTCAACCTGAGGTTCTGGCCACGGATAGTAGTACGTCGCCGCTGCCATTGCCAATAAAGCCAAAACGGCCAACATTAGCGTGGAGATTGTTGCGGATCTCATTTTAATACCTAAAGGGTTGTTTGATTCGTATTTTAGCTATTTCAGTCGGCGAGCTTTAGAGATGCCTTCCCGTTCGCGAAGTCTTCTTCGTGTGAAGACGATGAGTCCAACCAACAGGGGAGGAATCGGCGGGAGGATGACCGCCGCCAACTTAAAGTTCCGCTGTTTTTCTTGGATCTCTAATTCGGCATCCAGTTGGATACTCCGCAATTTCTCGCGCCGCTCGTTTTCTAGTTCCTCAACTTGTCGCTGGAATTTACCACTTTGCTCCTGACGCAACTGGTTGAAAATCTGTTGCTTGGCAGAAAGTTCCATTGTGTCTATCCGCTCGCCTCGGGCTTGCCTTGCTTGCATGTCTCGAATCTGATCGGCCAATGGCCTTAAGGAAGACTCCAAATCCTGTTGAATCTCGTTGCGGGCGATCAAAAACTCTTTTTCAAAGTTCTGGGTCGCCTGATAAACTTGCCCCATGGCTTGTTCGGTTGTGTTCTCCACAACCCGCAGCGTGACATGCCGTTCTTTGCGATTTCGAATTCCGAGATATTCTTTTTCACCCGCCATCGCGTCGACTGCGTTTAAGACAAACGACATGTTCTGAAATCGGTACTGAATTCCGTTGCGTATTGGGTAGTTTCGGGATTCGACAAAAAGGTCCGCCAAAACATCGATATCACAGACGTATATTACATTTGTGTTTGACTTGGAGGGCGTCTTAATCGGTTGAGGTTCGGGCTTGGTTGTCTCTTCGGTATCGATCGACGGGGCGTCGGAAGCATTGGAACCCGTGATGTGCGCGGCGATGCAGTAGCTTGCGTTGGCCGATCCTCTTGCATTGTTTCGTAAGTTTTCACTATTGCCGGCACTCAACCAATCGTAAAGCAGAATCCGCCCCGCGTTACCGGTTTTGACAAGCGGCTCGAAATTCAGTGAGGAGTTGCCCGCCGGCCGAATATAGCCGGCGTATTGGAAGTACAACTCGTCGATGCCATCGGTGATTGGGTGAGAGCTGAATAGTGGGTCAACGTCTCTTTTCTCGTCTCGAATCACGACCCGCTCGGGTTGGTCTAGGGTGGAGTCCCGGGGGTAGGGATTTTCGGACGATAATTGCCAAACGATCCAAGGGAAATCTTGTTGCTCACGCATCACACGATCGACATCTAGATCCAAGGCATCCCAAAGTTTTTGAATGTCAGCAGAGCCGTTGCCGGCGCGAGCCATGGTGCGGGGCAGCATACTACTACGAACGTGAGGGAAATTATCAGGGAAGGGTAGGGGGTCTTCAAAAATCACGACGGGCTGACCCATTTGAATGGCATTGATCAGGTTGTCCATTTCGCCCGGGTTCAATTTAGAGGGTTGGACGACCAAAAGAACTTCGTATCGCCGAGCCTGTTCCCGTCCTGCCTCATTTTCGCTTGAGTTGGTATCCGGTCCATCGACCCAGAGTGGGATAGGATTTTGAGCCTGAACGATTTCCACGTTGTATTGTTTTTCCAGTTCCTGAACGATTTTTAAGCGAGGGATACGAACTTGTTGTCCCTGATTGCTCAGTACCGCTCCGGTGATGAAGGCATCCGTTTGGACGATCCCGACGGTTTGGCGTTCGGCTCGAGACACCGTATTGATGGATCGCATAAGCTCGTATTCAACCGGCATGCCGTAGGGGAAAAAAGGGATCACGACTCGTTCCCGGCCGCTGGCAAATGCCACTCCCATTACTACGTCTTCTTCTCGGATCGCACCCCGAGACTCGCTAACCACTTTTGTTGGTCGAATCCCAAAGCGCTGTTCCGCATTAATGGCTTCAGCACTGAATGGCTCGATTCCCTGTCGCAGGTTGACCGAAACTCGGTTGCCGCCCATCACATCAAATTCGCGCAAAAGATTGACGAGGTCGTTTTTCGCCTGAACGTATTCCGTCGGAATATTGTTACTAATAAAGGCGTCAATTTTGATTCGGGGCGGTTCCCGTCCATCAGAATTTGCCGGCTCGTTGGCCAAACGATCGAGAACCTCAATGGTCGAGGGAGACAGGGTGCTGACGCCTCCTTGAGACACATCGATACGAACGTGGTTCAGCGGGCTGAATTGAGCGACAAGGACAACTGAGACCACGATGGCAGCCACACAAACGGCGCGGAAAAGATATTGCCACAACATGGTTGTCCCATCTCGCCCTCCCAGCCAGTGTCGACGGCCGAGCAGAATCATGCTCAGGTAAACGCCTAACGTGACCAAGCCGAGGAAGTAAAAAATACCGGGTAAGGCGATCAATCCGCGACCGAATGGCTCAAAGCGTTGGAGGAGAGACCATTCGTAAAGCTGCTGGACCCATTTCGAATTCGAAACGATCACGTCGGCGTTAGAGAAAAAGGCCAATGGTGCGTTAAACGCAGCGCCAAAAATAAAACCGACGGTCAGGTTGTTTGTTAGGAAAGAAGCAACCATGCCGACGGCCAGCATAGCGATCCCGATAAACCAGTAGCCAAGGTAGGTTGAGAACAGTAGCAGGCTATCCAATTCACCGCCCGTCATCGCGATCAGAACCGCGTAGTTGGATAGCTGGGAGAACAACAGAGAGACGGTGAATACCAAGACGGCGGCAAAGTACTTCCCGATCACGATATCAAAATCTTTAGCGGGTAATGTCAATAACAGCTCATCAGTTCCTTGGCGACGTTCTTCCGCCCAAATACTCATTGTGATGGCGGGGATGAAGATCAACATGATGTACGGAAGGTACTTGTTGAGTTGATCGAAATTGGCAAGGTTGGTCGTGAAAAATTCGTGAGGCCAAAATGCTGCGAAGGAGGTGAGCAACACGAATAGACATAGGAAGACATACCCGGTTGGGTTGCTGAAGTAGCCCGTAAAGTTTCGCCCCATCACAGCGAATGCCGCTTGGCGCCGAATCCCAAGCGGTAGCATCAGTAGGAAAAGAGCCAAGATAAACATAAGATCGATCACTAACATGAACGCAAATTCGACGAGCTGCAGTGATAACGAACTTTCGATTACGGTTTCAGGCATGACTTATTCTTTAGCTTATTTGAATTGAGGTAGAGCAAAAGGCAATTCGAACGATAACGATTAGTCCGAGTCACCGTCGTCTTAGTCGGACTGGAGTTTGACGCCCGTCGTGGGGTCGTGCCCTGTCAAATCCGCGAAAACATGGTCTAGCCCCAAATGGTTGGGGTCCATTTCTTCAAGTTGGCCGTCGTAAACTTTTTGGCCTTCATTAATTAAAATCACACGGCTGGCCATCGCCTTCACCTCTTGCAAAATATGCGTTGACAAAAGGATGGTTTTTTCTTGTCCCAGTTTGTGCATGGTTTCGCGGACGCCCCGAATCTGGTTTGGGTCGAGTCCGGAGGTCGGTTCATCCAGAATCAATACTTCCGGTTCATGGATCAGTGCTTGGGCCATTCCCACACGTTGACGATAGCCTTTTGATAATTTGTTAATCGGTTTATAGATCACACTGGATAGGCTACAGAGTTCGACCGCTTTTTCGATTTGGTCCATCTTTGTTTTTTTGTTCATGCCGCGTGCTTCGGCAAAGAAATCCAGCAAACTGAATGGTGTCATGTCAGGATAGAGCGGCCCTGTCTCTGGAAGGTAGCCAAGCTTCATCGAGCCCGCCAAACGATCCTTGGACATGTCATGGCCGGCGATTCGGGCCACCCCTTGAGAGGGTGCCAGATAGCCAGTCAGCATTTTCATCGTCGTGCTTTTACCCGCCCCGTTTGGTCCCAAGAAGGCAACAACCTCACCAGAGTAGACTTTGAAAGAGACCTCGCGCGTGGCGGCGAATATTCCGTAGAACTTCGACAGCCGGTCGGCTTCAATCATGGGTGTTTCATCAGATCGATCGATCTTTGAAGGCGACTCAGAGGGTGCAGTTGAGTCAGCGATCGCTGCCGCACGTGGATCAACCTGGTCATGTTCAGACATTGTTTGATAACTCGTTTTACGTGTTAGGCCCGAACGCCGGTTGAGATTCGCGTTGGCGTTTCTCGGTTGCCGGGCAGGTCGGGAGCTTGGTTAATTAGGCTTTTCAGGACAAATGATTTTGAATGGAAAATGGCGGATTGTCGAGCGTACAGGAGAAAAGTATGCGGGGTGCGTTCAGTGTGGTTGCCGGGGGATTTTGGGTTTGGCGAATCGGTTTTTGGGTTTATCCATTACGCTGTGCCTGCGTCATCGGTTCTGACAAGATTTTCGATATCGCTACTTATTTCATAGAAACACTTAGTTCGTTGGTCGGTTAGCGTTCCTTCTTGCGATTTCGAGACTTTAGGAAAGCATTAAAATCGTCCATGAATTCGGCCGGCGGACGATTTACGGCCCCGTCTTCTCGGAGGCCAAACATTTTGTCTTTTTCTACCTTGAGGTCCCGGGTCTGACCCCCGGGTGTTAATCCCAGACTCCGAAGCGCGTTTTGATAGTTTTGTTTAGCGGCCGGGCTACCTTCATCCGCTTTTTGTTTCATCTTTTCCCAGCGTTGCAGAAACTTGGCCAAGTCTTTCTTGGTCCAATTCATTTTCTTCAGCAATTCTGGATCGGGGTCAAATTGCTGTTCGCGTAAACGTTTTAAGACCATGTCAGTGGCCCGCCGAGCGTGCTCTAGATCGACTTCGTCTGTTCCAAGGTTGGTGTCCCCTTGGAGATCACCTCCCCCCGCTTGACTGCTGCCACCCCGACTTTCTCCCTTTCCCTTGGAGCCGTTGGGCTGGCCTTCTCGGTCTTCGGTTGATGTCGTTGGGGCCCCCGGATTTTCGCTTTGGCCCTGATTACTTTGGCCCTGATTGTTTTGGCCCTGACTGTTTTGGCCCTGACTGTTTTGGCCCTGACTGTTTTGGCCCTGACTGTTT